>NZ_VKKX01000011.1 GCF_008271655.1 Gemmobacter caeruleus
TCGGCCTGGCGCAGGATAGCAAGGATCTGCGCTTCAGTGTATCTGCTTGTCTTCATTCAGAATCTCCTCGTTCATCTTGCCGAGAAAATTCTACTTATGCAGCCCCTTACTTTCGGGGGGGATTACCCCGGTACTTCCCTTGGGACAACTCAGCAGACTTTACTGGCACGAACATTCCCACCGCATCCGAGAAGAGCAGGCCCCGCTTCTGCTCTGCAAGCAAAGACGACTTTGCAGCTTTGCGCTGCTCGACTGGATCAATCCCTTGCCGGATCAGTTCGCGCGCCTTCGCCGCCTTTTCCCGAGCGATTGCGAGCGTTACCTCTGGATATGCACCCAAGCCAATGGCGCGCCGACGCTCGCCAACTACAGAACGCAAGATCCACGAGCGAGCGGTACCGACGACTTGAAGGCAGAGCCCTGCGACCCCGCCAACGGCATGGACGCCTTGCGGCAGACGCTTGACCTCTAACGCAGATAGCTCTTTGGTGCGCTTAGGCATGGCAGCTTTAACCCTCCATACAACCCACCAAAAACAATAAGACGTGACGCGACGCCATGCAACGCGATACGCGCCACACCGCCCACATGATCGAATAACCTTATGATTTTTCGCAACTAATTACGATTGCGTACGATCACCCGCTACATCAATGCGGCGGCGGTACCCGCCTCCAAATTCTCCTGACATTCGAAGACTGTGGCAGATGACGACCCTCAGGCATGCCGGGCGTGTCGGCGTGTCTTTTCCGGTGGGGCGCAAGTATCTGGCGGGCGGTCGGCGCAGCTTGGCTGACGAAAATATGAACGCGGGGGCTTGGCAATTCCTGTCAAAGCAGCCCATCTTCCCTCGATGTGACGAACCGGGGGAGGACTGATGACCTATCGCAAATCCGAAGACGCCATTGCGCGCCTGACGCCCGAACAATACCGCGTCACCCAGCAGAATGGCACCGAACGCCCGTTCAGCGGCGCATACGATCACCATTTCGCGCCCGGTATCTATGTCGATGTCGTGACGGGCGAGCCGCTTTTCGCCTCGTCGGCCAAGTTCGACTCGGGCTGTGGCTGGCCGGCCTTTGCGCGGCCGATCGACAATGTGACCGAACATGCCGACCTGTCGCATGGCATGCGCCGGGTCGAGGTGCGGTCGAAACATGGCGACAGTCATCTGGGCCATGTCTTTCCCGACGGGCCGCGCGACATGGGCGGGCTGCGCTATTGCATCAATTCGGCCAGCCTGCGTTTCGTGCCCCGCGCCGAGATGGCGGCGCAGGGCTATGAAGACTATCTGGATCAGGTGGAGGAAGACCGATGACCGAACGCGCCGTTCTGGCCGGGGGCTGTTTCTGGGGCATGCAGGATCTGATCCGCAAGCTGCCCGGGGTGATCTCGACCCGCGTGGGCTATAGCGGGGGCGATGTGGCCCACGCGACCTATCGCAACCATGGCAGCCATGCCGAGGCGATCGAGATCATCTTTGATCCCGCGCGGATCAGCTATCGGCAACTGCTGGAATTCTTTTTCCAGATCCATGACCCGACCACGCCGAACCGCCAGGGCAATGATCTGGGCAGTTCCTACCGTTCTGGCATCTATTACGGCTCTGATGCGCAAAAGGCGGTCGCGCTGGACACGATCGCGGATGTCGATGCCTCCGGGCTCTGGCCCGGCAAGGTGGTGACCGAGGTTAAGCCCGTCGGCGATTTCTGGGAGGCCGAGCCCGAGCATCAGGATTATCTGGAGCGGCGGCCCGACGGCTATACCTGCCATTTCGCGCGCCCGAACTGGGTGCTGCCCCGCCGCGCGGCGGAATAGGGCGGCCAGCCCGCCTAGCGGATCAGGATGGCGCGGAAGTCGTTGACATTGGTGCCGGTGGGGCCGGGGGCGAACAGATCGTCCAGTGCCGCGAAGGCGCTATAGGCATCGTTCCCGGCCAGGAACGCCGCGGGGTCATGCCCGGCGGCGCGCAGGCGGGCGGCGCTGTCGCCGGTGGCAAAGGCGCCGGCATTGTCTTCGGACCCGTCGATGCCGTCGGTATCGGCGGCAAGCGCGGCAAAGGGCACGCCTTCCGCCGCGAGCGATAGCGCCAGCAGGAATTCGCTGTTGCGCCCGCCCCGACCCTTGCCGCGCAGCGTGACCGTGGTCTCGCCGCCCGACAGGATCACCACGGGCCGCGGGAAGGGCCGGTCGCGCAGCGCGACCTCGCGCGCGATGGCGGCATGGACGCGGGCCACGTCGCGGGCCTCGCCCTCGATTGCATCCGACAGGATCACCGCCGGCACGCCCTGCGCTGCCGCGAGGGTCGCCGCGGCCTCCAGCGACAGGCGGGCCGAGGCGATGACCCGCACCTCATGCCCGGCAAAGACCGGATCGGCGGGATCGGGCGCCTCGCCTTCCGTGCCCGCCAGCCAGTCCGCCACGCGCGGCGGCAGGGCGATGCGCCAGCTTTGCACCAGCGCGCGCGCGTCAGTGCGGGTCATCCTGTCGGGAACGGTCGGGCCGCTCGCGACCTGTGCGGGGTCGTCGCCCGGCACGTCCGACACGATCAGGCTGACCACCCGTGCCGGGGCGCAGGCCGCGGCCAATCGCCCGCCCTTGATGCGGGACACCTGCTTGCGGATCGCGTTCATGACCGAGATCGGCGCCCCCGAGGCGAGAAGCGCGCGGTTCAGCGCGGCCTCATCCTCCAGCGTCAGATCGCCGGGCGGGCAGGGCAGCAGCGCCGAGCCGCCGCCGCAGACCAGCGCCACCACCAGATCGTCGGCGGTCAGGCCATGCACCGCCTGAAACAGCGCCGCCGAGGCCGCAAGGCCGGCGGCATCGGGCACCGGATGCGCGGCCTCCAGCACGCGGATGCGTTGCGTCGCGCAGCCATAGCCGTAGCGGGTGACCACCACCCCCTCCAGCGGGCCGGGCCAGAGCGCCTCGAACGCGGCCGCCAGTTGTGCGGCGCCTTTGCCCGCACCAATCACCACGGTCCGCCCCCGCGGTGCCGCCGGCAGATGCGCCGCCAGCGCCCGGCGCGGATCCGCCGCCGCGACCGCCGCGTCGAACAGGCTGCGCAGAAAGCTGCGATCCGCCTCGGTCATGCCCGGCGCGCGTCCGTGATCCGCCATGTCTCCAACCCCTCCGGTTTTGCGCAGAGGGTGACGGCTTTGCTGCGGGTCGGCAAGCCCCGGACGGTCAGGCGGCGTGCAGCGCCTCGATCCGGGCCTTGGGGAAGGCGGCGCAGATGCGCTGCGCCTCTGCGGCCGAGGCGGCCAGGCACAGCGCGGTAGAAAGCGCATCGGCCAACCCCGCCCCGGGGGCCGAGACGCTGACCGTGCGCCAGCGGGGCGGGGCGGTCTGGCCGTCACGCGGGTTCAGGATGTGACCCAGCCGCCCCGCCGCGTCAAAGGTCGTGCCCAGCGGGGCAGAGCTGGCCAGCGCCCTTTGACGCAGCATCAGCTTGTCACCCTGCGCCAGCGTCACCGGCCAGTCGCCGCCATCGGGATGGCCGCCAAGCGCGCGCAATTCACCCGTGTCGATCAGCAGGTCGTCCAGCCCCTCGGCGGTCAGCAGGGCGGCGATGCGGTCGGCAATGTAGCCCTGCGCGATGCCGTTCAGCGTCAGCGCCATGCCGGGTGCCAGCCCGATCCGCGTCTCGGACAGGGCGACCCGCGCCCAGCCGGTGCGCGCCAGCGCCGCCGCGCGTGCGGCGTCTGACAGGGTTGCGCCGCGGCTTGCGGTTTCGGCATAGGCGGCCCAGAGCGGTTGCACCGTCGGATCGAACAACCCGCCGCTGGCCTCGTGCACCCGCCCGGCCAGCGACAGGCATTCCAGCAGCTCAAAGGGCGGATGAGCCAGCTGCCCGTCGGCATTCAGCCGCATCAGCGCGGAATCACGGCGATAGAGACTGAAGATCTGTTCCAGCCGGGCGATTTCGGTCAGGGCGCGGTCGGCGATGGCGGGTGCATCCGGGTGGCGCAGGCGCAGCGTGACCCGGGCGCCAAGCGCCTGGCCATGCGCCACATGCAGCCCGCCACCGGCCCGCGCCATGCCGGCGGGCAGGCCCGCGCCCAGGGCGCAGGCGGTCAGGGTCAGGAAACGGCGGCGTTTCAGCATCGGATCATCCTCCGGTCCGCTGGGAAAGATCGCGCAGGCGGCGCGTGAAATCGGCATCGTCGGCCGTGTCGGCCACGGGCGCCATCACCTGCGTATCGGGAATGGCGGGCAGCGCCATGACCACCCCGCCATGATCGGCGGCAAAGGCGCGGGCGCGGGCCGCATCGGCAAAGGGCACCAGTTCGGGCGCGCCCATGCCGCCCTCGACCGCCGCGCCGACGACATAATGCGCGGCGCCCGCGTCGATCCAGTTTTCGGTGCCGGGCTGATCCCATGTCGCGCCGGGGGCGCCCATGTCATTGACCCAGATCGCCAGAATCCGGTGGCTTTGTTCGGGCAGGCGGGCATAGGCGATGGCGTCGCGCACCTGGCTGAAGAACAGCGGCGCGCCGGGCAGCCCCTCCAGATGGATCTGTGCCTTGGGGCCGGGATGTTCGATCAGGTTCATCTGGCAGTAATGGCCGACGGCCTCGGCCGTCAGGGCGACGGGGGTGACCGATTGCGCCACCTCGTCGCGGCAAGCCGCCAGTGCCAGCAGGATCAAAAGCAGCGCGCGTTTCATGGGATCACCCGGCGAAAGGCGGCATGGGCCAGCGCCAGCGCGACCAGCGGCCAGACCAGCACCGAGACCAGCGATTGCCAGAGCGGGATCACCGCCGCCGCCCCGCCCACGCCCGAGGCTGCGGCGGTAGCGGCCGAGGCGGAAAGGTTGAACAGCCGGAACGCATCGGCGGGGTTTGCCAGCAGGGCCACCGGAAAGGCGCTGGTGGTGAACCAGCCGCCGTTGTCGGCGACCACTGCCGCCAGCAGGCCCAGATCATACAGGACCACCAGCCCCAGCCACAGCCCGATCGCCAGCCCCGCCGCACCCGAAGGCCGCCGCGCCAGCGAAGACAGCGCATAGCCCGCGCCCAGAAAGGTTGCGCCAAGCGCCAGCGACGACCACAAGAGCCGCCAGAGCGCGGGCATCCCCGCCAGCGACCCGGCATCGGTCAGTAGTGCTGCCAGCGCCGCCACGCCATAGCCCGCCCCGACCGCCAGCCCCAGCACTGCCAGATGTGCCAACAGCTTGCCCAGCAGGATTTCGGCGCGCGAGACCGGATAGGTGAGAACCAGCGGTAGGGTGCCACGCTCTACCTCGCCGGCGATGGCGTCAAAGCTCATCAGCAGCGCCAGCAGTGGCACCAGATAGACGGCGAGCGAGGTGAGCGAGGCCACCGTGACCGAGAGCCGGTCCACCCCCAGCCCGCCGGTGGGCGCGGAACCGGCGGCGGTCAGAACCAGCGCGAACAGCGCCATCAGCGCCATGGCGATGATGACCCAGCGGTTGCGCCGCGCGATGCGGAATTCGGTCGCGGCGGTGGCGAGGATGCGGCGCGGGGTGATCATTGCCCGTCCCTCCGGCTGAAATGGCTGTAGATGTCTTCGAGGCTGGGGGGCAGCACCTCCAGATCGGCGACCTTGTCGCCCAGCCCGGCAATGCGGCCCAGCAAGGCCAGCTTTTCCGATTGCGGGCAGGCCATGTGCAGCGCCCCGCCCACGAGGATCGCGCCGGGCAGCGCATCCATCAGCGCGGGGGCATAGCCGTTGCGGGCGGTGACATGCAGCGCCACGGGCAGATCGGCCAGGCGGCGCAGGGCGGGCAGGCTGCCTTCGGCCACCAGATGCCCACCCGACAGGATGACGATCCGGTCGGTGCGGGCCTCGACCTCGGTCAGGGCATGGCTTGACAGCAGGATCGCGGTGCCGCGCGCGGCGAACTGATCCAGCAGCGCATAGAAATCGCGCCGCGAGACCGGGTCCAACCCGCTGGTCGGTTCGTCCAGCACCAGAAGGCGCGGCGCCCCGATCAGCGCCTGCGCCAGCCCGACGCGCTGGCGCATCCCCTTGGAATAGGTGCCGATCCGCCGCCGCGCCGCCGCGCCAAGTCCGACCTGATCCAGCAATTGTTGCGCCTGACCCGGATCTTCGCTGCGCAGCGAAAGATAGTGGCGCAACTGTTCCAGCCCGGTCAGCGCCGGATGAAAGGCCGCGTTTTCCGGTAGATAGGCCACCTGCGCCCGGGCCGTGGCCGAGCCGGGCATGGCGCCGCACACCTCGACCCGGCCCGATGTGGCGGGGATCAGGCCAAGGATGATCTTCATCATCGTCGATTTGCCGGCGCCATTATGGCCCAGCAGGGCCACCCTTTCGCCCGGCTGGATCGCCAGCGACACATCGCTGAGGGCGGCGACATCGCCAAAGCGCTTAGTGAGTGCCGAGATTTTCAGGGTCGAGGTCATCATAATCGCCTTTCGCCCAGCGACCGGCCACCGCGCGTTCCTGCGCGGCGATGTCGTCGGGGACGGAAATCTCAAGCGGTCGCATCAGCGGATGGCTGTCCTGCACCCCTCCGGGCAGGGTGGCCGGAAAGCTGGATTGCGACCAGCGGATCAGTTGCACCGCCGGCGCCCCGGTCAGAAGCGCGGCAGCGGGTTGCGACCACAGGATGTGGTCCATCAGGTCATTGGGGCGGAACACGCCATCGGCGATGCCGTCGCCGTTCAGGTCATAGGCCGGATGATCCGACCAGAAATTGCCACGCCCCTCAAAGCTCCATTCCATATACCGGGTGCCGACATATTTCACCTGTTCGCGATTGGTGATGAAGGCATTGCCGGTCAGCACATTGCGTTCCGATCCGGCGGTGAAATGCAGGCCGATCCCGCAATCCTGAAAGCGGTTGTCGTAGATCAGGTTCTTGTGGGCATTGTAGATGAACAGGCATTTCTTCGTGCCGCCGCGCACCAGATTGCCCGAGACATCGGCGCTGTTGGCATAGTTCAGCATGATGCCATGTTCACGGTCGCCGAGGCTGAGATTGTCTTTCAGCGCCACGCGATCGGAAAACATGATGGCAAAGCCCAGGTGATTGCCGATCGAGGTATTGCCCGACACTTCGGAATCGTGGGTATACATATAGTGGACAGCGAAACGCAGGTCGCGGAACAGGTTGTTGCGGTAGATCCCCTTGCGCGAGGTGTTGGAGAAAATGCCGTCGCGCCCAAAGCGCACGCTGTTGCCCTCGATCACCGCGCCGGGGCTGTTCCAGACATAGATGCCATTGCCACGCTGGTTCATGCGCGCATCCTGGCTGCCGGTGATATCGTTGCCGCGCACTAGGGCGTCGCGGCCGCCATGCACGTCGATCCCGTGCATGTTGCCGCGCAGCGAAAGCCCCTCGATCCGGGCGCGGTCGGCGCCCTTCACGATCTTCACCCCGGCGTCGAGATCGCTGTTCTGCGTGCCCGATCCGGTGACGGAAAAGCCTGTCAGCGTCACGTCCGGGGCGGTGATGGTGACAACGGTGCCGCGCCCCATGCCGTCGATCACAGCGCCGCGCGGGCCGGTCAGGGTCAGCTTGCGGTCGATGGTGACGGGGCCCGGATAGGCCCCGTCGGTCAGGTGCAGCACATCGCCGGGGCGGGCCTCGGCGATGGCCTGTTGCAGCGCGCCCGGCCCGGGCATGACCTGCACCTCCGCCGCCCGAAGGGGCGTGGCAAGGCAGGCCAGCAGCAGGATCAGGGCGCGCCGCATGATCAGGCGCCTTTCGGTTCGACGAACATCCGGCCGCGCATCTCCATATGGAGGGCGTGGCAGAACCACTGGCAATAATACCAGTAAACCCCGGCATTGGCCGCGACAAAGGTGACCGAGGCCGTCGCCTGCGGCCCGATTTCCATCGCGACGCCGTGGTTGCCCATGGTGAAGCCGTGGGTCAGGTCGTCGATATCGTCGAGGTTGGTGACGATCACCGTCACCTCGTCGCCTTCCTTGACGGTGAATTCCTCCAGCGCGAATTGCGGGGCCTGGCTGGACATGTAGACCCGCACCTTGTTGCCGTCGCGGATCACCGTGTCCTGGTATTCGTCCAGGTTCACGCCATCGGCCTCGGCCTGTTTGCGGGTTTCGGCCCACATCGGATCCTGCCGATCCCAGACCGACTTGATGTTGGTCATCTTGCTGGCATGCACGGCGATGGCGTCATGCGGCTCGGCAAAGTTCGGGCCGTCATGGATCACCACCATCTTGTCGCCCGAAATGTCGATCAGCTGATCGTTTTCAGGCTTCAGCGGCCCGACATTCAGGAAGCGGTCCTTGGAGAACTTGCACAGGCAGACCATCCATTTGCCGTCGGCCTCCAGCGTTTCGCCCATCGAGGTCTTCAGGTGGCCCGGCTGGTATTGCACATCGAGCTTGTCGAGGATCGGATCGACCTTTTCACCCTTGTAGGCGGCAATCGCCTTTTCGATGTTCCACTTCACCACCTGGCTGTCGAGGAACAGCGAGGTATAGACGTTGCCCTGCCCGTCAAAGGCGTTGTGCAGCGGGCCAAGGCCCAGTTCGGGTTCCGCCACCACGCAGGACCGCGGGTCGGCGCCGGCAAAGACCGCATCCAGCAGCGTGACATCAATCACCGTCACCGTCGGGCTGAGCTTGCCGCCGATGCAGAGGTGCTTCTTGTCGGGCGCCATGTTGCAGCCATGCGGGTTGTTCGCGATGGGGATATAGCGGGTGAACTGGCTGTTGGCGTCTTTCCGGCCATCCAGCACCTTGACGCCGTTCACCTCCTCGAACTTGCCTTCGGCGACGGCCTTTTCGATCTCGGCGATGTTGAAGACGACGACATGGTCCATCTCGCTGGCGGTCATATCCGCCAGGGTCATGCCCATTTCGCTGTTATAGCTGGTCGAGAAGGCCCATTTGCCTTCGTAATCGGCATCGCAATTGTCCAGGTTGCCGGACACCAGCACCTGCCAGGCGACATCCCATTTGTCGGCATCGACGGCGGTGAAGACGTTCACATAGGTCGTCACATCCTTCATCGTGCTGCCGTCATTGACCAGCGGCGCCTCGTCCTCGCCGTTGCAGAAGACATAGTTGGAGCGCGGCCATTTCTGCGGGCGCATGCCGTGGATGCCCTTGGCGTTCGGGATCTCCAGGATGGCGTCGCATTTCATCACATCGCCGCGCACCCGCGCCACGCGGGTATTGGCCTTGTCGTTCATATAGAGATAGCGACCGTCATACTTGCCCTCGGTATAGGACATGTGGACGTGGTGCAGGTCGCCATTGTCATGGATCTTCTTGCCATTGGCGGCCAGCTGCGCCTTGGTCTTTTCGGTCATGGTCCGCTGGTGGATGCGGATCGATTCATTGGTCTGGCCCCAGCCGGTCGCCGAGCAGCGGTTGAACACCGGCACCCGCATCAGTTCGCGCATCGACGGAATGCCGAGGATGCGCATCTCGCCGGTCTGACCCGAGGACCAGAAGCCGTAATATTCGTCCAGCTGGCCGGGTGCCACCTCGAACCCGGCGGCCTGGGCCGCGCCGGTGGTGGCGGCGGTGGCGATCCCGGCGGCGCCCAGCCCTGCCACGGTCGGGCCAAGCGCAAGGCGCCCGCCCAGACCGCCCGCAAGGGCCGCCCCGCCGGCCGTGGCGCCCAGCAGGGCGCGGCGGCTCAGCCCGTGTTTCTGATCATGGTCCATGATGATCTCCTCTCAGATCGACGGCTCATGCCGTGTTGCGTTGGGGTGCCCGGCCGGGGGTGCCCCCAGCGGCGCGGGCGCCGTGCCGACCGACGCGCGGCGTTTCAGCCGCTTGATGACGACCGGGCAGGTGGTCTCGGACTGGTAAAGCACCTGGCAATGCAGGCAGTTCACGCATTCATTCGGGTTGATCTCGCCCGTCGGGTGGATGGCCTGAACCGGGCAATGGTTCGCGCAGCTCTGGCAGGGGTTGCCGCATTCCTTGTAGCGCTTCAGCCAGTCGAACATGCGCATCCGGGCCGGGATCGCCAGCGCCGCGCCCAGCGGGCAGAGATAGCGGCAGTAGAACCGCTCCACGAACAGCCCCGCGATCAGCAGCGCCGCCGCATAGGCCACGAAAGGCCAGGCGCGCACGAATTTCAGGATGATCGCGGTCTTGAACGGTTCCACCTCGGCCAGATGTTCGGCCTGTTCGATGCTCATCAGCGAAACGCCGAACAGCCCGAGGAAGATCATGTATTTCAGCGGCCAAAGCCGTTCATGCAGGCCCCAGGGCAGGGTCCATTGCGGCACATGCAGGGCGCGGGCGATGCGGTTGGTCAGCTCTTGCAGCGCGCCAAAGGGGCAGAGCCAGCCGCAATAGGCGCCGCGCCCCCAGAACAGCAGCGCCGCCGCCACCGCGAACCACAGGATGAAGGTCAGCGGATCCAGCAGAAAGGCCTGCCAGCTGAACCCCGAGACCAGCGCGCCGAACAGCGCCATCAGGTTGACGACCGAAAGCTGGGCATTGGCGTAAAAGCCCAGAAACACCAGCGTCACCGTCAGAAAACCCATGCGGAACCACAGGAAGGCCCGCGCCCGCCGGGTGGCCCAGGACTGGAAGAAGAACATCGCCGTCAGCACGAACAGCATCACGGCCAGCACGACGATTTCGGTCTGGCTGCCGCGCCAGATCTTTTTCCACAGATCTGCCTGGGCGGCGCCTTCGTCTTGCGTGGCGATGGTGGTCGCGGCCTCGGGCTGCGGGGCGACGGGCTGCGCCTTGAGATAGGTCTGCGGCAGCTGATAGCCCAGATCGAAGGTGGTAAAGACCTTTTCGATCGGCCCGACCTCACGCTGCACCAGCAATTGCACGCGGAACGGCCGGGTCGGGTCAAAGCCGGTCTCGGCGGGGATGCGGAACAGGTCCATCTCGGTCATGTCGGGCGCGCCCTCGGCGCCAAGCGCCACGATGCGGCGGTGCATCTTGTCGCGGAAGCGGACCGAGACATCGTCCTGGATCAGCACGATCCGGTCAAAGATGCCGCCGCGCACATAGCCCGACCCCTTGAAGCTGTAGATGCCGCGCCCGGCCAGCAACAGCGCGCTGTCGCCCGGTTGCAGCCAGCCAGCAAGGTTGGTGTAATCCTGTTCGCCCAGCAGGGCACGGCCGATGCCGGGCACCGAGACAAGCGCCGCCTGCATCTCGATGAAGGGGGTGGCCGGGGCCTCGGTCAGCGCGCGTTCGGCGGCGCGCGGGTCGTCCAGCGTGGCGAAGGCCGCGTTGACCTGCCCCACATCCAGCGACAGACGGCGCAGCGTGCCGTCGCCCTCCATCGCCGACCAGTCGGCGGGGGCCTTGGCCTCGGGGTCGATCTCCAGCTTCGGGCCGATATCGGCGGCCTCGGCCTTCAGCCCGCCCAGACCAAGCGCCCGCGCGACCTTGAGCCCCGAACGCACGATGGAATCGTCGATCACCATCACGGTGACCGTCGCGCCCGAGATGATGTCCACGTCATGCGCGGTGCCACCCGATTGCGCCTCGGCCACCAGATCAAGACCGATATAGGCTGCGGCCAGCGCCTTGATCTTGGCATCCGGGATGCCGATTAGCACGATCGGTTCGGAATGCTTGAGCAGTTGAAGCCCGATCACATGGGCGCTGTCATCGACGGCGACCATGGTGTGAATGGGCTTGCCGGAATAGCCGGTGGTGCCGACGAAATCGCTGGTGACGAAGGCCCAGCCGATCGTCTGCCCGCCTTTCAGCACCGGCGCTACGGCCAGATCGGCCCGTTCGGGGCCAAAGCCCTCGGCGCCGGGCACCAGATCGGCGGCACTGATCTTGGACAGGTAGCCCCCCAGCACGGTGTCGGCATGCGCGCCGCTGAGCGAGAGGACAAGGGCCAGCAGGATGCCGGCAAGGCGAAGGCAAAACGGAATCATCGGGCAACCTCTTGGATGCGCCCGTTGCTTGCCATGCCGCCGCGCGACGATTCTTGACCAAACTCAAGCGTCGCCGATCCTGTGACGAAAAATCTTGCGGATGCGGGGGGCAGCGGGGGCGCGCGCGGCCAGGCGGTGCGCTGCGCGCGCAGCCAGGGGGTGACGCAGGCGGGGCGGGCCGGGTCGGCCCGGCGCGCAAGGCGGGCGGGTGTGGCCAGGGGCGCCGCGGGCGGCACATAGCCATGCAGTGCGGCACAGGCGATGCAGGTGCAGCAGCGCTCTGACAGGGGGGCGGGGCGGCCCTGATCATCCAGCAGGATGCGCGCGGGCCCGCCTTCGGCGCAGATCACCAGTTCCGTCAGGCCAGCCGATCCGGCAACAGGTGCCGCACCCGCGCCGACCAGGGCCAGCGCAAGTGTCAGGATCAGGGCAAGGCAAAACCGGGCGTTGTGCATCCCGGCGAGTGTAGCCCGCGTCGTGCTGCGCTTCTATGACTTAAATCAAGCGCCGTGCTGGCCGGCATCCCATTCCTTCAGCAGCCGCTTTGGCGCCATCGCCCGCCAGTCGGCGATCAGCCGGTGGCGCGCCCAATCCGGGTCGATCTGTCCCGCCCGCACCAGCACCAGCGCGCTGCGCGCATAATGGGGATGCAGGAAAAAGCGGTCAGGGTCGGCTTGCATCAGCATCTCGCGTTCGTCGAACCCCGCCTTGAACACGGCCGCATCCTCATAGGGCGACCACCAGCACCACATCTTGCCATGGGACTTGAGCACCTCATGCCCCCAGGGCCGGGCCTCGGTCACCCCGGGCAGGCAGAGCGACAGGGCAAGCGCCTTCAACTCGGGCCAGGTGGCAATCATGGCGCCATGGCTCCGCCGGGCGGCAGTGGCAGGCTCAATGCGCCGCCGCCCAAGTGGCGCCGCGCCCGGCATCGGCCCGCAGGTGAACCGACAGTTTCACAGCCGGTTCGCTGGCGCCTTCCATCACGTCGCGGGCGGTGGAAATCAGGCGGTCGGCCTGATCCTCGGCCACCTCGAACAGCAATTCGTCATGCACCTGAAGCAGCATCTTTGCGTCGATCCCCGCGATGGCCGCGGGCATGCGGATCATCGCGCGGCGGATTACATCGGCCGCGGTGCCCTGGATCGGCGCGTTGATCGCGGCGCGTTTGGCAAAGCCGGCGCCGGGGCCCTTGGCGTTGATTTCGGGCGTGTGGATCTTGCGGCCGAACAGGGTCTGCACAAATCCGTTAGCCTTGGCGAAGGCCACGGTGTCATCCATATAGGCGCGGATGCCGGGGAAACGTTCAAAGTAGCGGTCGATGAAGCCCTGCGCCTCGGCCCGGGGAATGCGCAGGTTGCGCGCCAGACCAAAGCCGGAAATGCCGTAGATCACGCCGAAATTGATCGCCTTGGCCTGCCGGCGCACCATCGGGTCCATCCCCTCGACCGGCACGCCGAACATTTCGGAGGCGGTCATGGCGTGAATGTCCAGCCCGTCGCGGAAAGCCTGTTTCAGCGCCGGGATGTCGGCGATATGGGCGAGGATGCGCAGCTCGATCTGGCTGTAATCGAGGCTGACCAGCACCCGGCCCTCGGGCGCCACGAAAGCCTCGCGGATGCGACGGCCTTCTTCGGTGCGGACGGGGATGTTTTGCAGGTTCGGATCGGTCGAGGCGAGCCGCCCGGTATTCGCCCCGGCGATGGAATAAGAGGTATGCACCCGCCCGGTTTCGGGGTGGATATGGTCTTGCAGCGTGTCGGTATAGGTGGATTTCAGCTTGGCGATCTGCCGCCAGTCCAGCACCCGCGCCGCCAGCCGCGCCCCTTGCGGGTGGCTGTCTTCCAGCGTGGTCACATCCTCCAGCACATCGGCGCCGGTGGCATAGGCGCCGGTCTTGCCCTTTTCGCCGCCGGGCACCTGCATCTGGTCAAACAGGATCTCGCCCAGTTGCTTGGGGCTGCCCACGTTGAACTTCGAGCCGGCGATGTCGTGGATTTCCTCCTCCAGCTGCACCAGCTTTTGCGCGAAGGCATTGGACATGCGCGCCAGCACGTCGCGATCCACCTTGACGCCGGCCATTTCCATATCGGCCAGCACTGGCACCAGCGGACGTTCCAGCGTCTCATACACCGTGGTCACGCGGGCGCGGTGCAGTTGCGGGCTGAAACGCTGCCACAGGCGCAGCGTCACATCCGCATCCTCGGCCGCGTATTTCACCGCGTCCGTGATGCCGACCTGATCAAAGGTGATGGCCGATTTGCCGCTGCCCAGCAGGGTCTTGATCGGGATCGGGCTATGGCCCAGATAGCGGTCCGACAGTTCGTCCATGCCGTGATTATGCAGTCCGCCATGCAGCGCATAGCTTTGCAGCATGGTGTCCGCGATCGGGGCCATGCGGATGCCATGCCGCGCCATGATCTTGAAATCATACTTGATGTTCTGCCCGATCTTGAGGATGGCCGCATCCTCCAGCACCGGCTTCAGCGCGGCCAGCACGGTGTCGAGCGGCAATTGCCCTTCGACCAGCGCGTCGCTGGCGAACAGGTCGCCGCCACCCTGACGATGCCCGACCGGGATGTAACAGGCTCGGCCCGCCTCTACCGCCAGCGACAGGCCCACCAGATCGGCGCGCATTTCGTCAAGGCTGGTGGTCTCGGTGTCAAAGGCCACATGACCCGCCGCGCGAATGCGGGCGATCCAATCGGCCAGCGCCTCGGGCGTGGTGACGCTTTCATAACCGTCATGATCGAAGGGCAGCGCCACGGGGGCAGGGCTGTCTTCGGCCGGGGCGGCCGTGGGGGCGGGCGGCGGCGTGATGTCAAGCTTGTCGGCCACGCGTTTGGTCAGGGTGCGAAACTCCATCGCGTTGAGAAAGGTCATCAACGTCTCGGGTTCCGGTTCGCGCACCTCAAGGCTTTCCAGCGTGAAATCCAGCGGAGTGTCGCATTTCAGCGTGACCAACTCCTTGGAGACCCGGATCTGGTCGGCGAAATTCACCAGAGTCTCGCGGCGCTTCGGTTGCTTGATCTCGCTGGCCCGGGCGAGCAGGGTTTCCAGATCGCCATATTCCTGAATGAGCAGCGCCGCCGTCTTGATGCCGATCCCCGGCGCGCCGGGCACGTTATCCACACTGTCGCCCGCCAGCGACTGCACATCGACCACCCGGTCGGGCGCGACGCCGAATTTCTCGAATACCTCGTCGCGGTCGATGGTCTTGTTCTTCATGGCATCAAACATCACGACACCATCGCCGATCAACTGCATCAGATCCTTGTCAGAGGAAATGATCGTCACCCGCCCGCCGGCATCGCGCGCCTGACAGGACAGGGTGGCGATGATGTCATCGGCCTCATAGCCCTCGGTCTCGATACAGGCGATGTTGAAGGCGCGGGTCGCCTCGCGCGTCAGGGGGAATTGCGGGCGCAGATCCTCGGGCAGTTCGGGGCGGTTGGCCTTGTAGGCCGGAAAGATCTCGTTGCGAAAGGTTTTCGACGAATGATCGAAGATCACCGCGACATGGGTCGGCGCGTCGCCCGACTTGTTCCCCTCGATGTAGCGGAACAGCATGTTGCAGAACCCGGCCACCGCGCCGATCGGCAGGCCATCGGTCTTGCGGGTCAAGGGCGGCAGCGCGTGATAGGCGCGAAAGATGAAGGCCGACCCGTCGATCAGGTGCAGATGGCAGCCCTTGCCGAAATTCATGTCATCCCCCTTCGCGCGTTTTGCCCAGATATGGCAGAAAGCGCCGCGGGGTGCCACCCGCTCAGGTCGGGCGGCCGGGGGGCGGGGGCGGGGTCAGTTCCGGCTGCATCGGCAGGTCGCTCAGGTCCAGCGTGGCCCAGGTCCGTTCGCCGCCCGTCGGCGGCAGGTCGGCGGCAGTGACATGGCGCGCCATCCAGGCCTTTGCGATGAAGTTGGCGGTGATCGGCGCGGTCAGGAACAGGAACAGCGTGATCAGCAATTCGTGCCAGCTCACCCCGCCATTGACCAGCGCATACCCCATGGAGGCCAGCAGCACCCCGCCCACGCCCAGCGTGCTGGCCTTGGTGGGGGCGTGCAGCCGCGTCATCAGGTCGGGCAGTTTCACCAGCCCGTAGGAACCCACCAGCCCGAAGACGCCGCCGATGACCAGAAGAACGGAGATGAGGATGTCTGCGATCATGGCCCTACTCGATGATATCGCCGCGCAGGATGAACTTGGCATAGGCCACCGAGGACACAAAGCCGGTCATCGCGAACAGCATCGACGCCTCGAAATAGAGGCCCGATTTGTGGTGCATGCCATACAGCACGATCAGCGCGATCATGTTCACCACCATCGTATCCAGCGCAAGGATGCGGTCGGGGATGGTGGGGGCGAACATCACCCGCCACAGGCAGATCAGCAGGCCCAGCCCGAAACAGGCAAAGGCGAATGTCATGGCCATTTCGATCATGCGAAGATCCTTTTCAGCCGGGATTCGTAGCGCGCCTTGATGTCATCGCGCACCGCGTCGGGGTCGGTGGCATCAAGGCAATGCACCAGCAGGGCCTTGCCATCGGCCGACAGATCGGCGGTGACGGTGCCGGGGGTCATGGTGATCGTGCCGGCCAGCACCGTGATCGCCTCGGGCGAGGTCACGTCCAGCGGCACGGTCACCCAGGCGGGGTTCAGCTTGGCCGCGGGGCGGAACAGCACGATCATCGCGACGGTGATGTTGGACTTGATGATGTCCCAGAACACGATCCCCACATATTCCACCGCCGCTGGCCAGTTGCGGATCAGCGGGCGGTCGGGCCAGTAGGGGGCGGTCAGGATGGGCAGGATGATGCCCATGATCGCCGCAAAGACCAGGCTGCCCCATTTGAATTCGTTGACCAGCATCAGCCAGGTCACGATCAGCAGCAGGGTCAGACCCGGATGAGGCACCAGTTTGCGCAGCATCAATGCTCCTCCCCCAGCTTGTTCGCCGCGATATAGGCGGCGGGGTCATGCAGTTCGGCCGCCGTCTCGGCCAGCCAGGTGCTGACCGGCCCGGCCGCCAGCGTCAGCCCGACCAGCCCCGCGATCAGCGCGCCGGTGGCGACAAAGGCCAGCGGCTGCGCCGGATGCGGCACCGGCGTCGCCTGCGCGGCATGCGACTTCCAGAACAGGAGCGAGCCTGCCCGCGACAGGCCGATGATGACGACGAAGGACGATCCCAGGATCGTCGCCCAGATCAGCGGCTGAGCCAGGCCGCGCGTGGCATCAAGGATCATCAGCTTGCCCAGAAAGCCCGACAGCGGCGGCATCCCGGCGGCGGCGATGGCGCCGGCCATGAACAGGCCCGCGACCAGCCCCTGTTGCGCGATGGCGGGGCGGGCCTCGGTCAGGGTGCCGTCGATGCGCCGGGCCATGACCAGATCGGCAATCAGGAACAGCGCGGCGGCGGCCAGCGTGGAATGCAGCGCATAATACAGCGCGGCGGCGGTGGCGCCGGGGGTGAATTGCGCCACGGCGGCAAACAGCGTGCCCATCGAGGTGACGGCGGTAAAGGCCACCAGCCCCTGCACCTTGCGCGCACCCATCACCCCCACGGCGCCCACGGCCATGGTCACCAGCGCGGCCGGCAGCAGCAGATCGGCATAAAGCGTGCCGGTCGCCGGCAGGTCGGTCGGGAAGACCAGCGTATAGATGCGGATCACCGCATAGGCGCCGACCTTGGTCATCACCGCAAACAGCGCCGAAACCGGCCCGGGGGCCTGGGCATAGGTCGCGGGCAGCCAGACATGCAGCGGCACCAGCGCGCCCTTGATGGCAAAGACCATCAGCAACATCACCCCGGCCAGCCGGATCAGCGCGGCGTCGCCCTCGGGCAGGCCGGGCAGCTTGGCCGCCAGATCGGCCATGTTCAGCGTGCCGGTGACGGAATAGATCGTGGCCAGCCCGAACAGGAACAGGGTCGATCCGACCAGGTTATAGGCCACATATTGCACGCCCGCCTTCAGCCGGTCCTTGCCGCCGCCATGGATCATCAGGCCATAGCTGGCGATCAGCAGCACCTCGAAGAAGACGAACAGGTTGAAGGCGTCGCCGGTCAGAAAGGCGCCGCACACCCCCATCAGCTGAAACTGCCAGAGCGCGTGGAAATGCCGCCCGCGCGTATCCCATCCGGTGCCGATGGCGTAAAGCTGCACCACCAGCGCCAGAAACGCGGTCAGCGCCACCATCAGCGCCGACAGCCGGTCCAGCACCAGCACGATGCCAAAGGGCGCGGGCCAGTTGCCCAAGAAATAGACCTCTGGCCCCTCATGCGTCGCCCCCCAGAGCAGGCGCAGCGCGATGGCCAGCAAAAGGGCGGTCGCGGCGGTGGAAAATACCCGCGCCACCGGCAGCGTATTGCGCAGCACCAGCAGGGTGAAGGCGCCCATGACGGCGGGCAGCACCACCGGCGCGATGATCCAGTGACCGATCATTCCCGGCCCTCCTCATCGAGGTCCACCCGGTCATCGCCGGCCTCGAAAAAGGCGCCAAGCGCCAGCATGACCAGCACGGCGGTCATGCCGAAGGAAATCACGATCGCGGTCAGCACCAGCGCCTGCGGCATCGGGTCGGTATAGCCCGTGGCCGTCTTGGACAGGATCGGCGGCAGCCCCGCCACCACCCGCCCTGAGGCAAAGATGAAGACGTTGCAGGCGTAAGAAATCATGGTCAGCCCGACAATGACCGGAAAGGCCCGCAGCCGCAGGATCAGATAAAGGCCGACTGTGGTCATCACGCCGACGGCAGAGGCGACAAGCAGCTCCATCACTTGACCTCCGCTTCGGCGCCAGGGCCAGGTTCCAGTTTGTCTTGCATGTCAAAGGCTTCGATATTGGTGGTCTGGCCCGCGCGCACGGCGATCCGGGTCAGCGACGACAGCGCCAGCATCACCGCGCCCAGCACGGTCAGGAAGACGCCCAGATCGAATAGGGCCGCGGTGGCCAGCTCGAATTCCTCCAGCGGGCCGATGTGGAAATAGCCGTAATTCGAGGTCATGAAGGGCCGCCCGGCAAACCAGGAACCGATCCCCGTGGCCGCGGCGATCAGCACGCCCGCGCCGATCAGGCCGTGATAGTCGATCTTCTGGCGCGCGGCGGTCCAGCCAAAGCCCGAGGCCATGTATTGCATGACCAGCGCAATGGCCACGACCAGCCCGGCGATGAAGCCGCCGCCCGGCACGTTATGGCCGCGCAGGAAGATGTAGATCCCGACAAGGAGCGCGATCGGCAGCATCATCCGCGTCGCGACCACCATCATCAGCGGGTGGCGGTCGCCCGCATCGGGCGTATCACTTTTCCAGTTGCGCAGCCGGTCATTGGCCGGGCCGGGCCGCAGGATGGTTTCGGTCAGCGCGAAGATCAGCGTTGCGGCGATGCCCAGCACGGTGATCTCGCCAAAGGTATCGTAGCCGCGGAAGTCCACCAGGATCACGTTCACCACATTGGTGCCGCCGCCCAGCGCCTTGGCATTGGCCAGGTGATAATCGGCAATGGTCGGAAAGGCGAAATCGCGCAACATCAGCGCATAGATCAGCGTGCCCACCCCCAGCCCGCCGGCGCCGGCGATGATCCAGTCGCGGGTCTTGCGCGCGGTGGAGCTGACGGCGGGGGTGTATTTCGGCAGGAAGTTCAGCGACAGCAGCATCAGGATCACCGTCGCCACCTCGACCGAGATCTGGGTCAGTGCCAGATCGGGGGCCGAAAGATAGGCAAAACCGACCGAGACGATCAGCCCGATCACCCCGATCAGCACCAGCGTCAGCAGGCGCTGGCGGTGCATCAGCGCCACCCCGAAAGAGGCGACCATCAGCGCGAACCAGCCCGCGGCGGCCACGGGCTCGATCTCTTGCAAGCTGCGGGTGCCGGGGCTGTGGGTGCCGGTCTGAAAGGCCCAGACCCCGCCCGCCAGAATGGCCAGCGTCGCGACGGCAAGGTATTGGCCAAGCGCGCCGGAATGCAGGCGGCGGTTCACCCGCGCGGTCAGCGCCGCAAAAGCCTCGATCACCGTATCGAAGATGCGTTTCGCCTCGGGGCGCGGGAAGGCCAGCCAGATGCGGTCGAATGGGGCATGCAGGCCCAGCAGCACAAGGCCGCCGCCAATGGCGAAAAGCGACATCCACAGCGCCGGGCTTTCCAGCCCGTGCCAGTGCTTGATATGGGCATGCACGGTGTCGCCCGTCACCGCGCCGGCGGCGGCATCGACCAGCCAGCCGGCAAAGGTCATCGGCATCAGCCCGATCAGCACGACCAGCACCGCCAGCAGCGCCGGCGAGGCCCACATGCCGAAGCCGGGGTCATGGGGTTTGTGCGGGTAATCGTCGCGCACCGGCCCCAGGAAGGTATGCGCCACCAGCCGGAACGAATAGGCGACCGAGAACAGCGCCCCGATCACCGCCAGCGCCGGGATGACCCAGGGGGCGGTATGGGCGGCCTCTTCCAGCATCATTTCCTTGGAGAGAAAGCCGTTGAAGGGCGGAATGCCCGCCATCGAAAGCCCCGCCACCGTGGCGATGGTAAAGGTGATCGGCATCAGGTGCCGCAGCCCGCCCAGCCGCTTGATGTCGCGGGTATGGGCCTCGTGATCGACGATGCCCGCGCTCATGAACAGCGCCGCCTTGAAGGTGGCGTGGTTGATGATGTGAAACACCGCCACCGTCGCCGCCGCCTTGGTGCCAAAGCCCAGCAGCATGGTGATCAGGCCCAGATGCGAGACGGTCGAAAACGCCAGCAGCGCCTTGAGGTCATCCTTGAAGAAGGCGATCTTGGCGGCCATGACCATGGTGAACAGCCCCGCCGAGGTCACGATCCAGAACCATTCCGGCGTGCCCGCCAGCACCGGCCACATGCGCGCCATCAGAAAGATGCCGGCCTTCACCATGGTGGCCGAATGCAGATAGGCCGAAACCGGGGTGGGGGCGGCCATGGCATGTGGCAGCCAGAAATGGAACGGGAACTGCGCCGATTTGGTAAAGGCGCCCAGCAGGATCAGGATCAGCGCCGGCAGATACCAATCGCTTGCCTGAATCTCGGCCTTGTGTTGCAGGATCACCGTCAGGTCAAAGCTGCCGGCGATCTGACCCAGGATCAGCATCCCCGCGATCATCGCCAGCCCGCCGCCCCCGGTGACGGTCAGCGCCATGCGCGCGCCCTGGCGCCCCTCGGGCAGGTGTTTCCAGTAGCCGATCAGCAGAAAGGACGACAGCGAGGTCAGTTCCCAGAACACCAGCAGCAGCAGGATGTTGTCCGACAGCACGATCCCCACCATCGCGCCCTGAAACAGCATCAGATAGGTGTAGAACTGTCCCATCGGATCGCGGTCCGACAGGTAGAACCGGGCATAGAGGATGATGAGAAGCCCGATCCCCAGGATCAGCCCGGCGAACAGCAGGCCCAGCCCGTCGAGGAAAAAGGTCGCGTTCAGGCCCAGCATCGGCAGCCAGTCGAACCGCGCGGTGATCACCTCGCCGCGCAGCACGGCGGGGATGTGCAGGCCCAGTCCGATCAGGGCCAGCAGGGTGACCGATCCGGTCACGGTGGCGCAGGCGGTGCGGCTGACCCGGATCAGCAAGCCGGGAAGTAGGGCGCCGAGAAAGGGCAGCGCGGCGATCAGGGCAGGGGACATACCGGGGGCTTATCCGTGTGTTATGGCCGGCTTCCGGGGCGGGGCGGCGATCTGCTGGTCGGGGCGGTCTGGTCCCATATGGGGCCTTCCCTTCGTGGGTCAAGACTGCTCGGCCTGTCAAGCGGTTACAGGCCGCGCCCCCGGCGGATATGGCAGCGTTTGCGCTAACCCGCGGTCAGGACCGAGCCTTGTTCCAGCAGAAAGCGCTGCGCCAGCGGCACCGCCGCCGCGCCCAGGCTGCGCGCCTCGGCGCCGATCGTGCCCTCGCGGATCAGCGGGGCGTCGATGCCGGCGAGGTCGAGCTTGTGGAACGCCTCGATCACATGCGCGGTCAAGCGGGCGCGCATTTCGACCGGCATCCAGCCGTCGATCAGCACCGCGCCCAGTTCCAGCAGCGAACTGGCCGAGAGGATGGCGGCGGCCAGCCCGTTGGCCGCATCGGTCATCCAGCGTTCCAGCACGGCCTCGCTTGCCTGCCAGCGGGTCGGGGTTTCCCATAGCCCGTCCGAGGGTTCGCCCGCCGCATCCATCGCATCGGCCAGCGTCGCCAGCGAGGCGATGCTGATCAGGCGCCGCATCTGCCCGTCCGGGCCGGGCACCGGCATCGGCCCCACGCCCGCGGCATTGCCCGTGCGGCCGGTGAACAGCTGGCCATTCAGCACCAGCCCGCCCCCGATGAAGGTGCCGCAGTAGAAATACAGGAAATCCTTGGGCTTTTCGCCGGTGCCGAAGACCAGTTCCGCCCCGCAGGCGGCGGTGGCGTCGTTCTGCACGGTGACCGGCATGCCGGCGATGGCCGAAAGTTCTGTCTGAATGTCGCGTGTGCGCCAGGCGTCCATCTCGGCCTGGGGGGCACCGATATACTGCACCCAGTTCCACAGCTGAAACGGCATCGCCACGCCCATGCCGGCGATGCGGTCGCGCAGGGCGGGGGGCAGGGTGGCGGTCAGGGCAGGCAGGGCGTCGGATACAAAGGCCAGCACCGCGTCGGGCGTGGGGTAGCGATAGACCTGCCGCCGCGTCGCGCGCATCGCGCCGGTGAAATCCACCAGGCTCAGATCGACCGAGCGCCGCCCGATCTTGAGCCCCAGAAAGAACGCGCCATCGGCGGCCAGCGACATCGGCACCGAGGGTTGGCCGATGCGGCCGCGCTGCGGTTCGCCCTTGGTCAGCAGCCCGTCCTGTTCCAGTGCCCGCATGATGACCGAAACGGTCTGCGCCGAAAGCCCGGTCATCCGTGCGATATCGGATTTGGCCAGCGCGCCGTGCTGCCGCACCAAAGTCAGGACAAGGCGTTCGTTATGGGCGCGCATGCCGGACTGGTTCGATCCGCGCGCGGCCAGCGCGGCGCCGGTTTCGGCGACGGAACGGTCCAGACTGTCTTCGGCACTGCGCAAGGTTTCCTCCCCTTCCTCTGCCTGCCTTGGCGTTTTGCGGCTGTCGCGGCAAGCTCAGCCCGGAGGGGCGCCGGGGCTTTCGCCCCGGATGACACCCTTGCGCAACACCAGATTGCCAAACAGCGCCATCTCGCTGGTCGCCACGATGGTATGGGCGGCCTGAATGCGCGGATAGAGATCGGCCCCCGCCAGCGGCCGCACCCCGATGCCGCGCGCGGCACAGAGCGCGTCGATCCGGTCATGGAACGGGCCGCGCTGTGCCGGATCGTTGTTCAGGCTGGCGCGCATCACCGGGGCGGGCACGTCCTCATCCAGCGGCAGCACGGCCAGCACGGCCTCCAGCACCGCGATGACGCCATGGCCATCGGCGCGGATCAGCCGCCGGGCATGGGCCTGGGCAGGGTAGTTGCCATCGACCAGCGCGATTTCGTCGCCATGCCCCATCGCGCGCAGGGCAAAGAGAAATTCGGGGCCAAGCAGCGGCGGGATGCCGATCAGCATGATCTTGCCTTTCAGGAAGGGGGTGCCGCCCATTATTCGGGCGATCCGCGAAAACATGGCGGTCAGATTGCGGCGCGTCGGCGAGTCTGTCAATAATAATTCAGACTGATTTATTTATCTTGACGTGAGGCCGGGAATCGGGTTTCTGTATCGTCAATCGCGACGGGAGAGGCGGCGCGGTTGCTTTGCGACACAACAGCGACACAGGGGCGATGGCCCCGGTTTCCTTGGGAGGAACACATGAAACTGAAAGCGAAAGCCCTGGTGGGCGTGGCTGGTCTTGCGCTGCTTTCGGCGGCTCCGGCGATGGCGGAGGGCGTTTCGGCCTGCCTGATCACCAAGACCGACACCAACCCCTTCTTCGTCAAGATGAAGGAAGGTGCCGAGGCCAAGGCGGCCGAACTGGGTGTCACGCTGAAATCCTATGCCGGCAAGATCGACGGCGACCATGAATCGCAAGTGGCCGCGATCGAGGCCTGCATCGCCGATGGCGCCAAGGGCATCCTGCTGACCGCGTCGGACACCAAGGCCATCGTCGATTCGGTCAAGGCCGCCCGCGATGCCGGCCTGCTGGTGATCGCACTGGATACCCCGCTGGATCCGATCGACGCCGCCGACGCGACCTTTGCCACCGACAACTTCCAGGCGGGTCTGCTGATCGGCCAATGGGCCAAGGCCACGATGGGCGACGCGGCGGCCAATGCCAAGATCGCGCTGCTTGACCTTGCCATTTCGCAGCCCTCGGTCGATGTGATGCGCGACCAGGGCTTCCTCCAGGGCTTTGGCGTCGATCTGGCCGACCCGAACAAATGGGGCGACGAGACCGATCCGCGCATCGTCGGCAACGAAGTCACCTCGGGCAACGAGGAAGGCGGCCTGAAGGCAATGGAAACCCTGCTGGCCAAGGATCCCGAGATCAATCTGGTCTACACGATCAACGAACCGTCGGCCGCCGGTGCCTTTGAGGCGCTCAAGGCCGTGGGCCGCGAAAAGGACGTGCTGATCGTGTCGGTCGATGGCGGCTGCCCGGGCGTTGCCAATGTGAAGGACGGCGTGATCGGTGCCACCTCGCAGCAATATCCGCTGCTGATGGCGTCGAAGGGCATCGAGGCGATCGCCGCCTACGCCAAGGACGGCACCAAGCCGGCCCCGACCGAAGGCAAGGCCTTCTTCGACACCGGCGTCGCGCTGATCACCGACAAGCCGGCCGCCGGGGTGGAGTCGATCGACACCGCCAAGGGCACCGAACTGTGCTGGGGCTGATCCGCGCTTGATTGCGGAACCAAACTGACAAATCCTGCATCAAGGGCGGCCATCGCGCCGCCCTTGTCACAAGCGGCAGTGCCAGCATGCGCGGTGCCTGCCGAGATCGGGGGAATGTGACCATGGCATCTGACACCAAGGCCGCGACCAGTTTCGAAGAGGGGCTTAAGGGCGCCTCTGAAAAGGTCGCCGAATTTCATGAAGACAAGGGCGCGCTGAAGCGCCTGCAACACTGGCTGCACCAGACGCCTTCGGCCGTGCCGATGATCGTGCTGGTCGTGGCGCTGATCATCTTTGGTCTGCTGTCGCCCAACTTCTTCAAGGCGACCACGCTTTCGACCATCCTGCAACAGATCGCCATCGTGGGCATCATCGGCTGTGCGCAGTCGATCGTGGTGCTGACCGCGGGGATCGACCTGTCGGTGGGCGCGATCGCGGTCTTCTCGTCGGTGCTGATGGGGCAGATGACCTTTCGCTATGGCATTCCGGCGCCGCTCTCGATCCTGATCGGGCTGGGGCTGGGCACGGCCATGGGCTTTATCAATGGCTGGCTGGTGGCCAAGGTCAAATTGCCCCCCTTCATCGTGACGCTGGGCACCTGGCAGATCCTGCTGGCCTCGAACTTCATCTTTTCGGCGAACGAAACCATCCGGTCCTCCGACATCGCCGCCCAGGCGCCGGCGCTGCAATTCTGGGGCAACGCCATCCAGCCGGGCGGGGTCAAGGTGCTGTATGCGGTGTTCCTCATGGTCGCGCTGGTGGCGATCATGGCCTATGTGCTGCGCCAGACCGCCTGGGGCCGCCACGTCTATGCCGTGGGCGACGATCCCGATGCGGCGGAACTGGCGGGGGTGCAGACCAAACGCATCCTGATCCAGGTCTATGCGCTGGCCGGCCTGTTCTGCGCCATCGCGGGCTGGGTGATGATCGGCCGCTTCGGCTCGGTCTCGCCGACGGCCTCGACCGGGCAACTGGGCAATATCCAGTCCATCACCGCGGTGGTGATCGGCGGGATCAGCCTGTTCGGCGGGCGCGGTTCCATCGTGGGGATGTTCTTTGGCGCGCTGATCGTGGGCGTCTTTGAAATGGGCCTCAAGATGGTCGGCACCGACCCGCAATGGACCTTCTTCCTCATCGGCCTGCTCATCATCCTCGCCGTGGCGGTGGATCAATGGATCAGAAAGGCATCGGCATGACCGTTCAGTATTCGGGGGAACCCATCCTCAAGGGCCGCGGTCTGGTCAAGCGCTATGGCAAGGTCACCGCACTCGACCATTGTGATTTCGATCTCTATCCGGGCGAGATCCTGGCGGTGATCGGCGACAATGGCGCCGGCAAATCCTCGCTCATCAAGGCGCTGTCGGGGGCCGTGCAACCGGATGAGGGCGAGATCACGCTGGAGGGCAAGCCGGTGCATTTCGGCAGCCCGCTGGAGGCGCGCGCCTATGGCATCGAATGCGTCTATCAGACGCTGGCCATGTCGCCCGCCCTGTCGATCGCCGACAACATGTTCATGGGCCGCGAATTGCGCAAGCCCGGGGTCATGGGCAGCCTGTTCCGCCAGCTTGACCGCCCCGCGATGGAGAAATTCGCGCGGGAAAAGCTGAACGAGCTGGGCCTGATGACGATCCAGAACATCAACCAGCCGGTCGAGACGCTTTCGGGCGGGCAGCGGCAGGGCGTGGCGGTGGCGCGGGCGGCGGCCTTCGGGTCCAAGGTGGTGATCCTGGACGAGCCGACGGCGGCGCTTGGCGTCAAGGAAAGCCGCCGCGTGCTGGAACTGATCCGCGATGTGCGGTCGCGCGGGATCCCGATCATCCTGATCAGCCACAACATGCCGCATGTGTTCGAGGTCGCCGACCGCATCCACATTCACCGGCTGGGCAAGCGGCTTTGTGTCATCAAGCCGGGCGATTATTCGATGTCCGACGCGGTGGCCTTCATGACCGGGGCCAAGCTGCCCGAAGGCGTGACGGAAGACGCATGACACCCGAGGCCCTGGCAGAGGAAATCCGCCGGAGGGCTGCGGGGCAGGGGCGGTTCATCACCGCCCTTGCCGGCCCGCCGGGCGCGGGCAAATCCACCCTCGCCGCGGCGGTGGTCGCGGCGCTTGGGCCGGGCGCGCGGGTCGTGCCGATGGACGGGTTCCACCTGGACAATCCGGTGCTGGCCGCGCGCGGGATTCTGGCGCGCAAGGGATGCCCCGAAAGTTTCGACGCGGCGGGGTTCGTGCATCTGCTCCACCGTCTGCGACACGAGGCAGAGGTGGCGATCCCGGTCTTTGACCGCCACCTGGATCTTGCCCGCGCGGGCGGCGATGTGGTCCGCGCCGAGGATCGCCTTCTGGTGGTCGAGGGCAATTACCTGCTGCTCGATGCCGCGCCCTGGCGGGACGGGCGGGCGGTCTATGACCTGACCGTGGCGCTTGACGTGCCCGAGGCCGAACTGGAACGCCGGTTGATCCGCCGCTGGCTGGATCACGGCTTCGCCCCCGATCAGGCCCGCGACAAGGCGCTGTCGAACGACATTCCCAATGCCCGCCGCGTGCTGCGGGACAGCGGCCCGGCCGAGATCGTGATCCGCCACTGACCGCGTGCGCCCCTTGCCATCGGTCGCCTGTCGCCGCATGAAGGGACAAGCGGAAAGGGGGCACCATGACACCGGAATTGCGGGTTCTGTGGGAAGACTGGGCCGATCGCGCCCTGCCGCTGCCCAGCTATGAAACGCCCGGCGCGGCAGGGGCCGACCTGCGCGCCAACCTGCCCGAACCCGACCGTGCGAGCGGGGTCACCCTGGCCCCGATGGAGCGGCGGATCGTGCCGACCGGCATCCGGGTGGAGATCCCGGCCGGATACGAGATGCAGGTGCGCCCCCGGTCGGGGCTGGCGCTGAAGCATGGCATCACCCTGCCCAATACCCCCGGCACCATCGACAGTGATTATCGCGGCCCGCTGGGCGTGGCGCTGATCAATCTGGGGGCCGAGCCCTATACCGTCCAGCATGGCGACCGGATCGCGCAGATGATCGTGGCCCCGGTGGTGCAGGTGCGCTTTGCCGTGGTGGAACACCTGTCCGAGACCGCGCGCGGCAGCGGCGGCTTTGGCTCTACCGGCAAGCGCTGATGCTGGCCGTTCTGGCGGGCTTTGCCGCGATCTGGATCTTTGGCTGGGTCTTTGCGCTGTCCTTCCGGCTGCGGCTGGGGCTGAGCGTCGCGCTCTGGTCGCTGGTGGTGCTGTCGCTGCTGGTGCTGCCCGAGGGGGGCTTAAGGCAGGCGCTTGGCGGCGATGTGCGGCCCTGGCTGGTGCTGGGCGGCATCGCGGCGCTGGTGCTGGCCTATCGCATGGGGCTGCGCGCCCTGCGCGCCCGCGCCGTGCCGATGCCGGCTGCACAAACCGGCCCCTTCCGCGAGGCGGAGCTGAACCGCTACGCCCGGCATATCCTCTTGCGTGAGATCGGCGGGCCGGGGCAGGCTAGGCTGAAATCGGCACGGGTGCTGGTGATCGGCGCCGGCGGGCTGGGCAGCCCGGCCTGCCTCTATCTGGCGGCGGCGGGCGTCGGTCATATCGGCGTGGTCGATGGCGACCGGGTGGAAAGTTCCAACCTGCAACGCCAGGTCATCCATCGCGACCAGTCGATCGGTGCGATGAAGGTGCATTCCGCCGCCGAGGCGATGCGCGGCCTCAACCCGTTCATCACCGTGACCCCGCATCCGGTCCGGCTGGAGGCCGACAGCGCCGAGGCGCTGATTGCCGCGCATGATCTGGTGCTGGACGGCACCGACAATTTCGACACGCGCTATCTGGTGAACGCCGTGGCGGCCCGGCTGGGCAAGCCGCTGGTTTCGGGCGCCCTGACGCAATGGGAGGGGCAGGTGTCGCTGTTCCATCCGGCGGCGGGGACGCCCTGCTATGCCTGCGTCTTTCCCGACCGCCCGGCGCCCGGCATGGTGCCCGCCTGTGCCGAGGCCGGCGTGGCCGCGCCCTTGCCCGGCATCATCGGTGCCATGATGGCGATGGAGGCGGTGAAACATCTGACCGGCGCGGGTGAGACCCTGGCGGGGCGGCTGATGATCCATGACGCGCTGCATACCGAGACGCGGGTGATCACCCTTCGGCGGCGCGCCGCCTGTCCGGTCTGCGGCGGTGGCGCGTAGCTGCAATTTTCTTGACTGTTTTCGTCGGAAAGCGTAGGCGCGCTCGCAATCCCGTCCCTACCATGCAACCCATCTCATGATTCCCACCTTCGCGCGCAGCCTGGAACAATACGGCCCGCGTCCGGCCTTGTGCGGGGTCGATGGCGCCGTGCTGAGCTATGCCGAACTGGCCGCGCGGGCCGATGCCTTTGCCGCGCGCCTGCCGGCGGGCAAGATCCTGATGGCGCTTGAGGCCGCGTCGGAGCCGGAGATGGTGGCCGCCTGGCTGGGCGCCCTGCGCGCCGGGCATGCGGTGGCGCTGCTGCCGGCCGATGATCCGGCCGCCATGGCGCAGGCCGAGCGGCGCTTTGGCGCGCAGTGCGTTTATGCGCGCGGGCCGGGGGGCTGGGAACTGCGCGCGGGTGCCGCGCCCGAGGCCCGACCGCACCCGGATCTCGCGGCGCTGATGCTGACTTCGGGCAGCACCGGGGCGGGCAAGGGGGTGCGGTTGTCGGGCGCGGCCTTGCAGGCCAATGCGGCGCAGATCGCCACCGCGCTGGACCTGCGCCCCGAGGATCGGGCGGCGCTGGTGCTGCCGCTGCATTATTCCTATGGGCTTTCGGTGCTGAACAGCCAGCTTGCCATTGGCGGGTCGGTCTGGCTGCACCCTGACAGCGTGCGCGCGCCGGGCTTTGCCGCCGCGATGCGCGCCGCCGGGTGCACCGTTTTTTCCGGCGTGCCGCACAGCTATCGCCTGCTTGATCAGGGGGGCGACCTGCCGCCCCTGCGGCTGATGACCGTGGCGGGCGGCCGGATGGAGCCGGCAGAGGTGCGCCGCTGGGCCGCGCGTCAGGCGGCCACAGGCGGCGATTTCGCGGTGATGTATGGCCAGACCGAGGCGGTGGCGCGCATGGCGGTGCTGCCCCCCGATCTGGCCCTGGCGCATCCTGATGCGATCGGGCGGCCGGTAGCCGGTGGCGCCTTCAGCCTGCGCGATGCCCGCGGGCACGAGATCACCACCGCGGGCGAGGTGGGCGAGCTGGTCTATCGTGGCCCCAATGTGATGATGGGCTATGCCGAGAATGCCGCCGATCTGGCGCGCGGCGCCGAACTGGCCGAGCTAGCGACCGGCGATCTGGCGGCGCGCGATGCGGCGGGGCTGTGGTATATCCGGGGCCGCAAGGCGCGGTTTTCCAAGATTGGCGGGGTGCGGCTGGGTCATGACGCGCTGGAGGCAGCGCTGGCGGCCAAGGGGATCAGCGCCGCCGTGACCGGCGATGACCGGGGCGTGACGGTCTGGCACGAGGCGGGGCCAGAGGTCGAGGCTCTGGCCCGGTCTGCCTCGGGGCTGGGGCGGCGGCATCTGCGCTGTGTGGCGCTGCCGGCCCTGCCGCGCCTGCGCAATGGCAAGACCGATTATGCCGCCTTGCGCGACCGCGCCGTCCCGCCGGATCAGGGTCTGATTCAGGCGCTTCGCGACATCTTTCACCCGCACCCCCTTGGCCCGCAGGACACGTTCGAGGGGTTGGGTGGCGACAGCCTGCGCCATGTCGAGGTGCTGCTGGCGCTGGAACAGCATCTGGGCCGTGTCCCACAGGGGTGGGAGAGGCTGCCGCTCTTGTCGCTGGCCGCGCCGGGGACGGCGGCGCCGGTCCGGGCGGGGCTGGGCAGCGACGTGGTCTTGCGCGCGCTGGCCATTCTGGCGGTGGTGGTGCAGCACCAGACCGGCTGGCCGGTCTGGGGCGGCGCGGCGGCGACGGTGCTGCTGATGGGCTATAGTCTGGGCCGGTTTGGCCGGGCCGCACTGGTGGCGGGCGACTGGCGCCGGGTGTTCCGCCCGGCGGCGCAGGTTCTGGGCGCCTATTACGCGGTGATCGCGGTCTATGCGCTGGCCAGCGGGCAGGTGCCCTGGGTTTCGGTGCTGCTGATCGGGAATTTCGCGCTGACCGTGCCCGAGACCGGCTTGATGCTGCCCTATCTCTATTGGTTCGTCGAGGCATGGACCCAGATGATGCTGGTCATCGCCGCGGTGTTCTGCCTGCCCGCCACGCGGCGCATGGCGGCGGCGCGGCCCTTTGCGCTAGGCCTCGTCTTCCTTGCCGCGACCGAGGCGCTGCGGCTGGCCGCGCCGCCGCTGATGAACCTGGGCGGGCGGCAGATCTTTGCGCTGCCCTGGGTGTTCTGGCTTTGCGCGCTTGGCTGGTGCATCGCGACCGCCACCACCCGGGCAGAGCGCGCGGTTGTCAGCGCGCTGAGCCTGGCCGCCATGCTGGTGGCGGTGGCGGCGGGCGGGCTCTGGTGGGGCGCCTGGCTGAAATACGGCGCCCTGGGCGCGGCGGCGCTGCTGCTGATCTGGGCGCCGGTGCTGCGACTGCCCGCCGGTCTGGGGCGCGGGGCGGTCTGGCTGGCACAGGGGGCGTTCTTCGTCTACCTGACGCATCGCTGGGTGCCCGAGGTGATCTTGCCGCATCTCGCGCCGGGGATCGACTGGCGCCATGGCGGCTGGCCGGTCGATCTGATCGCCATCCTCGGGGGCGTGGCGCTTGGCCTTGCCGTCGCGGCGGGGCAGCGCGGGTTGCGTCGGCTGGGGGCAAGGCTTGCCAGCACGCGGGCCGGGCGTCATAGTCCCGCCACAACTCTGTGACAGGGAGCCAAAGATGAAGCTGACCGCCGCCCTTGCCGGGCTTGCCTTCGCCTGTTCCGCCCCGATGGCCCTGGCCGAGGGCCTGCCCGATCTGGCCGGGCGCGAAGTCGTCGTCGTGACCGAAAACGCCTATCCGCCGCTTCAGTTCATCGACGCCGGGGGCAAGGCCGTCGGCTGGGAATACGATGCCATGGCCGAGATCGCCAAACGCCTGAACATGGTGGTGAAATACGAGAACACCAGTTGGGATGCGATGATCCCCGCCGTGTCGGGCGGTCAATATGATATCGGCATGACCGGCATCACCATCCGCGACGACCGCAAGGAACAGGTCGATTTCTCTGACCCCTATATGCGGTCGGAAATGGTGATGATGGTGCGCGGCGACGAGGCGCGCTTTAGCGATGCCAAATCCTTTGCCGCCAGCGAAGACCTGTTGATGGCCGCCCAGCCCGGCACGACGCCCTTCTATGTCGGGGTCTATGAGGTGCTGGACGGCAACGAGGCCAATCCGCGCATCAAGATGTTTGAAACCTTTGGCGCCGGGGTCGAGGCGCTGAAGGCCGGCGATGTCGATCTGGTGCTGACCGACGGGACCAGCGGGCAGGGCTATGTCGCCGCCTCCGAGGGCGGGTTGAAGATCGTGGGTGAAAAGCTGGGGGCCGAGGATTTCGGCTTCATCTTCCCCAAAGGGTCGGATCTGGTGGCGCCGGTCAATGCCGCCATCGCCGCGATGAAGGGGGACGGCACGCTGGCCGCGCTCGATAAGCGGTGGTTCCTTGACTACAAGATGGGGCAATAAGCGCCCCTGATGGCCGCCAAGACCCCGGATGAGGATTTTCCCTGGTGGCTCGTCGTGCTGGGCGCGGCGGGCCTTTGGCTGTTCTACGAGGTCTGGGCCAGCCCGATCTATGCGCAGATCCTGCAAAAGCTGGCCAAGGGGGTGGGGATCACCCTGATGGTGACGGCGGTCGCCTTTACCGCCGCCGCGTTTCTGGGGCTGGCGCTGGCCATCGGCGCGGGGTCGCGGTTCATCGTCATCCGCCAGGCGGTGCGGCTGTATGTGGAAATCGTGCGCGGCGTGCCGATCATCGTGCTGCTGCTCTATGTCGCCTTCGCCGCCACCCCGGCGGCGGTCTGGCTGTGGAACGCGACTGGCCTGCCCGAGGTCAGGGCGCGCGATGTCAGCCTGTTGTGGCGGGCGGTCATTGCGCTGAGCATCGCCTATTCCGCCTTTCTGGCCGAGGTGTTTCGCGCCGGCATCGCCTCAGTCGATCGCGGGCAGATCGAGGCGGCCGAGGCCCTGGGCCTGTCGCGCTGGCTGCGCTTTCGCCTGATCGTGTTTCCGCAGGCGATCCGCACCATCCTGCCGCCGCTGGGCAATGATTTCGTGGCCATGGTCAAGGACAGCTCGCTGGTCAGCGTGCTGGGGGTGGCCGATGTCACGCAACTGGCCAAGGTGACGGCGGCCGGGAATTTCCGCTATTTCGAGACCTATAACATGGCGGCGCTGATCTATCTGACGCTGACGGTGGGCGCCTCGCTGGCGCTGCGGCGGCTGGAGCGGCATCTGCGCGGGCCAGAGCGGCGCTAGGCGGCGGGGTCGCGCCCCCCCCCGGATATTCTGGAAAAGAACAAGGGGGGCTGGACCTTGCGGATGCGGCTGCTAGGCTTTGCCGCAAAGGAGATTTGCCGATGACCAATCCGCTGCTGGCGCCCTGGGAGGGCCCGTTTGAACTGCCGCCTTTCGACGCGATCCGCGATGCCGATTTCGCGCCCGCCTTTGACGCGGGGCTGGCCGAGGCGCGGGCGGCGGTGGCCGCGATTGCCGACAGCGCCGAGATCCCGAGCTTTGCCAATGTGATCGAGGCGTTGGAGCAGGCAGAGGCCACGCTCGACCGGGTGGCGGGGGTGTTCTACAACCTTGCCGGCGCCGACAGCACCGACGCGCGCGAGGCGCTGATGCGCGATCTGGCGCCGAAGATGAGCGCGTTTTCTTCGGAAATCACCAATAACAAGGCGCTGTTTGCCAAGATCGAGGCGCTGTGGCAGGGCCGTGAAAGCTTGGGCCTCACGGCCGAACAGGCCCGGGTGCTGGAGCTTTACCGCCAGATGTTCGTGCGCTCGGGCGCGCTGCTGGAGGGCGCGGAGGCCGAGCGGCTGACGGCGGTCAAATCGCGGCTGGCCGTGCTGGGCACCGAGTTCAGCCAGAACATTCTGGCCGAGGAACGCACCTGGTTCATGGAACTGGCCGAGGAAGATCTGGAAGGTCTGCCCGATTTCGCCATTGCCGCCGCGCGGGCGGCTGGGGCGGAAAAGGGGGTGGTTGGGCCGGTCATCACCACCAGCCGCTCGCTCATCGTGCCGTTCCTGCAATTCTCGCCGCGCCGGGCCTTGCGCGAAAAGGCCTATGAGGCCTGGGTGGCGCGCGGCGCCAATGGCAATGATCATGACAACCGCGCCATCGCGGCGGAAATCCTGAAACTGCGCGAGGAGCGGGCGCATCTGCTGGGCTATGCGAGCTTTGCCGATTTCAAGCTGGAACCGGAAATGGCCAAGACCCCGGCGGCGGTGCGTGACCTGCTGCTGCGGGTCTGGGCGCCCGCGCGCGCCAAGGCCGAAGCGGATGCCAAGGTGCTGGAGGCGATGCTGCATGCCGATGGCATCGCCGGCCCGCTGGAGCCCTGGGACTGGCGTTACTATTCCGAAAAGCGCCGCAAGGCCGAGCATGACCTGGATGAGGCGGCGCTCAAGCCCTATCTGGGGCTGGAGGCGATGATCGCGGCCTGTTTCGATTGTGCCAACCGCCTGTTCGGGCTGGAATTTCGGGCGCTGGACGTGCCGATGTATCACCCCGATGCCCGCGCCTGGGAGGTGACGCGCCAGGGCCAGCACATCGCGGTGTTCATCGGCGATTATTTCGCGCGCGGGTCGAAACGCTCGGGCGCCTGGTGTTCGGCGATGCGCAGCCAGAAGCGACTGGGGCGCGATGTGCGGCCGATCGTGGTGAATATCTGCAACTTCGCCAAGGGCGACCCGGCGCTGCTGTCCTATGACGATGCGCGCACGCTGTTCCATGAATTCGGCCATGCCCTGCATCAGATGCTGTCGGATGTGACCTATGGGTTCATCAGCGGCACCAGCGTGGCGCGCGATTTCGTGGAACTGCCGAGCCAGCTTTACGAACACTGGCTGGAGGTGCCCGAGGTGCTGGAGGCCCATGCGAAGCATTGGCAGACCGGCGAGGCGATGCCGGCAGATATGTTGCGGCGCTTGCTGGATGCCGGCACCTACGATCAGGGCTTTGCCACGGTGGAATTCGTGGCCTCGGCCATGGTCGATCTGGCGTTTCACGAGGGCGCGGCGCCCGCCGATCCGATGCAGAAACAGGCCGAGGTTCTGGCGGAACTGGGGATGCCCCACGCAATCCGCATGCGCCACGCCACCCCGCATTTCGCGCATGTGTTTTCGGGCGACGGCTATTCCTCGGGCTATTACAGCTACATGTGGTCCGAGGTGATGGATGCCGATGCCTTTGCGGCGTTCGAGGAAACCGGCGATGCCTTTGACCCCGAAACGGCGGCACGGCTGGAGCGGTTCATCCTGTCGGCCGGCGGATCGCGCCCGCCCGAAGACCTGTATCTGGAATTCCGGGGCCGCATGCCGGGGGTGGAAGCCTTGCTCAAGGGGCGCGGACTTCTGGACGCGGCCTGAGAGCGGCAAAGGTTCCTGAGTATTTGGACAAGGAGCAAGACCCGCTGAGGCCGAGGGGCGTCAGCGGGTCTTGCGCAGGGTGCTGGGCGGGGCGCCGAAGCGGCGGGTGAAGGCGCGGGTCAGGGTGGCGGCGCTGGAAAACCCGGTGCGCAGCGCTATTTCGGCCAGCGGGTGCCTGGTATCGGTCAGCAGGCGCCGCGCGGCTTGCAGGCGCAGGCCAAGGGCGTGCGCCGCAGGGCTGAGGCCGAGTTCCGCGCGGAACAACTGCTCCAGCCGCCGGGGCGACAGATGAAGGGCGGCGGCGATCTGCGCGGCGGTTTCGGGCGCATCCAGCCGCGCCTCCATCCGGGCGATGGCCTGGGCGAGGCGCGGATCCAGCCGGGGGTCGGGGCGGCGCGCGGTGATCTGCGGTTCGGCCGCCGGGCGCGGGGTGGTCACGAAACTGGCCGCCACCTGATGCGCCAGCGCCGCGCCCTGGCGGCTGCGGATCAGGTGCAGCATCAGATCGGTTGCCGGGGCCGCGCCGCCGGCGGTGAAAAAGCGATCCGACAGGGCAAAGCGATCGGGGACCACGTCGATTTCCGGGTGATGGGTGGCAAAATCCTCCAGATCCTCCCAATGCACGGTGGCGCGCTGACCGGCGAGCAGCCCCGCCCGGGCCAGCACCCAGCCGCCGGCGTCGATGCCGCCCAGGGCGCGAAACCTGGGGGCAAGGCGCCGCAGATCGCGCAAAAGCGGTTTGGTCGCCACCTCTGACTGGCGATAGCCCGCGATCACGATCAGCCCGTCAGCGCCCTCGGCCGCCGCCAGCGGGCCGGAGGAGGGCAGTTCGATCCCGCAGGTCAGCGGCACCGGCCCGCCATCCGGGCTGACCACGCGCCAGCGATAGGCCTCGCGCCCGAGATGGCGGTTGGCGGCGCGCAGCGGGTCGAGTGTGGCCGCCACCTCAAGGATCGAGGCTTGCGGCAGGACCAGCAGGGCGAGGGTCAGAACCTGCTGCGATGCGGCGAAGATCGTTGCGCTTTTTGCCATGTTTATTTCGTAAATCGCAAAGCGAGGCGCCGCAAGCCCGCTAATCTGGCCCCAAGACAGGAGAAGCCGATGCCCCTTGCCATGAACCGTGAAGTTTTCATCACCTGCGCCGTGACCGGATCGGGCGGCACGCAGGACAAAAGCCCGCATGTGCCGCGCAGCCCGGCCCAGATCGCCGAAAGCGCCATCGCGGCGGCCAAGGCGGGCGCGGCGGTGGTGCATTGCCATGTGCGCGACCCCGAAACCGGCAAGCCCGCCCGCGACCCGGCGCTCTATCGCGAGGTGACCGAGCGGATCCGTGACAGCGCGACCGATGTCGTGCTGAACCTGACCGCCGGGATGGGCGGCGATCTCCTGTTCGACGGCACCGAGGCGATGACGCGCATGTCGCCGCGCAGCGACATGGCCGGGGCGGCGGAGCGGGTGGCGCATGTCGTCGAATGCCGGCCGGAGATCTGCACGCTCGATTGCGGCACGATGAACTTTGCCGAGGCCGATTATGTGATGGTCAACACCCCCGGCATGCTGCGCGACATGGCGGCGCGCATGGTGGCCAGCGGTGTGCGGATCGAGATCGAGGCCTTTGACACCGGCCATTTGTGGTTCGCCAAGCAACTGGCGGCCGAAGGCATCATTCCCGACCCGGTGCTGGTGCAACTGTGCATGGGCGTGCCATGGGGGGCGCCCGACGATCTGAACACCTTTCTGGCCATGGTGAACAACGTGCCGGCCCACTGGCACTGGAGCGCGTTTTCCATCGGGCGCAACCAGATGCCCTATGCGGCGGCGGCGGTGCTGGCGGGCGGCAATGTGCGGGTGGGGCTGGAGGATAATCTCTGGCTCGACAAGGGCGTTCTGGCCACCAATGCGCAACTGGTGGAGCGCGCGGTCGGCATCATCTCCAATCTGGGGGCGCGGGTGCTGACCCCGGCCGAGGTGCGCGCCAAACTGAAGCTGGAAAAGCGGGCGCCGATGGCGAAGTGAGGGCTGCGATGCGTGCTGTCTGGCTATCGCTGCTGATCCTGCTGGCGGCTTGCCAGCCCGAGGCGCCCGCCGGGCCGCCGGGTCAAAAGCTGGGCGCCACGGCGCGGGCCGAATGTCTGGCGGCGGGCGGCCGGGTGGGTCGCGGCGGGATTTTGCCCGGCGAGGTCTGCTTTCGCCCGACATCCGACGCGGGCAAGGCCTGCACCCGGGCCACCGATTGCAGCGGGCATTGCATGGCCGACAGCCGGACCTGTTCACCTGTTGCGCCGCAATTCGGCTGTTTCGCCTTTCTGGACGAGACCGGGCAGAACCTGTCCATCTGTGTTGACTGAGCGGCGCGGATCGTGCCCAACCGATTGAAAATGCTGGAAGGAATGACGATGGCGCGCAAGGCGGCAATCATCGGCGGCGGGGTGATCGGCGGCGGCTGGGCCGCGCGGTTCCTGCTCAATGGCTGGGATGTGGCGGTGTTCGACCCCGACCCGCAGGCCGAACGCAAGATCGGCGAGGTTTTGGCAAACGCCCGCGCGGCGCTTCCGGCGCTGTCGGATGTGCCGATGCCGGCCGAGGGGCGGCTTTCCTTCGCGGGCACCGTCACCGAGGCGGTGGAGGGCGCGAGCTATATCCAGGAAAGCGTCAGCGAGCGGCTGGACCTGAAGCACCGCGTGTTCGCGCAGATCCAGCAGGTCGCGCCGGGCGTGTTGATCGGGTCTTCGACCAGCGGTTTCAAGCCGTCGCAATTGCAGGAAAACGCCCCTGATCCGGGGATGATCTTTGTCGCCCACCCGTTCAACCCGGTCTATCTGCTGCCCCTGGCCGAGGTGGTGCCCAGCCCGGCCAACCCGCCAGAGGCCATTGAAAAAGCCAAGGAAATCCTGCGCGAAATCGGGATGTTCCCGCTTCATGTCCGCAAGGAGATCGACGCCCATATCGCCGACCGCTTTCTTGAGGCCGTCTGGCGCGAGGCGCTCTGGCTGGTCAAGGACGGCATCGCCACCACCGAGGAAATCGACGAGGCGATCCGCATGGGCTTTGGCCTCCGCTGGGGCCAGATGGGCCTGTTCGAGACCTATCGCGTGGCGGGCGGCGAGGCCGGCATGAAGCATTTCATGGCGCAGTTCGGCCCCTGCCTGCAATGGCCCTGGACCAAGCTGACCGATGTGCCGGAATTCAACGACGAACTGGTCGATCTGATCGCCGGCCAGTCCGACGCGCAATCGGGCGCCTATACGATCCGCGAGCTGGAGCGGATCCGCGACGGCAACCTGATCGGCTTCCTGCGCGCGCTCAAGGATCGCAACTGGGGCGCGGGTCGCGTGCTGCGCGACCATGACGAACGCCGCCGCACCGCGTTTCGCGAGGCCGAGGCGACAGGCGCGCCGCTGGTCATGGCACAGATGCAGGTGCTGCCCGGCTGGATCGACTATAACGGCCACATGACCGAAAGCCGCTATCTGTTCGCGGCCTCGGAAACCTCGGACGCCTTTCTGCGGCTGATCGGGTCCGACATGGATTATGTCGCCAGCGGGTTCAGCTATTACACCGCCGAGAGCCATATCATGCATCTGGGCGAGGCCAGGCTGGGCGACCGGCTGACCGGCACGCTTCAGGTTCTGGCGGCGGATGAAAAGCGCCTGCACATCTTCATCCGCATCCTCAAGGGGGATGCGCCGGTGGCAACCATCGAACAGATGCTGTTGCATGTGGATATGAAGGCCGGGCGCAGCGTGCCCGCCGCCGCGCAGGTGCTGGATCGACTGATGCCGATTGCCCGGGCGCATCAGGCCCTGCCCCGCCCCGAGGCGGCCGGGCGTTTCACCGGCCAGCGGAAAGGGTAGGCGCATGTTCTTTGGCATGACCGACGAACAGAAGATGATTGTCGAAACCACCCGCGCCTTCGTGGAGGCGGAACTTTATCCGCATGAGGCCGAGGTGGAGCGCACGGGCCATCTGCGGCCCGACCTGATCCGCGAGATCCAGAAAAAGGCCATGGAAGCAGGGCTTTACGCCGCCAACATGCCCGAAGATGTCGGCGGCGCCGGCCTCGATACGCTGAGCTGGCTGCTCTATGAACGCGAACTGGGCCGGGCGAATTACGCCCTGCACTGGACCTGCGTCGCGCGGCCCTCGAACATCCTGCTGGCGGGCACCCCGGAACAGCGCGAGAGATACCTCTTTCCCTGCATTCGCGGCGAGAAATGGGATTGCCTGGCCATGACCGAACCCGGCGCCGGATCCGATCTGCGCGGCATGACCGCCAGCGCCCGGCGCGAGGGGGGCGACTGGGTGCTGAACGGCACCAAACATTTCATCAGCCATGCCGACCTGGCCGATTTCGCCATCGTCTTCATGGCCAGCGGCGAGGAAGATACCCCGCGCGGCAAGAAAAAGCTGATCACCGCCTTCTTCGTGGACAAGGGGACGCCCGGCTTTTCGGTGCGCGAGGGCTATCGCAATGTCAGCCACCGCGGCTACACCAATTGCGTGCTGGATTTCGACAATGTCCGCCTGCCCGACAGCGCGGTTCTGGGCGAGGCGCATAAGGGGTTCGAGGTCGCGAATACCTGGCTGGGGGCGACGCGCCTGCAAGTCGCCTCCACCTGCCTCGGCCGCGCCGACCGGGCGTTGCAACACGCGATCGGTTATGCGGCCGAGCGTCGGCAATTCGGGCAGCAGATCGGCAAGTTCCAGGGCGTCAGCTTCAAGCTGGCCGATATGGCGATGGAGCTGAAGGCGGCGGAACTGCTGACCTGGGAAGCGGCGTGGAAATTCGACCAGGGCACGGTGACCGAGGCGGATATGAGCATGGCCAAGCTGAAGGCGACCGAAGTGCTGGCCATGGTCGCCGATGAGGCGATCCAGATCCATGGCGGCATGGGATTGATGGATGACCTGCCGCTGGAACGCATCTGGCGCGACGCGCGGGTGGAGCGGATCTGGGAAGGCACTTCGGAGATCCAGCGCCATATCATCAGCCGCGAATTGCTCCGCGCGGTCGGCGGCTGATCCGTCGCAAGGGGGGCTGTCTGCCCCCCACGGCCCCTTCGGGGCCTCCCCCCGAGGATATTTTTGAACAGATGAATAACCCGATGTTAACCGAATCTGTGACTACTGATCTTGCGGAACAGGCGGGGACGCCGATGGCCGTAACAGGTGAAGATTCCCTGCCTCCTTGGCTGGAGGCAGGGCGTCTGCCCCACGCCTTCATCTGTTCAAAAATATCCTCGGGGGCCCGGGGGCAGACAGCCCCCGGCGCGGGCCAAATGGCGCGGGGCTGGGCATGAGCGATCTGCACCGCCTGCTGCGCCCGCGTTCCATCGCCGTTCTGGGCGCCGGCTGGGCCGAGAACGTGATCGAGCAATGTCACCGGATGGGGTTTGACGGCCCGATCTGGCCGGTTCATCCCAAGCGCGCCACGGTGGGTGGGCTGCGCGCCTATGCGCGGCTGGCCGATCTGCCCGGTGTGCCGGATGCGACCTTTATCGGGGTCAACCGCTTCGCCACGCTGGATGTGGTGCGCGAACTGGCGGCCATGGGGGCGGGCGGCGCCATCTGTTTTGCGAGCGGCTGGGAAGAGGCCGGTGAGGCCGGGCTTCAGGCCGACTTGGTCGCGGCGGCGGGCGCGATGCCGATCCTTGGGCCGAACTGCTATGGGGTGATCAACTATCTCGACGGTGCGCTGCTCTGGCCCGATCAGCATGGCGGGCAGCGGGTGGAGCGCGGTGTCGCGCTGCTCAGCCAGTCGTCGAATATCGTGATCAACCTGACCATGCAGGCCCGTGCCTTGCCGGTGGCCTATGTGGCCTGTCTGGGCAACGCCGCGCAGGTGGGGCTGGCGGAACTGGCCGGCGCGCTGCTGGCGGATGAGCGAGTGACGGCGCTTGGCCTTTATGTCGAGGGGATCGACGATGCGCCGGCCTTTGCCGCCCTGGCCGAAGCCGCGCGGGCGGCGGGCAAGGGGATCGTCGCGATCAAGTCGGGCAAGACCGAGCTGTCGCGCGCGGCGGCGGCCTCGCATACCGCGTCACTGGCGGGGGGCGGGGCGGCGTCTTCGGCCTTTCTGCGGCAATGCGGCGTGGCCGAGGTGGAGACGCTGCCCGCGCTGATCGAGACGTTGAAGATTCTGCATGTGCATGGTCCGGGTCTGGGCGCGCGGATCTGTTCTCTGTCCTGTTCGGGCGGTGAGGCGGGGTTGGTGGCTGATCTGGCCGCGCCGGCGGGGATCGGCTTTCCGCCGGTGCCCGCGCCCACCGAGGCCCGCCTGGCCGAGATCCTCGGACCGATCGTCACTATTGCCAACCCATTGGATTATCACACCTTCATCTGGGGTGACGGGCCGCGCACCACGGATGTCTTTACCACGATGCTGGCCGCCTATGATGCCGGGATCTATATCATCGACCCGCCGCGACCCGATCGCTGCGACCCGTCGAGCTATGGCCCCGCGCTGGAGGCGATTGCCGCGGCGCAGCGGACGACCGGGCGCCCGGCCTTTCCCGTCGCCTCCTTGCCCGAGAATTTCGATGAGGGGCAGGCGGCGCGCTTCATGGCGGAGGGGCTGGTGCCGTTGATGGGGCTGGAGACCGCGCTTGCGGCCTTGAAGGCGGCGCAGGTGCCGGCGGGGGAGCCGGGCTGGCGACCGCTGGTGGCGGTGCCCGCCGGCGCGGCGCGCCTGCTGGACGAGGCCGAGGGCAAGGCGGCCCTGGCCGCCGCTGGCGTTTCGGTGCCGCGCGCGGTGACCGCGCCCGACCTTGCCGCGCTGCGGCCTGCGGGGCTGACCCCGCCCTTCGCGCTCAAGGGGCTGGGTTTTGCGCACAAGACCGAGGCGGGGGCGGTGCGGCTGGGGCTGACCACGCTGGACGGGCAGGCCGAGATGCCCGGTGCCACCGGCTATCTGCTGGAGGAGATGGTGACCGGCGCCCGGGCCGAGATGCTGCTCGGGCTGCGGCGCGACCCGGTTTACGGGGTGACGCTGACGCTCGGCATGGGCGGCATCACGGCCGAGGTGCTGGCCGATACCGCGACGCTGGTCTGGCCGGTGACGGCCGCGCAGATCGACGGGGCGCTGCGGGGCCTGCGGCTCTGGCCGCTGCTGGACGGCTATCGCGGGCGACCGCGCCCCGATCTCGCCGCCTTTGCCGATATGGCGTTGCGGCTGGGGGCCCTGATGGCGGCGGATGCCAGGCTGGAGGAAATCGAAATCAACCCGGTGCTGCTGTGCGAAAGCGGGGCGGTGGCGGTGGATGCCTTGATACGGAGGGTGGAATGACCGAAATGACCATGCTGACCGAGGGGCCGTTCCGCACCCGGCGTGACGGCCCGATCCTGGAACTGACGCTCGACCGTCCCAAGGCCAATGCGATCGACCTCAAGACCAGCCGCATCATGGGTCTGGCCTTTCGGGCGTTTCGCGATGATGACAGCCTGCGCGTGGCGATCCTGCGGGCCGAGGGGGACAAGTTCTTTTGCCCCGGCTGGGATCTCAAGGCTGCGGCGGAGGGCGACGCGGTGGATGGCGATTACGGGGTCGGCGGCTTTGGCGGGTTGCAGGAATTGCCGAACCTGAACAAGCCGGTCATCGCGGCGGTGAACGGCATCTGCTGCGGTGGCGGGCTGGAACTGGCGCTGTCTTGCGATCTGATCCTTGCCTCGGAAAATGCGACCTTTGCCCTGCCGGAAATCCGGTCGGGCACGGTGGCGGATGCGGCCTCGATCAAGCTGCCCAAGCGCATTCCCTATCATGTGGCGATGGATCTCTTGCTGACGGGGCGCTGGTTCGATGCCGATGAGGCGCTGCGTTGGGGCCTTTTGAAAGAGATCACGACCTCTGAGGCGCTGCTGGACAAGGCATGGGAACTGGCGCGGCTGCTCGCCTCGGGCCCGCCGCTGGTCTATGCCGCGATCAAGGAAGTGGTGCGCGAGGCCGAGGCGATGCGGTTCCAGGACGCGCTGAACCGCATCACCAAGCGGCAGATACCGACGGTGGACCGGCTCTATTCCAGCGAGGATCAACTGGAAGGCGCACGGGCCTTTGCCGAAAAGCGCGATCCGGTCTGGAAGGGGCGCTAAGGCATCCGGGCCAGCAAGTGATCGCGGGCGTCTTGCAGGTGCTGGGTCAGCAGGGCGGCCGCGACGGTGGCCTGACCCTGCGCCCAGGCGTCGTAAATCGCCTGATGATCGGCCAGCCAGCGCGCGGTTTCGCTGGTCAGGCTGTCATAGCGCGCCGCATGGATCGCGCAGGTGTCGCGCAATTCGGCGATCAGTGCCAGATGTCGGGGCCGCCGCGCCGGGGCATAGAGGGCGCGGTGAAAATCCCAATCGCCCGCGACCCAGCCGGGGCGCCCGGCCTCCAGATCCGATTTGCGCAGCTGGTATAGCGCCTCGGCGTGATCTTCGGGGGTGGCCGCGCGCGCGGCGTGGTGGATCAGGTCGCCCTCCAGCAACAGGCGCAGGTCAAACACCTCGGCCAGTTCGGCATGGGTCAGCGCCACGACCTGCGCGCCCTTGCCGGGGATCACCGTCACCAGCCGATCCGCCGCCAGCCGCTGCAAGGCATCGCGCACGGGAATGCGGCTGACCCCGTGGCGCGCGGCCAGTTCGGTCTGCAACAGCAGCGTGCCGGGGGGCAGGCGCCCGGTCAGGATTTCGTGCCGCAGAGTTTCTGTCAGGGTCATGTTGCGCCGGTTCTTCTGTTGTGTATACATGTATACACAATGCTGAAGGGGGCTGCAATGCCGCATGACTATACGAGCCACATCGTCTGGACCGGAAACCGCGGCGCGGGCACGGAGGATTACCGCGCCTATGACCGAACCTGGAACATCGCCGTGCCGGGCAAGCCTGTCATCGCCTGTTCCAATGACCCTCTGCTGGGCGGCGATCCCGGCAAGATGAACCCCGAAGACCTGCTGCTTTCCGCGCTCTCGGCCTGTCATATGCTGTGGTATCTGCATTATGCCAGCGATGCGGGCATTGCGGTGCAGGCCTACGAAGACAGCCCGCTGGGCCGGGCCGAGATGGGGCCGGGCGGCGCCGGCCGGTTCACCCATGTCACGCTGCGCCCCCGGATCACCCTGCCCGCCGGCACCGATCTGGCGCAGGCCGAGGCGATCCACCACCGCATTCACAAGGTCTGTTTCATCGCACGATCGGTGAATTTTCCAGTCGATTACGCGCCGGAATTCGCGCTTTCGGCCTGATGCTCGGCCCATGTCGGGCGGGTCATGCTGAACCAGTCGCTGCCGCGCAGATAGGCTGTGCCGCCACCACGGCCGATCAGGTCGAGCGCGACGCTGTCCACATGACCACGCGCCGCATCCTTGATAAAGCGGTCGTCCACATGAACAGCCAGAATGCGTCCGACCGCCAGGATCTGCTCCGGCCCGGTGACGAGCGAGGCATGTGTCACGCATTCGAAATGGACCGGGCTTTCGGCCAGAAGCGGCGCCGTGACATGCTGCGCGGGGGCGGCGGTCAGCCCGGCCAGATCGAACTCCGACACGCCGGGCGGCGCGTCGATCGCCGTCAGGTTCATCGCCTGGGCCAGATCGAAGGGCACCAGATTCACCACGAATGCGCCGGTGTCGATGATATTGCGTGCGGTATCCTTCATGCCGCGCGCGCCGCGATTGATGCCAACCGCCAGAATCGGCGGTTCATCCCCCATCACATTGAAAAAGCTGAAGGGCGCAAGATTGGCCACATCAGAGGCGGAACGGGTGGAGACCCAGGCAATCGGGCGCGGCACCACTGTCGCCGTCAGCAGCTTGTAAATCTGGTTGGCGGGAAAGGCGTCCGTGTCAAAGCGCATGGGGGGAAGTCTCCGGTCGGGCGACATCCTTGTGGATGATCACATCGGCCTGCGGATAGGCCAGCAGAATGGTGCGGCGCAGCCCGGCGCCGATGTCATGCGCCTCGCGCAGGGGCAGGTCGCCATCCAGTTCGATATGCAGGTTCACGAAGATGCGGCTGCCAGCGGTGCGGGTCTTGAGATCGTGAAACCCCCGCACGCCCGGCCAGTTGCGCGCCAGCGTGGCGATGCCCTCGATCACCTCGGGCGGGGCCTGACGATCCATCAGCGCATCCCAGGCGCCCTTGAAGATGCGCAGCGCGCCAACCCCCAGCACGGCGGCGGCGGCCAGCGCCACGATGCTGTCCACCTGCCCGATCCCGAACCAGGACGAGGCGATCAGCGACAGGATTGCCCCGCAGGCGGGCAGCAGGTCGCCCAGATAATGCAGCCGGTCCGCCGCGACCACGCGGCTGGCGGTGCGCCGGGCGACCCTGCCCTGCCACCAGACCAGCGCCACGGTCAGCAGCATGGAAATCACCATGACCGCGATTCCGGCATTTTCGGCGCGCAGCGCGGTTTCCGACGGCGCGATCAGGCGCCAGATGGCGGTCCAGCCGATCAGCACGCCCGAGACGCCCACCAGCACCGCCTGCGCCAGCGCAGTCAGATCCTCGACCGAGGTATGGCCGAAATTATGGTCGTCATCGGCGGGTTTGGCGGCATAGAACAGCGCCCCCATGGCGCCCAGGCTCATCAAGAGATCCATCGCGCTGTCGGCCAGCGACGCCGCAATCGACAGCGCGCCGGTCTGGCCAAGCGCCCAGAGCTTGAGCCCGACCAGCAGCCCGGCCACCAGAACCGAGGCCGCCCCGGCCGAAAGCTTCATGCGGGTCTGCGCGTCGAAGACCATGCTATTCGATCACCTCGCCGGGATCGACGCCCCAGAACGCCGCCTTTGACACCCAGCCCCGCTCACCCTCGACCGAGAGGCGGCACCAATCCTCGGTGCATTGCAGCACCCGCGCAATCACACCGCGTTCGGCGCGCAGCACCACCTCGGCATCGGTATCGGGCGAGGCGCGGAAGTCGGCCAGCTCGGCCGAGATCAGCACCGACCGCACCCCGGAGAGCAGCGAATAATGCACCCAGCCGCCCAGACCTTCCTGATCTTCGACGCGGCGCCAGTTCTCGTATTCGGCGGTCACCTTGAGCGGCATGCCCGCGCGGGTAAAGACCCAGTCGATGCGATGCGTCAGGCCGGGCCCGCGCCGGGCATTGCCCTCGCCGGTCTTGAGCGTGACGAAACGCGGCAGCGGCAGGTTGGTGACCTGCCCGCGCGAGGGGTCGCGTGCAATCGCCGGGCCGGGCGACTCGGTCGTCGCGGTGCCGCCGGTTTCAGCCTCGCTCACCGGCGGGTCGGTCACGGGCGCTTCTGTCTGGGCCGCGACGGGTGCCGCGAAACAGGCCAGCAGCAGCGAAAACCGCAAGAAATGCGTCAGAGTCATGCCCATATCCAAGCCTTCGGTCGCCCTGGCAGGAAAAAACCGTCCAAAGCGCATGTTTGCGCGCAACATTGTTGCGTGGGGTCTTGTGCCTTGCCCCGCAAGTCGGCACTTTGCCGGAAACCGGCCCGATTTGGAAGGGTCCCGGTCGCCAGAATTCAGGAGGAAGGGCATGCCCGCTCAGCGCCTTGACGTCATTGTGACCCGCCGCTTGCCGGAGCCCGTGGAAACGCGGCTCAAGGAGCTGTTCAACGTCGAACTGCGTGACCCCGATGTGAAGATGACACGCGACGAACTGGTCGATGCGGTGAAACGCTGCGACGTGCTGGTGCCCTGCGTGACCGATCAGATCGACGCGGGGGTGCTGGGGCAGGCGGGGCCGCGGCTCAAGCTCATCGCGAATTACGGCGCGGGGGTGGATCATATCGACGTGGGCACCGCCCGGTCGCGCGGGATCCTGGTATCGAACACGCCGGGCGTGGGGGCCGAAGATACCGCCGATATGGTGATGGCGCTGATCCTCGGCGTGGTGCGCCGCCTGCCCGAAGGCATGGCCGAGATGCAGGCCGGCCGCTGGTCGGGCTGGGCGCCCATGGACCATCTGGGCGGCCGCATCGGCGGGCGCCGGCTGGGCATTCTGGGCATGGGGCGCATCGGTCAGGCCGTGGCGCGCCGGGCGCGGGCCTTCGGCATGCAGATCCATTACCACAACCGCCGCCGCGTTCATGCCGATATCGAGCAGGAGCTGGACGCGACCTATTGGGAAAGCCTGGATCAGATGATCGCCCGGATGGACATCGTCTCGGTCAACTGCCCGCATACGCCCTCGACCTTTCACCTGCTGAATGCGCGGCGGCTGAAGCTGCTGAAACCCTCGGCGGTGGTGATCAACACCTCTCGCGGCGAGGTGATCGACGAGAACGCCCTCACCCGGGGGCTGCGCGCGGGCGAGATCGCGGGGGCCGGGCTTGATGTGTTCGAGCATGGGCACGAGATCAACCCGCGCCTGCGCGAGCTGCCCAATGTCGTGCTGCTGCCGCATATGGGATCGGCCACGCATGAGGGCCGGATCGAGATGGGCGAAAAGGTGCTGATCAATATCAAGACCTTTGCCGATGGTCATCGCCCGCCGGATCAGGTCGTGCCCGGCATGCTCTGACCGCCAGGCGGCGCGCCCCTTGCGGGGCGCAAGTCTTTTGCCTCGAACCGCGGGCTGCGCCCGCGGCTCTCAGGCGGGCTCAGACGGCATAGTAATCGCGATACCAGCGCACGAAGCGTTCGACCCCCTCGCGGATATCGGTGCGCGGCAGGGCGCCGGTCAGCGTCTCGATCAGCGTCGCGTCGGCCCAGGTCGCCGGCACATCGCCGGGCTGCATCGGCAGCAGGTTCTTGCGCGCCTTGCGGCCGGTCGCGGCTTCGATCGCGGCCACGAAATCCAGCAGGGGCACCGGCGCGCCATTGCCGATATTCACCACGCGCCAGGGCGCCACGGGCGACAGGCTGTCACAGGCGCCTACCGGCACCGTGCCCGGCACCGCGTCGATCAGGCCGCGGATCCCGGTCACCAGATCGTCGATATAAGTAAAGTCGCGCCGCATGTCGCCGTGGTTGTAGATGTCGATCGGCTCATCGCTCAGGATCGCCCTGGTGAACTTGAACAGCGCCATGTCGGGCCGCCCCCAGGGGCCATAGACGGTGAAAAAGCGGAACATCGTCGTGGGCAGCGCGTAAAGATGGGCATAGCTATGCGCCATCGCCTCGGTCGCCTTCTTGGTCGCGGCGTAAAAGCTCATCTGAAGATCGGCCTTCTGCGTTTCGGCATAAGGCATGTCGGGATTGGCCCCGAAGACCGAACTGGTAGAGGCCAGCAGCATATGGCGCGGCGGCGAGGCACGGGCGGCCTCCAGCACCTCGAATGTGCCGATCAGATTGGCATCGACATAGGCGCGCGGCGCGTCGATCGAATGGCGCACCCCGGCCTGTGCGGCCAGATGCACGATCACATCGGGCTGGAACCCGGATACCAGTTCCCGCACCAGCCCCGGCGTCTCCAGCAAACCCTCGACCGCGCGAAACCCCTCATGCTGCGCCAGCATGGCATGGCGGCGCTGCTTCAGTCGCACGTCGTAATAGTCCGACATGCCATCCAGCCCCAACACCTGCCAACCCTCGGCCAGCAGGCGCTGGCACAGATGATAGCCGATGAATCCCGCCGATCCGGTGACGAATGCCTTGCCTGCCATGACTGCCCTTTGCTTCTTGTCCAAATACTCCGGGGTCCGGGGCAGCGCCCCGGGGGCGCCGTCAGAACCGCGTGGCCGCATAAGGCGCGAGGTCGAGTTCCGCCGCCCGCCCCGCGACCAGATCGGCGACAATCCGTGCCGTGACCGGCGCCAGTGTCAACCCGATATGGCCATGACCAAAGGCATGGATCACATCGGCCCCGCCGCCAGAGGGCGCGATGACCGGCAGGCTGTCGGGCAATGACGGGCGAAAGCCCATCCAGTGCCGGGTGGGTTCGCCCAGATCGGGAAAGATCGCCCGCGCCCCCTCCACCAGCCGGTCGATGCGATGCGGTGAGGGGGGCGCGGTCAGCCCGCCCAGCTCCACCGTGCCGGCCACCCGCAGCCGCCCCGCCATGGGACAGAGGTAGAAGCCCCGCGTGGTGGGGCAGGCCGGGCGCGTCAGCCGCGGGCGCTCCATCGCCCATTCCACATGATAACCGCGTTCGGTATCCAGCGGGATGCGGTCCCCCGCCTGCGCGGCCAGCGCGCGCGAATGCGCGCCTGCCGCCAGCACCACCTGACGCGCATGCAGATGCAGGTCGGGGCCGGTGATCATCACGCCGTCCAGCCGCCGTTCCAGCCGCGTGACGCGCCGGGCCACATGCGGCACGCCGCGCGCGGTCAGCGTCGCGGCCAGCCGCGCCATCATCGCGCCGGGGTCGGACAGAAAGATGGCTTTGGGAAAGAAGGCCGCCCCCCCCTCCAGCGCGGGGAGCGTGGGTTCCAGCGTGGCCAGGGCCTCGGGGCGGAGCAATTCGACGGTGATGCCCAGGCTTTGACGAAAGGCCATGTCGCGGCTGGCGGCGCGAAAGGCGGCGGCGCTTTCATAGAGATAGAGACAGCCACGCGGTTGCAGCAATGCGCTGCCGCCGATCTCGGCCGCGAAGCTCTGCCAGTCGGCGGTCGCCTGCGCGAGCAGGGCGGCAATCGCCTGCGCATTGCGGCGGGCGGCGGCGGGCAGGCTTTGCCGCGCGAAACGCGCAAGCCAGGGCGCCAGCGCAGGCAGGGCCGCGCGTCGGATCGCCAGCGGCGAATTGCGGTCGAACAGCAGCGAGGGCAGCGATTTCAGCACATCCGGCGTGCCGACGGGTTGCACCGCGTAATCGGCCACCGTGCCCGCATTGCCGTAGGAGGCGCCCGAACCCGGCGCCTCGGGATCGACGATCACCACCTGCCGCCCCTCGGCCCGCAGGCGCAGGGCGCAGGCCATGCCGATGACGCCGGCGCCGATCACGGCAATTTCGGTGGTCAGATGTTCGGTCACGGTCCACCCCCAGGAAGGCCCCGCCGAAAGGATGGCGGGGCCTGTCCGGGATTACATGCAGGCGGCGAAAAGCGCACGGGTATTCTCGCGCGTCATCTCGATCGGGTTGCCGCCGCAGGACGGGTCTTCCAGCGCCATTTCGGTCAGTTCGTCCAGCCGCGCGGGGTCAACCCCCATGGCGGTCAGATTGGCCGGAATGCCCAGCTTGGCGCGCAGATCCATGATCGCCGCGCGGAAGCCGTCGAAACCGCCCGCGATGCCCAGATAGGCGGCGGCCTTTTCGATACGGTCCTCGATCGCGGGGCGGTTGAAATCCAGCACCATGGGCATGACCACCGCATTGGTTGTGCCGTGATGGGTGTTGTAGACCGCGCCGATCGGGTGGCTGAGGCTGTGGATCGCGCCCAGCCCCTTCTGGAAGGCGACCGCGCCCATGGCGGCCGCGCTCATCATATGGGCGCGGGCGTCCAGATCGGTGGGGGTGTCATAGACCTCGGGCAGGTTCTCGAAGACCAGCCGCATGCCCTCCAGCGCGATGCCCTGCGACATCGGGTGGTAGAAGGGGCTGCAATAGGCCTCCAGGCAATGCGCCAGCGCGTCCATGCCGGTGCCGGCGGTGATGAAGCGCGGCATGCCGACGGTCAGCGCCGGGTCGCAGATCGTGACGACGGGCATCAGCCTGGGGTGGAAGATGATCTTCTTCTTGTGGGTCGCGCTGTTGGTCAGCACGCCGGCACGCCCGACCTCGGACCCGGTGCCGGCGGTGGTGGGCACGGCGATCACCGGGGCGATCTTGTCGGCATCGGCACGGGTATACCAGTCGTCGATATCCTCCAGATCCCAGACCGAAAGCCCGTCGCGCTGATGCGCCATCAGGGCGATCATCTTGCCCAGATCAAGGCCCGAGCCGCCGCCAAAGGCGATGACGCCATCATGGCCGCCGGCGCGATAGACCTTGATCCCGTCGGCCATGTTCTGCTCGTTCGGGTTCGGGTCCACCTCGGAAAACACCGCGCGGCCCAGCCCGGCGGCATCCAGAATGTCCAGCGCCTGCGCGGTGATCGGCAGCGCGGCCAGCGCCTTGTCGGTCACCAGCAGCGGCTTGGCGATGCCCGCCGCCTTGCAGTGATCGGCCAGTTCCGCGATGCGGCCCACGCCGAACTTGATCGCCGTCGGGTAAGACCAGTTCCGGTTCGGAACGTTATGGGTCATTTCGTCACCTTCTTGAGATGGTAGGATTTCGGCCGCGTGACCGAATGGAAGCCGAGATAGGAAAGCGAGCCGCCGCGCCCGGTATCCTTGCAGCCGGTCCAGCACAGCGCCGGGTCCAGATAATCGCAGCGGTTCATGAAGATGGTGCCGGTTTCGATCTGCGCGCCGATCTCTGCGGCGGCCTGGGCATCGGCGGTCCAGATCGAGGCGGTCAGGCCATAGGGGCTGTCATTCATCAGCTTGATGGCCTCGGCGTCGCCCGACACTTTCATGATGCCGACGACCGGACCGAAGGATTCCTCCATCATCACGCGCATCGAATGATCGACATTCACAAGGACCTGCGGCGCGAGATAGGCGCCGCCGTCATCGGCGGGGAAATGCGCGGGGTCGATCAGCGGCTTGGCGCCGGCGGCGATTGCCTCGGCGATCTGGCCGCGCACCACGGCGGCGAAGCGCTTGTTCGCCATCGGCCCCAGCGTGCTTTCGGGATCAAAGGGATTGCCAAGCTTCAGCCCGTTCACCCATTTCACCGCCTTTTCCACAAAGGCATCGTAAAGCGATTCATGGACATAGACCCGCTCGATGCCGCAGCAGCATTGCCCGGCATTGTACATGGCGCCGTCCATCAGGCTGTCCACTGCCGCATCCAGATCGGCATCGGCACGGACATAGCCCGGATCCTTGCCGCCCAGTTCCAGCCCCGTGGCGGTAAAGGTGCCAGCGGCGGCCTTTTCAATCGCCGCGCCCCCCCCGACCGAGCCGGTGAAGTTCACGAAGCCAAAGCTGCGCGCGGCGATCAGCGCCTCGGTCGTCGGGTGGTCCAGCACGACGTTCTGGAACACATCCTCCGGCACGCCCGCGGCATGGAACGCCTCGGCCAGCCGCTCGCCCACTTTCAGCGTCTGGCTGGAATGCTTGAGCATGACCGTATTGCCGGCGATCAGCCCCGGGGCCAGCGTGTTGATCGTTGTGATGAACGGATAGTTCCACGGCGCGATGATGAAGATCACGCCGACGGGTTCGCGCGCCAGATAGCGGGTGAAGGTCGCGCCATCCTCGACCACCTCGGGGGCAAGGGTCTTTTCCGCGATTTCCGACATGTAATCGACGCGGGCATTCAGCGGCCCCCATTCGCCGCCAAAGCGGGTGGGGCGGCCCATCTGCCAGGCCAGTTCGGCAACCAGTTCGTCCTTGCCTTCCAGCAGTTTGGCGACACCGGCCTTGACCAGCGCGATGCGTTCGGCCAGCGGGCGCGCGGCCCAGGCCTTTTGCGCGGCCTTGGCGCGGGCGGCGGCGGCAAAGGCGGCGTCACGGTCCAGCGGGGTGCGCTCCAGCCAGACCGAGCCGTCCACCGGCGAAATCAGTTGAATGGGTTTCATCTTCGTCATCCTCATGGCCCCGGGGGGCCGGTTAACCCGGCAACGCGCGCCCGGCGGGCCGCGCTGCCCTGTTCGTTCTGTCGCTCAGGCCCGGTCAAAGCCGCGGCTGCGTTCCCAATCGGTCACGACGCGGTTCTGTTCGGCGATTTCCCACTCGGCCGCATGGACATAGTGATCGACCACCGCATCGCCAAAGGCCGCGCGCAGCATGGCGGATCCTTTCAGCGCCGCCGCCGCCGCGCCCAGCGTTTTCGGAATCTCGCGCACGCCGGCCGCGCCATACATGTCGCCCTTCATCTCGGGCTCCAGCTCCATCTTGCCCTCGATCCCGGCCAGACCCGCCGCCAGCAGCGCGGCACAGGCGAGATAGGGGTTCAGATCGGCGCCGCCAATGCGGCATTCCACCCGCACGGCCTTGGTATTCTCGCCGCAGACGCGGAAGCCGGCGGTGCGGTTGTCGCAGGACCAGACCGCCTTGGTGGGGGCGAACATGCCGACGACAAAGCGCTTGTAGCTGTTGATGCAGGGCGCGAGGAAACAGGTGATTTCCTCGGCATGGGCCAGTTGCCCGGCCATATACTGCTTCATCAGCGCGCTCATGCCGTGGCTGTCGGCCTGGTCGAGGAAGGCGGGCTTGCCGTCCTTCCACAGCGACTGGTGGATATGGCTGCTCGACCCGGCCTTGCGGTGGTCATACTTGGCCATGAAGGTGACGCTGGCGCCATGTTGCAGCGCGATCTGCTTGACCCCCAGCTTGATGATCGCGTGCATGTCCGAGGTGTCGAGCGCGTCGGAATATTTCGCGTTCACCTCCTCTTGCCCGGCATCGGCCTCGCCCTTGGAACATTCGATCGGAATGCCCGCGCCCCACAGCTTGTTGCGGATGTCGCGCATGATCGGTTCATCGGCCGAGGTGCCCCAGATCGAATAATCGACATTGTGGCGCGCCTTCGGCGTGGGTAGCGGGTGGCCGCGATCAAAGAGATCGGCAAAGCTTTCGTCGAACAGGAAGAATTCCAGTTCCGTCGCCATCATCACCTCAAAGCCCATGGCGCGGGCGCGTTCGACCTGGCGTTTCAGGATGGCGCGCGGGGAATGCGGCACCGGCTGATGGGTGTGGTGATCCAGCACATCGCACATCACCATGGCGGTGCCGGGCGCCCAGGGCAGGCGGCGCAGGGTCGCAAGGTCGGGCTTCATGACGTAATCGCCATAGCCCGCCGCCCAGGAGGTGCTTTCATAGCCCGGCACCGTATACATCTCCATATCGGTGGCGAGCAGGTAGTTGCAGCAATGCGTTTCTTCATGGGCGCCGTCGATGAAATGCTGCGCTACAAAGCGCTTGCCCATCAGGCGGCCCTGCATATCCACCAGGCAGACGGCAACGGTGTCGATTTCGCCGGCCGCGACGGCGGCTTTCAGGGCGTCGAAGGTGAGATTGGCGGGCATGTCTGGCCTCTTGTTCTCAGGAATGGGGGAAAGGGTTCAGGCGGGCGCGGAAGGATCCGCCGCCGAACTCGGGCTTTCTGGGCCAGCAACAAGGGCGCAGGGCGCGGGCCATGTCTTTCCTCCGGGTGCCGCAGGGCTTGCGGCATAATTTGATCATATATTGCGGCGCGGGGGCGCGCAATGGCGCCCCCGGCCCGGGCGTCAGTAGCGGTAGGGGGGGCCGGCCTGAACCATGGTGTCGTTGTATTTCTTGATGATCTCGACAACCTTGGCCTTGGTCTCGCTTTCGGCGGCGATCTCGTCCCAGAACTTCACCGCGGCATCCTGCACGGTCTGCCATTCCTCGTCGGGGATGGTGGTCAGCTTGAGCTTGCCGCCATTGATCCGCAGATCGGCCTCGCCCGCCCAATACCAGTGCTGGCGATAGTAGTGCGACTGTTCGAAACAGGTCTCCAGCAGCTTTTGCAGATGCGGGGGCAGGGCGTTCCAGCGGTCCATGTTCGCGAAGAAATGGCCGATCCAGGCGCCCGAGATGTTGTTGGTCAGGAAATAGTCGGTCACATTGGCCCAGCCGACCGTATAGACCTCGGTGATGCCCGACCAGGCAAGGCCGTCCAGTTCGCCGGTTTGCAGCGCGACCTCCACATCCTCCCAGGGCAGGGTGACGGGCACGACGCCGAACTGGGTGAGGAAGCGCCCGGCGGTCGGGAAGGTGAAGATGCGCAGCCCTTCCAGATCCTTGAGGCTGTTGATCGGCTTCTTGGTGGAGAAGTTGCAGGGATCCCACGACCCGGCCGAGATGTGCTTGACGCCAACGGCGGCATATTCCTCTTCCCAGATCTGTTTCAGCCCGTATTTGCTGAACAGCGCCGGCACATCGAGGCTGTAGCGCAGCGCCAGCGGGAAATAGCCGCCGAACACCGTGACCTCGGTCGGCGAAGCCATGGAATCGTCATCCGACTGCACGCAGTCAATGGTGCCGGCCTGCATGGCCTGGAACAGTTCGGCCGTGGGGACAAGCTGGTCGGAATAGTAAAGCTCGATCTCCATCTGGCCTTGGGCGATGGTGTTGAACGCCTCCACCGCCGGCTTCACCACATGCTCGCCCAGGGCGGCACCGGCATAGGTCTGCATCCGCCACTTGATCGGGGCCTGCGCGCGCAGCACCGTCGGTGCGGCAAGGGCGGCAGCGGCGCCGCCAAGCGCGCCGGTCGTCAGAAACTTCCGTCTGGTCGTCATCTTGAACCTCCGTTGGTTGGGCGGGGGCGGTTCGCGCCGCCCCTCAGCGGGTTGTCACTTCACTTGCAGCGTCTGTGGCAGCCACAGCGCAATTTCGGGAAACAGCATCACCAGCGCCAGCGCCGCCGCCATCAGCAGCACGAAAGGGGTGACCGATTTGTAGATGTCGCCCATGCTGATTTCCGGCGGCGCAAAGGCCCGCATCAGGAACAGATTATAGCCGAAGGGCGGGGTCAGATAGGCGATCTGGCAGGTGATCGTATACAGCACGCCATACCAGATCAGCACCTGATCGGGCGGCAGACCCAGATCGAGCCGCGCCACCAGCGGCACATAAAGCGGCGCCACGATGACCAGCATCGCCGTGTCATCAAGGAACATCCCCATGACCAGGAAGGAAAGCTGCATCAGGATCAGGATCGTCCAGGGGTTCAGGTGCAACTGGCCGACGAACAGGTTTTCGATCGCCTTGACCGCGCCCAGCCCGTCGAACACCGCCCCGAAGGACAGCGCGGCGAGGATGATCCACATGAACATGCAGGAGATGGCGAGGGTTTCGCGCGTGGCGACCTCGAACACCTGGCGGGTGAAGCGGCGCTTGGCCAATGCGGCCAGCACCGTGACGCCGACCCCCACAACCGAGGCCTCCACCAGCGAGGTGACGCCATAGATGAACGGCCCCATCATCGCGGCAAAGATCGCCAGCGGCAGCAGGCCCGCGCCCAGCAGGCGCATCTTTTCGGCACGGGTATAGGCCGCGCGTTCCTCAGGCGGCAGCGGCGGGGCAAGCCTGGGGTTCAGCGCGCTGCGCAGCGCGATATAGGCGATGAACAGCCCGGCCATCACCAGACCCGGCATCAGCCCCGCCAGCCACAACTGGCTGACCGGCGCGCGGGCGATCATCGCGTAAAGCACCAGAACGACCGAAGGCGGGATCAGGATGCCAAGGCTCGACCCGGCTTGAATGACGCCGGTCACCATGCGCTTGTCATAGCCCCGGCGCAGCAGTTCGGGCAGGGCGATGGTCGATCCGATCGCCATGCCGGCCACGCTGAGCCCGTTCATCGCCGAGATCAGCACCATCAGCAGGATCGTTCCGATGGCAAGGCCGCCGGGCACCGGGCCGAACCAGACATGGAACATCTTGTAGAGGTCTTCGGCCAGGCGTGTCTCGCTCATGACATAGCCCATGAAGACGAACATCGGCAGCGTCAGCATGGGATACCATTTCATCAGCTTCATCGACGCCGAAAACCCCATGGCCTGCCCGCCGGTGCCCCAAAGCGCCAGCGCCGCCACCACGCCCACCACGCCGATGATGCCAAAGACACGCTGGCCTGTGATCATCAGCACCAGCATGGTCGAGAACATCAGAAGGGCGATCATTTCCTGCGGCATTCAGATCTCCTCCCCGCGCAGAATGGCGATGTCGCGGATCAGATAGGTGAGCGATTGCAGGAACATCAGCACGAAGCCGAGGAACAGCACCCCCTTGATCGGCCACAGAAAGGGCCGCCAGGCGGTCGGGCTGCGCTCCAGCCGTCCGATCTCGGGCAGCAGGGCGCCATCGGGCCATTTCAGCGTCAGCGAATAGGCGAGGCTGTCCCAGGCACCCCAGATCATCACGCCCAGATAGATCATCAGCGCCAGCACGGTGAAGGCATCCGTCCAGGCCTTTTGCCGGATCGTCCAGCGGGCATAGAACAGATCCATGCGCACATGGCTGCCAAGTTGCATCGAATAGGGGCCGCCCAGAATGTAATAGGCGACCATCACGAATTGCGCCATTTCCAGCGTCCAGAGCGAGGGGCGGCCATAAAGCTTGGTCGCGGCGGACCACATCAGCACGGCCATCAGCACGAAGAGCAGATACATGGCCATGCGGCCGACGCCGTAATTCAGCCGATCGACAAGACGGACAAAGGCGATGGACCAGCGCGGCATCTCAGGGTTCCTTCCGCGGGGGGCCAAGCCGGGCCAGTGCGGCCGCCAGCACCGGCGCCAGCGTCGCGGCCATGGTGTCCTCGGCCTCGGGCGTGGCGATCAGGTCGTTGCGGATCTCCAGCATGGCATTGGGCAGGCCATAGGGCGTGGCTTGCAGGCGCAGGGTATGGGTCACGTCATCCGCCGCCGAATAGGGCGCGTTGAGCCCGCAATTCAGCGTGGAGCGGCGGCGCGCCTCCTCCAGAATGGCGACGGCAAGGCGTGGATCGGCGTCATGGATCACGCCGAATTCCACCGCGCGGGGCTTGCCGAAATAGACCGGGGTAAAGCTGTGAATGGTGATGATTGCCGGCCGGCGGCCAAGCGCGATGCGTTCGGCGATCAGATCATGCAGCGCGGTCTGAAACGGCAGATAGACGGCGCGGGCGCGCGCCAGCCGCGCCTCGGGCGTGATGGCGGCATTGCCGGGGATCTGGTGCAGCTCCGATTGCGCGGGCATCGCGCCGGGCATGTCGGGCGCGCGGTTGCAGTCATAGATCAGCCGGCTGACCGTGGCGGCGACGCAGGCCGCCTCCAGCCGTGCGGCCAGCCCGCGCATCAGGCCAAGCGCGCCCGGATCCCAGGCGATATGCGCCTGCCGCTGGTCAGCCGTCAGGCCCAGGTCACCCCAGGGCGGCGGAAAGGCATTGGCGGCATGGTCGCAGACCAGGATCACGTCGCCCTTGCGGTCGCGCCCCTCGATCACGGGCGCAAAGCGCCCGTCGGTATCGGCAATCGGTGCAGTCATTGCTGCGATTCATCCCTGTTGTTGCGCCAAGCGTCCTTCGGGCGGGGCGCCTCTGTCAAGAATTTTTCTTCTGCACATTTTCTGTTACAAAATTTTCCAAATGCGGCGCAGACTGTGCCAAAGGCGCAGGGATTCGCGCCATGGGGGCGGGCATGCAGATGACGATCGAAGACCAGATGCGCAGTGCATTGCCCGATCTGACGCGGGCGGAACGGCAGCTCGCGACGCATATCCTCAAGAATTATCCGGTGGCGGCGCTCGGCTCCATCACCGCGCTGGCCAAGGCATCCGAAGTGTCCACGCCGACGGTGGTGCGGCTGTGTCAGAAGCTGGGTTTCAAGGGCTATCCCGATTACCAGCACGCCCTGCGCGGCGAGGTGGAGGCGATGCTGGTCTCGCCGCTGGCCAAGCATGACCGCTGGGCGGGCGGGGCGCCGGATACGCATATCCTGAACCGTTTTGCCGATGCGGTGGTGGGCAATCTGCAAGCCACGCTGGGCCAGATCGACCATGCCGAATTCGATGCCGCCGCGGCGCTGCTGGCCGATCCCGGGCGGGCGGTCTTTGCCATTGGCGGGCGCATCACCCATGCGCAGGCCGATTACTTTGTCACCCTGATGAAGGTGGTGCGGCGCGAGGTCACGCTGCTGTCGGGCCTGTCGAACACCTGGCCGCCGGCGCTGCTGGACATGAAGCGCGGCGATGTGCTGGTGGTGTTCGACATCCGGCGCTACGAAAACTCGGTGCTGCAACTGGTGGAACTGGCGGTGGAGCAGGGCGCCGAGGTGGTGCTGATCACCGACCGCTGGGTCAGCCCCGCCGCCGCCCATGCCCGCCACACCCTTGCCGCCCATATCGAGGCCCCGAGCGCCTGGGACAGCATGGTGTCCATCACGGTGCTGGTCGAAACGCTGCTGGCTGCCGTCCAGACCCTGAGCTGGTCCGAGACCGAGGCCCGTCTGAAGCGGCTTGAGGCGCTTTACGACCGTTCGCGCTTTTTCCGCCGGGCCCGATGACAGGTGCGGTGTGACGGGTGCGCCGCGCCCCGGCCCGGCGGCCCCGCGACGGGCGCTTGGCTTTCGCGGTCGATGCGGCTATGGGGGCGCAGCGAACAAGGAGCCGGGTGCAAGCCCCGGCTGGCTCTTCCGGCCGCCGATCCGCCGGACAACCCTACCGGACGCCGCGCTGGCCACCCTTTCCGGGGGCCCGGCATTGATCCGGATGATGGTCCTGATCGTAATGCGGGGCCGTTCAGGAAATGACATGTTTTCGTTTGAAACCTACCGGGCCGAATGGTTCGGCAACATCCGGGCTGACCTGTTGTCGGGGCTGGTCGTCGCGCTGGCGCTGATCCCCGAGGCGATTGCCTTTTCGATCATCGCGGGAGTCGATCCCAAGGTCGGGCTTTATGCCAGTTTCTCGATCGCGGTGCTGACGGCGATCACCGGCGGGCGGCCGGGCATGATCTCGGCCGCGACCGCGGCGACGGCGGTGCTGATGGTGACGCTGGTGCGCGACCACGGGCTGCACTACCTGCTGGCCGCGACCGTGTTGACCGGGTTGATCCAGATCGCCATGGGGGTGCTGCGGCTGGGCTTTGTCATGCGCTTTGTGTCGAAATCGGTGATGACCGGCTTTGTCAATGCGCTGGCGATACTGATCTTTCTGGCGCAATTGCCAGAGCTGGATCCTGCGCGCGTCACCCCGCTGACCTATGTGCTGGTGGCGGCGGGGCTGGCCATCATCTATCTGTTCCCGCGCCTGTCGCGCGCCGTGCCGTCGCCGCTGGTGACCATCGTGGTGCTGACGGGGCTGTGCATGGTCTTTGGCTGGGATGTGCGCATGGTGGGCGACATGGGCGCCTTGCCCGATACGCTGCCGGTGTTTCTGATCCCGCAGGTTCCCCTGACGCTGGAGACGCTGTCGATCATCCTGCCCTATGCGCTGGCGATTGCCGTGGTCGGCCTGCTGGAAAGCCTGATGACGCAGAACCTGGTGGATGAGCTGACCGACACCCGTTCAAGCCGCAATCAGGAATGTATCGGCCAGGGCATCGCGAATGCCGCGACCGGCTTTATCGGGGGCATGGCGGGCTGTGCCATGATCGGGCAAAGCATGATCAACGTGAAATCCGGCGGGCGGGGCAGGCTGTCATCCTTTACCGCCGGGCTGGTGCTGCTGATTCTGGTGGTCTTTCTGGGGGAATGGGTGGCGCGGATCCCGATGCCCGCGTTGGTCTCGATCATGATCATGGTCAGTATCGGCACCTTCTCCTGGTCGTCGCTGGCGGCGCTCAGGACCAATCCGCGTTCGTCTTCGGTGGTGATGCTGGCGACGGTGGTGGCGGTGGTCTGGACCCATAACCTTGCCATCGGGGTGCTGGTCGGGGTGCTGTTGTCGGGCATCTTCTTTGCCGGCAAGATCGCGCGCCTGTTCCGCGTCACCTCGACCGCAAGCGCGGATGGGCGGGGGCGCATCTATGTCGTCTCGGGTCAGTTGTTCTTTGCCTCGGTCGAGGAATTCCTGCGCGCCTTCGATTTCCGCGAAAGCCTGGATCGGGTGACCATCGACGTGAGCGCGGCACATATCTGGGACATCTCGTCGGTGCAGGCGCTGGATTCGGCGGTGCTGAAATTCCGCCGTCTGGGCGTCAGCGTGGAGGTCGTCGGCCTGAATGCCGCGTCGGAGACCATCGTGGATCGGCTGGGCCTGCATGACAAGCCGGGCAAGCGGGGCGCGCTGACGGCGCATTGAGGCACGGGTCGCCTTGGTCGGATCTGCCGGCGGGGGCGACCTGTGCGCCTTTGCTGCGTGCAAGGATGGGTTGCGCTTGGTCGTGCAGAGTGGTGAACTAAGGCAGGTTCTGTTGTCTTGTCAGGAATTTGCATGTCGTTTCGGTCTCGCGCCCTGATTGCCGCCCTTTTTATGGGCCTTGTGGCCGCGCCTGCCCCGGCGCAGCCCGTGACCGACAGCGCCGCCGCGACGATCGAGGCTGATTTGCAACGCTATTTCGGCAAGACGCCGGGCGTCGTGCAGGTCAACCCAGAGGGCAAGGCCTATGCCGTCACCCTCGATCCGACGCCGCTTTTGCCGCCCGATCTGCGCGCAAAGGTGGAGCTGACACCGCTGCGCCTGTCTGTCACCGCAAAGGGCGAGGGGCTGTGGGCGGTCAAGCAGGACCAGCCGCTGAGCCTGCGCTATACCGACGCGCCGCGCCACAGCCTGACCCTGACGGTGGACCGGGTGCTGGCCAGCGGCATCTATGACGCAAAGCTGGGCCTGTTCCGCGAGGCGCAGGTCGCCATCCGCAAGGTCGCCAACGACGAGACGCGGAGCGATGCCGCCACGGGCGAGGTCATGCGGCACGTTTCGGCGATCCAGGACATTGCCTGGCGCGCCCAGGCGATTGCCGGCAGCACCGGCGCCGATGTCACCGACCGGACCGAGATGATCGGGGTCAGCAACTCGCTCAGCATTGCGCCGGTGGGGGCGCCCCCCTTCACACTCGATCTGCGTCTGGACCGGATCCAGACCGAACGCAGCCTGACCGGCCTGCGCACCGAGGCGCTGCATGATCTCGTGCGGTTCATGGTCGCCAATGTCACCCCCGCCACCCTGCCCGCCCAGCAGGAGGGGCTGCGCCAGCGTCTGCTCGCGCTGGTGCCCGGGGTGGAACGGATCAGCCACAAGGCGATCCACAGCAAGGTGTCGATCCAGAGCGGCGGTCTGACGCTGGCGCTGGATCGGGCGACCCTGACGATGGAGGCCGAGGGCCTGTCCGAAACGGCGAACGCGCGGCAATCCTGGCTGATCGAGGGGATCAAGCCCGAGGCGCCCTTGCTCATCCCCGCCTGGGCGGGGCCGCTGCTGCCGGATCGGCTGCGGCTCGACATTCAGCTGGGCGGCTTTCACCCGGCCGCGCCGTTGCGGCTGATCATCGGGGCCTTTGATGCCGGGGCGGTGCCGCGACTGCCGGCCGATCTGCGCCAGCGGCTCTGGCCGCTGCTGGCGCCCGAGGGGCTGGATCTGACGGTGCAGGCGCTGGAACTGCGCGCGCCGGCCTATCTGGCGCAGGGCAGCGGGGCGATGCATTTCACCGATGGCGCGACGCCGCCCACCGGGCGGGGCGCCATCACGGTCGAGGGCTGGGACCGTATCGCCAAGGCGCTGGAGGCCCTGCCCGAGGCCGATCGCCCGAAGGCCAACGCCGCGCTGGCCCTGATCGGTGGGCTGGGCCGCGCCGCGCCGGATGGGCGCGGGCTGGTCTGGGATATCGACGCCGAAACCCGCCCTGGGACCGTGCTGGTCAACGGGCTCGACCTCTCACGAAGGGCTCCGAAATGACGCTCGAAATTCGCCGCGATACCCCGCTTGCCCCCGATGTGCTGCCGCTGTTGCAGCGCCATCTGGAGATGATGTGGGCCGCCTCGCCGCCCGAAAGCGTGCATGCGCTTGACCCCGCTGAACTGGCCGCGCCCGGGGTCGCCTTCTTTACCCTGCGCGAAGGGGCGGCGGTGCTGGGCATGGGGGCGATCAAGCGCATCCGCGACGACCATGCCGAGATCAAGTCGATGCATGTCGTGGCCGAGGCCCGCGGCCGCGGCCTGGCGGTGCAGCTGCTCGACCGGCTGATGGAGGAGGCCCGCGCGCTCGGCTATCGGCGGCTCAGCCTGGAGACCGGCGTCGAGGAAGTCTTCGCCCCCGCCCGCGCGCTCTATACCCGCGCGGGCTTTGCGGTCTGCGGCCCGTTCGAAGGCTATTGGGAAGACCCCAACAGCTATTTCATGACCCGCAACTTGTGAGACTGGCGTTAAAGCGGATCTGCATCTGTTGGCCAGTCAGGCGCCGGCAAAAGCCTGGCACATCACAGGACGATGTCGAAAAACGCCGCGCGCCGTCGTGCGCCTTGCCCAAGCGCGACCGAGGGGTTAAACGTCGAATCCGTGGCCCCGTAGCTCAGCTGGATAGAGCAGCCGCCTTCTAAGCGGCTGGCCGGGGGTTCGAGTCCTCCCGGGGTCGCCATCCTCAATCTATCGAATTGATGGATAACGGAAAAATCAGAGTTTACAGTTTTGGTCCGGCTGGTTTGCAGGGGACGGGCCTGATCCCGGCATCGCGCGGGTTATTGTGGCGATCCACTTCGCTTGACGCATCCGCGTCGCTCAGCGTGGTGGCCGGACGGGATGCTGGCGTTTGGTGGGTTCGCACCTCTGGTCGTGCGGGCAAGCCGGCGACCGCATCTCTGGCACGGCCACTCAAATCGGAGCGCATTGATCGTGCGCGGCGAGTCGCGTGAGCCGCAGGGCGCTTGTGGGTGTTGATGCATTTCCGGCAGCGGCAGAGGGTGGTGACCCCGACAGGACTTGAACCTGTAACCTGCCCCTTAGGAGGGGGCTGCTCTATCCAGTTGAGCCACGGGGCCGTTACCGTCACGCGGAGGGCATGCGCCCTTCATGCGGGCAAATGGGGGAATGTGCAACCATTTCCGGTCGGATCGCGCGGGGGGTAGCAGGGGGGGTATCAGGTGCGGAGGGGCCGAAATTTGGCCCAACGTCCCCTCCGCGGATCCGTCGCGCCAGTTGAGAGCTTGCGGGCGCGCTGGACAATCCTGATAGCGCTAACATTAGCAGGGGATCATGCCTTGGACAAGGGGTTCTTTTGGCGCTAACAATGATTCTGTACTCGTCCAAGGACAGATCCCGTGACCAAGCCCACCCCCCCCGATCCGCGCCGCACCCTTACCCTTCGCGACGTCTCCGAAGCCTCGGGCGTCAGTGAGATGACGGTGAGCCGCGTGTTGCGCAACCGCGGCGACGTGTCGGAAACCACGCGCGAGCGGGTGCTTCAGGCAGCGCGGCGGCTGGGCTATGTGCCCAACAAGATCGCCGGGGCGCTGGCCTCGCAGCGGGTCAACCTGGTGGGCGTGATCATCCCCTCGATGTCGAACATGGTGTTCCCCGAGGTGATGATGGGCATTTCCGAAACGTTGGAGGATACCGGCCTGCAACCTGTGGTCGGCATCACCAATTACCTGCCCGAGCGTGAGGAATCTGTGCTGTATGAGATGCTCAGCTGGCGCCCCTCCGGCGTGATCATCGCGGGGCTCGAACATACCGAGGCCGCGCGGGCCATGCTGGAAACCGCCGGAATCCCGATCGTGGAGATCATGGATATCGACGGCGATCCGGTGGACAGCGCGGTCGGCATCTCGCATCGCCGCGCCGGGTTGCAGATGGCCGAGGCGATCATCGCGGCCGGATATCGCCGCATCGGGTTTCTGGGCACCAAGATGCCCGACGACCACCGCGCCCGCAAACGGCTGGAGGGATTCCGCGAGGGGCTGGGCCGCGCCGGCATCACCCTGGCGGATGAGGAATATTATGCCGGGGGGTCCGCGCTCCAGAAGGGGCGCGAGATGACAGAGGCGATCCTGACGCGAACGCCCGACCTCGATTTCCTGTATTATTCCAACGATATGATCGGGGCGGGCGGGCTTTTGTGGTGTCTGGCGCAGGGCATCGACGTGCCCGGGCGGCTGGGTCTTGCCGGCTTCAACGGGGTGGAGCTGCTGGATGGCCTGCCGCGCCGTCTGGCGACGATGGATGCCTGCCGGCGCGAGATCGGTATCCATGCGGCCGAGATCATCGCGGGCAAGCGTCCTTCCGGGGTGATCGGCGGGGAACGGATCGAGCTGTTCCCCACGCTGCAACCCGGCGACACGATCCGCAAAGCGTGACGCCGGGCCAGGGGGCGTGATGCCGGATCAGTAGATCAGGCCGTCAAAGATGCCATAGACCCCGGAGGTATTGCGCAGGCCGTTGCTCTGGCCGCGGTCATTGGCATAGCCGACGATCGCGTTATAGGTGCCCGGCCCGAACGAGCCGTCGATCCCGCTGCGGTAATAGCCCTGCGCCGCCAGCCGTTGCTGGATGCGCTTGCGGTCGGCCGAGGTGTAGGAGTTGAAGGCCTGCGCCACCGGCGTCGCATAGATGCTGCTGCGATAGGTGTGGGCCGGCTTGCGATGCGTCGGGCGCGGCTGAACGTAATATTGCTGCTGCGGCACATAGTATTGCGGCACAGGCTGCTGGCGCGGCTGGTTGCGGCGGCGGGCATCGTCAAGGATGCGGTCCACGATCATCGCGGCGGCGACGCCTTCCAGAAATTTGCGTTCGTTCTTGCCAAGCGCCTGGGCCGGCGCGGCGGCGGTCAGGCCGATGCTGAGCGCGAGGGCGCCCAGGATCGTGGTCTTGGCGGCGGAGGAGATGACAGGCAGCATGTCTTGTCCTTTCGGATGCGGTTTCATGGCGTCTGAGATGGGCCAAGGCCGGATGACAGGCAAAAACGGCGCCTTGATATCGGATAACATGCCCCTTTCGGTCTGGCGCGGTGCCGCCTTTGCCGTCCTGATGCGCGGTTTTTTGGTGGGAGTCGGCTGATGACGGTGCGCGAAAGGCGAATCCGGTCGTGGCGCCACCAATGGACAGGCGCCGCCCTCAACGGGGGCTGTTCGCCGGTCGCCGTGGCGGGCGGTGGCAAGGTTGCGGTCAATCGCAGGGGCGGCTTTCAACCGACCGCGAATCCCCGGGCAATGCATCCTTGCCGCCGCTGGCGGTCGGTGCGGCGCGCATGTTCTTCGACCCTCGCGACCATGGCCGACGCTTTCTGACTATACCTGAGGCCCGATTTCGGATAGGCGCAGCGCCGAGGCTCCGATGATTCCGGATGCGCCCAGGGCAGGGAGGCCCGGCGCCAAGGGGAAGGGTGGGCCGTCACGGGCGCCCACGCCCCTTCTTTGGAACAGACATGACCGACCTGAATATTGCGGCACCGCTGGCAGCGGCGCTTGCCGAAAAGGGCTATGAAAGCCTTACCCCCGTGCAACAGGCCGTGCTGGCCCCCGAACTGTCCGGTCGCGACGCGCTGGTTTCGGCGCAGACCGGCTCGGGCAAGACCGTGGCCTTTGGCCTGGCCATGGCGCCCGAGGTGCTGGGTGGCGATGACATCCTGAAACCCGCCGAGGCGCCGCTGGCGCTGATCATCGCGCCGACGCGCGAACTGGCGCAGCAGGTCGCGCGCGAGCTGGAATGGCTCTATGCCAAGGCCGGCGCGCAGATCGCCACCTGCGTTGGCGGCATGGACTATCGCACCGAGCGCCGCGCGCTGTCCTTCGGCGCCCATATCGTCGTCGGCACGCCCGGCCGTCTGCGCGACCATATCGAACGCGGCAGCCTCGACATGTCGCTTCTGCATGTCGCGGTGCTGGACGAGGCCGACGAGATGCTGGATCTGGGCTTTGCCGAGGATCTGGAATTCATTCTGGGTGCCGCGCCGGAAAACCGCCGCACGCTGATGTTCTCGGCCACCGTGCCGAAAGAGATCGAAAAGCTGGCCGGCACCTTCCAGCGCGATGCGGTGCGTCTGCAAACCGCCGGCGAGGCGCGCCAGCACGGCGATATCGACTATCGCGCCATCAACATCACGCCGCGTGACCGCGAACACGCGATCTTCAACGTGCTGCGCTTCTATGAGGCGAAGACGGCCATCGTGTTCTGCAAGACGCGGATGAACGTCAATCATCTGCTGGCGCGGATGGGCAATCGCGGCTTTCAGGTGGTCGCGCTGTCGGGCGAGCTGTCGCAATCGGAACGGATGCACGCGCTTCAGGCGCTGCGCGACGGCCGGGCGCGGGTCTGCATCGCGACCGATGTCGCGGCGCGCGGCATCGACCTGCCGGGGCTGGAACTGGTGATCCATGCCGATCTGCCGTCGAACAGCGAAACCCTGCTGCACCGCTCGGGGCGGACGGGGCGCGCGGGCAACAAGGGCACGTCGGTCCTGATCGTGCCGCCGTCGGAATTCCGCAAGGCGACCCGGCTGCTGCAAGGTGCCAAGGTGGTGGCGGAATGGGCCAAGGCCCCCTCGGCCGACGAGGTTCAGGCGCGGGACGATGCGCGGCTGCTGGAACTGCCCTTGCTGGCCGACCGCCCGGGCGATGAGGCCGCGCTGGCCCGCGACCTGATCGAGCGCTATGGCGCCGAACATATGGCGGCGGCCTTTGTGCGGCTGTGGCGCGAGGCGCGTTCCGCCCCCGAGGAGTTGCAGGATGCCACGCCGCCCTCGCAGGCCGCGCCTTCGGCACCGCGTGACCGCAACGCCTTTGGCGAGGCCGAATGGTTCTTGCTTTCGGTCGGGCATGAGGGCCGCGCCGAAGCGCGCTGGCTGCTGCCGAAGATCTGCGACGGTGTGGGCATCACCAAGAACGAGATCGGCGCCATCCGGGTGCAGCAGACCGTGACCTTCGTGCAGATCGCCAAGGCCTCGGCCGGGCGCATCACCGACGGTATGGAGCTGGAGCCGGGCCTGACCCTGCACCGCGTGGAGGGCGAGCCGCAATTCGGTCGCCCCGAACGCCCGGCCCGTGCCGATTTTTCGGCGAAAAATCGGGCGCCGCGCCCGGAGCGCAGCGAGGATCGTCCGCGTCGCGACAAGCCCGCCTATGCGCCCAAGCCCTCGCGCTTTGTCGAGGATGAGGGCGAGGCCGCGCCGCGCCCGCCCTATGCCAAGCGCGAGCGCGACTATCCGGCCCGTCCCGAGGCGGCGGAGACCGAAAAGCGGGTCTACAAGCCGCGCGAGTTCAATCCGGCCCGTGAGCGCGATGCCGATGCGCCGCGCAAGCCCTATGCCCCGCGCGAGGATGGCGAGCGCAAGCCCTATGCCCGCCGCGAGGATGGGGATCGCAAACCCTATGCCCCGCGCGACGGGGCCGAGCGCAAGCCCTATGCCAAGCGTGAGGATGGGGATCGCAAGCCTTATGCCCGGCGCGAGGAGGGGGATCGCAAACCCTACGCGCCGCGCGACGGGGCTGAGCGCAAGCCCTATGCCAAGCGTGAAGACGGGGATCGCAAACCCTATGCGCCGCGGGATGCTGCGGAGCGCAAGCCCTATGCCAAGCGCGAGGATGGCGACCGCAAGCCCTATGTGAAGCGCGAGGCTTATGGCAAGGATGATGCCGCCCCGCGCAAGCCCTATGCGGCACGCGGCGAAGGCCCGGAGGGTGGCGAGCGCAAGCCGCGCTGGTCGGCCAGTGACCGTTCCGGGGATCGCGCGGGCAAGACCGGCGATCGTCCGGCGTCGAAATCGGCGGGGTTCAAGTCGCATGGCGGCGGCAAGGACAAGCCCGCCCGCGCCGCCGGCACCAAGTCGCACAAGGCCGAGGGCAAGACCTTTGCGGCCCGCCCCGCCAAGGGCAAGCCGGCGCCCAAGCCCGCCGATGCGCGCGACACCTCCAAGCGTTTCGTGCCGCCGAAGAAGAAATGACCCCGGAAAGGCCCCGCCACCTGCGCGGGGCCTTTTTGCATCAGCGCGCGGGGATCAGCGCCTTGATGCCCGCGACATGGGCGGGGCTGGCCGCCAGCGCATCGGCTGCAAGGGCCGCCACCGCCGCCTCCAAGGCCTCGGGCGCGACGATGCGGTCGATCAGGCCCCAGTCACGCGCCTCCTCGGCCTCGATCCGGGCGCCGGCCATCAGGATCATCCGGGCCCGCGCCGGCCCGACCAGCGCCGCCAGGCGCGGCGGGTCCGAGGGTTGCGGCAGAAAGCCCAGCTTCATCACCGGGTAAAACACCTTGCTGCCCGGGACGGCCAGCCGCAGATCGCAGGCCAGCGCCATGCCCATGGCGCCACCGGCCAGCGTGCCGTTCAGGGCGGCGATGGTCAGGCAGGGCAGGGCGGCGATTGCGCCCGAAAGACGCTCCCAGACCGGATCGGTGGCCAGCCCCGCCCGCGCCTCGTCCAGATCGGCGCCGGCGGAAAAGACCTTGCCCCGCCCGGTCAGCACGAAGACGCGGCAATCGCTGTCGGCGGCCGCAGCCTCGGCGGTTTCGGCCAGCGTGGTCAGCATGGCGCGGGTCAGGGAATTGGCCTTGTCGGGGCGGTCGAGCGTGACAGTCCAGCGGCCGCCATCGCGGGTGATCTCGATCATGCCAGCCCCACCGCGCGGCGGATCGCCTCATCCCGGAGCGAGATTTCCTGACCGCGCCAGGCCTCGGCCGCGTCGCCGCACATCCATAGCAGCGTGCGCGCCGGCCATTCGGCGGGGATATGGTCGCTGAAGGACAGCTGGCTGACCGGATTGATGCCCGAGGCCTTGATCTGCACCTGCATTTCGGTTGCCACCGTGCCGGGCGACAGGCCCATGACGCGCAGCCACTGGCCTTCTTCCTCGTGCAGGGCGCGGGTCAGCATGGCCGCCCCGGCCTTGGAGGCGCAATAGGCGCTCCAGCCCTCCAGCGGGCGATGCGCGGCGCCCGAGGAAATGGTCAGGATGGTGCCCGATCCCTGGCGTTGCATCACCGGCAGCGCGGCGCGCATGCCGTGAAAGACCCCGGTCAGGTTGATGTCGATCAGATGCGCCCAAGCGGCGGGGCTGGCCTCTGACAGGCGGGCGATCGGCTCGATCACGCCGGCATTGTTGATCAGCACGTCAAGGCGGCCCCATTCCACCACCACCGCGCCGATGGCGGCCTGAACCGATTCCCAATCCGCCACGTCGCAGGGCACTGCCAGCGCCGCATCGCCGATTTCGGCAGCCAGCGCGGCGATGTCGGCCTTGCTGCGTGCGAGCAGCGCGACCCGCGCCCCTGCCTCGGCGAAAATCCGTGCGGCGGCGGCGCCGATGCCCCGGCTGGCCCCCGTGATGGCCACGACCTGATCACGCATCCGTTTCCCTCCTTCCATCGCTATCCAAAGCTTGTTACCTCATGCGGGAAGGTGCGGGAAACCCCTGACGTCCACTGTCGGATCGGGTTGAGCAGCGCACCGGGCATGGCAGATGCTCTGGCATCATTTGCAGCAGGGAAGGATTTATTATGACCAAGTGGAAATTCATGTGTTCGACCGCCTTTGTCGCCCTTGTCGCCGGCAATGCCGCCCTGGCCGATGTGACGCCTGAGCAGGTCTGGGAAAACTGGAAATCGCTGAGCGGTTCTTATGGCCAGACGCTGACCACCACCAGCGAGGCGCGCGAGGGCGATGCGCTGGTGGTCAAGGGCATCGCCGTCACCTCGGCGCAGGATGGGGCCGAGGCGGTCGTGTCGATGGATCAGCTGACGCTGACCGACAAGGGCGATGGCACCGTCGAAATGACCATGAGCGACGGGTCCAAGGTCACCATCAAGACCCCCGCCAGCGGCGAGATGGCAGAAACGACGACCCATGTCTCGGTGCTGAATCCGGGCATGAGCGTGCTGGTCTCGGGCAGCCCCGAGGAAATGCGCTATGATTTCACCGGCCCGTCCGTGACGATCAAGCTGGACGGGATCGAAGGCGGCAAGGACGTGCCGCCGGACATGAAGGCCGAGGCGGTCCTGACCGGGCTTAAAGGCAACTATCTGGTCGCGGGCGGGGACAGCAAGGCGTTGTCGAGCAATGCGACGCTGGATGGCGCGGCGATCACCATTGCCGGCTCCAACCCCGAGGATGGCAGCAAGATCAACGCGGTGGTCAATGTGGCGGGCATCACCGCCATGTCGAATTCCGCGATCCTGGGCGATATGGCGAATATCGCGGCGGCGCTGAAGGCCGGCGCGCGGATGGACGGTTCGGTCGCCTATCAAAGCGCCAGTTTTGACATGACGGTCACGGACCAGAGCGGCGAGACCAAGGCGCAGGGCACCAATGCCGGCGGCGATCTGACCTTTGCGCTGGATGCGGCCAAGCTGGCCTATGGTGGCACGGCGAAGGACGCGAACTTTACCATCTCGGGTGGGCAGATCCCGTTCCCGCAGGTCAATCTGGCCTATAAGGAGGGCGCGTTCAATCTGGTGGCCCCGGTGTCGAAAAGCGATACGCCCGCCGATTTCGCCTTCATGATGAAGCTGGCCGACCTGACCATTTCCGACGAGATCTGGGGCATGATCGACCCGACCGCGCAGTTGCCGCGTGATCCGATGACCGTGCATCTGGATACCAAGGGCACCGTCAAGCTGACGACCGATCTGATGGACGAGGCCGCGATGGCCGCGCTGCAAGGCGCACCGGGCGAATTGCAATCGCTGAACATCAACGCGCTTCAGGTCAAGCTGGCGGGTGCCGATGTCACCGGCGCCGGCGCGCTGACCTTTGACAATACCGACATGACCACCTTCGGCGGGGCCCCGGCACCGACCGGCACGGTGAACCTCAAGGCGGTCGGGCTGAACGGTCTGCTGGACAAGCTGATGGCGATGGGTCTCGTGCCCGAGGATCAGATGATGGGCGCGCGGATGATGCTGGGCATGTTCGCCAAGGTCGTCGAGGGCGAGCCTGACACCATGACCTCCAATATCGAGTTCAAGGACAAGCACTTCTTCGTCAACGGCATGCAGTTGCAATAAGGCATGTCGCGTTTCGACATGCGGGGCAGCGGCGCTTTGCTAGTCTGACCCCGGCAGCAGACGACAAGGGCCGCCCGCCGGGCGGCCCTTCCATTTCGGAGAGGGCGGATGACGGCAGAGATATTCGGGCGGCTTCACAGGGCGGTGCAGGCCGAGATCGGCGGGCGGCTGTTCACCGTGTCGGTGCAGGATCCCGCGGCGGGGCTGGCGCGGCGGGCCTATAGTTCCGACCCGGAAAACTATCCGACCTCGGTGCCCAAGCCGATCCAGCATGATGACTGGAGCCGCATGGTTCTGCTGCGGGGCGAGACCTTTGTCGCCAATACCACCGCCGAATTCGCCCCCTATTTCTTTGACCATGCGCTGATCAACCGGCTGGGCCTGCATGCGGCGGTGAATGCGCCTGTGATCGTCGCAGGCGAGGTGCTGGGCACCGTCAATGTGCTGGATGTGGAGGGATATTTCACACCTGACCGTGTGGCGACGCTGCACCGGGTGATCGCGGCGCATCTGGCCGAACTTGCGCCGGCGATGCGTGCGGCCGCGGGGGCGGGCGATGTGCATGAGGCACGGCTGGCCCGGCTGCGGGTGCGCATGGTCGAGGCCGGGGTCGATCTGGTCGCGCTGGCGCCGGGGGCGCATCTTGCCTGGCTGACCGGGGCGGCGCCCTTTGCCGATGAACGGCCCTGCCTTGCCCTGATCGGGCATCGCGGCGCGGGGTTCCTGATGCCCGCGCTGAATGCCGCCGACATGCGCCAGCACAGCGACTGGCCGTTCTGGGAATGGGGCGACGATCAGGGGCCGGGTGGCGCGCTGGCGGCTGCGCTGGCGGCGCTTGGCCCGGTGGGCGGGGTGTCGCTGGATGAGACCATGCGCGCCGATCATGCGATGCTGCTGCTTGATGCGCTGCCCGGCGCCCGGCGCGGCTTTGCGGCGGAAACCGTAGGCCATCTGCGGCTGCGCAAGGAACCCGCCGAAATCGCCGCGCTGCGCGAGAATGCCCGCATCGCCGATCTGGCACAGGCCGCGCTGCGCGCCGCGATCCGCCCCGGCGTGACCGAACGCGACCTGGCCGAGGCCGCAAAGGCCGCTTTCCGCGCCGAAGGGGCGGTGCCGGAGTTCACCATTGTCGGCGCGGGGGCCAACAGCGCCTTTCCGCATCACCATACCGGCGAAACCGTGATCCGCGCCGGCGATGCCATCGTCTGCGATATCGGCGGGCGCAAGGACGGCTATTATTCGGACATTACCCGCATGGCCTGCTGCGTCACCCCGCCCGAAAGCTATGCCGAGGTGCATGCCGTGGTCGAGGCCGCGGTTCAGGCCGCGCTGGCCGCCATCCGCCCCGGCATCCGCGCGCGCGACATCGACGCGGCGGCGCGGGGCGTCATCACGGCGGCGGGCTATGGTGCCTTTTTCACCCATCGCACCGGGCACGGGCTGGGGCAGGAGATTCACGAGCCGCCCTATCTGACCGGCGTGTCCGAGGTGGTGCTGGAACCCGGCATGGTCTTCACGATCGAACCCGGCATCTATCTGCCCGGCCGCTTTGGCATCCGGCTGGAGGAGGTGGCGGTGGTGACCGAAACCGGCTGCGAGATCCTTTCCACCCTGTCGCGCGCGGTGCATGTCGCATAAGGCTTGCCTAAAGCGGTCGGGCAACTTAGCTCCTTCATTCAAAGGAAGGATGTTCCATGACCGATCTTGCCCGCCTGACCGAAGCCCTGCTTGACGCTGCCCGCAAGGCGGGGGCGGAGTCTGCCGATGCGCTGGCGGTGCAGGGCAGTTCGGTGTCGATCGACATCCGGCAGGGCGCGCTGGAACAGGCTGAACGCGCCGAAGACATCGAACTGGGCCTGCGCGTGCTGATCGGCGGGCGGCAGGCCTGCGTTTCGGTCTCTGACACCTCGGCGCGGACGCTGGCCGATGTGGCGGAACGCGCCGTCGCGATGGCGCGCGAGGCGCCGGCGGATCCCTATGCCGGGCTGGCCGATCCGGGCCAGATCGCCCGCGACTGGGATCTGGCGGCCTTCGATCTGGTCGAGGAGGCGCCCGAACCCACGGCGCAGGCGCTGGAAGACGGCGCCCGCGCGGTCGAGGCCGCCGCCATGGCCGTGTCCGGCATTACCCAGGTGCAGGCCGCTGCCGGCTATGGCCGCCGCGAAATGGTGCTGAGCGCGACCAACGGCTTTCAGGGCGGCTATGCCCGCAGTTCGCTGTCGCTGTCGGCCGTGGCCTTTACCGGCGAAGGCACCGGGATGGAACGCGACTATGCCGGTGAATCCCGTGTCTATGCCGCCGACATGCCCACGCCCGAAAGCATCGGTGCGCTGGCGGCCGAACGCGCGCTGGCCCGGCTGGGCGCGCGCAAGCCGGCCACCGGCAACTTTCCGGTTCTGTTCGACGAACGCATCTCGCAAAGCCTGATCGGGCATCTGCTGGCGGCGGTGAACGGGGCCTCGGTCGCGCGCGGGTCAAGCTGGCTGCGCGACGCGCTTGGCGAACAGGTGCTGCCCAAGGGGTTTTCGGTGATCGAAGACCCGCATCGCCCGCGCATTTCGGGCTCGCGCCCCTTCGATGCCGAGGGGCTGGCCACGCGGCGGCGCCTGATCGTGGAGAATGGCGTGCTGACGGGCTGGACGCTCGATCTGGCGACGGCGCGCAAGCTGGGCATGGAAAGCACCGCCAATGCCGCGCGCGGCACCACCTCGCCGCCCTCGCCCGCCACGTCGAATATCGACCTGACGCCGGGCACCGCGACGCGGCGGCAGTTGATCGGGCAGATGGGCACCGGGCTTCTGGTCACCTCGATGATCGGATCGACGATCAACCCGACCACGGGCGATTATTCGCGCGGCGCCAGCGGGTTCTGGGTCGAGGATGGCGAAATCGCCTATCCGGTGAATGAATGCACCATCGCCGGCAACCTGCGCGAGATGCTGCGCGATTTCGTGGCGGCCAATGACGCGCGCCCGCATCTGGCGACCCGCGTGCCGTCGATCCTGATCGAGGGGATGACGCTTGCCGGAAAGTGACCACTCCCTGTTGATCGAGGCGGCGCGGCAGGGTGGGGCAATCGCGCTCGGCTTCTGGCGGCAATCGCCGCAGGTCTGGGAAAAGCCGGGTCTCGGCCCGGTGACAGAGGCCGATCTGGCGGTGAACGCCCATCTGCGCGCGGTCTTGCGCGGGGCGCGGCCCGATTACGGCTGGCTGTCGGAGGAAGACCCCGACGGGGCAGAGCGTCTGTCGGCGCGGCGGGTCTTTGTGCTGGATCCGATCGACGGCACCCGCGCCTTCATCGCGGGCGAGGAAAGTTTCGCGGTGTCGCTGGCGGTGGTGGAGGACGGGCGGCCCATTGCGGCGGTGGTCTATCTGCCGGCGCATGACCGGCTGTATTCCGCTGCGGCGCAGGGGCCGGCGCTGCGCGACGGCCAGCCGATCCGCGCCTCGGACCGGGTGGAGCTGACGGGGGCCTCGGTCCTGACCACGGGGCATATGATGGCGCCCGAGCATTGGCCGGGCGGTGTGCCGGACCTGAAGCGCAGCTTCCGCGCCTCGCTGGCCTGGCGGCTGTGTCTGGTGGCCGAGGGGCGGTTCGACGCCATGCTGACGCTGCGCCCGGCCTGGGAATGGGATATCGCGGCGGGCGCCCTGATCGCCGAACGCGCGGGCGTGCAGGTCAGTGACCGCCACGGGGCCTCGTTGGTGCTGAACCGGCCCGATCCGCAGGCCGAGGGCGTGATCGCCGCGCCCGCCTCGTTGCATGCCGCCCTGCGGGAGCGGCTGGGTGGATAGGCGGCTGACGCTCTATCTGCCCGATCATCTGCGGGCGGGGCATGAGGCCTGCCAGACCAATATCCTGTCGCGCGTGATCGAGGCCCTGCCGGGCTGGGAGATCTGCTACCGACCCGAGGCCGAGGGCGCCAACCCCGCGCGCGACGGCTTTGCCCTGACCCATATGCAAGAGCCGCGCCGCCCCGGCGTGCTGTGCCTGCGCCGCGCCTATTGGTATCCGTTCTGGCGCATCGAGCCGACGAATGAGCGGTGGAATTTCGCGGTGGCGGGCAAGCTGCCCGATGCGTCCCACGTGCCGCCCCGCGCCGCCGCCTTTCACGCCCGGCTGCGTGACCGTGTGCTGGCGGGGCGGGCGCTGACGCGCGAGGGGTTCGTCTTCGTGCCGCTGCAAGGTCGCCTGACCCGGCATCGCAGCTTTCAAAGCATGAGCCCGGTCGCGATGATCGAGACGTTGCTGGAGCGCCAGCCCCTGCCGCTGCGCGCGACGCTGCACCCGGCCGAGGATTATGCCCCCGAGGATCACGCCGCCCTGGCCCGTCTGGCGCGGCACCCGCGCTTTCAACTGGTGACGGCGCCGGCCGCCGACCTGATTGCCGGTTGCGATTTCGTGGCCTGCCAGAATTCGTCGGTGGCGCTGCATGCCATGGTCGCCGGCAAGGGGGCGGTGCTGTTCGCGGGGATCGACTTTCACCACCCTGCCGGATCGGTGCCGCGCGACGGTCTGACCCGCGCGCTCGAGATCGGCCAGGCGCCGCCGCAGCGGATGACGGAATACCTTTGGTGGTTCTTCAAGCAAGAGGCCATCGACGCCCAGGCCCCGGATGCCCCCGGTCACATTCGCGCGATCCTGACGGCGCAGGGCTGGCCGGAATGAAAAAGGCGGCCCGAAGGCCGCCTTTCGCATCGCAGACACCGCGATCAGATCGCCGAGGCGATCCAGTTGGCCAGCGCGGCCTTGGGCGCGGCGCCGACCTTGTTCGACACGACCTGGCCATCCTTGAACAGGAACAGGGCCGGAATGCCGCGCACGCCCAGAACGGCCGGGCTGTCGGGATTTTCGTCCACATTCACCTTCACGATCTTGACCTTGCCGGCATATTCGGTCGCGAGTTCTTCCAGCGCCGGGCCGATCTGGCGGCAGGGGCCGCACCATTCGGCCCAGAAATCCACGACGACCGGGATCGGCGACTGGCGCACTTCGGCGTCGAAGGTGGCATCGGTAACGGCAACGGTGGCGGCGCCCATGATCATTCTCCAAGGGAATCTGTCGGGCACAGAACGTAAGGATCGCACCGCCCGACGTCAAGAACTTGCGGCTGACGCAAGGCCGACCCCCAATTGTCGCATGGCAAAAGGCCCGGTGCGTGGGGACGCACCGGGCCTTTCCTGCCCGACACAGGGAGTTGACGGGCCGGGAGGCGGCCCGCCTGTCGGGAAGCCGGATCAGAAGAAGCCCAGCTTGTTGGGGTTGTAGCTGACCAGCAGGTTCTTGGTTTCCTGATAATGGTCGAGCATCATCTTGTGGGTCTCGCGCCCGATACCGGACTGCTTGTAGCCCCCGAAGGCCGCGCCGGCCGGGTAGGCGTGATAGCAGTTGGTCCAGACCCGACCCGCCTCGATGCCGCGACCGGCGCGATAGGCGGTGTTGGTGTCGCGGCTCCAGACGCCCGCGCCCAGACCGAACACGGTGTCATTGGAGATCTCCAGCGCTTCTTCCAGCGTCTTGAAGGTGGTCACCGACACGACCGGCCCGAAGATTTCCTCCTGGAAGACCCGCATCTTGTTGTGACCTTCAAAGACGGTCGGCTGGATGTAGAAGCCATTCGACAGATCGCCGTTGAACTTGTTCACCGACCCGCCGGTCAGCACCTTGGCGCCTTCCTTGCGGCCGATTTCCAGATAGGCGCTGATCTTGTCATATTGCTCCTGGCTGGCCTGCGCGCCGATCATGGTCGCGGTGGCACGCGGGTCGCCGGCGACGATCGCGTTCACTCGCGCCAGCGCCTTTTCCATGAAGCGGTCATAGATCGATTCATGCACCAGCGCGCGGCTGGGGCAGGTGCAGATCTCGCCCTGGTTCAGCGCGAACATCGCGAAGCCTTCCAGCGCCTTGTCGAGGAATTCGTCATCCTCGTTCATCACATCGGCAAAGAACACGTTGGGGGATTTGCCACCCAGTTCCAGCGTGATGTTGGTCAGGTTGTCGGCGGCCGCCTTCATGATCATCTTGCCGACCGGGGTGGAGCCGGTGAAGGCGATCTTGGCGATGCGCTTGGACGAGGACAGGGCGGCGCCCGCCTCTTCGCCGATGCCGTTCACGATGTTCAGAACGCCCGGCGGCAGCAGGTCTTCGATGAACTGCATGAGATAGAGGATCGAGGCCGGGGTCTGTTCGGCGGGCTTCAGCACCACGCAGTTGCCGGCGGCCAGCGCAGGTGCCAGTTTCCACGCCGCCATCAGGATGGGGAAGTTCCACGGGATGATCTGCCCGACAACGCCCAGCGGCTCGTGGAAGTGATAGGCCACGGTGTCATTGTCGATCTGCCCGATCGAGCCTTCCTGCGCGCGGATCGCGCCGGCGAAATAGCGGAAATGGTCGATGGTCAGCGGGATGTCGGCGGCCATCGTCTCGCGCAGCGGCTTGCCATTGTCCCAGGTCTCGGCGACGGCGATCGCCTCCAGGTTCTGCTCGATCCGGTCGGCGATCTTGAGCAGGATGTTCGACCGCTCGGTGACCGAGGTCTCGCCCCATTTCTTGCGGGCGGCATGGGCGGCATCCAGCGCGCGCTCGATATCGGCGGCGTCGGAGCGGGCCACCTGGCAGACCACCGCGCCGGTCACCGGCGAGATGTTGTCCATGTAGCGGCCGGATTTCGGGGCCACCCATTCGCCGCCGATGAAGTTGTCGTAGCGGGTCTTGAAGGGCGCTTTCGTCAGGTCGAAAGTTTCGAGTTTCGTCATGGTCTGTTCCTCCTCTGCGCCGCCTCCCTGCGGCGGTGTGGTTTCAGTCTGCGGGTGATTGCGATGCCGGTCACCCCGGTCCGGTCAGGTCGGGGGCGCGGGTTGTCTCAGTTCTGAGACAGGTTGCGCCCCCGGCGATGGCGTCAATGTCGCGTGGCGACCTTGCGGTGAAACGTGGCCCGGCTGATGCCCAGGCTGCGCGCCGCGGCCGAGGCATTGCCCTGGGCGCGCGCCAGTGCCCGGGCGATGACGGCGCGTTCGCCGCCCTCCAGCGTGCCATGCGATTCGAGACCCAGAAGATCGGCCGCCGGGCGCGGGGCGCGGCGCAGATCGCCGCTCAGCCCCAGATGCAGCCGCGCGGCGCGGGTGGCGCCGATCACCAGCTCGTCGGCGTCCACGGCCAGCAGCGCGCCGGCGCCGCGTTCGGTGCCGGGCACCACCAGCAGCCGCGCCTGCGGGAATGCGGTGCGGAACAGATCGCCCTCGATCCGCCGGGCCGCCTCGGTCACCGAATGGGCGACCAGCTGCATCACCGCCTCCGAACAGGCCGCACTGGCCGAAGACACATCCAGAACGGCGGTCAACTGGCCCTCCGCATCATGAATCGGCGCCGAGGAACAGCTCAGCCCGGTATGGGCGGCCATGAAATGCTGATCGCGCAGGATGGTCAGGGGCCGGCGCTCGACAATGCAGGTGCCGATGCCATTGGTCCCCGCCGCGCGCTCGGACCAGATCGTGCCGGTCCACAGCCCCGCCCGGGCAAAATCGTCGTCCTCGCCCGGATTGCCGCGCCGGTCCACCGGCACGCCGTCGCGATCGGTCAGCACGACACAGGTGCCCAGCCCGCCAACGGCACGGAACAGCCGGTCCATCGTGGGGGCGGCGGCGCGGATCGTGGGCTCCATCCCCGCGCGCAGCGCCGCCAGCTCGCCCTCGGTCAGGCGGGGCGTCTTGCGCCCGGCGCCGGGATCCAGCCCGTGCATCCGGGCCGAACGCGACCAGGATGCCGCGATGGGCGACCGCGCGGCCTCGCCGGTGGTCAGCGCGGCCTCGATCCGGGCGGCGTGATGATAAGTTTCGCTGCAAGGCATGCGTTCCTCCCCGAGCCGCATGGATGTGCCCATGCTAGAGAAACGCGCCGCGCTGTCTGTGCGACATTGGTCTAATCCGCCGCCGCGCCCGGGCAAGACCGGGCCTGAAAGGGCACCCTTCGGCGCCCTTTCATCTGTTCCAAAATATCCTCAGGGGGGAGTCTCCGCAGGAGACGGGGGGCGCGAGCGCCCCCCTGCCGCGCTCAGTCCTGCGCGCTGTCCCAACCGGAGATCGCCTTGACCTCCAGAAATTCCTCGATCCCCCAATGTCCGCCTTCGCGGGCGCGGCCCGAGGCCTTGATGCCGCCAAAGGGGCTGCCGGCGGCGCGGGATTTGCCGTTCATCTCCACCATGCCTGCGCGCAATTGCCGCGCCAGCCGATTGCGCCGCGCGCCGTCCTGGCTCTGCACATAATTGGTCAGGCCATAGGGCGTGTCATTGGCGATGCGCACCGCCTCTGCCTCGGTGTCGAAAGGGATGATCGACAGGACGGGGCCAAAGATTTCCTCGCGTTCGATGGTCATCCCGGGGGTGACATCGGCAAAGACCGTGGGCTTCACATAGAAGCCGCGATTGAGGTGTTCAGGCCGGCCAAGCCCGCCCGCCACCAGCCGCGCGCCTTCCTCGATCCCTTTCTGGATATAGGACTGGATCTGGTTCCATTGCCGCTCATTCACCACCGGGCCGATATGCGGCCCTTCGGCCGAGGCCGGGCCGACCTCGATGGAGGCAGCAATTTGTGCGGCCTTTTCAACGGTCTGGTCATAGATCGACCGTTCCACCAGCATGCGCGAGGGCGCGTTGCAGCTCTGGCCCGAATTGTTCATCATGTGGCGCACGCCGCGTTCCACCGCGCGCTCATCGGCATCGGCAAAGATCAGGTTGGCGCCCTTGCCCCCTAGTTCCAGCGTCACGCGCTTCAGCGTCTCGGCGGCGGCCTTGCTGATCGCGCGCCCGGCCCGGGTCGAGCCGGTGAACGAGATCATCTCCACATCCGGGTGTTCCGACAGGCGCGTGCCGACGCCGGCGCCATCGCCATTCACCAGATTGAACACGCCCGGCGGCAGCCCGGCATCGTGGCAGAATTCAGCGAACAGGATCGAGGACAGCGGCGCCTCCTCCGACGGTTTCAGCACGCAGGGGCATCCGGCCAGCAGCGCGGGAATCACCTTGAGCGTCACCTGGTTCATCGGCCAGTTCCAGGGCGTGATCAGTCCGACCACGCCGATGGGCTCCAGCGCGATGCGGTCATTGGGCGCATGGGGGCCCAGCGGGCGCACCCATTCGATCTGATCGAAAGCGGTCAGAAAATTCTTCAGATGCCAGGGCAGGCAAGGCGCCTGGCTTTCGCGCGCCAGTTTGATCGGGGCGCCCATTTCCAGGCTGATCGCCCGGGCCATTTCCTCGGCCCGCGCCTCATATTGTTCCAGGATTCTCACGACATGGGCGCGGCGGGTTTCCGGTGGGGTAGCGGCCCAGCCCGGGAAGGCGGCCTTGGCCGCGGCCACCGCGCGGTCGCAATCCGCCGCCGTGCCCAGCGAGATCACCGCGCAGGGCTCCTCGGTCGAGGGGTCGATCACCGCGCAATCGCGCGGCGCCAGCGGGGCGACCCAGGCGCCATTGATGTAAAAGTCGCGTTTCTCGATCATTCGGGCCTCCATGCGGTCGCGCGCAGTCTGGCAGGGGCGCAGACCGAGGGCAAGCAAAATTTGATCAAATTAATAGGCAGTCCAGCTTTCCGGGTCATAGCCGAAATCCGCCAGATCCTGCCCGCAAAGCGGGCGGGCCAGCGCGGCGGTTTCCGGCGTGTAGGCGCGGGCGCGGGTCTTGCTGGAATTGCGCGGCTGCGCCAGACGGTCGATCACCCAGTCCGGCGGAAAGCCCAGCGGCGCTGTGACCGCCAGAAAGCCGTCTTGCAACTGATCCTCGATCCGCCACAGCGCGGCATAGCGGATGCGGTCGGTCATCAGCACCCGCGATTGCGGTTCCCAATGGTGGTCGCGGCGACCCTCGGGCGTGGCGGCGACCCAATGCAGGAAGGTGTCAAAGGGCACCAGCGTATTGGGTGCCCCGCCTTCCAGCCCCCGCGACCGCGCAAAGGCGCGCAGCGGCGCCAGCCGGTATTTGCGGATCGACCGGGCATAGGCACTGTCGAGCCCCTGTGGCGAGCGATGATGCCCGTCAAAGAACTTGTTCTTCCAGGCCGAGGCCAGCCGCCCATAGGGGTTGCGGACAAAGGCATGGGTGGCCCAGGCATCGGGGCGGCGCAGGTAATCGAGGTAATCGCCGCTGCGCGCCAGTGGAAAGCGGCGCGCCACGTTCAGCATGGGCCAGCGTCCGCCCGAGGGGTCGTCCTGCCCCAGATGCAGGCGATAGCCCTCGGCCAGCAGGGCGCGGGTGAAGGTGGTCAGCACCTTGGGGTTCAGCATCAGCGCGGTATGGCTTTCGCGATGCAGGAACAGCTTGAACGGGCTGAAATGTCGATTGGGCCACAGCATGCGCCTAGCCCCTCCGCTTGGGCTGGGCTGGTGCCGGGCCATGGGGCCGGGCAAGCGCATCGGTGATATCGGTCTGCATCTGGCCCCCATTCGCGGACGATCGGACCCTATCCAGCGGCGGCGGGAAAGACAACGTCCCGCGCCCCGGCCGCTTTCGCCTGCCGGCGGTCTTCTTTGCCGCGCCGGGGCTTTCCGGGCTGGATTCCGCGGCGCGGGGGATTATGTTGCCTGCGAATTCCTTGCAGGAGCCAAGCAATGTCCGTTCGCATCAACGATATCGCCCCCGATTTCACCGCCGACTCGACCGCCGGCACCATCCGGTTCCACGAATGGCTGGGCGACAGCTACGGGATCGTGTTCTCGCATCCGCGCGATTTCACCCCGGTCTGCACCACCGAATTCGGCGCCGTGGCGCAACTGGCCGGCGAATTCGCCAAGCGCAATACCAAGGTGATCGGCGTTTCGGTGGATTCGGTCGAGGATCACGGCAAATGGAAGCGCGACATCGAGGCCTTTGCCGGCAGCCCGGCCGATTTCCCGATCATCGACGACACCTCGCTGACGGTGGCCAAGGCCTATGACATGCTGCCGGCCGAATATTACCTGCCCAGCGAAGGGCGCACCCCGGCGAATACTGCCACCGTGCGCACGGTCTATATCGTCGGCCCCGACAAGAAGGTGCGCCTGACCATGACCTATCCGATGTCGGTCGGCCGCAACTTCGCCGAGATCCTGCGCGCGCTGGACGCGGTGCAGGCCACTGATGGCGTGCCGCTGGCCACGCCGGCCAACTGGGTGCCGGGTCAGGATGTGATCGTCGCGCTGAGCCTGAACAACGATCAGGCGGCCGAGAAATACGGCCAGCTCGACATCAAGCTGCCCTATCTGCGCTTTGCCAAGGCCCCGACGAAGTAAGTCGTCGATTTTGCACTTGCAGAAATCCCGTGCGTCTCGCACGGGATTTTTTCATGTCGGATCGCGTATGAAACCGCTTTGAGTCCCCCGTTTTTGGCCGAAACCCGAGCCATGCAGGAAACGCATGGCGGCTTTGGGCAGAGGGCGGATTGTGCGGGTGCAGCATTTGCCCCATGTTAGCGTCAACGGCAAAGGGCAATCCGGCCCGCGCCGAACCGAAGAAGATGATGAGGTTCTGACATGGCTTATGTGGTTTCCAATCGCGTTTCCGGCTTCTCGCTGGTGGAGTTCGCGGCGAACACCGTCGCCAACGTCAAAGCGGCTCTGGCGCGTCGCGCCGTCTATACCCGCACCCTGGCCGAGCTGAACGCGCTGAGCGATCGTGATCTGGCCGATCTGGGCGTGGTCCGCGCGCAGGTGGCCGATCTGGCCCATGAAGCGGCCTACGGCAAGTAATTCGCGAAAGACCGGCATCCTCCTCCTCCCTGATGCCGGTTCTGGTGGGGCACTCCTCCTCCCTTGCTCCACCGCCTTTTCAGGCCCGCAGCCCCGGCTGCGGGCCTTTTTGCTGCCCGCCTGTCGGGCCTTGAAAGGCCATGAAAAAAGGCCCCGGCGAAACCGGGGCCTTTCTGAAACAGGGCGCAGAAGGGATCAGCCTTCGGCGGCTTCCTCTTTCTCTTTCTTCTCGGGCGCGATTTCGGCGCCGGTTTCCTGATCGACCATCTTCATGCCGAGGCGCACCTTGCCGCGATCGTCAAAGCCGAGCAGCTTGACCTTCACTTCCTGGCCTTCCTTCAGCACTTCGTTCGGGTGGTTCAGGCGCTTGTTGGCGATCTGGCTCACATGGACCAGACCGTCGCGCTTGCCAAAGAAGTTCACGAAGGCGCCGAAATCGACCAGCTTGACCACCTTGCCGGTGTAGATCTGGCCCTCTTCCGGCTCTGCCACGATCGACCAGATCATGTCATAGGCGCGCTTGATCGCATCGGCCGAGGAGGAGGCGATCTTGATCACGCCGTCATCGTTGATATCGACCTTGGCGCCCGAGGTCTCCACGATCTCGCGGATGACCTTGCCGCCCGAACCGATCACTTCGCGGATCTTGTCTGTCGGGATGGTCAGCGTCTCGATCTTGGGGGCGTATTCGCTGAAGCCCTGCGGGGCCGACAGCGCCTTGTTCATCTCGTCCAGGATGTGCATCCGGCCGTCCTTGGCCTGAGCCAGCGCCTGCTGCATGATCTCGGGGGTAATACCCGCGACCTTGATGTCCATTTGCAGCGAGGTGATGCCGTTTTCGGTGCCCGCGACCTTGAAATCCATGTCGCCGAGGTGATCCTCGTCGCCCAGGATGTCGGTCAGCACGGCCCATTTGCCGTCATCTTCCAGGATCAGACCCATGGCCACACCGGCGACCGGCGCCTTCAGCGGCACGCCCGCATCCATCATCGACAGCGACCCGCCGCAGACCGAAGCCATGGACGAAGAACCGTTCGATTCGGTGATCTCCGACACCACGCGAATGGTGTAGGGGAAATCGGTGGCGGCGGGCAGCACGGCTTGCAGCGCGCGCCAGGCCAGCTTGCCATGGCCGATCTCGCGGCGGCCGGGCGAACCCACGCGGCCAACCTCGCCGACCGAATAGGGCGGGAAGTTGTAGTGCAGCAGGAAGTTCGAGCGGTAATTGCCGTTCAGCGCGTCGATGATCTGCTCATCCTCGCCGGTGCCGAGCGTGGTCACGACCAAGCCCTGCGTCTCGCCGCGGGTGAACAGCGCCGAGCCATGGGCGCGGGTCAGAACGCCGGTTTCGCAGACGATCGGGCGCACGGTCTTGGTGTCGCGGCCGTCGATACGGACGCCGTTATTCACCACGTCGCCGCGCAGGATCGACGATTCCAGCTTCTTGATGGCCGAGCCGAGGTTGATATCGGCCAGGTCTTCTTCCGACAGGGCGGCCTTGATGGCGTCCACCGCGGCGGAAATGGCCGAGGTGCGTTCCTGCTTGTCCTTGATCGCGAAGGCCGCGCGCATCTGCGCTTCGCCCGCCGCTTTCACCTTGCCATAGATCGCGGTCAGGTCGGGCGCGGCAAAGTTGAAGGGCTCTTTCGCGGATTCTTCCGCGAAGTCGATGATCAGGTCGATCACCGGCTGCATCGCGTCATGGCCGAATTTCACGGCGCCGAGCATTTCTTCCTCGGTCAGCTCATAGGCTTCCGATTCCACCATCATCACGGCGGTCTTGGTGCCGGCGATGACCAGATCCAGACGCTGCTCCGGCTTGTTGCGCAGCTGCGTCATGTCGTCCATCGACGGGTTCAGCACATATTGCCCATCGACAAAGCCGACGCGGGCGGCGCCGATCGGGCCCATGAAGGGCACGCCCGAAATGGTCAGCGCGGCCGAGGCGGCGATCATCGCGACGATATCGGGGTCGTTTTCCAGGTCACAGGACAGAACGGTGGCCATGACCAGCACTTCGTTCTTGAAGCCTTCGACGAACAGCGGGCGGCAGGGCCGGTCGATCAGACGCGACACCAGCGTCTCTTTCTCGGACGGGCGCGCCTCGCGCTTGAAGAAGCCGCCCGGGATCTTGCCGGCGGCATAGTATTTTTCCTGATAATGCACGGTCAGCGGAAAGAAGTCCTGACCCGGCTTGGGCTGCTTGGCGAAGGTCACGTTCGCCATGACGCTGGTTTCGCCCAGCGTGGCGATGACCGAACCGTCGGCCTGACGCGCAACCTTGCCCGTTTCCAGCGTGAGCGTCTCATCGCCCCACTGGATGGATTTTTTCGTGATATGGAACATCTGTCATCCTCATGGGAGCTGTCACGGGCCCATCCCGTGTCTCCCGTTTATGGCGGCCCCATTGCCGCCGCCCCCAATCCTGCGCATGCGGCCCGGGGGCAGGGCCTCACGTCTCAGATGGGCGGGCCATACAGGAAAACATGGCGTTTGGGAAGTGGGGAGGCGCGGCAGGCGCCAAAAGCAGAACGCCCGCGCCTTGCGGCACGGGCGTCCCGGCAAAACCTTGTGAAAGGCTTAGCGACGCAGGCCCAGGCGGGCGATCAGCGCGGCATAGCGGCCTTCGTCCTTGCCCTTGAGGTAGTCCAGCAGCTTGCGGCGTTGCGCCACCAGCATCAGCAGACCGCGACGCGAGTGGTTGTCTTTCTTGTGGGTCTTGAAATGCTCGGTCAGCGTCGCGATGCGCGACGACAGGATCGCAACCTGAACCTCGGGCGAACCGGTGTCGCCTTCCTTGGTCGCGTATTCCTTGATCAGGCGGGTCTTTTCTTCCACGGTGATCGACATCGGGATCTCCTTTTTCGGGTTTGGGTGACGGCACAAGCCGGGATGTCGTCCAGCAGGGCCCTTCCGCCGGAATCGGATGATCCCGCCGGATGCGCGCGTATAGGCCAAAAGCCGGGCTTTGCAAAGCCTGATCGCGCGGGGGGGCTGGCGCTGCGATGCCGGGCTTTTTAACCAAATCCGAAAGATTTGCCGCGACGCCGTGGCGCGGATGCCGCCTTTGTGCCATGATGGGCGTTGAAATTGTCAGCAATGGCAATGGCTTGCGTGAAAATATGGTTAACGCTGCCGGGTCTGGGTCGGGCTGGTCTGCGGAGGGTGACGCGGTGTTGGGATTATTGGGGTTGCTGGGCGTGCTGGGCGCCGGATTTCTGGTGGACGGGATGCTGGGGCGCCCCGATCACGGTGACGATGAGGATCAGGGCGACAAGGCGCCCGAGCCGGAGGACGCGGCCGAGGCCGACCGCCCCGACATGCTTGACCTCATCACGCGCGAGGATGGCGCCGCCGCGGCCCCCGATCACGACGAGGTGCCCGAAGGCACCGACGCCGATGACCGCATCGGCGGCAGCGCCGGACGCGACGACATGCACGGGTATGGCGGCGATGACCAGTTGGTCGGGCGCGGCGGCAATGATCGGCTGGATGGCGGACAGGGTCTTGACCGGCTGGAGGGCGAGGCCGGTCGCGACCAGTTGTTCGGCCGTGCGGGCGCCGACCGGCTGGCCGGTGGCGATGGCGCCGACCGGCTGAGCGGCGGCGGCGGTGCGGATGAACTGGCGGGCGAGAATGGCGATGACCGGCTGTTCGGCAATGCCGGCGATGACAGTCTGCTGGGCGGCAGCGGCGATGACACGCTGCGCGGCGGCACCGGGGATGACTGGCTCAATGGCGGCTATGATGACGACAGCCTGTTCGGCGGTGCCGGGGCCGATACGCTGGATGGCGATTTCGGCAATGACACCCTGATCGGCCACGGCCCCGAGGGCGATGACCATATCGCCGATTTCCTGAATGGCGGCGGCGGTGACGATCTGCTGGTCGCGGGGCAGGGCGATATCCTGACCGGCGGCGACGGGGCCGATACCTTTCAGCTGGGCGACTGGCTGACCGAAGGGGACCAATCGCGCATCTTGGATTTCGACGCGCGGCAGGATACGCTGGAGGTCGTCTATGACGCCGAGGCCCATCCCGACCCGGTGCTGAGCCTGCACAAGGTCGATGACAGCGACGACATGGCGCTGCATCTGGATGGCATGCCGCTGGCGCTGGTGCAGAACGGTTCGGGCCTCGAACTGGCGGCGATCAAGCTGCGCGCGGCCTGATCCCGTCAGGGCAAGTTGAAGACCCGGCTGGGGTGCAATTCACCCGCGCGATATTGCCCCACGGCGACGGGCTTGCCCTGATAGCTGGCCCAGGCCTCGTCGCCAAAGGCCAGATGCGCCAGCACCATGCCGGGATTGCCGTTGCGCAGCCGCGTCGCGCCTTCGGGCGTCGCCTCCACGCGTGGCAGATCGGTCAGGCCCAGCTCCAGCGGCTGCAACAGCGCGTCGATTTCGGGCGTGCGGGCCAGGCGGTCGATCTCCTCCAGGCTGGTGCCCTTGTCGGCGTCGAACGGGCCGGACCAGACCCGGCGCAGCCAGGCCACATGTCCCAGACAGCCAAGCGCCTGCCCCAGATCCCGCGCGATCGACCGCACATAGCCGCCCTTGCCGCAGACCATTTCCAGATCGACATGATCGGCATCGGGGCGGCCGATCATCTCCAGCCGCTCCACCCACAGGGGGCGGGCGGCCAGGTCCATCTCCACCCCGTCGCGGGCAAGATCATAGGCGCGCTCGCCCTCCACCTTCACGGCCGAGAATTGCGGCGGCACCTGCATGATGTCGCCCTGAAAACCGGCCAGTGCGGCGGCAATCGCCGCGTCGTCTGGGCGGCTGTCGCGGGTTTCGATCACCGCGCCTTCGGCATCGTCGGTGGTGGTGGCCGCGCCCAGCGTCACGCGGAAGCGATAGCATTTCAGCGCATCGGTGATATAGGGCACGGTCTTGGTCGCCTCGCCTAGGGCCACGGCCAGAACGCCGGTCGCCGCGGGGTCAAGCGTGCCGGCATGGCCCGCCTTCTGCGCCTGAAACGCCCATTTCACCTTGTTCACCACGGCGGTCGAGGTGACCCCCGCCGGCTTGTCGATCACGACCCAGCCCGAAACCGCCCGGCCCTTTTTCGTGCGCGCCATTGCTGCCTCCTGATCCGCAAGCGCCGCCTGCTATCCGGCGGCGCCCCGCGCGTCAAGGCTGCGGCACCACCAGCCCGACAATCGGCCCCATGGCAAAGCCCAGATCCGACCGCCCGGTCCCGGCATCATAAAGCCGCGACACCTTGCCATCGAAATACAGCGCATCGGGCAGGCGCAGCACATCGCGGTAGAGCCGCCCGAAAGTGTCGAAATTCACCGCATCCTCGGAAATCGCAAAGACAGCGCGCTGGCCGTCGGCGCTGACCCCGACGCCATTGCGGATATAGCGGCTGTCGCCCCCCGGAATGAAGCGCGGATGCAGCTTGCCGCCGATCACCAGCATCGGCCCCGATTGCGTGGCATGGCGGCAGGCGGGCGGCGCGGCCGCATAGGCATGCGATTCGATCACCGCCAGCCGGCCCTCGCCGATGCAGAAGACCCCGTTGGGCAGCAGCCCGAAATTGCCCTTCGACGCCGGCAGCACGATGTCATGGCGCTGCACGCCATTCTCAACATAGAGGCCCACCGGCGCGCGGTCGGGGTGATACATCCCGGCATTCATCGCGAAGGCCAGTTGCTTGCCCTCGGGCGCCAGCATGTCGTTCACCGCGCCGAAACTGCCCAGAAGCGCGCCCGAGGCATCGGAATGGAACAGCCGCAGATCCTGATCCGCCCGCGCCTCGCACAGCGTGAAATCCACGCCCTCGAACGTCGTTTCGGTGCAGGTCGCACCCGCGGCAGGGCCGGCCAGAAAGGCCAGAGCTACCAATGCCTTACGCATCGTCGGCTTCGTCGTCATCGTCCGCTGCGTCCAGATCGCGGCGCACCTTTTCATCGCAAAACAGCCGCCGCGTCTCGTCCAGCTGGTCAAAGGTGCCATCGGGGCGGAACCGCAGGTCGGGGGCGTATTTCAGCGTCAACTGCCCGCCGACATGGCGGCGCAGCTCGGCCTTGTTGCGGGCCAGCGCGGCAATCGCCTCCTCGACCTTCACCGATCCCATCAGCGGCATGACATAGACCGTCGCCACCTTGAGATCGGGCGAACAGCGCACCTCGCCCACGGTGATGGACATGCGGTTCAGGTCTGGGTCGTGGATCTCGGCCCGGTTCAGCACGTCAGACAGGGTGCGCCGGATCAGTTCGCCGACGCGAAGCTGCCGCTGCGAGGGGCCATCGCCCTGGGAAAAACGGTTCTTTGCCATGCCCCCCATCTATGCCTTTTGCCCCGCCCCCGCAACGGCGGGCTTTCCTGCCGGGCGGCGGCACGTTAAACGGCAGCAAAGCACAAGGGAGATGGGCATGACCGACCTGCCGGGTATCGTGATCACGGGCGCCTCGGGGCGCATGGGGCAAATGCTGCTGCGCACGGTGCTGGCTTCGGACAAGTGCCGCCTGGTTGGCGCGGTCGAACGTGCGGGCAACCCGCATGTCGGCCAGGATGTCGGCGTGATGCTGGGCGGCCAGCCGATAGGCGTCACCGTCACCGATGACGCGCTTTCGGCCTTTGCCCGGGCGCAAGCGGTGATCGACTTCACCGCCCCCGCCGCCACGGTCGAATTCGCGGCGCTGGCGGCGCAGGCCCGCGCGGTGCATGTGATCGGCACGACGGGCATGGAGGAAAGCCATCTCACCCAGCTTGCCGCCGCCGCCCGCCACGCGGTGATCGTGCGCGCCGGCAACATGAGCCTGGGCGTCAACCTGCTGACCCGCCTGACCCAGAAGGTCGCGCAGGCACTGGACGCCGATTGGGATATCGAGATCGTCGAGGCCCATCACAACAAGAAGGTCGATGCGCCCTCGGGCACCGCGCTGATGCTGGGCGAGGCCGCGGCCGAGGGGCGCGGCGTCTCGCTGGCGCAGATGCGCGATTCGGGGCGCGACGGCATCACCGGGGCGCGGGCCTCCGGCGCCATCGGCTTCAGCGCCATTCGCGGCGGCGATATCGTCGGGGAACATGACGTGATCTTTGCCACGGCGGGCGAACGCATCATCCTGCGCCATGTCGCGACCGACCGCGCGATCTTTGCCCGCGGCGCGCTCAAGGCCGCCCTCTGGGGCCAGGATCGCGCGCCCGGCGCCTATGACATGATGGATGTGCTGGGCCTCTGATCCCAAAGGGGGGCAGGGCGCGTCGCATCCTGCCTTTGCTTCTTGCCCAAATACTCAAATTCCGGCGCCGGCCATCCCGCGCGGCGCCGGGGGATAGCGTCAGAAATCGACGGCGATGCCCTTCTTTTCCCAATCGCCAAAGCGCACGGCCTCCGGCCCGTCGCGCCCGCCCAGTTCGGGGGGCAGATCCAGCGGCGCCGCGGCCTTGCGGCGGGCTTCTGCCTCGGCCAGGGCACGGCGGGCTTCGGGCGGCAGGTCGGCGGGGGTCTCATCGCTCATGGCGGCATTCCTTGCAGGCTTTCCTGTCATGATATACGGCGCGGGGCATTGGCAACAAGGGCGGGCAGGGCGATGACGGCAAGGGCAGCGGCGGTGCGGATGCTGGATGCGGTGCTGGGCGAGGGGCAATTGCTCAGCCAGGCCGAGGCGCCGCTTGCGGGGCTGGGGGCGGCCGACCGGGCGCGCGCGCAGCGGCTGGCGGCGCAGGTCTTGCGCCATGTCGAACAGGCCGACCGCGTGCTGAAACCCCATCTGCGCAAGGCGCCGCCGCTGACGGTGCTGAACGTCCTGAGGCTGGGCACGGTGGAACTGGCCCTGGGCGAGGCCGCGCATGGCGTGGTGAACGAGGCCGTGGGGCTGATCCGGGGCTATCGCAAACATGCCGCCCTGTCGGGGCTGGTCAATGCCGTGCTGCGCAAGGTCGCCGCGCAAGAGGCGCCCTTTGCCAAACTGCCGCCGCAGCGCCTGCCCTATTGGCTGCGCAAGCCCCTGGTCGATGCCTGGGGGCGCGAGGCCGTCACGGCCATGGAGGCGGTCCAAGCCCGCCCGGCGCCGATCGACCTGACCCTGCGCGATGGCGCGGGGCTTCAGGGCGATCCGCTGCCCACCGGCAGCCTGCGCCTGCCGCCCGGCACGCAGGTTTCGGCCCTGCCGGGCTACGCCACCGGCGGCTGGTGGGTGCAGGATGCCGCCGCCGGGCTGGCGGTGCCGCTACTGGCGCCGCGCAGGGGCGAGACGGTGCTGGATCTCTGCGCGGCGCCCGGGGGCAAGACGCTGCAACTCGCCGCGGCCGGGGCCGAGGTGACCGCGCTCGATATCTCCGAGGCGCGGCTTGCGCGGCTGCGCGAAAATCTTGATCGCACGGGGTTGCGGGCACGGGTCGTCGCGGCAGATGCGCTGGAATGGCAGCCCGAGGCGCCCTTTGATGCGATCCTGCTGGATGCGCCATGTTCGGCCACCGGCACCATCCGCCGCCACCCTGACCTGCCCTTTGTCAAGGACGGGTCCGAGCTGGCGGGGTTGGTGGCCTTGCAGGCTGCGCTGATCGACTGCGCGCTTGGCTGGCTGAAACCCGGCGGGCGGCTGGTCTATTGCACCTGTTCGCTTTTGCCGGACGAGGGCGAGGGCCAATTGGCCGCCGCATTGGCGCGCCATCCCGGCCTGCGGGTGGAACGGCCGGCGCTGCAAGGCGTGGCGCCCGACTGGATCACGCCCGAAGGCGGCCTGCGGCTGCGCCCCGATTACTGGGCTGACCGGGGCGGGATGGACGGGTTCTTCATGGTGCGGCTGACGCACTGACCCGCGCGGCGACCAGATCGGGCAGCGCCGCGAAATCGGCAAAGGCCGCGTCATGCGGCAGGGCCGCGACCGGGGTCTTGCGGTAACCTTCGGTGAACAGCAGGAAGGGCAGCCCCGCCGCCTGGGCCGTTTCGGCATCCACCTCGCTATCGCCCACGAACAGCGCCTGGCCACCGCCCGCTTGTGCCAAGGCCGCCCGCAACGGCGCCGGGTCGGGCTTTTTCACCGCCAGACTGTCGCCGCCGATGACGACGGGAAACAGCCCCGCCAGCCCGAAATGGCGCAGCACGGCGCGGGTGGGGGCCAGCGGCTTGTTGGTGCAGATCGCCAGCCGCAGCCCCCGCGCCGCCAATGTCTCCAGCGCCGGGCGGACACCGGGATACAGCGTGGTCAGGCCCTGCGCGCCCTCATAGACATGCAGGAACCGCGCCAGCAGCGCGTCGAAATCTGGCCCCGTGGCGGGCAGTCCCCGCGCCTCGGCCAGCCGCGCCACCAGATTGGGCGCCCCGCGCCCGACAAAGCCCTGCACCTCGGCCCGGGTAAAGCTGTGACCATGGGCGGCAAAGACCGCATTCGCCGCCGCGTGGATGTCGGGCGCGCTGTCGATCAGCGTGCCGTCCAGATCGAAGATCACCGCAGGCTGCATGTCATTCCCCCTGTTCGCGCCGGCACCCTGACCCATTGCGCGCCGCGCGTCCAGCCCGGCCCCTACACAGGCGCCGCGCCAACGCCTATGTTGAGCGCGATCAAAAGGATGGTGCCGTGGCGATCAGTGACCTTACCGAGCAATTGGGCCGCAGCCTTGAGGGGCTGGTCTCTACCGTGACCGATCCGTTTTCCGATACCGTGGTGCGGCTGGGGGTGACCGGCCTGTCGCGGGCGGGCAAGACGGTGTTCATCACCGGGCTGGTCGCCAATCTGCTGGATCGGGGCCGGATGCCGCAATTGCGGGCCGAGGGCGCGCGGCGGATCGAGGCGGCCTATCTGCAACCCCAGCCCGATGATACCGTGGCGCGGTTCGATTTTGAAACCCATCTGGCCGCGCTGACCGGTGACAATCCGCATTGGCCCGAAAGCACCCGCGCGGTGTCGGAACTGCGGCTGTCGTTCCGGGTCAAGCCGCGTGGCCTGCTGGGCGCGCTGCGCGACAGTCAGGTCGTGCATGTCGATATCGTCGATTATCCCGGCGAATGGCTGCTCGATCTGGCGCTGCTGGACAAGAGCTATGCGCAATGGGCCGATGACACGCTGACCCGCATGGCCCGACGCCCCGAGGGGGCCGCCTGTCTGGCGCAGGCCCGGGCCGAGGATGGCGCGCTGAAACATGACGAGATGCGCGCGCAGGCGCTGGCGGCCGAGTTCACCGCCTATCTTCTGGCCGCGCGGGCAGCGGGCTGGTCGGATTGCACGCCGGGGCGGTTTCTGTTGCCCGGTGAACTGGCCGGCAGCCCGGTCCTGACCTTCGCGCCGATCCCCGAACCCGCCAGTGCCGGGCGCGGCAGTCTCTGGCGCGAGATGGAGCGCCGCTATGAGGCCTACAAGGCCAAGGTGGTCAAGCCGTTCTTCCGCGCCCATTTCGCCCGGATCGACCGGCAGGTGGTGCTGGTCGATGTGCTGGGCGCGATCCATGCCGGGCCGCAGGCGCTGGAGGATCTGCGGCAGACCATGGCCGAGATCCTGACCGCCTTCCGCCCGGGCCGAAACGGCTTTCTGTCGGAGATTTTGCTGGGGCGGCGGGTGGAAAAGGTGCTGTTCGCCGCGACCAAGGCCGACCATCTGCATCAGGCGCAGCATGCCGCGCTGACCGCGATCACCGAGGCGCTGGTGCGTGAGGCGCGCGACCGCGCGGCCTTTTCCGGGGCCGAGGTGGCGGCGATGTCGCTGGCCGGTCTGCGCGCCACGGTCGAGGAGGTGGTGACGCGCGACGGTGCCGAATTGCCCATGGTGCGCGGGCGATTGGCCCAGAGCGGCAAGACCGCGGCGATGTATGCCGGGGAATTGCCGCTTGACCCCGCGCGGCTCTTGTCGCCGGCGCGGCAGGGGGCGGCGCGCTGGCTGGATGCCGATTTCGCGCTGATGGCCTTTGACCCCGCGCGCCTTTCGCTGCGCCCCGGCGAGGGGCCGCCGCATATCCGGCTGGACCGCGCCGCCGAATTCCTGATCGGAGACAAGCTGTGACCGAGGATGACCGTCCCGCCCTGCGCGGCCCGCTGGTGATCGAAAGCGACGAGACCGCCGATCCCGGCGCGGCGCCGCTGGTGCTGGATGGCCCGACGCCGCTGCAAACGGTGGCGCGGGCGGCGGCGCGCCCGGCCTCGCCGCTGATGCGGGCGCTGCTCTGGGCGTTTTCGGCGCTGTTCACCTTTGTCCTGTCGGTGGCGGCCTATGATTTCGTCATGGGGTTGATCGCGCGCAATGCCGTGCTGGGCTATCTGGCGCTTGGCCTGACTGTGCTGGCCGTGGGGCTGGCGCTGATCGCGGCGCTGCGGGAATGGGCGGCCTTTCTGCGGCTGGGCCGGCTGGAGCATCTGCGGGCCGAGGCGCTGCGCGCGCGCGGGGCCGGCGATACCCGCGCGGCCCGGGCGGTGGTGGCGCGGGTGGCCGCGCTTTATGCCGGGCGCCCCGAACTGACCGAGGCGCGCGCCCGTCTCGCCGCCCGCAGCACCGAGATGATGGATGCCGACGGCATCGTCGATCAGGCCGAGCAATTGCTGATCCTGCCGCTGGATGCCCGCGCCCGCGCCGAGGTGGAGGCCGCCGCGCGGCAGGTCGCGACCGTTACCGCGCTGGTGCCGATGGCGCTGGCCGATGTGGCGACGGCGCTGTTTGCCAATCTGCGCATGATCCGCCGCATCGCCGAGATTTACGGCGGCCGGTCGGGTGGCTTTGCTTCGCTGGGGCTGTTGCGGCGGGTCTTCGCCTATCTGGTGGCGACCGGCGCGGTGGCGCTGACCGATGATCTGATCGGCTCGGTCGCGGGGGGCGGGGTATTGTCGAAACTGTCGCGCCGCTTTGGCGAAGGGGTGGTGAACGGCGCCCTCACCGCACGCATCGGCGTCGCCGCGATGGAGCTGTGCCGCCCCCTGCCGTTCCATCTGGCCGGGCGGCCCGGCGTTTCGGCGCTGGTGAGCCGCGCTTTGGCGGGCCTGTTCGACCGGGGCGGGGCAGGGCAGAAAACCTGACTGTTCAACGTCTTGGCGCCTGATATACTTCTGGCCGCTGCATACCGCGCCAAAAGAGGGTGGCCATGGATGACGAACTGATCCTGTTGGGCATTCTGGCGGTGCTGGTGGTATTGGCGCTGCCGATCCTGGTCATCGTCCTGTTTGTGCAACTGTCTGGCGCGCGCGGCCGGATCGCCCGGCTGGAGGATGTGTCGGAACAGCTGATTGCCGAGGTGCGGCGCCTGCGCGACCGGGCCGGCACGGCGGCCGAGCCCGCCCAGACACCGCCCGTGGCCCCCGCCATGGCCGAGCCGCTGCGCCCCGCGCCCCTCGCGCAGCCCGCCGTCGTGACGTCGGAACGCGCGCCGCCGGTGATCGAACTGTCGCCGGTGGCGGCCGATCCGGCCTTGCCGCCGGTGGCCGGGCCGGACCGGCTGGCGGGGCTGATGGGCTGGCTGCGCGACAACTGGGTTTATGCGGTGGCGGCCTTGTCGCTGTCGCTGGCCGGGGTGTTCTTCGTGCAATATGGCATCGAACAGGGTCTGCTGCCGCCGCCCTTGCGGGTGCTGGCCGCGCTGGCCTTCGGCGGTGCGCTGATTGGTGCCGGGGAATGGTTGCGGCGTCGCTGGGGCGAGGACGGCCCGGTGGGCTATCTGCCTTCGGTTTTCAGCGGGGCGGGGCTGGTCGCGCTGTTTGCGGGCATCACCGCCGGGCGGCTGATGTATGGGCTTTATGGCCCGGGCCTGACCTTTTCGGGCCTGCTGCTGGTAGCCGCCGGGGCGGTCTGGCTGGGCTGGCGGCACGGGCCGTTCCTGACGGCGATCGGCCTGCTGGGCGCGGCGCTGACGCCGTTTCTGGTGGATGGCGGCGGCGCGGCGCCCGCCTGGCTGCTGGGCTATTACCTTGCGCTGAGCGCGGTCGGGCTGGCGGTGGATGCCTGGCGCCGCTGGGGCTGGATCTCGGTGCTGGCGCTGGTGCTTGGGCATCTGGGGATGTTCGCGATGGTGGCATCGGGCGCCGAGGAGGCTGTCTGGGCCTGGATGCTTGTCGCGCTGGCCCTCGTCACCATCATCCTGCCGCAGCGTGCGCTGCTGCCCGATCACCCCGGCCCTTCGGTCCTACGGGCGCTGGTGCAGCGATCGCGGCGGCGGAAGACGGCTATGCCGAGCTTTCCGGTCCGGCTGGCGACGGGGAACATGGTTGTCGTCGTCGGCGCGCTGGTGCTGCTGCACGGGGGCGGAAGCCTCGGGCTTCTGGGATTTCTGTTGCTGACCCTGCTGGGGCTGATGATGCTGCTATGGGCCGAGGGGGCGCGGGGTTTGCGGGATCTGCCGGGGCTGGTGGTGCTGGGATTCTGGGCCAAACTGGGCCTGGCCGAGGGCATGATCGCGGCCTTCCGCAGGCAGGCCCTGGTTCTGCGCGCGCCGGAAACCGCCGCGCCGGGCACGGTCACGCTGCTTGTGGTGCTGGCGGCCGCACTGTCGGCGGCGGCGACCTGGCGGTCGCTGCGCGGGGGCAGCCTGATGGCCGCCCTGCTGGCGGTGCTGGCCGCGCCGGTTTCGGCGCTGTTGCTGGAGGCGTTGTGGCAGCCGGCAGAGGTGCTGGGGCCCTGGCTCTGGGCGCTGCATGTGATGGCCCTGGCCGCGGGTGCGGTGGCGGTGGCGCTGGTCTTTGAACGCGCCGATGGCGCGCCGGGCCGTCGCAGCGCCTGGGCCACGCTTTCGGCGCTGTCGCTGATCGCCCTGTCGCTGTTCATCCTCACCTCGGCGGCGGCGCTGACGCTGGCGCTGGCGGTGCTGCTGGTGGCGGCGGTGGCGCTGGATCGCCGCTTTGACCTGCCGGAGATGACCTGGTTCGTGCAGGCGGGGGCGGCGCTGCTGTCCTGGCGGCTGGTGGCCGATCCCGGCATCGACTGGGCGCAGCAGGCACCGCTGGTGCCGGTGGTGCTGTCCTATCTGGGGGTGGCGGCGGCCTGTCTGGCTGCGCTGCGGCTGATGCCCGAAGGGCGGGTCTTGCCGCGCGCGGTGCTGGAAAGCCTGGGCCTGTCTTCGGGCGCACTGCTGGTCAATGTGCTGATCCTGCGGCAATTGCAGGCCGAGTTGCAGGCCGATGGCAGTTACAGCGCCAGCCTGAACGACACGCATTGGGGCGTGGTGCTGCATGCGCTGCCCTGGCTGTTGCTGGCGCTGTCGCAGCTCTGGCGCGCGGGCGTGGCCTCGGGTCTGGCGCGACTTCTGCGGCTGGGCATCGCGGCGGTGGCCGGGGCGTTGGCGGGGGCGGGGCTGTTCGCGGCGCTGCTGCCGCTCAACCCGCTATTCGCCGGCTGGGCCGAGGATCCGCTGGGATGGGTGCGCGGGCCGGTGCTGATCGACAGCCTGTTCCTGGCCTATGGGGTGCCGGGCCTGCTGCTGATCCTGGCCGCGCCGCGCCTTGTGGTGCTGCCGGCGCGGCTGCGGCTGGCGCTGCGGCTGTTGGGGCTGGGTTTCGCGGTCGTCTATGTGGCCGAGGAGATCCGGCGCCTGTGGCAGGGGCACTGGATCGGCGGGCCGGGCGTCATGCAGGGCGAGCTTTACAGCTATACCGTCGCGCTGATGCTGACCGGGGCGGTGCTGCTGTGGCAGGCACTGGCGCGGCGGTCGCCCCTGTTGCGTCGGGTGGCGATGGCGGTGATCGCGCTGACGGTGGTCAAGGTGTTCCTGTGGGATGCCTCGGGCCTGTCCGGCCTCGTGCGGGTGCTGAGCTTTGCGGGCCTCGGTCTGGCGCTGGCGGGGCTGGCCTGGCTGAACCAATGGGCCGGGCGCACGATGTCAGAACCGCGGGACTGATCCTTCGGGGCGCCGCGCCTCGGTCACGCCCATCGACAGCGCCCGGCCGATGCGATGCGCCATGGCCGACCAGGCCGCGGCGGCATCGGGCGTCTGGGTCCGGGCCAGAACGTCATCGAACAGCGCGAGCCAGCGCGGAAAATGATCGGGCGCCACATCGCCCGCCTGCCGGTGTGCCAGCATGGGCGAGCCGTCATAGACCCGTTCGCGCAGAATGGCGTTGCGCCAGAACCGGCCGATCTTAGCCTCATGTTCCGGCCAGTCGCGCACATGATTGGCAAAGACCGGGCCCAGAATCGGGTCGCGGCGAACCTCGGCGTAAAAGGCCGCGACCTGCGCGTCGATCTGGTCGGGGGTGATGGCAAAGGCGGCGGGAAAGGCGGTCATCGGCGGCATCCTGAAAAGCTGACGGCAGGATGCAGCTTTGGCGCGGCGCCGCCAAGGTGGCAGGGTGACGCGGCGCAAAGGAAACCGCGCGACATAGCAAAAGGCGCGCCGTGGGGCGCGCCTTTCAGGGAAGTTGGCAGGATCAGCCGTTGACGCGGATGCGTTCGTTCTTCGGGTCGAAGGGGCTGTCTTCCACCACCACCGCGTCCCATTCCTTGAGCAGCATCTTCACCTTCAGCTTGGTGCCGACCTCGGCCAGTTCGGGGCTGACATAGCCCATGCCGATCTGCTTGCCGAAGGCCACCGAATAGCCGCCCGAGGTCAGACGGCCGACCTTCACGCCGTCTTTCAGGATGGCTTCCTTGCCCCAGGGATCGGTGTCGTCCGGCCCGTCGATCAGCAGGGTGACGCATTTCGACCGGATGCCGGTGTCGAGCATCGCCTGTTTGCCGCGGAAATCCTTGGTCAGATCGACAAAGCGGTCCAGCGCGGCCTCCAGCGGGGTGGCGTCGCGGCCCAGTTCGTTGCCGAAGGCGCGGTAGGATTTTTCCTGACGCAGCCAGTTCTGCGCCCGTGCGCCCACGCCCTTGAGCCCGTGCTTTTCGCCCACCGACCAGATCAGATCCCACAGGTAGCGGCCGAACTCGATCGGGTAATGCAATTCCCAGCCCAGTTCGCCCGTATAGGCCACGCGCACGGCGCGGACCGGGCACATGCCCAGCTCGATGTCGCGATAGCTGAGCCAGGGGAAGCGCTTGTTCGACAGCACGGTATCGGGGTCGGCATCCTTGACGATCTCGCGCAGCAGGGCGCGGGCATTCGGCCCGGCCAGCGCATAGACGCCCCATTGGGTCGTCACGTCGTGAATGTCGATATAGCCGCCGCCATTGCCCATGAAATCTTCGGCCGATTTCAGCAGGAAATCGCTGTCATACGAGGTCCAGGCGCCGGCGGAGATGATGTAGTATTCATTCTCTTTCAGCCGGACGATCGTGTATTCCGTGCGGGTGGTGCCCGCATCGGTCAGCGCATAGGTCAGGTTGATCCGGCCCACCGTGGGCAGCTTGTTGCAGGTGAAATGATCGAGGAACGCCGTCGCGCCGGGGCCCCGCACCAGATGCTTGGTAAAGGCCGAGGCGTCGATGATGCCGACGGTATTGCGCACGGCCTCGGCCTCGGCCTTGGCATAGGGCCACCAGGCGCCGCGACGGAACGACCGGCTGTCATGGTCGAAAGAGGCGGGCGCGTCTTTCGGGCCATAATAGTTCGGGCGATCCCAGCCGTTCACCTGGCCGAATTGTGCGCCCATTTCCTTTTGCCGGTCATAGGCGGGGGCGGTGCGCAGCGGGCGGCAGGCCTCGCGCTCTTCGTCCGGGTGGTGCAGGATGAAGACGTGTTCGTAGCATTCCTCGTTCTTGCGCGCGGCATATTCGGTGGTCATCCACTGGCCGTAGCGCTTGGGATCAAGGCTCGCCATGTCGATCTCGGCCTCGCCATTGACCATCATCTGCGCGAGGTAATAGCCCGTGCCGCCGGCGGCGGTGATGCCAAAGCTGAAGCCCTCGGCGATCCACATGTTGCGCAGGCCCGGCACCGGGCCGACCAGCGGGTTGCCATCGGGGGTATAGCAGATCGGGCCGTTGAAATCGTCCTTCAGACCCACGGTTTCCGAGGTCGGCAGGCGATGGATCATCGACATGTATTCTTCCTCGATCCGTTCCAGATCGAGCGGGAACAGGTCAGCGCGGAACGATTCCGGCACGTCATAGAGGAAGCGGGCCGGGGCGTTGCGTTCATAGGGGCCGAGGATCCAGCCGCCGCGTTCCTCGCGGACATACCATTTGGCGTCGGCATCGCGCAGCACCGGGTGTTCGGGGTTGCCGGCCTTGCGCCAGGCGACAAGCGCCGGGTCGGGCTCGGTCACGATATACTGGTGTTCGACCGGAATCGCCGGGATCTTCACGCCCAGAAGGCGCGCGGTGCGCTGTGCGTGGTTGCCAGTCGCGGTGACCACATGTTCGGCGATGATATCGAACTTTTCCTCGCCGGCGACCAGCATGCCGCCCTTTTCCACCATGCGGGTGCAGGACACGACCCATTCAGATCCGGTCCAGCGATAGGCATCGACCTGGATCTTGCGCTCGATATGCGCGCCATGCTGGCGGGCGCCCTTGGCCATGGCCTGCGTCACGTCGGCGGGGTTGATATAGCCGTCCTGCGGGTGGAACAGCGCGCCCTTCAGATCGTCGGTGCGCAGCAGCGGCCAGCGTTCCTTCATCTGCGCGGGGGTCAGGAATTCATGGTAGACCCCGGCGGTTTCCGCGACCGAGGAATAGAGCATGTATTCATCCATCCGCGCATCGGTCTGCGCCATGCGCAGGTTGCCGCAGATCGAAAAGCCCGCGTTCAGGCCGGTTTCGGCCTCCAGCGACTTGTAGAAATCCACCGAATATTTGTGAATATGCGTGGTGGCGAAGGACATGTTGAACAGCGGCAGCAGGCCCGCCGCATGCCAGGTGGAGCCCGAGGTCAGCTCGTCGCGTTCCACCAGCATGGTGTCCCAGCCAGCCTTGGCCAAATGATAGGCGATACCATTCCCGACGGCGCCGCCGCCGACCACAAGGGCTTTGACATGGGTTTTCATGGGCGACTCCCTCGCGCGCTGATGCTTTCGCCCATGAATGCCACTAATGCGGCCCGACAACCAAGGTTGCCCGACGCAATGTGGCGAAAAACGACATGCGCTTGCGCGGGAAGGCGGGTTCCCGCCGGCGGGCCTGAATTTAACGTGACGGGTGCGTCGGGAACAACTGGTCGGCGGCGGTGTTTCCATCCCGTACCGCAGGGGATGGCGCCGATGCGCCCCGCCTGCCCGATGGAAGAAAGGACTGACCGATGAAAACCCTTCTGACCTCGACCGCGCTGCTCCTGGGCCTTTCCGTGGCCGCTGCCGCGCAGACCTCGACCGACACGCCGGTGATGCCCGCCACGCCCGAGGCCCCGGCGATGCAGCCGGAAACCAGTGCCACCCCGATGCCCGGGGCGACCGCCGAAGTGCCGGCCGAGACGGCTCCTGCCGCCGGGCAGATGACCACCCTCGCCAGCCTGACCGGCGAGGAGCTGATCGGCACCCGCGTGCAGGGCGCGCAGGGCGAGGATGTCGGCGAAGTGAGCGATGTGACGCTGGATGCCTCGGGCGCCGTGGCGTCGGTGGTGATCGACGTGGGCGGCTTTCTGGGGATTGGTGAAAAGCCGGTTGCCCTTGGCGCCGATGACGTGACGGTCACCCCCGATGCAGATGGCAAGGGCCATGTGCTGAAGGTCAGCATGACCGAAGACCAGCTCAAGGCGCTGCCTGAACATCAGGGCTAACAGGCGCAAACTGCGTGACGGGCCGGGGCGGTTCAGCCGCCCCGGCGCAATGCCCCGAGGCTGACCGACAGCGCGAAGGCCAGCGCCGCCACCGCGACGATCGACGGGCCGGCCGGCGTGTCGGCGCCCAGCGACAGGCCCAGCCCACCCAGCACCGCCGCAGCGCCGACCAGCGCGGCCAGCACTGCCATGGTTTCGGGGCTGCGGGCCAGGCCGCGCGCGGTTGCGGCCGGGATGATCAGCATCGCCGCGATCAGCAACGCGCCCACCACCTTCAGCGCCACCGCCACGGTCAGCGCCAGCGCCAGGGTGAGGATCAGCCGCTCCCGATCCGGGTTGAGGCCAGATGCGGCGGCCAGATCCTCGTTCAGCGTGGCGGTCAGCAGCGCCGACCAGCGCCACAGTATCAGGCCCAGCACCAGCGCGGCACCGCCCCAGATGAAGGCCAGATCGGCCTTCGAGACCGCCAGAATATCGCCGAACAGCCAGGTCGACAGATCGCCCCGCGCGCCGGGAACAAAGCTGACCGCCACGAGGCCGACCGCCAGCGCGGCATGGGCCAGCACGCCCAGCGTGGTATCCATCGCCCAGCCGCGCGCCGCCAGCGTCGCGACCGTGACCGCCATCGCCAGCGCGACGGCCAGTGTGCCGAGCCCCACCGGCAGGTCCAGCGCCAGTGCCAGCGCCACGCCCAGAATGGCGGCATGCGAGGTGGCGTCGCCGAAATAGGCCATGCGCCGCCACACCACGAAAGACCCCAGCGGACCCGCCGCCAGCGCCACGCCGATGCCCGCCAGCGCGGCCCGGATCAGGAAATCGTCAAACATGGTCCTGCTCGTGATCATGATGGGGGTGGTCGTGCCCATGGCTGTGCCCGTGGTCATGCGTGTGATCGTGGTCATGATCGTGCTGATACAGCGCCAGCGCCCCTTTGGTGCCCAGCCCGAACAGCGCCCGGTATTCCGGCGCCGAGGACACCACGCGCGGTGTGCCTTCGCAGCAGATATGACCGTTGAGGCAGATCACCCGGTCCGACGCGCTCATCACCACATGAAGGTCATGGCTGACCATCAGCACGGCCGCGCCGCTGTCGCGGCGCACCTCGTCGATCAGCTGGTAAAAGGCTGCCTCGCCGGGCTGGTCAAGGCCCTGGGTCGGCTCGTCCAGCACCAGAAGATCGGGCCGGGTCAGCAGGGCGCGGGCCAGCAGGACGCGCTGCAACTGCCCGCCCGACAGGCCGGTCATCGGCCGCTCTGCCACCTCGGGCACGCCGACACGGGCCAGCATGGCGTCGGTATCGGCCCGGTCGTGGCGCAGGGGCAGCGACAGGAAACGCCGCGCGGTCAGCGGCATCGTCCGGTCGATATGGAGCTTTTGCGGCATATAGCCCAGCCGCAGCCCCGCGCGCCGCATCACCTTGCCACGGGTGATCGGCACAATCCCCAGCAGCGCGCGCAGCAGCGTCGATTTGCCCGACCCGTTCGGGCCCAGAATGGTGACGATCTCACCCGGCGCGACCTGAAGCGAAATGTCGTGCAGCACCTCTTGCGTGCCCAGTTGCACGCAGATGTGCCGCGCCTCGATCAGGGCGGCGGTCATGCGGCACCCTGGCAATTGGGGCAAAGGCCAAGCGCCTCGATGCTGGCGCGTTCGACGACAAAGCCCAGTTCGGCCGCGGCGGTGTCCAATGCGGCCCGCACCGGGGCGACAGGGGCCTCGGCCACGGTGTCGCAGGCGCGGCAGATCAGAAAGGCGGGCGCATGGGCCTCGCCGGCATGCATGCAGGCGGTAAAGGCATTGAGCCGCTGGATGCGATGCGCCAGCCCCTGTTCCACCAGGAAATCCAGCGCGCGATAGGCCACTGGCGGCTGGTTGCCAAAGCCCTCGGCGCTCAGCCGCTCCAGCACGTCATACGCGCCCAGGGCGCGATGCGATTCCAGCAACAGTTCCAGCACGCGCCGCCGCACCGGGGTCAGCCGGGCGCCGCGTTCGGCCATCAGGGCCTCGGCCCGGGTCAGGCTGTCACCGCAGCAATGGCTGTGGTCGTGATGTTCAAAGGTCGGGTGCATGGCCGCCTCTTGACGTGTTATGATATTACATACTAGATGCCGGCATCCGAAAACGAAAGGGGCATCGCGATGCGTTATATCATTACTTCGGCCGTGGCTACTCTGCTGGCACTGCCGGCCCAGGCCGAAGTGCCGCGTGTGGTGACCGATTTCGCCCCGGCGGCCGGGCTGGTCGCCACGGTGATGGGCGATCTGGGGCAGCCCGAGATGCTGCTGGGCCAGGGCGCGAATGCGCATGATTTCCAGTTGCGCCCCAGCCAGTCGGCCAGCCTGCAAGACGCCGATCTGGTCGTCTGGATCGGGCCGCGCATGTCGCCCTGGCTCGACCGTGTGCTGACCGGCTTTGGCGATCTGCGGCAGATGCGGCTGCTTGATGTGCCGGGCACCCATCTTCAGGATTTCGGCGATACCGCCGCGCATGACCACGATCATGACCATGATCCCGCCCCCGCGGGCGACGACCATGACGACCATGACGACCACGCGCATGAGGGGCTTGACCCCCATGCCTGGCTCGATCCGTCGAATGGTGCGCTCTGGCTCGATGCCATCGCGACCGAACTTGCGCGGCTCGACCCCGATCACGCCGCAGATTACGCCGCCAATGCCGCCCGGGGCCGCGCAGAGATCGCCGCCGCGGATGCCCGTATCGCGGCGCGGCTCGGGCCGGTGCAGGGCCAGCCCTTTGTCGTCTTTCACGATGCCTATGGCTATTTCGCGGCGCATTACGGGCTGACGGTGGCGGGGTCGGTCTCGCTTGGCGATGCCACGGCGCCGGGGGCGGCGCATCTGCGCGCCTTGCAGGATCAGGCCGGGGCCTCGGCGCGCTGCCTGTTCCCGGAAACCGTGCATGACCCCAAGCTGCTGGTGCAGATGGCCGAGACGACGGGCCTGCGTCTGGGCGGCGCGCTGGACCCCGAGGGCATGGCACAGGGCGGTGGCGCCGGCGCCTATACCGGCACGCTGGAGGCCCTGGCCGATACCCTGGCCGCCTGTCTTTCTGGCGCGTGACGTGGCTTGACGCCGCCTGCCCCGGCGTCCTTCATGCGCCGGGGCAGGGAGGGCAAGCCGATGATCCGGGACTTTGGCAAGGATGCGCAGGGCGCGGGCGTGCAGGCGATCAGCTTTGGCGCCGGGGGGCTGCGGGCCAGGGTGCTGACCCATGGCGCGATCTTGCAGGATCTGCGGCTGGAGGGGGTGGATCACGGCCTCACCCTCGGGTCGGATCGCATGGCCGATTATCTGGGGCCGATGTGCTATCACGGGCCCATCGTCGGGCCGGTGGCGAACCGCATCTCGGGCGCCCGCGCGCAGGTCGGCGCCCGCGATTGCCGGTTCGAGGCGAATGAAGGCGGGCGCCACTGCCTGCATTCCGGCCGCAGCGGCAGCCATGCCCGACCCTGGCAGATCGCCGCCGCCGGCCCCGATCACCTGACCCTCACGCTGGATCTGGCCGATGGCGAGGGCGGCTTTCCCGGCCATCGCCGCATCACCGCGCTCTGGCAGGCGCTGCCGCCGGCGACATTGCGCCTGACGATCCGGACCGAGACCGACGCCGCGACACTGGTGAACTTCACCAACCACTCCTATTGGAACCTTGATGGCGCGCGCGACTGGTCCGGCCACCATCTGCGCATCGCCGCCGACCGCGTGACCGAGGTCGATGCCGATCTGATCCCCACCGGCCACCTGCCCGAGGTCGCGGGCACGCCGCTCGATCTCAGGGTGGGGCGGGCGATCCGTCCCGGCGATCCGGTGCTGGACACGAATTTCTGCCTCTCCGACACGCCCCGCCCGCTGCGTGAGGTGCTGTGGCTGACCGGGCAAACCGGGCTGCGCCTTGCTCTGGCCACCACCGAACCCGGCGTGCAGGTCTACGACAATCGCGTGCCGCTGCGCCCGGGTGCCGCCCCGCATGAGGGCCTCGCCATCGAGCCGCAGCATTGGCCCGACGCGCCGCATCAGCCGGGTTTCCCCTCGATCCTCCTCGCGGCGGGGGCAAGGCGTGACCAGATCACCGAATGGCGCTTCACGCGCTGATCCGGCCTTTCATCTGTTCAAAAATATCCTCGGGGGTGAATTGGGCCGCAGGCCCAAGAGGGGGCAGATAGCCCCCTTCTGCGCGGCTCAGATCCCCGCGCCCCGCCCGGCATTTTCAAACCAGTCCACGATCTGCTGGCGCTCTGCCGGTTCGATGAAACTCAGGTTCGCGGGCGGCATGGCATGGGTCAGCCCGGCCAGCACATAGATGCGCCGCGCCTCATGCGCGATCTGTTCGGGGGTTTCCAGCATCACCCCCTTGGGCGCCCAATACATCCCCTCCCAGGAGGGTTCCGCCGCATGGCACATCGAACAGCGCCCCTGCACGATCGAGGTCACATCCTCAAAGCCCGGCGCGCTGGCATAGACCAGCGCCTGCCCCTTCAGCGCGGCCTGTTCCCCCTCTACCGCCGCCGGACGGATTGAGGACAGCCAGGCGATCAGGATCATCAGCACCACCGTCGCGGCCCAGGTCCAGTAGGGCGCGCCCTTGCGGGCATGCTGGGTGTTGAACCAGTGCCGGATCGTGACCCCCATCAGGAAGACGAGGCTGGCGATGATCCAGTTATACTGGGTCGCGAAGGCCAGCGGATAATGGTTCGACAGCATCAGGAACAGCACCGGCAAGGTGAGATAGTTGTTATGCGTGCTGCGCTGCTTGGCGATCTTGCCGTATTTCGGGTCGGGCTTGCGCCCGGCCTTCAGGTCGGCCACCACGATGCGCTGGTTCGGCATGATGATGAAGAACACATTGGCCGTCATGATGCTGGCGGTGAAGGCCCCCAGATGCAGCAGCGCCGCGCGGCCCGAAAAGACATGGGTGTAGAACCAGCTCATCCCCACCAGCACCGCGAACAGCGCCACCATGACAAGCGTCTGGTTCGCGTTCACAAAGGTCTTGCAGATGGTATTGTAGGCGATCCAGCCAAAGGCCAGCGACGCCATGGAGATCAGCACCGCCTGCCAGGTGGCAAGCGCCATCACCGCCGGATCGACCAGATAGAACTCCGCCCCCAGGTAATAGACCAGCACCAGCATGGTAAAGCCGCTGACCCAGGTCATGTAGCTTTCCCATTTGAACCAGATCAGGTGATCGGGCATCGCGGCCGGGGCGACCAGATATTTCTGGATATGATAGAATCCCCCGCCATGGACCTGCCACTCCTCGCCATCGGCCCCCGAGGCCAGGTTGCGGTCGCGATGCAGGCCCAGATCCAGTGCGATGAAATAGAAGCTCGACCCGATCCAGGCGATCGCGGTGATCACATGGGTCCAGCGGACCGCGAATTCGATCCATTCCCAGATGACGACGAAATCATACATCGGTGGGCTCTCCCATGGCCTGCTGTTGAAAAAGGTATACCGAGGCACTGCTTTTCGGATAATTCCATCAAATGCGGGATCACTTTCAAAAGCCCGCAGAAAATGGGGCGCCGGGCGCATGTCTTACGTCAACAATATAAAGATGTTCGTGCGTGTCTATGAATTGGGCAGCATGAGTGCGGCGGCCCGCGATCAGCGCACCTCGCCCGCCGTCGCCTCGGCGCGAATCTCGGAACTGGAAAAGCATCTGGGCGTGCGGCTGTTCAACCGCACCACGCGCAGCCTGCAACCGACCGAGAATGGCCGCATCTTCTATGAGGGCGCCCGCAAGGTGCTGGAGGCCATCGACGAGGCCGAAGCGGCGGTGGTCGATGTGACGCAGAACCCGCGCGGCACGATCTATGTCGCGGCGCCGCTGGGCATCGGGCGGCGCTTCATCGCGCCGCATGTGCCGGCCTTCAAGGATCTCTATCCGCAGATCGACGTGCGGCTGCGCCTCTCCGACCGCAATGTGGACGTGACGGCCGAGGGGCTGGACGTGGCCTTTCATCTGGGCCTGCTGGAGGACAGCACGCTCAAGGTCCGGTTGGTGGCCGATTGCCCGCGCGTCTTGTGCGCGGCGCCCGATTACATCGCCCGGCGCGGCGATCCGGTCGATGGCGCGGCGCTGGTCGAGGATCGGCATGATTGCCTGAATCTGCGCTTTCCCGGGGCGCGCGAATTCCAGTGGACGCTGCAAACCCCCGAAGGCCCGCGCCGCTTTGACATCGGCGGCCCTTTTGAAAGCGACGATGGCGATGTGCTGACGGGATGGGCGCTGGACGGGCGGGGCATCGTGATGAAGCCGATCTTCGAGGTGGCGGAATATCTGCGCGACGGGCGGCTGGTCCTGGTTGCGCGCGCGACGCCCCCCCTGCCCACGCAGTTGTCCTGCCTCAGCCAGCACCGGCGTTTTCGCGACCCGAAGATCCGGCTGTTCGTCGATTTCATCATCCAGCGCATCAAGGCCGACATGGCGGCACGGATGAAGGATCTGGTGCTGGAACCGGGTTCTGCCGGCGGCGTTTGATCGCGGGGAATGCGAACAGGGGCATGACGTGACAGTCGATCCGGCGACGATCTGTGTGGTGGCCAATCCGGGATCGGGGCGCAACAGCCGCGACCGTGCGGCGATCGACCGCGCCATGGCGGCCTTTGGCCCGCAGGTGACGTTGCGCCGCTGGCGCAAGGGCGCCGATCTGGATGCCTTTGTGCAGCAGGCGGTGGCGGACGGGTTTTCGACCATCGTCGCGGCGGGGGGCGATGGCACGGTGATGGGCGTGGCCCACGCCCTTCTGGGTCGCGACGCGCATCTGGCGGTGCTGCCGCTGGGCACCTTCAACTATTTCGCGCGCGGCCTTGGCCTGCCGCAAGACCCCGAAGCGGCGGCGCGCGCCATTCTGGCCGGCCATCCGCGCCGCGTGTCGGTGGGCACGGTGAACGGCCAGCTGTTTCTCAACAATGCCAGTATCGGGATTTATCCCACCATTCTTCAGGCGCGCGAGGATATCTATGCCCGGATGGGCCGCTCGCGGCTGCTGGCGCATTGGTCGGTGCTGCGCACGCTGCTGCGGTTTCAGCGCCCCCTGCGGATGGAGATCAAGGCCGATGGCGCGGCGCTCACGCTCAAGACCCCGCTCGTGTTCATCGCGCGCTCGGCCTATCAGCTCGCGAATTTCGGGCTGGCGGGCGGGCAGGCGATCAGCGACGACAAGTTCGTGCTGTTTCTGGCGCGCGGCGGCACGCGCTGGCATCTGATCAAGCTGGCGCTGCGGCTGGCACTCCGGCGGGTGCAGATCGGGCGCGACGTAGAATTGCTGACCGCGCATGAGATCGACATCGTGACCGCCAAGCGCCGCCCGCGCGTGGCCTTTGACGGCGAAAAGCGCAAGATGCGCGCGCCGCTGGCCTTTCGGATCAAAGAGGCCGCGCTGTCGATCATCGTGCCCGACGCCGCCGACCGGGTGGTCGCATGACGCGGATCGTGCATCTGTCGGATCTGCATTTCGGTGCCCTTTCGCCGGGGCTGGAGCCGCCTTTGCGCGCCCGCATCCGCGCGCTGGCGCCGGATCTCGTCATCGTTTCGGGCGATCTGACACAGCGGGCGCGGGCCGGGCAATTCGCGGCGGCGCGGGCCTTTCTGCACGGGCTGGGCCCGCCGGTCGTCGCGGTGCCCGGCAATCACGACATCCCGCTTTACAACCTGCTGGCGCGGGTCTTCTGGCCGTTCCGGGCCTATCGCCATGGCTGGTCGCCGGATCTGGAGCCGGTCTGGCAGGGCGATCACGCGGTGGTGGCCGGTATCAACAGCGCCAATCCGCTGGCCTGGAAACAGGGTCGCATCACTGACCGGCAGCTCGATCACCTCGGGCGGGTCTTTGCCGGGGCGGGGGACCGCGCGCGGGTCGTGTTCCTGCATCATCCGCTGGAACATCTGCCGGGCGAACGGCAATGGCTGATGCAGGGGGCGGCGCGGGCGCTGCGCGTGCTGCCGCAGATCGGGGCGCAGATCGTGCTGTCGGGCCATGTCCATGTCAGCCATGCCGGCCCCTTTACCGCCGCGCCGGGCCTCTTGTTCGTGCAGGCGGGCACCGGCCTGTCGCATCGCCGGCGGGCCGAGGCCAATGCCTTCAACCTGATTGACCTGACGCCGGGCCGGGCGCGGGTGCAGACCATTCTGGCCGATGCCGAGGGGGATTTCGACGTGATGGGGGCGGCGCGTGACTTCGCCCTTGGCTGATCTGCCGCTGCCGGCGCCCTATGCCGCCAGCCTGCGGCCCGGCACGTCCGAGACGCTGGTCATCGCCTTTTCCTCGATCGGGCATGACCCCGACCGCATGCCGGAACCCGAGTTTCGCCGCATCGCCCCCGGCACGGATCGCCCGGCGCTGTTCTTTCGCGACGCAGACCGTAGCTGGGCCAGCGCGCCGGGCTGGGCAGAGGCGCTGCAACAGGCGGTCGCCGCCGCCGCCGCACACCAGCGCTTCGCACGGATCGTCACGCTGGGCGTGTCGATGGGCGCGGTCGCCGCCTTGCGCGCGGCCGACCTGCTGCCGGTGGCGGCGGTGCTGGCCATCGGCCCGCAAAGCGATGCCAGCGGTGACGCGCGCTGGCGGGCCTGGACGGCGCGGCAGGCGATCCCGCCCTGTCCGCTGCCGCAAGGGCCATGGATCGTGTTGGCCCATGGCCTGCAAGACGATGCCGGACAGGCCGCCGGTTTTGCGCCGCGCAAGGGCGTCGATCATTTGCTCTTTGCCGGTCAGGGCCATGCCAGCCTTGCCCCGCATCTGAAACGCCACGGGCTGCAAGGCATGGTCGATGCGCTGGCCGAAGGCGACCGCCGCCGCCTGTTGCGCATCGCCACGGCGGCAGGCGGCGCGCGGCGTCAGCTGCCGCGATAGGTGGAATAGGCAAAGGGCGAAATCAGCAGCGGCACATGGTAGTGCTGCCCCGCATCGGGAATGCCAAAGCGAATCGGGATCTCGTCCAGAAACAGCTCACCCGCCCCCGCCTGACCGCTGGCGCGCAGATAATCGCCCGCCTGAAACACCAGCTCATAGCGCCCCGGCGCCATTGCATCGCCCGAGAGCATGGGCTGATCGGTGCGGCCATCGGCATTGGTCACCGTCTCGGCGATCTTGCGATAACCATCGGCACCCAGCCGGAAAAGCGCGATGCGCACCCCCGCCGCAGGCTTGCCGCGCGCCGTATCGAGAACATGGGTCGTCAAACGTCCGCCGGCCATTCGCCTTTTCCTTTCGCTGCTGTCTTTGGCCGCATCCTGCCCCGGATTTGCCGCTCTGGCGACCGCGCAGATGCAGCAAAACTCTTTCCGCGATTTTTTGAAAAAACTTTGCGCAGACCGCGCCTAATCTATCGGCAAGCAAGAGGTGCCCCATGCCTGACCGTTATCCCCGAGATTTTCGCGGCCATGGGCCGAACCCGCCCGACGCGCAATGGCCGGGAGGCGCGAAGATCGCGATTTCCGTCGTGCTGAACTATGAGGAGGGCGGCGAGAACTGCCTTCTGCATGGCGATGCGCAGTCGGAGGCCTTCCTGTCCGATATCGCCGGCGCGGCGCCCTGGCCGGGGCAGCGGCACTGGAACATGGAATCGCTCTACGATTATGGCGCCCGGGCCGGTTTCTGGCGCCTGCATCGACTTTTCGTCGAAAAGTCGATTCCCGTCACGATCTATGGCGTGGCGACCGCGCTGGCCCGCAACCCCGAACAGGTCGAGTCGATGAAGGCCGCCGGCTGGGAAATCGCGAGCCACGGGTTGAAATGGGTCGAACATCGCGACATGTCCCCGGAGGAGGAGGCGCGCCAGATCGCCGAGGCCTTTCGCCTGCATACCGAGGTCGTGGGCTCCCCGCCGCAAGGCTGGTATACCGGGCGCTGTTCGATGAACACCGTGCGGCTGACCGCCGAGACCGGGCAACTGGCCTGGATTTCCGACACTTATGACGACGATCTGCCCTATTGGCGCGAGGTGGGCGACCGCGACCAGCTGGTCATCCCCTATACGCTGGAGGCGAATGACATGCGTTTCGCCACCGCGCCGGGCTATGTCACCGGAGCGCAATTCTTTCAGTATCTGAAGGACAGTTTCGACACGCTTTATGCCGAAGGGCAGGCGGGGCGGGCCAAGATGTTCTCGATCGGGTTGCATAACCGGCTGATCGGCCGGCCGGGCAAGATGGCGGGGCTGGCTCAGTTTCTCGATTATGCGCAATCGCATGAGGGGGTGTGGTTCCCGCGCCGGATCGACATCGCGCGGCACTGGGCGGCCACCCATCCGCATCGCCGGTTCGAGCGGCCCTCGCAGATGGATCGTGCGCGCTTCGTGGCGCGCTTTGGCGGCATTTTCGAACATTCGCCCTGGATCGCGGAACGCGCGTTCGACTTGGAGCTGGGGCCCGCGCATGACAGCGCCACGGGGTTGCACAATGCCTTGGCGCGGATGTTCCGTTCGGCCAGCGCGGAAGAGCGGCTGGGCGTCTTGCGTGCCCACCCCGATCTGGCGGGCAAGCTGGCGCAGGCAAAGCGGCTGACGGCGGAAAGCACCGCCGAACAGGCGAGCGCCGCGCTTGACGCGCTGACCGATGACGAACGCGCGACCTTTACCCGGCTGAATGCCGATTATGTCGCCAAGCACGGCTTTCCCTTCATCATCGCGGTGCGGGACAACTCCAAGGCCAGCATCCTTGCGGCCTTCGACACCCGCATCGGCAACGATACCGAAACCGAATTCGCCACGGCCTGCGCCCAGGTCGAACGCATCGCCGCGCTGCGGCTGAAGGATTTGCTGCCATGACCGGCTATTACGCCCCGCCCGGCGGCCTGCCGCCGCAAACCGCGCTGATGACGCAGCGCGCCGTGTTCACCGAGGCCTATGCCTTTATCCCGAAGGGCTGCTTTTCCGATATCGTCACCAGCTATCTGCCGGGCTGGACGAAGACCCGGCTCTGGCTGATCGCGCGGCCGATGACCGGCTTTGCCGAGACCTTCAGCCAATATGTGATGGAGGTGGCGCCCGGCGGCGGGTCGGACGCGCCCGATGCCGAAAACGGCGCCGAACACTGGCTGTTCTTCACCGCTGGCCTCGCCACGCTGACCATCGACGGCGCGGGATATGAGATGGATGCCGGCGGCTATGCCTATATCCCCCCCGGCGCGCGCTGGACACTGCTGGCCGAAGGCGCGGCGCCGGCGCGGTTCCACTGGCTGCGCAAGCTTTACGAACCCGCGCCGGGCGTCGCGATGCCCGAGGCGATCGTGATCAATGAGCGTGACGTGCCGGTGCGCTGGATGCCCGATACCGGCGAACGCTGGGGCACGACCCGCTTTGTCGAACCCGAAGACCTGCGCCACGATGCCCATGTGAACATCGTGACCTTCCGCCCCGGCGGCGTGATCCCCTTCGAGGAAACGCATGTGATGGAGCACGGGCTTTATGTGCTGGAGGGGAAGGCTGTCTACAAGCTGAACCAGGACTGGGTCGAGGTGGAGGCAGGCGATTTCATGTGGCTGCGCGCCTATTGCCCGCAGGCCTGCTATGCCGCCGGGCCGGGGCCGTTCCGCTATCTGCTCTACAAGGATGTGAACCGCCACGCCAAGCTGCGCGGGCCGGGGGCCTTTGGGCGATGAGCGCGCATTTTCGTCGAAAATGCGGGGGTGCGGGATGGTGATCGTGGCGCAACCGCTGACCGCCGCGGCCTTTGCGCCCTTTGGCGACGTGCTGGCGGCGACGGGCGATTTCCGGCTGATCAACGAGGGGTTCTGCCAGCGCCACCATGACCGGGCAAAGCTGGATTTCGGCCCCGGCGGCCGGGCGGGCATCTCCATCTTCAAGGCGGTGCCGCGTGTCCTGCCCTATGTCTTTGATCTGGTGGAGCGTCACCCCGAGGGCAGCCAGGCCTTCGTGCCGATGTCGGATGACCCGTTCCTGGTGATCGTTGCCCCGGATGAGGGCGGCCGGCCCGGCACGCCGCTGGCCTTTGTCACCGATGGCGCCCAGGGCATCAACTTTCACCGGGGCACCTGGCATGGGGTGCTGACGCCCCTGCACGCGCCGGGGCTGTTTGCCGTGATCGACCGCATCGGCCCCACCCCCAATCTGGAAGAGCATCGCTACGCGCAGCCCTTCACGATCCCTCCGCCCTGAAGGCGGCGGTTCTAACCGGACCGCGACCCTCGGGGGAGGCGCGGAGACGGCGCGAAAAAACAACATCCCCCGCAGGAAAGGGATATTGATGACAACCTCCTCCGTGCATCCGGTGGACGAGATCCTGCCACCGCAAAAGCTGTTCACGCTGGGGCTGCAACATGTGCTGGTGATGTATGCCGGCGCCGTTGCGGTGCCGCTGATCGTGGGACGCGCGCTCAAGCTGGAACCGGCCGATGTGGCCTTTCTGATCTCGGCCGATCTGTTCGTCTGCGGTATCGCGACGCTCATTCAGTCGCTGGGCGCGACGCAATGGTTCGGCATCCGCCTGCCGGTGATGATGGGCGTGACCTTCGCCGCCGTGGGGCCGATGGTCGCCATGGCCAATGCCAATGGCGGGCCCGAGGGCGCGCGGGCGATCTTTGGCGCCATCATCGCGGCGGGCATCATCTCCATGCTGATCGCGCCGCTGGTGTCGCGCATGCTGCGCTTCTTTCCGCCGGTGGTGACGGGCACGATCATCCTGGTGATCGGGGTCAGCCTGATGCGGATCGGCATCAACTGGATCTTCGGCAACCCCGTCGGGCCGACCGCGCCGATGATCGTCGATCCCGCCCATGCCGACTGGCTCAAGGCCGCGACCGAGGGCGCGGTGGCCGCAGGGCTGCCCGAGGTGCCGGCGAAACTGGCGGCGGCGCCGACGATGCCGAACCCGGCCTACGCCCCCCTGGGCAATATCGGCGTTTCGGCCATCGTGCTGGTGTCGATTCTCATGATCGCGCGCTTTGTCAAGGGGTTCATCGCCAATATCTCGGTGCTGCTGGGCATCGTCATCGGCTGTCTTGTCGCCATCGCGACCGGCGCCATGACCTTTGGCAAGGTGGCCGAGGCCAAGGCCTTTGCCCTGATCACGCCGTTCCATTTCGGCATGCCGAGCTTTGATCCGGTGATGATCGTGACCATGGTTCTGGTCATGATCGTCGTGATGATCGAATCGACCGGCATGTTCCTCGCGCTTGGCGACATGACCGGCAAGAAGGTCGATCAGGCGGCGCTTTCCGCCGGGCTGCGCACCGATGGTCTGGGCACGCTGATCGGCGGTATCTTCAACACCTTCCCCTATACCTCGTTCAGCCAGAATGTCGGGCTTGTCGGCGTGACGGGCATCAAGAGCCGCTTTGTCTGCGTCGCGGGCGGGGTGATCCTGATCGTGCTGGGGCTGATCCCCAAGATGGGGGCGCTGGTCGAAAGCATCCCGACCATGGTGCTGGGCGGCGCGGGCCTTGTGATGTTCGGCATGGTGGCGGCGACCGGGGTGCGCATCCTGGCGGGGGTGAACTTCACCACCAATCGCAACAACCTTTTCATCGTGGCGGTCAGCCTCGGCTTCGGGATGATCCCGCTCATCGCGCCGAATTTCAAGCAATGGATGCCGCATGGCATTCACCCGCTGATCGAAAGCGGCATCCTGCTGGCCTCGATCGCGGCGGTGCTGCTCAATGCCTTCTTCAACGGCGCCTCGGGCAGCATGGAGGATGCGCGGGCGGCGGCGGCGAAGGCCGATCACTGAACCCGACATGCGATGTCGCCCCCGGCCTTGCCGCCGGGGGCGATTTGCTGTTGGGTCGGGGTATGACCGATACAAGCCTTGCCCCGATCCTCAGCGCGGCGCCGCCCGGCCATACGGCGGAAGACAGCCTTGACCTGCTGACCCGGCATTGGGGCCTGACAGGCCGGCTGGATCGGCTGACATCCGAGCGGGATCTGAACTGGCGGGTGACGTCGCCAGAGGGGCGCTTCGTGCTGAAATTCGCCAATGCGGCCGAGGATCCGGCGGTGACGCGGTTCCAGAACGGCGCGCTGGATCATGTCGCGGCGCGCGATCCGGCCCTGCCGGTGCCCCGGGTGATCCGCAGCCTGACCGGCGCGCCCGATGTGACACTTCCCGATGGCAGCCTGCTGCGGCTGCTGAGCTGGGTTGACGGGGTGCCGATGCACCTGACTGCCTCCAGCCCGGCGCAGCGGCGCGTTCTGGGGGCGATGGCGGCGCGGCTGACCCGCGCGCTGGAGGGGTTTGACCACCCCGCGGCCAACCATGAACTGCAATGGGATCTGAAACAGGCCGCCGGCCTGCGCCCGCTCTTGCCCGCCATTGCCGATGCCGGGCTGCGCGCGCGTTGTGGCGGCTGGCTCGACTGGTTCGACAGGGTCCGCCCCCGGCTTGATCGCCTGCCCTGGCAGGTCGTTCATGCCGATCTCAACCCGCATAACGTGCTTTGCGCGCCGGACGATCCCGACCGCATCGCCGGCGTGCTGGATTTCGGCGATATGGTGCGCACGCCGCGCATCTGCGATCTGGCGGTGGCGGCGGCCTATCATGTGCAGCCCGGCGCCGGGCTGGCCTCGCTGGCCGAGGTGACGGCGGGCTGGGCCGCGATCCTGCCGCTGACGCCGGACGAGGCCGCGCTGCTGCCCGGCCTGACGGCGCTGCGCATGGTCACCACGCTGGCCCTGACCAGCCACCGCGCCGCGCGCTGGCCCGACAATGCCGTCTATATCCTGCGCAATTTCCCCTCGGCCGAGGCGGGGCTTCTGGCCCTGCCGCCGGCCCCTGATGACCTGACCCAAGGACCGATGCCATGACCCGCGACACCATGCCCAATGCCTTCCGCGCCGGTGCGGTTGACCTGCCCCCGGCCGAGGCCGCGCTGGTCGCCCGGCGGCAGGCAGCGCTTGGCCCGGCCTATCGGCTGTTCTATGAACGCCCGCTGCATCTGGTGCGCGGCCAAGGCGTCTGGCTTCACGATGCCGAGGGGCGGGCCTATCTCGACACCTATAACAACGTGGCCTCCTGCGGGCATTGCCACCCGCGCATCGTGCAGGCCATGGCCGATCAGGCGGCGACTTTTGCCAGCCATACCCGCTATCTGCATGACGGCGTGTTGCGGCTGGCCGAACGGCTGCTGGCGACCCTGCCGCCCGAGATCGGCCACATGATGTTCACCTGCACCGGGTCAGAGGCCAATGACCTCGCGCTGCGCATCGCGCGGGCGGCGACAGGGGGCAGCGGCATCATCGTCACCGAAAACGCCTATCACGGGGTCACGGCGGCGGTGGCGGGGTTTTCGCCCTCGCTCGGGCCGGGGGTGCCGCTTGATCCGCATGTGCGCGCGGTGCCGGCGCCGATGGGGCGCGACTTCGCCGCCGATGTGCAGGCCGCCATCGACGACCTGATGCGCCACGGCATCAAGCCCGCCGTGCTGATCGCCGATACGGTGTTTTCCTCGGACGGGGTGATTGTCGATCCGACGATCCTTGCCCCCGCGGTCGCCGCCATCCGCGCCGCGGGCGGGCTGTTCATCGCCGATGAGGTGCAGCCCGGTTTCGGACGGCTGGGCCGGGGCATGTGGGGCTTTGCCCGGCACGGGGTCATGCCGGACATGGTCTCGATGGGCAAGCCGATGGGCAATGGCTATCCGCTGGCCGGCCTCGCGCTGCGCCCCGAGGTCATCGCCGAATTCGGCGCCCATGCACGCTATTTCAACACGTTCGGTGGCAATGCGGTGGCGGCGGCGGTCGGCAATGCCGTGCTGGACGTGATCGAGGATGAGAGGCTGATCGCCAATGCCCGCGATGTCGGCGCGGCCTTCGCCACCGGGCTGCGCGATCTGGCTAGCCGCCATGCCGCACTCGGCGCGCTGCGTGCCGAAGGGTTGTTCCTCGGACAGGATATCACTACCGACGGCACGCCAGATGCCGCCCGGGCGGGCCGTATCGTCAATGCCATGCGCGACGAAGGCGTGCTGATCTCGGCCACCGGGCCGAAGGGCCATGTGCTGAAAATCCGCCCGCCGCTGACCTTCAGCCCCGAGAATGTGGCCTTCTTCCTCGACCGGCTGGAGCGGGTGCTGCGCCGCATCGGCTGACGCTCTTGCCTTTGCTTCTTGCCGAAATACTCCGGGGTCCGGGGCAGCGCCCCGGTCCGCAGGTGCCACAGGCGCCTCAGCCCATCAGCCGCGCCACATCCAGCATACGGTTGGAAAAGCCCCATTCATTGTCATACCAGCCAAAGACCCGTAGCATGCCGCCCCGGGTCACGCGGGTCTCCGGGCAGGCCATGACGATGCTTTCGGGCCGCGCCCGCAGATCGGTCGAGACCAGCGCGCGTTCGGTCGCGCCGATCACGCCGCCCTCGGCACGAAAGGCCGCGTTCACCGCCGCCACCGTCGCCGGGCGTTCGGTCATCACGCAGAGATCCACCGCCGAGACGCTGGCCGTCGGCACCCGCACCGCCGACCCCTCCAGCCGCCCGGCCAGTTCCGGCAGCACCAGATCGACCAGCCGCTGCGCCGATGTCGTCGTGGGCACCATCGACAGCGCCGCCGCACGAGACCGGGCGAAATCCGCGGCGGGGGCGTCTACCGTGGGCTGGCTGCCGGTATAACAGTGGATCGTGGTCATCGACCCGGTCACGATGCCCCATTCGCGATGCAAAAGCCGCGCCAGCGGCGCCAGCGCATTGGTGGTGCAAGAGGCATTCGACACGATGGGCTGATCGGTCAGCCCGGCCTCATTGGCGCCCAGCACCACCGTAAAATCGGCGGCCTTGGACGGGCCAGAGATCAGCACCCGCCGCGCCCCGGCCCGCAGACCGCGTTCGGCCACCTCGCGCGCATCGGCACGACCCGTGCATTCCATCACCAGATCGGTGGCATGCAGATCCAGCGTCGAAAGATCGGGCGTGCGGTGCAGCGCGATGGCGCGGCCATTGACGATCAGCGCCCCGGTCTCCAGCGCGACACTGCCGCGAAACGGGCCAAAGACGCTGTCATATTCAAACAGATAGGCGCACATTTCCGGGGTGGCGATGTCGTTGATGCCGCAGATCTCGATCCCCGGCGCGGCACCCTCGGCCCAGGCGCGCAGCACCGACCGCCCGATCCGGCCAAAGCCATTGATGAAGACGCGCATCCCGGCCTCCTGTTTCCTGCCGCAGATTGACCACGGCGCGCGCCGGGATGCAATTGATTTATTTGATCAAATTGTGACCGATACAAGCCCGCGGGGTGATTTCAGGCGCGTTCTAGTGCGATCAGGTGATTGTCCCACTGCAAGGGCAGCGCGGTCAGCGGCGCCAGCCCGTCCCGCGTCAGCCGCGACAGCGCGCCATTGCCATCGGTCACCACAAAGCCGCCCGGCCCGTCGGCCACGCCGCAGGCATCGGCGCGGCGCAGGTTGCGCAGGAAGCTGCCCCGGTCGTCAAACACCTGCACCGTGCCGCCCTTGGGCGAGGTCAGCGCGATCTCGCCCGTCGCGCGGCCATAGGCGATGGACCCCGCATAGTTGCGCATCGCGTCGCCCAGTTCCAGCGGCGGGGCGTGAAAGCTCAGCCGGCCGTCGTTCCACAGCGCGAGCAGGGGCGGCATCTCGGCCGGGTCGCCCTCCCATTGCAGGGCGCAGGCGGCGCGGCCATCGGGCAAGAGCGCCAGGTGGCGGAGCGAGTTCTGCCGCAACGCCTCGGGCGGTTCGGCCAGCGATACCAGCCGCCCCTCGGGCGTCAGGCGCGCCAGATTGGGCCGCATGGTCGGGATGTTCAGCTTGCTACGGTCGGTCGATTCGGTGGCGATGCCGCCATTGGCGACCAGCAGATCGTCGGAAAACGGCAGGCGGCGCAGGTCATGCGGGCCGATGCCGTGGCTGGCAATCTCGTCCAGCCGCTGCCAGCTGGTGCTGTCCCACAGCCCGATCCGCCCTTCGGAGGTGTCGGCCCGCTGCTCGGCGGTGTAAAGCACCGCGCCATCGGCGGAAAAGGTGCCATGCCCGTTGAACTGCCGCCCCTCGGGCGGGGTCAGGCGGGCCTGCACCGTGCCGCGCGCGCAGTCGATCACCAGCGCGTAAAGGCCGGGGCGGCGGGCAAAGGCCACGGCCAGCGGGCGGCGCGGATGGGCGGTGGCGGCATGGCCGCGCGCGGGCAGGGGCAGGGCGAACAGGCTGTCGCCGCCGGTGGTCAGCCCGTGCAGGGCAAAGCCCCCCGCATTGGTCTGGGCGGCGGCAAGATAGGCGGGGCTGCCGGCATCGGCCCAGGTCAGGCCGGGCGCGGCCGTCGCCGCCAGAAGGCTGGTGAGGAAACCGCGGCGCTGCATCGGCTCAATCCCCGTCCGCGGCGTTGAAGCCCACGCCCGCCCCCAGGGCAGGGGCAAGCTCTGCCAGCGCCGCATCGCGGGCGGCACGGATGGATTGCGCCAGGATATCGGCCTTGAGCCACATCTGCGGTTCGGCCAGACGGGCCAGATCGACCGCGCCTGCCTGCGCGATGGCACGGTCAAACGCGGCTTCGGTCTGCGGGATCGGCTGGTGCAACCGGGCTGCCAGATCGCGCAGCGCCGCGAGCGACAGCGCGATATTGCGCGCCGACCGGCCCGAGGCGCGGGCCTCCGCCCGTTCCGGTCGCGGGGTGTCGAAGGTGCCCAGCGGTCGGCCGATGCGGGTGTCGGCGTTGAATTCCAGCCCGGTGATCAATGCGGTCAGCAGCGCCTGCCGGGTCTCGGTTTCGGTCAGGTAGCGCCCGCCGGGGCCGGGATGCAGCAGCGCCGCGGCAAAGCCGTCCTGCCAGCCCGCGCGGGTTTCCGCGGCCATGCGCGCCAGATCGCGCGACAGCGCATGGATCAGATCGCAGTCATAGCCCTGCGGCGCGGCCTCTGCGTAAAGCAGCCGTTCCAGCCCGAACAGCCCGCGCAGCGCGACCGATTGTTCCGCCATGCTGGCCGGGGCCAGCACCGCCGGATCGGCGGCGCGGCGCAGCGCCTCGGTCTGGCGGGCGCCGATCCCCTTGGGGTCGGGCCAGAAGGCGATGGCCAGCGCGCGGCCCTCCTCCTCCACCGGGCCAAGGCGCAGATGGGCGATGCCCAGCCAGGCGTCAAAGGCATCGTTCCAGCGAGCCTGCAAGGGCGCGGCGTCGCAGGTGGTTTCCGCCGCCAGCGCTGCGGTGGCGGTGGCAAAGCGGGTCAGCCCCGGCAGGGCATGGTCGCGCACGGCCTCGGCCACATCGGCATGGGCGGGGGCCGCGGCGGCCAGGCACAGAATCAGGCAAAGGCGTTTCATCACAGGCTTTCCAGATAGGCGATCAGGGCGGCGCGGTCTTCGGCCGGCATCGCGGCCACGGTATCGCGGGCGGCCTCGGCCTCGCCGCCATGCCACAGGATCGCCTCCAGCAGGGAACGCGCGCGGCCGTCATGCAGGAATTGCCTATGTCCCGAAACCTGTTCGGTCATCCCGATGCCCCAGAGCGGCGCGGTGCGCCATTCGCGGCCCGTCGCGCGCCCCTCGGGGCGGTTGTCGGCCAGCCCTTCGCCCATGTCATGCAAGAGCAGGTCGGTGAAGGGCCAGATCAGCTGAAAACTTTGTTCCGGCTGGTCTTTCAGGCGGTTGGTCACGAATTTCGGCACATGGCAGGCGGCACATTGCGCCTGATGGAACAGCGCCTTGCCGCGCAGCACTGTTGGGTCGTCCAGCCCGCGCCGTTCGGGCACGGCGAGGTTGCGGGAATAGAAGGTGACCAGATCGAGGCTCTTGCCATCCACCTCCAGCCCGTCGCGCAGGCCGGGTTCCTGCCCGTGTTCGGCACCCCGGCAGGCGGTCTGGCCGTCGCTGCATTCGCCCCAGGGCGCGGGGTGCAAGGGGTTCGACAGGCCCATATCGCCGGAAAACGCCCCGGCGCTTTGTTCGCGCACAGTGGGATTGCCGGCCTTGTGGCCGAACCGGCCCAGCATCGGCACGCCATATTCCACGCTGGGCACGATATTGGCGCGGCCGGAGATCCCGTCGCCATTGGCATCGTCGGGGTCGGCATGGGCCAGGATATCGGCGGCGGGAATGGCCTCCAGCAGGCCCAGCCCGATCATCTGGGGCGCCACGCGCGGCGACAGCATCGTGTCGGGATGCAGCGCGCCATAGCCCGCATCCGTCACCGCATAAGTGGGCGCGCGCAGGCTGACCACGCTGCCATCCGCCAGCGTTACCGGCACCTCGTGCCAGTCGATCCGCATCTGGCCTTCGGGCGCATGGCCGGGGGCGCCGAAATCCTGCAACTGGCCGCCATAGACCGGCTCGGGCAGGGTGGCGAGCCAGTCTTCGATGCCGGGCACCGGATCGCCGCCCGGGATCGACAGCCGCAGAAAGATCGACACGCGCGGGTCGTCCGGCCCCTCGGGCGTATGGCCGCGCCCGTCCTTCAGGTGGCAATCCTGACAGGCGCGGGCGTTGTATAGCGGCCCCAGCCCGTCAGAAGCCTTGGTTGAGGCCGGCGCCGCGACCCAGGTCTTGCGGAACAGCCCGTTGCCCAGCTTGAAATCCATCTCGCGGGCGAAGGGCATATTGGCCGAACTGTGGGAAAAGGCGTCGGCCGTATCGGTCGCGCGCACGGTGGCGGCACCGCCGGGCTTGTCCTCAAAGGGTTCGGGGCGGCTGAAATCCTCGGGCGGGGCCAGCACCCCGGCGATGCGGGCGGCTTCGGCCTGGCTGCGCGGCATCACGGGCAGGTGGCGGTCATCCAGCGTCTGTGCAACCGCCAGTCCGGCGGCCAGAGGCGAAAGGGTCAGGAGCAGGGCGGAGCGAAAGATCATGCGAGTCATCTGGCCGGTTATTTTCCGAGTGTATTTATCGGAAATTTGCCGGCCAGCGCAATGCGTCACTTTCGTCTTTGTCGATCAGGGCAGCAGGCTGTGGATCAGCGCCTTGATCTCGTCCCGGTCGGTGCCGGCGATGATGCGGCCCTGTTCGGTATCGCCCTTGAAGGCGATCAGGGTGGACCGGCGCGGCACGTTCAGCCCGGTGGTAAAGGGGTCATCGGCGAACTGATCCCAGTCGAGCGACAGAAAGGTGATCTTCTGCGCAAGGCTCGGGTCTTCCTCCAGCAAGGCGCCGATCACCTTTTCCTGGGCGCGACAGGTGGAACACCAGCTGGCCTTGAAATCGACAAAGACCGCCTCGCCCCGCGCCTGTGCCGCCTGCACATCGGCGGGGGTGGCGGGTTTCACGGTGTCAAAACCCGCGGCAAAGGCGGCCACGGGGGCCAGCAGGGCAAGGGCGATCAGGCTGCGGCGCATCAGGATCATGGGAACCTCCGGTCAGATACGGGTGGACAGGGAAAGAAAGGCGTCGGGCAGATGATCCAGCAACCAGATCTCGGCCGTCTTGTGCAGGTTGAAGCTGAGGCCGAGGCCGACCAGCAGCAGCGTTGCCCCCATGATGCGCGGGGCAATCGCGGCAAGGCGCGCAAGCCAGGCCTTGCGCCGCTGGATGACGGCGCGCCCGCCATAAGCCAGCAGCACAAGGATGGTGACCAGCCCCGCGCCATAGGCCGTCATGATGAGAAAGGACCACAGAAGCCGGCTGCCGGTCGAGGCCAGCGCCACCGCCGCGCCCATGGTCGGCCCGATGCAGGGCGACCAGGCAAGCCCCAGCAGCGCGCCGCCCGCCAGATGCGCGGGTGCCGATCCGCCCAGCCGGGCGGAACGGTCGGCCGCCTGTCCGGCCACCGGGGCCAGCAGGTGAAAGGGTGAATAGCGCGCGGGCAGCAGCATCAGGATGGCAAAGACCACAAGCGCGTAGCCGCCGAACCGTGCAAGGCTTTCCGGCCCGAACCCGGCGACCCGGCCCAGCACCGTCAGCCCGAACCCCACCAGCGTCGAGGCCCCCGCCAGCCCGAGCGCCAGCCAGAGCGGCGCGCGCCGGTCCTCCTGCAAGGCGCCGGCGGCGAGGATGGGCAGGATCGGCAGGACGCAAGGGTTGAGCAGCGTCGCCACGCCGGCCAGATAGCCGAGGATCAGGTCCATGAAACGTCTCCTTCCGAAGACATTTCGCAGCATTCGCGCCGGTGTTACAGCCGCGATGCGCCGCTCACGCCGATGTGTGGGTCATTCGGCCTGACTGGCGGGCTTGGCATTGAGCAGCCCGTAGCGTTCCTCGCCCAGCTTGTCGAACAGGCCGATCTGGGTTTCGAGAAAGTCGATATGGCCTTCCTCGTCAGTGATCAGCGCGTCGAACAGGGCGCGGCTGACATAATCGCCTACGGCATCGCAATGGCGCCGCGCCTCGATATACAGCGTGCGGGCGTCATGTTCGCCGGCAAGGTCGCATTCCAGCGTTTCGCGCACGGTCTGGCCGATGCGCAGCGGATCGAGCTTTTGCAGGTTCGGATGCCCCTCCAGAAAGATGATCCGGGCGATCAGCCGGTCGGCATGGCCCATTTCCTCGATGCTTTCGGCGCGCGACTTGTCGGCGAGATGGCCAAAGCCCCAATCTTCCTGCAAGCGGTAATGCAGCCAATACTGGCTGACCGCCGTCAATTCAGACCGCAGCGCGGCGTTCAGATAGTCGATGACCTTGGGGTCGCCCTTCATCGGAAATTTTCCCTGTCTCTGGGGCGCGGCGTTTCAGGCCGCGCAGGTGGATGGGGACTTCGAGATTGGCACATTGCCGCATCGTGTCCAGAAAAAGCGGCATGCAGCCGCCGCAATCGGCGCGCTTGCCAAGCGCGTGATAGACCTTGCCCGGGGTGATCAGCGTTTCGGGATCGGCCGCGCGCATCCAGTCCACGGCGGCCCGGATGTCACGATCGGAGATGGACATGCAGTGGCAGACGATCATGCGCGCGGCCCCCAGGTCACTGGAACACGGCCGAGGGGTTGTCGAGACTGTCGGACCCCTCGAACGAGACATCGGTCATGCCCATCAGCGTCACCGCGCGTTCGATCGAGGCGGTCTGCGTCACCAGCGCATCGACCGCCCCCATGATCAGCGCGGCGCCCTTCTGGTTGCCGGCCTCAAGCATCTGGTCATAGGCAAAGCCGCCATCGGCCGCGTCCTTCAACGCCTGAAGCGCCGCGACCGAGGCGTCGAGTTCGGCCCGCAGCCGGGTATCCAGCGCGCCGTCGCGTTCCGCCACCAGTTCCGACAGCGAAGGGCCGGAGATCGTGCTGCCATCGGGCCGGGTATAGCTGCCGAGATAGACGTTGCGGATGCCCAGGCCATCATAGAAATGGCTGTTCTGGGTGTTGTCGGAAAAACAGTCATGCTCTTCCTCGGGGTCATTGAGCATGAGGCCGAGCTTCATCCGCTCACCGGCCTGTTCGCCATAGGACAGGCTGCCCATGCCGGTCAGCATGGCGCGGATGCCGCGGGCGGGGTCATCGGTGACGGCCTTGCGTGCGGCGCCATCGGCGGCCCAGTGTGCGGCCATTTCCTCCAGGTCGCTGACCAGAAGCTCTGTCGCGGCGGTCAGATAGGCGGCGCGGCGGTCGCAATTGCCGCCGGTGCAATCGGTGCCCGGGGCGAAATCGGTAAAGGGGCGGTTCCCGGCGCCGGGGCCGGTGCCGTTCAGATCCTGACCCCAAAGCAGGAATTCGATGGCGTGATAGCCCGAGGCGACATTCGCCTCGATCCCGTCGGCCTCGTGCAGGCTGTCGCGGATCAGCGCGGGGGTGATCTGCGTCGCGTCGATCTGGCGGCTGCCGATGGTGATCTGCGGGCTGGCGATGACATTGAGCGTGGAGAGCGGGTTTTCCTCCGACTGGCCATAGCCGGGATCGACATAGTCGATCAGCCCCTCGTCCAGCGGCCAGGCATTCACCCGGCCCTCCCAGTCATCCACGATCGGGTTGCCAAAGCGGAATGCCTCGGTCTGCTGATAGGGCACGCGCGCGGCCTTCCAGGCGCTGCGCGCGGCATCAAGGGTTTGCGCCGAGGGCGCGGCGACCAGCGCGGCCACCGCCGCTTGCAGGTCGCGGGCGGTGGTCAGGCTGTCGCCATAGCCCGCCTGGGCAAGATCGGCATAGGTCTGCACCACCTCTGCCTCTGTCACCGCATGGGCGGCAGGGGCAAGGACGGGCAGGGCGGCGGTGGCCAGAAGGGCGGTCAGGGTCAGGCGGGGCATGGGGTCTTTCTTCGCGGTCATGTGACGGGTCATTTGGTCAGGATCAGCTTGCCCGCCCGGGTGATGCGCAGCGAATAGACCTGCCCCTGCAACACGATCCGCGCCAGATTGCCGCCGCCGGTCAGGCTTTCGGCATCGTGGCAGGGGGTGTTGTCGGTCAGCGGCATCAGGCTGCGGGGATCGACTTGCATGTTCATCGGGGCGTCTCCATCCGGTCGAAAAGGGCCATGAAGTCCGGCGTCGGCGGGATCAGCCCGTTAAGCGCCTGCCGCAGCATTTCGGTCAGGGTCGGTTCAAGGGGCGGCGCGCGCCAAGGGGCAGTATCTTTCGCGATCATCGGAACCTCGGGAATTGCGGGTCTTATCCGGCTGACCCGAGGCGGGTTGGCTTGGACAGGCAAAAGGTGACAAAAAGAATAGGTTTTGTAAAGCCTGATTCTTTTACTTGGAAATTTGGGGTGTGGCCGGGCTGCACCGGCCGCGCGATCCGGGCCGCGCCCGGCCTGTCGCCCCTTGCCGCAGGGCGGGGCAGCGCCTAGGCTTGGCGCAGGCTGGGGGGCCTGAAGCACGGAAGACGGATGAAACGGGTTCTCCAATTGCTGACGCTGGGCGTCGGCCTGTCGATCGCCTCTGTGGCCACGGCGCAAGAGCGTGTGACGCTGGGTTTTGCGCGACTGTTCACCAATGATGCCCTTGGCGATACGCATGACCGCTGGCGCACCGGCGCCTATTCCGTCAGCCGGTTTCGCGGCGACCGCTGGGGTGGCGCGCTGCCCGACAGCTTTGGCGCGATTCTGGAACAGCGCCTGCGTAGCGAGATCATCGCGCCCGAAAGCCTGACCACCGCCAACCCCGACCGCCGTTATGCCGGGGTCATCGCGCCGGGTCTGGCGACGCATTGGGCGCTGTGGGGGCTGGAGGCGCGGCTGGGGGCCGAGCTGGTCTTTACCGGCCCGCAGACCAAGGTCGGCGCCTTTCAGCGCGAGGTGCATCAGCTGATGGGGCTGGACCGGCCTTCGGTGCTGGGCTCGCAGATCCCCGATGGTGTGCATCCGACGCTGAACCTTGAACTGGGCCGCAGCTTTGCGCTGTCGGACCGCGTGGTGCTGCGCCCCTTTGCCGAGGCGCAGGCCGGGGTCGAGGATTATGTGCGCCTGGGGGGCGACATGGTGCTGGGGCGGTTCGGGCATGAGGGGCTGTTCACCCGCGACACGGTGACGGGCCACCGGGTGCTGGGCATCGCGGGCACCGCCGAACCGGGGCTGAGCCTGACGCTGGGCGGCGATGTCGCCCATGTCTTCGGCAGCGCCTATCTGCCCGCCAGCGGCCCGGCCGACGCCAGGGCACAGCGCAGCCGGCTGCGCGCGGGGCTGCATTGGCAGGGCGAAAAGGCCGAGGCGTTCTATGGCGTGACCTGGCTGGGCAAGGAATATGAACGCCAGGACGAAGGACAGGTCGTCGGGTCGCTGCGGGTGAATCTGCGGTTCTGACCTGCAACCTTCCTCAGCGTCATGCGATGGCTTTCGGCGCATTGTTGCCGATTGGTCATAGCCAAGCGAATCATCGCCTGTTAACCTTTGCTCATAAAAAGAAAACGAGCAGGCATACAGGCATATGAAAACGGGCTCTCGTGGCACGTTTGTCATTTCTTGGTCACAGACGGAAACGGACGGGGTGCCCGGGGCATCGCCGGACATGCTGGCAGTCGGCGCCGCCTGGCGCTGGACGGGTGTGCCCGTGCGGGTCGATGGGCCGCAGAATGTCCTGATTCTGGATGGGGCCGAGGGGGCAGCGGAACTCCGCCGGCGTGCGGCGCGCATGGTGCGCCGCCTGGTCGGCGCATCGCTTGGCCGGCAATCGCTGGCCCAACCCGAACCGGCACCGCCCGAAATGGACGAGCCGGAGCAGGGCTTTATCGTCACCGACGGGCACCAGTCCCATGCCGTGACGCTGATCGACGTGCCCGATACCGGCGCGCGGCTGGCGATGTTCCTGGGCGAATTGCCGCCCGAGGGGCGCGACATGTGGGTGGTGCGGGTCTCGATCGACCGCACGCATCGCGGTGCGGGGGCGCGTCATGCGGGCGGGGTGATCTGCTTTACCCCCGGCACGCGGATCGCCACGCCCGATGGTCCGCGCCTGGTGCAGGATCTGCGCCCCGGCGACCGGGTCCAGACCAAGGATAACGGGGCGCAGGATATCCTGTGGACCGGCCATCGCCGCATGACCGGGGCGCGGCTTTACGCCATGCCGCATCTGCGGCCGATCCGGTTGCGCGCCGGCGCCCTGGGCACGGGGCGCCCCGAGGATGACCTGCTGGTCTCGCCCCAGCACCGGATGCTGGTCAAGGGCGCCGCCGCGCGGGCGCTGTTCAACAGCGACGAGGTGCTGGTCGCGGCCGAGGATCTGCTGAACGACCATTCCATTCTGGTGGATCAGGCCCTGCGCGAGGTGACCTATGTTCACCTGCTGCTGGAGCGGCACAACATCCTGTTCGCCAACGGGCTGGAGACCGAAAGCTTCCACCCGGCGAATACCGCGCTCGACATGATCGAGGAGGGGCAGCGTGCCGCCCTGCTGGCGATCCTGCCCGATATCGACGCCGATCCCGACCGCTATGGCGACTATGCAAGGCGCAACCTGTCGGCCTCGGAGGCGGCGATCATGCGCCACGAGATGCAGGTCCGCCCGGCCCTTGCGCCGCCGTCGATTGCGCATTGACCGCAGGGCGTTTGCCTGTATAAGCCCCGCCATGGTCCCGGAAGCGATTCCGGGGCTTTTCATTGGTGTTGGTGGCCCCCGCAAGGGGATGCCTGTCGCCCGGTCTCCGGGAAAGGACAACGCCCTTCACAGTTGGAAGGAGATCAGCGATGACCAAACGCACCGCTGCCAAGTACAAGATCGACCGCCGCATGGGCGAAAACATCTGGGGCCGCGCCAAGTCGCCGCTGAACAAGCGCGAATATGGCCCGGGCCAGCACGGCCAGCGCCGCAAGAACAAGCTGTCGGATTTCGGCACCCAGCTGCGCGCCAAGCAGAAGCTGAAAGGCTACTATGGCGACCTGACCGAAAAGCAGTTCCGCAAGATCTATGCCGAAGCCGAGCGCGTGCGCGGTGACACCGGCGAGATGCTGGTTGGCCTGCTGGAGCGCCGCCTGGACGCGGTGGTCTACCGCGCCAAGTTCGTGCCGACCGTCTTTGCCGCCCGTCAGTTCGTGAACCACGGTCACGTCCTGGTCAACGGCAAGCGCGTCAACATCGCGTCCTACCGCGTCAAGGAAGGCGACGTGGTGGAAGTGCGTCAGAAGTCGAAGCAACTGGCCATCGTGCTGGAAGCCGTCGCCCTGACCGAGCGTGACGTGCCGGACTATATCGAGGTGGACCACTCCAAGATGACCGCGAAATTCGTGCGCACGCCCTCGCTGGGCGATGTGCCCTATCCGGTCGTGATGGAGCCGAACCTCGTCGTCGAATACTACGCGAAGAACTGATCCTTCGCGTCACTTGTGCTTTGGGGAAGGGCTCGCGTTTCGCGGGCCCTTTTTCATGGCGGCCCCTTCCCATCCGCCGGGGCGCGGCCTATCTCGCAGGTGCAGAAACAAGCGGACAGGACGCGGGAATGGCTGACAGGAACAGTATAGAGGGCCGGTTTGAACAGGGGCTTTTCGCCTCGCGCTGGCTGATGGCACCGATGTATCTGGGGCTGGTGGTCAGCCTTGGCATGCTGACGATCGTCTTTACCAAGGAACTGGTCTATTACGCGGCCAAGACCTTTACCCTGACCGCCGATCAGGCGATCCTGGCGATCCTCACGCTGATCGACCTGTCGCTGGCGGCGAACCTGCTGCTGATCGTGCTGTTTTCCGGCTATGAGAACTTTGTCTCCAAGCTCGACCTGGGCGATCAGCGCGACCGGCCCAGCTGGATGGGCAAGGTCGATTTCTCGGGGCTGAAGATGAAGCTCATTGCCTCGATCGTGGCGATTTCGGGGATCCATCTGCTCAAGGTCTTCATGGAGGTCGGCAAACAGTCGGGCGATGCGGCGCTGAACGGTGAAAAGCTGCTCTGGCTGGTGGTGATCCACCTGACCTTCGTCGTCTCGGGCGTGCTGCTGGCCCTGATGGATTGGCTGGCGGCGCGCACCAGCAAACACTGACCCAGACGCAGAAGGGCCGCAGTCGCGGCCCTTTCGCGCATCTGCCACCAAGATCAGGCTGGCAAAGTGCCGGGGCGGCGGCTAAACGGGCCGGGCAAGCCAATGGAGACAGCGATGACCGAGGCCATTCGCCCGCAACCCGGGATCATGGAAATTGCCCTTTACGAAGGTGGCAAGGCCCATGTCGCGGGCGTGAGCAATGTGGTGAAGCTCAGCTCGAACGAAAACCCGTTCGGGCCGTCGGACAAGGCGAAGGAAGCCTTCGCCAAATCGGTGCATCAACTCCATCGCTACCCCTCGACCGACCACGCCGCGCTGCGTCAGGCCATTGCCGATACGCATGGTCTGGATGCCGCGCGCATCATCTGCGGCGTCGGTTCGGACGAGATCATCCACTTTCTGAACCAGGCCTATGCCGGGCCGGGCGACGAGGTGCTGTATACCGAACACGGCTTTCTGATGTATCGCATCTCGGCGCTGGCGGCCGGCGCGACCCCGGTCGAGGTGCCCGAGCGTGAACGCACCACCGATGTGGATGCGCTGCTGGCCGCCTGCACCGACCGCACCAAGCTCGTGTTCATCGCCAACCCCAACAACCCCACCGGCACGATGATTTCCGCCGGCGAGGTGGCGCGGCTGGCGCGCGGCCTGCCGCCGCAGGCCATTCTGGTGCTGGACGGTGCCTATGCCGAATATGTGGAGGGCTTTGACGCCGGGCTGTCGCTGATCGAGGCGATGCCGAATGTGGTGATGACGCGCACCTTCTCCAAGATCTACGGGCTGGGCGGGTTGCGCATCGGCTGGGGCTATGGCCCCAAGGCCATCATCGACGTGCTGAACCGCATTCGCGGCCCGTTCAACCTGTCGAACACCCAGCTTGAAACCGCCGAGGCCGCGGTGCGCGATCAGGATTACGTCGCGCGCTGCCGGTCGGAAAACGCCCGCCTGCGGCATTGGCTGGCCGAGGCGCTGGCAGCGCTCGGTGTGCCCTCGGACACGTCGATGGCCAATTTCGTGCTGGCACGCTTTGCCAGCCCCGACGAGGCCGAGGCCTGCGATACCTTCCTTCAGGAACAGGGCCTGATCGTGCGGCGCGTCTCCGGCTACAAGCTGCCGCATTGCCTGCGCATCACCGTGGGCGACGAGGCGTCGTGCCGCCGGGTGGCCCATGCGATCGGTCAGTTCAAGGGGGTCAAATGACCGCGCCGATCTACAATCGGGTCGCGCTGATCGGGCTGGGGCTGATCGCCTCGTCCATGGCACATGCGATGCGGGAATACGGGCTCGCGACCGAGATCGTGGGCTTTGCCAAATCGCCGGAAACCCGCGCCACGGCGCTTGAGATCGGCTTTGTCAACCGGGTGACCGAAACCGCCGCCGCGGCGGTGCAGGGGGCCGATCTGGTCGTGCTGGCGGTGCCGGTGGGCGCCATGGGGGCCATCGCCGCCGAGATCGGCCCGCATCTGGCGCCCGGTGCCACGGTCACCGATGTCGGCTCGGTCAAGCAGGCGGTGATCGAGGCGGTGGCGCCGCATATCCCCGAAGGCGTGCATTTCATCCCCGGCCACCCGATCGCGGGCACCGAACATTCCGGCCCGCGTTCGGGCTTTGCCACGCTGTTCCGCAACCGCTGGTGGCTGCTGACCCCGGTGCCCGGCAGCGACCCCGAGGCGACGCGCCACCTGCGCCAGTGCTACGAGGCCATGGGCGCCAAGGTCGATGAGATGGAGGCCCCTCATCACGATCTCGTCCTTGCCGTCACCTCGCATACGCCGCACCTCATCGCCTATACGATGGTGGGCGTCGCCGATGACCTGCGCCGCGTGACCGACAGCGAGGTGATCCAGTATTCGGCGGCGGGTTTCCGCGACTTTACGCGGATTGCCGCCAGTGACCCCACCATGTGGCGCGATGTGTTCTTGACGAACAAGGAGGCGACGCTGGATATTCTCGGACGGTTCACCGAAGAGCTTTTCGCGCTGCAAAGGGCGATCCGGCTGGGGGATGGCGATCATCTTCACGCCTATTTCACCCGGACACGCGCGATCCGGCGGGGGATCATCGAAGCGGGGCAGGATACGGCCGCCCCGGATTTCGGGCGGGGCCAACCGCCCGCGTAAGGGTGCCATTGTGTGAACGGGTCGGGGGATCGGGCATGAAAAAGGCTGCTTGGGCGCTGGTCGCCGCATCTCTGTTCTGCGCCGGAACGGCGCGGGCCGAGGGGGTCACCACCTCTCCCATGCCGAAACCACGCCCTGATCTGCCCGCCGTCATGGTGCTGGCCACCGTCTCCACCGCCAATGCCATCGTGCCGCTGGCCCGGCCGCTGCCCCGCCCCGACGGGCTGGCCGAACGCTATGCCCGGGTAATCGAAGACCTCGCCGCCCCCAGGATCGACCCGGAAAGCGTCGTCGAACTGGCCGCCACCACGCCGGTGCGCCCACTGCTGCGCCCGAAGGCGCGCCCGCGCGCCCTCGATACAAGCGGCGAGGCCGGCCCTGGCGGCGCCAAACTGTTCAAGGCCGCCGCCGTCCGCGTGTTGCCGGGCAAGACGGCGGTGCTGCCGAAAAAGGGCTCGGTCTGTGGCGACCCCTCGATCCGCGGCGAGGCGATCGCGCCGATCACCAGCCGGGTCAAGGGCTGCGGCATCGACGATCCGGTCAAGGTCACCGAAATCGCCGGGGTCAAATTCTCCATCCCCGCCACCATCACCTGCGATACCGCCCGCGCCGCGAAAACCTGGATCGAACGCGGCGTGCAACCGGCCTTCGCAGGTCAGGTGGTGAAACTGCAAATTGCCGGCAGCTATGTCTGCCGCCCGCGCAACGGCATCAAGGGCGCCAAAGTGTCGGAACATGGCCGGGGCCGCGCGCTCGATGTCGCGGCCTTCGTGCTGGCCGATGGCACCGCGCTGTCGGTGCAGGGCAGCTACCGCAAGTCAAAGGCGATGAAGGCGGCGCACAAGGCCGCCTGCGGCCCCTTCGGCACTACACTGGGGCCCGGCTCCGACGGGCATCACGAAGATCACCTTCACGTCGATATCGTGAGCTATCGCAACCGCACCTACTGCCGCTGACCGCCCCTTCATCTGTTCAAAAATATCCTGCGGGGTGTTCCGGAGGGGTGCAAAACCCCTCCGGGGTCTGCCTTCCCGCGCACGGCGCTGGGTCAGCGCTCGGTCAGCTTCAGCTCGATCCGGCGGTTCTGTGCCCGCGCCTCCGCGCTGGTGCCCGGCGCCACCGGCTGCCATTCGCCAAAGCCGGTCGCGGCCAGCCGGTTGGGCGGAAAGCCCAGCTGATCCTGCATGTAGCGCACCACCGACAGCGCGCGCGCCTGGCTCAGCTCCCAATTGTCGCGGAACTCGCCGGTGCCTGACAGCGGCACGTCATCGGTATGGCCATCGACCCGGATGATCCAGTCGATGCCGGGCGGGATCTGGCCGGCAATATCCTGCAAGGTCGCCACGACGCCCGCGATCTGCGACCGGCCCTCGGGCGCCAGATCGGCGGATCCCGGGGTGAACAGCACCTCGGACGAAAACACGAAACGGTCGCCGACGATGCGCACGCCCTCGCGCCCGGTCAACACCTGCCGCAACTCGCCAAAGAATTCCGACCGAAACTTTGCCAGATCGGCATTCTCGGCCTCCAGCCGCTTGCGTTCGGCTTCCTCCAGTTCGGCCCGGCGTTTTTGCTCCGCCGCGACCTGCGCCAGCGCGGAATTGAGCTGCCCGCCCAGATTTTCCAACTGCACCCTGGCCTCTGCATCGCGGGCTTCGGCGGCATCGAGCAGCGCCTGAAGCGTGCCCAGCTGCCCGCGCAGCGCGCCGATCTGTTCGTTCAGCAGTGCGACGCGCCGGTCGGCCTCGGTCGATCGGCCCTTTTGCTGCTCCAGCAGGGCGCGGGCGGTGTCCAAAAGGGACGCGCCGGGCGCCTCCACCCCCTGCGCAGCGGCCAGCAGGGTCAGCGTTTCCTCGGCCTGCTTGCGCTGTTCCTCCAGCGAGAGGGTCAGCGCCGCGAGTTCGGTATCCGACGCCTTGAGCTTGTCGCGCAAATCCTGCAAGGCGGCCGCATCGACCAGCCGCGCGGCTTCGGCCTCAGACAGCGCCACGCCCTGCGCGGCATTGTCTGCGCGCAGCTTTTCGGCCAGCGCTGCCACCGCATCGGCGCGGGCGGCGGCCAGGCGCGCGGCCTCTTTCTCGGCGTCCACCTCCTCGCGCGCCTTGGCCAGCGCGAGGTTCAGCGCCTCCTGCTCGGAGATCAGCTTGTCCTGCGCGGCCTTCAGATCCGCGACCGAGGCGGTCAGGGTGGTCACCTCGCCGCGCGCGGCGTCGCGTTCGGCCAGAAGGCTGGCCACCTGCGCCTCGAAACTGGCGATGCGGCCCTGCGCCGCGCTCAGCGCGCCCTGCGCTGTGGAGAGTTGCGCACCCAGCGTCGCGATCAGGTCGGCCTGTTCCTCGCCCTTGGCGCGGGCCTCGGCGAGGCTTGCGGTCAGGCTGCCGACCTCGGCCTGCAAGCCCTGCGCGCGTTTGCGTTCCAGCCCAAGCGCATCGGCCAGTTGCGCCACCTGCGCCGAAAGCGCGTCCAACTCGTTCCCCTGCGTGTCGATGGTCTGGCGCAGCACTGATTGCATGACGGTAAAGATGGTCAGCACGAACATCAGCACCATCAGCAGCGTCGTCACCGCATCGACGAAACCGGGCCAGACCATCCCGTCGGAATTGCGCACCGATCCGCGACGCGACAGGCCCATCTCAGCCCCGCGCCCGCAAAAGCTGCCGCACAGATTGCGTCAGCGCCGAGAGATCGCCGCGCAGGTCGGCCAGGCTTTCCTGCCGCCCGGCCGAAATCTCCTCAAGGATCCGCAAGAGCTGCACGTCGATCGAGCGCAGCCGCATCCGGCTTTCGGCGTCGATATGCGGCCCGCCCTCCTCGCCGCTCAGGGCGGCGGCGATGCGGTCCTGGCCCTCGGCGATGCGCAATAGCAGGGTGGATTGCGTCTCTTGCGCCTCCAGCCGGGCGGCCAGCCGGGTGATGGCCACGGCCAGTTCCCCCATCCGGTCATCGGCCACATTGCGGCTGACATCGGCCTCGGTGAACATCATTTGCAGATTGTCGATCTGGCTGCCCAGACTATCCAGCACATGCGCCAACTGGCCCATGCCGCTGTCGCCCTCGCCGCCCTCGAACCCGATGCGGGTGATCGAGGACAGCCATTCCTCCAGCTCGCGGAAAAAGCGGTTCTGGCCATGGCCGGCGAACAGTTCCAGCAGCCCGATCACCAGTGACCCGGCCAGCCCCAGCAGCGAGGAGGAAAATGCCGTGCCCATGCCGCCAAGCTGGCTTTCCAGCCCGCCCATCAGCTTGCCAAAGATATCGAGGCTAGACTCGCCCTCTTGCGGTGCCAGTGACCGGATGGTTTCCACAATTGCCGGCACCGTGGTGGCCAGCCCGTAGAAGGTGCCCAGAAGGCCCAGGAAAATCAGCAGGTTGGCAAGGTATCGCGTGATGTCGCGTGCTTCGTCGATGCGGGTCGCCACCGAATCGAGGATGGAGCGTGACGAGCTGGACGAGATCTGCATCCGCGCGGTGCGTGCGCCCAAAAGGGCGGCGAGCGGCGCCAGGATGCGGGGTGCGGCCTTGGCCTCGGCCCCCGGGCGATCCTGCACGAAGGCGTCGATCCAGCTGACCGATTGCACCAGTTGCCAGACCTGCCAGAAACAGGTCAGCACCCCCAGCAGGAACACCGCCGCGATGAAGCCGTTGAGCAAGGGGTTCGCCGCGAACACCCCGCGCAGCACCGGCAGCATGACCCAGGCCCCGGCGGCGACCAGGCTGATGACGATCAGCATGAGGGTGACTTGCCGGATCGGCTGGGCAAAGACGGGCGTGGCGCTCGGGGCCAGTCGGGTCATAAGGGGGCCTGCTGCTCGGGGCTTTTGGGGCAGGATAGGCCCGGCGGCCCCGTCTGCCAAGCGTTTAGGCGGTCAGCTCACGCACCCGTTCCGACAGCCATTCCAGATCGGCATCGCCGATCCCCAGTTCCGCCAGATGCGCCGCGGTGTTCCACAGGTAATCGCGGTTCGGCCCGCGCCCGCCCGTGGCACCGGCGATGATCTGCGCCTGTTCCTCCAGCGCCAGCCCGCCGCAATACTGGACGTGATCGGGGTCGATCACATAGGTCAGGCAATCCAGCAGCTCATCGCCGCATTGCACCGGCAGATGCTGTTCCAGATAGGCCGAGGATACCAGCTCGCGTTCGCGCAATTCGGCCAGCGTCGCGGCCTCGGCGCCCGGGGTCACCCGAAAGGCCACGCCGTCGCAACAGGCGCCCGCGGCGCGGTCAAGCGCCAGCACCAGCCCCGGCGCGGTTTCGGTGCCGCGATGGTGGATCGACCGCATGCAGAAACTGCGATGCCAGCCATGGGCGCGGCCGATGCGCCGTTCGGCCACCGGAAAGCCCGGATGCCAGATCAAGGAACCGTAACCGAAGACCCACATCTCTGGCCCTCCCTTCCCGGTCTTAGTAAAGAGGTGGCGAACAAAGGAAAAGGGGCGGGAATGCGCGCATTGGCCTGGATCGTGGTGCTGTTGACCGCCCTTTACGGCGGCTACTGGTTCGTGGGCGCGCGCGCAGCCGAACGCGGCGCGACCGAGGCCCTGGCCGAGGCCGCCCGTCGCGGGGTGGAGGTGCGGCATCAGGGCCTGTCGGTGGCCGGATTTCCCAGCCGTTTCGACCTGACGCTGACCGAGCCGCGCGTGACGGCCGGCGGCCTTGCCTGGCAGGCCCCTTTCGCGCAGATCCTCGCGCTCAGCTACAAGCCGTGGGATCTGATCGCGGCGCTGCCCAACGAACAGTCGCTGACCGCCATGGGCCAGACTGTTGCCATCGGATCGACGCGGATGCAGGCCTCGCTGTTCCTGACGCCGCGCAGCGATCTGCCGCTGGATCGGTTCGATGCCGTGGCCGAGGGGACGAGCCTGCGGTCCGATGCCGGCTGGGCGCTTGGCTTCGGGTCGGCCAATGCCAGCCTGATCGCGGGCGAGGGCGGCACGGCGCAGGCGGCGTTCCGCATGCTGGATCTGGTGCCCGATCAGCGGCTTGTCGCGGCACTGAACGGCGCGCTGCCCGCCACGCTGGAGCGGGTGGACCTGTTGGCCGATCTGACGCTGGAGGCGCCGCTGGCGCTGCGCGGCGCGCCGCCCGCAATCAGCCGGGTGTCACTGCGCGAGGCGCATCTGGTCTGGGGGCCGCTCAAGGCCATGGCGGCGGGCGATCTGGTCGCCGATCCCCAGGGGCAGGCCGAGGGCACGGTCGATCTGCGGATCGAGGGCTGGCAGGCCGGGCTGGCCGGGCTGGAGGCCTCGGGTCTGGTGCCGCAACAGTATCGCACCGCGCTGCGGTCGCTGCTGGAAAGCCTGGCCGCGCAATCGGATGAGCCGGGTGTGCTGAAACTGCCGCTGGTGCTGGCCAATGGGCGCATGATGTTCGGGCCGATCCCGCTCGGCCCGGCGCCGCAGCTACGGTAGGGTCAGCGTGACCGCGATCCGGTCGAGGATTTCGCCCCCGCGCCGCAGTTCTGCGCTGCCGTGATACTGCCCCGCCGGCCAGGCCGGATCGCGACGCTGGCGGCCGATGGCGCGGAAGCTTTGCGCCTGCGTCCGTTCCAACGCCAGATCCTGCGCTGCCACCGCGCCTTGCGGTCCGGTCAGGGTCAGGGTCAGGCGATCCCCCTCTTGCGTGCCGTAAAGATAGGCCCAAAGCACCAGTGCCGGGGCCTCGGCCGCCGGGGCGGGCACATCTCCGGCCTTGATCCGGTCGAAGGCGGGGATGTCCGGGGCGAAGCCGGCCCCGATGATGCCGCCGCGCGAAAGCGGCAGATCCTGTGCCCAGAGGTCTTGCGCGGGTGTGCCGCAGCGATCGGCGCCCTCGGGCGCGAAGGGGTCGATCCAGCGGCCCTGCCGTCGCAGCGTCAGGTGCAGATGCGGGAACTGGGTTCGGCCCGACAGCCCGACCTGCCCCAAAGGCGTGCCGAGGGCGACCGGATCGCCCGGCCGCACCGTGATGCTGCCCTGTTTCAGGTGGCAATACTGGGTTTCCCAGCCATCGGCGTGTCGGATCAGCACGCCATTGCCGCAATCGCGCCCTTCGGTATCGGGCGCGCCGGCGCTGCCATGGATCACGTCCGGCATGCCATCGCGCGCGGCGCGCACCACGCCCGGCGCGGCGGCGCGCACCGTGACCCCCGCCGCCATCGCCGCCAGCGAGGGCAGGGCGAAATCGGTGCCGTCATGGCCGTCATAGGTGATGGTGCCGCAGGCGAAATCCTGTCGGCCGGGGCCGGGATCGTGATCGGGGTAATGCTGGATGAAGCAGCTGTCGCCCGGCACGCAATCCAGCGGCAACGCCAAGTCAAAGGCCCCCGCCGGGGCGGGGGCCAGGATCAGCGCCAGCAGCGCCTTTTTCATTCGGCGGTCAGCAGCGGCGGCTTCTGGCCGGTCAGGCGCGGCTTGCCCGGTTCCTCGATGATGAGGTCGATCTTGTCGTCCTTGACACCGACCCGCACCACGCCACCCTTTTGCAGCTTGCCGAACAGCAGTTCCTCCGCCAGCGGCTTTTTCAGGTTTTCCTGAATCACCCGGCCCAGCGGACGCGCACCCATCTTGTCGTCATAGCCCTTGTCGCCCAGCCAGCGCGCGGCGTCGTCCGACAGTTCGATATGGACGTTACGGTCCATCAGCTGCGCCTCAAGCTGCAAGACGAACTTTTCGACCACCTGCATGATCGTGTCCTTCGACAGCGGCGCGAAGGCCACGACCGCATCCAGACGGTTGCGGAATTCCGGCGTGAAGGTGCGTTCGATCGCCGCCGTATCCTCGCCCGTGCGCCTGTCGCGGCCAAAGCCGATGGCGGCCTTCTGCATGTCCGACGCGCCGGCATTGGTGGTCATGATCAGGATCACGTTGCGGAAATCGACCTGCCGCCCGTTGTGATCGGTCAGCTTGCCGTGATCCATCACCTGCAACAGGATGTTGTAGACATCCGGGTGCGCCTTTTCGATCTCGTCCAGCAGCAGCACGCAATGCGGATGCTGGTCCACGCCATCGGTCAGCATGCCGCCCTGATCGAAACCGACATAGCCGGGCGGGGCGCCGATCAGCCGCGAGACCGCGTGTTTCTCCATGTATTCCGACATGTCGAAGCGCAGCAGCTCCACCCCCAGCGTATTGGCCAGTTGCTTGGCCACCTCGGTCTTGCCGACGCCGGTGGGGCCGGCGAACAGGTAGTTGCCGATGGGTTTTTCGGGTTCGCGCAGGCCGGCGCGGGCCAGCTTGATCGAGGCCGACAGCGCCTCGATCGCCTTGTCCTGGCCAAAGACCACGCGCTTGAGCGATTTTTCCAGATCGCGCAGGATCTCCGCATCGTCCTTGGAGACCGATTTCGGCGGAATGCGGGCGATCTTGGCCACCACGGCCTCGATCTCCTTGGTGCCGATGGTCTTGCGGCGCTTGGCGGCAGGCAGCAGATGCTGCGCGGCGCCGGCCTCGTCGATCACGTCTATGGCGCTGTCGGGCAGCTTGCGGTCGTTGATGTAGCGCGCGGCCAGTTCCACCGCCGACTTGATCGCCTCATTGGTATAGCGCAGGTCGTGATGTTCCTCGAAATTCGGCTTCAGCCCTTGCAGGATCTTGATCGCATCGGGCACCGAGGGTTCGTTCACGTCGATCTTCTGGAACCGACGGCTGAGCGCGCGGTCCTTTTCGAAATGCTGGCGATATTCCTTGTAGGTGGTCGAGCCCATGCAGCGCAACTTGCCACCTTGCAGCGCGGGTTTCAGCAGGTTTGACGCATCCATCGCGCCGCCCGAGGTGGCGCCGGCGCCGATCACGGTATGGATCTCGTCGATGAACAGGATCGCGTCGGGGTGATCCTCCATCTCCTTCACCACGGCTTTCAGACGTTCCTCGAAATCGCCGCGATAGCGGGTGCCGGCCAGCAGCGCGCCCATGTCGAGGCTGTAGATCGTGGCGCCCGAAAGGATCTCGGGCGTTTCGCCATCGACGATCTTCTTGGCCAGACCTTCGGCGATGGCGGTCTTGCCCACGCCGGGGTCGCCCACCAGCAGCGGGTTGTTCTTGCGGCGGCGGCACAGGACCTGGATCGCGCGCTCCACCTCGGATTCGCGGCCGATCAGCGGGTCCACCTCGCCCTTGCGGGCCTTCACGTTCAGATCGACGCAATATTTCGACAGCGCCGATTCCTTGGCCTCGCCCGCCTCGCCCTTGGGCGTCTCATGCTGGCTGTCCTCCGACCCGGTGATCGGGCGGCTTTCCCCAAAGCTCGGATCCTTGGCCACGCCATGCGCGATGAAATTCACCGCGTCATAGCGCGTCATGTCCTGTTCCTGGAGGAAATAGGCGGCGTTCGATTCGCGTTCGGCAAAGATCGCGACCAGCACATTGGCGCCGGTCACCTCGTTCCGCCCCGAGGATTGCACATGGATCGCGGCGCGCTGGATCACCCGCTGAAAAGCGGCGGTCGGCACGGCCTCGGACCCTTCGACATCGGTGATCAGCGTCGAAAGATCGTCGTCGATGAAATCGGTGAGCGTCTTGCGCAGGTCATCGAGATCGACCGAGCAGGCGCGCATCACGCGGGCGGCGTCCGGCTCGTCGATCAGGGCGAGCAGCAGATGCTCCAGCGTGGCAAGTTCGTGGCGGCGCGCATTGGCAAGAGCCAGCGCGGCGTGGATGGCCTGTTCAAGGGTGGTCGAAAACGATGGCACGATGCGGTGCTCCTTCCTTCTGGACGGCGGGGCCACGCTGACGGGGCTTGGCCTCGATGCCGACCTTGGCCTCATAGGGTTAAAGTTCGGTTTTCTGGCCGCCGCTTCAAGCCCCAATTCGCAGATTTGCCCATTTGCTGATCATCAGTCACAAAATGTGATCCTTTGGATTCACCTAAGCCTCAGAATTTGTCCTTCAAGGCCCGGATCGTGGCGAAAACCTCGGCATCCGATGCATCGGGCAGGCCAAGGGCGGCCTTCATCGCGGGGTCGGCGGCGCGCAGCATCGGGTTGGTCGCCACTTCCTCGGCCAGGGTCGAGGGCACGGTGGGCTGGCCGGCGGCGCGGGCGCGGGCGATGCGGTCCAGCCGCTCGACCAGCGCGGGCGGCTGATCCAGCGTCAGGGCAAAGCGGGCATTGCTTTCGGTATATTCATGGCCCGAACAGATCAGCGTCTCGGGCGGCAGCGCGCGCAGCCGCGACAGGCTTTGCCACATCTGGCCGGGCGTGCCCTCGAACAGGCGGCCGCAGCCCATGGCCATCAGGCTGTCGCCGGTGAAGGCCAGCCCCGCCTGGGCAAACCAGTAGGCGACATGCCCGACGGTATGGCCCGACACGTCGATCACCTCGGCCTCGGTGCTGCCAAAGGCGATGCGGTCGCCCGGGGCCACGGCCTGCGTCAAAGCGGGCAGCCGATGGGCATCGGCGGCGGCGCCGAACACCGCGACCTCGGGGCCGATGGCCAGATCGGGCAGGCCATCGACATGGTCCCAATGGTGATGCGTCAGAAAGACATGGCTGAGCGTCCAGCCCCGTGCCGCCAGCTCCGCCCGGATCGGCGCGGCCTCGGGCACATCGACCAGGCCGGTCGCGCCGGTTGCCGCATCATGGATCAGAAAGGCGTAATTATCCTTGAGGCAGGGGATGGTGACGAGGTGCAGCATGGCGTTTCCTGACATGTCGGCTATGGTGGCCCTGAATTTGGGGGCAAGCGGAAGCAGCTGCAATGCATCTCGACGTGCTGGATCTGCGCAACTTCTATTATCGCACGCAGCTCGGGCGTGTGGCGCAGCGTGCGATCCGCGACCAGCTGGTCGCGATGTGGCCGCCCATGGCGGGGCAGACGGTGGCTGGTTTCGGCTTTGCCGTGCCGCTGCTGCGCCCCTATCTGCCCGAGGCGCGGCGCGTCATCGGGCTGATGCCCGGGCCGCAGGGCGTGATGCCCTGGCCCGCCGGAATGGAGAATGTCAGCGTGCTGTGCGAGGAAACCGCCTGGCCGCTTTCGACCGGCTTCGTGGACCGGCTGGTGCTGATGCACGGGCTGGAAACCTCGGAACAGCCCTCGGTCGTGCTGGAGGAGGCGCATCGCGTGCTGGGGCCGGGGGGCAAGGCGCTGTTCGTGGTGCCGAACCGTTCTGGCCTCTGGGCGCGGGGCGATGGCACGCCCTTCGGCTTTGGCCGGCCCTATTCGCTGGGCCAGCTTGAGGCGCAATTGCGCCGCCACGGCTTTACCCCCGAACGCCATGTCGCGGCGCTCTATGCCCCGCCCTCGTCGCAGCGGTTCTGGCTGCGCACGGCGGCGTTCTGGGAACGCGCGGGGCGGCGCTTTGCACCCTGGATCGCCGGCGGGGTCTTGATGATCGAGGCCAGCAAGCAGGTCTATGCCCCCACCCGGGGCGGGTTGGGGGCAGTGGTGCGCAAGCCCTTGAAAGTGCTGGAGGGCATCGGCCAGGGCGCGCCGGAACCTGCGCTGAACCGGCGGCCCTGACCCTGCGCGCCGCCCGGTATCAGATGATCCGCACCTGGGTGCCAATGGGTGCCAGCGCGAACAGATCCTCGATCATCTCGTTATAGAGACCGATGCAGCCATCCGAGGATTTGCGGCCGATCTTGCGGGTGTCATGGGTGCCGTGGATGATATAGGCCGGCCAGCCCAGATACATCGCATGGGTGCCCAGCGGGTTCTCCGGCCCCGGGCCGATCGGCTTCCAGTCGGGGAAACGCTGCATCTGCGACGGGGTCGGCGTCCAGCTGGGCCCGACCTTCTTGCGCACGATCTCGGTATAGCCGCGCTTGGTCAGTTCGTCCGACTTGGGCACCGATGTCGGGTAGATGCGATAGGTCCCGGCATCCGCGCTCCAGAAATGCAGCGCGCGCGAGACGGTGTCGGCGACGATCGCCCCTTTGCCGAGGCTGGTGAAATGGTCGCGCCAGTCCTGCATGGAAAAGCCGGAGGCATTGGCGCGGACGCCGGTGCTGGCGCGCGCCAGCGAGGGCAGGCCAAGGCTGGCGGTGGCGGCCAGGCCCAGCGAAAGGGCGCTGCGACGGGTCTGCATGGGGGCTCCTGTTCGTTCTTTGCTCGTTGCCGCCGCCATCCTGCCCGCAGCGGTCGGGGGCGGCAACCGCGGCTGACCCGGTTGACGCGAAGGTGAACCGCCGTGAGCCGGGCCCGCGGGCCGATTCCCGCGCAATGGCGCCGATTTCGGCGGCATGTCCAGCCATGGCGCGATCCGGCCCGCAATGGGGCAAATGTTTGCGGCAGACAGCCTGCTTTTCGCGCCTGTTCACGGTTGCGGCATTACGGCGCGTCTGCTAGAGACGCCTCGAATTTGAGACGCATGGGCTTCATGCGCCAACAATGGCCTCTGGCCTGCGCGTCGGTTCAGGCCGGGTCGCGCGGAACCAAGGCAAACAGCGGAAGGGTTGTCGTGTCCGAAACAGCTTCGATCTCCTCCGGCATTGCCGCGCGCTACGCAACTGCCCTTTTCGATCTCGCCAAAGAGTCGAAGGGCCTGAAGGCACTGGAAGGGGATGTCGATGCGCTCGACGCCGCCCTTTCGTCTTCTGCCGATCTGCGCGACCTGATTTCCTCGCCGGTCTATTCGCGTGAGGATCAGGGCAATGCCATTGCGGCCGTGGCCGCCAAGGCGGGCCTGTCGGCCCTGACCGCCAACACGCTGGCACTGATGGCGCAAAAGCGCCGCCTGTTCGTGCTGCCGCAGCTGCTGTCGGACCTGCGCGCGCGCATCGCCGCCGAAAAGGGCGAGGTGACCGCCGAGGTGACCGCCGCCACCGCGCTTTCGGCCGAACAATCGGCCAAGCTGGCCGAGACGCTGAAGGCGCGTGTCGGCAAGGACGTGAAAGTGAATGTTGCCGTCGATGAAAGCCTCATCGGCGGTCTTGTCGTCAAGCTGGGCTCGACCATGATCGACACGTCGATCCGCTCGAAGCTCGCGGCTCTCCAGAATGCAATGAAAGAGGTTGGGTGAGATGGGAATCCAGGCTGCTGAGATCTCTGCGATCCTCAAGGAGCAGATCAAGAACTTCGGCAAGGACGCCGCTGTCGCCGAAGTCGGCCGCGTGCTGTCGGTCGGGGACGGGATTGCGCGCGTTCACGGGCTGGACAATGTCCAGGCCGGCGAAATGGTGGAATTCCCCGGCGGCATCCGCGGGATGGCGCTGAACCTCGAAGTCGATAACGTCGGCGTCGTGATCTTCGGTTCCGACCAGGACATCAAGGAAGGCGACACCGTCAAGCGCACCAAGTCCATCGTGGACGTGCCGGCGGGCGAGGCCCTGCTGGGCCGCGTGGTCGATGGTCTGGGCAACCCGATCGACGGCAAGGGCCCGATCGCCGCGACCGAGCGTCGCGTGGCCGACGTCAAGGCCCCGGGCATCATCCCGCGCAAATCGGTGCATGAGCCGATGGCCACCGGCCTCAAGGCCGTGGACGCCATGATCCCGATCGGCCGTGGCCAGCGCGAGCTGATCATCGGCGACCGTCAGACCGGCAAGACCGCCGTGGCGCTGGACGCGATCCTGAACCAGAAGTCGTATAACGAAGCGGCTGGTTCGGACGAATCGAAAAAGCTCTACTGCATCTACGTCGCCGTCGGCCAGAAGCGTTCGACCGTGGCGCAGCTGGTGAAGAAGCTGGAAGAAACCGGCGCGATCGAATACACGATCGTCGTGGCCGCGACCGCCTCGGACCCGGCGCCGATGCAGTTCCTGGCGCCCTATTCGGCGACCGCCATGGCGGAATATTTCCGCGACAACGGCCGTCACGCCCTGATCATCTATGATGACCTGTCGAAGCAGGCCGTGTCCTACCGTCAGATGTCGCTGCTGCTGCGCCGTCCGCCGGGGCGTGAAGCCTATCCGGGCGACGTGTTCTATCTCCACTCGCGTCTGCTGGAGCGTTCGGCCAAGCTGAACGAGGATTTCGGCGCCGGCTCGCTGACCGCGCTGCCGATCATCGAAACCCAGGGCGGCGACGTGTCGGCCTTCATTCCGACCAACGTGATCTCGATCACCGACGGCCAGATCTTCCTGGAAACCGAACTGTTCTACCAGGGCATCCGCCCGGCCGTGAACACCGGTCTGTCGGTGTCGCGCGTGGGTTCGTCGGCGCAGACCAACGCCATGAAGACCGTGGCCGGCCCGGTGAAACTGTCGCTGGCGCAATACCGCGAGATGGCGGCCTTTGCCCAGTTCGGTTCGGACCTCGACGCCGCGACGCAAGCGCTGCTGAACCGCGGTGCGCGCCTGACCGAGCTGATGAAGCAGCCGCAATATTCGCCGCTGACCAACGCGGAAATCGTCTGCGTGATCTATGCCGGCACCGCGGGCTTCCTCGACAAGGTGGCGGTGAAGGATGTGGGCCGGTTCGAAGCCGGGCTGCTGTCCTACCTGCGCGGCCAGCGCAAGGACATCCTGGACTGGCTGACCACCGCCGACCCGAAGATCAAGGGCGCGGATGAGCAGAAGCTGAAAGACGCGATCGCCGATTTCGCCAAGACCTTCGCTTGAGCGGCCTGAAAGGACAGGGATATGCCCAGCCTTAAGGACCTCAAAAACCGGATCGGAAGCGTCAAGAACACGCGGAAGATCACGAAGGCCATGCAGATGGTGGCCGCGGCGAAACTGCGCCGCGCGCAAGAGGCTGCCGAGGCCGCGCGCCCCTATGCTGACCGCATGAATGCGGTCATCGCGGGGCTGGCGGCGTCGGTCGGCGGTTCGGATGGCGCGCCCCGGCTTCTGGCCGGGACGGGCCGCGATCAGGTGCATCTTCTGGTCGTGATGACGGCGGAACGCGGCCTTTGCGGCGGCTTCAACACCACGATCGTGCGGCTTGCCCGCGCCCGTGCGAATGAGCTGCTGGCGCAAGGCAAGACCGTGAAGATCCTCACCGTCGGCAAGAAGGGCCGCGAACAGCTGCGCCGCGATCTTGGCGACAAGTTCGTGGGTCACGTTGACCTGTCGGAAGTGAAGCGCGTGGGCTATGCCAATGCGCATGAGATCGCCCGCGATATCCTGGCCCGTTACGAGGCCGGCGAATTCGACATCGCGACGATCTTCTTCAACCGCTTCCAGTCGGTCATCAGCCAGGTGCCGACGGCGCAGCAGATCATTCCGGCCCAGCCGGTTGAAACTGCGGCCGACAGCGCGGCGCTCTACGATTACGAGCCCAGCGAGGAGGCCATTCTGGCCGATCTGCTGCCGCGTGGCGTGGCGACCCAGATCTTCACCGCACTTCTGGAAAACGGGGCGTCCGAACAGGGTGCCCGGATGAGCGCGATGGACAATGCGACCCGCAACGCGGGCGACATGATCAACAAACTGACGATCCAGTATAACCGGAGCCGTCAGGCCGCGATCACCAAAGAGCTTATCGAAATCATCTCGGGCGCCGAGGCGCTCTGACGACCCGAACGGAGAAACGACATGGCACAAGCACAAGGCAAAGTGACGCAGGTCATCGGCGCCGTTGTGGACGTTCAGTTCGATGGCGCCCTGCCGGCCATTCTGAACGCCCTCGAAACCGAGAACAACGGCAAGCCGCTGGTTCTGGAAGTCGCCCAGCATCTGGGTGAAAACACCGTCCGCACCATCGCGATGGACGCGACCGAAGGTCTGGTCCGTGGCGCCAAGGTGACGGATACCGGCGCGCCGATCTCGGTGCCGGTGGGCGACGCGACCCTGGGCCGCATCCTGAACGTCATCGGCGAGCCGGTGGACGAAAAGGGCCCGGTCATCGCGACCGAAAAGCGCGCCATCCACCAGAAGGCCCCGGAATTCGCCGAACAGGCGACCGACAGCCAGGTTCTGGTGACCGGCATCAAGGTGATCGACCTGCTGGCGCCCTATGCCAAGGGCGGCAAGATCGGCCTGTTCGGCGGCGCCGGCGTGGGCAAGACGGTTCTCATCATGGAACTGATCAACAACATCGCCAAGGTGCACTCGGGCTTCTCGGTCTTCGCCGGTGTGGGCGAGCGGACCCGTGAAGGCAACGACCTCTATCACGAGATGATCGAATCGGGCGTCATCAAGATCGACGATCTGTCGTCGTCGAAAGTGGCGCTGGTTTACGGCCAGATGAACGAACCCCCGGGGGCCCGTGCCCGCGTGGCGCTGACCGGCCTGACCCTGGCCGAACAGTTCCGCGACCAGTCGGGGACGGACGTGCTGTTCTTCGTGGACAACATCTTCCGCTTCACCCAGGCCGGTTCGGAAGTGTCGGCTCTGCTGGGCCGTATTCCTTCGGCCGTGGGCTATCAGCCGACGCTGGCCACCGACATGGGCGCCCTGCAAGAGCGCATCACCTCGACCAAGAACGGCTCGATCACCTCGGTGCAGGCGATCTACGTTCCGGCCGACGACCTGACCGACCCGGCGCCGGCGACCTCGTTCGCCCACCTCGACGCCACCACGGTTCTGTCGCGCGCGATCTCGGAACTGGGTATCTACCCGGCCGTTGACCCGCTCGACTCGACCTCGCGCATGCTCGACCCCCAAATCGTCGGGCAAGAGCACTATGACGTGGCCCGTCAGGTGCAGGGCATCCTTCAGCGCTACAAGTCGCTTCAGGACATCATCGCCATCCTCGGGATGGACGAACTGTCGGAAGAGGACAAGCTGACCGTGGCCCGCGCCCGCAAGATCCAGCGCTTCCTGTCGCAGCCCTTCGACGTGGCGAAGGTCTTCACCGGCTCGGATGGCGTGCAGGTGCCGCTCGACAAGACCATCGCGTCGTTCAAGGCCGTGGTGAATGGCGAATACGACCACCTGCCGGAAGCCGCCTTCTACATGGTCGGTGACATCGAGGAAGTGAAAGCCAAGGCTGCCAAACTGTCCGCAGCCGCGGCGTAAGGGGGCTGAGCATGGCCAACACCCTGCAATTCGACCTGGTGTCGCCCGAACGGAAGCTCGCTTCCGTTCAGGCCACCGAGGTGCAGATCCCGGGGGCCGACGGCGACCTGACGGCGATGGAAGGCCACGCGGCCACCATCACCACGCTGCGCCCGGGCATCCTCAAGGCGGTGTCGCCGCAAGGGACGCAGGCCTTCGCCGTGACCGGCGGTTTCGCCGAGATCACCGCGGCGGGCGTGACCGTCCTCGCGGAGCGCGCGATCCCGGTCGAGGATCTGTCGGGCACCATCCTGGACGACATGGTCCAGGAAGCCCGTGATCTGGCCGCCATCGCGCCGGCAGACCAGAAGGATGCGGCCGAGAAGATCGTTCACGATCTGCTCGCCCTGCGCAATGACGCGGCGCATCACTGATCCGCCGCCGCTGATCGAACGGAAGGCCCCGCGCATGCCGGGGCCTTCTGCATTGAGAGCCAAATTTTGCCGAAATTTCGATTCATACTTGGCCGCATGAGGGCGAAGTCGCCTGCCGGCGCGGAGAGGGCCGCATGAAACGGATCACGACCAGTTCCTTCGGGATTGAGCAGGGCAGTCGCGTGCTGTTCAGCGATTTCGCGGATGGCGGCTCGATGTGGACGGGCCAGGGCCCGCGCGAAAGCCGGTTCATCGTCAGCTTCAAGGAACCGTTCCTGGACCCGCCGGTGGTCATGGTGGGCATTTCCATGTGGGACATGGACAACAAGCACAATTCCCGCGCCGATATCAGCGCCGATGCGGTGACCGAAAAGGGCTTTCACATCGTCTTCCGCACCTGGGGCGATACCCGCGTCGCCCGCATTCGCGCCGACTGGACCGCGATCGGCCCGGTGCGCAGTGAGGATGACTGGGTGCTGGAATAGAAAGGCCGCCCGAAGGCGGCCCCGAATTTTCGTCGAAAATTCGTGCGCGGCTCAGCTGCGCTGATAGATGCCTTCATAGATCGGCACGAGCGTATCGGTCTCGAACAGCGACGAGACGCTGGTGCCATGCCAGGTGTTCAGGATCGCCTGGGCGAACATTGGCGCGGTCGGCACGATGCGGATATTGGGGCAGTTCTTCACCGCCTCGGTCGGTTCGATCGAATCGGTGATGACCAGCGATTTCATCACCGAATTCTGCACCCGCTCTACCGCCGGGCCGGACAGCACGCCATGGGTGATATAGCTGTGGACCTCGGTCGCGCCGTTTTCCATCAGCACCTCGGCGGCCTTGCACAGCGTGCCGGCCGTATCGCAGATGTCATCGACGATGATGCATTTATAGCCCTTCACGTCGCCGATCACCGTCATGCCGGCCACTTCGCCGGCCTTTTCGCGGCGCTTGTCCACGATCGACAGCGGCGCGTTGATCCGCTTGGCCAGTTCGCGCGCCCGCGCCACGCCGCCCACATCGGGAGAGACGATCATCACATCGTCCAGCTGGCCCTTGAAATGGTGTTCGATATCCAGCGCGAAGATCGGGCTGGCATAGAGGTTGTCCACCGGAATGTCGAAAAAGCCCTGAATCTGCGCGGCGTGCAGGTCCAGCGTCAGGATGCGGTCGATGCCGGCTTCGGTCAGCAGGTTCGCGACCAGCTTGGCGCTGATCGGCGTGCGGGCCTTGGCGCGGCGGTCCTGGCGGGCATAGCCGAAATAGGGGATGACGGCGGTGATGCGATCGGCCGAGGAGCGGCGCAGCGCATCGGCGATGATCAACAGTTCCATCAGGTTGTCATTGGCCGGGCGCGAGGTCGGCTGGACGATATACATATCCTCGCCGCGCACATTCTCGAACACTTCGACGAAGATCTCGCCGTCGTTGAACCGCTCTACCCGGGCATCGACCAGCCCGACCTGCATGCCGCGATGCATCGACATGCGCCGCGCGATGTTTTTGGCAAGGCTTCGGTTCGCGTTACCCGAAATCAGCTTCGGTTCGGTCATGGCAGCCATCTCTCTCTCGTCCTGTCATCCGTGGGGCCGTGGAGACGCCCGCGGGATTCGCTCGGCCCCGGGGACGTTGACACCGCTTAGCACCGGGTTAGGGTCTCCGCAAACCGCGAGCGCAACAGGAAAGGGCCTGCCATGGCACATATCGACTATTTTTTCTCCGCTGTGTCGCCCTATGTCTATCTGGCAGGGCAAAGGCTGGAGGAGGTGGCGCGGCGCCACGGCGCGACGATCACCTATCGGCCGCTGGACCCGGCGCAGCTTTTCGCGCGGACCGGCGGGCAGCCGCTGGCGCAGCGCCATGAGAGCCGCAAGGCCTATCGTCTGCAAGAGTTGACGCGGCAATCGCGCAAGCGGCGCCTGCCGCTTCAGCTTCATCCGGCCTTCTGGCCGGTGAACCCGGCGCCCTCGGGCTATGCGATCATTGCCGCGCAGGCGGCGGGCGGTGGCGATCTGGGCGCGCTGGCGCATGGTCTGGCGCGCGCCTGCTGGGCCGAGAACCGCGATATCGCGGATGATGCGGTGATCCGCGATTGTCTTGCGGCGGCGGGGTTTGATCCGGCGATCGCGGATCGGGGGCTGCTGGCCGCCGCCGAAACCTATGGCGTGAACCTGGAAGAGGCGGTCAGCCGGGGTGCCTTTGGCGTGCCGTTCTACATTACCGGCGATCAGCTGTTCTGGGGCCAGGATCGGATCGAGGATCTGGATCTGCATCTGTCTGGCAAGCTGTGAGCGGCTATCGTCAATGGCATGCCGGCGGGCGGGCGGCGGTGGCGCTGCATTGCTCGCTGGCCCATGCAGGGGCCTGGTCGGGGCTGGCCGCGGCCCTGCCGCAACTGGCGCTGACCGCGCCCGATCTGCCGGGGCATGGCCATGCCCCGCCGCTGGCCCCGGGGCAGGATCTGCATGATGCGGCGGTGGCCATCGGCCTTGCCGCCATCGCGCAGGCCGGGCCGCCGGTCGATCTGATCGGCCACAGCTTTGGCGGCACGGTTGCGCTGCGGATCGCGCTGGAACGGCCCGCGCTGGTGCGCAGCCTGACGCTGATCGAGCCGGTTCTGTTCTCGATCCTGCGGGGCAGCGCGGCCTATGATGCCTTTGCCCTGGGCTATGGCGCGGTCGATGCCGCGATGGATGCCGACCCGGCCGGGGCGGCGGCGCTGTTCCATGGTGTCTGGGGGCAGGGCGCCTTCGACCGCCTGCCGGCCTTGCAGCGCCGCTACATGAGCGACCGTATGCCGCTGGTGCGGGCGCAGAACCCGGTCCTGCTGGACGATCGCCCCGGGCTTGTCACGCCCGGGCGGCTGGAGGCATTGGCCCTGCCGGTGCTGCTGGTCGAAGGTGCAGACAGCCCGCCGGTGATCGCCGGCATCCAGCAGGCGCTGGCGGCACGCTTGCCGCAGGTGCGGCGGGTCGTGGTGCCCGGTGCCGCGCATATGGTGCCGATCACCCATCCGGGCGAGGTGGCCGCCGCGATGGCGGATTTTCTCAGAACAGCTTGAGGAAGGCCGCGACCTCGGACTCGGTCGTGGCCCAGCTTGTGACCAGCCGCGCGCCCTCATGCCCGGCGGGGGCGGGCATGTCGTAAAAGGCGGCGCCCGCGGCGCGGAGACGGGCGGATTGCCCCTCGGGCCAGATCGGAAACAGGATATTCGCCTCGACCGGATGGCGCAGGGCGATGCCTTTGGCCGCCAGCCCATGCGCCAGCCGTGCCGCCATGCCATTGGCATGGGCGGCCCAGTCCAGCCAGCGGTGATCCTCCAGCATGGCCAGCATCTGCGCCGCCAGATAGCGGCCCTTGGACAGAAGATGCCCGCCACGCTTGCGGCGCAGCTCGAATTCCCGGGCCTTTGCGGGGTCGAAGAAGATCACCGCCTCGACCCCCATCAGCCCGTTCTTGGTGCCGCCAAAGGACAGCACATCGACCCCCGCCCGCCAGGTCAGCGCGGCGGGCGTGGCGCCGGTCGCGGCGACGGCATTGCAGAACCGCGCGCCATCCAGATGCACCGGCAGGCCGAAATCCCGCGCCACCGCGCAAAGCAAGGCGGTTTCGGCGGCGGAATGGACGGTGCCGGCCTCGGTCACATTTGTGATCGACACCGCGCCGCGCTGCACATTGTGCAGGCTCTGGCCGCTGGCGGCGATGGTGGCGCGCAGCGCCTCGGGCGACATGCGGCCCTGCGGCCCATCGACCAGCACCAGCTTGGCGCCATGGGTGAAAAACTCCGGCGCGCCGCATTCATCCACCGCGACATGCGCCTCGGTCTGGCAGAACACCGCGCCCCAGGGCGGGCAAAGCGTGCCAAGCGCCAGCGCATTGGCCGCCGTGCCGGTGGTCACCAGATGCACCACGGCCTCGGGCGCCTCGAACAGATGGCGCAGGCGATCCTGCACCTGAAGGGTCAGCGCGTCGGCGCCATAGCCGGGGGTAAAGCCCTCATTCGCCCGGGCCAGGGCGGCCAGAACCGCAGGCGGCACCGGGGCGGCATTGTCCGAGGTGAACCACATGTCACAACCCGCCTTCGATGATGTAATCGTCCCAGTCGTCTTCGCTGACCTCGAATTCCGGCACGGTCCAGCCGCGGACCGAGACGCCGGCGCTATGGACCGTTTCCGGGTCGCCCGAAACCAGCGGATGCCAGTCGAACAGCGGCTTGCCTTCGAAAAGCAGCCGATAGGCGCAGGTCTGCGGCATCCAATAGGCGACCTCGGGCAGGCGCTTGGGCGTCAGGCTGACGCAATCGGGCACGAATTGCTTGCGGATCGGGTATTGCGTGCAGCGGCAGGTCTCGCCATCCAGCAGGCGGCAGGCGACGCGGGTGAATTCCACCTCGCCGGTATCCTCATATTCGATCTTGTTCAGACAGCACTTGCCGCAGCCATCGCAAAGCGCCTCCCATTCCTCGGGGGTCATCTTGTCGAGCTTGACGGTTTCCCAGAAACGCGGGCGCATCACGCGTCCGCCAGAATGCTGCGGGCGCGGTCGCAATCGGCCTGCATCTGCGCGACCAGCGCGGGCAGGCCGTCAAAGCGCATCTCGGGGCGCAGGTAATCGACCAATGCGACCGACAGGTGCTGGCCGTACAGATCGCCGGAAAAGTCGAACAGGAAGGTTTCCAGGTTCGGGGTGTTCTCGCCGAACATCGGGCGCACGCCCAGGCTGGCCGCGCCGCCATAGCTGCCCTGATGCGGGCCGGTCAGCACATCCACCTTCACCGCATAGACGCCCAATCGTGGCAGATGCAGGCCCGCCACGCTCATGTTCGCGGTCGGAAAGCCCAGTTCGCGGCCGCGCTTTTCGCCATGCAGCACCGCGCCCTCAATCCGGTGCAGGTGGCCCAGCATGGTGGCGGCATCGCGGGCGCGCCCCTCGCTCAGCGCGTTGCGGATCGCGGTGGACGAGATCTCCTTGCCGCCCACCCGCAAAAGCGGCGCGACGGTAACGCCAAAACCCAGCTGCGCGCCCAGCGATTGCAGGTCGTCCACCGTGCCCTTGCGCCCCTTGCCAAAGCAGAAATCGCGCCCGACGGTGACATGGGCCACGCCCAGCCCCTCGGCCAGCACGATACGGGCGAATTCCTCGGGGGTGAAACCGGCCATTTCGGGGCCGAAAGGCAGTTCGAACAGCCGCTCCACCCCCAGCTTGGCCAGACGGTTGGCGCGCGCCTCGGCATTCATCAACCGAAAGGGCGGCGCGTCGGGGGCGAAATATTCGCGCGGATGCGGCTCGAAGGTCAGCACGCCCAGCGGCCCCGCCGCCGCCGCGGCCTCGATCACCGAGCGGTGGCCCAGATGCACGCCATCGAAATTGCCCATGGCAACCGAGGCGCCCCGGTCGGCGGCATCAACCCCATGCCAGTGCGAGATGATCTTCATGCGGCCCCGTGCAGGGGGCGCGGCCCCCGGTCAGTCGAACTTGCGGCTTGGTGCCAGAACCAGCGCCTCGCCCTTCAGCACCACGGTATGTCCCACGGCGCAGTGGGTTTCAAGGGTCACGCGGCGTTTGGCATGGTCGATCGCGGTCACCTTGACCTCGGCATAGACCGTATCGCCGGGGCGCACGGGGGCCATGAATTTCAGGCTCTGGCCCAGATAGACCGTGCCATGGCCGGGCAATTGTTCCCCAATCACCGCCGAGATCAGCCCGGCGGTCAGCATCCCATGCGCGATGCGCCCCTGAAAGATGGTGTCCTGCGCATAGGCATCATCCAGATGCACCGGATTGCGGTCGGTCGAGACCTCGGCAAACAGTTCGATGTCGCGATCGGTGACCGTCTTCCGCAGATGGCGGCTCATCCCGATTTCGATGTCTTCGATACAGATCGTCCCGCGCGGCATGTTGTCCAGCATCTCGCGATTCCTCCGGTTTCTGCGCTGCAATATAGCAAATGCTGCATTGCGGCGCAATCGGCTGCGCAAGATTTTAACGCTGCTGCGACGAAAGGTGTAACTTTGTTGCTTGCGCGTTACGCCAGTTTCGCCATTGCACAGGTCGGCGCCAGACCCTGTTCGGCCAGCCAGGCCTCCAGCAGGGCGGGGGCGGGGCGCTCGGTATCGGGGCCGAAATGGTGCGCCGCAATGCCGCCCGTGATGAACAGCGTGTCCATCCCCTCATTCTGGCCGCCCAGAATATCGGTCCAGGGACCATCGCCGATACACAGGATCTCGTCATTGCCGACCGGCTCGAACCGTTCGGCCAGCTTGCGGCGGGCCAGGTCATAGATCGGCGGATGCGGCTTGCCGAAATACAGCACCTCGCCGCCGCGCTCCTCATAGGCCTGGGCCAGGGCGCCGGCGCAATAGACCCGCTTTTCGCCCATATCCACCACGATATCGGGATTGGCACAGAGCATGGTCAGGCCGCGCGTCTTGCCCAGCAGCAATTCGCCGCGATAGTCCTCGGGCGTCTCGGTCAGGTCATCGCGCAGGCCGGTGCAGACGATGCCCTCGGCCTCGGCCATCGGCACAAAGCTGATCGGTTCGCGGCCCTGCAATTCGGGCGGCAGGTCGGTGAAGAAGGGCATGTCCTTCTCGGCGCCGATAAAGGCCACGCGGCGGCCGACGGCGCCACTGACCAACGCCTGCTGCGCGGCATCGCCCGAGGACACGATCAGGTCATGGCAATCATCCGGCACACCGATCCGCGCCAATTGCGCCGCCACCGAACCGAAGGGCCGCGGCGCGTTGGTCATCAGCACCACGATGCCACCCTGCGCGCGAAAGGCCCGCAACGCCGCAACGGCCGCCGGAAAGGCGGTCTTGCCATTGTGCAGACACCCCCAGAGATCGCAGAACACCGCGCGATAGCGGCCGGAGATTTGCGCAAGGCCGGTGATCAGTTCGGTCATGGGGGCACCTGTGGCAAGGGGACAGGGCGCCTTGATAGCCTCAAAACAGCGGCGGGACCAGCCGCCCCGGCACGGGATCACAGGCCAGACGCGGATCGACGGCCATCCGTCCCGCATCGGGCAGCGGGTCAAAGCGCAGCCCGCGCGGCGACCAGATCCAGACCCGGTCTGGCGTCCGCAGCACGCCATGGAAATACCAGCGGCTGCTGTCCTTGAACCCGGTGGCGGTGGTGAACAGCGCGGCCGCGCGCAGGTCGGACAGGCGGGCGGTAAACATCCCCTGCCGCGCGACACACCAGGGCGCCCCCGCGCTCAGCTGGCGGATCTGGATCAATGCCGCGCCCAGGCCGGCCAGCGACCACAGGCCGATCGCGCAGGCGATCAGCAGCGCCGCGCGCCGCAGCCGCACCCCGGTCTGTGCCCAGATCGCGGCCAGACAGCCCAGCAGGAACAGGAACAAGAATGGCAGCCCCGGCCCGGCAAGGCCCGCGGCAACCAGCAGCGGCAGCGCCAGAACCCCGCTCAGCGTCGCCAAGCCCGCCGCCCGCCGCGGCCAGACCGCGCCCAGCAGGGGCAGCACCGGCAGCGCCAGCGCCGGCCCGCTCAGCCAGAGCGGCGCGCCCACCCGCACAAGGCCCAGCGTATCGCCGCCCAGACCCAGCAATACCAGGATCGCCGCCGCCAGACCGGCCTTGCGCGTCACATCCATATCCGCCGACCCCCGGCACAGACCCTCGTCTCTGCCTTCATCTGTTCAAAAATATCCTGCGGGGAGGTCCGGAGGGGTGCAAAACCCCTCCGGCGGTCGCCAAAGGCGCGCGGCTTACAGTTTCAGCGAGGGGATGATCTGCTTCTTGCGGCTCATCACGCCCGGCAGAACCACGCTGTCGCCGCTGACGCTGACGCCAAAGCTGGCTTCGGCCAGTTGCTTCACCAGATCGTTGGGCACCAGCAGCGTCGCTTCTTCGCGCAGGATATCCACGACGAACAGCAATACCTGATCGGCGCCGTCTTCCTGCGCCACGCCCGGCATCGCGGCCATCAGGCTGGCCTTGCGGTCCAGCAGCAGCTTGGGCGCGGTGGTTTCCAGCACCGACACCCGCAATTCCTTGCCGGCGACGTTGTATTCCTTGCTGTCCATCCGCAGCAATTCCACATCCGAAAAGGCCGAGACATCGGATTTCGCCTCGAACAGGGCGGCGGCGAATTCCGGGATCGACACGCCCAGATCGGCGGCCAGTTTCTCGGCCACGGCGCGGTCATGGTCGGTGGTGGTCGGGCTGCGGAATTCCAGCGTGTCGGACAGGATGCAGGACAGCATCGCGCCTTTCACGCCACGCGGCGCACGGTCCACGGCCTCGCCCATCAGGTCGAACATCAGCGTGGCGGTGCAGGCCAGCGGGCGGATGGTGATGTCGATCGGCGTCTTGGTCTTCAGCCCGCCCACCAGCATGTGATGGTCGATGATGCCGAGGATCTTCGCGTCATTGATCGAGGGCACCAGCTCCGCCGGGTTGTTGGTGTCCACGATCACCACTTCGTCGCCGGCGGCGACATCGGCGATGATGGCGGGCTTTTCCAGGCCCCAATGTTTCAGCATGAAGGCGGCTTCGGTATTGGGTTCACCCAGCAGCACGGCCTGGGCCGGGGTGCCTTTCACTTCGGTCAGATACCAGGCCCAGGCAATGGGCGAGCCGGTGGAATCGGTGTCGGGGGATTTATGGCCGAAGACCTTGATCATGATTGCTCTCTCGGGCAGGGCGTGAAGGGTTCGCGCGCGTTATAGGCAAGGAAACCGGCTTTGTCACGGCTGCGTGGCCGTGGCCCCGGGCCGCAGGGTCAGAGGCCCAGCAGACCCGGCAGCGCGGCCATGTCGGCAAAGGGTTCGGCCCCTTCGGCGCGCAGGGCGGCCTCGGTTGCCGGGGTGGCAAAGCCAAGGCAGCGCATGCCCGCCGCCCGCGCCGCCCGCGCGCCGGTCGGGCTGTCCTCGATCACCACGCATTGCGCGGGGGGCGCGCCCAGTTGCGCAGCCGCGTGCAGATAGAGATCGGGCGCCGGTTTCAGCATATCCAGATCGCGACCGGAATAGACATGCCCCCCCAGCCGTGCCGCCAGATCGGGGTGCTGGCCCAGCGTCACCTCCATCTTGTGTGCGGTGCCGTTCGACCCGATCGCATAGGGGATCCGGGCCGCGTCCAGTGCGTCAAACACTGCCATCACGCCCGGGATCAGCGCGGTGCCCGCCGCCAGCCGGGCATAGAGCGCCTGATAAAAACCTTCGACCCAGTCTTCGGGAATATCGGCGCCCAGTTCGGCGGCGATGCGGCCGCAACGCTCGATCGTGCCGCCCAGAAAGCGGCGCTCCATCTCGGCATGGGTCATGACCAGCCCGCGCGCGGCCAGATCCTCGGCCAGCAATTCAAAGGTGGCGGGTTCGCTGTCCACCACGACGCCATCGCAATCGAACAGCACGGCGGCGGGACGGGCGGGGGGCAGGGTCATGACGGGTCAGCGCTTTCGGGCAAGGGTGATCACCGTGCCGCCATAGCTGCGCTGGTCGATGAGGTCAAAGCCTTCGGGCAGGGCGGGCGGCGTGCTTTCCTCCCACACGATCAGGGCGCCGGGGGCCAGCCAGCCGCCTTCGATGCAAGAGGCAAGCGCCCGTTCGCCCAGGCCCTTGCCATAGGGCGGGTCCAGAAAGACCAGCGTATAGGCCGAGCCGCGATTGGGGCCCATCCGGGTTGCGTCGCGGCGCCAGACATCGGTCGCGCCCATGGCGCGCATCAACTCGATATTGCGCCGCAACAGCGCCCGCGCCGCCGTCCCGTCATCGACAAAGGCCACCCGCGCGGCGCCCCGGCTCAGCGCCTCCAGCCCAAGCGCGCCGGTGCCGGCGAACAGATCCAGCACCCGGGCGCCCCCCACCGGATCGCCCGATTGCGCCACCCGGCCATTGACCAGCAGGTTGAAGATCGCCTCGCGCACGCGGTCCGAGGTCGGGCGCAGATGCGCCTCGGGGTCGCCCTCGCCGACATCGGCCAGCTTCAGCCCGCGCGCGGCGCCGCCGATGATCCTCATTTCAGCAGGGCCTTGAGGTCGGGCAGGGTTTCGACCGCCGCCGGGTCGGGCGACCGCCCGGCCTCGATCAGCCGCTTGCCCACCATATAGGCGCGCGGGTCGTTCATCGCATCCACCGCCAGCAGCCGGTCGCCCTGATAATACCAGAAGGACACCGCGCCCTCGCCGCGCCGGGTGACGATGCGGTCATAGCCGCTGTTCAGCCCGGCGATCTGCAACTTGCATTCGTATTGGTCCGACCAGAACCACGGCTTTGCCGCATAGGCCGCGTTGCCACCCATCATGTTGGCGGCCACCAGTTCGGCCTGATCAATGGCATTGCCGACCGATTCCAGCCGCAACCGCCCCTCGCCATGCGGGAACGAGGCGCAATCCCCCGCCGCCCAGATATGGGCAACCGAGGTGCGGCCCTGCGCATCGGTGCGGATGCCGTTTTCAAGGGCGCAGCCCGCGGCCTCGGCCAGGTCGGTGACGGGCAGGATACCCACCCCCGCGATCACGAAATCGCAGGCGATTTCCTCGCCCGAGGTCAGACGGGCGGCGCTGACGCGGCCATCGCGGGCCAGCAGCCGCTCCAGCCCGGTGGCCTCCAGGATGCGCACGCCATGCGCGGCATGCAGGTCGCGGAAGTAATCCGCGGTTTCGGGCGCGGCCACCCGTTGCAGGATGCGCGGCGCCATTTCGACCACGGTCACGATCAGGCCCAGCTTGGCGGCCACCGCCGCTGCCTCCAGCCCGATATAGCCGCCGCCGATGATGACGACGCGGGCGCCGGCACGGAATTCGGCGCGCATCGCATCCACATCGGCCAGGGTGCGCACGGTAAAGACGCCCGCCAGATCGCCGCCGATGGCCGCCGGCAGGCGACGCGGCACCGACCCGGTGGTCAGCGCCAGTTCGTCATAATCCAGCACCTCGTCGCCCAGCCGGATCTGCCGCGCGGCGGGTTCGATGCCCGTCACCTTTTGCCCAAGGCGCAGCGTGATGCCCTTGTCGGCATAGAATTCCTCGGGGCGGAGATAGAGCCGGTCCAGCCCCATCTCGCCCAGCAGATAGGCCTTGGACAGCGGCGGGCGCTGATAGGGCGGGGCGGGTTCGTCGCCGATCAGGGTGATGCGGCCATCAAACCCGTCGGCACGCAGCTTCGCCACCAGGGCCGCGCCGGCCTGCCCGGCCCCTACCACCACGAAATGCGCCATTTCCGTGCCCCCCCTCTGGTCCTGCACCGGGCTGGACCCTATAACCGGAGGCAGTGGAAACGCAACGCGCGAGGGATGGACAATGACGATTTCTGAGGGGGCGGTGCTGCCCGGGGCCAAACTGCTGCGCATGGGCGAGGCAGGGCCTGAAGCCGTGGATCTGGGCGAACGCCTCAAGGGCCGCAAGGTGGTGATTTTCGGTCTGCCGGGCGCCTATACCGGCACCTGCACCACCGCCCATGTGCCCAGCTTCATCCGCACCCGCGACAAGTTCGCCGCCAAGGGCGTGGATGAAATCATCTGCGTGTCGGTCAACGACCCCTTCGTGATGAAGGCCTGGGGCGAGGCGACCGGGGCCACCGGCGCCGGCATCACCATGCTGGGCGATGCCGATGCAGGCTTTACCAAGGCGATCGGGCTGGAATTTTCCGCCCCGCCGGCCGGGCTGATCGACCGGTCCAAGCGCTATGCGCTTTATGCCGAAGACGGCGTGGTCAAGGTGCTGCAAGTCGAGGACAGCCCCGGCCAATGCACCGTTTCGGCGGGCGAATCGCTGCTGGACGCGATCTGAGATCGCGCCTTGTCCCGGGCGGTGCGCCGCCCGGGGTCAGCCCCCGTTCATGCAGGCGCAGACCAGCGGATCCTCTGGCCCCAGCGTCTCGGCCCCGGCCGAAAGCCGGTCCGCGGCGCGGGCCAGTTTCACATCCAGATCCGACAATCCGTCGCAATCATGGGTGGTCAGTGTGATGTCCACCAGATTGAAGACATTGGTCCATTCCGGGTGGTGATTGAGCTTTTCCGCCACCAGCGCCAGCCGGGACATGAAGCCCCACGCCTCAGAAAAGTTGCGGAATTTCAGCACTTTGCGAATCGCGTCGCGGCCTGTGACGGGCTGCCAGCCGGTTTCGGCCAGTTGGGTCAGCGCCTCGGCGCGGGCGGTGTCGGACAGGCGTGGGGTCATGGCGTGCCTCTGGCCGCGTCGTCGATCTGGCTGGCGCGCCGGGCGGCGGGGCGGTCGCGCAAGCGGGCGGCATAGGCGGCGAATTCCGGTTCGGCCGGCAGGGTGCCGAATTGCAGCCCCCAGCCGATCTGCGACCCGACATAGACATCCGCCGCCGAAAAGGCGGGGCCGGCGATGAAATCGTGTTGGGCCAGCTGGCCCTTCAGCGCCGCCACCACATCGTCGAAACAACCATAGCCGACGCGGCCTTTCTGTTCCGCCGTGATCTCCACGCCCAGCGAGCGGTTGACCACCGCCGCCTCCAGCGGGCCGGCGCCAAAGAACATCCAGCGGTAAAAGGCCGCCCGATCGGCCGGCATCAGCCCGGCCTGAGGAAAGGCATCGGCCAGATAGGTGCAGATCGCGGCGCATTCGGTGATGACCCGGTCGCCATGGGTCACGGTCGGCACCTTGCCCATCGGGTTGAGGCGCAGGTATTCGGGCGCTTTCATCGTGGTGCCATAATCGAGCAGGACGGTGTCATAGGGCTGGCCCAGCTCCTCCATCATCCAGCGGGCGATACGGCCGCGCGACATCGGGTGGGTGTAAAGGGTCAGCTTGTTCATCGGGCCTCCTGCAATGCCAGCATGGCACGGGGCGGGCGGCTTGTCAGTCGTCTTGCACCGGGCCGCGGCGGAAGGGGCCATAGGCGGTCAAGACCTCGATCTCCTCGCCGATGGCGGCGCGTTCGCGGTCCAGGTAATCGGCCACCGCACGGGCAAAGCCCGGATCGCGCAGCGCATGCAGGGAATGGGTTTCGACCGGCAGATAGCCGCGCGCCAGCTTGTGTTCCCCCTGCGCCCCGGCCTCGACCCGGCGCAGGCCATGGGCAATCGCCCAGTCGATCGCGCGATGGTAGCAAAGTTCGAAATGCAGGCTGGGGTAATCGGCCACGCAGCCCCAATAGCGGCCGAACAGCGCCTCGGACCCGATGAAATTCAGCGCCCCGGCCACCGGGCGGGTGCCGTCAAACGCCATGACCAGCAGGATGTCATCGCGCATGGTCGCGTGCAGCGCGTCGAAAAAACCGCGGGTCAGGTAGGGGCGGCCCCATTTGCGACTGCCGGTATCCTGATAGAAATCCCAGAAGGCATCCCAGTGATCGGGGCGCAGCGCGTCCGCTGTCAGGGTTTCGATGCGCAGCCCGTGGCCATTGGCGATCTGGCGTTCGCGGCGCAGCGCCTTGCGTTTGCGCGAGGCGAGCGTGGCCAGGAAATCGTCATAGCTGCCATAGCCGTCATTGACCCAGTGGAATTGCTGGGTGACGCGGTGCAGCAGCCCGGCCTCGGCGCCAAGTGCGGCCTCCTCGGCGGTGCAGAAGGTGATGTGCAGCGAGGACAGGGCGTTGCCGTCCATCACCCCGCGCGCGGCCTCGATCAGGGCGGCGCGGGCCCCCGCAACGCCCGGCAGGGTCAGAAGGCGCGGGCCGGTCACGGGGGTAAAGGGCACGGCGATTTGCAGCTTGGGGTAATAGCGCCCGCCCGCGCGTTCATAGGCCTCGGCCCAGCCGTGATCGAAGATGTATTCGCCCTGCGAATGCGCCTTGGCAAACAGCGGCGCGGCGGCGATCAGCCGGCCGTCATGGCGGATCAGCAGGGGGTGCGGCTCCCATCCGGTGCCGGGCCCGACCGAGCCGGAACTTTCCAGCGCCCACAGAAAGCGATGGGTGGTGAACGGGTCGCGCGGATCGGTCAGCGCATCCCATTCCGCGGCGGGGATGTCGGCGAAACTGTCGGCCAGTGTGGCGGTGGTCTCGGCCATGCGGCCCCCCGGTCATTGCGATAGGCGGTGCGCGGTCAGGTGCGCGGCGCCTGATAACCCTCGAAGGTGATGTTCTCGGCCACGCGGCGGGCGCGGGCCTCGGCCTCGGGCGAGGTGATGGTCCAGCACAGGATGCGCGCCCCGGCAGCCTTGAGCGCAAGGACACGCGCGCGGTTCAGATCGGCGGCTTCATGGCTGATGAAGCCGGCGCCGACCCGGTCATAATCGGGGATCTCGCGCAGGCGGGCGCAGAGATCGGGCGGCAGCGGGGCATATTCGACCGGATCGAAACTGCCGGTGGTCAGGCCGCGCGGCAGATCGGGCGCCAACCGCGCCAGTTCGGCCACGGCATCGGGGTTGAAGGACATCAGCGCGACCGGCCCGGCATAGCCGCGCAGGGCCGCCACCGTTGCCTGTTCCAGCGGGCCGATGCGGCCCCCCGGCGTCAGCATCTGGTCCTTGACCTCGATCAGCAGCGGCACGCGCCCCGCCACGATCGCCAGCACCTCGGCCAGCGTCGGGATCCCCTCATCGCTGTCGCGCAGGGCGATGGCGCCCAGTTCGGCGGCGCTGCGATCCTTGACCCAGCCGGTCGCGGCGGTCAGCCGCTCCAGCCCCTCGTCGTGAAAGACCATCGCCTGCCCGTCGGCCGACAATTGCAGGTCGATCTCGATCCCGTAACCGGCGGCGATGGCCGCGCGGATCGCTGCGCGGCTGTTTTCCGGCCGGCCCTGCGCACGGTCATGCAGCGCGCGATGCGCCAGCGGCGCGGCCAGAAAGGCGGCGGGCAGGGCCGGGCCGGTGGGCATCAGGCGATCTCGAAAATGGCGTCGATCTCTACCGCCACGCCCAGCGGCAGCGACGGGGCCGAGACGGCGGCGCGGGCATGGCGCCCGGCATCGCCCAGCACGGCGACCATCAGATCCGACGCGCCGTTGATGACCTTGGGCTGATCGACGAAATCGGGGGTGGAATTCACAAAGCCACCCAGTTTCACCAGCCGCACCACGCGGCCCAGATCGCCGTCACAGGCCTTTTTCACCTGCGACAACAACGAGATGGCGCAGGCCCGCGCGGCGGCGGCGCCCTGTTCCACGGTCAGATCGGCGCCCAGCTTGCCCTTGATCGGGCCATTCGCATCGGCGCTGATCTGCCCCGAGACATGCACCAGATTGCCGGTGACGACAAAGCCCACATAATTCGCGACGGGGCTGGGCGGATCGCTGAGCGTCACGCCAAGATCGGCTAGGCGGGCTTCGATGGCGGCGGTGTTCGACATGGCGGTCTCCTGTAACGGTTCGGGGGCAGGCTAGCGGCAAGCGAAAGGGGCGGCAAGGCCGCCCCCGACGCCGCGCAGGCAAGTTGCGTCACTGTTCGCGGAAGGCGCGGTTGAAGTAATCCATGAAGGGCTTCACCAGATAGGCCAGCGGCGTGCGGTCGCCGGTGCGGATGAAGCTTTCGACCGGCATGCCCGGCAACAGGGTCTGGCCGCCCAGCTTGGTCAGCTCGCCCGGGTCGGGCACGATCTCGATCCGGTAATAGGGCGCCTGCGTGCGCTGATCGACCAGCGCATCGGCTGATACCACGGTGACATGCCCGGTCAGTTCCGGCGTGGTGCGCGACGAAAAGGCCGAGAAATGCAGCTTGGCCTCCTGCCCGGGATAGACCTCATCGACATGGATCGGCGAGACCTGCGCGGCGATGACCAGCGGGCGATCCTGCGGGATCAGATACAGAACCGGGTCGGCGGGGCGGATCACCGACCGCGGTGTGGTGACCTGAAGCCCCAGCACCACGCCCGAGACGGGGGCGCGGATCTCCAGCCGGGTGACCTGTTCGGTCAGCGCGCGGCGGCGTTCGGCCAGCTCAAGCTCCTGGCTGCCGATATCGCGCAACTGGGTGTTCGCCTCTTCGCGATGCGCGGCGGCAAGGCGCAGCACCTCCAGATCAATCTCGGAGATGTTTTCCTCGGCCTGCGCGCGCGAGGCGGCAAGTTCGCCCACCTGACCTTCCAGCCGGGCGGCCTCGCGTTGCAGGGCCAGAACGCGGGTGGCCTGGGCCAGCCCCTTGTCCAGCAGGCTTTGCTGATCGGCCAGTTCCTTGTTGATCAGGTCAAGCTGCACCGTCAGCGCCTTGGCCTGCGCATCGACGCCCTGGATGCGGGATTCGATCTGGGCGCGGCGTTCGGCCATCTGCGCGGTCTGCTTGGCCAGCGTCTCGGCCCGGGCGGCAAAAAGATGCACCTGGCCTTCCATCTGTTCGGCGACCTCGGGCCGGGCCTTGGCGGTTTCCACCAGTTCCGGCGGGAAGGTGATGCTGGTCTGGTCGTCGCGTTCGGCGGTCAGCCGGGCGCGGCGGGCCATCAGTTCGAACAACTGGCCCTCGACGATGGCCAGTTCCGACCGCCGGGTCGCCCCGTCCAGTTTGAGCAGCACATCGCCGGCCTTCACGGTCTGGCCTTCGGTGACGAAGATCGCCTCGACCACGCCGCCATCGGGGTGCTGCACCACCTGGCGGTGGCTTTCCACCTCGATCTGACCCGAGGCGACAACGGCGCCGGCGATGTTGGAGGTCACGCTCCAGACCCCGAAACCGCCGATCAGCACCGCCATGGTGACATAGCCCATGAGGATATGGCGCCGGGCCGACCAGCCGCGCGGCTGGCTGGGCGGCGGGGGCTGCACCACGACGGGGGCGGGCCGGGTCAGTGCCTTGGTGCCGCTGTCGGTCGGGGCGGGCATTTTCGCGGCGGCTTCGGGCACGGGAAGCTGCGGATCGGGCTTGGCATTGGGTTCGGTCATCTCGGGCTCTCCGGTTCTGGGCGTGGCAGGGCTGAGGCGCGGGGCCTCAGGTCACGCCACCCGGTCCGGCGCTGCGGTTGATCTCGCCATGGTTCTTGACCATCTCGCGCAGCACCTGGTCGCGCGGGCCAAAGGCGCGGCGGGTGCCGTCCTCGATCACCAGCAGCAGGTCGCATTCCTGAATGGCGGCCGGGCGGTGCGCCATGATCAGGATGGCGCAGCCCGCGGCCTTCATCTGCTTGATCGCTTCGTTCAGCGCCACCGACCCCTCGTTGTCGAGGTTGGAATTCGGCTCGTCCAGCACGATGATCACCGGGTCGCCATAAAGCGCGCGCGCCAGGCCGATGCGCTGGATCTGACCGCCCGAGAGCCGCCCGCCAAGCGCGGAGACGCGGGTGTCATAGCCTTCGGGCAGGCGCAGGATCATGTCATGGGCGGCGGCCTTCTTGGCGGCCTCCACCACTTTCAGCCCGTCGGGGCTGCCTTGCAGACGGGCGATATTCTCGGCGATCGTGCCTTCGAACAGGGTCACGCGCTGCGGCAGATAGCCGACATAGCTGCCCAGCACATCCGGGTCGTATTGATCGAGCGAGGCGCCATCCAGCCGCACCTTGCCCCCCGCGGGTTTCCAGGCGCCGATCAGCGCCCGCGCCAGCGTGGATTTGCCCGATCCCGACGGCCCGATGACGCCAAGCGCCTGGCCCGGTTGCAGCACGAAATTCACCATGCGCAGCGTGGCATAGCTTTCGCCCGGCGGCACCACGGTCAGGTTCTGCGCCTCAAGCAGCGCGCGGGGGCGGGGCAGGGCGGTGCGCCCGCCCTCGACCGGCACGCGGGAATAAAGTTCCGACAGGCGATGCCAGGCTTCTTGCGCGCGCTGCACCACCGCCCATTGCGTCACTGCGGTTTCGATCGGCGACAGGGCGCGCCCCATCAGGATCGACCCGGCGATCATCGCGCCCGAGGACAGTTCGCCCTTCAGCACCAGCCAGGCGGCAAGGCCGAGCATGGCCGATTGCAGGAATTGCCGGAAGGTCTTGGTCAGCGTCGAATAGCCGCCGCCCAGATCGGCCGCCGCGATGCTTTCGGTCAGCGAAGCCTCGCGCGCCTTCTGCCAGCGGCTGAACCCGGCCTCGCGCATGCCCAGGGCCTGCACCACCTCGGATTCCGCCTTCAGCGTGTCGGCGATGCGTTCGGCCTGCATCGTGGTGCTGTTGGCGCGTTGCAGCGGCACCTTGGTCGCGCGCTGGTTCAGCACCGTCACCGCGACCAGAATGATGCCGCCGGCAATCGACAGCCAGCCCATCATCGGGTGAAAGATGAAGATCGCGCCCAGAAAGAGCGGCACCCACGGAATGTCGAACACCGCCAGCAACACCGGCGAGGCCCAGAGCCGCTGTATCGATTCCAGATCGCGCTGCGCGGCGGCGGCGGCGGGATCCGAAGGCGCAACCTGTGCGCGTTTCAGCGCCGCCTCAAAGGTGCGCCGGTCCAGCCGGGCTTGAAATGCCGCGCCCACCCGCGCCATGACGCGGCCGCGGACGTGATCGAGAATGCCCATGATCAGGAACAGGAAGATGATCAGCGCGGTCAGCGCGAACAGCGTCGGTTCCGACCGCGACCCCAGCACCCGGTCATAGACCTGAAGCATGTAAAGCGGCCCGGTCAGCATCAGCAGGTTCACCACCACGCTGAACAGAAAGACCGAGAACAGCAGCCCGTTCGCCTCGCGTCGCGCCGCGCGCAATTCGGTCAGGCCCGGCGTCACGTTCAGGCCGATTTCGTTGCGGCTCATTTCTGCTCTCTCCTCGGATGCCCGTTTGGCGGGCTTTGTCGGCTTGATACCGCTTTCGTCACTGCAATGTCACGGTCTTGAATTGTCATGGGCGGCCTGACCGCTTAAGGCTTGCACTCTGGCCTGTCTCGCTATGGATAGCGCCGGAGATCGCAAGTCAGTAGGCGGCAGGACGATGGCGTTTCCATTGAATTCAGCATTGTTGCAAAATTATGGCAAATTGGCGGGTGTTTCCGTCCTCGCGCTCGGGGTGCTGGGCGCCTGTGCCGCACCGCCCCCGCCTGCACAGCCCAATGACCCCTACGAGCAGACGAACCGTGTGATGCACAAGGTCAATCTGGGCTTCGACCGGATGCTGGTGCGGCCGGGGGCCAAGGCCTATGGCGCCATTCTGCCGCGGCCGGTCAAGACGGGGGTCGCGAATTTCGCCACCAACCTCGATCTGCCCGGCGATATGGTGAACGGCCTTTTGCAAGGCAATATCAACGGCTTCGGGCGGAACTTCTTCCGCTTTGCCATCAACTCCACGCTGGGGGTGGGCGGCCTGTTCGACCCGGCGAAGTCCTTTGGGCTGGATCAGGACAAGACCGATTTCGGCCAGACCCTGCACGTCTGGGGCGTGGGCGAGGGGCCCTATGTCGAATTGCCGGGAATCGGGCCTTCGACCGTGCGCGACGTGATCGGCACCGCGGTCGATATCGCGGCCAACCCGGTCAGCCTGGCGCTGCCGACGCCCGAGAGCTATTACGCCACTGTTGCCAAGGTGGGATCAAAACTTGGTGATCGGGACCGCTATTCCGAAACCATCGACTCCGTCCTATATGATAGCGCCGACAGCTATGCGCAGACGCGACTGCTCTATCTCCAGAACCGCCGGTTCGAGCTGGGGCAGACCGAGGCGGGTGGCGAGGACAGCTTCATCGACCCCTATGAGGAGTGACGGTTACATGTTCCAGATTTCCCGCCGGACCTTCGGGGCCACGCTGTTGGCCGGTGCCGCCGCCACCACCCTGCCGCGCGGCGCGCAGGCGCTTGACCTCAATTCGGCCCGGGCGCTGATCGACCGCGCCATCGGTGAGGTCAATTCGGTGATCAATTCGGGCAAGTCCGAAAAGGCGATGTATGGCGATTTCGAGCGGATCTTCGCGAAATACGCCGATGTCGCGGCCATTGCGCGTTCGGCGCTGGGCCCGGCGGCCCGCACCGCCAGCGCGGCGCAGATGAAGACCTTCACCAAGACCTATCAGGCCTATATCAGCCGCAAATACGGCCGCCGTTTCCGCGAATTCATCGGTGGCAAGATCGAGGTCGTGGATGCCAAGCCGCTGAAAAGCTATTTCGAGGTGATCTCGGTCGCGCATCTTCAGGGCGAGTCGCCCTTTGACCTGCGCTGGCATGTGTCGAACAAGTCGGGGCGCGACCTGTTCTTCAACATCATCATCGAAGGCGTCAACATGCTGGCATCGGAGCGCGAGGAAATCGGCGCCATGCTCAAGCAGCAAAAGGGCGACATCAACGCCCTGATCGGCGCGCTGGCCTCCGCCTGACACCGCCTCAGCGGGCGGCGCGCCCCGTGCGCGCCGCATCCGGCCTATTGCCAGACCACATCCCCCAGAAAGATATAGCCCGCGCCATAGATCGTCTTGATCAGGGTCGGGTTCTTCGGATCCTCGCCCAGTTTGGTGCGTAACCGCGAGATGCGCACATCCATCGCGCGGTCGAAACTCTCCCCCGCCACGCCACCCAGCGATTCCTGCATCTGCGCACGCGAGATCAGCCGGCGCGGGCTTTCCAGGAACAGGCGCAGCACCTCGCCCTCGGCATGGCTGAAGGCCACCTCGGCGCCGTCGTCTGAGACCAGCGGATAGCGGTCGAAATGCGCGGTCCAGCCGTTGAAGCGCGCGGTCTGCCCGCCGCGTTCGGGCTCTGACCGGGTCTTGCGCAGGCGGACGCGGACGCGGGCCACGACCTCGGCCGGGTCGAAGGGTTTGATAATGTAGTCATCGGCGCCCAGTTCCAGCCCGGTCACCCGGTCCTGCACCTGCGCGCGCCCCGAGATGATGATGATCGCCGCCCCCGATTCCAGTGCCAGCCGATGCACCAGCGCCAGCCCGTCGCGGTCGGGCAGACCCAGATCGACAAGGCAGACATCGGGCGTCATCCGTTTCAGCGCGGCCTCGAATTCGGTGGCGCGGCCATGGGTGGTGACCTTGAACCCCGCCTCCTCCAGCGCGTCGGCCAACATGCGGCGGATCTCGGGTTCGTCGTCCAGGATGGCGATATGGGCGGTCATGCGGGAGTTCCTGTAGAGGGACCGCCAACGGGGGCGGCGGCGATGGCGGCGGCCAGGGCGACGGCGTCAAAGGGTTTGCCGAGCACCGGCACCGGCGCGCCGGCGCGGCGAGGGTCGCCGGGGGGCAGCGCGCTCATCAGCAAGAGCCGCGCGGGATGGCCCTCGGCGATCAGCCGTTCGACCAGCGCGACACCGCTTTCGGCGCCAAGCTGGATATCCGACAGCACAAGCCCGATCCCCGGCACGCCGGTCAGCATCGCCGCCTCGGTCGCGCTGGCGGCCTCGATCACCGCATGACCCAGGCTGCGCAACAGGTCGCGCACCGCCTCGCGGATATCGGCGTCATCCTCGACCAGAAGCGCCACCAGCGGCGTCTGCGCTTCGGCCACCGGGCGATAGGGCAGGCGGAGCGAGACGGTCGCCCCGCCGCCCTCGCGATTGATCAGCCGGACCGACCCCCCGGCGAGCGAGACCTGATCATAGACCATCGACAGGCCGAGGCCCGACCCCTCGCCGCCCTTGGTGGTAAAGAACGGGTCCAGCGCATGTTCCAGCGCCTCGGGGGAAAAGCCGGGGCCGTCATCCTCGACCCTTATCTCGATCCAGGTGTCGCGCAGGCTGCGGGCGCAGATGCGGATCAGACCGCCCGCCGCCGCCATCGCGTCGCGTGCGTTCAGGATCAGGTTCAGCAGCGCATCCTGCAAGGCGCCGGCATCCAGCATCAGGCGCGGCAGCGGCCCGCCCAGATGCACCTCCAGCCGGGTTTGCGGCGGCAGGGTGGGCGTGGCCAGCAGGCGCAGGTCATCAAGCAGTGCCGGCAGGTCGGTCGGCCCCAGCTTGAGCGAGGGCCGCCCCGAGACCGAGGCGATACGATCCAGCAAGACCCCGCCGCGCCGCGCCGCCGCCAGCGTGCCCGTGACCAGCGCGCGGGCATCGTCGGGCAGCGCCAGCCGCTCCATCCGGCTTTGCAGCCCCATGATGATGGTCAGCAGATTGGCAAAATCATGCGCCACGCCCGAGGTCAGCTGCACCGCCAGTTCGCGCTTGCGGGTCTGGGTCAGGGCGGCACGGGCCTGCGCCTCGGCGGTCACATCCATCGACAGGATATAGACGCCGTTCACCGGCCCCTCGCCCAGCCGGTCGGGGGTGAAGGCCGCGCGGATGCGGCGGCCGGTCTCGTCATCGGAAAATTCGAAAACCGATGCCTCGCCCGCCAGGGCCTTGTCGAGATAGGGCTGGATGCGGGCGAAATTCGCCTCGCCCAGGGCCTCGCGTCCGGTCAGGCCGATGATTTCGGAGGGGCGGCCCGGCATCACCGCGCCCAGGCGGCGGTTGGAATAGCTGTAGCGCAGGTTGCGATCCACATGCGCGATATGGGCCGGCATCATCTCGGTCGTCAGGCGGATGCGGGCCTCCATATCGGCCAGATCGCGCCGCGCCGCCTCCAGCCGGGTATTGGTCGAGGCCAGCGCCCGGTTGGCTTGGGCCAGCCGCTCGGCCTTGGCCAGAACCTCGTCCGAGAGTTCGGCCGAACGGTCGCGCAGCATGCGTTCCTGAACCTTGACCTCGGTGATGTCGGTATAGACCGTGACCCAGCCGCCCTGCGGCAGGGGGGCGCCTTCGACCGAGATCCAGCGCCCGCCCGGTCGCTCGCGTTCCATGTAATGCGGCAGGAAGGTGCGGGCGGCGCGCACCCGTGCCTGCACGGCCGCGTCGGGGTCTTCGACCGGGCCATATTCGCCGCGCTGCACCAGGTATTGAATGGTCTCCTCGAAACCCGCGCCGGGGGTCACCAGATGTTCGGGCAGGGCAAACATTTCCTGAAACCGCCGGTTCCACACCACCAGCCGCAGGTCGCGGTCATAGATCGACAACGCCTGCTGGATCAGGTTCAGCCCCGCCCGCATCATGCCGGCCTGTTCGTCCTCGCTTGCCATTCGTCCCTCCGCCGGACATGGCTAACACCCTGCCGCCGCCGCCGGAAAGAGGGAAATCGGCGCTGTTACAATTCGCAAGGTTTGCGAAAAAGTCGCGTAACCATTGGCGGCAAATCTGCACCCGTCCCCAGGGCGCGCGGCAGATTCGCCCGGGGATACAGCCCTTGAGGAGAGGGGGCGCCCGGCACGACATGCCGGGCCAGAGGGAGGAACATCTATGGCGGCCACGGACGAGTTGATCTCGATTCCGGCGCTGCTGGCACGCAACGTAAGGCTTTACGGGGCGCGACCGGCCTGGCGCGAAAAGGAATTCGGCATCTGGCAAAGCTGGACCTGGGCAGAGGGCGCGGCAGAGATCCGCGCGATTGCGCAGGGCTTTCTGGCGCTGGGTCTGAACCGGGGCGACCATGTCGCGGTGATCGGGCGCAACCGCCCCTCGCTCTACTGGTCGATGGTGGCGGCGCAGATGTGCGGCGCGGTGCCGGTCCCGCTCTATCAGGACGCCGTGGCCGAAGAGATGGCCTATGTGCTGGATCACTGCGGCGCGCGCTTTGTCGTCTGCGGCGATCAGGAGCAGGTGGACAAGGTCATCGAGGTGCAGGAGCAGATCCACCACATCGAGCAGGTCATCTATGTGGACAAGCGCGGGATGCGCAAATACGACCACAGCCGGATGAACGCGCTGGCCGATGTGGCGGCCGAGGGCAAGGCGGGGCATTTCCGCTTTGACGCCGATCTGGATGCCCGCATCGCCGAACTGGATTACGACAGCACCTGTGTCATGCTCTATACCTCGGGCACCACGGGCAAGCCCAAGGGCGTGGTCCTGTCGAACCGCAACATCATCGAAACCTCCAAGAATTCGTCAGGCTTTGACAAGCTGCGCCCGGGTGACGACGTGCTGGCCTATCTGCCGATGGCCTGGGTCGGCGATTTCATCTTTTCGGTCGGGCAGGCGATGTGGACCGGCTTCTGCGTGAACTGCCCGGAATCGGCCGCCACCATGATGACCGACCTGCGCGAGATCGGGCCGACCTATTTCTTCGCCCCTCCGCGCGTGTTCGAGGGGCAGTTGACCCAGGTCATGATCCGCATGGAGGATGCGGGCCGCTTCAAGAAGCGGATCTTCGATCACTACATGGCGGTGGCGCGCCGCGTCGGCCCCGCCATTCTGGACGGTCAGCCCGTCGGGCTGGGCGATCGTCTGGCCTACTGGATCGGCGACAAGCTGGTTTACGGGCCGCTGAAGAACACGCTGGGCTTCAGCCGCGTGCGCGTGGGCTATACGGCGGGCGAGGCGATCGGGCCGGAGATCTTTGATTTCTACCGCTCGCTCGGCATCAATCTCAAACAGCTTTACGGCCAGACCGAGGCCTCGGTCTTCATCACCCAGCAGCCCGACGGGCAGGTGCGGTCGGATACGGTGGGCGTGCCCTCGCCGGGCGTCGAGGTGAAGATCGCCGAGAATGGCGAGGTGTTCTACCGCAGCCCGGGCACCTTCATGTCTTACTACAAGAACCCCGAAAGCACCGCCTCGACCAAGGATGCCGAAGGCTGGGTCGCCACGGGGGATGCGGGATTTTTCGAAGAAAAATCGGGGCATCTGCGCATCATCGACCGCGCCAAGGATGTGGGCAAGATGGCCGATGGCAGCCTGTTCGCGCCCAAATATGTGGAAAACAAGCTGAAATTCTACCCCAATATCCTGGAGGCCGTGGTCTTCGGCAATGGCCGCGACCGCTGCACCGCCTTCATCAATATCGACCTGACGGCGGTCGGCAACTGGGCCGAGCGCAACAACATCGCCTATTCCAGCTATCAGGAACTGGCGGGCCATCCCCGGGTCTATGAGGCGATCAAGGCCCATGTGGAGGAGGTGAACCGCGCGGTCGCCGAAGATCCGATGCTGTCGGGGTGCCAGGTGCATCGTTTCTGCATCCTGCACAAGGAACTGGATGCCGATGATGGCGAGATGACCCGCACCCGCAAGGTGCGCCGCAACATCATCGAACAGAAATACGCCGATCTGATCGCCGGTCTCTATGACGGCTCGGACAGCGTCCATACCGAAACCGAGGTCACCTATGAGGACGGCCGCAAGGGCGCGATCCGGGCGACCGTCAAGATGATGGATGCGGCCACTGTCGCGCCGGCACAGCGGAGGGCGGCATGACGACCGACGAAGGCTACATGACCGCCGATGGCCGCAAGATCGGCGGCGTGCTGATGGAGATGAAGAACATCACGCTGCGCTTTGGCGGTGTGAAGGCGATCACCGATATCAGCTTTGACATCCGCGAGGGCGAGATCCGCGCGATCATCGGCCCGAACGGGGCCGGCAAATCCTCGATGCTCAATGTCATCTCGGGCTTCTATGTCCCGCAAGAGGGCGAGGTCTGGTTCCGCGGCAAGAAGCGCGCGCCGATGAAACCCTATGAGGTGGCACGCCAGGGCATCGCCCGCACCTTCCAGAACATCGCCCTGTTCGAGGGCATGTCGGTGCTGGACAATATCATGACCGGCCGGCTGACGCTGATGCAGGCGGGGCTGGCGTCGCAGGCGCTCTGGTGGGGGGCGGCGCAGCGCGAGGAAACCGCGCATCGCGAAAAGGTCGAGAAGATCATCGACTTTCTGGAAATCCAGCATATCCGCAAGACCCCGGTCGGGCGCCTGCCCTACGGTCTGAAAAAACGTGTCGAGCTGGCGCGCGCGCTGGCGGCGGAGCCGAAGCTTCTGCTGCTGGACGAGCCGATGGCCGGGATGAACGTCGAGGAGAAGGAGGACATGTGCCGCTTCATCCTGGATGTGAATGACGAATTCGGCACCACCATCGCGCTGATCGAACATGACATGGGCGTGGTGATGGATCTGAGCGACCGCGTGGTCGTGATGGATTACGGCAAGAAGATCGGCGACGGCCCGCCCGAGGAAGTGCGCGCCAACCCGGAGGTGATCCGGGCCTATCTGGGGGTGGAACATGCCTGATCAACTGCTTTACGCGATCGAGGTCTCGCTCAATGGCCTCATGGCGGGGATCATGTATTCCCTTGTCGCACTTGGCTTCGTGCTGATCTTCAAGGCCAGCGGCATCTTCAACTATGCGCAGGGCGTGCTGGCGCTGTTTGCGGCCTTGACGCTGGTCGGGCTGCAACAGGGGCAGATCCCGTTCTCGCATGTCATCAACGCGATCTTCGGCACCGATCTGCACAGCTTTGGCTGGACGCTGCCTTCGGTCGTCGCCATCGCGCTGACCGCGCTGGTAATGGTGGGCATGGCCTGGCTGATCGAAAGGCTGGTGCTGAAACATCTGGTCAACCAGGAGCCTATCATCCTGTTCATGGCGACCATCGGCCTTGCCTATTTCCTGGAAGGGCTGGGCGATGTGATGTGGGGCGCCGATATCAAGAAGCTGGATGTCGGTCTGCCGCAGGGCATCAACGAAACGATTGACGCCGTGACCTTCAACGCCTTCGGCTATGGCTTCTTCATCGACAATCTCGACATCATCGCGGCCTTCGTCGCGGCGGCGCTGGTGCTGAGCCTGACGCTGTTCAGCCAATACACCAAATATGGCCGCGCGCTGCGGGCGGTGGCCGACGATCACCAGGCGGCGCTGTCGGTCGGCATCTCGCTGCGATTCATCTGGGTGCTGGTCTGGTCGATTGCGGGCTTTGTCGCGCTGGTCGCGGGCATCATGTGGGGGTCCAAGTCCGGGGTGCAGTTCTCGCTCTCGCTGATCGCGCTCAAGGCGCTGCCGGTGCTGATGCTGGGCGGCTTCACCTCGATCCCCGGCGCCATCGTGGGCGGCCTGATCATCGGCATGGGCGAAAAGCTGTTCGAGTTCTTCGCCGGCCCGCTGATCGGCGGCGCGACCGAAAACTGGTTCGCCTATGTGCTGGCGCTTCTGTTCCTCGTCTTCCGGCCGCAGGGCCTGTTCGGCGAGAAGATCATCGAGAGGGTCTAGCCATGCGCCCTGCGAGGATCGTGTTTCGGGGGCCAGCCCCCAAACCCCCGGGATATCTGGAAAAAGACGAAAGCGGAAAAAGGGAGGGCGTGACCAATGCTGTATCGTGAAGCCGGCGATTTCAAGACCAGCTATGTCAAGGATAGCCAGACCTTTCCGATCAAGGCGGACCGGATGGCCTATTTCGCCCTGCTGGCGGTGGCCTTTGGCGTGGTGCCCTTTCTGATCAACGACTACTGGGCGAATGCGGTTTTCGTGCCCTTCCTGATCTATGCGATCGCGGCGATCGGGCTGAACATCCTGACCGGCTATTGCGGTCAGGTGAGCCTGGGGACCGGCGGTTTCATGGCCGTCGGCGCCTATGCGGTCTACAAGCTGATGACCACCTTTCCCGATGTGCCGATCCTGATCCATGTGCTGCTGGCGGGAGGCGTCACGGCCATTGTGGGCGTGCTGTTCGGTTTGCCTTCGCTGCGGATCAAGGGGTTCTACCTGGCGGTGGCGACGCTGGCCGCGCAGTTCTTTCTGGTCTGGCTGTTCAACAAGGTGCCGTGGTTCTACAACTATTCCGCCTCGGGGCAGATCACCGCGCCGGAACGCACGATGTTCGGCATCGCCGTCACCGGGGCCAGCACGCCGGCCTGGGCCAAATATCTGTTCTGCCTCGTGATTTTGGTGGCGCTGGCCTGGCTGGCGCGGAACCTGACGCGCGGCATGATCGGGCGCAAATGGATGGCGATCCGTGACATGGACATCGCGGCCGAGATCATCGGGGTGAACCCGCTGACCACCAAGCTGTCGGCCTTTGCCGTGTCGTCCTTCTTCATCGGGGTGTCCGGGGCGCTGTTCTTTGCCGTCTATCTGGGCGCGGCCGAGGTGGGCGAGGCCTTCGGCATCAACAAGAGCTTTCTGATCCTGTTCATGGTCATCATCGGCGGCCTTGGCTCGATGTTCGGCTCGTTTGCCGGGGCGGCCTTTCTGGTGCTGCTGCCGGTGCTGCTCAAGAACGTGCTGGTGGGGGGCCTTGGCTGGCCCACCGATCTGGCGGCCCATATCGAACTGATGATCGTGGGCGGCCTCATCATCGTCTTCCTGATCCTGGAGCCGCACGGGCTGGCCCAGCTCTGGCGGGTCGCGAAGGAGAAGCTGCGCCTTTGGCCCTTCCCGCACTGAGGCGGGGCGGGCCAGACAAAAGACCCCGGCGCGGGGAGGCGCCGGGACATATCAACCGGGAGAGAACCATATGAAAAAGACCTTCACCATGCTGGCGGCGGCGGCGATCGCGGCCACCACGGCGGCCCCGGCACTGGCCGATCTGGTGGTGCCGAACCTGAGCTACCGCACCGGCCCCTTTGCGGCGGGCGGGATCCCCTATGCCGACGGCTTCAACGACTATTTCACCCTGCTGAACGAACGCGATGGCGGCATCGGCGGTGAGAAGGTCGTCGTGCCGGAATGCGAGACCGCCTATAACACCGAAAAGGGCGTGGAATGCTATGAGGCGACCAAGGGCCAGGGCGCGCTGGTCTACAACCCGCTTTCGACCGGCATCACCTATCAGCTGATCCCCAAGGTCTCGGCCGATGGTATCCCGCTTTACACCCCCGGCTATGGCCGCACCTCGGCCGCCAACGGCAAGATCTTCCAATGGGTGTTCAATTACCCGGCGAATTACTGGGATGGCGCCAGCGTGGCGGTCAAGCATCTGCTGGATCAGAACGGCGGCAATCTGGAAGGCAAGAAGATCGCGCTGCTCTACCACAACTCCGCCTATGGCAAGGAGCCGATCCGCACCCTGCAAGAGCTGTCCAAGAAGCATGGCTTCACGCTGAGCGAGATCCCGATCGACAGCCCCGGCCAGGAGCAGAAAAGCCAGTGGCTGCAAGTGCGCCGCGACAAGCCGGATTATGTGCTGTTCTGGGGCTGGGGCGTGATGAACTCGGTCGCCGTGCAAGAGGCCGCGAATATCCGCTTCCCGATGGAGAACTTCATCGGCATCTGGTGGTCGGGGTCGGAAAATGACGTGCTGCCGGCGGGCGATGGCGCCAATGGCTACAAGGCGCTGACCTTCAACGGCGTGGGCGGCGATTATCCGGTCTATGCCGACCTCAAGAAATACGTCTTCGACGCCGGCAAGGCTAGCGGCGCGGGCGACCAGAGCGGCTCGGTGATCTATTCGCGGGGCATGTATGCTGCGGTCATCATCTCCGAGGCGATCCGCAAGGCGCAGGAACTGGCTGGCACGCCCAAGGTGAATGCCGCGCAGGTGCGTGACGGGTTCGAGGCGCTGGAAATCACCGATGCGCGTCTGGAAGAACTGGGGCTGAAAGGCTTTGGTCAGGCCTTCGCGGCGTCCTGCGGCGATCACGGCGGCGCCGGTGGTGCGATGGTGCAGCAATGGGATGCGGCGGCGAAGAAATGGAACCTGATCTCGGGCTTCATCGAGCCGGATCACGAGGTGCTTGACCCGCTGGTGGCCGAAGATTCGGCGGCTTTCGCGGCCGAGAACAACATCGCGGAACGCTGCAACTGATCCGGGTGCGGGGCGCCTTGCGGGGCGCCCCGCCCATCCAAGTTTTCGCCATCCTGTCCGAAGGCCACAGCCATGCTCGACGTGACCCAGACCGCCCCCGTGACCCAGCCCGCCACCGGCGAGACGCTGCTTGAGGTGAACAATATCGAGGTGATCTACAATCACGTCATCCTCGTGCTGAAAGGCGTCAGCCTTTTGGTGCCCAAGGGCGGCATCACCGCGCTTCTGGGCGGTAATGGCGCGGGCAAGACCACCACGCTCAAGGCGATTTCCAACCTGCTGCATTCCGAACGCGGCGAGGTGACCAAGGGCCAGATCCTGTATCGCGGGCAAAGCGTGCAGGCGCTGAACCCGGCCGAGCTGGTCAAGCGCGGCGTCATTCAGGTGATGGAAGGGCGGCATTGCTTTGAACACCTGACGGTGGAGGAAAACCTGCTGACCGGCGCCTATACGCGCGGCGATGGTGCCGGCGCGATCAATGCCGATCTGGAAATGGTCTACACTTACTTTCCGCGCCTCAAGGAACGCCGCAAATCGCAGGCGGGCTATACCTCGGGCGGGGAACAGCAGATGGTCGCCATGGGGCGCGCGCTGATGTCGCGGCCCGAGATGATCCTGCTGGACGAACCTTCGATGGGTCTGGCGCCGCAACTGGTGGAACAGATCTTCGAGATCGTGAAGGCGGTGAATGCCGGCGAAGGGGTGACCTTCCTGCTGGCCGAACAGAACACCAATGTCGCGCTGCGCTATGCCCATACCGGCTATATCCTGGAAAGCGGCCGCGTGGTGATGGAGGGCAGCGCCCAGGATCTGCGCGAGAATCCCGATGTGAAGGAATTCTACCTCGGCATGTCCGACAAGGGGCGCAAGTCCTTCCGCGACGTGCGCAGCTATCGCCGCCGCAAGCGGTGGCTGGCATGAAGGGGGAAACCGCGATGTCGCATTTCGATGCCCTGGAAACCCGATCCGCCGATCAGCGCGCCGCCGATCTGGCGCGCGACCTGCCGGCGCTGATCGCCCATGCGCAGACCGCGCCTGCCATGGCGGCAAGCCTTGCCGGCGTCGATCCGCGCGCGATCACCAGCCTGGCCGCGCTGGCGGCCTTGCCGGTGATCCGCAAGGCCGATCTGTCGGGCGCGCAAAAGGCCGCGCCGCCGCTGGGGGGCTTTTTGCCGGCGGGTGGCGGCTTCGACCATGTGTTCCAGTCGCCGGGGCCGATCTATGAAATCGGTCGGACCAGTGCCGACTGGTGGCGCATGGGGCGGTTCCTGCATGCCTGTGGCGTGGGGCCGGGCGATATCGTGCAGAACTGCTTTGGCTATCACCTGACGCCGGCGGGGATGATCTTTGAAAGCGGCGTGCGGGCCGTGGGGGCGGCGGTCTTGCCCGCCGGCACCGGCCAGACCGACCTTCAGGTGCGCGCGGCCGCCGATATTGGCACCACGGCCTATGCCGGCACGCCCGATTACCTCAAGGTCATCCTCGACCGTGCGGATGAGATGGGCGAGCGGCTGAAGATCACCCGCGCCGCTGTCGGGGGCGGGGCGCTGTTTCCGTCGCTGCGCCAGGAATATGCCGATCGCGGCATCCTGTGCCTGCAATGCTATGCCACCGCCGATCTGGGCAATATCGCCTATGAAAGCCCCGCGCAGGAAGGCATGATCCTGGACGAAGGCGTGATCGTGGAGATCGTGCGCCCCGGCACCGGCGATCCGGTCCCGCTGGGCGAGGTGGGCGAGGTGGTGGTGACCACGCTGAACCGCGACTACCCGCTGGTGCGCTTTGCCACCGGCGATCTGTCGGCGCTGATGCCGGGGGTTTCGCCCTGCGGGCGCACCAATCTGCGCATACGCGGCTGGCTGGGTCGCGCCGACCAGACCACCAAGATCAAGGGCATGTTCGTGCGCCCCGAACAGGTGGCCGAATTCGTCGCCCGGCACGAGGAGGTCAGCCGCGCCCGCGTCATCGCCACGCGCGAGGGCGAGATGGACGCGATGACCGTGCAGGTGGAAAGCCGCGCCTCCAACCCCGCGCTCTATGAAGGCTCGGTGCTGGAAACGCTGAAACTGCGCGGCCGGATCGAGATCGTGGCGCCGGGCAGTCTGCCCAATGACGGCAAGGTCATCGAAGACCGCCGCAGCTATGGCTGAGCGCAGCGTTCCTTCCCCCTGAAACCTGCCGCGTTCCGCAAGGGGCGCGGCCTTTTTCGTGGCCGGAATTGTGCCGGCGGCGCAACGATTTCGCTGGCATGCTGCGACATTCTGTCCCATCTTCACCCCGCGCGCGTCATCAGGTTTTGGGAGGAACCGCATGAACAAGATCGTCGCCCTGATCTGCGTGATCAGCTGGTCCGGCTTCTGGGCTTTCGGCTATCTGGCGCTGTCGGCCGGCGTGGCCGATACCGGGCAGATGGTGACGGCCGCGCTGCTGGCCGCGATCGGGTTCTTCACCGGCATGGTGGCCTGGCTGAAACTGTCGCGCGGCGGCCTGCCGCCCTTGCGGGCGTGACGGGTCAGCCCTTCAACTCTGCCGTCAGCCGCACCGGCCCGACGCTGCCACGCAGCTTGGCGCGATAGATCACCAGCGATTCCGCGACCCGCATCACATAGGTGCGGGTTTCCGACAGCGGGATCATCTCGACCCAATCGACCACATCGACGCTGGCGCTGCGCGGGTCGCCCATTTCGGTGATCCAGCGGCGCGGGCGCCCCGGCCCGGCATTGTAGCCCGAGGCGACCAGCGCGACCGAGGGGCCGAACTCCTCCACCAGTTTCGCCAGAAAGGCGCTGCCCAGCGTGGCGTTATAGGTCGGGTCGGTGGTCAGGCGCGACAGCGTGAAATCCATGCCGAGCGATTTGGCGGTGCGTTCGGCGGTTTCCGGCATCAGCTGCATCAAGCCCCGCGCGCCCACCCGGCTTTGTGCCGCGATGTCGAATTCGCTTTCGCGCCGCGCGATGGCCAGTGCAAAGGCGCGCGAGACCGCCAGCCCCTCGGACGGGATCAGGTCGGGCACCGGGAAATAGGCTTCGGGCAGGATCACGCCGCGTTCCGCCCCCTGTTTGGCCAGCAGCACCGCGATATGCGGCTCGTTCAATTGCAAGGCCATGGCGGCCATGCTGGCCAGATCCTCGGGCGTCTGGGTTTCGGCCAGATGCAGCAGGAACCGCTTGGCCTGTATGCGGTCGCCGGCGGTCAGCAGCAGCAGCGCCGCCTCCAGCACCGAGGAACGGGCGAAGGGCCGGTTGCGCCAGTCGGGCGCGCGCAGCGGCGCCAGCAAGGCGGGATCAAGGCTTTGCCCCAGCTTTTCGGCGGCCAGCAGCCCGTAATAGGCGGTCTGATACTGCGCGGCCTGCCGATAGGCCGCCGTCGCACCGGGGTCGCCCTGCGCCTCCAGGGCGCGGGCCTGCCAGTAATAGGCGCGCGAGGTGGAGATGGGCGTGACCACCGCCGCGCCCAGATGCCGAAAATGTTTCAGCGCGGTCGGCGCGTCGCCCAGTTTGCGCAGCGCGATGAAGCCCGCGAGAAATTCCAGATCGGCGTAGTCGGCGCCCGCGCTCAGCCCGTGGCGGGCCGCCACGCGATAGGCCGATTGCGGCTGCCCGTCGCGCAGCAATTGCCGTGCCAGTTGCGCGCGGCGCCGCGCCCAGGCCTCGGGCTGGCCCAGGTCATCGGCCTGATCCAGCATCAGGCTGGCGGCATCGGTCCACAGATCGCGGAAGATGCGGTAATCCATCCGGGCATGGGCCAGCAGCGGGCTGCGCGCCAGCGGGCCGGGCACGGCGGCGACCAGCGTATCCACCCCGTCGGCGCGGTCCAGCAGCGCCAGTCGGGCGCGGGCCAGTGCCTGAAGATCGGCGGGCAACTGCGGCAAGAGCCGCCGCGCCTCGCCGCTTTCGCCCTCCCACAGCAGGCGGGTCAGCCGGGCGCCGGTCAGGCTGGACAGGCCGGGATAGAGCGCGAAAAGCGCCGCCTGATCCTCGGGCGTCATCGGCAGGTCGGTCCAGGCCCGGCGGGCCTCGGCCTCGGCCTCGGCCAGACGGCCGGTGGCGCGCAGCGCGCCGATCACCGCCAGCGACCCGGTGCCGGTGCGCGGCAGGTCGCGGCCGAACCAGGCGAGGATCCGTGCGGGCGTCGCCGATCGCGCCACCGCTACCTCGCCCTTTTCGCGCAGCAGGGGCAGGCCGGGCCAATCAGGGCGGCGTGCCAGAAAGGCCTCATATTCGGTCAGCGTGCCGTCGCCCGCGCGCAGGCGCTGCCATTCGATGATATCCGCCCCCACGGCGGACGAGGCGGCGGCCAGCCGCGCAGCCTCGGGCCAGTTCTTGCGCCCCGCCTCGTTCAGGGCCAGGCGCAGCGCCCCGGCGGCATCGGTCTGGGCCGTGGCGGGGGTGGCAAGGGCGAGACAGATCAGGAGGGGGCGCAGTATCTTCATGCGCGAAACCTGCCGCATGTGCGCGGCGGGGGCAACTCACATCCCCGCCAACCGCCCGCCCTTGCGTGACGCGGCTTGGCAAGGGCCGCATCGCCCGCTAGAGGAAGGGCGTTAACCGGGCGAGTCCCGCCCCAGCCAAACGGAGATGCGTGTCATGTTCAAAGGGTCCATGCCTGCCCTGGTCACGCCGTTCAAGAACGGCGAGCTGGATGTGGACACGCTCAAGAAACTGGTGGAATGGCAGATCGCCGAGGGCAGCCATGCCATCGTGCCGGTCGGCACCACCGGCGAAAGCCCGACGTTGAGCCATGAGGAACATGGCCGGGTGATCGAGATCGTGGTCGAAACCGTGGCGGGCCGCGTGCCGGTGATCGCCGGGGCCGGGTCGAATTCCACCGCCGAGGGGGTGGGCCTGATCCGTCATGCGCAAAAGGCCGGCGCCGATGCCGCGCTGGTGGTGACGCCCTATTACAACAAGCCGACCCAGGCCGGGATGATCGCGCATTACACCGCGCTGCATGATGCGAGCGACCTGCCGATCGTGATCTACAACATCCCGGGCCGGTCGGTCGTGGACATGACGCCGGAAACGATGGGCACGCTGGCAAAGCTGCCGCGCATCGTGGGGGTGAAGGATGCCACCGGCAAGATCGAGCGCGTGTCGATGCAGCGTGCGACCTGCGGCGCGGATTTCATCCAGCTTTCGGGCGAGGATGCCACGGCGCTTGGCTTCAACGCCCATGGTGGCGTGGGCTGCATCTCGGTCACGGCCAATGTGGCGCCGCGCCTCTGCGCCGAATTCCAGGAAGCCACGCTGCGCGGCGATTTCGCCAAGGCCCTGGAATACCAGGATCGGCTGATGCCGCTGCACGAGGCGATCTTCCTGGAGCCTGGGCTGGCGGGGGCGAAATATGGCCTGTCGCTGCTGGGCCTGTGCCGCGACGAGGTGCGCCTGCCGCTGGTCGGGCTGACCGATGCGACCAAGGCGCGCATCAAGGCGGCGATGCAGCACGCGGGCGTTCTGTAACCGGCCCCCGCGCCGGATTTGCCATCGGGCCCCGTCTGGCGGGGCCCTTTGCCATTGTGGAAGGGCATGATGACCGACAATCTGCGCGGCAGCCTGTTCATGGTTCTGGCCATGCTCGGCTTTGCCATCGAGGACATGCTGCTCAAGCGGGTGGCGGCGGCGGGGATGCCGGTCGGGCAGGTGCTGATCCTGTTCGGCGGGGGTGGCTGTCTGGCCTTTGCCGCGCTGACGCGGATGCAGGGTCAACGCATCTGGCATCCGGCGGTGGTGCAGCCGCGCATGCTGCTCAAGGCCGGGTTCGAGGTGATGGGGCGGCTGTTCTACACGCTGGCCATCGCCTTTACGCCGCTGTCCAGTGCCTCGGCCATCTTGCAGGCGACGCCGCTGGTGGTGGTGGCCGGCGCGGCGCTGATCTTTGGCGAAAGGGTGGGCTGGCGGCGCTGGTCGGCGATCCTGATCGGGCTGGCCGGGGTGCTGGTGATCCTGCGCCCGGGGCTGGAGGGGTTCAGCGCGCTGTCGCTACTGGCGGTGGCGGGGCTGATCGGCTTTGCCGGGCGCGATCTGGCGACCCGGGCGGCGCCGCGTGTGCTGTCGAATTTCCAGCTGGGCATCTATGGATTTCTGGCCATGGTGCCGACCGGGGCTGCGCTGCTGATGTGGCAGGGCGGGGCGGTGCGGCCGGACGGGATGATGGCCTTGCAACTGGGCCTGGCCGTGGCGGTCGGGGTCTTTGCCTATTGGGCGCTGACCGTTGCCATGCGCACGGGCGAGGTGAGCGTGGTCACCCCCTTCCGCTACACGAGGCTGGTCTTCGCGCTGATCCTTGGCGCGCTGGTTTTTGCCGAACGCCCCGATGCCGCGACGCTGATCGGGTCGGCCATCGTGGTGGCGGCCGGGGTCTATACCTTGCTGCGGTCACGCAAGGTCAACGGATGACCAGCGGCGCCGCACCCCCGGCCATCGCCTGACCGATCACCGCCGCCTCGGCAAAGCCGTGGCGGGCAAAGATCGCCATGACCTCGGGCAGGGTCTCGGGCGCGCAGGCCACCAGCAGACCGCCGCTCGTTTGCGGGTCGGTCAGCAGGGCGCGGGCCTCGGGGGCAAAGCCCTCGGGCAGGGCCACCTCGGCGCCGTAGCTGGCCCAGTTGCGCCCCGAGGCGCCGGTCACATGGCCCGCCCGCGCCAGATCCAGCACGCCGGGCAGGGCGGGGATGGCGTCCCAGTCCAGTTGCAGGCTCAGCCCCGCGCCGCGCGCCATTTCCAGCGCATGCCCGGCAAGGCCAAAGCCGGTGACATCGGTCATCGCATGCACCCCCGGCAAGGCCGCCAGATCGGGGCCGGGGGTATTGAGCCGCGTGGTGGTGGCGATCATCCGGTCATAGCCTTCGGCCGTCAGCGCGCCCTTTTTCAGCGCGGCGGACATCAGCCCCACGCCCAGCGGCTTGCCCAGCACCAGCAGATCGCCCGGCCGCGCATCGGCATTGCGCTTCAGATGCGCCGGGTCCAGCAGCCCAAGCGCCACCAGCCCGTAGATCGGTTCGACCGAATCGATGGTATGGCCGCCCGCAATCGGAATGCCGGCCGCGCGGCAGGCGGTGGCGCCCCCTTCCAGAATGCGGCCGATCGTGTCCACCGACAGCGTATTGATCGGCATCCCCACCAGGGCCAGCGCCATGATCGGCTGGCCGCCCATGGCATAGACATCCGAAATCGCATTTGTCGCGGCGATCTGGCCGAAATGGCCGGGATCGTCCACGATTGGCATGAAGAAATCGGTGGTGGCGACCAGGGCCTGCCGGTCGTTCAGCCGGTAAACCGCCGCGTCATCGGCGGTTTCGATGCCCACCAGCAGTGCCTCGGGGATCGGCAGCGCCGCCGTGCCGCGCAGGATGCCCGACAGTACGCCCGGCGCAATCTTGCAGCCGCAGCCGCCGCCATGCGACAGCGAGGTGAGACGCGGTTCAGTCTGGGTCATGGTGGGTTCCTGTCAGGGGCATGTCGCGCAGGGTGGCGGCCAGCCGGTCGGCCAGCGCGGCCAGATGCGGCGGGGTCAGGTCATCGGTGTCGAATGTGGTGGCCGGCGCGGTGGTCCGGGCGCGGTGCCGGGAATAGCGCGGATCGTAATGCGCGGTGATCAGCGCCTCGGCCAGCGGCACGAAGGCGCCGGTGGCGGCCATGGCCTGCCATTCCTCGATCCGGCTGGCGGCATGCAAAGGGCGCAAGAGGTCGATCGTGGCGACCAGCCGCGCGGGATCGGCGGTCAGATCGGCATAGGTGCGCGCCAGATAGGTGGCGCGGGCCGCGACGGGGGCGCGGATCTCCAGCCGCGGTGCCGCCACCATGGCGCGCCAGAGCCGGGGCGGCAGGCGGCACTGGCCGACCTTGGCGCTTTCGGCCTCGATCACCACGGGGCGCCTGGGGTCAAGCCCGGCCAGCGCCAGCGCCAGCCGCCCCTCAAAGCCGCGTTGCCCGGGCTGCGCGCCCCTCTGGCCGAACAGCGACCCGCGATGATGGGCCAGCCCCTCCAGGTCGATCACCTGCACGCCGCGCGCGGCCAACAGGCCCAGAAGCTCGGTCTTGGCCGTGCCGGTATTGCCGTCCAGCAATACGACCGGCGCCGGCAGCGGATCGTCATACAGCGCCTTCACCACCAGCCCGCGCCAGGCCTTGTAGCCACCGGCCAGCGTTTCGACCCGCCAGCCGATCTGCGACAGGATCGTCGCGAAAGACCCCGATCTTTGCCCGCCGCGCCAGCAATAGACCAGCGGCCGCCAGCCGCCCGGCTTGTCGGCCAGCGGCCCCTGCAAATGCCGCGCGACATTCTGCGCCACCAGCGCGCCACCGATCTTGCGGGCCGAGAACGGCGAGACCTGCTTGTAGATCGTGCCCACCCGGGCGCGTTCGGCATCGTCCAGCACCGGCAGGCTGATCGCGCCGGGCAGGTGGTCTTCGGCATATTCGGCGGGGGCGCGGGCGTCGATGATGTCATCGAAGCCCTGCGCGGCAAGATCGGTCAACTGGTGCAACGTGATGGCCATCTGCAAGGCTTAGCCCGACGACCCGCGGCCGGAAAGGGGCTTTACGCCCGGTCGGCGCCCGAGGTCTGGTCGATGCGCACCTGGCGCAGCGCCTCGACCAGCAGCGCGGTCAGCAGGCCGAAGCTGAGAAAGCCATTCGCCGCCGCCATGCCCCCCAGCAGCCGCCATTCCAGCGGAAGCAGCAGATCGCCAAAGCCCAGGGTGGTAAAGGTGACCAGCGCGAAATAGACCGATTGTTCCAGCGTGGCAAAGACCCCCAGCAGGTGAAAGGCAAAGGCCCAGAGCCAGACCCCGACGGTGATCGTGCCCAGCACCCAGAGCAGGACCGCTGCGATGACCAGCAGCAGCTTGGGCCGGTGTGGCGGCGCGCGCAGCCAGTCGCGCATCGAGGCAAGCGCAAGCTCCACCCCCATGGCCGAGGCGGCGCCGATCAGGATCGTGGTGGTCAGCAGGGCCGAGCCGAGGGCGATTTGCAGGAACATGCCGCCTTGTGCCATGCAGTGCGGCGCAGGAAAAGCACCCGATCTGGACTTTTCGCCGGACAGGCCCTATCTCTGCGCGACCATGGCCGAAAAATCCGACCCCAATTCCAGACTGATCGCCGAAAACCGCCGGGCGCGCTTTGATTATCATATCGAAAGCGACCTTGAGGCGGGGGTCATGCTGCTGGGATCCGAGGTCAAGTCGCTGCGGCAGGGCGGGTCCAATCTGGGCGAAAGCTATGCCAGCGTGGAGGGCGGGGAACTGTGGCTGATCAACAGCTATGTCGCCCCCTATCGCGAGGCAAAGACCTGGGGCCATGAGGAGCGGCGCAAGCGCAAGCTGCTGGTGTCCAAGCGGGAACTGGCGCGCCTGTGGAACGCCACCGCGCGCGAGGGCATGACCATCGTGCCGATGAAATGGTATTTCAACGAACGCGGCATCGTGAAGATCAAGCTGGGCGTGGCCAAGGGCAAGAAGCTGGCCGACAAGCGCGAGACCAGCGCGCAGCGCGACTGGGGCCGCCAGAAGCAGCGCCTGCTGAAACACGGCGCCCGGGAATAGGGCGCGCGGCGATTTTTCGTCGAAAAATCGCGACCCGGGCCCTGCCGTTCTGCCCATCCTGTTAGCGCCGGACATGACCTTGGCGCTTGTCTGGCCTTCCGCCTGTGGTAAAGCGGTTCCCGATCACAGGAGGAGCCGCCGATGACTTCCCCCCCCAAGGACGATCCGAAGACGCTGGTCTCGACCGACTGGCTGGCCGCCCATATGCGCGACCCCGATCTGCGCATTCTGGATGCGAGCTGGTATCTGCCCGCCATGAACCGCGACGCGAAGGCGGAATATGCCGCCGGGCATATCCCCGGCGCGCGGTTCTTCGATATCGACGAGATCAGCGACCAGCGGTCGGAACTGCCGCATATGGCGCCGCCGGTCGAGAAATTCATTGCCCGGATGCGCGCCATGGGTGTGGGCGACGGGCATCAGGTCGTGGTCTATGACGGGCAGGGCCTGTTCTCGGCGGCGCGGGTCTGGTGGACCTTCCGCCTGATGGGCAAGACCGATGTCGCTGTGCTGGATGGCGGTCTGCCGAAATGGAAGGCCGAGGGCCGCGATCTGGAAGACATGGCGCCGATCGTCCGCGACCGCCACATGACGGTCAGCCGGCAGGCCGGGCTGGTCAAGGACGTGACGCAGGTCGCGCATGCCTCCAAGCTGGGCCTGGCCGAGATCATCGACGCCCGCCCCGCCCCCCGCTTTCGCGGCGAGGCGGAGGAGCCGCGCCCCGGGCTGCGCGCCGGCCATATTCCCGGCTCGCGCAATGTGCCCTTTGGCGAGGTGCTGAACCCCGATGGCACGATGAAGGATCCGGCCGCCCTGCGCGCCGTGTTCGAGGCGGCGGGGGTCGATCTGGCCAAGCCCGCCATCACCACCTGCGGCTCGGGCGTCACCGCCGCCGTTCTGGCCCTGGCGCTGGAGCGGGTGGGCCACCGCAATTGGGCGCTCTATGACGGCTCCTGGGCCGAATGGGGCATGTATGAAGATCTGAAGGTCGCGAAAGGGTAAGGCGATGTTCGAGGCGTTGAAGGCGCAGCCGCAGGACAAGATCCTGCAACTCATCCAGATGTTCAAGGATGATCCCCGGTCGGACAAGATCGACCTGGGCGTGGGCGTCTACAAGGATGCGACCGGCCTGACCCCGGTGATGCGCGCGGTCAAGGCCGCCGAGAAAAAGGTCTGGGACACCCAGGACACCAAGACCTATACCGCGCTGACCGGCGAGCCGGGCTATAACAGCGCCATGCGCAAGCTGATCCTTGCGGGTGTGGTGGCGGAGGCGCGGCTGTCGTCGATCGCGACGCCGGGCGGCACCGGCGCGGTGCGTCTGGGCATTGATCTCGCCAAGATGGCCAATCCGGGCGCGACGGTCTGGGTGTCGAAACCCACCTGGGGCAATCATATCTCGATCATCAAGTTCGTGGGCCTGCCGGTTGCCGAATACCGTTACTTCGACGCGGCGGCGGGCGAGGTGGATTTCCCGGCGCTGCTGGAGGATCTGGGCCGCGTCAAGGCGGGCGATGTGGTGCTGCTGCATGGCTGCTGCCACAACCCGACCGGCGCCAACCTCACCATGGACCAGTGGCGCGAGGTGATCGCGCTGATGCAGGCCAAGGGTGCCTTCCCGATGGTCGATCTGGCCTATCAGGGCTTTGGCGACGGGCTGGATCAGGACGCGGAGGCCACGCGGCTGATCGCGACCTCGTTCCCCGAGGTGCTGATCGCGGCCTCCTGCTCCAAGAATTTCGGGGTGTATCGTGATCGTGCGGGGATCCTGATCTCCATCTCCGCTGATGCGGAACAGGCAAAGATCACCCAGGGCAACCTGAACTTCCTCAACCGCCAGACCTACAGCTTTCCGCCCGATCACGGCACGCGCACCGTGATGACGGTGCTGGAGGATGCGGCGTTGGAAGCTGACTGGAAGGCCGAACTGGAAGACACCCGCAACGGCATGCTGGGTCTGCGCAGCGCGCTGGCCGATGCGCTGCGGCAGGAAACCAATTCCGACCGTTTCGATTTCGTGGCGCGCCATCGCGGCATGTTCTCGTTGCTGGGCCTGACCGAGGCGCAGGTCACGCGCCTGCGCGACGAATTCGGCATCTACATGGTCAGCGATTCGCGGATCAACATCGCCGGTCTGAACAGCAAGACCGTGCCGATCCTGGCCCGCGCCGTGGCGGCGGTCCTGTAACCGGCGACATCATCGGATGCGGAAAGGGCGGGGCAACCCGCCCTTTTTCATGCCGTTGGTCAGGGCAGCACCTTGCCGGGGTTCATCAGGTTGTGCGGATCGAGCGCCGCCTTGATCTGGCGCATCACCGCCAGCGCGACCGGATCCTTGCGCCGTGCCATCGACGGCTTTTTCGACAGGCCGACGCCATGTTCGGCGCTGAAGGTGCCGCCCAGGCGCAGCACCTCTTCCTCCAGCGTCTCGACCATGCGGTCGGCCAGCGCGGCATCGGCGCGGGTGGGAAAGATGGTCAGGTGGATATTCCCGTCGCCCAGATGCGCCACGGCCAGCGTTTCCGCCCCCGGATCGAGCGCGGGCAGCCGCGCCTCGAACGCCGCCAGCAGCGGCGCCACGGCATCCAGCGGCAGGGCGATATCGGTGTCGATCAGCGGCTGGCGGGCAAAGGTGATCTCGGCCGCCAGTTCGCGGCGCTGCCACATGGCGCGGCGCTGCGCCTCGGTCTGGGCGATCTGCGCATCCAGCACGAGGCCGTCTTCCATCAGCGCGGCCAGCGTGTCTTGCAACAGCGTGGTCAGCGGCAGGCTGCCATCCGGCGCTGGCGTGCAATCGCGTGGCGCGGTGGCGCCCAGTTCGACCAGGATCGTGACCTCTGGGCGGGGCGAGAACGGCTCTGCCACATCCGGCCGCGCCTCGGACAGGCGGCGCATGTACGAGGCGGGCATGTATTCAAACGCCTCGACGAGCCCGCCTGTCGCCTCTTGCAGGCGGTTGAGCAGCACCAGCGCGTCAGGCAGGCTGCGCGCGGCCAGCGTGGCGGTGGCATGGGCGTGGGGGGCGGGCACCAGTTTCATCACGGCGGCGGTGATGATGCCCAGCGTGCCTTCGGCGCCGATGAACAGGTCTTTCAGGTCATAGCCCGAATTGTCCTTGTGCAGCGCGCCCATCAGGTTCAGCACCCGCCCGTCGGCCAGCACCACCTCCAGCCCCAGGCACAGCGCCCGGGTCGAGCCATAGCGCAGCACATTCGACCCTCCCGCATTGGTCGATAGCGCGCCGCCGATCATCGCCGATCCGCGCGCCCCGAACCAGAGCGGGAAATAAAGCCCCTGCGCCTCGGCCGCGTCATGCAGGGCCGACAGGATCACCCCGGCGCCGACCGTGGCGCTGCGCGTGGCGGGGTTGATCGCCTGGATCCGGTTCAGCCGTTCGACCGAGAGCAACAGCCCGCCTTGCGTGGCGCAGCCCCCCACAAGCCCGGTCCGACCCGAGGTAGGCACCACCGGCACGCCATGGCGCGCGGCGATGCGCACCGCCTCGGCCACCCCTGTGGTATCGGCGGGGCGGATCACCGCCAGCGGATCGGTCGGGTAATGCCCGGTCCAGTCAGATTGCCATGGCGCGCGGTCGGGGCCGGTCAGCACATGGGCCGCGCCCAGCAGGGCGACGAGTTCGGGCAGGATCGGGTGGGTCATGGCGCTCTCCTCGCCGCGATCCTGCGAGAAAGCGCGGCGGGATGCCAGAGCCGGTTGACGCTGGCGCGGCGAAAGCGCACAGTTAGCTGAAACGCTAAGTGACGGAGGCGACGATGAAGGTGGCCCTGTTTGCCCTGGCCCTGCTGGCCAGCCCGGTTTCCGCGCAGGAAATCGACCCCAACCCGCCCGCCGGGAATTACCGGCTTGAACTCGCGCATGGGCGGCTGACCTTCAAGGTCAACCATCTGGGCTTTTCCACCTATACCGCCTTTTTCCGCGACTTCGCGGCGGATCTGCGGTTCGACCCCGCGGCCCCCGCGCAGATGCAGGTCCGCGCCGTGGTGCAGGCCGGGTCGGTCGAGACGCTCTACCCGGACCCGGCGCTGGATTTCAACGCGGTGATCGCGGGGGCAGAGTTTCTGGACGCCGCGCAATTCCCCGAAATCACCTTTCAAAGCACGGCCATCGCGCTGACCGGCGACCGCAGGGCGGCGGTGACGGGCGATCTGACGCTGCATGGGGTGACGCGGCCGGTGACGCTGGATGTGACCTATAATGGCGGCTGGGCCGGGCATCCGATGGATCCGGGCGGGGCGCGGGTCGGCTTTTCCGCGACGGGCAGCCTGCGCCGGTCGGAATTCGGCATGGGCTTTGGCCTGCCCGCGCCGGGCAGCAGGCTGGGCGTGGGCGATGTGGTCAAGATCGAGATCGAGGCCGAATTCACCAATCCCGACGCGCCAAAGCCCTGACCGCTCAGGGCGCCTTCAGCAGGGCCTGCACGCGGGGGCCCAGATAGGCCACGATGCGCTTCACCCCTTCGGGGTTGGGGTGGATGCGGTCGGCCTGCATCAGCGGCGCTGTGGCGGCAGGGTCGCTGGTGCCAAGGCCGGCAAAGAAATTCGGCTCCATCATCACGCCATATTTCGCGGCAAGATCAGGAAAGATCGCGTCGAATTCGGCCTTCCAGTCAGGGCCGAAATTCGCCGGCCCCGGCAGGCCGATCAGCAGCACCGGCAATTGGCGTGCGGCGGCCTTTTGCAAGATCGCCTCCAGGCTGGCGCGGGTGGTGGCCGGATCCAGCCCGCGCAGCAGGTCATTGCCCCCCAGCGTCACGATCAGCGCGTCCGTCTCTGGTGTCAGCGACCAGTCGAGCCGCGCCAGCCCCCCGGCCGAGGTGTCGCCCGACACGCCCGCATTCACCACATGCGCCGGCACGCCCTGCGCATCGAGCCAGGCCTGAAGCTGTGGCACAAAGCCCTCGCCCTCGGCCAGGCCATAACCGGCGGTCAGGCTGTCGCCAAGCGCCACAATCTCGGGCAGTTCGGCCGAAACGGCGGCGCTGGCGACGGAAAGCGGGAAAATCAGCGTTATGAAGGCTTTGCCGAGGGCGCGCCGCGCCCCATATCCAAGGGCAACAAGACGACGAAAGGCATGAGGCATGGGTGAACCGATTCTGGCATTGGAAGCTGCGGAACTGACATTGGCGGGAAATGCCGGGCCGGTCGAGATTTTGAAGGGCATCTCACTCAGCGTTGAACGCGGGCAGACCGTGGGGCTGATCGGGCCGTCGGGGTCGGGCAAGTCATCGGCGCTGATGCTGATGGGCGGGCTGGAACGCGCGACAGGCGGGCGGGTCATGGCGCTTGGGCAGGATCTGGGTGCGCTGGACGAAGACGCGCTGGCCCGGTTTCGCCGCGCCAATATGGGGGTGGTGTTCCAGAGCTTTCACCTGATCCCCACCATGACCGCGCTGGAAAATGTGGCGGTGCCGCTGGAACTGGCCGGCGCCCGCGATGCCTTTGCGCGCGCCGAGGTCGAACTGCGCGCCGTGGGGCTGGGGCATCGGCTGGATCATTACCCGGCGCAGATGTCGGGGGGTGAACAGCAGCGCGTGGCGCTGGCCCGCGCCGCGGCACCCCGCCCGGCGATCCTGCTGGCGGATGAGCCGACGGGCAATCTGGATGGCGCCAATGGTGCGGCGATCATGGACATGCTGTTCGGGCTGCGCGACCGCCACGGGGCGACGCTGGTGCTGGTGACCCATGCGCCGGATCTGGCGGCGCGGTGTGACAGGGTGGTGCGGCTGGTGGATGGCCGGGTGGACGTGGCGCAGGTGGCGGCATGAACTGGGCACTGGCGGCGCGGCTCGCGCGGCGCGAGATGCGGGGCGGCCTGCGCGGCTTTCGCATCTTTCTGGCCTGTATCGCGCTTGGCGTGGCGGCGATTGCCGCCGTGGGCCAGGTGCGCGCGGCCATCGAGGCGGGGTTGACCGAACAGGGCGCGGTGCTGCTGGGCGGCGATGCGCAAATGGAATTCACCTATCGCTTCGCCGACGCGGCCGAGCGCGCCTATATGGACGAGATCGCCGACCGCGTGTCGGAGGTGGTGGATTTCCGCTCCATGGTCGTGGCGGGCGAGGATCGGGCGCTGACCCAGGTCACGGCGGTCGATGACCTTTATCCGCTGATGGGCGCGGTGGAGCTGGAGCCAGGCCTGCCGCTGGCGCAGGCGCTGGCGCCGCAGGGGGGGCTGCCCGGCGTGGTGCTGGACCGGGTGCTGATGGACCGGCTGGGCGTCGCGCCGGGCGACCGCGTGAAGCTGGGTTTGCAGGAATTCCGCATCGGCGCCGCGCTGATCCGCCAGCCTGACAGTGCGACCGGCGGCTTTGGGCTTGGCCCGCCGACGCTGGTGCTGACACGCGATCTGGCGCAATCGGGGCTGTTGGTGCCGGGGTCGCTGTTTGAAACCGAATACCGGATGGATCTGCCCGAAGGTGCCGATCTGAGCGCGCTGGAGGCCGCGGCCGAGGCGCGCTTTGCCGATGCGGGGATGCAGTGGCGTGACAGCCGCCGCGCAGCCCCGGGGGTGGAGCGGTTTGTGGACCGGCTGGGCGCCTTTCTGACGCTGGTGGGGCTTGCCGGGCTGGCCGTGGGCGGGGTCGGGGTTTCCAGTGCGGTGCATGCCTGGCTGGAGGGCAAGGTGCCGGTGATCGCCACGCTCAAGGTGCTGGGCGCGGAAAGCCGGCTGATCTTTCGGGTCTATCTGATCCAGGTTGCGGCGCTGGCGGGGCTGGGCGTGGCGCTCGGGTTGGTGCTGGCGGCGCTGGTGCCGGTGCTGGCCGGGCCGCTGATCGCGCAGGCGCTGCCCTTTCCGGTGGCCTTTGCGATCTATCCCCGCCCGATGGCCGAAGCCGCGTTCTATGGCGTGCTGACGGCGCTGGTCTTCACGCTCTGGCCGCTGGGCCAGGTGGAGCGGCTGCGCGCCGCCGCGCTTTATCGCGGGGCGGGGCGGCGGGGGGTGCCCAGGCCGGTGCGGCTGCTGGCCATTGCGGGGCTGGCGGTGGCGCTGGTGGGGGGCGCGGTGCTGCTGTCGGGGGCCTGGACGCTGGCGCTTGGCACGGCGGCGGGGGTGCTGGGGGCGCTGGCGGTGCTGGCGCTGGCGGCCTTTGGTCTGCGCCGTCTGGCGCGGCGGCTGGCGCGGGGCCTGCGCGGCGGGGTGCCGTTGCGCGCGGCGCTTGGCGCCATCGCGGCCGAACGCGGCGAGGCGGCCTCGGTCGTGCTGTCGCTGGGGCTGGGACTTTCGGTGCTGGCGGCGGTCGGGCAGATCGACGCCAATCTGCGCGCCGCCATCGACCGCGACCTGCCGACCCGGGCGCCGGCTTATTTCTTTGTCGATATCCAGCCTGACCAGATCGACCCCTTTCTGGATCGGGTGAAGGCCGATCCGGCGATCAGCCGGGTGGACAGCGCGCCGATGCTGCGCGCCGTGCTGAGCCGGATCAACGACCGCCCCGCCGCTGAGGTGGCCGGCGATCACTGGGTGGTGCGCGGCGACCGGGGCGTTTCCTATGCCGATGCACTGCCCGAAGGCACGCGGATCGTGGCGGGCGAATGGTGGCCTGCGGGCTGGCAGGGCGAGCCGCAGGTCAGCTTTTCCGCCGCCGAGGCCGAGGAGATCGGGCTGAAGCTGGGCGACAGCGTGACGTTGAATGTGCTGGGCCGCGACATCACCGCGCGCATCACCTCGCTGCGCGAGGTGGATTTCGCGACCGGCGGCATGGGGTTTGTCATGGTGCTGAACGCCGCCGCCCTGCAAGCCGCGCCGCATAGCCACATCGCCACGATCTATGCCCCGCCCGAGGCCGAGGCGCGCATCCTGCGCGATCTGGCCGGCACCTGGCCCAACATCACCGCGATCCGGGTGCGGGACGCCATCGACCGCGTGACCGAGGCCCTGGACGCCATCGCCACGGCGACCGCCTGGGCGGCGGCGGCGGTGCTGGCGACGGGGCTGGTGGTGCTGATCGGCGCGGCGGCGGCGGGCGAACGCTCGCGCATCTATGAGGCCGCGATCCTCAAGGTGCTGGGCGCGACGCGCGGCCAGATCCTTGGCAGTTTCGCGCTGCGTTCGGCGCTGATGGGCATGGCGGCAGGGGTGGTGGCCATCGCCGCCGGCGCGGCGGCGGGCTGGGCCGTCTTGGTCTGGGTGATGGAGAGCAGCTACCTGTTCGAGCCGCTTTCGGCCCTGGCCATCGTGGCGGGCGGCGGGCTGGCGACGCTGGCGGCGGGGCTGGCCTTTGCCTGGCGCCCGCTGCGCCTGCGCCCGGCCGGCGTGCTGCGCGACAGCGAATAGGCTGCGCCAGAAATGGAATGAAAATTCCACATACCCCCCCGGAGCGCGGCCTTCGGGGGGGTATTTCATGTGCCACGCGGCCTTCGCCCGGCAAGGGGCCACGAGAAACCCTCAGATTCTGGAACTTTTCAGTTGAATGAATCTGAAAATGGAATATCAATTCCATTACTCAGGTGGGGTCGAGATCGGAGAATCGTTGCGGCACAGGGAAGCGGAAACTGGCAATGCCAGCCGCGCTGCGCCGATCCGGGCCCCGCCACGATGCGCATTCCGCCCTTGGGAGGGGCGGTCCGGCAGGGAAACGGGTGCGCCGGACACCCGTAGTGGAGGAAAGACAATGAAAAAGATCGTTCTCGCAGGCGTGGTCTCGCTGCTGGGCACCACCGCGATGGCAGAGAATATCGGCGTGTCGATGGCGCTGTTCGATGACAACTTTCTGACCGTTCTGCGCAATGGCATGATCGAACAGGGCAAGACGCTGGGGGTCGAACTTCAGGTCGAGGACGCACAGAACGACGTGGCCAAGCAGCTGGACCAGATCAACAATTTCATCGCTTCGGGCGTTTCGGCGATCATCGTGAACCCGGTCGATACCTCGGCCACCCAGGCGATGAGCGACGCGGCCGCCGCGGCGGGCGTGCCGCTGGTCTATGTCAACCGCGAGCCGGTGAACGTGGACACGCTGCCCGACAACCAGGCCTTCGTCGCCTCGAACGAGATGGATTCTGGCACGCTGCAAACCAAGGAAGTCTGCCGGCTATTCAAGGAAGCGGGCAAGGCCGAAGCCAATATCTATGTCATCATGGGCGAGCTTTCGAACCAGGCCGCCGTCATGCGCACCAAGGATATCCATGACGTGATCGGCGGCGCCGATTGCGGCGTGAAGGTCAATATCATTGATGAGCAGACCTCCAACTGGGCGCGCGACCAGGCGCAGAACCTGATGACCAACTGGCTGTCCACCGGCGCGGCCTTTGACGGCGTGATCGCCAACAATGACGAAAGCGCCATCGGCGCGATCCAGGCGATGAAAGCCTCGGGCACCGACATGGCCTCGGTCGTGGTGGCCGGTATCGACGCGACGCAGGACGCGCTGGCCTCGATGCAGGCGGGCGATCTGGACGTGACGGTGTTCCAGGATGCCGCCGGCCAGGGCGCGGGCGCGCTGGATGCCGCTATCAAGCTGGCCAAGGGCGAGGCGGTGGACCAGAAGGTCTATATCCCGTTCCAGCTGGTGACCCCGGCCAATATCGGCGATTTCCTGAAGAAGAACTGATCGGCCGCCAGGCGATCCGGGGCGGCGCCAGGCCGCCGCCCCATCACTCTTGCGCGGCGCGGGGCGCGGGCGCAGTATTTTTCGCATGACATATCGCGGGAGGGGTTCGGCATGGCCACCACGACGCATGGCCTGGGCGGGCTGAAATACGACCCGAGCAGACGGGCGCGCGCGCCGGAATGGAACGTCTTTTTTGCCCTGGTCGGCATCATCCTGATCTTTGAACTGGTCGGCCGGGTGTTCATGGGCGACAGCTTCCTGTTCAACACGCGGGCCAATGTGGACACGCTGTTCAACGAGCAGCGGCTTCAGATCATCATCCTTCAGGTCTCCATCACCGGGATCATCGCACTGGGCGTGACGCAGGTCATCATCTCGGGCGGGATCGACCTTTCCTCGGGCTCCATCGTCGGGGCGACGGCGATGGTCGCCATGAGCTTTGCGCAGGTCGCGATGGTGAACGGCAACCCCAACCCCAAGGCGATCTTTGCCGCGCAGGGCTGGATGGATCTGCCGGTGATCGTGCCGGTGCTGGTGGGCCTGGCCTGCGGCGCGGCGGCGGGGATGATCAATGGCGCGCTGGTCGCCTATACCCGCATCCCGCCCTTTATCGCGACGCTGGGCATGATGGTCACCGCGCGCGGCATCGCGAAATGGTGGTCGAAGGGCAACCCGATTTCCTTCCCGACCGACGCCTATGCCGCCATCGGCAAGGGCATGATGCCGGTCATCATCTTTGTCAGCCTTGCGGTGCTGTTCCACCTGATCCTGACCTATACGCGCTATGGCAAGCATTGCTACGGCATCGGGTCGAACGAACAGGCCATGCGCATGTCGGGGATCAATGTCGAAAAGATGAAGGTGCTGATCTATGTCATCGCGGGGCTTCTGTCGGCGCTGGCGGCCATCGTGCTGTCGTCCAAGAACCTGACCGCGCAGGCCGGCATGGGGGTGATGTATGAACTCGACGCCATCGCCATGGCGGTGATCGGCGGGGTGTCGCTGCAAGGCGGGCGCGGCTCGATCATCGGCACGGTGCTGGGCGCGCTGATCTTTGGCGTCATCATCTCGGGTTTCACCTTCCTCAAGCTGGATGCCTATTATCAGGAGATGGTGAAGGGCGTGATCATCGTCGCGGCCGTGGTGCTGGATCAATGGCGGCAAAAAGGCCGGGCGCGGGGGTAATCATGAGCGATATCATTCTGGAAACGCGCGGGCTGAGCAAACGCTATGGCGGGGTGCATGCGCTGGAGGATGCCAATTTCACCCTGCGCGCGGGCGAACATGTGGCGGTGGTGGGCGATAACGGCGCCGGCAAATCGACCTTCGTGCGGCAGGTGACGGCGGTCGAACAGCGCAGCGCCGGGCAGGTGTTCTTTGACGGCAAGGAAGTGAACTTCACCGGCCCGCTGGAGGCGCGCGAGGCCGGGATCGAGACGGTGTTCCAGACGCTTGCGCTGGCGGACGATCTCGATGTGCCGTCGAACCTGTTTCTGGGGCGCGAGCTCTACAAGTTCCGCATGGGGCCGTTCTCGATCCTGGACCGCAAGGCGATGCGTGATCGCACGCTGGAGGCGCTCAAGACCACGGCGGTCAAGATCCCCAATGTTGACAATCCGATCCGCAACATGTCGGGCGGGCAGCGGCAATGCGTCTCCATCGCGCGGACGGCGGCCTTTGCGTCAAAGCTGGTGATCATGGATGAACCGACCGCGGCGCTTGGCGTGCAGGAAACCGCGCAGGTCGAAAACATCATCCGCGGGCTCAAGGAACGCGGTATCCCGATGATCCTGATCTCGCACAATCTGCGGCAGGTCTTCGATCTGGTGGACCGTATCGTGGTGTTCCGGCGCGGCCGCATCGTTGCCAGCCTGAACAAGCACGAAACCGACGGCAACGATATCGTCAGCTATATCACCGGCGTCAAAGGAGCGGAAACGGCCGATGCGTGATCATTCCCGGACCACCGCGCTGATCATCGGCGGAACGCAGGGCCTGGGCCTTGCCATCGCCGAACGGCTTTTGGCCGACGGATGTCGGCGGATCGTCGTCTCGGGCCGGGATGTGGCCCGGGGCGAGGCCGCTGCGACGGCGCTGCGGGCCAGCGGTGCCGACGTGGCCTTTATCGCGGCCGACATGGCCTCGGTGCCTGATGTGACGGGGCTGGTCGATCAGGCCGCCGCCCGCTTTGGCCGCCTGACGGCGCTGGTCAATTCGGCGGCGGCCACGGATCGCGGCTCGATCCTCGATACCACGCCGGAGCGGTTCGACCATATCTTTGCGGTGAACACGCGCGGGGCCTTCTTTGCCTTGCAGCGCTTTGCGCAACTGGCGATCCAGAACGGCCATCCGGCGCAGGCAGTGAACATCCTGTCGATGGTGATCCATTGCGGACAGACCTTTCTGGCGCCCTATTCGGCGTCCAAGGCGGCGCTGGCCAATATCACCAAGAATGCGGCGCTGACGCTGCGCCATGACCGCATCCGGGTGAACGGCATCAATTGCGGCTGGATGGATACGCCGGGCGAAGACATGATCCAGCGCAAGTATCACGGCGGCGGCGACGACTGGCTGGCGCGGGCCGAGGCGAAACAGCCGATGGGCATGCTGCTCAAGCCGCCGCATGTGGCAGAGCTTGCCAGCTTCATGCTGTCGGAGGCGTCGGGGGTGATGACTGGCGCTTTGGTGGATTTCGATCAGCAGATCGCCGGGGCCTACCCGGAGTGACAACCAAACGGGGATGAAATGCCCCATATGAGGACGACATGACTGTGAATTTCGGGCTTCTGGGCGCGGGACGCATCGGCAAGGTGCATGCCAAGGCCGTGACGGGCGACGCGCAGGCGCGGCTGGTCGCGGTGGCAGATGCCTTTCCGGCGGCCGCGCAGGCGATTGCCGATCAATATGGCTGCGAGGTGCGTTCGATCGAGGCGATCGAGGCCGCCAAGGATATCGACGCGGTGGTGATCTGCACCCCCACCGACACCCATGCCGACCTGATCGAGCGTTTCGTGAAGGCCGGCAAGGCGGTGTTCTGCGAAAAGCCCATCGACCTGTCGCTGGCGCGGGTGAAGCAATGCCTGGAGGTCGTGCGCGCCGAGAAAGGCACGCTGATGGTGGGCTTCAACCGCCGCTTCGACCCGCATTTCCGCGCGGTGCGCGACCAGATCGACGCCGGCGCCATCGGTGCGGTGGAAATGGTGGTGATCACCAGCCGCGACCCCGGCGCCCCGCCGGTGGACTATATCAAACGCTCGGGCGGCATCTTCCGCGACATGACGATCCATGATTTCGACATGGCCCGTTTCCTGCTGGGCGAAGAGGTGACCGAGGTCGCCGCCACCGCCGCCGTGCTGGTCGATCCGGCCATCGGTGCGGCGGGCGATTTCGACAGCGTGCAGGTCATGCTGAAAACCGCCAGCGGCAAGCAGGCGATGATCTCCAACTCGCGCCGCGCGACTTATGGCTACGATCAACGCATCGAGGTGCATGGGTCGGAGGGGCTGGTTTTCGCCGAAAACCAGCGCCCGGTGTCGATTGGGGTCGCCAATGGCAAGGGCTATACCCGCCCGCCGCTGCATGATTTCTTCATGACCCGCTATACCGAGGCCTATGCGGCTGAAATCGCCAGCTTCATCGCAGCGCTTGCCGGTAAGGGCAGCGCGTCGCCGTCGGGCGAGGACGGGCTGATCGCGCTGGCGCTGGCCGATGCGGCGGTCAAGGCGGTGGCGGAAAAGCGCACCGTTCTGGTGAGCGAGGTTCTCTGACCTCTCCCTTCCCTCCTCCGGGGCAGGGCGACCGCGCGGGGTTCCTCGCGCGGTCTTTCAGTTGGTCAGCAGGTGATAGGGTGCGGCGCTGTCGCCGCCATTCTGCACCGTGACCGCCAGAAAGCCACTTTCGGGCAGGGTCACGCGGCACAGCGCCTGACCCTTGCAGAGCAGCCCGCTCTCGGTGGCGATTTCCAGCAGCAGCGCGGGGCTGTCGGCCAGAAGGCCGATCTCGGTCGCGGCGCCGCCATCGACGGGCAGGCGGTAACGGTGGCTTTGCCCCGGGGCCAACGCGCCGGCCACGCTGCGCAGCGTGGCCTTGGGCAGCAGATCGGCGGTCATCGTGGCGCTGCCCAGAAGGATGGACAGCGTCTCGTCCGTTTCGACCGCCTGAGCGGCGGCGGCCAGCATCTGCGCCGCATCGGGCAGGGGGGCGGCAGCGCCGGCCTTGCCCTTGCCCGCCACCTCGGGGGCAAGGTCGAGCGGCCGCAGCGTCAGGGCGGCGGCCATGCGGGCGCCGGCGATCTGGTCCAGCCCGTCACGCGCGGACTGGCCGGCGGCGAACAGGCGGTGCGCCAGCAGATACTGTTCCACCGCGCCGGGGGCGGGGGCCTCTGCCCGGGCGGCGGGGGCGCAAAGCAGGGCGGCAAGGATCAGGGGCAAGGGGCGCATGGCAGTGTCCGGTCGGTTGCGGCGGCCAGAGTGGCAGGCGCGGCGGGGAAAGGAAAGCCCGAAGCCCGGCTTCGCCGAAGGGGGCTTTCGGGCGCGGGGGGGGGCGCGTATATGTGCAGACAAATCCCCGGCAAGACAGGAGCCGCCCGATGCGCGAGATCTTCGACCGGCTGATGCAGTTCGATACGGTCAGCGCAAAGCCCAACATGGACCTCATGCTCTGGGTCAAGGCGCGGCTCGAGGCGGCGGGCATCGCGGTGACATTGATCCCCGATGCCACCGGGCAAAAGGCCAACCTCTTTGCCACGACCGGCCCCGAGGGTGTGGGCGGGGTCATGCTGTCGGGCCATACCGATGTCGTGCCGGTCGAGGGGCAGGCCTGGACGAAGCCGCCGTTTGCGCTGACCGAGGCGGAGGGCCGGCTTTACGGGCGCGGCGCGGCCGACATGAAGGGCTTTTGCGCGCTGGCCATCGACGCCATGCTGAAGGCCGCCACGCGTCCGCTGAAGGTGCCGCTGCATCTGGCGCTGTCCTATGACGAGGAGATCGGCTGCATGGGCGTGCGCAGTCTGGTGGCGGCGCTGGCGCAGGCGCCGGTCAGGCCGCGCTTTTGCATCGTGGGTGAGCCGACCGGCATGCAGGTGGCCACGGGGCACAAGGGCAAGGTGGCGCTGCGGGCAACCTGTATCGGCCGCGAGGGGCATTCGGCGCTGGCGCCGCTCGCGCTCAATGCCCTGCATCTGGCGGCGGATTTCATGGGCGCCTTGCGCGCCATGCAGGCCGAGATCGCCGCCACCGGCGCGCGGGACGGCGATTATGACGTGCCCTATACCACGATCCATGTCGGCAAGATGCAGGGCGGGGTGCAGGTCAATATCGTGCCCAACCAGGCCACGCTGGATTTCGAGATCCGCAGCCTGGCCGAGGATGACCCCGCCGCGCTGATCGACGAGATGCGCGCCCGGGCCGAGGCGATCGTGGCCCCCCTGCGCGCCGAATTTCCCGAGGCCGCGATCCGCGTGGAACGGCTGTGGGATTACCCCGGGCTTGGCACGCCGTCCGAGGCGGCGGTGGTGAATTTCGTCAAGGGGCTGACCGGTGCGAATGGCACGATCAAGGTGGCCTTCGGCACCGAAGGCGGGCTGTTCTCGCGCGATGTCGGCGTGCCGACGGTAATCTGTGGCCCAGGTTCCATGGCGCAGGGGCACAAGCCGGACGAATTTGTGACGCTGGAACAGATGGCCCGGGGCGAGGCCATGCTGGCCGCGCTGCTCGACCGGCTGGAGGCCGGGTTCTGACGCGCTGATTTTGCCGCCTTTTCCCGTTTCCGTGTCGCGGGCGGGGGTGACGCCGCGCCGCGCCGCGCCTATTCAGGGGGCGCGCGAACGGAGGCAGGCATGGCATATTTTCTGGGCGTCGATACCGGCGGCACCTATACCGATGCGGTGATCCTGGATGAGGGCGCCAATCAGGTGATCGGCAGCGCCAAGTCGCTGACCACGCGGGGCGACCTGTCTCTGGGCATCGGGCGCGCGGTGGATGCCGCGCTGGCGCAATCGGGCCTGGGCGCGGGCGATATCGCCATGGTGTCGCTTTCGACCACGCTGGCCACCAATGCGCTGGTCGAGGGGCAGGGCGGGCGTGTCGCGCTGGTCTTCATCGGCTTCGATGCCGCCGATCTGGAGCGCGGCGGGCTGACCGAGGCCCTGGGTGGCGATCCGGTGATCCGGCTGGCGGGCGGGCACGAACATTCCGGCGCCGAGACCGCGCCGCTCGATCTGGCCGCGCTGGAGGCCGAGGTGCGCCGTCTGGCGCCCGATGTCATGGGATTTGCCGTCGCCGCGCGCTTTGCCACCCGCAACGCGGCGCATGAGGTGGCTGCGCGGGCCGCGATCCGGGCCGCGACGGGCCGGCCTGTCACCTGCTCGCACGAGCTGTCGGCCGGGTTGAACGGGCCGAAACGGGCGCTGACGGCGGTGCTGAATGCGCGGCTGATCGGCATGATCGACCGGCTGGTGACGGCCTGCGAGGTGCATCTGACCCGGCTGGGGATCGCCGCTCCCCTGATGGTGGTGCGGGGCGACGGGGCGCTGATTTCGGCGGCCATGGTGCGCGAACGCCCGATCGAGACCATCCTTTCCGGCCCCGCCGCCAGCATCGTCGGCGCGCGGTGGCTGACGGGCGAGGCCGATGCGCTGGTGTCGGATATCGGCGGCACCACCACCGATGTCGCATTGCTGCGCGATGGCCTGCCCGAGATCGACCCCGAAGGCGCGCGCGTCGGCGGCTTCCGCACCATGGTCGAGGCGGTGGCGATGCGCACCACCGGCCTGGGCGGCGACAGCGAGGCGCATCTGATCCAGTCGGGGCTGGAGGGCGGGTTGCGGCTTGGCCCGCGCCGGCTGGTGCCGGTTTCGCTTCTGGCGGTCGATCATGGCGCCATGGTGCATGAGGCGCTGGACCGCGCGCTGTCGGCGACGGTCGCGGGCGAATTCGACGGGCGCTTCGTCATTCCGATGGGCGGCAATGCGGGCGGCCTGAATGCGCGCGAGGCGGCGCTGCTGGCGCGGATCGACGCGCCGATGCCGCTGGCGCGGCCCATCACCTCGCGGCTGGAGGTGGCGGCGATGGACCGGCTGGTGGCGCGCGGGCTAGTGATGATCGCGGGCGTCACGCCTTCGGATGCCAGTCACGTTCTGGGCCGGCTGAACAGCTGGGATGCCGGGGCGGCGCGCAAGGCGCTGACCCTGATGGGCCGCCGCCGCACCGGCCGGGGCGAGCGTTTCGCGACCGACCCCGCCGATCTGGCGCAGCGCATCATCGACCAGTTGACCGCGCAGACGGTGGATTGCCTGCTGGAGGCCGCCTTTGCCGAAGACGGTGCCTTTGGCGACGAGGCGCCCGAGGGGCTGGCGCGGCATCTGCTGGCGCGGCGCGGCCTGACCAGGCATCGCGGCGTGGTGCAGATCGACCTGGCGCTGGGGGTGCCGGTGATCGGGCTGGGCGCCTCGGCGCCGTCCTATTACGGGGCGGTCGGCGAAAGGCTGGGCGCGCGCATGGTGCTGCCGGCCCATGCCGGTGTCGCCAATGCCATCGGCGCGGTGGTGGGGCAGGTGCGTCAGCGCGTCTCGGGTCTGGTCAGCAGCCCCGGCGAGGGCCGCTTCGTCGCGCATCTGCCCGAGGGCAACCGGCTGTTTTCCGACGCGGAAACCGCGCTGGCCGCGCTGGAAACCGCGCTGGCCGCCGCCGCGCGGGCACGGGCGGAACAGGCCGGCGCCGCCGATATGGGCGTGACGCTGACGCGCGAGATCCGCGAGGCCGAGGTCGAGGGCCAGCGCATGTTCATCGAGGCCATGGTGACCGCCACCGCCGCCGGCCGCCCCCGCGTGGCCCATGCTGCGGCGATCTGAAAGAGGTGCGAATTAGGTGCGATTCGCGCTTGACCTCCTCCGCGCGGTCCCCTAGTTACCGCGCCAGTGGCTAGGTAGCTCAGTTGGTTAGAGCACACGACTCATAATCGTGGGGTCGGGGGTTCAAATCCCCCCCTCGCCACCACTCATAACCTTCAAGTGACGCAGTGGTTCGGCCGGCAATGGTCGGGCGCGGTCGCGCCTTGACGCTGCCGTTGCCCCGATCGGCTGGACCCTGCTCCCCGCGCGCGTTAGCCTTGGCGCATCCTGGCTGCGCGGAGTCTGATCCGATGTCCCGAAAGCCCAAGACCCGTCTTTCGCTGCAAGACATATTGGCCTCTTGCTCTGACACTTTATTCCCGGCGGAATGCGGCAAGGCGCCGGTCACGCCCCAGAGCCGCGGCGCCGATGGCGATACGCCGCTTCATGTGATGGTGTGGCGCGGAAATACATATGCAGTTCAATGCCTTGTTGAGGCCGGCGCCGATGTCAACGCCGTGGGCGACATGTCGGAGACGCCGCTGCATGTCGCCTTGCGGCGCAAAGATCTGGCCGCCGCAGAGTTGTTGCTGCGGGCGGGGGCCGAGACGGACCGCGTTTCGGAATTCGGGCAATCGCCGAGGGATCTGGCGCTGGTCCTCGGCGGTGCGTTTCGCAGGTTGCTGACGGCACGCTGAGCCGGCGCTCAGCGCGGTGTGGTGGCGAAGATCGGGCCGCCGCGCCAGCGCGGAAAGCCGTAGCCGTGGATTTCGACCAGGTCGATATCGGCGGCGTTCAGCGCGATGCCCTCGGCCAGGATCGCCGCGCCCTCAGCGGCCATTTCGCCCACCAGATGCGCGGCGATATCGGCCGGCGGCGCCTTGGGTGTGATCTGCCCGGCCAGCAGGGCCGCCACCGTGTCCGAGGGCTGCGGCTGGCGTTGGCCGGGGGCGTAATCATACCAGCCGCCGCCGGTCTTCTGGCCCTTGCGACCGGCGCGGACGAGAATGTCGCCCAGCGTTTCCGGCACGTTCTGCCCGGCGGCGCGGGCGCCTTCGCGTTGCAGAAAGGCGATGTCCAGCCCGCCCAGATCCTGCGCCTCGAACGGGCCCATGGCAAAGCCATAGCCGCGCATCGCGGCGTCGATCTCGGCAATCGCCACGCCCTGACGCAGCAGCGCCTCGGCGGCGGCGCGATAGCGTTTGAGGATGCGGTTGCCGATGAATCCTTCGCAGATGCCGGCCTGCACGGGAATTTTTCCAAGCGCCCGGGCGAGCGCAAATCCGGTGGCCAGCGTGGCGGGCGCGGTGTCGGGCGTCGGCACGATTTCCAGCAATTTCATCACATTGGCGGGGCTGAAGAAATGCAGCCCGATGAAGCGTCCGGGATCGGGCAATCCTTCGGCAATCGCGCGCGGGTCGAGGTAGGAGGTATTGGTGGCCAGCACCGCATCGGCCCGGCAATGGCGGGCGAGTTCGGCAAAGACCGCGCGTTTCACGCCGATTTCCTCGAACACCGCCTCGATCACCAGATCGCTGTCGGCCAGGGCCGCGTAATCGGTGGCGCCGGTGATGCCGGCCATGCGTGCCGCCGCCTGGTCGGGGGTCAGCTTGCCGCGCTTTACCCCGCCGTCAAAGATGGCTTGCAGATTGGCGATCCCGCGGGCAAGCGCCTCGGCGTCGCGTTCGATCAGCACCACGGGCAGGCCCGCGTCGCGCAGGGCGGCGGCGATGCCTGCCCCCATGGTGCCGCCGCCGATGACGCCGGCGCGGCGCAGCGGCAGGGGCTGGGTCTCGCCCAGATGCGGCGGGCGCGGCGCGGCGCGTTCGGCAAAGAACACATGGCGCAGCGCGGCGGCCTGATCCGAGGCGCGGAGTTCTAGGAATGTCGCGCGTTCAAAGGCCAGGGCCGCGTCAAAGGGCGCCTGTGCGGCCTTTTGCACGCAGGCCAGCGCGCGCAGCGGCGCGACCTCGCCCCGGGCGCGTTTCGACACGGCGGCCTGCTGTTCGGCCCAGAAATCCGGCCCCGGATCGGTGACGGGGCGTTGTGACGCCGGCAGGGGCAGGGGGGCGGTCAGCGCGGCGCGGGCAAAGGCGATGGCGCCCGCGCGCAGATCGCCGGTCAGCACGGCATCGACCAGCCCGATGGCCTGCGCCTTGGCGGCGCGGGCGGGCTTGCCCGTCGTCACCAGATCGACCGCCGCCGCCACGCCCGCGACACGCGGGGTGCGCACGGTGCCCGAGGCACCGGGCACGATGCCAAGGGTTACCTCTGGCAAGCCGACCGAGGCGGTATCGAGCGCCACGCGGAACCGGCAGCCAAGCGCCACCTCGAACCCGCCGCCAAGCGCCGCGCCGTGGATCGCCGCGATCCAGGGTTTCGTCGCAGCCTCGATCCGGTTCACCAGATCGGGCAGGTGCGGTTCGCTGGGTGGCAGGCCGAATTCGCGCACATCGGCGCCGGCGATGAAGGTGCGCCCGGCGCAGATCAACACCACCGCCCGCACCGCGGGGTCGGCGTCCAGCGTGGCGACCGCATCCCACAGCCCCTGCCGCAGCGCCTGGCCAAGCGCATTGACCGGCGGGTTGTTCACGGTGACGACGGCAATCTCGCCGTCGCGGTCGATGGAAACCATGGTCATGTCAAATCCCCAGATAGGCTTCGCGGATGCGCGGATCGGCGATCAGTTCGGCGGCGGGCCCGCTCATGGTGATGTGGCCCGTTTCCATGACATAGCCGCGATCGGCGATCTTGAGCGCGCCAAAGGCGTTCTGTTCGACCAGAAGCACGGTCACATTCAGCGCCTTCAACCCCTTCACCACGTCAAAGATCTGCTGCACCACGATGGGGGCCAGACCCATCGACGGCTCGTCCAGCAGCAGGCAGGACGGCCGCCCCATCAGCGCCCGCGCCATGGCAAGCATCTGCTGTTGCCCGCCTGACAGGCCCCCCGCCGCCAGATTGCGCTTTTCGCGCAGGATCGGGAACATCTGGAAGGCGTCTTCCATGTCCTTTTCCACCCGGTCATCCGAGAACAGGAACGCGCCAAGCCGCAGGTTTTCCTCGACCGTCAGATTGGTGAAGATCTGCCGCCCCTCGGGCGATTGGGCAAGGCCGCGTTTCAGCCGTTTATAGGCCGGCACCGGGGTCAGCACCTCGCCGCGAAAGGTGATGGCGCCCCCCGTCACCGGCTGCACGCCCGACAGGCAGCGCAAAAGCGTGGTCTTGCCCGCGCCATTGGCGCCGACCACGGTCACGATCTCGCCGCTGTCCACATGCAGGTCAATGCCATGCAGCACCTCGATGCGCCCATAGCGCGAGCGCAGCCCCTCAACCGTCAGCATGGTCCGCCTCCGTTCCCAGATAGGCCGCGATCACCGCCGGATCGCGGCTGACCGTCGCCGGGTCGCCCTCGGCGATCTTTTCGCCGTGATCCAGCACGACGATATGATTGGAAATCCGCATGACCATCTTCATGTCATGTTCCACCAGCAGGATCGCCACGCCCGAGGCCGCGACCTCGGCGATCAGGTGGTCGATTTCCTCGGTTTCCACCGCGTTGCAGCCGGCGGCGGGTTCATCCAGCAACAGAACCTTGGGGTTCAGCGCCAGCGCGCGGGCAATCTCCAGCCGTTTCAGCGCCCCATAGCAGAGGTTGCCCGCCTCGCGTTCGGCGGCGCGGTCAAGGCCCACCCGCGCCAGCAGGGCGCGGGCGCCCTCGCGCGCGGTCAGCGCCCGACGGCGCGAGGCCGGCAGGCCCAGCAGATCGGCGAGCACCGACCCGCTTTCCCGCAGGTGATAGCCGGCAATCGCGTTTTCCAGCACCGTCATGCTTTGAAAGATTTGCAGGTTCTGGAAGGTGCGCGACAGGCCGCGCCGGGCCAGCAGATCGGGGCGCATGCCCGTCACATCCTCGCCCGACAGGCTCACGCGGCCCGCGCCGGGCTGATAGACGCCCGAGATCATGTTGAACAGCGTGGTCTTGCCCGCGCCATTCGGCCCGATGACCGAGACAATCTCGCCCTCGCGGACGCTGAAGCCCACATCATGCACGGCCTTCAACCCGCCAAAGGTGATGCCCAGCCCTTCGATCGACAGCAAAGCGCTCATTCGCCCGTCCCCCGGATCTTGCGCAGGATCGAGGGCAGCAGCCCTTCGCGCAGGAAGATCATCACCAGCATCATCACCAGCCCCAGCAAGAGCTGCTCATATTCCGCAAAGACGGTCAGCGCCTGCGGCAGCAGCGTCAGGATGCCGGCACCAAAGATCGCCCCCAGCACCGAACCGACGCCGCCCAGCACGGCCATGGTCACCATCTCGATCGAATGCATGAAGCCCGCAACATCGGGGGTGACGAACTTGTTTTGCAGCGCCAGCAATGAGCCGGAGAACGAGGCATAGACCGCCGAGATGACAAAGGCCTGCAACTTGGCCCGCGCCACATCGACGCCCACCACGCGCGCCGCGATTTCCGACCCGTGCAGGGCGCGCAGGGCGCGGCCGGTCGGGCTGTCATAAAGGTTGAGCGCCAGCCAGGCGCCGACCAGCAGGCAGAGGCCGCTGAAGAAATACCAGAACTCGCCATTCGACAGATCGAGGCCCCAGCCCTTGAGCAGCCCGCGCAGGCCCAGATCGGGCACGTCGATGCCGTCGGGGCCCCGGGTCAGCCAGCGTTCGTTGTTCAGCACCATCGACACCAGAATGCCGAAGCCCAGTGTGGCCACGGCCAGGTAATAGCCCTTGAGCCGCAGGATCGGCCGGCCCACCAGCCAGGCCATGCAGCCCGACAGGATGGCGCCCAGCACGGCGGCCAGCGCCGGATGCAGGCCCAGATGCACCGGGGCCAGCGCACAGGCATAGGCGCCGATCCCGGCAAAACCCGCATGGCCCAGGCTGACCTGTCCGGCATAGCCGGTCAGGATCACGATGCCCGTGACCGCCAGCCCGTTGACAAAGATCAGCGCGCCCACGCGGTAGTAATAGCCCGAGGGGAAAAAGAACGGGGTCAGCGCGATCAGCGCCGCCAGAACCAGAAGGGTGGCTTGTTTCGGGGTCAGTTTCATGGTCACACCCGATCCGTCGATTTGCGGCCGAACAGGCCCTGCGGCATGAAGAACAGCACCGCGAGGATCACCACAAAGGCGGCGGCATCCTTGTATTGCGAACTCAGATAACCCGCCGTCAGCGCCTCCAGCAGACCCAGCAGGAAACCACCCGCCAGCGCCCCTTTCGGGTTGCCCATGCCGCCCAGCATCGCCCCGGCAAAGCCCTTGAGCGCGAGGCCAAGGCCCACGTCATACGAGGTCAGCGTGATCGGCGTGACCAGAACGCCGGCCAGCGCGCCGATCCCTGCCGAGAGCGCAAAGGACAGCGTCATCACGAAATTGGTGTTGATCCCCACCAGTTGCGCCGCCAGCCGGTTGTTCGAGGTGGCCAGCACCGCCCGCCCCAGCAGGGTGCGGGTGAAAAAGAACCACAGGCCCGCAAAGACCACCAGCGCGCCGCAGATCACCCACAGGCTTTGCGGCAGGATCGTCGCGCCCAGAAGGACGATCGGATCGTCGCCGGAAAAGGCCGGCAGCTTGTGGATCTGCTTGTCGAAGACCAGTTGCGCCGCGCCCCTGATGAAGATCGAGGCGCCGATGGTGATGATGATCAGCGACACGACCGGCGCGCCGCGCGCGGGTTCGATGGCCAGCTTGTTCAGCGCCACACCGATGGCCGCCGTCGCCAGAATGGCTACAAGTGCCGCCAGCGGCAGTGGCAGCCCCGCCGCATGGGCAAAGACCGTGGTCATGCCGCCCAGCATGACGAATTCGCCTTGCGCGAAATTCACCACGTCTGATGCGTTGAAGATGATCGTGAAGCCGAGCGCGACAAGCGCATAGACCGCGCCGACCGTCACCCCCGACAGGAGGAATTGCAGGAGTTCCGACATGGATCGAGGTTCCGTGATCTGGGGGCGGGAAGGGGCGCGCGAGGCCCGGGCGGCACGGGGCCGCCCGGGTCGTTCAGGGGCGCGTCACTCCGCCATGGACCAGGTGCCGCCCTTGATTTCCAGCATGCGGAAGGCCGACAGGTCGAGGCCGAGGTGGTTCTCGGGCGACATGGTGTAGGTGCCGGTGGTGCCGACCAGACCCGAGGTCGCCTCGATCGCGTCGCGGATCGCCGCCGGTTCGGTGCTGCCGGCGCGGGTGATCGCGTCCTTGAGGATCAGGAAGGCGTCATGCGCATAGCCGCCAAAGGTGCCGACCGGGGTGCCGGTGCGGGTCTCGAAGGCGGTCTTGTAGGCGGTGACGACCGGCTTTTGCGGGTCGCTGTCCGGCAGGATGCCGGCGATCAGCAGCGCGGTGCCCGGCAGGCGCACGCCCTCGGCCGCATCGGCGCCGGCGAGGTCGATGAACCCGTCCGAGGCCACGCCATGTGATTGATACAGCGGCAGGCCGATGGCGAGCTGCTTGTAGTTGCGCGTCACGATGGAGGGGCCCTGACCGAAGCCCGGGTTCAGCACGGCCTGAATGCCCTCGGCGCCCTTGATCTTGGTCAGCTGCGCCGTCATGTCGGCGTCTTTCGGATCGTAGGTTTCATCCGCCACGATCTCGATCGCGTACTCGCCCGCCACCGATTTGCACTGCGCCTGCATCGAGGCGCCGAAACCGTCGGTGCCCGAGATCATGCCGATCTTGCTGAAGCCACGCTTCTGCATGTCTTCAAAGATCTTCTGGCAGGCCATGCGGTCGGTATGCGGGGTCTTGAAGGTATAGGGTTTCACCGGGTCGATGATATCGACCGCACCGGCGAGCGAGATGAACGGGATCTCGGCATCTTCGGCCACGGCGATGATCGACATGGTGGTGCCGGTGGTGGTGCCGCCGATGATGGCCGAAACCTCGTCATCCTCGACCAGGCGGGTGGCGAAGGTGCGCGCCTTGTTCGGGTCGCCGCCATCGTCATACAGCACCAGTTCGACCTGTTCGCCATTGATGCCGCCGGCGGCGTTCACTTCCTCCACCAGCATTTCCAGGGTTTTCGCCTCGGGGTCGCCCAGGAACGAGGCCGGGCCGGTGGCCGACAGCGTGGCGCCGATGCGGATCTCGGCCAGGGCGGGGCCAGCGAGGCCCAGCAGGGCCAGCGTGGCGAGGGCGGTGGTGGTCTTGGTCAGTTTCATCATGTCTCCTCCCAGAGAATTGCGGATGAACAGGCTCAGGCCGCCCGCTGTCGCCGCCACATGGCGCGGCGAAAACGGGGGGCGATGAAGGCGGGGTCGGTCAGGCTGGCATTGCCGGCGGGATTGGCGCCGGTGACGTGAAAATCGCTGAAGGCCGCCGACTGATTGACAAAGATATTGCCGGTCAGGTTGATCGACAGGTTCACCCCGGCGCCGGCAAAGGCGGCGATGGCGCGGGTGATGCGGGCCTCGTCGGTGTCGTAAAGCGCGGCGGTGATCGCCCCCTTTTGCCGGGCCAGAGCGGCGGCGCGGGCGATGCCGTCCTCGGCGCTGTCCACCGCGACCAGAAGTGCTACGGGGCCAAAACATTCGGCCTCGGCCAGCGGATCGTCGGCGCTGACGGCCAGCAGCAGCGGCGTGGCGCTGCGCCCCTCGGCCAGGGGCGCGCTGTCGCGCAGCACCCGGCCTGTGCCGCGCAGCGCCGCGATGCGGTCCAGCGTGGCGGGGTTGGCGATGGCGCCGCAGACCCCGGCGGCGCGGGCCGGGTCGGCCAGCAGGCCGTCCAGCGCGGCGGTCAGTGCTGCGGCGACGGCGTCAAAGCCCAGATGACCCTGATCGGTCTCGATCCCGTCCCGGGGGATATAGATGTTCTGCGGCGCAGTGCACATCTGCCCGGAATAAAGCGCGAGCGAGAAGGCGAGGTTGGCGCACATCCCCTCCAGATCCGGGGTGGCGGCGATGACGACCGAATTGACCCCGGCCTCTTCGGTGAACAGATGGGCCTGCCGGGCATGGTCGCGCAGCCAGCCGCCAAAGGCGCCCGAGCCGGTATAGTCGATCAGCCGCACCGCCGGATCGGTGGCCAGCGCCTTGGTCACCTCGGCCCCCGGCGCATCGACGGCCAGCAGCACCGCATCGGCGGGCAGGCCGGCCTCGGCCAGCACCTCGCGCGCGATGCGCACGGTCAGCGCCAGCGGCAGGATGGCGGCGGGGTGGGGCTTCACGATCACCGGATTGCCTGTGGCGAGGCTGGCAAACAGCCCGGGATAGCTGTTCCAAGTCGGAAAGGTGTTGCAGCCGATGGTCAGCGCGATGCCGGCGGGGACCAGCGTCCAGTGCTTTTCCAGCACCAGCGGCGCGGCCTTGCCCTGCGGCTTTTCCCAAAGCGCGGCGGCGGGAAAGCGGGTCATTTCCTGCCAGGCCAGCGCCACCGCCTCCAGCCCGCGATCCTGCGCATGGGGGCCACCCGCCTGAAAGGCCATGGCAAAGGCCTGCCCGGTGGTATGCTGCGTCGCATGGGCCAGCAAGAAACTGTTCCGGTTCAACCGGGCAAGGATTTCCAGACAGACGCCGATCCGCGATTCGACGCGCGCGGCGGCCAGCGCCGGGGCCGCAGCCTGGGCGGCGGCGATCAGCACCGCGGGGGACGCCGCCGGATAGGTGACGCCAAGCGCCGGGCCAAAGGGCGAGGTCTCGGCCCCCAGGCGCTGCGATTCGGGGTGACCGGGCAGCGCGAAGGGCTGGTTCAGCAGCGCGTCATAGGCCGCCTGCCCGTCGTCGCGCGCGGTCTCGCCATAGACCTTGCCGCTGGGAACCTCCGGGAAAGGCGACCAGAATCCGCGCGTCTCTATCGCGGCGACGGCGGCGTCGAGCATCGGGCGATGGCGGTCGAAAAATGCGGTCATGGCGTCCTCCTGGCCGGGCTCCCCTTCCGGCGAGGATTATCATTGACCGGCCGGTCGGTTTATGCAACATGATTTTTGAGCGGGGCCAGAATTTGCCCCGGGGGAGAGACAGAGATGACCGAATCCGACACCGTGCTGACGGCGCTGGCCGATGGCGTGCTGACGCTGACGCTGAACCGGCCCGACAAGCTCAATTCCTTCAACGAGGAAATGCATCTGGCGCTGCGCGCCGGATTCGAACGCGCCCGTGACGATGCGGCGGTGCGGGCGGTGCTGCTGACCGGGGCGGGGCGCGGCTTTTGTGCCGGGCAGGATCTGGGCGACCGCGATCCGCGCAAGGGCGGACCGGCCCCCGATCTGGGGCATACGATCGAAACCTTCTACAATCCGACCCTGCGCCTGATCCGCGCGCTGGAAAAGCCGGTGGTCTGCGCGGTGAACGGCGTGGCCGCCGGGGCGGGGGCGAATATCGCCTTTGCCTGCGACATCGTGCTGGCGGCGCAATCGGCCAGATTCATCCAGGCGTTTTCCAAGATCGGGCTGGTGCCCGATGCCGGCGGCAGCTGGAGCCTGACCCGCATTCTGGGTGAGCCGCGCGCCAAGGCGCTGGCGCTGACCGCCGCGCCCCTGCCGGCGGAAACCGCCGCCGATTGGGGTCTGATCTGGCGCGCCGTGCCGGATGCCGATCTGATGGCCGAGGCGGGCGCGCTGGCGGCATCGCTGGCCGCCGGGCCGACGCTGGGGCTGGGCCTGACCAAGCGGCTGATCCAGGCCGCCGCGACCAACAGCCTTGACGCGCAACTGGATCTGGAGCGCGATTGCCAGCAACAGGCCGGGAGCAGCGCCGATTACGCCGAGGGCGTCACCGCCTTTCTGGAAAAGCGCAAACCCGCCTTCAAGGGCAACTGAGGCAATGGCGATGAAACCCGTATCCGAAATGACGCCGCAGGAACTGGCCGAGGCATCGGCCCGCGCCATGTGGAACGATGACAGCACGAGCCAGCGGCTCGACATGGTGCTGGAGAAGATCGCGCCGGGCGCCGCGACCCTGTCGATGACCGTGACCGAGGCCATGTCGAATGGCCACGGCAATTGCCATGGCGGCTATATCTTCACGCTGGCCGACAGCACCTTTGCCTTTGCCTGCAACAGCTACAATCAGGTGACGGTCGCGCAGCACTGTTCGATCACCTATCTGATCCCCGGGCGCATCGGCGACCGGCTGACCGCCACGGCAACCGAGGTGTCGCGGCGCGGCCGGTCGGGCATCTATGACATCCGCATCACCAATCAGGAGGGCGCGCATGTGGCCGAATTCCGCGGCCATTCGCGCACCGTCAAGGGCACCCATCTGCCGGTCGAATCCTGACCGCACCGCATTTCCAAGGGAGGAGAGACCGTGGAAGACCTGACCCCGAACCCCAAGGATCTCGACCCGATCGAGATCGCCTCGCGCGACGAAATCGAGGCGCTGCAATTCCACCGCATGAAGCGGTCGCTGAAGCATGCCTATGAAAACTCGCCCTTCTATCGCAACCGCTTCATCGCGGCGGATGTGCATCCCGAGGATCTGAAGTCGCTGAAGGATATCGCGAAATTCCCCTTCACGACCAAGCAGGATCTGCGTGAGACCTACCCCTTCGGCATGTTCGCCGTGCCGCAGACCAAGCTGGTGCGGATTCACGGATCGTCGGGCACCACGGGCAAGCCGACCGTCGTCGGCTATACCGCCAGCGATATCGACGTCTGGGCCAACCTGATCGCGCGGTCGATCCGGGCGGGCGGCGGGCGGCCGGGCGACATGCTGCACAATGCCTATGGCTATGGCCTGTTCACCGGCGGCCTGGGCGCGCATTACGGCGCCGAGCGGCTGGGCTGCACGGTCGTGCCGATCTCGGGCGGGCAGACCGAACGGCAGGTCACGCTGATCACCGATTTCCAGCCGCGCATCATCATGGTGACGCCCAGCTACATGCTGTCGATCCTGGACGAGTTCCGCCGCCAGGGTCTTGACCCGCGGCAATCCTCGCTCAAGGTCGGCATCTTCGGCGCCGAGCCCTGGACCAATGCCATGCGCGAGGAAATCGAGGAAGCCTTCGATATGCACGCGGTCGATATCTATGGCCTGTCCGAGGTGATGGGCCCCGGCGTCGCCATGGAATGCGTGGAAACCAAGGACGGGCTGCATATCTGGGAAGACCACTTCTACCCGGAAATCATCGACCCGGTGACGGGCGAAGTGCTGCCCGATGGCGAGATGGGCGAGCTGGTCTTTACCACGCTGACCAAGGAAGGTCTGCCGATGGTGCGCTATCGCACCCGCGACCTGACCCGCCTGCTGCCCGGCACGGCGCGCACCATGCGGCGGATCGAAAAGATCACCGGGCGCAGCGATGACATGATCATCCTGCGCGGGGTCAATGTCTTCCCGACCCAGATCGAGGAGCAGATCCTGAAATGCCGCGGCCTTGCCCCGCATTTCCAGCTGGAACTGACCCGCGCCGGGCGGATGGACAACCTGACCGTCCATGTCGAATGCGACCCGGCCTTCACCGATCAGGACGCGCGGGCGAAATCGGCCAAGGAACTGGCGCATCACATCAAGGCGATCGTCGGCGTTTCGACCAGGATCGAGGTTGCGGATCCGAACACCGTTGCCCGATCCGAGGGCAAGGCCAAGCGCGTGGTGGACAACCGCCCCAAGGAATGAGGCAAATCCGCGCAAGGGTGGTGACTTGCGCGGGATCGACCGCTAAGGGAAGGGAGGCGCGAGCCCCCCTTTTTTGCAGAGCCTGCGAAGGAAGATACGGATATGGCACGGACAAGGGCACAGGATTTCGAGGAGAAGCAGCGCGGCATTCTGGACAATGCCGCCGCGGTTTTTGCCGAACAGGGCATGGAGAAGGCCTCCATGTCGCAGATCGCCGCCCATGCGCAGGTGTCGAAGGCGCTGCTCTATCACTACTATCCCAGCAAGGACGCGCTGATCTTTGCGATCATCATGACCCATCTGGAGGGGCTGGAAGCCGCCATCGCCCAGGCCGACGACCCGGGGCTGGTGCCGGAACAGCGGTTGCGCGGGCTGGTCGGGGCGGTGCTGGAAAACTATCGCGGCGCCGATAACGAACACAAGGTGCAGCTCAATGCCACCGCCGCCCTGTCGGACGACCAGAAGGCCGAAATCACCGCGCTGGAACGCCGCATCGTAAAGCATTTCTCGGTGGTGCTGGATCAGATCAACCCCGGCCTCGACAGCCGCGAACGCCCGCTGCTGATGCCGGTGACCATGTCGCTTTTCGGCATGATGAACTGGGTCTACATGTGGTTCCGCGATGGCGGCCGCATCAGCCGCGACGATTACGCCGATGTCGCGACGACCCTGATCCTGGAAGGGATCAAGGCGGTAAGGTAAGGGGGGACGATGTCGCGGCGCTGGCGCATCCAGCCCGCGCCGGTCGATCAGGCCCCGCCAGAGAACCCCGCCCGCGCCAGCACGAGCGGGTCGTAATCCGGCGCCTTCGTGCGGCGGCGGTCGGGTTCCACTTCGGTCAGCGCCACGGCCGGGCGCAGCTTGTCGCGCGCCTCCAGCGCCAGGCGCTGATAGACGCCGGTGCCCTGCGGTTTCCAGGCGATTTCCTCGGGGCTGAGTTCCCGCACCACTTTCGCGGGCGATCCGACGGCAAGGCTGTTGGGCGGGATCCGGGCGCCGGCCTTCACGAAGGCCATGGCGGCGATGATGGTGTTTTCGCCCACCACCGCCTCATCCATCACCACGGCATTCATGCCGACCATGGCGTTCTTGCCGATATGGCAGCCATGCAGCACCGCGCCATGGCCGATATGGCCGCTTTCCTCCACCACCACATCCTTGCCGGGGAAGGAATGCACCACGCAGGTTTCCTGCACATTGCAGCCCCGCTCCAGCACGATGCGGCCGAAATCGCCGCGCAGCACCGCGCCGGGGCCGACATAGACGGCCGGGCCGATGATGACATCGCCGATCACCACCGCCTCGGGGTGGACAAAGGCCATGGGGTCGATCACCGGCACCACGCCGTCATAGGCGTAGACGCGGCTCATGCGGCGGGCCAGTGCTTCGCGACCATGGTCAGCACGTCATATTGCGCGACCACCGCGCCGTTCTGGTTGGTCACCTGACAATCCCAGCGGACCTCGCCATGTTCGGCATTGGCGCGCGGGTTGATTTCCTTGCAGGTCAGCCGCACTTGCAACGTGTCACCGAAATAGACCGGGGTCAGGAAGCGCAGGTTATCCACCCCGTAATTGGCCAGAACGGGGCCGGGATTCGGTTCCACGAACAGCCCCGCCGCGAAGCTCGCGATCAGATAGCCATGCGCCACGCGGTCGTCGAAGAACGGGTTTGCCTTGGCGGCCTCGCTGTTCATATGGGCATAGAAGGTGTCGCCGGTGAAATGGGCGAAATGCTCCACATCCTCTTGCGTCACCTGACGGCTGGCGGTGACCAATTGGTCGCCGATCCGCAGTTCGGCCAGCGATTTGCGGAAGGGGTGGATGTCATGGGCGACCGGCGCGCCGTCGATCCAACGGCCCGTCACCGCCGACAGCAGGCGCGGGCTGCCCTGGACGGCGCTGCGCTGCATGTAATGCTTGACGCCGCGAATGCCGCCCATCTCCTCGCCGCCGCCGGCGCGACCCGGGCCGCCATGGACCAGCGGCGCCAGCGGCGAGCCATGCCCGGTGGAGGTTTTCGCCGAAGCACGGTTGCCGATCAGCACGCGGCCATGGAACGGGGCAAGGCCCAGAACGACCTCCTCGGCCACTTTCGGATCATCGGTGAAGACCGAGGACACCAGCGAGCCCTTGCCCATGGCGGCCAGTTCCGCCGCCTCGGCCGGGTCGTCATAGGGCATGATGGTGGATACCGGCCCGAAGGCCTCCACCTCATGCACCGCGGTGGCGGTGAAGGGGCGGTCGCAATACATCACAACGGGGTTGAGGAAGGCGCCCGTGGCGGCATCGCCCGAGGCAACGCGCACCTCGTCGGGGTTGCCGGCCACGATCTCGGCATCGGCTTGCAGGTCGCGGATGCGGGCGCGGACCTCGTCGCGCTGGTCGAGGCTCGCCAGTGCGCCCATGCGGGTGGTCTCGTCGCCCGGCAGGCCCGGCAGGGTCTTGCCCAGCCGGTCGCGCAGCGCCTCTAGCAACGCCTGAACATGGGCGCGGGGGGCGATGACGCGGCGGATGGCGGTGCATTTCTGCCCGGCCTTCGCCGTCATCTCGCGCGAAACCTCCTTGACGAACAGGTCAAATTCCGGCGTGCCCGGCCCGGCATCGGGGCCAAGGATCGAGGCGTTCAGGCTGTCGGCCTCCATCGTGAAGCGGACCGAGTTTTCCACCACCGCCTTGTGCGATTTCAGCTTGCGCCCGGTCCAGGCCGACCCGGTGAAGGTGACGGCATCCTGCCCCGTCACATGATCCAGCAGATCCCCGACCGAGCCGCAAACCAGTTGCAGCGCACCATCGGGCAGGATGCCGGTTTCGACAATGCGGCGCACCATCAGTTCGGTCAGATAGGCGGTCTGGCTTGCGGGTTTCACGATGCAGGGCACCCCGGCCAGCAGGGTGGGGGCGATCTTTTCCAGCATCCCCCAGATGGGGAAGTTGAAGGCGTTGATATGCACCGCGACGCCGGTCAGCGGCGACAGGATATGTTGCGCGACAAAGCTGCCATCCTTCGACAGCACCTCCACCTCGCCATCGGTCAGCACGCGGGTATTGGGCAATTCGCGCCGGCCTTTCGACGCGAAGGTCAGCATCGTGCCGATGCCGCCCTCGATGTCAATCCAGCCATCGGTGCGGGTGGCGCCGGTGCGGAAGCTTTCGGTGTAGAACTCCTCCTTCCACTCCATCAGCTTGAGCCCAAGCGCCTTGAGCATCCCGGCGCGGTCGTGGAAGGACATGGCGCGCAGGCGCGGGCCGGCCACGCGGCGGCCGTAATCCAGCGCGCCCGCGAAATCGAGGCCGGTGGAATCGATCATCGCCACCGGGGCGCCGGTCGCGGCGTCGAGCAGCGTCTGCCCCTCGGCCTGCCCGGCCATCCAGCGGCCACAGAGATAGCTTTCAAGACGGCGCGGCGCGGCGGTCATGGCGTTTCCTTCGAGAATGTCGGTCAGTGACGGGCGCGGCCTGTTCCCCCGCGCCCGCAGAGAGTGTGTCAGAGGCCCAGCGGGGCCAGTTTCTCGGCCACCAGCGCCTCCCACCGGGAAAGCAGGGCCTCGTTCGGGCTGTGGCGCAGGCCGAACTTGCGCAAGGTGTCATGCCGGGCAGAGCCCGCGACGCCAAAGGTCGCGGCGACGCGCGGGCGCCAATAGGCGATGGCGGCCCCGGCCTCGGCGCGGCCCGCATCGGTCGCGGCGATACGCTCCAGCCCCTCCAGCCCCAGTTCGGCATGGCGCGCCTCGCGCGGGGCGATCTCGCGGAATACCTCGGCCAGCGGCGCATAGGAGATGCGGGTCAGTTCGGTCATCTGCACCCCGGTCGCGAGGCCCATCAGCACATTCATCGCCACCGCATCGGTCCAGCCGGTGATCGGGTAATGGAACACCGACAGCCGCATGTCGCCGGCTTGCCGCGCGGCGCCCAGATCGGCGTCCCGTGCCACGCGGGCGGCCCAGTCATGCTGGCCCTGATAGCGCGCGGTATCGGTGCCAAAACTGCCCATCACCTCCAGCACACGTTCCGCATGATCGGCCTTTTCCAGCGTGATGCGGCTGGCGCTGATGCGTTCCTTGATGCCTGGGGCAAAGTTGATCGCGGCTGCGAAACCCGCCGACCCGGCCAGTTCGCTGTCCACGAAAGACCCCATCAGCCGCATCAGCTCGCCGCGATAGCGGGCCGGCACATTGCCCGGCGCGGTCAGAATGCCGCCCTGGGCGAGATAGTCTTCGATATTCATCGTGTCAGACATTTCAGACCTCATTCATCATAGGTCACGACCACACGGTCGCTGAGCGGGATCGCCTGGCAGGACAGCACATAGCCGGCGCGGACCTCGTAATCCTCAAGCGCGTGGTTCACGGCCATTTCCACCTCGCCCTCCAGCACCTTGCAGCGGCAGGTCGAACAGACGCCGGCCTTGCAGGAATAGGGCGCGTCCATCTGTGCGGCGATGGCGGCATCCAGGATCGACTGGCCTTCGCGCGGCATCTCGAAGCTGCGGGTGGCGCCGTCCAGCGTGACGGTGGCCTGCGTGCCGCTGCCCGGCGTCACCGCGACCCTGGACACGGCCTTGGCGCGCGCCCGGCCCGGCTGGCCGCTGGCGAACAGCTCGAACTTGATCTGGCTGTCGCTCAGCCCGTGGTCACGCAGGCTGGCGGCGATGGCCAGCATCATCGGTTCGGGGCCGCAGATGAAGGCGGTATCCACCGATTTCGCGTCGATCCAGTGGTCGAACAGCGCGGTCATCTTTTCGCCGTCCACCCGGCCAGTGAACAGGTCAATCTCCTGCGCCTCGGCCTCCAGCACATGCAGGACCGAGAGGCGACCCAGATAGAGGTTCTTCAGATCCTCCAGTTCCTCGCGGAACATGATCGTGCTGATCTGGCGATTGGCATAGACCAGCGTGAAACGGCTGGCGGGTTCGCGCGCCAGCACGGTCTTGATGATCGACAGAAGCGGCGTGATGCCGGACCCGCCCGCAAAGCCAAGATAGTGCTTTGCCGCCCCGGGTTCGATGGCGGTAAAGAACTTGCCCATCGGCGGCATGGCGTCGATTTCATCGCCGGGGGCGAGGTTTTCGTTCGCCCAGGTGCTGAAGGCGCCGCCATCGACGCGCTTGATGCCGACGCGCAAGACGCCCTCATCGGTGCCGGCGCAGATGGAATAGCTGCGGCGCAGTTCCTCGCCGTCGAAATCGCGGCGGAAAGTCAGATACTGGCCTTGGGTAAAGTCGAACAGGGCGCGGTCCTCGTCGCGCGGGGCGAGGGTCACCACCACGGCGTCGCGCGTCTCGCGGCGGACCTCGGTGACCTTCAGGGAATGGAAGCGTGCCATGATGGGCTCCTGCCTATGGGGTCGGGCGCATCGTCAGATGCATTTGAAATAGTCGAAGGGTTCCAGACAGTCGTTGCAGACGTAACTGGCCTTGCAGGGGGTCGAGCCGAACTGGCTGACTTTGCGGGTCTGGGTGGAGCCGCAGCGCGGGCAGGCGATGGTCAGGTTCGACATGCCCGAAAGCCGCGCGATCCTGCCCGCCAGCCGCCCGTCGGCGGCGGTGCCGTCGATCGGGGGGGCGATGCCATAGGCGCGCAACTTCTCGCGCCCTTCGGCGGTGATCCAGTCGGTTGTCCAGGGCGGCGACAACTGCCGCTCCAGCCGCAGATCAGAGATGCCCCGGTCGCGCAGCGCCTTTTCAATGTCGAGGTTGATGACCCCGGTCGCCGGGCAGCCCGAATAGGTGGGCGTCACGGTGACAACCAGCGTCTCTCCCTGCCAGGCCACATCGCGGATGATGCCCAGATCGGTCAGGCTGATCACGGGGATCTCCGGGTCTGGCACCTCTGACAGCCAGCCCCGGATTTCCGCGATGCCCGGGCGTTCCTCCCCCCGCTGCATGGCGTTACCAGGTCGCGCCGGGATAGGCGCGTTGCAGGAACTGCATCTCGGCCAGGATGAAGCCCAGATGTTCCGAATGCACGCCCTTGCGGCCGCCCTTGTGCTGGTAGGTCTCGCCCGGATGGGTCAGCGTGGCCTCGGCCAGAACCTGCGAGACCGTGGCATCCCAGGCGGCCTTGAGGCTGGCCGGTGCGGGCGCGATACCCGCCGCGACCACGGCCTCGTCCGAGGCGTCAGCCATGAACAGCTCGCCCGTATAAGGGTAGAGCGTGTCCAGCGCCTTTTGCATCCGCGCGCGGCTTTCCTCGGTCCCGTCGCCCAGCCGGATCACCAGATCGGCGGAGCGTTCCAGATGATAGGCCACTTCCTTCACCGCCTTGGCGGCAATCTCCGCCACCCGGGCATCGGAGGATTTTTCCAGCGCGCGCAGCAATTCGATATGCCAGGCGTCGAACAGGAATTGCCGCATCAGCGTATGGCCGAAATCGCCGTTCGGACGTTCCACCAGCAGCACGTTGCGGAAGGCCGCCGCATCACGCAGATAGGCAAGCTGGTCGGCGCTGCGGCCCTTGCCCTCCACCTCGGCGGCGAGGCCAAGCCAGAACTGCGTCTGCCCGATCAGGTCAAGCGCCTGATTGGCCAGCGCGATGTCTTCCTCCAGCACGGGCGAATGCCCGCACCATTCCGAAACCCGGTGGCCAAGGATCAGGCAATTGTCGCCGACCCGGCACAGCCATTCAAAGAAGGCGGCCTGATTGACTGCGCTGCCCATCACATATGCCCCACTTCGGCCGGGATGTCGAAGAAGGTCGGGTGACGATAGACCTTGCTATTCGACGGCTCGAACAGCGGCCCCTTGTCCGAGGGGCTGGAGGCGGTGATGTCATTCGACTTCACCACCCAGATCGAGACGCCCTCGTTGCGGCGGGTATAGACGTCGCGGGCGTTGCGGATCGCCATTTCGGCATCCGGCGCATGCAGGCTGCCGACGTGACGATGGTTGAGGCCGTGCTGGCCACGGATGAAAACTTCCCAAAGGGGCCATTCGCTGGACATGGGTTCCTCCCGGTGATGGGTGTCTGGCTGTGGGGGGCAAGCGCCCCCCTGTGTTCGATGATTATTCTGCGGCCATGCGGGCCGCGGCGCGGCGGGCATCGGCCTTTTTGGCATGCGCCATCAGCCCGTCACGGAACCAGGCGCCGTCCTCCCAGGCGGTCACGCGGGCCTCCAGCCGTTCGGTATTGCAGGGGCCATTGCCGGCGATGACGGCGAAGAACTCGCTCCAGTCCGGTTCGCTGAAATCCCAGCCGCCCTTTTCCTCGTTCCAGGCCAGCCCCTCGTCGGGGATGGTCAGGCCAAGGTAATGCGCCTGCGGCACGGTCTGATCGACGAATTTCTGGCGCAGTTCGTCATTGGTGTTGATCTTGATCTTCCACGCCATCGACTGCGCCGAATGGACCGAATCCTTGTCGGACGGGCCGAACATCATCAGCGCCGGATACCAGAAGCGGTTGAGCGCATCCTGCGCCATTTCCTTCTGTTCCGGGGTGCCGGCGGCCATCTTCATCATGATGTCGTAGCCCTGCCGCTGGTGGAAGCTTTCCTCCTTGCAGATGCGGATCATCGCGCGGCTGTAGGGGCCGTAAGAGGTGCGTTGCAGCGGCACCTGGTTCATGATCGCCGCGCCATCGACCAGCCAGCCGACCGCGCCGATATCGGCCCAGTTCAGCGTCGGATAGTTGAAGATCGAGGAATATTTCATCTTGCCGGCATGGAGCGCGTCCAGCAGCTCGTCGCGGCTCACGCCCAGCGTTTCGGCGGCGCTATAGAGGTAAAGGCCATGCCCCGCCTCGTCCTGCACCTTGGCCAGCAGGATCGCCTTGCGTTCCAGCGTGGGGGCGCGGGTGATCCAGTTGCCTTCGGGCAGCTGCCCCACGATCTCGCTATGCGCATGCTGGCCGATCTGGCGGATCAGCGTCTTGCGATAGCCCTCGGGCATCCATTCCTTCGGTTCGATCTTCTCGCCCCGGTCAATGCGTTCCTGAAACGCGATTTCCTCGGGCGTCATCTCCTCGCGGGGTTTCATCCCCTCGGATTTGACCATCTGTGCATACATGGGCCGATCCCTCCCTGTTCAGACACGTTCGATGATGATGGCGATGCCCTGGCCCACCCCGATGCACATGGTGCAAAGCGCATAGCGCCCGCCGGTGCGGTGAAGCTGGTACATCGCGGTGGTGACAAGCCGGGCCCCCGACATGCCCAGCGGATGGCCAAGCGCGATGGCCCCGCCATTGGGGTTCACATGCGCGGCATCGTCGGGCAGGCCCAGGTCGCGCAGCGTGGCAAGGGCCTGGCTGGCGAAAGCCTCGTTCAGTTCGATGACATCCATCTGGTCGATGGTCAGGCCGGCGCGGGCCAGCACCTTTTTTGCCGCCGGCGCCGGGCCGATGCCCATGATGCGCGGCTCCACCCCCGCCGCCGCCATGGCGACGATGCGGGCCTTGGGCGTCAGGCCCTGCCGCTCGGCTGCGGCGCCCGACAGGATCGCCAGCGCCGCGGCGCCGTCGTTGACGCCCGAGGCATTGCCGGCGGTGACGCTCAGATCCGGGCCGTTCACGCCCTTGAGCTTCGCCAGCGTCTCGGCCGTGGTGCCGGGGCGCGGGTGTTCGTCCATCGACACGACCAGCGGGTCGCCCTTGCGCTGCGGGATCGTCACCGGCACGATTTCATCGGCAAAGATCCCGGCTTCTTGTGCGGCGGCCCAGCGGGCCTGCGACCGGGCGGCAAAGGCATCCTGATCGGCGCGGCTCACGGCGAAATCGGCGGCCACGTTATCGGCGGTCTGCGGCATGCTGTCCACGCCGAACAGCTTTTTCATCAAGGGGTTGACGAAGCGCCAGCCGATCGTCGTGTCATAGACCGCATTCGACCGCGAAAAGGCGCTTTCGGCCTTGGGCATGACAAAGGGGGCGCGGCTCATGCTTTCGACGCCACCGGCCAGCACGAAATCGCAATCGCCCGCCTTGATGGCGCGCGCGGCCATGCCGACCGCATCCATGCCGGACCCGCAAAGCCGGTTGACCGTGGTGCCCGGCACGCCGATGGGCATGCCCGCCAGCAGCACCGCCATGCGGCCCACATTGCGATTATCCTCGCCCGCCTGATTGGCGCAGCCATAGATCAGGTCATCGACCGCCGACCAGTCAACGTCGGGGTTGCGCGCCATCAGGGCCTTGAGCGGCAGCGCCGCAAGGTCGTCGGCCCGGACCGAGGCCAGCGCCCCGCCATAGCGTCCAACGGGTGTCCTGACCGCATCGCAGATGAAGGCGTCGCGCATTCCGCTCTCCCAGATTTTTGCAGAGGGGCCGACGACTCTCCCAATTCATCGACCGATTGGTCGATTTATAGACTGAAACATTACGCAATCAAATGATTTTTTTAGAATCGTGTAATGTTTGTGTCCATGCTTCTGAAAAACATGGATTCTTTCTTGTCAGAGTTGGCGGAGCCTGCGGTCGCTTTCGCTGGTTCGGGCCGGAAGATGGCCGTCCGGCCCCTCCAGCAAACTGCCGATCACCTGCTCTGCCGGGGCGGAAAGCGGCGGGTAGAGCGTGCGGAACAGCTGTCGCGCGCCTGTGCCTGACCAGCCGGGTGGCAGGGCCTGCGGCGGCAGGCAGGGGTCACGCAGCAGCACTGCGCGGAACACATGCACCAGTAAAAGCCGCGCGATCAGCGCCGAAAACCCGTCGGGCAGGGTGCCGGTCTGCATCGCCGCCTGAAAGGGGGCAAAGCGCGCGAGCATCCGGTCATAACGCGCCTGCACCTCCTCCAGGTTCCAGGCGGCGGCAAAGCCGCGCAGCGCCTCGGGCGGGGCGTCTTGCAGCGGCAGGCGCAGGGCGGGGGCGGGCGGGGCCTCGCCCAGATCGGGGCAAAGCCAGACATCGCCGCCCAGCCGCGCCATGCGCAAGCGGCGCTGCACATCGTCGGCCGGGGGGGCGCCTTGCAGCAGGAACCAGCCCTCGGTCGCGATGGAGCGGGCATAAAGTTGCCCCGCGACGCGGCTGAATTCGGCCTGGGTGTCGGGTGTCAGGCGGTAAAAGCTGCGCCGCCCCTTGCGTTCGCCGGTCAGGCGCCCGGCCGCGACCAGCCGCGAAACGGCGGTGCGCACCAGATTTTCGCGGATGCCGACGCGGCCGCAAATCTCGATCAGGCTGCCCATCCACAAGACCCCGCCGCGCGGCACCACGACATCGCCATAGATGGTGACAATGAACGAGGCCGCCGTCATCGGCAGATCGTCAAGCAGGGGGCGGATCGGATCGGGTGTCAACATGGCATCTGATTGCGGGCGATATGCCGGGGTAGGCATGTTTCCTGCCGCTGTCAAATCGCGGGTCGGCTTGACGGCTGCTCGGTGGCGCGCGATGGTCGCCATATGGTTGTGCCTGTCCTGCTCTCGATCCTGTGCCTTGCCGGGCTTGTCGCCGCGGCTCTTCACCCCTTCGGCCAGGGATGGGATGTCGTCGCCCTGTCTGCGCTGCTGGCGAGCCTGTGGCTGCTGGTCCGGGCTTGGCGAAACCGGATTCATTGGGTGGTGGTGGATGGGTCCAATGTGCTGCACTGGCGCGACAACCGCCCTGATCCTGCGCCGCTGCGCGCGGTGCTGGCCACCTTGCGGCGCAAGGGTCGGAAGCCGGTGGTGATCTTTGACGCGAATGCCGGGTTCAAGATCGCCGGTCGGCATATGGGCGATGTGGCCTTGGCGCGTCTGCTTGACCTGCCGCCGCGGCAGGTGGCGCTGGTGCCCTCGGGCCAGCCGGCCGATCCGACGATCCTGCGCACCGCGCGCGACCTAAAGGCGCCGATTGTCACGAATGACCGCTATCGCGACTGGATGTCGGAGTTCCCCGAGGTGCGCCGCCCCGGCACCCTGATCCCGGGCCGCTATGCCGATGGCGTGGTCACGCTGGACCTGCGGCGCCCGCGCGGGGGCGGCAAAAGACGGGGGAAGGGGTGAGAGGCTGGACAACGACCCAAGCGGGGCTCGTTACGGCTGCTTCCTTCCGGACCTGACCGGGTTGGCGAGGTGCCTGCCCGCGCCAACCTCTCAAGCGTGCAGATAGGGCAGGCGTGCGGATTCTGCAAGCCCCTGCGCGCCCGATCCGGTCATGGCGCCAGATCGGCCAGGAAATCGCGCATCAGGCTGGCAAAGCGCCGCGGCTCGGCGCGGTGGCTTTGCAGATGGTCGCCCTCGGTCATCAACAGGGTGGTGCCGCCATTGCGCTGGTCCAGCAGGGCAAGGCTGGTCGTGGCGGGCACGATGCGGTCGGCGCGGCCATGGAACAGCAGCACCGGCCCCTTGAACGCCGCGATCACGGGAATCACCGTGGCCTGTCCCATGTTCTCGCCATGGGTCAGGGCGAAGGCGGGCAGGGCCAGCCGCGCGCCGATGCTGCGCAGCGGCAGGCCGAGGCGGTCGGTGACATGGCGCAGCACCGCCGGGAAATCCAGCGCCGGCGCGTCGAGGATCAGCCCGGCCACACGATCGGCCCGGCTGGACCGGCCCAGGAATTGCCCCACGATCGCCCCGCCCATCGAGGCGCCGACCAGCACGACCCGGTCAATACCGCGCGCCTGCATGGTGGCCATCGCGGTCTCCAGATCCTCCCATTCGGTCAGGCCGAACAGGCGCAGTCCCTCGGGCGCCTTTGGCGCGCCGGCATCGTTGCGATAGGTCATCATCAGCACGGGCAGGCCCGCCGCATGCAGCGCCGGCAGATAGGGATAGCCATCCTCGCGCGCGCCGCCGATGCCATGCACGATGATCGCGCCCATGCGCGCGCCGGGGGCGCCGGGCACCAGCCACGCCGGGGCGCGGCCCAGCGGGGTGTCAAGGCTGATCTCCTCGAACGGGAGGCCAAGCGCCTGTTCCGGGGTGCCGCGATAGCCAAGGATCATCGGATCGGTGATGCCGGCCTCGGGTTCGGCAAAGGCGCGGCCAGAGAGAACCTCGCTCATCAGGCGGTGGCTGAACCAGGTGGAAAACACCACCGCAAGACAGGCCAGCACCGCCAGCCCGATGGCGATGCGGCGGGGCCAGCGTGACCGCAGCGGGATCATGCCAGCACCCCGGCGCGGCGTGCGCCCTCCAGCAGCGTGGCGGCGACGTGATGGGCGTGATCGCCCGTCGCGGGCAGCATGTCGGGCACCTGAACCACGGTGCAGCCCGCCTGCCGGGCCGAGGCGGCGCCGGTCTCGCTGTCTTCGAACACCAGACAGCGGTCCGGGTTGACGCCCAGCCATGCGGCGGCGGTCAGATAGGGTTCGGGATGGGGTTTCGCGCGGCTTACGTCGTCAAGCGACACGACGGCGGTGAAATGCCCGGCCAGCCCCGCCAGATCGAGCTTGCGCAGCGCGCTGTCGCGCCGCGACGAGGTGCAGATCGCCTTGGGTAGCGCGATGGCCGACAGAATGTCATGCGCGCCGGGCTTCAGCGGCAGGTCGTGTTCCAGTGCGGCCTCGAACCCGCCGCGCCAGAGCGTCGAAAAGGCGGCGATGTCGAGCGTCGGATAGGCGGCTTGCAGGATCAGGTCGCTGGTCGGGGCATCCTTGCCGATCATCGCGTGAAACACCGCCATGTCGGGGGTCTGGCCCATCTCGCGCAGGCAGTCATGGCCAAGGCGCAGCGCCACCGCCTCGGTATCAAGCAATGTGCCATCCAGATCGAAGATCACGGCGTCGAACATGCGGGCCCCCGTTGCTGTCCGCGTCCCTGTTAGCGGATCAAAGATGCAGACGGAAGCGGGCAAAGCCCTCGGGTGTGGGGCCAAGCAGTTCGGGGCGCAGATGCGCGATCTTGGCGCAGGTTTCAGGCGCAAGCGGGGCGCTGTCGAACAGGACGGTCGTGCCCGGCATGCGCATGAAGCGATAGCTGTCATCGGCGTAGGAGCGGATGGGCGAGGCTGCCGGCACATGGCGCAGCAGGATGTCGCGGACGGGCTGGCGCCCCACGTCGATCAGCCGCTCGGGCCGGGCGTGGTGATAGCCGCCGCTGCCGGCCGCGCGATAGCTGTTGGTCACCAGCACGAATTCCGCCGCCGGATCGACGGGATGCCCGTTCCAGTGCAGCGCCCGCACGCGCTGCGCCGCGGGGTTGCGCAGCACGCCGTGGCGATCATAGCGGGCGGGAGAGGAGAGGTCGATCTCCACCTTCAGCCCGATGATGCGGTCATGGTTGTAGCAGGGGAAATCGTCGTCGATCAGGAACCCGTCGCGACTGCCCGGCCGGATCTGTCGGTAAAGCCCCATCGAGAGTTCCAGCCAGTCGGCCAGTTCGGCGCCGGTCAGGCGCAGCGCCGCGATGGTGTTGGGAAAGATATAGAGATCCGAGATATGGCGCATGGCCAGTTCGCCCGGCGGAATGTCGATGTAATGCCCCGGCCCGCTGCGCCCGCCCGCCTTGAAGGGCGACACGGCCGACAGGATGGGCAGCGCGCCCTCGGGGCGGCCCGCCAGTTCGCGCGCGACGAAATTGGCTTGCGCCTCGGCCACCAGACCCAGGGCGGAACAGGGGGCGATGGTGGCGAAATGGCTGTGCAGGCGGATCAGGCTTTGCCCGACCGGGCGGCGGGCAAAGGCCACCGTCGCCTCGTGATCCGGGCGCACCTCGGCCAGGATCTCGGGCGCGGGCGGGGTTTGCGGGGTGATGGCACGCAGGCTGCCCTGGCTGCCGGTGACCTGCCATGCCCCGGTGGCATGGCGCAATTGCAGGTCGATCACCCCCAGGTGTGAGCCGTGAAACCCTGCCATGACCGCGGCCTTGCCGTGCAGCTTTCCTTGCGCGATGTCGGCGCCCTCGGTTTCGGCGAAGACATGCGAGGGGAACAGCAGATGGCTGTGCCCGGCCACGATCGCGTCGATTCCCGGCACCAGCGACAGGGCCGAACTGGCATTTTCTGCCCAGGGCCCTTCCTCGACCGTGCCGATGCCGGAATGCGAAAGGGCGATCACGATTTCGGCCCCGGCGGCGCGCAGGCGCGGCACCCAGGCCTGCGCCGTCTCGACGATGCCGCGGCTGTGCAGCACCCCTTCCAGCAGCGCGCGATCCCATTGCACGATCTGCGGCGGGGCAAAGCCGATGATGCCGATGCGCAGCGGCAGCAGCGCGCCTTCGTCGGTGGTCATCAGCCGGTCAAGCAGCGCATAGGGCGGCAGAAAGGGCGTATCGAGCAGCGGCTGCGCCCCCAGCCGCCGCGCCACATTGGCCGACACGATGGGAAAGCCCGCGCCGGGCAGCAGCGCCTCCAGCACGGGCAGGCCATAGTTGAATTCGTGATTGCCCAGCGTGGCCGCGTCATAGCGCAGCCGGTTCATCGCCCGCAGCGCCGGATGGATCGGACAGGCCGCCCCGCGTTCCAGCGCGCGCACCGAATGATCGCCCATCGGATTGCCCTGAAGAAAGTCGCCATTGTCCAGAAGCAGGCAATTGGGGCATTCCCGCCGCGCCTCGGCGATCAGGCTGGCGGTGCGGGCAAGACCCACATGATCGTCGGGGCCATCGGCGTAATAATCATAGCTGAGCAGGTGAACATGGATGTCGGTGGTGGCCAGCACGCGCAGCCGTGCGGTGGTATCTGTGACGGGGGGCGCGGGTGCGGGGCGGGACTGTAGCAAGGGAACCTCTGGGCGGCGGGGCACATAACGGCACGGGAAACGTCTGTGATCGCATCGACCCGGGCTTTTACAACGCGCGGACCCGTCAATAAGGCGCGGTAATGCGCGCAAAGTCAATCACATGCGCGCGAATAATCTTCCTGTGGTTGTTTTTATGGTGCCAACGCGGAGAATTGCGAGCCGTCCCGCGCGGGCCTATAGAGGCTGTGCAGCCTGCGAGGGGGATATGCCGGATGGACGCAACGATGACTTTCACCGCGCCGGGACCGGATCGCGCGGCGCATCTGCGCGGCGATGCGGCGGCGCTGGCGCGGTTGCTGGAAACAGGGCGCATCCTGCCGATGTGGCGGGGCAAGCCGCTCTTGTCGGCGTCGGGTGGTTTGGGCTGGCTGCCGCAGGGCCATCCGGTGCTGGCCCATGGCCGGGCGCCGGTCTTTCTGGGGCTGAGCGGCGAAACCGGCTGGTTCACGCAAGACATTTCCGACTGGACACCCGAAGCCGGGGCCGAGGCGGTGCAACAGGGCTTTCTGGATGCCAGCGTCCAGACCCATCCGGCCTTGCCGCCCGAGGCCGGTTTTCACGAATTGCGCGCGGTGATGACCCGGCTTGCGCCCGATGAGGCCAGCCTTGCCGCCACGGCGCGGGCGATCCTGCACTGGCATCGCAGCCACGGTTTCTGCGCCACCTGCGGCGCGGCCTCGGATCTGGCCATGGCGGGCTGGCAGCGCAATTGCCCGGCCTGCGGGGCGCAGCATTTCCCGCGCACCGATCCGGTGGTCATCATGCTGGTGACGCGCGGCAACCGCGTGCTGCTGGGCCGGTCGCCCGGCTGGCCCGAGGGGATGTATTCCTGTCTGGCGGGTTTTGTCGAACCCGGCGAGACGATCGAGACGGCGGTCCGCCGCGAGGTGATGGAGGAGGCCGGCATCCGCATCGGCGCCGTGCGCCCGGTCGCCAGCCAGCCCTGGCCCTTTCCCGCCTCGCTGATGATCGGCTGTGTGGCCGAGGCCGAAACCGAGACGATCACCCATGACCCGGCGGAGCTGGACCACGCGATGTGGCTCACCCGCGAGGAGGTGCTGGCGGTCGTGGCGGGCGAACGGCCGGATCTCAGCATGGCGCGAAAAGGGGCAATTGCCCATTATCTGATCCTGAACTGGCTTGCGGATCGCGGGGATTGAGGGGAAAACAGTCGCGTCAGACTGCACAGGAACAGGCGCATGAAACTCAGCACCCGCGAAGATATCGAGGCACCGCTGGCCTTTGTGTTCGACACGTTTGCCGATACCGAAGGTTGGGAACGCGCGGCGATGCGGCGCGGGGCCGAGGTGACGCGGACCGACCGTGTGCAGGGCTTTGGCCCCGGCATGGCCTGGAACCTGGGCTTTACCTTTCGCGGCAAGATGCGGCGCGCCTCGGTCAAGCTGGCGGCGGTGGACAGGCCCAACAGCCTGACATTTCAGGGCTTTGGCAGCATGGCCGACGTGACGGTGCAGGTGGATTTCGTGGAGCTTTCGGCCCGGCGCACCCGGGTCACGTTGGGCACCGAGATCAAGCCCCGCACCCTGGCGGCGCGGGTCTTCCTGCAATCCATGAAGCTTGCGCGCGGCAAGCTCGACCGCAAATACGAGGCCCGCGTCGGCGCCCTGTGCAACGAGATCGAGGAACGCTATCGCCTCTCGGTCGCCAAGGCGCGCTGAACGGCCGGGCGGCGGCGGTCAGACGCTGACGCCGAAGAAATGGCCCACCCCGGCGGTGATCGCCATGGCCATGACCCCCCAGAACAGCACCCGCAACGTGGCGCGGCCCTTGGGCGCCCCGCCTGCCTGGGCGCCAAGCGCCCCGAGGGCGGCAAGGCAAAGCAGCGTCGCCGCGACCACGACCGGAATGATCTGCCCCTCGGGCGCCAGCAGCGCCGCCAGCAGGGGCAGAGCCGCCGCCACCGAAAAGGTCAGCCCCGAGGCCAGCGCCGCCTGAAGCGGGTTGGCGGCATGCACCTCGCTCAGCCCCAGTTCCTCGCGCACATGGGCGGTCAGGGCATCCTTTTCGGTCAATTCGCGCGCGACCAGCGCGGCGGTGGCGGGGCTGAGGCCGCGCCCCTCGAAGATCGAGGCCAGTTCGCGTTCCTCTTCTTCGGGCATGGTGCGCAGGGCGTGGCTTTCGCGGGCGATATCGGCGCGTTCCACATCGGCCTGCGAACTGACCGAGACATATTCCCCCGCCGCCATCGACATGGCCCCGGCAGCCAGTCCGGCCGTGCCGGCGATCAGCACCGCCGCCGGCGAGGGATCGGCCGCCGCCACCCCCACGATCAGCGAAGCGACCGAGACGATACCGTCATTGGCCCCCAGCACCGCCGCGCGCAACCATCCGGCGCGGTTGATGAAATGCGGGGCTTCATGGGCGGATTCGTAGCTGGCGGTCATGATCGGTCCTTTGGGCGGTTCGGCAGGCGGCGCCCTTGTGGCGCGCCAACCTTACGCCCCGCTGACGAACGCCGCCCTTGCCCCTGCGACCTTCAGTCGCGCTGACGATCCGCCGGATAGACGCCGAGGATATTGAGCTGCGTGGTGAAATAGCCCAGCTCCTCCAGCGCGCGGGCGACATGCGCATCGTCGGGGTGGCCCTCGATATCGGCATAGAACTCGGTCGCGGTGAAGCTGCCGCCGACCATGTAGCTTTCCAGCTTGGTCATGTTCACGCCATTGGTCGCGAAACCGCCAAGCGCCTTGTAGAGCGCGGCGGGGATGTTGCGCACCCGGAAGGTGAAGGTGGTGATCATCTGATCGGCGCGGCGGCTGTGATCGGGGCTGCGGCTCATCACCAGAAAGCGCGTGGTGTTGTTGGCCTGATCCTCGATATGGCGCGCCAGCACGTCGAGCCCGTAGATCTCGGCCGCCAGTTCGCTGGCCAAGGCGGCCCGGGCGGGGTTGGCGGCCTCGGCGGTCTCGCGCGCGGCGCGGGCATTGTCGCTGCTGACCACGCCCTTGATGCCATGTTCGCGCAGGAACAGCGCGCATTGCGGCAGGATCACCACATGGCCATGCGCCTCGCGCACCTGGTCGAGCCGGGCGCCCGGCACGCCCAGCAGGTTGACATGCACCCGCACAAAGGCCTCGTCCACGATATGCAGCCCGGCCTTGGGCAGCAGGCTGTGCACATCGGCCACGCGGCCATAGGTGGAATTCTCGACCGCGAGCATCCCCAGATCGACCTCGCCCGACCGGGTCATCTCAACCACGTCTTCAAAGGTGGTGCAGGGCACCGGGGTGAAATCGGGCCGCGCCTGGGCGCAGGCCTGATGCGAATAGGCCCCAAGTTCCCCCTGAAACGCGATCCGTCCTGCCATCTTGTCACACTCCACGGTCAAATCGCCGCATTTGCATTCATCGCCGCGCTACTACACCTTGAAAAGCGGGGGAGGAAGCGGATAGAAGCCCCTCAGCTTCATGCCAAAGACGGGACGCGACATGTTCGACACGATGACAATCACCAAAGGTCTGGGCGCGGTCTGCGGGTCGCTGCTCGTGTTCCTGCTGTTCAGCTGGGCGGGCGATGGCCTCTATACCATGTCGGCCGGCGGCCATGGCGAGGGTGAGGAAGCCCAAGCCTACACGATTCCCGTCGAAGCGGCAGGCGGCGGCGAAGCGGCTGCTGCGGAAGGCCCCTCGTTCGAGGAGGTCTATGCCGCGGCCGATCCGGCCAAGGGTGAAAAGGTCTTTGCCAAGTGCAAGGCCTGCCACAAGGTTGACGGCGCTGACGGCACCGGCCCGCATCTGAACGGCGTTGTCGGCCGCGAAATCGCCGGCGTCGCGGGCTTTGGCTATTCGGATGCGATGAAGGCCCATGCCGGCAAACCCTGGAGCCCGGAAGAGCTGTCGCATTGGCTGGAAAACCCCAAGGGCTTTGCCCCGGGCAACAAGATGTCCTTCGCGGGTCTGCCCAAGGTCGAGGATCGCGCCAACCTGATCGCCTGGCTGGCCACGCTGAACTGAGTATCGGCAGATCGCCGAAGATGGGCCGCCCCCCGTGGGCGGCCTTTGCTTTTCACGGGCTTTCACGGAATCGCGCCTTGAGGGGGCGGGATTTTCCGCTAGTCTGACCGGCAGGCTGCCGCATCAAGAACGGCCGCGCCGCCCCAGACAGGAGTGCCCCTTGCACCAGACCGCCCGCCGACCCGCCCGCCCATCCGCCCTGCCCGTCGCCCGCGCGCTGCCGCGCCCCGCCTGGGGGCTGGCGATCGGCCTCGGGCTGGGGCTTCTGGTGCTGGCAGGCGCGGCGACGATGGCCCGGGCCGAGGGCGCGACGATCACCGCGCATGGCATCTCGACCTTTGGCGATCTGAAATACGGGCCCGATTTTGCGCATCTGGATTATGTGAACCCCGACGCGCCCAAGGGCGGCGAGATCAGCGAGTGGACGATGGGCGGGTTCGACAGCATGAACCCCTTTACCGTCAAGGGGCTGGCCGGCGCGCTTTCCACCGTCATGCTGGAGCCGATCCTGACCGGCACCTCGGACGAGATCGGCGCGGCCTATTGCCTGCTTTGCGAAAGCATCGAATACCCCGAGGATCGCAGCTGGGCGATCTTCAACCTGCGCCCCGAGGTGACATTCTCGGACGGGACGCCGATGACGGCCGAGGATGTGCTGTTTTCCTATGAAACCTTCCTCGCCAAGGGCCTGTCGGATTTCCGCACCGTGCTGGCCCAGCAGGTCGAAAAGGCCGAGATTCTGGGGCCGCATCAGGTGAAGTTCACCTTCAAGGCCGATTTCCCCAAGCGTGACCTGATCCAGGATGTCGGCGGGCTGCCGATCCTGTCGAAAGCGCAGTTCGAGCGTGACAAGCTGGATCTTGAGGAAGCCACCCTGACGCCGTTCATCGGCACCGGCCCCTATATGTTCGACCGGATGGAGGTCGGGCGCACGCTGGTCTACAAGCGCAACCCTGATTACTGGGGCGCCAGCCTGCCTATCAATGTGGGCCGCAACAATTTCGATCATCTGCGCATCGAATATTTCGCTGACAGTTCGGCGGCCTTCGAGGCGTTCAAATCGGGCGTCTACACCTTCCGCACCGAGAATTCGTCAAAGCAATGGGCCACCGGATACGACTTTCCGGCGATCACCAAGGGCCATGCGGTCAAGGTCGAACTGCCCAGCGGCGCCAAGGCCAATGGTCAGGCCTTCCTAATGAACCTGCGCCGCGCCAAATTCCAGGATCCCCGCCTGCGCGAGGCGGTCGGGCTGATGTTCAATTTCGAATGGTCGAACGAGACGCTGTTCTACAGCCTTTACAGCCGCATCAACTCGGTCTGGGAAAACAGCTGGCTTCAGGCGCAGGGCGTGCCGGGGCCAGAGGAAACCGCGCTGCTCAAGCCCTTGGTGGATGAGGGGCTGCTGCCCGCGGCCATCCTGACGGATGAGGCGGTCATGGCGCCGGTTTCGGGCACGCGCCAGCTGGATCGCGGCAATCTGCGCCGGGCCTCGGCCCTGCTGGACGAGGCGGGATGGGAGGTCGGCAATGACGGGCTGCGCCGCAACGCCAAGGGCGAGGTGCTGACGCTGGAGATCCTCAATGACGATCCGTCTTTCGATCGGATCATCAATCCCTTTGTCGAAAACCTGCGCGCGCTGGGCATTGATGCGACGAATGTGAAGGTCGATCCCGCCCAGTTCGAGAACCGCACCCGCCCGCCGCAATATGATTTCGACGTGATCTCCGGCAGCGCGCGGTCGGGTTATTTCTCGGGCTCCGAACTCAAGCAGTATTACGGCGGTGCGACGGCCGATCAATCGGCCTTCAACCTGATGGGGCTGAAAAGCCCGGCGGTGGACCGGCTGGTCGATGTCGTGATCGCCGCCAAGACCCGCGACGAGCTGACCCATGCCACCATGGCGCTGGACCGCGTGCTGCGGGCGGAACGGTTCTGGGTGCCGCAATGGTACAAGAACACCTTTACCGTCGCCTATTACGACATGTTCGGCCACCCCGAATCCCTGCCGCCCTATGGGCTGGGCGAGATGGATTTCTGGTGGTATGACGCCGAAAAGGCCGCGCAGCTGAAGGCCGCAGGCGCGATCCGATAAATCCCGGCCGGGCAGAACAAGACAGGCGGAACGCAGCCGATGGGCGCCTATATACTACGCAGGTTGGCACTGATCATCCCGACCCTGTTCGGCATCATGCTGATCAATTTCGGGCTGACGCAATTCGTGCCCGGCGGGCCGATCGAACAGGTTCTGGCCCAGCTTGACGGCAACAAGGATGCGTTTCAGTCCGTCTCTGGCGGCAATGATGCGGGGATCGAGGATCAGGGCGCCGGCAATGCCGATTATATCGGCGCGCGGGGCCTGCCGCCCGAATTCATCGACCAGTTGGAGGTGCAGTTCGGCTTTGCCCGCATCACCTGCGCCGAAGGCTTTACCGGCACACCCAACCTGAAATCGCCCGAGTGCGCCAAGGAAAAGATCGGCGCGGCGGAACGGTTCTGGATCATGATGGGCAATTACCTGCGCTTTGACTTCGGGCAGAGCTATTTCCATTCCAAGGGCGTGATCGAACTGGTGGTGGAAAAGATGCCGGTCTCGATCTCGCTCGGGCTGTGGTCCACGCTGATCGCCTATCTGATCTCCATCCCGCTGGGTATCCGCAAGGCGGTGCGGGACGGGTCGGCCTTTGATACCTGGACCTCGGGCGTGATCATCGTGGGTTATGCGATCCCGGGTTTCCTGTTCGCGGTGCTGCTGATGGTGGTCTTTGCCGGCGGCACCTATTTCCAGTGGTTTCCGCTGCGCGGGCTGGTGTCGGACAATTGGGAAAGCCTGAGCCTCTGGGGCAAGATCACCGATTATCTGTGGCATATGGTGCTGCCGATCACCGCCTCCACCATTTCCAGCTTTGCCACCATGACGCTGCTGACCAAGAACAGCTTTCTCGACGAGATCCGCAAACAATATGTGATGACCGCCCGCGCCAAGGGCCTGTCGGAGGCGCGGGTTCTGTATGGCCATGTCTTCCGCAATGCGATGCTGATCGTGATCGCGGGGTTCCCGGCGCTGTTCGTCGCGGTGTTCTTTGGCGGGTCGATGATCATCGAAACCATCTTCTCGCTCGACGGGCTGGGGCGGCTGGGGTTCGAGGCGGCGGTGAAGCGCAACTATCCGGTGCTGTTCGGCACGCTTTACGCCTTTTCGCTGCTGGGGCTGCTGGTCGGCATCCTGTCGGATCTGATGTATGTCTTTGTCGATCCGCGCATCGACTTTGAAAAGCGGGGCTAGGGCATGGCGCTTTCCCCGCTCAACCAGCGTCGCTGGCGCAATTTCAAGGCCAATCGCCGGGCCTTCTGGTCGCTGATCCTGTTCACCGCGCTGTTCGGCCTGTCGCTGTTCGCCGAGGTGCTGGCCAATGACAAGCCGCTGCTGGTCAGCCACAAGGGCGAGCTTTATACGCCCTTTCTGAAATTCTACCCCGAAACCGCCTTTGGCGGCGATTTCCGCACCGAGGCCGCCTATCGCGACCCTGAGGTGCAATGCCTGATCGTGGCGCAGGGGGCCGAGGCCTGCTGGGATGACCCCGAGGGCGTGCTGGCCGAGGCAAAGGCCGGCACCGTGGAGGGGCAGCCGGTTGACCCGGGCTGGATCCTCTGGGCGCCGATCCCCTACAGCTATACCACAATCAACGATCTGGGCCGCGCCGCGCCCTCGCCGCCGGATGCGCAGCATTGGCTGGGCACCGACGATACCGCGCGCGACGTGCTGGCGCGGGTGATCTATGGTTTTCGCCTGTCGATCCTGTTCGCGCTGATCGTGACCGTGCTGACCTCGGTCGTGGGCATCGCGGCGGGGGCGGTGCAGGGCTATTTCGGCGGCTGGGTCGATCTGGTCTTTCAACGGCTGATCGAGATCTGGGGCGCCACACCCACGCTTTACGTCATCATCATCGTGGCCGCGATCTGGCGAATGAATTTCTGGCTGCTGGTCGCGCTGATGGTGATGTTCGGCTGGACCTCGCTGATCGGGGTGGTGCGGGCCGAATTCCTGCGGGCGCGCAATTTCGAATATGTGCGCGCGGCGCGGGCACTTGGCGTGAAGGATCGGGTGATCATGTTCCGCCATGTGCTGCCCAATGCCATGGTCGCCACGCTGACCATGCTGCCCTTCATCGTCACTGGCACGATCGGCACGCTGGCCATGCTGGATTTCCTGGGCTTTGGCCTGCCGGCCTCGGCGCCCTCGCTGGGGGAGCTGACGCAACAGGCCAAGGAAAACCTTCAGGCGCCCTGGCTGGCCTTTACCGCCTTTTTCACCTTTGCGCTGATGCTGTCGCTGCTGGTCTTTGTCTTTGAAGGCATCCGCGACGCCTTCGACCCGAGAAAGACCTTCCGATGACTGTGCTTTCGGTCGAGAATCTGAATATCCGCTTTCGGCAGGATGGCCGCGTGATCCATGCGGTGCGGGGCGTCAGTTTCGCGGTGAACAAGGGCGAGACGGTCGCCTTGGTCGGTGAAAGCGGCTCGGGCAAGTCGGTCACGGCGCTGTCCACCGTGCGGCTGTTGCCCGACAGCGCGGCGGTCGAGGGGCGGATCGCCTATCAGGGGCGCGAAATATCCGGCGCGCCCGAGGCCGATCTGCGCGCCATTCGCGGCAATGATATCAGCTTCATCTTTCAGGAGCCGATGACCTCGCTCAACCCGCTGCACACGATCGAAAAGCAGATCGCGGAAAGCCTGGCGCTGCATCAGGGGCTGCGGGGGCAGGCCGCGCGGGCGCGGATCGTGGAATTGCTGACCAAGGTCGGCATCCGCGACGCCGAAACGAGGCTGAGCGCCTATCCGCATGAATTGTCAGGCGGGCAGCGGCAAAGGGTGATGATCGCCATGGCGCTGGCCAATGGGCCGGAACTGTTGATCGCCGACGAGCCGACCACCGCCCTTGATGTGACGATTCAGGCGCAAATCCTGGAGGTTCTGGCCGATCTGAAAGCCCGCGAAGGGCTGTCGATGCTGTTCATCACGCATGATCTGGGCATTGTGCGGCGCATTGCCGACCGGGTCTGCGTGATGAAGGATGGCGAGATCGTCGAACAAGGGCCGACGGCCGAGATCTTTGCCGCCCCGCAGCACCCCTATACGCAAAAGCTGTTGGCGGCCGAACCGAAGGGGCGCCCCGATCCGGTGCCCGAAGGCGCGCCGGTGGTGGCCGAAACCGAACATCTGCGCGTCTGGTTCCCGATCAAGACCGGGCTGATGCGGCGGGTGACCGGCCATGTGAAGGCGGTGAACGACGCCACGCTGACGGTCCGCGCCGGCGAGACGCTGGGCATCGTGGGCGAAAGCGGGTCGGGCAAGACCACGCTGGCGCTGGCGATCCTGCGGCTGATCCATTCGGACGGGCGCATCGTCTTTCTGGGGCGCGACATCGCGGGGGCACGGGCCGGCGCCTTGCGCGATCTGCGGCGCGACTTGCAGATCGTGTTCCAGGATCCCTATGGCTCGCTTTCGCCGCGCATGACGGTGGAGGAGATCATCGCCGAGGGGCTGGGCGTGCATGGCGTGGCGCCGGGGCAGAACAAGCACGAGATGGTCGCCGCGATCATGGCCGAGGTCGGCCTCGACCCCGCGATGATGGGGCGTTATCCGCATGAATTTTCCGGCGGGCAACGGCAGCGCATCGCGATTGCGCGCGCGATGATCCTGCGACCCAAGCTGGTAGTGCTGGACGAGCCGACCAGTGCGCTGGACATGACGGTGCAGGTGCAGATCGTGGAGCTGTTGCGCGATCTGCAACGCAAATGGGGGCTGGCCTATCTGTTCATCAGCCATGACCTGCGCGTGGTGCGGGCGCTGTCGCACAAGGTGATCGTGATGCGCGCCGGCGATGTGATCGAGGCGGGCGAGGGCACGCAGGTCTTTGACGCCCCGCGCGAGGAATATACCCGCGCCCTGCTGGCGGCGGCCTTCGGTCAGGGGGGGGCGGCATGAAGATCCTGTTCATTCACCAGAATTTCCCGGGGCAGTTCCTGCATCTGGCGCCGGCGCTCAAGGCGCGAGGGCATGATTGTCTGGCGCTGACCGATGCGGGCAACAATCGCGCCGCGACGATCCCGGTGGTGAAATACCGCCACAGCGCCACGGCGCCCGATCCCGCCGCCTGCCGCCTGGGCCGCAATTACACGCAGATGAGCGACCGGGGCGTGACCGTCGCCCGGGCCTGCCTGCAACTGCGCGAAAAGGGCTATGTGCCCGATGTGATCTTTGGCCATTCCGGCTGGGGCGAGACGCTGTTCCTCAAGGAAGTCTGGCCCGAAGCAAAGCTGCTGGTCTATTCGGAATTCTATTACAAGGGCCGTGGCGCCGATGTGGGGTTCGACCCCGAATTCGACGCGCCGAGCTTTGATCAGGCGATGATCTCGCAGGGGCGGGCGGCGCATCTGGGGCAGGCGCTGGTGCATGCCGATGCCGGGCTCAGCCCGACGCGCTGGCAGGCCAGCACCCATCCGCCGGTGCTGCGCGACCGCATCGAGGTGATCTTTGACGGGGTCGATACCGATGTGATGGTGCCCAACCCGCAGGCCGAACTGGCCCTGCCGAATGGGCAGGTGCTGCGGGCGGGGGATGAGGTGCTGACCTTCGTCAACCGCAATCTGGAACCCTATCGCGGCTATCACGTCTTTCTGCGCGCGCTGCCCGCCATTCTGGACGCCCGCCCCGAGGCGCAGGTAGTGATCGTGGGCGGCGATGACGTGAGCTATGGCCGCGCCGCGCCGCAGGGCAAGACCTGGAAGGAAATCTTCCTGTCCGAGGTGCAGGGCCGGCTGGATCTGAACCGCGTGCATTTCATGGGCAAGGTGCCCTATCCGACCTTTGTCAGCATGATGCAGGTCAGCCGCGTCCATGCCTATCTGACCTATCCCTTCGTCCTCAGCTGGTCGATGCTGGAGGCGATGAGCGCGGGCTGTCTGGTGATCGGGTCGCGCACCGCGCCGGTGCAGGAACTGATCGAGGACGGGGTGAATGGCCGGCTGGTCGATTTCTTTGACGTGGCGGGCTGGTCGCATCTGATCAGCCGCGCGCTGGCCCGGCCCGACCGCTTTGACGATCTGCGCCGCGCGGCGCGCGAGACGATCCGCACGCGCTATGACCTCAAGACGGTCTGCCTGCCCCGGATGATCGACTGGGTGGAGGGGTTCGGCCCGAAGGGCTGAACCGCGCGGTCAATACCATTTGGCTACGGGCGGCAGGCTCATCAGCACGGCATCGGCATTATGGCCGGTTTCCAGCCCGAATTTGGTGCCGCGATCATAGACCAGATTATATTCGGCATAGAGACCACGATGGCGCAGCTGTGCCTCGCGGTCGTCCGCGCTGGCGGGCGTGCCCAGCCGACGCTCGGTCACAGGCAGGAACGCCGGCAGGAAGGCGCGGCCGACATCGCAGGTAAAGGCGAAATCGGCCTCCCAGTCGCCGGTATTCAGATCGTCATAGAAGATGCCGCCCACACCGCGCGCCCGCCCGCGATGCGGGACAAAGAAATACTCGTCCGCCCAGGCCTTGAAGCGGGGGTAATAATCGGGCGCATGGGCATCGCAGGCCGCCTGCAAGCGGGCGTGGAAATGCGCGGTATCTTCGGGATATTCGAGGCAGGGGTTCAGGTCGGCCCCGCCGCCGAACCACCAGGCATGAGGCGTCCAGAACATGCGGGTGTTCATGTGGACCGCCGGCGTATGCGGGTTCTGCATATGGGCGACCAGGCTGATGCCGCTGGCCCAGAAGCGCGGATCCTCTGCCATGCCGGGCACGCCGCGCGCGGCCATGGATTTCTGCGCCCGATCGCCCAGCACGCCATGCACGGTCGAGACATTGACCCCGACCTTTTCAAACACCGCACCGCCGCGCATCACGCTCATCAGGCCGCCGCCGCCGTCATTGTCGCGCTGCGTGGGCGTCACCTCGAACCTGCCGGCGCGGTCGCCGCCGAAACGGCTCTCGAGCGCCTCAAAGGCGGTCACGATCTCGTCGCGCAGGCTGCGGAACCAGGCGGCGGCGCGGGTTTTCTGGTCGTCCATCGGGGGCCTCAATGTGCAGGGGCGGGCACGACATCGAGCAGGCTGCGCCCGCCATCCAGCGTGACGATCTGGCCGGTCATGAAGGCAGAGGCATCCGAGGCCAGGAACTGCACCGTCTCCACCACTTCGGAGGCGGCGGCGATGCGGCCCAGCGGCGTGCCCTCGCTGATGGCGCCGCGGTAATCGGGGTTGTCCTTGAGAATGCCTTGCAGGCTGGCGCTCATGACCGAGCCAAAGGCGACGGCGTTCACGCGAATGCCCTTGGGCGCCAGCGACAGTGCCATGGCGCGGGTCATCTGTTCGATGGCCGCGCAGGAAACCGAATAGCCCAGCAGTTCCGGCCGGGTCTGGCGTGCGGCGATGGAGGACAGGTTGATGATGGTGCCGCCGCCTTCGCCCTGTGCGATCATGCGCTTGGCGGCCAGCTGGCTGAGGCGCAGGCTGGTGAACAGGTTCTGCTGCAGCATGACCTCCACCGCGTCATCCTCGATGCAGAGCGGGTCCGACATCACGACCTGGCGCGAGGCATTGACCAGGATATCCACCCGTTCAAAGGCATCCATCGTGGCCGAGAGCAGGTTGGTGATGGCCAGTTTCTGCCGCAGGTCGCCCGCGAACATGCGCACCGGGCCTTCGGTCCGGGCCTCGTCGCCGATCTCGACCTCCAGCCGGGATTCGTCCATGTCGGCGAACATCACATTGGCGCCCTTGTCCACGAAATGCCGCGCAATGGCGAGGCCGAGGCCGCGCGCCGCGCCGGTGACGATGGCGGTCTTGCCCTGAATGGAAAGTGACATGGCGGCCTCTCTGCCTCAGCGGCGGTTGGGATGGGCGGCGCGGGTCAGGCGAAAGGCGTTGTCGCCCCCGATTTCCTCGACCTCGCGGAAGGCGGCCTTGAGCGCCGCGTCATAGGGCAGGTGCCGGTTCGCCACGAGCCAGAGCGTGCCATCGGGCGCCAGCATCCTTGCGGCGGCGCGCAGGAATGCAAGGCCAAGCGCCGGATCGGCGTCGCGGCCCGCATGGAAGGGCGGGTTGCAGACCACCGCCCCGGCCAGGTGCGGCACCTGCCAGGTGGTCGCATCGGCCCAGTGAAACTGGGCGCGCGCATCGTCGATATTGATCCGCGCGCAATCGAGCGCGGTCTTTTCGGCCTCGACCAGATGCAGTTCCTTGACCCCGGCGCGGGTCAGGATCGCGCGGGACAGATAGCCCCAGCCCGCCCCCAGATCGACCACGCGCGAGGGCAGCTTTGCCGGCAGCACCGCCGCCAGCAGCGCCGATCCCCGATCTGGTCCATCGGCGGAAAACACGCCGGGCAGGGTGGTGAAACCTTCGGTCGTCAAGGGCCGCGCCGCCCAATCGGCCAGGGCGTCGCTGGCGGGAAAGGCCGCGATCTTGCCATGGGCCTTGGCCAGCGCCTCGCCCAGCGGGACGCGGGCGCGCAGTTCCTTGAAGACGGCATCCACGCCATCGGTCTTTTGTCCGTCCACCACGACCAGCCCGCCGGGGGGCAGGGCGGCACAGGCCGCAGCCAGCATGGCGCGAGCCAGCGGTTTGGCGCGCGGCAGGCAGACGATCACCGCCGCCGCACTGTCGGGCATCGTCTCGGCGCAGGTCAGGCCGCGGGCGGCGAAATGATCGAAATCCGGGCGAAAGCCGGTGACGACCAGCAGCCGGTCGCGCGGCAATACCGAAAGATCATCGCCCGATTGCGGCCGCATGACCACGATCCGCCCCTCGGGCGGCAGGTCAAAGGCGCCACTGTCCAGCGCGAAGGAGAGGCGGGCGGCGCGCATGTCAGCGACGAGTGCCGGGCGCGCCGGTCACTCTTTCTCCATGGTGCATTGCAGGGGGTGCTGGTGGCGGCGGGCGAAATCCATCACCTGCGCGACCTTGGTCTCGGCGACCTCAAAGGAAAACACGCCGACAACGGCAAGGCCCTTCTTGTGGACGGTCAGCATGATCTCGAACGCCTGGGCGTGGTTCATGCCGAAGAACCGCTCCAGGATATGCACGACGAATTCCATCGGGGTGTAATCGTCGTTCAGCAGCAACACCTTGTAAAGAGGCGGGCGTTGCGTGCGCGGTTTGGCCTTGGTCAGGATCGAAGGATCCGATCCCGTGCCATTGTCGTTCTCCGAAGTCATCATCGGGCGAAGGGGCAAGTGCAGCCTCCGGTTGGCAGCGGAATCGGGACAGGTCAGGGCCACTATTATAGCGCGCTTGGCCGGAACGAAAAGGGGGTGGCGCAAATCCGCCACATCCGGCAGGGTGCCGCCATGACCGCGATCACCTTTATCGGCTTTGATGCCGACGACACGCTCTGGCAGAACGAGACCTTTTTCCGGCTGACGCAGGACAGGTTTGAAACACTGCTGGCCGATTATGCCGCCGCCGATCACCTGCATGACCGGCTTCTGGCGGCCGAGCGGCGCAATGTCGGGCAGTATGGTTTCGGGGTGAAGGGCTTTGTGCTGTCGATGATCGAAACCGCGATCGAGGTGACAGAGGGCCGGGTGCCCGCCAGTGTCATCGCGGAGCTGATGGCGGCGGGGCGCGAGATGCTGGCCCATCCGATCCACCTCTTGCCCCATGCGCGCGAGGCGGTGGAGGTGGCGGCCGCCCATGGCGCCAAGGTCGTGCTGATCACCAAGGGCGACCTGCTGGATCAGGAACGCAAGCTGGCGCAATCGGGCTTGGGCGATCTGTTCGACGGGGTGGAAATTGTCAGCGACAAGCGCGCCGCCGTCTATGCCCGGCTGTTCGACCGCCATGGCGTGCGCCCCGAAGCGGCGATGATGCTGGGCAATTCGTTGAAATCCGACGTGATCCCGGTGATCGAAACCGGCGGTTGGGGCGTGCATGTGCCCCATCCGCTGACATGGGCGCTGGAACATGCCGAGGCGCCGCGCGGAAATCCGCGCTTTGCGGCAATCGCCGATCTGTCGGGCCTGCCGGGGCTTTTGGCGCGGCTTTCCACCTGATCTTGTGTCGGACACGGCTTCGACCCTCCATATCTGGTGGAATGCAGGAATGCCACAGGCTAACTGTGCCGAATTTATGGGGTTTTGGACCCATCGACCCTGTGCTAGAGTTTCTGTCAAAGCCCCGGAAACAGGGGCGACGAGGCAGAAACGAAGGCAAGGGGAAGCGACGTGGTTTCGCGACTTGGGCAGTTCGTCCGCAATTTCGCATTGCTGGCTACATTCGTGGTCATCGCAGCCTGTTCGGCATCCAGACCGACCCCGTCGGGGGCCGCGCCCTATGCGGCCTATGTCATGGATGCCCGTACGGGCGAAACGATCTATGAAACGAATGCCGATGCGCGGCTGCATCCGGCCTCGTTGACCAAGATGATGACGCTTTATATCGCCTTCGAGGCGATCGAACGCGGTGAGATCAGCCTGGATACGATGGTCACGATCAGCAAACATGCCGCGGCGGAGCCGCCCTCGCGGCTGGGGCTGAAGCCCGGGCAGCGCATCGCCCTGCGCCACCTGATCCGGGCCGCCGCGATCAAATCGGCCAATGACGCCGCCACCGCCATCGGCGAGGCCATCGGCGGGTCGGAGGACAAGTTCGCCCAGCGGATGAACCGCACCGCCAAGGCGATCGGCATGACGCATTCCACCTTTCAGAACGCCAATGGCCTGACGCGCAAGGGCCACCTGTCCAGCGCGCGCGACATGTCCACGCTGGGCCGCCGGCTGTTCTACGATTTCCCGCAATATTACAACATCTTCTCGCGCCGCGAGACCGATGCCGGCGTGACCGATGTCGTGTCCACCAACCGCAAGTTCCTCGACATGTACAAGGGCGCGGATGGGATCAAGACCGGCTTCACCAATGCGGCGGGGTTCAACCTGACCGCCTCGGCGGAACGCAACGGGGTGCGGATCATCGCGACGGTGTTTGGCGGCACTTCGACCGCGCAGCGCAATGCCAAGATGGCAGAGCTGCTGGATCTGGGCTTTTCGCGGGTGAAACCCGGCAAGAAGGCCGTGCCGCCGGCGCCGCCGGTCTATGAGGCCGCGCCCGCCGCCCCGGTCGAAGACCCGGCCCTGGTGGCCGAGGCCACCGGCGAAGGCACGCGCGTCGTGGGGGCCAAGACCCTGCGGGTGAGCAGCGCCGTTGCCGCCTCGCCGCGGCCGCGCGCCCGTCCGGTCATCGCGGCCGAGCCGGTGCAACTGGCCGCGATCCCCGAAGCGGGTGCGGGCGACGATCCGATGGCCGAGATGATCGCGGCCGAGGTCGCGGTGAACGCGATGCAGGACGATATCTTTGGCGCGTTGGCCGAGGCCACGGGCGAAGCGCCGGCCTCCATGGGCGCCACGGTGCCGGGGATGCCGCCGCTGGATGATGGCAGCGTCGTCGCGCTGGCCGCTGCCGCCCCCGCCGCGATGCCGGAACCCGAGCCGGAGCCCGCGCATGTGCCGGTGGTCATCCATACCTCGACCCCGGTCGGGCAGGTGGTGGAACTGGCCGCGGTCGAACCCACCCCGGTCGAGGTGGTCACCCGCATCTCCACCTCGGGCGGGCGGCATTGGGGGGTGAATATCGGCCGCTTCCCCAGCCGGGTGGCCGCCGAACGCGCCCTGACCAAGACCATGCTGGAGGAAAGCGCCACGCTGAACGAATCGCTGCGCAAGATCGTGCAGCGCTCCAGCGGCTATGACGCGAATTTCATGGGGCTCAGCCAGAAACAGGCGGAACTGGCCTGCCTGCGTCTTCAGGCGCGCGGCACCCAGTGCTTTGCCATCGGGCCCTGATCCAGGCCCCTTGCGGTGCGGCAGGCCTCCGGGCAGGGTGACCCCCTGACCCGGAGGTTTCGCCTTGATGGACCACGTCTTTCCCCCGCCCGAACGCCCCAGCCTGCCTGTCGAGGGCAGCACGGCGCGTTTTCCCGTGCGGCGCATCTATTGCGTCGGGCGCAACTATGCCGACCATGCCCGCGAAATGGGTCATGACCCCGACCGCGAACCGCCGTTCTTTTTCAGCAAGCCGGGGGATGCGCTGGTGCCATCGGGTGCGCGGGTGCCCTATCCGCCGCAGACCGCTGACCTGCACCACGAGGCGGAGCTGGTGGTCGCCATCGGCACAGGCGGCGCCGATATCGCACCGGAGCGCGCGCTGGATCATGTCTTCGGCCATGCCGCCGGCAACGATCTGACCCGGCGCGATCTGCAAGCGGCGGCCAAGGCGGCGCGGCGACCCTGGGACATGGCCAAGGGCTTTGACCATTCGGCGGTGATCGGGGCGATCCGGCCCGGGGCCGGGCTTCCCGATGGCGCGATCCGCTGTGTTGTCGGTGGGGCACTGCGGCAAGAGGCGCGGCTGTCGGACATGATCTGGCCGGTCGCCGATATCATCGCGCATCTGTCGCGGCTGGTGCGGCTGGAGCCGGGCGATCTGGTGATGACCGGCACGCCTGCCGGGGTGGGGCCGATCCTGCGGGGGGAAACCTGCGTGGTGGAAATCGACGGTCTGGCCCCCGCGACCGTGACGCTGGTCTGAAATGCGAAAAGACCCGGGCGGGGTGCCCGGGCCTTTCCTGTCTTGCGGCCGGGATCAGCCGTGATAGGCGCTTTCGCCATGCGAGGTCTGGTCGAGGCCCTGACGCTCGCTGTCGCTGTCCACGCGCAGGCCCATGGTCATGTCCACCAGCTTGTAGAGCAGGAAGGAGATGACGCCGGTCCACACGATCGTCAGCGCAACCGATTCGATCTGGATCCAGGTCTGGGCGCCGATCGAATAGTCGTCGCCCTTGACGCCGCCCAGCGAGGCCGCCGAGAAGACGCCGGTCAGGATCGCGCCGATCATGCCGCCGATGCCATGGATGCCGAACACGTCCAGGCTGTCGTCATAGCCCATCTTGATCTTGATCACGGTCACGAAGAAGTAGCAGACCGCCGCGGCCACGACGCCCAGGATGATCGCGCCCATCGGACCGATGGTGCCACAGGCCGGGGTGATCGCCACAAGGCCGGCCACCATGCCCGACACCGCGCCCAGCATCGAGGCCTTGCCGCGCAGCACGCCTTCCAGCAGCGTCCAGGCGACGGTGGCGGCGGCGGTGGCGACAAAGGTGTTGATCATCGCGAGGCCGGCATTGCCATTGGCTTCGAGGTTGGAGCCGACGTTGAAGCCGAACCAGCCGACCCACAGCATCGAGGCGCCGATCATGGTCATCACCATCGAATGCGGGGCCATGTTTTCCTTGCCATAGCCCACGCGCTTGCCGATCACGAGGCAACCGACCAGCGCGGCCACACCCGCGTTGATATGCACCACGGTGCCGCCGGCAAAGTCGATCGCGCCGTGCTTGTAGAGCAGGCCGTTGGCATCCCAGACCATATGGGCCATCGGGAAGTAGCAGAAGGTCGCCCAGAGGATCATGAACACCAGCACGGACGAGAATTTCACCCGTTCCGCGAAGGCGCCGATGATCAGCGCGGGCGTGATCGCCGCGAAGGTCATCTGGAACGAGATGAACACGAATTCCGGTATCACATAATCGGCCGAGAAGGTGGCCGACATGCTTTCCATGGTCACACCGGCGAGGAACAGCTTGGCCGTGCCGCCCCAGAAGGCCGATTCACTGCCCCCGAACGAGAAGGAATAGCCGTAGATCACCCAGATGATCATCATGATCGCGGCGATCAGCGTCGTCTGCATCAGCACCGACAGCATGTTCTTGGTCCGCACCAGGCCGCCATAGAACAGCGCGAGGCCCGGCAGGATCATGAACAGCACCAGCACGGTCGAGATCATCATCCAGGACACGTCGCCCTTGTCCATGACGGGGGCGGCCTCGGCCACCACCTCGGTCGCGGCGGTCGTGGCTTCCTGCGCCCAGAGCGGCAGGGCCGTCAGCGCGCCAAGCGCCGTCAGGCCGGAAAGTTTCGTCAGGTTTTTCATGGTGTTGTCTTCCCCTTCCACCCGTATTCGCTCAGAGCGCGTCATCGTCGGTTTCGCCGGTGCGCACTCGCACGGCCTGTTGCACATCGAGGACGAAAATCTTGCCGTCACCGATCTTGTCGGTGCGGGCCGTGGTGCGGATCGTATCCACCACCTGATCGGCCAGGCTGTCGGTCACCACGATCTCCAGCCGGATCTTCGGCACGAAGTTCACGGCATATTCTGCCCCGCGATAGATTTCCGTATGGCCGGACTGCGAACCGAAGCCCTTGATTTCGGTCACCATCATGCCGCGCACACCGATGGTGGTCAGCGCCTCGCGCACCTCCTCCAGCTTGAACGGCTTGATTGCTGCGATGATCAGTTTCACGTGCGTCCCCTTCTCTGGCAGGCGGCCCTTTGAGGGGCCTTGCGAGGGATAGAAGGCGGGGCTTGCTGCAACTGCACAAGAAATCAGCCGGGTTTGACCGGGCCTTGCCGGGTGAAGTTGCACATTATTTGCACAATTCGAGGGGTATGCCTGAAAAATGGGCGAAATCGGTTTCCGAATCGTGTCGCTGGCCACTCCACATTTCCGGCGTGGCGGGTTAGGATTCCGCCCAAGCAAAAAAGCAATGCAGGCGTATGCGGATGAGTGGAGCGGGAAAGTGGCGTGCGCCGCTGGTGGCGGACCGTCGATACGGGGCTTCCGGGCGTGGCGGCGCCGGCGGGTCTGGTGGCACGGGCGGGCGGGGCGGTGCGCCGCGCAAGCCGGCCCCCAAGAAAGCCGCGCCGCGCAAGCCCCGGCGCAGCCCGCGCAAGCATGGCATCGTGATGTCGCTCATCCTCGGGCTGGTTTCGCTGGTCTGGCGGGTGGTCTGGGGCATCGGCTGGCGTGTCACCGCGCTGATCGGGCTGATCGTGCTGGGCGCGTCGTTCTATTTCTATCAGCAACTGCCGCCGGTCACCGATCTGGTGGATGCCCGCGCGCGCGGATCGGTCACCATGCTGGACCGCGATGGCCAGGTCTTTGCCTGGCGCGGCGAAACCTTTGGCGGCATGATCACCTCGGATCATGTATCGAAATACCTGCGCGAGGCCGTCGTCGCGACTGAGGACAAGCGCTATTACCAGCATTTCGGTATCAGCCCGCGCGGCATCGCCTCGGCCATCCGCATCAACCTGGCCGAGGGGCGGGGGCCGCTTTCGGGCAATGGCGGCTCTACCATCACGCAGCAGGTGGCAAAGCTGCTTTGCCTTGGGGTGGAATATGACCCGAAGGCCTGGAAATCCGAAGCCGATTACGAGGAGGATTGCCGCGCCGGCGGCGTCTGGCGCAAGGTCAAGGAAATCCCCTTCGCGCTGGCGATGGAGGCCCGCTATTCCAAGGCCGAGATCCTGACGATCTATTTCAACCGCGCCTATCTGGGCGCCGGGGCGCGCGGCTTCGAGGCCGCCTCGCAGCGCTATTTCGGCAAATCGGCGGCCAATGTGAATGCGTCCGAGGCGGCGATGCTGGCGGGGCTTCTGAAAGCGCCGTCGCGCTATGCGCCCACCTCGAACCTGCAACGCGCGCAGGATCGGGCGAATGTCATCATCGGTCTGATGCAGGAACAGGGCTATCTGACCAAGGCCGAGGCCGATGATGCCCGCAGCCGCCCCGCGCAACTGTCCGAGGCGGCGGCCAAGAATGCGGGCGGTTTCTTTGCCGATTGGGTGATGGAATCCGGCCCGACCTTCCTGACCAAGGAAACCACCGAGGATGTGATCATCCGCACCACGCTGGATCAGGGGATCCAGCGGCAGGCCGAGGCGGGGTTGGCCGCGATCTTTGACACCAAGGTCAAGGCCGGGTCCGAGGCCCAGGCCGCGATCGTGGTGATGAGCGCGGATGGCGCCGTGCGCGCCATGGTCGGCGGGCGCAAGACGCAAGGGGCGGGCAGCTTCAACCGCGCGACCCAGGCGCTGCGCCAGACCGGATCGACCTTCAAGCCCTTTGTCTATGCAGCCGCGCTCGATCTGGGATACAGCCCGCTCGACATCGTGGATGACAGCCCGCTGACGATGAATATCAAGGGCTCTGGCGCCTGGACGCCCGAGAATTACGACAAGAAGTTCAAGGGGCCGGTGACGCTGTTGCAGGCCCTGGCCGAAAGCCGCAACATCCCCGCCGTGAAGGTGTCAGAGGCCGTGGGCCGCGATGTGGTGCGGCAGGTCGCGTCGCAATTCGGCCTGAAATCCGATCTGGCGGCGGGGCCGGCGCTGGCGCTTGGCGCCTCGGAAAGCACGCTGCTGGAGATGACGGGCGCCTATGCCGGCATCCTGAACGGCGGGTCGTCGGTCACGCCTTATGGCCTGATCAGCCTGCAATTGCAGGGCGAGGATACCGATCTGATCGGCCAGGGCGGCGGTATCGGCGAGCGCGTGATCCAGACCGAGGCGGCGGAGCAGTTGATCTACATGCTCAATCAGGTGGTCGAACGCGGCACCGGCACCCGCGCGCGGCTGGGCGATCATCCGGTCGCGGGCAAGACGGGCACCACCAATGGCGCGCGCGACGCCTGGTTCATCGGCTTTTCGGCGCATTATGTCGTGGGGGTCTGGATGGGCTATGACGACAATCGCAAGCTGGCCGGGGTGACGGGCGGCGGTCTGCCGGCCGAGATCTGGAAAGAGGTGATGGCGCGCATCCACAAGGGGGTGCCGGCCACGCCGCTGCCCATGCTGCCGCCGCAACCGCGCCGGGGCAATCTGGCGGCGCAATCGGGGGTCGGGGCGGCGATCCCGGCGGGCAGTCTGCCGCAGGGTGGGGCGGGGGCCAGTTCGGGCAATGTGCCCGGCGCCTGGACCAATGGCGAGGTGCCGCAGGCCGCGCCCCCCTCGGGCGGCGACCCGCTTCAGGATGCGCTGAAAGAGGCGCTTGGCGCGACCGGCGGGCTTTACTGAAACAGCCGCAGCGCGAGCGGCGCCAGAAACGCCGTCAGCACCGCGTTCAGCCCCATGCCCAGCCCGGCAAAGGCGCCCGCTGTCGGATGCACCTGAAAGGCGCGGGCGGTGCCGATGCCATGCGCCGCCACGCCGGTGGCAAAGCCCCGCGCCCGCCAGTCGCGGATGCGCAGCGCATTGAGCAGCGGCGTGGTGCAGATCGCCCCGATGATCCCGGTCAGGATCACCAGCACCGCCGTCAGCGTGGGCGACCCGCCCAGCCGGTCTGAAATGCCAAGCGCGACCGGCGCCGTGGCCGATTTCGGCGCGAGCGAGGCCAGCACCTCGCCGTCGATGCCAAAGGCGACCGCCAGCCCAAGCGCGGACAGCACCGCCACCGACGATCCCGCCAGCAGCGCGGCCAGCAAGGGCAGCGCCGCGCGTTTTACATGGCCCAGATTGTCCCATAGCGGCAGCGCCAGCGCGACCGTGGCGGGGCCCAGCAGGAAATGCACGAATTGCGCGCCCTCGAAATAGACCGGATAGGGGGTGCCGGTCAGCGCCAGCAGACTGGCCAGCAAGACCACCGCGATCAGTACCGGGTTCACCCAGGGCCGCCGCCCGGCCGCCTGAAAGCAGGCAGCGCCGATGGCATAGGCGGCCAGCGTTGCGGTCAGCCACAGAAGCGGCCCTTGCGCGAGATAGGACCAGATCTCGGCGAAATCGGTCATTGCTCGAACTCCGTTCCGGTCAGGCGGGCCACGGCGGCAAAGGCCAGCGCCCCGGCGGCAATGGCGGCCAGGGTCGAGACGAACAGCACCACCACCAGCGCGGGGCCGTAAGCCACGATCTTGTCCAGATGCCCCACGACCCCGGTGCCCGCCGGCACGAAAAGCAGCGACAGGTTGCCCAGGATGCCGGTCGCCAGCGGGCGCAGCACCTCGACCAGACGGGGGAACAGGGCAAAGCCCAGCAGCAGGATCAGCATGCCGGTGACGGGGCCGGGCAGGGGTGCCCCGGTCAGGCGGGTGAGGGTTTCGCCCGCCAGTTGCGCGGCAAGCAGGGTCAGCAATGCGGGGATCATGGGGCCTCCTGAAATCGTGCGCAGGATGCCCGCAACCGTGCGGGACCGGAAGCCCCCGCCGTGCCGGTCAGGTGCGATTGTTCAGGTTCGACATTCCGGCTGGCCGGCGGAAGGTCAGGCTGGTCGTGCGGTCAAAGCCGGGATGGCGGGTTTCGCCGATCTGGGCAAAGCCCATGGCGCGGAAGGCCGCGTGGTTTTCCACCAACTCCACCCGGCTTTGCAGCTCCAGCTCCGGCAGGCCCAGATCCTGCGCCCGGCGCGCGGCCAGATCAATCAGCCGCCGCGCCAGCCCGCGCCGCCGGGCAGAACCGGCGGTGGCAAGCTTGCCGATATACAGCGCGCCGGGTTTGAGCGTGAAAAACACGCAGGCGCGCGGTTCGGGGCCGATCAGCCAGACCTCGCCGTCACGGGCCTGCCTGCGGATATCGTCTTCGGTCAGGCGCTGCATTGACGAGGGCGGGTCGATCCGCCCCTCCATATCGGCAAAGGCCGCGCGGATCAGCGCCAGCACCGGGGCGGCGTCATCCTCGGGGCGCATCCGGTGCGGCGGCGGGTCGGCCAGTGCGGTCCAGGGCAGGTGATCCTGCATGTGAACCTGCGTTTCCGCCCGGAAATCGGCGGCGCGGTCCAGCGTGGCGGCATGCAGGTGAACCTCGCCCGGGAAGCGGGCGGCGCGATAGGCCAGCGGGCTGCCGCAGATGCCGCAGCGATCCCAGAAGGTGCCCGGGCTGGTCGAATGGCTCTGGCGTGGCGGGCCGTGCCAGTGCAGCGCCGCTTCTGGCGCGCCCAGATAGCTGGCGAAACCGGCGCCGGTCGCCTTGCGGCAGGACCGGCAATGGCAATGCGCCGTCCAGAGCGGCGGCGCGGTCAGTTCATAGCGGGTGGCGCCACAGAGGCAGGCGCCGGAGAGGGGCGGTTCAAGGGTCATCGACCGATGACACGACAGGCGCCGCACGCGGTCAAGAGGGGCAACATCTTGTGGATAACCGCCCGCAGCCCAGCAAGGATTTGGGGTAAGGTCATTGACTTTCACGCCCCAAACGCCTGACCATACGCCCCCCTGACAGGAGATTCCCTTGCGGTTCACCCGCCTGCGCCTCAACGGTTTCAAAAGCTTCGTCGATCCGACGGAGCTAGTGATCCATGACGGGCTGACCGGCGTCGTGGGGCCGAATGGTTGCGGCAAGTCCAACCTGCTGGAGGCGCTGCGATGGGTGATGGGCGAAAACCGCCCCACGGCGATGCGTGGCGGCGGGATGGAGGATGTGATCTTTGCCGGCGCCGCCACGCGGGGCGCGCGCCATTTCGCCGAGGTCGGGCTGATCATCGACAACGCGGACAGGCTGGCGCCCTCGGGCTTCAACGAGGCCGATACGCTGGAAATCGTGCGCCGCATCACCAAGGATGCCGGCAGCGCCTACAAGGCCAATGGCAAGGATGTGCGGGCGCGTGATGTGCAGATGCTGTTCGCCGATGCCTCGACCGGGGCACAGTCGCCTGCACTGGTGCGGCAGGGGCAGATTTCCGAACTGATCAACGCCAAGCCCAAGGCGCGGCGCCGGATCCTGGAGGAGGCCGCGGGGATCAGCGGCCTGTATCAGCGCCGGCACGAGGCGGAGCTGCGGCTTTCGGCGACCGAGCAGAACCTGTCGCGCGTCGATGACGTGCTGGAGCAACTGGCGACGCAACTGGCCACGCTGGCCCGTCAGGCCCGGCAGGCCGCGCGGTATCGCGAGATCGGCGAGGATCTGCGCCGCAGCGAGGGGATGCTGCTCTATCGCCGCTGGCGCGAGGCAGATCAGGCCCGGGCCGAGGCCGAGGGCGGCCTGCGCGAAAGGCTGCTGGCGGCGGCAGCAGCCGAGAAGGCGGCCCGCGCCGCCCAGACCACGCGCGAGGCGGCCGAGGCCGCCATGCCCCCGCATCGCGAGGAGGAGGCCATTGCCGGCGCCATCCTGCAACGGCTGGTGGTGGAGCGTGATGCGCTGACCGATCAGGAAACCCGCGCCCGGCAGGTGATCGAGACGCTGAATGGCCGTATCGCGCAACTGGTCCGCGACATGGAGCGCGAGGCCGGGTTGAACCGCGATGCGGGCGAGACCATCGCGCGGCTGGATTGGGAACTGGCGCAGCTTCTGCGCGCGCATGAGGGTCATGACGACAAGCTGGCCGAGGCGACCGAGATCGCGCGCGAGGCCGGCGCCATCCTCACCGATCGCGAGGCGCAGCTGAGCGAACGCACCGAAGATGTGGCGCGGCTGTCGGCGCGGCACCAGTCGGCGCAACGCCTGCTGGCCGAAGGGCGGGTGACGCTGGACCGGGCCGAGGCCGAGGCTTCGCGCGCGCGGGAGGCGGTGCAGGCTGCGACCGAGGCGCAGGAAGTGGCCGCCGAGGCGCAGGAGGCCGCCGCCATCGCGCAGGAGGAGGCCGCCGAACTGGCCATCGCCGCCGAAGAGACGCTGGCCGCCGCCGAAGAAGCCCGCGCCAGCGCCCAGACCCGCGAGGCCGAGGCCCGCGCCGCGCGCTCGGGCGCCGAGGGCGAGGCCAATGCGCTGCGGGCCGAGGTGGCGGCGCTGGCGCGGCTGGTGGAGCGTGAGGCGAGCGCCGGGACGCAGGTGCTGGATCAGGTCACGGTGACGCCCGGCCATGAGGCGGCGCTTGGGGCGGCGCTGTCGGACGATCTGCGCGCGCCGGAACTGGCGGGGGCGGCGCGGTCGGGCTGGGCACGACTGCCCGATTACGACGCCGACCAACCGCTGCCCGCCGGCGTGGCGCCCTTGGCCGATCATGTCACCGTGCCCGCCGTGCTGCGCCGGCGCATCGCGCAGATCGGGCTGGTCTCCCGCGCGGCTGGGGATGCGTTGCAATCGGCCTTGCGCCCGGGGCAGCGGCTGGTCAGCCTGGAGGGCGATCTGTGGCGATGGGACGGTTTCCGCGCCGGGGCCGAGGATGCGCCCTCGGCCGCGGCGCTGCGGCTGCGGCAGCTCAATCGTCTGGTGCAGCTCAAGCGCGATCTGGAGGAGGTGGCCGCCCGGGCCGAGGGCGCGCGGCAGGCGCATGAGGCGTTGCAGGCGCGGCTTTCCGACCTCAACCGTGCCGATCAGATGGCGCGTGAGGCCCGCCGCTCGGCCGATGCGCGGCTGACCGAGGCCGGGCGGGCCTTGGCCCGGGCCGAGGCCGACCGCGCGCTGGCAGGCGGGCGGCTGGAGGCGGCGCGCCTGTCGGTCACCCGGTTCGAGGATGAAAGCCTTGCCGCCCGCCGCCGGCTGGCCGAGGCCGAGGCCGGGGCGGTGGCGTTGCCCGATCTGGACGGCGCGCGCAGCGCGGTCGAGCAGCTCAAGATGGCGGTCGAGGCCGCGCGCATCACCATGATGTCGGCCCGCGCCGGGCAGGATGAGGTGCGGCGCGAGGGCGAGGCCCGCATCCGCCGCCGGCAAGAGGTGCAGAAGGAGCTGTCGGGCTGGAAGCACCGGCTGGAGACCGCCGAGAAGCGCAGCGCCGAACTGGCCGGGCGCAAGGCGGAGACCGAGGCGGAACTGGTCGAAGCGCTTGAACTGCCCGAGGAAATCGCGATCCGGCGCGAGGATCTGGCCGAGGCGATCGAGGGCGCCGAAGCGCGGCGCGCCCGCGCGCAGCAGGCGCTGACCGTCGCTGAAACCGCCCTGCGCGAGGCGCAGATCGCGGAGCGCGAGGCCGAACGGCTGGCGGGTGAGGCCCGCGAGGCCCGCGCCCGCGCCGATGCCCGGGCCGAGGCCGCGCGTCTGGCGGTGACCGCCTGCGCCGAGCGGATCCGCGAGGAGATGGAGGTTTCGCCTGCGCAACTTCTGGAGCGGCTGGCCGTCGATCCTGAGGCGATGCCGGGGGCCGAGGCGCTGGAAACCGATGTGAACCGCCTGAAACGCCAGCGCGAGGCGCTTGGCGCCGTCAACCTGCGTGCCGAGGAGGATGCCAAGGCGGTGCAGGTCGAACATGACACGCTGGCGCAGGAAAAGATCGACCTGGAGGAGGCGATCAAGAAGTTGCGCGCCGGCATCCAGGGCCTGAACCGCGAGGGGCGCGAGCGGCTTTTGACCGCGTTCGAGCAGGTGAACGGGTCTTTCGGTGCGCTGTTCACCCATCTGTTCGGTGGCGGCGAGGCGCGGCTGGTGCTGGTCGAATCCGACGATCCGCTGGAGGCCGGGCTGGAAATCATGTGCCAGCCGCCGGGCAAGAAACTCTCTACCCTGTCGCTGCTGTCCGGGGGCGAGCAGACGCTGACCGCGCTGTCGCTGATCTTTGCGGTGTTCCTGGCGAACCCCGCGCCGATCTGCGTGCTGGACGAGGTGGATGCCCCGCTGGACGACGCCAATGTGACGCGCTTTTGCGACCTTCTGGACGAGATGACGCGGCGGACCGAGACCCGTTTCCTGATCATCACCCACCATGCCGTGACCATGGCGCGGATGGATCGGCTGTTCGGGGTGACGATGCAGGAACAGGGGGTCAGCCAGCTTGTCTCGGTCGATCTGAAGAAGGCCGAGGCATTGGTGGCATGACGGATGACGAGGCAGAGGCCGCGCTGAGGGCGGCCGGATTTTGCGGGATCGAGGCCGAGGCGGGCGTGATCTATGCCCGCATCGCCGCACAGGCGCCGGAGTTCAGGGCCGAGGCGACCGAGGCCGGCTGGCGGCTGGTGCTGCCCTGGAACGTGCGCCCACCTGCCGCCGCGATGGACGATTGGAACAGCCGCATGGGCTCTGCCCGGATGCAGGTCATCGCGGGCGAGGCGGCGCTGGTCTTGCCTTGGCCCGAGGATTTGGCGCAATGGGCGGCGCTGGCGGCCGAGGCGGAGGCGCATTTCATCCGCTGGCGCCGGGCGCGGCGCCCGGCCGAGGGGATGTGACACCCGCCTTTGCCCCGCCTTTTTGCGGCGTCAGTCCAGCTTGTGAATGAGGTCGCCGCAGGCGATCACGCCATCCTGTTCCACCGAACAGAGGATGCCGCGCAGCCGCAGCGGCGGGTGGCCGGGGGCGGTGATCCAGTCCTTTGCATCCCTGCCATAGCGCGCCTTCCACTTGACGCAGCCATCGTTGAACACGTCGCTTACGCGGATCACCGCGCTGCCGATGCCCAACAGGGTGCCGGCGGGCAGGTTGGCCTCTGACGTTTCCAGATCGGCGATGATCGTGTCGCCGGGGTGCGGCGTGGCTATGCGGTCGCGCCAGACCAGATCCATCACCCGGCGCGGCAGGATCGACACCTGGATGCGCGGATCGCCGCGCCCATCGGGACCCTTGAGCCAGGGCGCGGTGGTGAACCTTTCGCCCGGCACGCCCGCGTCGCGGGTCAGGTTCAGGCTGTCGGGAAAGCTGCGCTGGTTGAAGCCGGGCCGAAAGCACAGTTGCAGGACCGGAGTCGCGGTCCGGGGGGCCGCCAGCACATCGGGCAGCGCCTGCATCAGGCTTTCCATCGTCACGAAATCCGGGTTTGTCATGTCAGCACCAGCAAAAGGGTCAGGACGAGCATCGCCCCCCAGGCCCGCCAGAGCGCGCGGCAGGCGGCCTCCACCTCGGGCGCGCCGATCTCGCGCCGGCCTTCGGGGAAGACCCAGGGAAATTCGCGCCGTTCGCCATGATAGCTGCGCGGGCCGGACAGTGCCACACCCAGCACCACGGCCATCGCGGCCTCGGGCCAGCCGGCATTGGGGGAGCGGTGCAGGGGGGCATCGCGCAGGATGATGCGCGCGGCATCGAAGCGGCCATGTGCCACAGCCAGCAATAGCGCGGTCAGGCGCGCGGGGATCAGGTTCAGCAGGTCGTCAAAGCGGGCGGCCGCCCAGCCGAATTCCTCGTGCCGCGGGGTGCGGTGGCCGATCATGCTGTCGGCGGTATTGGTGATCTTGTAGAGCATCAGCCCCGGCAGGCCGCCGAGCAGATACCAGAACAGCGGTGCGATCACCCCGTCCGACAGGTTTTCCGCGGCACTTTCGATCGCGGCGCGGGCGATGGCCGGGCCTTCCATTGTGGCGGTGTCGCGGCCGACGATACGGGCCACCATACGCCGGGCCTCGGGCAGGCTGTCGCGCTGGCCGCGCGCCACGGCGGCGACGTGATCGACCAGGCTGCGCTGCGCGAGCAGGATCGCCACCACCAGCAGTTCCAGCAGGCCGAAATCCGGCAAGGCATGGATCGCGGCGCCCAGCAACAAGGCCCCGCCCCCCATCAGCGCCATGGCCAGCACCCCGCGCAGGCGTCGCGCCGGGCCGCGGTTCAGCTGGCGGTCACAGAACGCGACCACCCGCCCCATCAGCACCGCCGGATGCGGAAACCGATCCCAGAGCCATTTCGGCTCGCCCAGGGCGGCATCCAGCAGCATGGCGGGCAAGAGGATCGCCGCGCTCATGCGGCGGGCTCCGGCGTGGTGGCAAGGGCGGCCTCAAGCCGCGCCCAGCCCTGCGCGGGCGGCAGGCCAAGACGCAGCCAGCGGGTCGAATAGGGGAAGATGCGGCTCCAGATCCGGTGGCGCGCCAGATGGGTTTGCCAGCGCGCGGCGTCCTCGACCTCATACAGCCGGAACAGCGTCGTGCCGCCCGCGAGGGCCGCGCCCTGTGCGGTCATCAGCGTATCCAGCCGCGCGCTGTCTTGTGCCAGGCGGCGGCGGGTTGCCTCGGCCCAGGCGGTGTCGCGCAGCGCCTGCGCGCCGATATGCAGCGCGGGGCCAGAGACCGCCCAGGGCCCGAGCAGATCCGCCAGATGCCCCGAGGGGCCGGTCAGCGTGTCGCGCCGCGCGATGGCAAAGCCCAGCCGCGCCCCCGCAAGGCCCCAGAACTTGCCAAAGCTTTTCAGGATCACCACGCCCGGTTCCGCCGCGCGGGCGATCTGGCTTGCCTCTGGCGTCACGTCGCAAAAGCTTTCGTCGATCACCAGCAGGCGCGGGGCGGTTTCGGTGGCGGGCCAGAGCCGCCCGTCGGGGTTGTTGGGATGCACGATGACCCGCGCCGGGGCGGGGCCGTCGCCGACGGTCAGGCCGGCGGCGCGAAAGGCGCGGGCATGTTCGTTATAGGTCGGGCCGGGGATGCTGGCCGCCGTCGGGCTGAGTGCCGGCATCCGCGCAATCAGCGCCGAGGCGCCGGCCGCCGCTACGATCTCGGCCCCGTCGGGCACGCGCCAGAATTCCCGCGCGGCCGCCAGCAACGCGGCCTGCGCGCCGTGATCGGGCAGGGCGGTCCAGGCCTCGGCCGGCAGGGGCGGAACGGGCCAGGCTTCGGGGTTGATGCCGGTCGAAAGGTCGATCCACTCCGCCCGGCTGCCGCCGAATCGGGCCGCCGCCGCGTCAATCCCGCCACCGTGATCGGCTTTTTCCACCCGCGCCCCCCGAGCCTTGTCTTCGCTGCCAGATTGCCGATCCGCACGGCAAAGGCAACCGGGGCTGCGCGTCGCATTCGTGCAACAGTCATGTCACATTCATGCACCTGTCGTGAAGCGGCGGCAGAGTGTCGCAGCGTTGACTTGATTTTAATCCATTCTGCCCGAGACTTGGTCAAAGCAGGGCAAGCGGAGGATAGGCCATGCTGGAACATCTGCCGGAAGACGTGCGGGAAGGCCTGAAACTTGCGCTGGCGCGCCGCCTGCGTCGCTCGCGCTTGCGCGTGCAGATCGGCGAGGCGGTGTTTCCGGTGATCGGGCTCACCGACTCGACGCTGACCTTTGACGCCGACAGGGTGCCGCGCCTGCGCGGGCTGGTCGATGTCTATGATGGCGCGCGCCATATCCTTCAGGCGCTGATCGTGGCGTCGGAATCGGAAAATGGCCGGATGATCTGCCATTTCAAGCGCAGCACGCTGATTTCCGACCATCCGCCGCTGGATTATGCGCGCGACCCCGATGCGCCGGCAGGGTTGTTGCCGCGCCACTGATCCGTCAGGGGCGCAGCTCGACCTCTGTGCCGATTGCGACGGCGCGCCACAGTTCCTCGATCTCGGGGTCCGAAACCGCGATGCAGCCAGCGGTCCAGTCGCGGCGCAGCACCGGCTGGCCCTTGCGGCCATTCGGCTGGCCATGGATGAAGATGTCGCCGCCCGGGCTATAGCCGCCGGCACGCGCGCGCGCCACGTCCTCGGGCTGCGGGTAATCGAGGCCGAGCGACAGGTGATAGGCGCTGTTCGCATTGCGGCGGTCGATGCGGAACCGCCCCTCGGGGGTGCGGCCATCGCCCTGGCGGGTCTTGTCGCCCTCTGGGGCAAAGCCAAGCGCGATGCGATAGGTCTTGAGCGCGCGCCCGTCGCGGAACACCGTCATGCGGCGGGCGGATTTCTCGATCAGGATGCGGTCCACCGGGCCTTGCAGCGCAATGTCGGGCGGGGGCGGCTGCGACGGGCGGGGCGCGGGCGGCCAGAACAGCGCCGCCGCCGCCAGAGCGGCCAGCAGCGCCAGAAGCCAGACCTGCCGGGGCCGCCGCCGCCCTGCCGTCATTGCAGGTCGCGGAAGGCGTCTTGCAGCCGGGCCACGGCCTCGGCCACCTGGGCGCGCGGCGCGGCAAGGTTGAAGCGCAGGAAGCTTTCGCCGCCCAGACCGAAGCTCGCGCCGTGGTTCACCGCGATTCTGGCGCCCTTTTGCACCCGGTCGATGAATTCGGCCGTCGCCATGCCGGTGCCGCTGCCATCGACCCAGGCCAGATAGGTCGCCTCAAGCGGCATGGACCGCAGGCCCGGAATGGCGTTCACGCCCGCGTCGAACAGCCGGCGATTGCCGTCGAGATAGTCCACCAGCGCATCCACCCAGGCCGCGCCTTCGGGGCTGTAGGCCGCCGTCGCCATGAACAGGCCAAAGGAATTGGCCGAAATGCCAAGCGCGTTCATCCGCGCGGCAAAGCGCGCCCGCAAGGCAGGGTCGAGGATGATGACATTGCCCGAATGGCTGCCGGCGATGTTGAAGGTCTTGGTCGTGGCCGACATCACCACCAGCCGGTCGGCGATTTCGGGTGCCGCCAGCGGCATGACGGTGTGTTTGGCGCCCGGAAAGACGAGGTCGTGGTGGATCTCGTCCGACACCAGGATCAGATCGTGTTTGCGGCAGAAATCGGCGACCTCGCGCAGTTCCGCCAGGCTCCAGACCCTGCCGCCGGGATTGTGCGGCGAGCAGAGGATCAGCATCCGGGTGGTGGGGGTGACCTTGGCCTCCCATTCCGACGTATCAAAGGTATAGCGGCCCTCGGTGACGGAAAGCGGGCATTCGATCACCTCGCGCCCGGCGCCGCGGATGACGCGGGCAAAGGCATGGTAAACCGGGGTCATCAGGATCACGCCATCGCCGGGCTGGGTGAAGGCATCGACGCACATCGCCGTGCCGTTCACCAGGCCATGCGTGGTAAAGATCGCCTCGGCCGGCACATCCCAGCCATGGCGGGTCTTCATCCACCATTGCACGGCGGCCAGATATTCGGCGTCATCGCCGTAATAGCCATAGATGCCATGGGCGGCCATCTTCTCCACCGCCTGTTGCACGCAGGTGGGGGGGCGGAACTCCATGTCGGCGACCCACATCGCGATGCCATCCCGCGCGGAAACGCCATAGAGCTTTTCCATCATGTCCCATTTCACCGAATGGGTGCCGATGCGGTCGATCGTTTCGTCGAAATTGGGCGCAGTCATGATTGTCCTTCCTGTTCGCGGCAAGCCTAGCGGGTTGGCCATGGGCCGCAAGGCCCGGCGCGGCAAGGGTAGGCGGCGGGCCTATCTGGTGCAAGATTGCCGGTCTTGTGTCGGAAATACCACGATAAAGCGTGATATGATGGGATATTCTGGCGGAGTTTAAGATAATTCTGAGATAATGTTTCCCGCAACGCCCCTGTTCCCCCGCACCCGCCAACAGCTTTCCCACCGGCGTGGCGGCATTGCGCGCGGGCGGGCAAGCGCGTAAATCATTGCCATGATACGCCCTATCCTGATCCATCCCGACCCGCGGCTGAAAAAGCTCTGCGATCCCGTGGCCGAAGTGACGCCCGAGATCGTGAAGCTGGCCGAGGACATGCTGGAAACCATGTATGACGCGCCGGGCGTCGGGCTTGCCGCGCCGCAGATCGGCGTGACCAAGCGCCTGATCGTGCTGGATTGCAGCAAGGAGCCGGAGCCGCAGCGCCCGCTGGTGATGATCAACCCGGAAATCCTCTGGTCCTCCGAGGATCTGTCCTCTTATGAGGAAGGGTGCCTGTCGATCCCCGATCAATACGCCCCGGTCGAACGCCCGGCCGAGGTGCGGGTGCGCTGGACCGCGATGGATGGCAGCGTGCAGGAGGAACAGTTCGCCGGGCTTTGGGCGACCTGCGTTCAGCATGAAATCGACCACCTGAACGGCAAGCTGTTCATTGATTTCCTCGGGCCGCTCAAGCGTCAGATGATCACCCGCAAGATGGAAAAGCTGAAGCGCGAACGCGCGCGGCAGGCCTGACATGGCGGTCTTGCCGATCGTCCTGTGGCCCGATGCCCGGCTGTCGATGCGCTGTGCCGAGGTGGCCGAAATCACCGAGGAGATCGGACGCCTGGCGGCTGACATGCTCGATACGATGTATGCCGCGCCGGGGCGGGGTCTGGCCGCGCCACAGGTCGGCGCCCTGCAACGGGTCTTCGTGATGGATGTGACCTGGAAGGACGGGCCGCGCAGCCCGCTGGTCTGCATCAACCCCGATATCCTCTGGATGTCGGACGAGCGCGCGACCGGCCCGGAGGGGTGTCTTTCAATCCCCGGGATCACCGCCGAGGTCAGCCGCGCCCGCGCGATCCGGCTGCGCTGGACCGGGCTGGACGGCGTGACCCGCGAGGAAGACATGACCGGCTTTGCCGCCATCTGTGCCCAGCATGAATTCGATCATCTCGACGGGATCGTGACCCTGCGGCGCCTGTTGCCCGAGGCCCGCGCCCGCGCCGAAGCGGAGTATCGCGCATGAGCCCGCGCCCCTGTCTCTTGTGGCCCGACAAGCGGCTGCAAACCCCCGCCGCGCCGGTCGAGGCGATCACCGATGAGGTGCGCGCGATCTGGCGCGACATGGTGGACACGATGGAGGCGATGCCGGGCTATGGCCTCGGTGCGCCGCAGATCGGGGTGATGCAGCGCCTTGCCGTTGTCGATTGCAGCGAGGAGCGCGGCAAGGCCGTGCTGATGGCCAACCCGGAGGTGCTGCATGCCAGCGTGCAGTTCCGCGAGCATGAGGAGGCCAGCCCCAACCTGCCCGGCGTCTCTGCCGTGATCAGCCGCCCGCGCGCGGTGACGGTGCGGTTTCTGAACGCCGACGGGGGGATCGAGGAACGCGATTTCGTGAACCTCTGGGCGACCTCGGTGCAGCATCAGATCGACCATCTGAATGGCCGGATGTTTTTCGACCATCTGAAGCCCTTGAAGCGCAAGATGCTGATCCAGAAGGCAGAAAAGCTGCGGAGGCGCGCGTGAGGGTCGTCTTCATGGGCACGCCGGATTTCGCGGTTCCGGTGCTGGAGGCGCTGGCCGCCGCGCATGAGGTGGTTTGCGTCTACAGCCAGCCGCCGCGCCCTGCCGGGCGGGGCAAGAAGGATCGCCCCTCGCCGGTGCAGGCCCGGGCCGAGGCGCTTGGCCTGCCTGTGCGCCACCCGACCCGCCTGCGCAGCCCCGAGGCCCAGGCCGAATTCGCGGCGTTGAAGGCCGATGTGGCGGTGGTGGTGGCCTATGGGCTGATCCTGCCGCAGCCGGTGCTGGACGCGCCGCGCCATGGTTGCCTGAACATCCATGCCTCGCTCTTGCCGCGCTGGCGTGGGGCGGCGCCGATCCATCGGGCGATCATGGCGGGCGACGCCGAAACCGGCATCTGCATCATGCAGATGGAGGCGGGTCTCGATACCGGCCCGGTGTTGCTGCGCGAGGCGACGCGCATCGGGCCCGAGGAAACCACCGGCGCGCTGCATGACCGGCTGAGCGGGATGGGCGCGCGGCTGATCCTGTCGGCACTGTCGCGTCTGCCCGATCTGGTGCCCGCGCCGCAGCCCGAGACCGGCGTGACCTATGCCGCCAAGATCGACAAGGCCGAGGCGCGCATCGACTGGTCCGCCCCCGCCGCCGAGGTGGATCGGCTGATCCGTGGCCTGTCGCCCTTTCCCGGCGCCTGGTGTCTGGCGGGCGAGGAGCGGGTGAAACTGCTGGCCTCGCGTCTGGTTGAGGGGCAGGGCGCGCCGGGGCAGGTGCTGGGTGGCTTGCGCGTGGCCTGCGGCACCGGCGCGATCGAGATCACCCTGGCGCAGCGCGAGGGCAAACGCGCCATGGTGCCCAGCGATTTCCTGCGCGGTTTCGCGCTACCCGACCGGCTGAGCTGACGCTGACAGAATCTGTCAGCAGGGCCATGGCATGACGGCGACGAAGGGAGCCGTCTCATGTCGATACACATTCCGCGATACTGGGTTGTCACCACCTCGGCCGATCATGCCCGGGTGGGGCAGGAGTTGGGCATGGTGCAGGCCTGCCATGGCAAATCCGCCCCGCTGCGCCGGATGCGGGCGGGCGATGGCGTGATGATCTATGCCCCGCGCGACCGCTTTGTCGGTGGCCGCCCCTTGCAGGCCTTTGTCGCCCTGGGCCTCGTGGCCGATGACCGGGGCTGGCAGGCAGACATGGCAGGCGGCTTTCGCCCGTTCCGCCGCGCGGTTCATTGATCGCCGGCGCGGATGGCGCCGATCCGGCCGCTGCTGCCGGTGCTCGACCTCACGCGCGGCGAGGCACAGTGGGGCATGGCCTTCCGCTTTGGCCTGCGCGCGCTGACCGAGGCGGATTTCACCCGCATCGCGGCGGCGATGGACAGCGCCGCGCCTCTGGGGCAGACTGGCGGGGCAAGTATGCGCGAGGCGTGAATGACCTTTCTTCTGATCCTGATCATTGGCGCGGCGGCGGGGTTTCTGGCCACCCGTTTCATGCGGGTTCAACTGGATGTGGTGACCACGGTCCTGCTGGGCATGGCGGGGGCGGCAGTGTCATGGATGGTGCTGCGGCTGGTGGCGCGGATCATGGGGTCGGGGCTGATGTTCATCGGCGCGATCCTGGGGGCCATGGCCCTGATCTGGCTGTGGAAAACCACCTTCAGGCGCTGAACCGGCGCAGCGCGTCCTTCAGCCGGAACGCCTTGCCCCCGGCGGGATGCCAGAGCATCTGGCCCTGCCAGGCGGCAAACAGCAGCGCCGCGATGTCCCGCCCCTTGTCGCCGCCCCCCAGCCGCAAGGCCAGCGCGGCCTCCACCCGGGCGCGCCAGTTCGCGGCGCGTTCGCGCAGCGCGGGGTCGCGGAAATCGGCGGCCAGCAATGCCAGGTCGGGCGCCTCGGGCCCAAGCGTCTTGAGCAGCGCCAGCGCGCCCTTGGCGCCAAGCGGCGCCTCGGCCTCGGCCTCGGTGGTGCGGGCCTCGATCGCGGCCCAGGCGGCGTGCAATGCGGCGCTCACCATGGCATCGCGGCTGCCAAAACGCTGCACCAGCGTCGGCGGCGCCAGCCCGGTCGCCTGCGCGACAGTGGCAAAGGACACCGCCTTGTCGCCGCCGGCGGCCAGCAGGCGGCGGGTCTCGGCAAAGACGGTCAGGTCAGGGATAATCCTCGGGCGCGGCATTCCCCATTTGTAGCGGGTTCTGCGGCGACGGAAAGGGGGTCAGCGACGTCCGTCGCGCGGCGGGCGCGCGCGATAGACCGGCAGCCGCCAGCCAAAGGCGACCGACCCCGCGCGCAGGCCAAAGGTCACCGCCGCGCAGGCCAGAAGCGCGCCGCCCTGGCCCGCTTCTTCCAGCAGCACGGCGGCCAGCGCGCCGGCAAAGGCGGCGGTGACATAGATCTCGCCCGCCTTCAGCACCAGCGGCACCTCGTTGCAGACCACATCGCGCATCAGGCCGCCCAGACAGCCCGTCGCCATGCCCATGACCAGCACCACCGGCCAGCCCAGCCCCGCGGCCAGCGCCACGCCCACGCCGGCGGGCACCGCCACGGCCAGCGCGCAGGCATCCAGCCACAAAAGCGTGCGATACCGGCTCTCCAGACGCGGCGCCCAGAAAAACACGAGGATCGCCGCCGCCCCCGCCACCGCCAGGTAGGCGGGCTGGCCGATCCAGAACACCGGATCGCGGTTGATCAGCACATCGCGCACCGTGCCGCCGCCGACGGCGGTCAGGCAGGCGATGAAGACGAAACCCACGATATCCAGCTGCGCCCGGCTGGCCACCAGCGCGCCGGTCAGCGCGAAAACCGCGACGGATGCGTAATCGAGCGCGGAAAGCAGCGTCATGCCGCGCCCTTTTTCTTGCCCGGCGCGCTCATGCCGCGCCCTTTTTCTTGAACGGGGCCATCCCCTCGCGCGCCAACTCGTCGGCGCGTTCGTTCTCGGCATGACCGGCATGGCCCTTGATCCATTTCCAGATCACGCGGTGGCGCGCCTGCGCCGCATCCAGCCGCTGCCACAGATCGACATTCTTGACCGGCTTGCGGTCGGCGGTGCGCCAGCCATTGCGCTTCCAGCCATGGATCCAGCCGGTCACGCCGTTCTTCACATAGGCGCTGTCGGTGACCACGGTGATGTCCGAGGCGCGGCTCAGCGCCTCCAGCGCAGAGATGGCGGCCAGCAGCTCCATCCGGTTATTGGTCGTGTCGGCCTCGCCGCCGTTCAGCGTGCGCTCCTTCACCACCGCGTCGCCCTCGCGCGCCAGCAGCAGCACCCCCCAGCCCCCCGGGCCGGGATTGCCGGAACAGGCGCCGTCAGTATAGGCGAAAAGCTCGGGCATGGTCGCTCCCTTCCAGTCTCGCCCGCGCTTTACAGCGCCGAGCCGAGCGATACCAGCACAACCACCGACATCAGCGCCCGCAACCGCATCCACCAGCCCGGCGCCAGCCCCTCGTTCCAGAACCAGAAATCCAGTGCCAAAAGCGCGATATAGGCCGCCAGCAGCAATTCGATGCGAAAGCTGTGCAGGGGCAGCAGCGCGGTGGCCGCGAACAAGGCGGGCAGCGTGGCCAGCGTATAGGCCAGCACCGCCTCCGCCCCCTCGGCGCGGGTGGCGAAACCCCATAGAACCCCCGCCAGAAAACACAGCATCACTGTGCCGTAATGCACCAGCAGCCAGTTATCCGCCGCCAGCGCGTTCAGCGCGGCATCCTCGGTCGTCCAGCGCGCCAGCGACGCGCCGGCCAGAAAGGGCACCACCGCCAGGATGCCGCAGATCGCCGCGATCCGGGGGATCATGCCGCGCGCTCCAGCGCAAGGCGCAGCCCAAGCGCCGCGAAAGAGGCGGCAAAGGCGCGGCGCAGCCAGGTCATCACCCGCTCTGACCCCAGCAGCGCCCGCCGTCCCGAGGCCGCCAGCCCCGCATAGATCACGAAGGTCAGAAAGGTCATCGCGGCGAAGGCCAGACCAAGTTCCGCCATCTGCGCCACCGTCGCCCCCTGGCTGGGCAGGAATTGCGGCAGGAAGGCCACGAAGAACAGCGGCAGCTTGGGGTTGAGGATATTGAGCAACACCCCGCGCCACACCACCTGCCCGACCGGCGCGGGCGCCGCAGGCGCGATGTCAAGGCCGCCGCGCCCCTTCAGCACAGCCCAGGCCATCCAGAGCAGATAGGCGACCCCGGCATATTTGACCGTCTGGAACAGCAGCGCGCTGGCCAGCAGCACGGCGGCCAGTCCCGCCAGCGCCACGACCATATGCAGGATGGTGGCCAGCGTGCAGCCTAGTGCCGCCCAGAGCCCGGCGCGAAAGCCGCCCCCCAGCGTCATCGACAGGGTATAGACCACGCCGATCCCCGGCGAGATGCAGACGATGAAGGCGGTCAGCAGGAATTCGGGCGATAGCGACGACATGGGGCACCTTGGCAAGCGGACATTCAAGCCTAGGCCAGTTTCCCCTGGTGCCGCAAGCGGGCTTCCTGACCGGCGCCCCCTTCATCTGTTCCCAAATATCCTGCGGGGAGGTCCGGAGGGGTGCAAAACCCCTCCGGGGGTGCCGCCCGCGCGCGCTGTCCGGGCTGCGCTATTGCGCGGCGCGCAGGATGCGCGGCACCTTGAATTCCACGTCCTCGGTCGCGGTCTCGACCCGCTCCACCCTGGTGTCGAACCGCGCGCGGAAGGCGTCGATGACCTCGTTCACCAGCACTTCGGGCGCGCTGGCGCCGGCGGTGATGCCCACGGCGCGGATGCCCTCCAGCGCGCGCCAGTCGATATCGGTGGCCCGCTGCACCAGTTGCGCATAGGCGCAGCCATTGGCGCGGCCCACCTCGACCAGACGGCGCGAATTCGAGGAATTGGGCGCCCCGATCACCAGCAGTGCGTCGATCCGCCCGGCAATCGCCTTGACCGCCGCCTGGCGGTTGGTGGTGGCATAGCAGATGTCTTCCTTGTGCGGCCCGACGATCGCGGGAAAGCGCGCCTTCAGCGCGGCGACGATATCCGCGGTGTCATCGACCGACAGCGTGGTCTGGGTGATGAAGGCAAGCTGCGCCGGATCGCGCGGCGTCACCCGCGCCACATCGGCGACGGTTTCCACCAGCAGCACCTCGCCCGCCGGCAATTGCCCCATCGTGCCGATGGTTTCGGGGTGGCCGGCATGGCCGATCATCACCATCTGCAAGCCGTTCTCGGAATGGCGCTCGGCCTCGATATGCACCTTGCTGACCAAGGGGCAGGTCGCATCGACAAAGACCATGCGCCGCGCCTCGGCCGCCGCCGGCACCGATTTCGGCACGCCATGGGCGGAAAAGATCACCGGGCGGTCGTCGGGCACCTCGTCCAGTTCCTCGACAAAGACCGCGCCCTGCGCCTTGAGCCCGTCCACGACGAATTTGTTATGCACGATCTCGTGCCGCACATAGACCGGCGCGCCCCATTTCTGGATCGCCATTTCCACGATCTTGATCGCGCGGTCCACGCCGGCGCAAAAGCCGCGCGGTGCGGCGAGATACAGGGTCAGGGGGGGAAGGGGTTGGGTCATCGGGGCCTCGTTCGCGTGGCCCAGAGGTAGTGCCTCGGGCCGGTCACGTCCAGAGCCAAGCGGCCGCGCCCGAGGTGACGGCCGCCAGCACGGCATAGCGCGCGGTTTTCGCAAAGCCCACGATGGCCGCGAATTGCCACAGCGGCACATGCAGCGCGCCGGCGATGAAGCAGATTACGTCCCCCAGCGGCGCCCAGCTGAGCAGAAGGCTCCATTTGCCCCAGCGGCCAAACAGCGCCTCGGCCCGGGCGAGGCTGGCCTCGGCGGCGGCAAAGCACCCCTCCAGCCCGCGCAGGCCCCGGCCCATGGCCCAGGTGACGACCGACCCGGCGGTATTGGCCAGACCCGCGACCGCGACCAGCAGCCAGACCGGCGCGGCGCCGGCGAGTTGCAGGGCGACAAAAACCGCCTCCGACTGCATGGGAAGCGGCGTCGCGGCCAGAAAGGCCGCCGAGGCAAGACCGATCAGCGCGGCCAGCATCAGTCCCGCGCGACCCTGGCGCGGGCAAGGGGCGATCCGGCCCCGGGGCGGCCCTTACTTCGCATGAACCTGCGGTGCGGCCTCATCGCGCTCGGGGCGCGGTTCGCGGGGCGGGCGGCCGATGACTTCGCGCAGCTCGTCCAGTTCGATGAAGTTGTCGGCCTGACGGCGCAGCTCGTCCGCGATCATCGGCGGCTGGCTGCGGATGGTCGAGACGACCGAGACGCGCACGCCCTGACGTTGCAGGCTTTCCACCAGCGGCCGGAAATCGCCATCGCCCGAGAACAGCACGATATGATCCAGACGCGGCGCCAGTTCCATGGCGTTCACCGTCAGTTCGATATCCATGTTGCCTTTGACCTTACGGCGGCCCTGGCTGTCGGTATATTCCTTGGCCGGCTTGGTCACCATGGTAAAGCCATTGTAATGCAGCCAGTCAACCAGAGGACGAATCGGCGAGTAATCGTCGTTTTCAAGCAGAGCGGTGTAATAGAAAGCGCGCAAAAGTTTGCCGCGGCGCATGAACTCCTGACGCAGCAGCTTGTAATCGATATCGAAGCCGAGTGCTTTTGCTGCTGCGTAAAGGTTGGAACCGTCGATGAACAGCGCGAGCCGTTCGTCCTTGTAAAACATAACACATCCCCTCAAATTCCGATCCGCACCTGTCGCGGCGGGAGTGGTGGCCCCCTTTTTGCCAAACCGGTTACGGAAGGCCGTTGGATATCAATCTGCTGACAATGAACACAACCCCTACTTTGGAGAGTGCCACCTTCGATGAGCGCTGGAAATCCCCTACTTGTCGCCTTGGGCGCGAATTTGCCGCATGACGGGCAGGCACCCGCCGACGTGTTGCGGCTGGCGGTGCAGGCCCTGGCCGCAGAGGGGCTACTCCCGCTGCGGATGAGCAGAATATATGTCACGCCCTGCTTTCCCGCAGGGGCCGGTCCCGATTATGTGAACGCTGCGGCGGTGCTGGCGGATGACGGGCGCGGGCCCGAGGCGGTTCTGGCCGCGCTTCATGCGGTCGAGGCGCGGTTTGGCCGGGCGCGGCAGGCCCGCTGGGCGGGGCGGACGCTCGACCTCGACCTGCTGGCGGCGGGCGCGCGGGTCTTGCCCGATTTGGCGGGATACGCTGCCTGGCGCGACTTGCCGCCCGACCGGCAGGCGCAAGAGGCGCCCGACCGGCTGATCATGCCGCATCCGCGCCTGCAAGACCGCGCCTTCGTGCTGGTGCCGCTGGCCGAAGTGGCGCCCGACTGGCGCCATCCGGTGCTGGGGCAGACCGTGGCAGAGCTGCTGGCCGCGCTGCCGGCGGCGGATGTGGCGGCGGTCAAACCCCTGTGAACGGTGCCGCTGCGGCGCTTGCAACGGATTCCGCCCTTGTCAAGCCTCTTGTCGGGCGTTAGAGAGGCGTTTCCATGCCCATCCACCACTGGAGTATCCCATGGCCCGCGTGACGGTCGAAGATTGCGTTGACAAGGTGCCCAACCGTTTCGAACTGGTGATGCTTGCCGCCCATCGTGCGCGCGAGATCGCTTCGGGTTCGGCCCTGACGGTGGACCGTGACAACGACAAGAACCCGGTCGTCGCCCTGCGCGAGATCGCCGAGGAAAGCCAGTCCACCGATGTCCTGCGCGAGCGGATGATCGAAAGCTACCAGACGCAGATCGAGGTGGACGAACCCGAGGAAGACCAGATGGCGCTTCTGATGGGCAATGGCGATGCGGTGGACCGGCCGGCGACCGACGACATGTCGGAAGAAAAGCTGCTGCGCGCGCTGATGGAAGCACAGGGCGACCGCTAAGGCGGCAGGCGGCGGGGAATGATCGACGTCGAAGACCTCGTCGCCCTTGTTCGCAATTACAACCCGCGAACCAATGCAGACCTGATTCGTCGGGCCTATGCCTATGGCAAGCAGATGCATGAGGGGCAGTTCCGCAAATCGGGCGAGCCCTATTTCACGCATCCTGTCGCGGTGGCGGCGATCCTGACCGAACAGCGGCTTGATGACGCGACGCTGGTCACCGCGCTGCTGCATGACACGATCGAGGATACCAAGGCCAATTACTCTGACGTTGCCCGCGAATTCGGCGAGGAGGTGGCGGAGCTGGTCGATGGGGTCACCAAGCTGACCAACCTTCAGCTCACCTCCACCGAATCGAAGCAGGCGGAGAACTTCCGCAAGCTGTTCGTCGCGATGTCGAAAGACCTACGGGTCATTCTGGTCAAGCTGGCCGACCGGCTGCACAACATGCGCACGATCAAGTCGATGCGCCCGGAAAAGCAGGCCCAGAAGGCCCGCGAGACGATGGAGATCTATGCGCCGCTGGCCGGCCGCATGGGGATGCAGTGGATGCGCGAGGAGCTGGAGGATCTGGCCTTCCGCGTGCTGAACCCCGAGGCGCGCAATTCCATCATCCGCCGCTTCATCACGCTGCAACGCGAGGCGGGCGATGTGGTCCACAAGATCACCGCCGACATCCGGCACGAGCTGGAAAAGGCCGGGATCGACGCCGATGTCTATGGCCGCGCGAAAAAGCCCTACAGCGTCTGGCGCAAGATGCAGGAAAAGGATCTGGCCTTTTCGCGCCTGTCCGACATCTACGGCTTTCGCGTGATCACCGCCAATGTCGCCGATTGCTACCGCGTGCTGGGGGTGATCCATCAACGCTGGCGGGCGGTGCCGGGGCGGTTCAAGGATTACATCAGCCAGCCGAAATCGAACGGCTATCGGTCGATCCACACCACCGTTTCGGGGCGCGACGGCAAGCGGGTGGAGGTGCAGGTGCGCACCCGCCAGATGCATGAGGTGAACGAATCCGGCGTCGCGGCGCATTGGTCCTATCGCGAGGGCGTGCGGGTGCAGAACCCCTTTGCCATCGACCCGGCCAAATGGCTGAGCAGTCTGAACGAAAGGCTGGGCGACGAAGATACCGACGACTTCATGGAGAATGTGAAGCTGGAAATGTACACCGATCAGGTGTTCTGCTTCACCCCCAAGGGCGATGTGATCCAGTTGCCGCGCGGCGCGACGCCGCTGGATTTCGCCTATGCGATCCATACCCGCATCGGCAATTCCACCGTTTCGGCCAAGGTCGATGGCATTCGCGTGCCGCTCTGGACCCGGCTGAAGAACGGCCAGTCGATCGAGATCATCACGGCCGAAGGCCAGCGCCCGCAGGCGAGCTGGGTGGATATCGTGGTGACCGGGCGCGCCAAGGCCGCGATCCGGCGCAGCCTGCGCGAGGAGGACCGGGGCCGCTTCATCAAGCTGGGGCAGGAACTGGCCCGCGCGGCCTTTGATCACGCCGGCAAGAAGGCCAGCGACAAGGCGCTGCGCACCGCCGCGCGCATGCTGGGCCTGCCCGACGAGATGGAGTTGCTGGCCCAGCTCGGCTCGGCCGAACTGAACGCCCGCAAGATCATCGAGACGCTTTACCCGGAATTGCAGGTCGGCCTGCCCGAGGTGGTGGATGCGCAGCGCCCGGTTCTGGGTCTGACGGCCGAACAGCATTTCAGCCGCGCGCCCTGCTGCCAGCCCGTGCCGGGCGAGCGGATCGTGGGCATCACCCATCGCGGAAAGGGCGTGGTCGCCCATGCGATCGACTGCCCCGCGCTGGCCGAATACGAGGAACAGCCCGAACGCTGGGTCGATCTGCGCTGGCAGGCCGGGCAGCACGCCGCCGTGCATACGGTGAGCCTGATGCTGACCATTTCCAACGATGCGGGGGTGCTGGGGCGGATCTGCACCTTGATCGGCGAGCAGAAGGCCAATATCTCGAACCTGAATTTCGTCGATCGCAAGCCAGACTTTTACAAACTGGTGATTGATGTCGATCTGCGGGATCTGGAGCATCTGCATCTGGTCATGACGGCGCTTGAGGCGGAAACCGATGTGGCGCAGATTGCGCGCCATCGTGACCTGAGCCGCAAGCCCTGATCGCGGCCTGTCTGGGAAGAACGACGTGGTTTTCAAACGGCGCGACAAACGCAGCTATGCCCGGCTTGCCCGGGAACTCGTCTATCCCAAGGGCGGGATCCGGCGCGCGGTCATGTATGTGCTGCACCGCATGCGCCGCCTGCCCGACCAGCCGCATCGCATCGCGCGCGGGGTGGCGGCGGGCACTTTCGTGAACTTCCCCCCGGTCTACGGGGTGCAGATGCTGTCGGCGGCGGCGCTGGCCTTCGTGATGCGCGGCAATGTGCTGGCGGCGCTGCTGGCCACCTTCATCTCCAACCCGTTGACCACGCCCTTCATCGCGATGGGGTCGCTCAAGCTCGGGCACTGGATGCTGGGGATCGAACGCCCGCTGACCTTTGGCGAGGTGCTGGCGGCCTTTACCGATGCGGGCTGGCAGCTCTGGCACAATTTCACCGCCATGTTCACCGACGATGTCGCGCATTGGGACAAGCTGATCGACTTTTTCTGGTATCTGTTCTGGCCCTATACGATCGGGTCCATCATTCCGGGCATTCTGGCCAGCATCGCGACCTATTACATGACGATCCCGCTGGTTCATGCCTATCAGAAGCTGCGCGCGGCGCGGTTTTCCGAAAGGGCGGAAAAGCGGCGGGCGCTGCGGGCGCGGCTGAATGCGGCGCATGGTGGTGGCGCCGCCGCGAATGGCCGCAAGGCCGCGTCGGGGGGTGACGACGCGCCCGGCGCGCCGTAAGGTCGGCGCGCGACACTGCGACAGGGAGAGGGCGATGCAGAAATTGCGGCTGGGCGTGAACATCGACCATGTGGCGACGGTGCGCAATGCGCGCGGCTCGGCCTGGCCTGACCCGCTGCGCGCGGCGCTGCTGGCCGAAGCCGCCGGTGCCGACGGCATCACCGCCCATCTGCGCGAAGACCGCCGCCATATCCGCGATGCCGATATGGAGGCGCTTAAGGCCGGGATCGGCATTCCGCTGAATTTCGAATGCGCCGCGACCGATGAAATGGCCGATATCGTGCTGCGCCTGCGGCCCCATGCCGTCTGTCTGGTGCCCGAACGGCGCGAGGAACGCACCACCGAGGGCGGGCTGGATGTCGCGGGCGACCAGGCGCGGCTGACCGATTACATCGCGCCCCTGCGCGCGGCGGGCTGCCGGGTGTCGATGTTCATCGGCCATGACCCGCGCCAGATCGAGGCCTCGGCCCGGATCGGCGCGGCGGTGGTCGAACTGCATACCGGCCATTATTCCGACCTGCATGCCGAAGGCCGCCAGGCCGAGGCCGAGGCCGAGCTGGACGCCCTGCGCGCGGGCGCGCGGCTTGCGGCCTCGCTCGGGCTGGAGGTACATGCGGGCCATGGTCTGACCTATGAAAACGTGGCCCCCGTCGCCGCGATCCCGGAACTGCACGAGCTGAATATCGGGCATTTCCTGATCGGCGAGGCGATCTATCTGGGTCTTGGCCCCGCGATCGAGGAAATGCGCCGCCGCATGGATGCGGCGCGATGATCCTCGGTATCGGCACCGATCTTGCCAATATCGACCGGATCGCCGCCGTGCTGGAACGGCATGGCGACCGTTTCCGTAACCGCGTCTTCACGCCGGTCGAACAGGCCAAGGCCGAAAGCCGCAGCCGCGCGGTCGCGGCCACCTATGCGAAACGCTGGGCCGCGAAAGAGGCCTGTTCCAAGGCGCTTGGCACCGGGTTGCGCATGGGGATTTCCTGGCGCGACATGGCGGTCACCAATCTGCCCAGCGGCCAGCCGACCCTGCATCTGAGCGGCTGGGCGGCCGAACGTCTGGCCGCCATGACCCCGCCGGGCCATGAGGCCGTGCTGCATCTGACGCTGACCGACGATCACCCCTGGGCGCAGGCCTTTGTCGTCATAGAGGCCCGGCCCCGCACGGCGGCGTGAAGGTGGCCTTGCAAACTTGACTCCGCGCCCCCGCGCGCGCATGAAGCCGCCGGAACCAGAAATGAGGCAGCAATGGCAAGCAAGGAAAAGTCGGGCGAGAGCATTGCCGACTGGGGCAAGACGATCGCATGGGCGCTTGTCATCGCGGGGCTGTTCCGCACGCTGCTGTTCCAGCCGTTCTGGATTCCGTCGGAATCGATGAAGGACACGCTGCTGATCGGCGACTTCGTCTTTGTGAACAAGATGGCCTATGGCTATTCGAAATATTCCTGCCCCTTTTCGATGTGCCCGATCACTGGCCGCATCCTGGGCAGCGAACCGCAGCGCGGCGATGTCGTGGTGTTTCGGCATCCGGTCAACGGGTCGGATTTCATCAAGCGGCTGATCGGCCTGCCGGGCGATACCATCCAGATGAAGAACGGCGTGCTCTGGCTGAACGGGCAAGAGGTGCCGCAGGTGCCCGATGGCCAGTTCGAGGAAATCTATGAGCCGCAGGGCCCGATGGGCAACCTGCCGCGCTGCGAGAATGGCCCGGTGGGGCAGGGCGGCATCTGCACCCGTTCGCGCTTTGTCGAGACGCTGCCGGAAGGGCGCAGCCATCATGTGCTGAACATCGACAGCAACGGCTATGGCGACAATACCGATGTCTTTACCGTGCCGCCGGGGCATTACTTCTTCATGGGTGACAACCGCGACAATTCCACCGACAGCCGCTATAGTCAGGCCGTGGGCGGCGTGGGCATGCTGCCGGCGGAATATCTGATCGGCCGTGCCGACCGGATCATCTTTTCCTCGGCGGGGCGGTCGATGCTGTTCTTCTGGACCTGGCGGTCTGACCGCTATTTCAAGGCGATCGAGTGAAACTGTCGGCGGATCTCCGTGATTTTCAGACCCGGCTGGGACATGATTTTGCCCGGCCGGATCTGCTGTCGCGCGCGGTGACGCATTCGTCGTTTTCCTCGCCGACCCGGTCCGACAATCAGCGGCTGGAATTTCTGGGCGACCGGGTGCTGGGCCTTGTCATGGCCGAGGCGCTGATGGCGGCCGACCGGGGGGCGGCCGAAGGGTTGCTTGCGCCGCGCTTCAACGCGCTGGTGCGCAAGGAAACCTGCGCCGATGTGGCGCGCGGCATCGGTCTGGGCGATGTGCTGAAACTGGGCCGGTCAGAGATGATGTCGGGCGGTCGGCGCAAGGATGCGCTGCTGGGCGACGCGATGGAGGCGGTGATCGCCGCCGTCTATCTGGATGCCGGGCTGGAGGCCGCGCGCGCGCTGGTGCTGCGGCTGTGGGGCGGGCGGATCGGCGCCGTCGAGGCCGATGCCCGCGACGCCAAGACCTCGCTTCAGGAATGGGCGCAGGCCCGGGGGCAGACCCCGCCGGTCTATACCGCGCTTGGCCGCGCGGGGCCGGATCATGAGCCGGTCTTCACCGTCGAGGTGCGGCTGGCCTCGGGCGAGGCCGAACAGGCGCAGGCCGGAACGAAACGGGCGGCGGAGCAGACCGCTGCCAAGGCGCTTCTGGCGCGGATGGAGGGCCGGAATGGCTGATCAGAACCAAGGGCAGAAGGCGGGCTTCGTTGCCCTGATCGGAGAGCCGAACGCCGGAAAATCCACGCTTCTCAACCGCATGGTCGGGGCGAAAGTGTCGATCGTCACGCATAAGGTGCAGACCACGCGGGCGCGTATTCGCGGCGTCTGCATGGAAGGCGCGGCGCAGATCGTCTTTGTCGATACGCCGGGCCTGTTCCGCCCGCGCCGCCGGCTGGACCGGGCCATGGTCGCGGCGGCCTGGGGCGGGGCGGCGGATGCCGATATCGTGGTGCTGCTGATCGAGGCGCAGCGCGGCCTGACCGAAGGCGTGCAATCCATTCTGGACGCCCTGAAGGATCGCGCGGCCAGCCAGACCGTCGCGCTCGCCATCAACAAGATCGACCGGGTCAAGGCCGAAAGCCTGCTCGCGCTGAGCCAGACCCTGAACGAGGCCTATCCCTTCGCCGAGACCTTCATGATTTCGGCCGAGCGCGGCTATGGCGTGGACAAGCTGCGCGCCTGGCTGGCCAGCCAGCTGCCCGACGGGCCGTGGTTCTACCCCGAGGATCAGATCGCCGATCTGCCGATGCGGATGATTGCGGCCGAAGTCACGCGCGAAAAGCTGACCCTGCGCCTGCATGAGGAACTTCCCTATCAGCTGACGGTCGAGACCGAGAAATGGGAAGACCGGCCCGATGGATCGACCCGGATCGACCAGGTGATCTATGTCGCGCGCGACGGGCACAAGGGCATCGTGCTGGGCCACAAGGGCGAGACGGTCAAGGCCATCGGTCAGGCCGCCCGCGCCGATCTGATGGAATTTCTGGATCGGCCCGTGCATCTGTTCCTTCAGGTCAAGGTGCGGCCGAACTGGCTGGATGAGCCGGATCGCTATTCCGAAATGGGCCTTGATTTCAAGGATGGCGACTGAGGCCGGGCCATGGGCGCGCGTCTGGCCAGTGGCGTCTGGGTCTCGGCATATCTGACCCGGCTACGGCTGGCCGATATTCCGGTCTATGTGACGGCGCGGGGCGACGATCAGGCGGGCGCCGTGGTGGTGAAATGCGCCCTGCTGGATGGACGCGCGCGCGCCTATCAGCGCAGCTATGATTTTCAGGCCGATGCAAGGGTCTGGATGGTTCTGGCCGAGGGGCCGGAACCCGAGGTCGATGCCGCGATCGACCGCGCGCGGCGGTCCGATCCCGACCTCTGGGTGATCGAGATCGAGGATCGCGCGGGCCGCACCCTGCTGGATGAAGATGGGCTGCGTTAGGGCTTCCTTCATGGCTTGCCGCCAGATTGCCGTCATCGGATAGTGCGGCATGGAGTGGACGGATGAAGGCACGCTGATCGCCTCGCGCCCGTTCGGCGAGACATCGGCAATCATCGAGGTATTCACGGCGCTGCACGGGCGCCATGCGGGCGTGGTGCGGGGCGGCGCCTCGCGCAAGGTGGCGGCTGTGCTGCAACCGGGCAGCCAGGTTGCAGTGGCCTGGCGGGCGCGGCTGGACGATCATCTGGGCGTCTTCACCGTCGAACCCCTGCGCAGCCGCGCGGTATTGATGGGCGATCCGCTGGCTTTGGCCGGCTTGAACGCGGTCTGCGCCATGCTGCGCTTCGCCCTGGCGGAGCGGGAGGCACATCCAGACCTTTACCGACGCACGCAGGCGCTTCTGGCGGGGATGGAGGGGGCGGACTGGCCGCCCGACTATCTGCGATGGGAACTGGCGCTGCTGGAGGATCTGGGCTTCGGGCTGGATCTGTCGCGCTGCGCGGTGACGGGGGCGCGTGACGATCTGGCCTTTGTCAGCCCGAAAACCGGGCGGGCGGTCAGCCGGCAGGGCGCGGGCGACTGGGCCGCGCGGCTGTTTCCCTTGCCGCAAGGGATGCTGGGACAGGGTCCGCTGACGGGGCAGGAACTGCGCGAGGGCCTTGCGATTACCGGGCATTTCCTCGGGCGGGAACTGGCGCAGCTGGATCCGGGCCTGCCGCTGCCCGAGGCGCGGGCGCGGCTGATCGACCGGCTGAACCGGCGGGATCGACCCGAACCGACATGAAATGTCGATCCTGACGCAGACCGGCGGCGTGACTTGTCGCCAAATGCGGGCGGAGACGCTGATGGCCACCAGATACATACCGCTGTTCTTGCAGCATTCGCCTACGCCGAGGATCCAGTCCTTTGCGACGCTTGCCGGATTGGAGGCCGCAGTGCGCGGCGTGCTGATCTCGGTCATGCCACTGACCATGTATGACGCGCTGCGCGATGCGGCGACGGTCAGCCAGGTCTATTTCCTGGTCGGGTTGGCCTCGCTCTGCTGGGGTTTGCTGGTGCCCTGGCTGACCCGCTATATCCCGCGCCGCTGGATGTATACGCTGGGTTGCTGCCTTTATCTGCTGGCGATGGCGCTGGCCTGGTTCGGCCCGCCGCTGCTGATGCCGGTCGCGCTGCTGTCGATGGTGCTGGCGACGGCGACCTGCTTTGTCTGTTTCAACGCCTATGTGCTGGATTATGTCGCCCGCGCCGATCTGGGCCGCACGCAGAGCCTCCAGATGTTTTACGCCGCTGCACCCTGGGCGATCGGGCCGATGACCGGGGTCTGGTTGCGCGGCCTCTGGGCGCCGTTGCCCTTTGTCGTCGCGGCGCTGTTCGCGCTGCTGCTGCTGACAACCTTCTGGGTGCTGCGGCTGGGCAATGGCAAGCAGATCCAGCGCGCGCGCGGCCCCGCGATCAACCCGCTGGCCTATCTGGGGCGTTTCCTGCGCCAGCCCCGGCTGATCGCGGGCTGGATGTTCGCGGTGGTGCGCAGCTGCGGCTGGTGGGTCTATATCGTCTACCTGCCGATCTTTTGCATCGAGGCCGGGTTGGGCGACAAGGTGGGGGGCTTTGCCCTGTCGGTGTCGAATGCGACACTGTTCCTGACGCCCGTCCTGTTGCGGCTGGTCTATCGCCATTCGGTGCGGCGCGTGGTGCGCGGGGCGATGGCCTGGTGCATGGTGCTGTTTTGCGCCGCCGCCGCGCTGTCAGCCCTGCCCTGGCTGACCGTCGCCTGCCTGATGCTGGCCTCGGTCGGGCTGATCATGCTTGATACTGCGGGCGGGCTGCCCTTCATGATGTCGGTCAAGCCGTCGGAACGGGTGGAGATGGCGGCGGTCTATTCGAGTTTTCGCGACGTGTCGGGCATTCTCACCCCCGGCGTCGCCTGGAGCGTGCTGCTGGTCGCGCCGATCGCCGCGGTGTTTCTGGCGAGCGGCCTGGGCTTTGTCGCGGCATTCGTGGTGGCGGGGCGATTGCATCCCCGCCTCGGGGTGGCGCGGCCATCCCGGGGCGGGGCCTGAGGTCTGCCGGGGGCCATCCGGCAGACCGCTCTCAACAGGGGTCAGTCCAGCAGGCGGCGGGCGATGACCTGCGCCTGAATTTCGGCCGCCCCCTCAAAGATATTGAGAATGCGGGCGTCGCAGAGGATGCGGCTGATGCGATATTCCAGCGCAAAGCCGTTGCCGCCATGGATTTGCAGCGCGTTGTCGGCGCAGGCCCAGGCGACGCGGGCGCCCAGCAGCTTGGCCATGCCGGCCTCCAGATCACAGCGCTTGTCATGATCCTTTTGCCAGGCGCTGAAATAGGTCAGCTGGCGCGCGATCATGATCTCCACCGCCATCATCGCCAGCTTGGAGGCGATGCGCGGAAATTCGATCAGCGATTTGCCGAATTGCTTGCGATCCTCGGCATAGCCCATGCCGGTTTCCAGCGCCGATTGCGCCACGCCGATGGCGCGGGCGCCGGTCTGGATGCGGGCGCTTTCAAAGGTCTGCATCAGCTGTTTGAAGCCCTGACCGGCGACGCCGCCCAGCAGGTTGGCGCCCTTCACCTTGAACCCGTCAAAGCCCAGTTCGTATTCCTTCATGCCGCGATAGCCCAGCACCTCGATCTCGCCGCCGGTCATGCCGGGGGTCGGGAAGGGAACCTCATCGGTGCCCGGGGTCTTTTCGGCCAGGAACATCGACAGGCCGCGCCAGTCTGTCGTGTCGGGGTCGGTGCGCGCCAGCAGCGTCATGACATGGGTCCGCGCGGCATGGGTGATCCAGGTCTTGTTGCCCGTCACCTCCCAATCGTCGCCGACCTTGACCGCGCGGGTGCGCAGGCTGCCTAGATCGGAGCCGGTATTCGGCTCGGTGAAGACGGCGGTCGGAAGGATCTCGCCGCTGGCCAGCTTGGGCAGCCATTCGGCCTTTTGCTCGGGCGTGCCGCCGCACAGGATCAGTTCCGCGGCGATCTCGCTGCGGGTGCCCAGGCTGCCGACGCCGATATAGCCGCGCGACAGCTCCTCGCTCACCACCACCATCGAGGCTTTGGACAGGCCGAAGCCACCGAATTCCTCGGGGATGGTCAGGCCGAACACGCCCATTTCCGACAGCGACTCGATGATCTCCATCGGGATCAGCTCGTCCTTCAGGTGCCAGTCATGCGCGAAGGGGATTACCCGCTCATCGGCAAAGCGGCGGAACTGGTCGCGGATCATCTCCAGCTCTTCGTCGAGCCCGGTGGCGCCAAAGGTCGCGCGGCCGTGATTATCCCGCATCAGTGCCACGAGCGCTGCACGCGCGGCGGGGCTGTTGCCCTGTGCAATCAGCGTGGCGGCGGCGGGGCCGGGGGTCCAGCTCTGGTCAAGATCCGCAAGGCGCGCAGTTTCGTTCTGCGACATCGGGATGCCGCCGGCGATCTGCGCCAGATATTCGCCAAAGCCGATCTGAAGGATCAGCGCCTCCATCGCGCCCAGATTGCCCTGTTCGGCCAGCCGACCGGCCCAGGCGTTCAGTTGGCGCAGCGCCTCGGTATAGGTTGCCAGCCAGCTCAGCGCATGGGCAGCATATTGCTCGGTCTCCAGTGCGGCGCCGGAGATCTTGCCATTGGTCGAGACCCGCGCGCGCAGCGCCTCGCGCCCGGCAACGAACAGCGCCTCGACTTCGGGCAGGGCGGCGGCGGTAAGGGCGGTGAGGTCCGGCAAAACGGGCGAAGCGGGCGCGGTCTGTCCATCATGCGGCATGGCGATTCCTCGAATTCTGCGGTTGCGAGATTGGTAATCCCTTCGCAGTTGCAGCGCAAGAAAAATTCAATTTCGCGCCGTCAACCTACAAGATTATGTCCTGTCAATGGATTCTCCTGTCTTCCCCATAGGCAAAAGGCCCCGGACAATGCCGGGGCCTTTCTTCAGTTCCAAATATTCCGGGCCTCTGGCGGCAGAACCCCCGCTGCGGCTCAGCCGATCGCGGCGGCCTTCACATCGGCGTCGATGAAGGGCACATATTGGCCGAAATTGTCGGCGAACATGGTGACCAGCTTTTGTGCCTGCGCGTCATAGGCGGCCTTGTCGGCCCAGGTGTCGCGCGGGTTCAGCAGGGTCGCATCGACGCCCGGCACCGAAACCGGCACTTCAAAGCCGAAATTCGGATCCTTGCGGAACTCGACCTTCGACAGCGACCCGTCCAGGGCGGCGGTCAGCAGCGCGCGGGTCGCCTTGATCGGCATCCGCTTGCCCACGCCATGCTTGCCGCCGGTCCAGCCGGTATTCACCAGCCAGCATTCGGCGCCGGTCGCGGCGATCTTTTCCTGCAACAGCTTGCCATAGACCTCGGGGCGGCGCGGCATGAAGGGCGCGCCAAAGCAGGTGGAGAAGGTCGGCGTCGGCTCGGTCACGCCGCGCTCGGTGCCCGGGGTCTTGGAGGTGAAGCCGGACAGGAAGTGATACATCGCCTGCGCCGGGCTCAGCCGCGCGATCGGCGGCAGCACGCCAAAGGCGTCGCAGGTCAGCATGATCACATTCTTCGGCTCGCCGCCCAGCCCGTTTTCCGAGGCATTGGAGATGTAATCGAGCGGGTAGGCGCAGCGCATGTTCTGCGTCAGGCTTGCATCGTCGAAATCCAGCTCCAGCGTCTCGGGATCGTAGACCATGTTCTCGATCACGGTGCCGAATTTGGAGGTGGTGCCATAGATCTCCGGCTCGGCCTCGGCCGACAGGTTGATCGTCTTGGCGTAGCAGCCGCCTTCAAAGTTGAAGATGCCCTTGTCGGACCAGCCATGTTCGTCATCGCCGATCAGGATGCGCGACGGGTCGGCCGAGAGCGTGGTCTTGCCGGTGCCCGACAGGCCGAAGAACACCGCGGCGTCCGCCGGGTTGCCGATGGCATGGTTGGCCGAGCAGTGCATCGCCATGACGCCCTTGCCGGGCAGGATGTAGTTCAGCAGCGTGAAGACCGATTTCTTGTTCTCGCCCGCATATTGGGTATTGGCGATCAGGATCAGCTTCTTGTCGAAATTGAGCGCGATCACCGTTTCCGTGCGGCAGCCATGCCGGGCCGGATCGGCCTTGAAGCTGGGGCAGTTGATGATGGTGAATTCCGGGGCAAAGCTGTCCAGTTCCTCGCGGGCCGGGCGGCGCAGCAGGTGGCGGATGAACAGCCCGTGCCAGGCCAGCTCCGTGATCACGCGCACGTCGAGGCGGTGTTCCGCATCGGCGCCGGCATAGAGATCCTGCACGAAATAATCGCGGCCCTTCATATGGGCCAGCATGTCGCCATGCAGCCGGTCGAAGGCGTCGGCCTCCATCGGGGCGTTGTTTTCCCACCAGATCGTGTTTTCCACCGCGGGGGTGCGGACCACGAACTTGTCCTTGGGAGAGCGGCCGGTAAATTGCCCGGTCGTGCAGAGGAAGGCGCCACCGCGCCCGAGGCGCCCTTCGCCGCGCTGCACCGCCGCCTCCACCAGCGACGGTTCGATCAGGTTGTAATAGACGTTGCCCAGTCCGCTGATGCCCTGGGTTTCGAGGGTTTGGCGGGGGTTCACGCGTCCATGCGTCATGTGCTTGCTCTCCGGTGCCGCGTCTGGCGCGGCGTCTTTCGGTTCAAGTCGGCAGTCGGGGCCAGTTGACTACCGGTCGCGCTCCGGACGACGGAGCCGACACGGGCGCTATACCACGTCGCTTTCGGGAAAGAATAGCGACCTTTTTGTCAGTTAGCGCAACCAGAGAGGCATTTAGCGCAATCATCTTGCGCGGCCCCTTTGTCGGGCCCGCGAGGTGAGACAAATTAGCCATTCCTTGAGGAATTTTGCGTCTCATGGAACGGCGGGCGGGGGTGATTCGCAGTTTGCTGTTGATTCTTGCAGGAGGAAAACCGACTATGTCTAAAAAAGCACAATAAGAGCAGCACAGGAAAAGCAGGACATGTCCAGGATCGCCCTCGTGGACGACGACAGGAATATCCTGACGTCGGTATCAATGACTCTTGAGGCCGAAGGCTTCGAGGTTGACACCTATAATGACGGCCAGTCGGCGCTTGATGCGTTCAACCGGCGCCTGCCCGACATGGCGGTGCTGGATATCAAGATGCCGCGGATGGATGGCATGGATCTGCTGCAACGCCTGCGGCAAAAGACCAGCATGCCGGTGATCTTCCTGACCTCGAAGGATGACGAGATCGACGAGGTTCTGGGCCTGCGGATGGGCGCTGACGACTACGTCAAGAAGCCGTTCAGCCAGCGCCTGCTGGTGGAGCGTATCCGCGCCCTGCTGCGCCGGCAGGAGGCGATGGTTTCCGGCGAAACCGCCGTCACCGAAGAAACCAAGATCATGGAGCGTGGCCATCTGCGGATGGATCCGCTGCGGCATGCCGTGGCCTGGAAGGGCGCCGATGTCTCGCTCACCGTGACCGAATTCCTGCTGTTGCAGGCCTTGGCGCAGCGCCCTGGCATCGTGAAAAGCCGCGATCAGCTGATGGATGTGGCCTATGACGATCAGGTCTATGTCGATGATCGCACGATCGACAGCCATATCAAGCGGTTGCGCAAGAAGATGCGGACGGCCGACCCCGATTTCTCGGCCATCGAAACGCTTTATGGCATCGGCTATCGCTACAACGAAGAATAAGTGCCCCCGATGACCCTGGCGCAACGCATCAGGACCGAAGGTGCCCAACCCGTCCGCAAGGGCGAGGTGGTGCTGGGTGAGGATTGGGTCAGCCCCGAGGCGCTGGCCGAACAGGAATTGCGCGCGGGCAAGTCGCGGCGCGGTCTGGTCGCGCTGAACCATTCGCCGCTGGCGCGCAAGATCGTGATCTTCAACATGATGGCGATCGTCGTCATGGTGGCCGGGGTGCTGTTTCTCAACCCGTTTCGCGACAGCCTGGTCATCCAGCGTGAACAGGGCCTGGTGACCGAGGCAGAGCTGGTCGCCGGGATCTTCGAGGCGCGGCTGGCCGGGGCAGAAGGCATGACCGATGCGCCGGCGATCCTGAACCATGCAGCGCTTGGCCCGGGGGTGGAACTGCGGGTCTATGATGCCACGGGGCAGATGGTTGCCGCAGGGCGCGGCAATGCCCGACCCAGCCTGCAACGCGAACGCTCCACCCTGATCACCGATTTCCTGAACGCGATCTGGGAGGGGGTTTCGGGTCTGCTTTCGGGCGGCGAAACGCCCGGTAACGGGCCTGACGCGGCGCTGTTGGCGCGTGATCTGCTGCCCGCCGCGCAGGCGGGCGAGACGGCTGCGACGACCGACCGCACGCCCGAGGGGGGCACGGTGTTTTCCGTCGCGACCCCGATCCATGTCGGCGGTGCGGTGGTCGGCGTGGTCGCCATGACCTCGGCCGAGGGGGAGATCGACCGCCTGGTGCGCTATGAGCGCGAGCAGGTATTGCAGATGTTCGTCATCGCATTGCTGGTGTCGATCGGTCTCAGCCTCGTGCTGGCCTCGACCATTGCCAACCCGCTTTCCGATCTGGCCGCCGCGGCGGAGCTGGGCCGTGACCGCGACGCCCGCAAGATGGCACCGGGCCGGGTGCGTATCCCCGACCTGACCGCCCGCCCCGACGAGATCGGCCGCCTGTCGGTCGCCATGCGCGGCATGGTGGCAGCGCTCTATGACCGGATCGACGCGAATGAACAATTCGCCGCCGACGTGTCGCATGAAATCAAGAACCCGCTCGCCTCGCTGCGCTCTGCCGTCGCCTCGCTGCATCTGGCCAAGCGTGACGACCAACGCAGCCGCCTGCTGGAGGTGATCGACCATGACGTGCGCCGGCTGGACCGTCTGGTCAGCGATATCTCCAACGCCTCACGTCTGGACAGCGAATTGGTGAAGGAGGAGGAAGAAGAGTTCAACCTGCTGAAAACCATCGCCAATCTGACCGAATATCTGGGTCAGCAGGCGGGGGAGAAGGGGGTGGAATTCATCACCGACCTGCCGCAGGAGCCGATCATGATCCGCGGGCTGGAAGGCCGGCTGGCGCAGGTTTTCGTGAACCTCATCACCAATGCGATCTCGTTCTGCGAAGAGGGCGATGCCGTGCGCGTCTGGGCGCGGCGCCGCGACAATCGCGTGCTGGTCGTGGTGGAGGATACGGGCCCCGGCATCCCCGAACAGGCGCTGACCAAGGTGTTCAAGCGCTTCTATTCCGAGCGGCCACAGGGCGATTTCGGTAATCATTCCGGGCTCGGCCTTGCGATTTCCAAGCAGATCATCGAGGCGCATGGCGGCGTGATCTGGGCCGAGAACATCCGTCCGACCCAGGCCGACATCACGTCGGAGCCGCTGGGCGCGCGCTTTGTCGTCGGTCTGCCGGTCTGAGCGGTGGTCAGCGCAGCCCCCGAGGCGCCGGAACTGCATCACGCCTCTTGCGTGGCGCTGCACGGGCGGGGGCTGTTGATTACCGGCGCGTCGGGGGCGGGCAAGTCGGGGCTGGCGCTGCGGCTGATGGCGCTTGGCGCGCAACTCGTGGCCGATGATCAGGTGTGGCTTCATCGTGCCGGGCGCGCGCTGCACGCCCGCTGCCCTGATCGGATCGCCGGTTTGATCGAGGCGCGGGGGGTCGGGCTGTTGCGCGCCGATCACCTGCCTGAGGTGCCGCTCGCGCTTGTCGTGGATCTGGACCGTCCGGAGCCTGATCGCCTGCCCCCGCGTCGCGAGATCGTGCTGCTGGGATGCCCGTTGCCCCTTGTCCTTGGCCGGGATGCGCATCATCTTGCGCCTGCGCTGCTGCAATATCTGCGCGCCGGACGCGCCGCTTGACGATGAAGGATGCAATGCCCCCCGCCCGTGACCCCTCGGCCGAACATGAACTGGTGCTGGTCACCGGGCCTTCGGGCGCTGGTCGCTCCACCGCCATTCAGGCCCTGGAGGATCTGGGTTTCGAGGCGATCGACAATCTGCCGCTAAGCCTGGTGCCGCGGCTGATCGACGGTCCGCCGCTGGACCGGCCCGTCGCGCTTGGCCTCGATGTGCGCAACCGTGAATTCAACGCGACCGCGCTGATCGAACTGGTGGACCGGCTGACCCGCGACCAGCGCGTGCATCTGTCGCTGTTGTTTCTGGATTGCGGCGTGAACGAGCTGATCCGGCGCTATGGCGAGACGCGGCGGCGTCATCCGCTGGCGCCTGGCGAGACGCCGGCCGATGGCATCGCGCGCGAAATCGACCTTCTGGCGCCGATCCGCGTGCGCGCCGACCACTTGATCGACACGACCGACATGTCGCCGCATGACCTGCGCCGTGAATTGGGCGACCGGTTTGGCCATGACGGTGCGCCCGGGCTCGCGGTTTCGGTGCAGAGCTTCAGCTACAAGCGGGGGGTGCCGCGCGGGCTGGACATGATCTTTGACTGCCGCTTTCTGAACAATCCGCATTGGGTGGCTGAGTTGCGACCGCTCGACGGGCGCGATGCGGCGGTGGCGGCCTATGTGACGGCTGATTCCCGGTTCCCGGAATTCTCGCAAAGGCTGCGTGAGCTTTTGCTCTTTCTCCTTCCGGCGCATCTGGCCGAAGGCAAGTCGCATCTTGCCATCGGCTTTGGATGCACCGGCGGGCAACACCGCTCGGTTGCTGTCGCAGAAATCATGGGCAATGCGCTTGCAGAAGCCGGCTGGTCGGTGTCAAAACGTCACAGGGAACTGGAACGCAGGCTGACCGCCGGTCGGCCTATTGCAGCTGGGTGATCTGGGCTTGATCGGGATTGTGATCGTTGCGCATGGCGGTTTGGCGAAGGAATACCTCGCCGCGGTGGAGCATGTCGTGGGCCCGCAGGATGCGATGAGCGCGATTTCCATCGAGGATGACCACGATCGCGGCCGCAAATCGGCCGAGATCTCGGCCGCCGCCGATGCGGTGGATCGGGGCGAGGGCGTGGTTGTGGTGACCGACATGTTCGGCGGCTCGCCCTCCAACCTGTCGCTGCCGGCCTGCACCGCGCGCAATCGCCGCATTCTTTACGGGGCGAACCTGCCCATGCTGATCAAACTGACCAAGTCGCGCGAACTTCCGCTGGCCGAAGCGGTCGGCCTCGCACTGGACGCCGGTCGCAAGTATATCAACAGCCTTGATCTGGGCGGCGACGTTCCGCCCGGCGAGGGAGAGCTGAAATGACCAACCGGCAACTGAAGATCGTCAACGAAAAGGGCCTGCATGCGCGGGCCTCGGCCAAGTTCGTCGAATGTGTCGAGGGGTTCGATGCCCAGGCCGAGGTGAGCAAGGACGGCATGACGGTCTCGGGCGATTCCATCATGGGGCTGCTCATGTTGGGCGCGTCGCGCGGGACGTTCATCGACATCACGACCATGGGCAGCCAGGCCGCCGATCTGGCCGACGCGCTGGAGCGTCTGGTGGCCAATCGCTTTGGTGAAGATCAGTAAGGCGCCGATCGTGACCAGCGACAGACCCGCCACCGTGCCCGAGCGCCAATATGACATGCGGCGCCTGTCTTATGCCGGCACCTTTACCAACCCTTTCAAGGCCGGCACCATTCGCGCGATCGAATGGCTGACGGCCAAGGTCACGCTGCTGCGGCTGATCCGCCAGTTCGAGGCATCGGGTGCGCCGTTCGGGGCGCCGTTCTGGCCCAAGGCGATCCGCACGATGGGGATCGACATCCAGACCCCGCCGGCCGAAATCGCGCGCATTCCCGCGACCGGGCCGGTGGTGGTGGTGGCGAACCATCCGCATGGGCTGGTCGATGGCATGGTCATGGCCGAAATGGTCGCGCGGGTGCGGCCCGATTTCAAGATCCTGACCCGCTCGCTCCTGACCGGCATCCCCGAGATCGAGGAATTCATGATCCCGGTGCCGTTCCCGCATGAGGAAAATGCGCGCGAACTGGGGTTGGAGATGCGGAATCAGACCATGGCGCATCTGAAGCAGGGCGGCTTGATCATCCTGTTCCCCGCCGGCAAGGTCGCGGTGGCCGAGGGGTGGTTCGGCCCGGCGGTGGAGCCGGAATGGAACCCCTTTACCCACAAGATGATCATGCGGTCGGGCGCGACGGTGGTGCCGATCCACTTCACCGGGCAGAACAGCCGCGCCTATCAGATCGCGGACAAGCTGTCGGCGACACTGCGGCAGGGGCTTTTGCTTTATGAAATCAAGCGCGCCTTGTTCAAGCCGCAGCGCCCCTTCATCGGTGAGCCGATCCTGCCCGAGGCGCTGAAGCCATGGGAGGGCAACCCGCGTGGCTTCCTCGCCTGGATCCGGGAACACACCCTCGCGCTTGGCCGCTGAGGCTCAGCGCGTCGGCACCGGGGTTTCGCCGCGATAGTCGTAAAAGCCACGGCCCGCCTTGCGGCCCAGCCAGCCGGCTTCGACATATTTGGTGAGCAGCGGGCAGGGGCGATATTTGGTATCGGCCAGCCCGTCATACAGCACATTCATGATCGCGAGACAGGTGTCGAGCCCGATGAAATCCGCAAGCTCCAGCGGACCCATCGGGTGATTGGCGCCCAGCTTCATCGATTCGTCGATGCTTTTCACCGAACCGACGCCCTCATACAGCGTATAGACCGCCTCGTTGATCATCGGAATCAGGATGCGGTTCACGATGAAGGCCGGAAAATCTTCGGCGCTGGCGGCGGTCTTGCCAAGATTGCGCACCACCTCATGCAGCGCCTCATAGGTGGGCTGGTCGGTCGCGATGCCGCGGATCAGTTCCACCAACTGCATCACCGGCACCGGGTTCATGAAGTGGAAACCCATGAACTTTTCCGGCCGGTCGGTGCGCGAGGCCAGCCGCGTGATCGAGATCGACGAGGTGTTGGAGGTCAGGATCGTTGTCGGTTTCAGATGCGGCAGCAGCGCGTCAAAGATCTTCTGCTTGACGGGTTCGTTCTCGGTCGCGGCCTCGATCACCAGATCGGTCTGGCCGAGATCGGGCAGGTTGAGCGTGGTGCGGATGCGGCCAAGCGCGGTCGCCTTTTCTTCGGCGCTGATCTTGCCGCGGCTGACCTGACGTTCCAGATTCTTGTCGATGGTGCCGATGGCCTTGACGAGACTGTCTTCGTTCAGGTCGTTCAGCAGCACATCATAGCCCGCCAGCGCGAAGACATGCGCGATGCCGTTGCCCATCTGCCCTGCGCCGATGACGCCCACCGTCTCGATTGCCATGCGTTTTCTCCACACTGTCCGCGTCAGAGTATGCGGCGCGGGGGCGAAAGCGCAAGGGTGGAAAACGCCGTGTCAAATACCGGAAATTTGAGGGAAATGCCGTATTTAGCGATTTGGAAAGGGGTTGGGCGCAAGCTGGGCATGGGTGAGATGAAATTGGGTGGGTATGATGGCCTATGTCTATCAGGGCGGGGTCGCCCTGGATTATGCGCCATGTCGATATGGCGCGTCGCGCGCGGTCTTTCGCGGACCGGCGCGCGATCTGGAAAAGCCCTATGTCGCGGTCCTCGGCGGGATCGAGACCTATGGGAAATTCGTGCCGGAGCCGTTTCCGGCGCTGTTGGAGGCGAAGGGCTGTTGCCAGGTGGTCAATCTGGGCGCGGTCAATGCCGGCCCCGACCTGTTTCTGGAGGATAGCGCGCTGCGCGGGATTGTCGCGGGCGCAGAGGCTGTGGTCGTTCAGGTGATGGGCGCGCAGAATCTGTCGAACCGGTTCTACCGCGTGCATCGGCGGCGGAATGACCGATTTCTGGGTGCCACAGCGGCTTTGCGGCAGCTGTTCCCCGAGGTTGATTTCACCGATTTCAGCTTTACGCGCCATATGTTGCAGGCCTTGCAGCGCAGCTCGGCTGAGCGGTTCGAGGAGGTGGCGACCGAGCTGCGCAATGTCTGGTTGCGACGGATGGCGGCTTTGCTGGCGCTTGCGCCGGACCGGACGGTGCTGCTGTATTTTGCGGGCCATCGGCCACCGCGGGCCGGACGGGCCGCTGATCTGCATCGCGATCCGCTGCTGGTGGATGCGGAGATGATCCTGCAACTGCGTCCGCAGGTGCGTTCTTATCAGGAGGTGATCGCCACCGATGATCCGGTGCAGGCGCTTCTGGTTCCCGATCTGGAGCGCACGGCAGCGCTGTCCTTGCCCGGTCGTGCGGCGCATGCCGAGGTTGCGGCACGGTTGCAAATGGCCCTGAGCCAGATGTTGAAATGAAAAGACCCGCGCGGTGGCGCGGGTCTGATTTTTCTGGTGTCTTTGTTTGCTCAGACCTTCTGGGTCATCTCGGGGACGGCCTGGAAGAGGTCTGCCACGAGGCCGTAATCGGCGATCTGGAAGATGGGGGCCTCTTCGTCCTTGTTGATGGCGACGATGACCTTGCTGTCCTTCATGCCGGCGAGGTGCTGGATGGCGCCCGAAATGCCGATGGCGACATAGAGCGCGGGGGCCACGACCTTGCCGGTCTGGCCGACCTGCCAGTCATTCGGCGCAAAGCCCGAATCCACCGCCGCGCGCGACGCGCCGACGGCGGCGCCCAGCTTGTCGGCCAGTGCCTCGATCAGCGCGAAGTCGGCCTCGGAGCCCACGCCACGGCCGCCCGACACGACGATCTTCGCCGAGGTCAGTTCCGGGCGGTCCGACGCCGCCACCTTGTCTTCCACCCAGGACGACAGCCCCTCGGCCGTCGCGCCGGTCACCTTTTCCAACGCGGCCGCACCGCCCGTGCCCGCCGCCGCAAAGGCCGCCGTGCGCACGGTGAACACCTTCACCTTGTCGCCCGACTTCACCGTCTGGATCGCGTTCCCGGCATAGATTGGCCGTTCAAAGGTTTCGGAATCGATAACGGCCGTCACATCCGACAGCACCATCACATCCAGAAGCGCCGCCACACGCGGCAGCACATTCTTGGCCGCCGCCGTCGCCGGGGCGCAGATATGGGTGTAGCTACTGGCCAGACCCACAACCAGTGCCGCCGTCGCCTCGGCCATGCCGTGACAATAATCGTGCCCGTCGGCGAACAGAACCTTGCTCACACCCGCAAGACCCGCCGCTTCGGCCGCCGCCGCATCGCCGCCCTGACCCGCCACAAGGACGTGGATTTCGCCAAGACCGGCCACCGCCGTCAACGTTTTCGCAACCGAATCGGTGGCAAGCTGACCACCATTCACATCGGCCAGAAGGAGAACAGCCATCACAGAACCCCCGCTTCGTCTTTCAGTTTCGCAATCAGCTCGTCCACCGAGGCGACCTTCACGCCCGCCTTCCGCCCGGCAGGCTCGCTGGTCTTCACTACGGTCAGACGCGGGGTGACATCGACGCCATAATCGGCGGCGGTCTTCTCCTCCAGCGGCTTCTTCTTGGCCTTCATGATGTTCGGAAGCGAGGCATAGCGCGGCTCGTTCAGCCGCAGATCCACCGTCACAACCGCAGGCAGCTTCACCGTGATGGTCTGAAGCCCGCCATCCACCTCGCGCGTCACCGTCGCGCTGTCGCCCGCGACCGAGAGCTCGCTGGCAAAGGTCGCCTGGGACCAGCCCAGCAGCGCCGACAGCATCTGCCCGGTCGCGTTCATGTCATTGTCGATCGCCTGCTTGCCGGCCAGAACCAGCCCGGGCGCCTCGGCCCCAACCACCGCCGCCAGAAGCTTCGCCACCGCAAGGGGTTCGATATCCGTATGCACGTCCGACGCAGCCTCGATCAGGATCGCACGGTCCGCACCCATCGCAAGCGCCGTCCGCAGCGTCTCTTGCGCCTGTTTCACGCCGATCGAGACAACCACGATCTCCGACGCCACACCCTTTTCCTTCAGACGGATCGCTTCTTCCACCGCAATCTCGTCAAACGGGTTCATCGACATCTTCACATTCGCAAGATCGACACCGCTACCGTCCGCCTTCACGCGAACCTTAACGTTGTAGTCAATCACGCGTTTGACAGGTACCAATACCTTCATCGGCGGCAATCTCCCAGGTTTCGGCCCGGTCAGGGGCCCGTCCAAGCTCTCCGCTGCGTTGTTAGCCCGGGGGGGAGTGCAAAAACAATCCAAAAGCGACGCGCCGCGGCGTCGCGACGCCGCGTTATTAACGCAGCGTCATGTGTCCCGGGTCAGCCCGGGAACCCAGAGAACATCCGCCTTGCCCGCATCGTTGGCGATGCGGCTGGCGACAAACAGCCAATCCGACAGGCGATTCAGATACTTGATCGCCTCGGGGTTCACATCCTCGGTCGTGGCGAGGTGCACGGTCTCGCGTTCGGCGCGGCGGGCGACGGTGCGCGACAGATGCAGATGGGCGGCCAGCGCCGACCCGCCGGGCAGGATGAAGCTGCGCAGGGGCGTGAGATGGCTGTTCATGGCGTCGATTTCAGCCTCCAGCCGGTCCACCTGCGCGGAAATCATGCGCAAGGGCGGGTATTTGGCCTCTGCATCCTGGTCGCGGTCAGGGGTGCAGAGGTCGGCGCCCAGATCGAAGAGATCATTCTGGATGCGCGCGATCGCGGCGGCCAGATCGCCCTCGGCATGCAGCCGCGCAAGGCCAAGCGTGGCGTTCACCTCGTCCACCGTTCCATAGGCAGTCACCCGGGCGGAGAATTTGGGCACGCGCGCGCCATTGCCAAGCGCGGTATCGCCCTTGTCACCGGTGCGGGTATAGATCTTTGACAGGACAACCATCACTGCCCCCCCTTGCTGCGCAGCCAGGCGAAGATGACGATCAGAATCACCGCCACCGCCTGCCCGATGATGCGATAACGCATCAGGCGATTGGCGTGGCGGCGGTTGAATTCGCCCCCCTTGCCGAAGGCGCCGATGCCGATGGTCAGGATGATGACGACGACAAGGCAGGCCAGGGCGGCCAGGAGGAACAGCGGATCTTGCAGGAGCATGGGCACCCTTTCCTGTAGCTGCCCGAGACATAGCGCTTTGGCCACGAAAGGCGAGAGGGAATTGCCTTTTCAGGCCCGCGCGATCAGCCAGTCAAGCGCGGGGGTGGGCAGGATGCGCCGCGCCAGACCCATCAGCTGTGTCGCGCGGGTGATGTGATAGCGGCCGCGCGGGCGCGGGCTTTCAAGCGCGTGGATCAGCTTGGCGGTGACGGCGGAACAGGGCAGTTCGAACAGGTCTGGCCCCTGTTTGGGTTCATAAAGACGATGCAGCAGCGCGCGATATTCTGCGGCGCGGGCCGAATTTTCCCAGTCGATCCAGCGTTCGAAATGCGGGATGGAGTTTTCGCGGATTCGGGTCGGGATCGGGCCGGGTTCCAGCAGGCAGACATGGATGCCGGTGCCCCGCATCTCGACCCGCAGCACATCGGTCAGGCCCTCGAGCGCGAATTTCGTACTGACATAGGCCGCGCGCCAGCGCATGCCGACCAGCCCCAGCACCGAGGAGCAATTGACGATCCGGCCGCCGCCCTGCGCCCGCATGACCGGGATCACCCGGCGCGTCAGGTCGTGGCAGCCGAACAGGTTGACCTCGAAAATCTCGCGCAGGGCGCCGCGCGGCAGGTCTTCGGCGGCGCCGGGGCAGGCAAAGGCGCCGTTGTTATACAGCGCCTCAAGCCGGCCGCCGCTGCGGTGCAGCGCCTCGTCCAGGGCGGTGGCGATGCTGTCCTCATCGGCGTAATCGAGGCGAAAGCTCTCCAGTCCCTCGGCGCGCAGGCGGTCGCAATCGGCCTCTTGCCGGCAGGTGGCAAAGACGCGCCAGCCCCGGGCATGCAGGGTGCGGGCGGCATCGAGGCCGATGCCGGAGGAACATCCGGTGATCAGGACGTGGCGGGGGGCGGTCATGGGCTGCTCCGGTTTTCTGTCGGGATAGGCGCAAAACCGCGAGGGTGCAATCAGGGTGCGCTGTCTGACAGGAAGTCGCCCGAGACAAAGCCGGTCATCCCGTCGCCTTCAAGAATAATGCGCGCCCAACCGTTTTCCTCGGTCCAGAGCAGGCGCGCGGCCTCCCCCCGGCTCAGCTTGCCGACCACCGGGAATTCGGTCGAGGGCCCCTCGCGGACATTCACCGAGCTGGCGGTGATGTAGCGGATTTCGGCCTCGGTCTCGGCAGGGGCAGGCGCGTCGCTCAGCGCCTCGACCACCGCGGCGTCGCTGCGCACCAGCGGCAGGACCAGCGGCACGACGGGGCCGGTGGGGGCGGGTGCCTCGCTGATATAGCTGGCCTGCACGACCATCGGCTCGGCGGCCGGTGCGGCCGCGGGGGTGGCGGCCACGCGCCGCGGCGCATCCTCCCCGCCCCAGAGCGCGAGAACCACAAAGATGGCGGCACAGAGAAGAAGCAGCATGCGTATCATGACAGGCCCTGAATCACTCGAAACTGTGATCTTTTATCACGAAAGTTTAACCGCCGAGGTGGAAAAAGGTTCCCGAATTCCCCGCTTCGGGAAATCCGGCTGGACCGGCGCAGGACCAGAGATTACACAACATCCATGACCGAAGAACCCGCCGTCCCCCAGATCGAGCCCGCAACCCATTCGGAGCCGCTGCGCCGTGCCATCGGTGAGCGCTATCTGACCTATGCGCTGTCCACCATCATGCACCGCGCGCTGCCCGATGCGCGCGACGGGCTGAAGCCGGTGCATCGGCGCATCATGTATGCGATGCGCGAGCTGCGGCTGTCACCGACCGGGGGCTTCCGCAAATCGGCCAAGATCTCGGGCGATGTGATGGGCAACTATCACCCGCATGGCGATGCCGCGATCTATGACGCCATGGCGCGTCTGGCTCAGGACTTCGCGGTGCGCTACCCGCTGGTGGACGGGCAGGGGAATTTTGGCAATATCGACGGCGACAACCCCGCCGCCAGCCGCTACACCGAGGCGCGGCTGACCCATATCGCGGAATTGCTGATGGAGGGGCTGACCGAGAACGCGGTCGATTTCCGCCCCAATTACGACGGCACGCTGGAAGAACCCGTGGTGATGCCGGCGGCGTTTCCCAACCTGTTGGCCAATGGCTCCAGCGGGATCGCGGTCGGCATGGCGACGAATATCCCGCCGCACAACCTGCATGAACTGATCGACGCCTGTCAGGCGATGATCCAGGATCCCGAGGTCACGGACGAGGAACTGGTCAAGCTGGTGCCCGGCCCCGATTTCCCGACCGGCGGCGTGATCGTGGAGCCGCGCGAGAACATTCTGGAGGCCTATCGCACCGGCCGCGGCGCCTTTCGTCTGCGGTCGCGCTGGTCGGTGGAGGATCTGGGCCGCGGTCAATGGCAGATCGTCGTCACCGAGATCCCCTATCAGGTGCAGAAATCCAAGCTGATCGAGCGTCTGGCCGAGGTGATCCAGACCAAGAAGGTGCCGGCGCTGGCCGATGTGCGCGACGAAAGCGCCGAGGATGTGCGCATCGTGCTGGAACCGCGCGCCCGCACGATCGACCCCGACATGCTGATGGGGATGCTGTTCAAGAACTCCGATCTGGAGATTCGCTTCAGCCTGAACATGAACGTGCTGATCGACGGCAAGGTGCCCAAGGTCTGTTCGCTGAAAGAGGTGCTGCGGGCCTTTCTCGATCATCGCCGCGATGTTCTGGGCCGCCGCACCCGCCACCGGATCGAAAAGATCGAACACCGGCTGGAGATCCTCGACGGGTTCATCCTGACCTTCCTGAACCTCGACCGGGTGATCGACATCATCCGCTACGACACCGACCCCAAGGCCGCCCTGATGGCCGAGGTCTGGGGCAAGAAGCACAAGCGCGCCCTGTCGGAGGAGGATTACGTTCCGCCCAAGCCCGGCAAGGGCGAATTGTCCGAGGTGCAGGCCGAGGCGATCCTGAACATGCGGCTGCGCAGCCTGCGCAAGCTGGAGGAGCTGGAGCTGATCGCGGAGCGCGACGAGCTGCGCGCGGAGCGTGAGGATCTGCTGGCGCTGATGGGCGATGCGGGGCTGCAATGGGCGCGGATCGGCCGCGATCTGGCCGAGGTGCAGGGCCAGTTCGGCAAGGCGACCGTCATCGGCAAGCGCCGCACCGATTTTGCGGACATGGCCGATGTGGAGGAAGTGCCGCTGGAAGCCATGATCGAGCGCGAGCCGATCACCGTGATCTGTTCCCGCATGGGCTGGATCCGCGCGATGAAAGGGCATCAGCCGCTGGATACCGATGTGAAGTTCAAGGATGGCGATGAGGGGCGCTTCATCTTCCATGCCGAAACCACCGACCGGATTCTGGTCGTGGGGGCGAACGGGCGGTTCTACACGCTGCTGGGCGCCAACCTGCCCGGCGGGCGCGGCATGGGTGAACCGGTGCGCCTGATGATCGACCTGCCCAACGATGCCGAGATCACCGATATGCTGATCTGGCGCGCCGGCGAAAAGCTGCTGGTCGCCTCGACCGCGGGCGACGGCTTTGTCGTGCCTTCGGAGGAGGTCGTGGCGCAGACCCGCGCGGGCAAACAGGTGCTGACCTTCCGCGAAGGGGTCAGGACCGCGCTGTGCCGCCGCGTCAGCGGCGATCACGTCGCCGTGGTCGGCGAGAACCGCAAGCTTCTGGTCTTTCCGGTGGCGGAACTGCCGGAAATGGCCAAGGGCAAGGGCGTGCGCTTGCAGAAATACAAGGATGGCGGCCTGTCGGACGCCACGACCTTTACCCTTGCCAATGGCCTGTCCTGGAAAGACCCGGCCGGGCGCACCCGGCTGGAAACCGACCTGGCGCAATGGCAAGGGGCCCGGGCCGGGGCGGGGGCCATGGCGCCGCGCGGCTTTCCGCGCGACAACCGCTTTACCGATTGACGCCAGCCGTGACCGCGGCGTGCGTTCCTGTTCAACTGTATGAAAGATAAGGTAATTATATGTCTGTCATCAAATTTGCACGCGGCGTGGATGGGGTCGAAATGGTTTCGACTTCGGCCTTTTCGGAACTTTTCGACTTTGACATCGTCACCTCAAGCAGCACGCGGCTCGCCTTTCGGGACGAGGGCGATGTGGTCACCTTTTTCGGCTCGGGGTTGAGCTACAGCTTTTCCGGCGGGGTGCTGACCGGCGTCACGGCGGGCACGGTCAGCCGCATCACCATCACCTTCAACGGCGCCACCATGCTGGACTGGAGCAAGCTGTCCGTTGGCGCCCCCGATCTGGCCAACGCGGTGTTCCAGAGCAACTGGACGCTGCTGAACCGGCTGATGCTGGGCGGGAATGACCAGATCAGTGCGACCGATGGCACCGACCGGGTGAATGCCTTTGCCGGCGCCGATCTGGTGCGCGGCTATGCCGGGTCGGACACGATCAGCGGCGGCGCGGGCAATGACACGCTTTTTGGCGGGCTGGGGCAGGATCGGCTGAACGGCGATACCGGCAATGACCGGCTGCTGGGCGAGGCGGGGGCCGACAGCATCAATGGCGGCGGCGGGGCCGATGTGCTGATTGGCGGCACCGGGATCGACACGCTGGCCGGCGGCGCCGGGGCCGATATCTTTGTCTTTGTCGCGCGCGGCAGCACGAATCGCGATGTGATCAAGGATTTCGACGCGCGTGCCGATGCGCTGCATTTCGACAATGACGCCTTCACCGGCTTTGCCTATACCGGCGCGCTGCGCAAGGCGCAGTTCGTCACCGGCACTGCGGCACAGGATGCCGGCGACCGGTTGATCTATCAGCAATCCACCGGGCGGCTCTGGTATGATGCCGATGGCACCGGGGCGGCGTCCAAGATGCTGGTCGCCGACCTGCGCGATGGCGCGGCACTGACAGCGGCCGATATCTTCATCATCTGAAATGGAAAAGGGCGCCCGCGGGCGCCCTTTCGCATCAGCGGCTCAGGCCACCTGCCAGATCGGGCAGGTCAAGCGCGGCAAAGCCGTAATGGCGCAGCCAGCGCAGATCGGCCTCGAAGAAGGCGCGCAGGTCGGGGATGCCGTATTTCAGCATGGCGATGCGGTCGATGCCCATGCCAAAGGCAAAGCCCTGCCATTGATCCGGGTTCACCCCGGCGGCGGCCAACACCTTGGGATGCACCATGCCGGAACCGAGGATCTCCATCCACTTGTCGCCCTCGCCGATCTTCAACTGGCCGCCGACATTGGAATAGCGGATATCCACCTCGGCCGAGGGTTCGGTAAAGGGGAAGTGGCTGGCGCGGAAGCGCAGCTCCACCTTGTCCACCTCAAAGAACGCGCGGCAGAATTCCTCCAGCGTCCATTTCAGGTTGGCCATGGAAATATCGCGGTCGATCGCCAGCCCCTCGACCTGATGGAACATCGGGGTATGGGTCTGGTCCATGTCCATGCGATAGACGCGGCCCGGCGCGATGACGCGGATCGGGGCACCCTGTTCGGTCATGGCGCGGATCTGCACCGGGCTGGTATGGGTGCGCAGCACATGCGGCGGGCGGGCGTCGCCCTCGGCGCGGTGCATGAAGAAGGTGTCATGTTCCTGCCGCGCCGGATGTTCGGGCGGGATGTTCAGCGCGTCGAAATTATACCAGTCGCTTTCGACCTGCGGGCCTTCGGCCACCGCAAAGCCCATATCGGCAAAGATCGCGGTCAGTTCATCCATCACCTGCGAAACCGGGTGGATGGTGCCCATGCGGCGGGGCCGGCCGGGCAGCGTGACATCCAGCCATTCGGATTTCAGACGCTCGTCCAGGGCCGCATCGGCCAGCGCCACCTTGCGGGCGCGCAGCGCGGCGTCGATCTCGTCCTTGACCACGTTCATCGCGGCGCCGGCGGCCTTGCGGGCCTCGGGCTCCATCTTGCCCAGCGTCGCCATCAGCGCGGAAATCTCGCCTTTCTTGCCCAGGGCGGCGATCCGCACCTCTTCCAGTGCGCTCTCGTCGGCGGCCTTGGCCACGGCCTCGATATACTTGCCACGCAGTTCGGTCAGTTCCATCTCGCGCCTCCGGTCGTCTGGTCCCGGTAGCTAGCCGCGCGGGGGCGGATTTGCAAGCGCAGAGGGGGGGCAGGGGGCCCGAAGGCCCCCCGCGGTCATTTCCAGATTTCCGCCTCGACACCCTTGGCCAGGCCCGGATGCTGCGCAATGTGGAAGTGCGGCAGCTTGCCGGCCTTGCGCTGTGCGACATAATCGCGGGTCAGCGTGACGACGATACCCGAAAGCGCGACGATGGCGATCAGGTTGATCGTGGCCATCAGCCCCATCGAGGCATCGGCAAAGTCAAAGACCGTCGCCACGGCCTGCAAGGCGCCCCAGATCACCATCAGCAGCACAAGGCTGCGCAACCCGGTGATCGGGCCGCGTTTGCCCAGACCCAGAAAGTCCATCGCGCTTTCGCAATAGGCGTAATTGCCGATGATCGAGGTGAAGGCGAAGAAGAAGATCGCGATCGCCACGAAGGTCGCGCCGAAGCTGCCGAAGTGATGGGTCAGCGCCGCCTGGGTCAGTGCGGTGCCGGTGACGCCATTGGTCGGGTCCAGCACGCCCGAAAGCAGGATCATGATCGCGGTCGCCGTGCAGACCAGCAGCGTGTCGATAAAGACGCCAAGCGCCTGCACGAAGCCCTGGCTGGACGGGTGGTGCGGGTCGGGGCTGGCGGTGGCCGCGATATTGGGCGCCGAGCCCATGCCGGCCTCGTTCGAGAAAAGGCCGCGCTTGATGCCGTTCAGCGCCGCCGCGGCGATGCCGCCCGCCACGCCCCCCGCCGCAGGACCAAAGCCGAAGGCGCTGGCAAATATCGTGGCTAGAACGCCCGGCACGGCGGCGATATTGGTCAGCAGCACCCAGATTGCCAGCAGCAGATAGGCGCCGGCCATGAAGGGCACGACATATTCCGCGACGCGGGCGATCTGGCGGATACCGCCAAAGATCACGATGCCGGTCAGCACAGCAAGGCCGAGGCCGGTCGCCAGCTTCGGCACGCCGAAGGCGCCCTGGAACGCATCGGCGATGGAATTGGCCTGCACGGCGTTGAAGACCAGCCCGAAGGACAGGATCAGACAGACCGAAAAGATGGCACCCAGCCAGGGCAGGCCCAGGCCGCGCGCGATGTAGAAGGCCGGGCCGCCGCGATAGATGCCGCCCTCGCCATGGGTCTTGTAAAGCTGGGCCAGCGTGCTTTCGGCATAGGCGGTCGCCATGCCGACCAGCGCCACCATCCACATCCAGAAAATCGCGCCCGGCCCGCCCAGATACAGCGCGACCGCGACGCCCGCGATATTGCCGGTGCCCACGCGCGAGGCGAGGCTGACCGTCAGCGCCTGAAATGGCGAGATCCCGGCACGATCCTGCGCGCCAGAGCCGATCACGCAGCGGAACATTTCGGGGAAGTGGCGAAACTGCACAAAGCCAAGGCGGATGGTGAAATAGGCGCCGACGGCCAGCAGCCCGTATATGAGGACATAGCCCCAGAAGATTGTGTTCAGAAATCCGATCAGTGCTGTCATGCCTTGTCCCTCTGGCTGGCGGATCGGGCAGGGCCAATGCAGCGATCCATGAGGCTCTCAACCCTGCGATGCATCGAAACGACGGTCAGGGCAAAGGGAAAGTGCATGTTTGCGATAACATCGGGCCTGGACAAAGCAAAAGGCCCCGCCGAAGCGGGGCCTTTGGGCAGTTCGTGCCTGACGGATCAGGCGGCCAGCGCGGCCTTGGCCTGCGCGGCGATGGCGTTGAACGCCTCGGGCTCGTGTACGGCCAGGTCGGCCAGAACCTTGCGGTCCACCTCGATGCCGGCTTTCGCCAGACCGTTGATGAAACGCGAATAGGTCAGTTCCAGGTCGAACAGACGCACGGCCGCGTTGATCCGCTGGATCCACAGGGCGCGGAAGTTGCGCTTGCGGGTCTTGCGGTCGCGGGTGGCGTATTGGTTCGCCTTGTCCACCGCCTGCGTGGCGGTGCGGAAATTGGTCGAGCGGGCGGCATAGTAGCCTTTCGCCTGCTTGATCACCTTGCGGTGACGGGCGTGGGTCACCTTACCGGATTTGACGCGGGACATGTTTCAGGCTCCTCAGCGGTCGTAGGGCATGTATTTCTTGACGATCTTCGCGTCGCTTTCGCACAGGATCATCGCACCCGATGCGTCGCGGACGAATTTCGTCGTGCGCTTGATCATGCCGTGACGCTTGCCCGCCGGGCCGGCCTTCACACGACCGGAAGCCGTGAAGCTGAAACGCTTCTTGGCTGCCGATTTGGTCTTCATCTTGGGCATTTCCATCTCCTCGTTGAGGGTGAACGCGCGACTCGGCAATGCCACACCGGCCGGTCGCGCGGGGATAGAGCGGGCCGTATAGGGCCGCTTTGGGAAAAGTGCAAGCCCGGTTCAGGGCCTAGAGGCGGATATTCCCGATCACCCGGTAGAAGGCATTGGGAATATCGCGCAATTCATAGCCGCCGGGCTTTTTCTGATAGGCGATGGCCACAAGGCCCACGCCGATCATGGCGACGATGGCGGCGGCCCGGGGCGCGCGGGAATCGATGATGGCCGACAACACCGAAGGCACGGCCAATCCGCACAGGATGATGCCGAAGACCAGATAGAGATCGGTATTCACCACGCGCCCCCCGCTTGCCCCGGGGTAAGGTTACTCCGCTTCGGCGCGGTGAATCAACCGCTCGTCACAGGGGGCGACGCGCAGGATGTTCGTCGTGCCCGGCACGTTGAACGGCACGCCCGCGGTGACCACGATCTGATCCGTCGCTTCGGCAAAGCCATAGGTGCGCGCGGCGCGCACGGCCGAGATGACGGCGCCCTTGAAGCGTTCCTGCTCCTCGGTGATGGCGCAATGGGCGCCCCAGGTCAGGCAGAGCCGACGCGCGGTCGATTGCAGCGGCGTCAGGCCGATGATCGGCACGCGTGGCCGTTCGCGGGCGACCAGGCTGACCGTGGTGCCCGACTGGCTGAAGCAGCAGATCGCCTTGATATCGGCGGCCTCGGCGATTTCGCGCGCGGCGGCGACGATGCCGTCGGCCACGGTCTTGCGCGTCACGCGGCGGCTGGCCTCGATGATGTCGCGATAGGTCGCATCGCTTTCGACGCTGATCGCCACGTTGTTCATGGTGTTCACGGCCTCGATCGGGAATTTGCCCGCGGCGCTTTCGGCCGAGAGCATCACCGCATCGGCGCCTTCATAGATCGCGGTCGCCACGTCCGACACCTCGGCCCGGGTGGGCACCGGGCTTTCGATCATGGATTCGAGCATCTGCGTCGCCACGATCACCGGCTTGGCCGCGGCGCGCGCCTTGCGCACCAGTTGCTTCTGGATCGGCGGCACAGCATGGACTGGCAGCTCCACCCCCAGATCGCCACGCGCGACCATGATCCCGTCCGCCACGGCCAGGATGGCATCATAAGTCTTCACGGCGGCGGGTTTCTCGATCTTGGCCAGAATCGCGGCGCGGCCATTGGCCAGGGCGCGGGCCTCGATCACATCCTCGGGGCGCTGCACGAAGCTGAGCGCCAGCCAGTCCACGCCCAGTTGGCAGGCAAATTCCAGATCGACCCGGTCTTTTTGCGACAGCGCGGCCAGCGGCAGCAGCACGTCGGGCACGTTCACGCCCTTGCGGTTGGAGATGGTGCCACCCACGATCACGGTGCAATCGGCGAAATCCTTGCCGCAGCTATCGACGCGCAGGCGCAGCTTGCCGTCATTGACCAGCAGGGTGGAGCCGGCCTCGAGGGCCGCGAAAATCTCGGGGTGCGGCAGGTTCACGCGATGGCCTTCGCCCGGGGTCGGGTCGAGGTCAAAGCGGAAGCTCTGGCCTTCTTCCAGGTCGGCGGCGCCGGCGGCAAAGGTGCCGACGCGCAGTTTCGGCCCCTGAAGGTCGGCCAGAATCGCGATCGGGCGGTCCAGATCGGCCTCGACCTTGCGGATGATCTCGTGCCGGGCGCGGATATCCTCATGGGTGCCGTGGCTCATGTTCAGGCGGAACACATCGGCCCCCGCCTCGAACAGCCCGCGGATCATGGCATAATCCGAGGAGGCCGGGCCAAGCGTGGCCACGATCTTTACGTTGCGCATCCGTCTCATGCTGCGGTTCCTTGTCTCGTGTCTGGCGGGCCAGCGCCCTTATGGCCGATATCGGACCCTGCGGCAATCTGCGCGGCGTTAGCGATAACGGTGTTAGCGGTAACATACGCGTTTTTACCCCCCTGCGTCCAGCGGCAAAGCGGGAAAACGGCGGTCTTTGTCCGATATCGTGGTTTTCAGGATTCCGTTCGGTCCGGTCATGGCCTAACACTTCGGGCAAAAGGTGACGCGCTGATGACACATCCCCCCTTGCAGATCGACGGGGCCGACCGGCCGGGCCGCTGGCTGGTGACCTGTGACCACGCGACGAACCGTGTCCCGCCCGAGGTGAATGGCGGCACGCTGGGCATCGACCCGGCCGACATGGCCCGCCATATCGCCTGGGATCCGGGGGCGGCGGGGGTGGCGCGGGCGCTCGGGCGCGCGCTGGACAGCCCGGTCATCTGTTCCGATTTCTCGCGTCTGGTGATCGACCCGAACCGGGGCGAGGACGATCCGACCCTGCTGATGAAGCTGTATGACGGCACGATCATCCCCGGCAATCGCCATGCCGACGCGGCGGAGCGGGATCGCCGCATGGCGATGCTCTATCATCCCTATCACCGCGCGCTGACCGAACTGGCGGCGCGGCGCGACGATACGGTGATCGTGGCGATTCACAGCTTTACCCCCTGCCTGCGCGGGCGCCGGCCACGGCCCTGGCAGATCGGCATCCTCTATAGCCATCTGGATGAGCGGCTTTCGCGCCCGCTGATTGCGCGGCTTCAGGCCGAAGCGGATTTGTGCGTGGGGGATAACCAGCCCTATTCCGGCCATTTGCCGGGTGATGCCATCGACCGGCACGCTTTGCAGCCGGGGCGACACAATACGCTGATCGAATTGCGCAACGACCTGATCGCGACCGAGGCCCAGCAAGAGGCCTGGGCGCTGCGCCTGGCGCCGATGCTGCAAGAGGTGCTGGCGGGGCTGTAGGCGGGCGCCCGGTCCCGGGCGCCCGGCGGGGCGTCAGAGCGCGGCCTTGCGCATCTCGTCCAGATAGATCTCGCGCATCCGGGTGGCGACGCGGCCGACCTTGCCGTCCGAAAGAGCGGTGCCGTCAATCTCCACCACCGGCATGACAAAGGCGCTGGCCGAGGTAATGAAGGCCTCGTCGGCGGCTTGCGCTTCGGCGATGGTGAAATTGCGCTCCTCGACCTCCATCTGCGCTTCCTTGGCGAAACGCAGCACCGAGGCGCGGGTGATGCCGTGCAGGATGTCCGACGACAGCGCGCGGGTGATGATCTTGTTGCCCTTGACGATATAGGCGTTGTTCGAGGTGCCCTCGGTCACGAACCCGTCCTCGACCAGCCAGGCATCATCGACACCGGCCTTCTTGGCCGCCATCTTGGCCATGGAGGGATAAAGCAACTGCACCGTCTTGATGTCGCGGCGGTGCCAGCGGATATCGGGCACCGAGATCACGCGCCAGCCGGTCTTGGCCGCCGGGCTGTCGGCCAGGCCGGGCTTCGACTGGGTAAACAGCACCACGGTCGGCGGAAGGTCGGCCGGCGGATAGGCGAAATCGCGGTCGCCCGGATTGCCGCGGGTGACTTGCAGATAGACCATGCCGTCGCTGATCGCGTTCCTGGCGACGATCTGGCGAAAAATCTCCAGCCATTCGTCATCGGAATGGGGGTTGGTCATTTCCAGCTCGGACAGGCTGCGGTCCAGGCGGGTGCAATGGCCGGCAAAGTCGATCAGCTTGCCGTCCAGCACGCTGGTCACCTCATAGACGCCATCGGCCATCAGGAAGCCGCGGTCAAAGACCGACACCTTCGCTTCGGCTTCCGGCAGCCAGTCGCCATTGACATAAACGGTGCGGCTCATCACGCGATCCCCTTTGCGCAGCCCTTGATTGCAAGGCGGTTTGCGGCAGCGGGGCGGGCGCGTCAAGCGGCAATGGGGTGTTTCTGCCGCGCAGCAGCCATGCTGCGGGTGCAAATCGCGCTTGATTTCGCGTGCGCAACATAATATCGCAATCGCAGCAATCGCTGAAATTTCCTTGCCGAGAGACGCCGATGAGCTTCCGTATCCAGCCTGCCGCCCCCGCCCGCCCGAACCGTTGCCAACTGTTTGGCCCCGGCTCGCGCCCCGCGCTGTTTGAAAAGATGGCGGCCTCGGCGGCGGATGTCATCAACCTCGATCTGGAGGATTCGGTGGCGCCCTCCGACAAGGATCAGGCGCGCGCCAATATCATCGAGGCGGTGAACACGCTGGATTGGGGTCGCAAGACCCTTTCGGTGCGGATCAACGGGCTGGACACCCCGTTCTGGTATCGCGATGTCGTCGATCTGCTGGAACAGACCGGCGACCGGCTGGACCAGATCATGATCCCCAAGGTGGGCTGCGCCGCCGATGTCTATGCGGTGGATGCGCTGGTGACGGCGATCGAGCGCGCCAAGGGACGGGCGAAACCGATCAGTTTCGAGGTCATCATCGAATCGGCTGCCGGCATCGCCCATGTCGAGGAAATCGCCGCCTCCAGCCTGCGCTTGCAGGCGATGAGCCTGGGCGCCGCCGATTTCGCGGCCAGCATGGGGATGCAGACCACCGGCATCGGCGGCACGCAGGAAAACTACTACATGCTGCGCGAGGGCGTGAAGCACTGGTCCGACCCGTGGCATTGGGCGCAGGCGGCCATCGTCGCAGCCTGCCGCACCCATGGCGTGCTGCCGGTCGATGGCCCCTTCGGCGATTTCAGCGACGATGAGGGCTATCGCGCCCAGGCCCGCCGCTCGGCCACGCTGGGCATGGTGGGCAAATGGGCGATCCATCCCAAGCAGATCGCGCTGGCCAATGAGGTCTTCACCCCTTCCGACGCCGCCGTGGCCGAGGCGCGCGAGATCCTCGCCGCCATGGAGGCCGCCAAGGCCCGGGGCGAGGGGGCGACGGTCTACAAGGGGCGTCTGGTCGATATCGCCTCGATCAAGCAGGCCGAAGTCATCGTCCGTCAGGCCGAGATGATTGCGGCGGGCGTGTAAATATTCGTTGACAGATTGCCCGGCAAAGGCGCAGGCTTCAGGGGCGATAGCACGAAAATTGATCGTTCTCGAAACGATACCCGCGCCGCCAGCGGGGAGAGGAGGCCCCCGGCGGCATCACGGGAGGAGCACGCCCCGCAGCCCAAACTGCGGGGCGTTGCCGTTTCCGGCGCGGCCTGTCGCTGCCCTGCCATCATGCCGAGTTGCATCTTTGTCGCGCGGCGGCCATATAGGAAGCCGTCTGGCGCCACGCGCCCGCACCCGCGCCTGTTGAGGAGTTGCCGATGAATTATCTCGAATTCGAAAAGCCGCTGGCCGAGATCGAGGGCAAGGCCGAGGAGCTTCGGGCGATGGCCCGCTCCAATGCGGAAATGGATGTCGAGAAAGAGGCCGCCGCGCTGGACCGCAAGGCGGAAACCCTGCTGCGCGATCTCTACAAGGATCTGACGCCCTGGCGGAAATGCCAGGTCGCGCGGCACCCCGACCGGCCGCATTGCAAGGATTACATCGACGCGCTGTTCAGCGAATACACCCCCCTGGCGGGCGACCGCGCCTTTGCCGACGATCATGCGATCATGGGCGGGCTGGCGCGGTTCAACGACCAGCCGGTCGTGATCATCGGCCATGAAAAGGGCAATGACACCAAAAGCCGGATCGAACGCAATTTCGGCATGGCGCGGCCCGAAGGCTATCGCAAGGCGATCCGTCTGATGGACATGGCCGACCGTTTCGGCCTGCCGGTGGTGACGCTGGTCGATACGCCCGGCGCCTATCCCGGCAAGGGCGCCGAGGAGCGCGGCCAGGCCGAGGCCATCGCGCGGTCCACCGAGAAATGCCTGCAAATCGGCGTGCCGCTGATCTCGATCATCATCGGCGAGGGCGGTTCGGGCGGGGCGGTGGCCTTTGCTACGGCGAACCGCATCGCCATGCTGGAACACAGCGTCTATTCTGTGATCTCGCCCGAGGGCTGTGCCTCGATCCTGTGGAAGGACGCCGAGAAGATGCGCGAGGCCGCCGAGGCGCTGCGCCTGACCGCGCAGGATTTGCAGAAGCTGGGCGTGATCGACCGCATCGTGAAAGAGCCGCTGGGCGGCGCGCAGCGCGGCCGCAAGGAAACCATCGACGCGGTCGGCAAGGCATTGGAAACCATGCTGAAAGAACTGTCGGGTAAAAAGCCCGACGCCCTGGTCAAGGACCGGCGGCAAAAATTCCTCGACATGGGGTCCAAGGGCCTCGCGGCCTGATCGCGGCCCGTCTTGCGGAGCGGCCGGGGCCGGTGGCCCCGCCCGCGCGCCATGCCTCGGGTCCGGCCTTTGCGGGCCGCACCCTCAGGCGGGACGGCGGCGCGGTTTGCGCGGTTTGGGGGGCGGCAATGCGGCGGCGACGCGGCGCAGGGCCGTGGCGGCCAGATCGGGCTGATCCAGCGCATCCTCCAGGCAGATATGCGGCCGCGCGCCGGGATAGGGCGCGCCCAGCGGGTGATCGGGCAGCAGCGCGCGCGCTTCGGGCAGCAGCTTGAGCCAGAGCAGGTCATCGCAGACCAGCGCCACCACCTTGTCCTCCAGATAGAGCGCATATTCCCCGAACATCGCCCGGGCGCGTAGCGGCCCGGCTTCGGCCAGACCGTCCAGCAGGGCGGCAATGGTGGCCTTGCTGGTGGTCATCGCGCGGTTTCCGCCATCAGCCGGTCGGAGGCGGTTTCCACCGCGCTTTCCAGCCGCTGCATGAAGGCGGCATTGTCGAGGCCGTGGGCGATGGCGGGCAGGAATTCCACCACCGCATTGCCGGGGCGGCGCAGGATGCCGCGCTTGGGCCAGAACAGTCCGACATTGGTGGCGACCGGCACGCAATCCTGGCCAAGCTGTTGATAAAGCAGCGCCGTGCCAACCTTGTAGGGGGCCTTGACGCCCGGCGCGACCCGCGTGCCCTGCGGGTAGATGATCAACTGGCCCGGCAGGCTGGCGCCGGATTTCACATCGGCCATCATGCGGGTGATCGCGGCACCCCGCTTGCCGCGATCGACCGGCACGCAGCCGATGCGCATTGCATACCAGCCCAGGATCGGCGCCCAGACCAGTTCCTTTTTCATGATGAACTTGCCGCGCGGCACCGCCCCGAAGATCAGGATGATGTCGAGAAAGCTCTGGTGTTTGGCGGCGATCAGCACTTCGGTCTGCGGGACGGTGCCGCGCACCTCGGTCCGCAGGCCGCAGAGCGCGCCCAGCGACAGGCGCACCCAGGCACAGAAGCTGCGGCAGGCGGTATGGGCATGGCGGCGGTCGAGCAGCGCCGGGATCAGGAAGACCACGCCGATCACCAGCATCGCCAGATACATCTGCACGATGAAGATCAGCGACAGCAGCCATTGCAGGGGCAGGATTTGGCGCATCAGGTCAGCTCCCGCAGTTTGACATTGGCGGCGCGGCGCGTGGCGGCATAGGCCACGGCGGCGGCGATCACGGGCAGGAGCAGCGGTAGCAGCCAGCCCGCCCCGGTAAAGCCCAGCCCGGTAAGAAAGCCGCCCGCAGCCTCGGCCGAGGGGAGCAGCGCCACGCCGATCATGCCCGCCAGTGCCCCGGCCAGCGCGCCACCAAGCGCGCGCAGGGTAAAGCGGCGCACGAAGGCGCGGGCGATATAGCTGTCGCGCGCCCCGACCAGGCGCAGCACCTCGATCACCTGCGCATTGGCGGCGAGGGCGGCATTGGCGGCCAGCGTGATCATCGCGGCCATGGTGCCACCGATGAGCAGGATCGACATCAGCCCCAGCAGCCGCAGCCGCCCCGCCGCGCTGACCAGCGGACGACGCCAGCGGGTATGGTCATCCAGCACCGCGCCCGGTGCCTCGGCCGCGAGCCTTTGGCGCAGCCCTTCGGCATCGTAGCCGTCTGACGCCTCGGTCAGTTCGATCAGGCGGGGAATCGGCAGCGCCTCCACCGGCAGGTCGGGGCCGAACCACGGCTCCAGCAGCTTGCGCTGTTCCTCATCGGTCAGGGCGCGGGCGCTTTCGACACCGGGGGTGGTGGAGAGGACATCCAGCACCACTCGGGTTTGCAGGTCCAACTGTTCGGGCGGGGCCGAGATGCGCACCGTCGCGGTGCGGGCCAGTGCCTCGGACCAGCGGTCGGCCATGCGCCCCGCCGCGAGCGACAGCGCCAGCGCAAAGACCGCGAGAAAGGTCATGGCCCCGGCGGTGAACGAGGTGAGCCAGGCGGTATGTCCCGAGGGCGGCACCACGCGATCGGCCTGGCGGTCGCCTTGCAGCAGGCGCGAGAGAAGCTGCTTCATCATCACAGATCCGCCCCCGCCAGCTGGATGCGCCGGTTGCGGATGCGCAGCACCCGGGCGGCGACCTGGGCCTTGGCCTGGCGGATCAGGTTCAGGTCATGGGTAGCGATGACGATGGTCTTGCCCATGCGGTTCAGCTCCACCAGCAGGGTCAGCAGCCGCAGCGACATTTCCCAGTCGAGGTTGCCGGTCGGTTCGTCCGCGAGGATCACCTCGGGGTCCATGATGACGGCGCGGGCCAGGGCCGCGCGCTGCCGTTCCCCGCCCGACAGCGAGGGGGGCAGCGCATCGGCCAGATGCCGCAGCCCGACCCAGGTCAGCAGGTCGCCCAGATCGTCATTGCGCACCTCGCGCGCGGCGACGGTCAGCGGCAGGGTGACATTGGCCGCCAGCGGCAGATGATCTAGGAACTGGCAGTTCTGATGCACGACGCCGACGCGCCGGCGGGTCTGCGCCACCTCGTCGCGGCTGAGGCTGCGCACTTCGCGGTCAAAGATCGTGACATGGCCAGAGGTCGGCAGCAGCTCTGCATAGCAAAGCTTGAGAAAGGTCGATTTGCCGGCGCCCGATGGCCCGGTCAGGAAATGGAACGACCCCGGCGCCAGACGCAGCGAGATTTCCGACAGCAATTCGCCGCCGCCATAGCTGTAGGCGACATTTTCAAACGAGATCACGGTCCACCCCTTCCGGCCCGTCCGTCCGGCCGCGCCCGTCGCGCCCGTTCGGTTTTGGCGCACAATCGCGCGGATGCCCGGCGGATTCAACGGTCCGCCATCGCAAAACGGAAATTCCTGCCGGTCTCAGGCTTGGATCGGAAACATATCGTTGCTAGACTCGCGCAAAAGTCACAAGCCGTTGAACGGCAGGAGCGGTCCCCATGCGCCTGATATGCCCCAATTGCGATGCGCAATATGAGGTGGCGGACGATGCGATCCCCGATGAGGGGCGCGATGTGCAATGTTCGGCCTGCGGCCATGCCTGGTATCAGCTTTCGCCCGAGGCGCTGGCGCGTCAGGCCGCAGAGGCCGCGCTGTTCGACCCGCCCGAGCCGGTCGCCCCGCCGCCCCCCGAAGTGAGCCTGCCGGAGGAGGAGCCGGCCTGGGCCGAGCCCGCAACCGAGGCGCCGCCGCCGGCCCCGGCAATGCCGCAGCGCAATCTGGACGAGTCGGTGATGGCGGTCCTGCGCGAGGAGGCCGAGCGCGAGGAACAGGCCCGCGCCCGCGAAGGTGCCGCGCTGGAAATGCAGGGCGATCTCGGGCTGGAAATGGCGGCCCCTTCGGCCGCCGCCCGCCGTATCGCCCAGATGAAAAGCGATGAGGCCGAGGAACATGCCGAGCCGCTGGCCCGGGCCTCCAAGGGGCGCGACCTGCTGCCCGATATCGAGGAGATCAATTCCACCCTCAGCCCCGCCGCGATCGAGGAAGAGCCCGAGGGCGACGGCCCGGTCCTGCAAGGCCGGCGCGGCAGCGGGTTCCGGCTGGGTTTCGGGTTGATGCTGATCCTGGCGCTGCTCCTGGTTGGACTTTACGTCGCGGCCCCGAAACTGGCGCAGAGCGTGCCGGCGCTGGCGGGCCCGATGGAAAGCTATGTCGTTCTGATCGACGGGCTGCGGCTGAAGCTGGATGCGATGATCCAGTCCGCGGTTTCGGCGGTGCAGGGCTGAACCGCGCCGCCGGTCAGAACAGTTCCAGCAACCGCTTGAGGTAATCGCGTTCGGAATCGGCGCGCTGCTGTTCGCCGGCACGGCGGCGGATCTCATCCAGCAAATCCTGCGCGCGGCGCTGCACTTCCTGTTCGGTCAGCAGGTTGCGGTCCGATCCGATGCGCCCGGCATTGCCGGTTTCGCGGCCCAGCGGATCGCGCTGGCCATTGGGGTCGCGCTGCGCAAAGGGTTCGCCGCTGCCGTCCTGCTGCTGGCGGTCGGCCTCGGCCTGCGCCTCGCCCAGGGCACGCATGCCCTGACGCATGGCATCCATCGCCTCGGCCTGCCGGTCCAGTGCGCCCGACAGGTCGCGGTCGCGCAGGGCGCGTTCGGCCTCCTGCATGCGGCGCTCGGCCTCGTCCAGCGCGTCACGCCCCTCGCGGCCGCGTTCGGTGCCGGCACCGGGCAATTGCCCCTGATTGAGCCGATCCAGGCGGTCGCGCAACGCCTGCTGACGATCGGCCAGCGACTGACCGTCCTGACCTTCGCCCGGCTGATCCTGCGGCTGGCCTTGCTCGCCCGGCTGCTGGCCCTGATCGCCCTGCTGAAGATCGCGGAACGCCTCGTCCGACAGGCCCTGCTGGTCGCGCAGCGTTTCCTGCAAGCCCTTCATGCCGGGCATCTGCGGCCCGCCCGATCCGCCGCCGCCTTCGGTCATCTGAAGGTTCTGCAACAGCTGCTGCAACATGGCCATCGCCTCGGCGGCTTCGGCCATCTTGCCCTCCTCCATCAGACGCTGGATCTCATCCATCATCTTCTGGATCTGGTCGCCGGTGATCTGCATCTGCTCGCCCTGATCGCCTTGCGCGCCATCGGGGTTGCGCTCGGCCTCCTCGGCCAGAAGGCGCATGTAATCCTCGGTCGCGGCGCGCAATTCATCCATCAGACTCTGAATTTCCGCCATATCGGCGCCATTGCGGATCGCCTCGTTCAGACGATCCTGCGCGCGTTGCAGGCGTTCGCGGGCCGAGGCGAGATCGCCTTCCTCGACCAGAAGCGCAATCTCCCACAGCTCCTTGGCCAGTTCGTCACGCAGCGCGGGCGTCAGGTCGGCGCGCGCGGCGTCCAGCTTGGCGATGGCCTGTTTCAACCGGGCAAAGGTCTTCTGGTCGCGGATCAGGTCATCGGGCAGATGGGTGACCGCCTTGAAGATCTGGGTGGCGCGCGGGGCATTGCCGCGGTTCCACAACAAATCGCGCCGCATCTCGATGATGGCGGCGGCCAGCGGGTCGAAAAAGCGTTTGCCGGGCAGGATCATCGGCAGGGGGGGCGTGGTGCCGGTCTGCCCCTGGGCATCCTTCACCTCCAGCCGCACCTGCACGGGCAGGTTGGCAAAGGCATGTTCCGACACATCCTCGCGCAGCGCATCCTCAAAGGCGGCGCGGTTGCCGCTGATCGGCAGCGGCAGGTCCAGCACCAGATCGGCGCGCGGTTCGGGGTCGGCGGCCAGCCCGTAGCGGCGGTCCACCTGCGCCAGATGCAGCGTGATGGTGGCCGTGCCGCCGGTGATGCCGAAATCGTCTTCGGCCGCGAAGGGCAGCTTCATCTTGCCATCGCGTTCGCGGCTGGCCTCGCCGGTGACGCGCACGCTGGGGGCGGCATCCTTCAGCGCGACGACCTGCCATTCGCGCCCACCCGGGCCGTTGATCGCAATCGCGCCGTCCTGCATCACCTCGAAATTCTGCGACAGATCCGAGGCAGGCGGCGGCGTGGTGGCGCCTGAGACGGTTTCGCTGAGCGTGAGCGTGCCGACCTCGCCGTAAAGCCGCACCTGCACCCGCGTGCCGCGCGGCAGATCCAGCGGGCCGGCGGCAATGTCATTGAGGTAAAGCGCGGGCTTGCCGGTATGCAGCGGCGGCTGCGCCCAGCCTTCCCATGTGGGGCCGTTCATCATCGCCTCGGCCGCGCCCGGTGCCAGCCCGGTGACCGCGACCACCCGCCAGAGCGACCCGAAGGCCAGTGCCATGACCAGCGCGGTCAGCGCCAGATAGCGCAGCCCGAACGGGTCGCGCGTTGCCAGCCGCAGATCGGGGCGCACGGGTTTCGCCCCGGCGGCGCGGGCGGCCATGCGGGCGCGATGCGCCTGCCAGACCGCGCGGGCGGCGGGATCGTTGCCGCCGATCGCCAGATCATCGGCCAGCGCCGACAGCGGCTGCCCTGGCAAGGACGCATCCAGACGCGCCAGCGCCTCGGTCCGCTGCGGCGGGCGAAAGCGGCGCAGGCCGCTGACCAGCGCCCAGACCAGCCCCAGCAGCACCGCGACCAGCGCTGTCCATGCGGCCTCCAGCGGCAGAAGGTCCGGCAGACCAAATGACAGGAGCGCGAGCGTCGTGATCAGCAGCGACCAGAGCGGCCAGAAGGCCCGCGACAGGCGCTCCGCCCAAAGCCCGGCCCAGGTCAGCCGCAAGGGCCAACGGATGCGCCGCAGCACTTCGGGGGTCGTCGCCTGCTCCATGCCCTCCGTCACATTTCCGGCCGTGTCACAGCCATTCCGGCACGATATCGCGTTTCAGCATCTCGTCATAGTCGGGACGCGCGCGGATGACCGCGAAGTGATCGTCGCGCACAAGCACCTCGGGCACAAGGGGGCGCGAGTTGTATTCGTTGGCCATGACCGCGCCATAGGCCCCGGCCGAGCGGAAAGCCACCAGATCGCCCTCGGCCAGCAGCGGAAGATCGCGCGCCTTGGCAAAGGTATCGCCGGTTTCACAGATCGGCCCGACCACGTCGAAGGGCTGGGTAGGGGCGCCCGGGGCGGGTTCGGCCACCGCGACGATGTCGTGATGCGCGCCATACATCGAGGGGCGCACCAGATCGTTCATGGCGGCGTCCAGGATCAGGAAATCGCGACCCTCGCCGTTCTTGACATAGATCACCCGGCTGACCAGCACGCCGGAATTGCCGGAAATCAGCCGCCCCGGCTCGATCTCGATCTCGCAGCCCAGATGGCCGAGCTTTTCCTTGATCAGCGCGCCGTAATCCAGCGGCAGGGGCGGGGCCTCGTTGGAGCGGGTATAGGGGATGCCCAGCCCGCCGCCCAGATCGAGCCGGCGGATGGTGTGGCCATCGGCGCGCAGCGCGGCGGTCAGGTCGGCCACCTTGTCAAAGGCCTGGCCAAAGGGCTCCAGTTCGGTCAACTGGCTGCCGATATGCACGTCGATGCCCACGGCCTCCAGCCCCGGAAGGCGGGCGATTTCGGCATAGACCTCGCGTGCGCGGGCGATCGGGATGCCGAACTTGTTTTCGCTTTTGCCGGTCGCGATCTTTTCATGGGTCTTGGCATCGACATCGGGGTTCACCCGCACCGTGACCGGCGCGCGCAGGCCCATCGAGGCCGCCACCTCGGACAGCGCCCGCATCTCGGGTTCGCTTTCCAGGTTGAACTGGCGGATGCCGCCCTCAAGGGCTGTGCGCATTTCCTCGCGCGTCTTGCCGACGCCGGAGAACACGATCCGCTCGCCCGGCACGCCGGCGGCCCTGGCGCGCAGATATTCCCCGACCGAAACCACATCCATGCCGGCGCCCAGATCGCCCAGCAGCTTCAGCACCGCGACATTGGACAGCGACTTGATCGCAAAGCAGACCAGATTGTCGAGCGGCGACAGCGCCTCTTTGAACAGCTGGTAATGGCGGGTCAGCGTGGCGGCGGAATAGCAGTAGAACGGCGTGCCGACACTGGCCGCGATTTCGCTCAGCGCGACATCCTCGGCATGCAAGCTGCCATTGCGATAGAGGAAATGATCCATGCGCGGCTCCTGAACCCTGTTGTCCCGCCTAATAGCAGAAGCACAAGGCCACGCAATCCGCGACCGGGTCAGCGGATCGGGGCGGTGCGCAGATAGAGATAAAGCGGCAGGCCACAGGCAAGGCCGATGCCCCAGGTGGCGGGCAGGACCAGCAGCGCGATCCAGTTCCGCCGCACCCAGGTTTCGGCAATGACCCAGAGGCTGAGCGCGCAGGCGGCGATCACCAGATCCCAGGTCAGGCCGATGGTGGCGGCATTGGCCGACCAGGCGGCGACCACATCCTTCAGCCCGCCGCCCGTGGCCTCCATATGCCGCCAGAACCACAGCATTGGATGCACCGCCCCCCAGAGCGCCAGCCCCAGATACATCGCGCGCAGCACCGACAGCCGGCCCGTCACAGCGCGAGCCCGATGCCCAGCGGGCCGAAGCCCGCGCCGATGCGCGCGCCATGCGGCGTCACGCCCAGCCGCAGCGGCCCGGCCCTGGTCCCGACCGAAGGGGTGACCGCGACCCCGGCGGGGGAGACGCCGACACCGACATGCGGCTCCGGCGCCGCGCAGGCCGCCAGCAGCAATGCCAGCGCCGCCAGCCGGATCACAGCGTGCCCACCACGCCGATGCGCGCATCGCCCGAGACGGAAACGCCGGGCGTGGCGCCGGGGGCCTCGGGCGCGCCATCGGCACCGCAGGCCGCCAGCAGGGCCAGAAGACAAAGCGAAAGGGTGATACGCATGCAATGATCCTTGTGTGACGCGGGCCGAAACCTGCGACCCGCGCTCAGGCTGCCTTAGCCGAGTTGCGCCTTCCAGCGGGCAATCTGCGCCGCAACCTGCACCGGCGAAGTTCCGCCGTAAGACTGCCGGGAGTTTACGGAATTCTCCACGCCCAGCACCGAATATACACTCTGGTTTATGCCGGGGTGAACCGATTGCATCTCGGGCATGGTTAGTTCGGGCAGGTCGCAGCCCTTTTTCTCGGCCAGCGCGACCAGCGTGCCGGTGACATGATGCGCCTCGCGGAAGGGCAGCCCCAGTTCGCGCACCAGCCAGTCGGCCAGATCGGTCGCGGTAGAAAAGCCGCTGGCCGCCGCCGCGCGCAGCGTCTGGATCTGCGGAACCATGTCGCTGACCATGCCGGTCATCGCGGCCAGCCCCAGCATCAGCGTATCGGCGGCGTCAAAGACCTGTTCCTTGTCTTCCTGCATATCCTTGGAATAGGTCAGCGGCAGGCCCTTCATCACCGTGAACAGCGCCACCGTCGCCCCCAGGATGCGCCCCAGCTTGGCGCGCAGCAGTTCGGCCGCGTCGGGGTTCTTCTTTTGCGGCATGATCGACGATCCGGTCGTCCATTTGTCGCTCAGCCGCACGAAGCGGAATTGCGCGCTGGACCAGATCACCAGTTCCTCGGCAAAGCGCGACAGGTGCATGGCGCAGATCGACGCGGCCGACAGGAATTCCAGCGCGAAATCGCGGTCCGACACGCTGTCGAGGCTGTTGGCCGTCGGCCGGTCAAAGCCAAGCGCCGCCGCCGTCATGTGGCGGTCGATGGCAAAGCCGGTGCCGGCCAGCGCCGCCGCGCCCAGCGGGCATTCGTTCATGCGCCGCCGCGCATCCTCGAACCGGCTCCGGTCGCGGGCCAGCATTTCGACATAGGCCAGCATGTGATGGCCCCAGGTGACGGGCTGGGCGGTTTGCAGATGGGTGAAGCCCGGCATGATCCAGTCGGCGCCGGCCTCGGCCTGGGCCAGAAAGGCCTGCATCAGCGCGGTCAGCCCGGCAATCGCCGCATCGCATTGGTCGCGCACCCAAAGCCGGAAATCCACCGCGACCTGATCGTTGCGCGACCGCGCCGTGTGCAGACGCTTGCCGGCCTCGCCCACGATTTCGGTCAGGCGGCTTTCGACCGCCATATGGATGTCTTCCTGTTCGACCCGGAACACGAAATTTCCGGCCTCGATCTCTGACAACACCGTGAGCAGGCCTTCCCGAATGGCCTCGGCATCTTTATCCGTCAGGATGCCCTGTGCCGCGAGCATCGCGGCATGGGCGCGGGAACCTGCAATATCCTGCGCGTAAAGCCGCTGGTCGAAACCGATGGAGGCATTGATGGCCTGCATGATGGCATCCGGCCCGGTCTGGAAGCGCCCGCCCCACATGGCATTCGCCGTCTGGGCACTGGCGGTCGGGGTCTTGTCTTCTGCGCTCATCGCGGGCCTGCCTTTGGAGGGGATATGCTGACTTTCCGTGCCGCCGTTCTTTATACGGCCTTGATGTTCGGTGCAAACCCGGCAGCCGCCGATCTGGCAGCCGCCGATGCCCTGCGGGCGGGCGACATGCAGAAACTGAACTTCGCCGAGGCGCAGGCCTTGCCGGAAATCGGGCTTGTGGGGCTGGATGATGCGCCGCGCACGCTGTCGGAGTTTCGCGGCAAATGGGTGGTGCTGAATTTCTGGGCCACCTGGTGCCCGCCCTGCCGCCACGAGATGCCCTCGCTCGGTGCCTTGCAGACCGCGCTTGGCAGTGACCGGTTCGAGGTGGTGACCGTGGCCACCGGGCGCAATGCCGTGCCCGCGATCGAGGAGTTTTTCGCCGAAACCGGCGTGACGCATCTGACCGCCCTGCGCGATCCGAAATCGACGCTGGCGCGCAGTATCGGCATCGCCGGCCTGCCGGTGACGGTGATCCTGAACCCAGAGGGGCAGGAGGTCGGGCGGCTGATCGGCGATGCCGACTGGAACAGCGCCGAGGCCCATGCGGTGCTTTCGGCGCTGATGAACTGACGGCTCAGCCAGAGGGGTGCAGGGCCCGGATCAGGGCCTGTGCCTCGGCCGGCGGGGCCTGTTCGATGCGGCGATAGGCGCGGCCGTCGGCGGTGCGCCAGATCAGCCCGCGCTGCGCCATGCTGCGTCGCAGGATCGCCGGGTCGCCGAACAGATGCAGGTCATGCAGCGCCGCGTTGAAGCCGCGTTCCGTCCAGACCGTGCCGCGTGGCAGTTGCGCCCACAGGCCCCAAAGCGCCAGATGCTGCGCGCCGGTCTTGGCGGGCCAGCTTTTCAACCGCGCCTCGGCGTCAAAATAGCGCCGCACCCGCGCGACCTCTTTCAGATCGACCGCAGGCGGCGCGGGCAGGGGCGCCGCCAGCCTTTCGGCCGCCGTGGCCTGGGCGCGGAAATGCTGGAAATTGCGGTATCCCGCCCCGCGTGCAAGCATGTTCATCAGGCTCAGATGTCCGGGGGTCGCCGCGTCTGCGGCCAGTTCGGTCTTCAGGTGGCGCGCAAGGCGAGAGATGTCATCCGCCCGATAGGGCAGGGCAAGGCGTGTCATGGCAACCTCATGTCAGCCCGGATCAGCGCGGGTCACCCTTGGCGCGCTGGCATGGAGGGAACCATGGCGCGGATCGCAAGCAGGTTTAGCTGGCCTTGCGGCTGGTGACGCCTGGGTGAACTGCCGACCCTTCGGTCAATCTAGGCCCGTCAGGCCCGCGCCGCAAGCCGCGCGTGACAGGGGCAATGGGTCATGTGGTCATTCACCATGCCGGTGGCCTGCATGAAGGCATAGACGATGGTCGGCCCGCAGAACTTGAACCCCTCGGCCTTCAGCGCCTTGGACATGGCGCGCGATTGTGCGGTTTCGGTCGGCACCTCGGCCATGCTGGCAAAGCAGTTCTGGATCGGGTTTCCGCCGACAAAGCGCCACAAGAAGGGCGCGAATCCCTCGCGCGCCTCGATGCGCAGATAGGCCTGCGCGCCGGCGATGGTGCCCTCGATCTTGCCGCGATGGCGCACGATGCCGGCATCGCCCAGCAGGCGCTGCACCTCGGCCTCGCCCCAGGTTGCGATAATCTCGGGGCGAAATCCGGCAAAGGCCGCGCGAAAGGCCTCGCGCTTGCGCAGGATGGTGATCCAGCTCAGCCCGGCCTGAAAACCATCGAGAATCAGCTTCTCGAACAGGGCACGGCCGTCGCGTTCCGGCACGCCCCATTCATGGTCGTGATAGGCGACATAAAGCGGGTCCGAACCACACCAGGTGCAACGCTGTTCCACGGGAACCTCCAAATGCGTAAAACTGGAACTAAATGTGAACTTTCACCCCGTCTTTACCTTTCGCGGCGCAGTCTGTCGAGACATGCGGGGCATGAAAGGACGATCGGATGGCGGGGCAAGGGCAGGAAAGGGCAGGGGTTTCGGGTAGCCCGCTGGCTTTCGTGATCTCCGAACAGGACCGGCAGACGCTGGATATGGTGCAGGCCGCCTTGGCCGAAAGCCGCGTGCGGCTGGCCTTTCAGCCCGTCGTGCTGGCGCAAAGCCCTGATCGCACTGCCTTTTGGGAAGGGCTGGTGCGCGTGCTGGATCCCAAGGGGCGGGTGATCCCGGCCCGCGACTTCATGCCCGTCATCGAAAATACCGAACTCGGCCGGCTGATCGACTGCGCGGCACTGGGCCAGGCCCTGACGACGCTGGCGCGGCACAGCGATGTGCGGCTGTCGGTCAACATGTCGGCGCGCTCCATCGGTTATCCGCGCTGGATGCGCATCCTGAAAAAGGGCTTGCAGACCTCGCCCACCATAGGGGAGCGGCTGATCCTCGAAATCACCGAAAGCTCTGCCATTCTGGTGCCCGAGGTGGTGACCGCCTTCATGGACGATCTGCAACGCGAGGGGATCGCCTTCGCGCTTGACGATTTCGGTGCGGGCTATACCGCCTTTCGGCATTTCAAGGATTTCTTCTTTGACATCATCAAGATCGACGGCCAGTTCATCCGCAACATCCATCGCGACCCCGATAATCAGGTGCTGACCCGGGCGCTGTTGTCCATCGCGCGCCAGTTCGAGATGTTCTGCGTGGCCGAAGCGGTCGAAACCCCCGAAGAGGCGGCCTTTCTGCAATCCATCGGCATGGATTGCCTGCAAGGCTATCTGTTCGGCGCCCCCAGCTTGCGCCCGGCTTTCCTGCCCGAGGAACGGCGGCGACGCGCGTGACGGCGGATATGTGCAAAGCAGACCGCGCAGGTTGCGCAATTTTCTTGCGTGACGTCGGGTTCCGGCCTACCCATGCTGCTGACGCGCGGCGCATGTCGCCGCCTCGGCCAAGGGAAAGGACCAGCCATGACCAATGTCGTTATCGTATCTGCGGGCCGCACGGCGGTTGGCAGCTTCAACGGGGCTTTCGCAAATACGCCTGCGCATGAACTGGGCGCCGCGGTGATCGACGCGGTGGTCGCCCGCGCCGGCATCGACAAGGCCGAGGTGTCGGAAACCATTCTGGGCCAGGTGCTGACCGCCGGTCAGGGCCAGAACCCGGCCCGCCAGGCGCATATTCTGGCCGGCCTCGCAAAGGAAGCGTCCGCCTGGTCGCTGAACCAGGTTTGCGGCTCAGGCCTGCGGGCGGTCGCGCTCGGGGCGCAGCATGTGCAACTCGGCGATGCCGAGATCGTCGTGGCCGGCGGCCAGGAAAGCATGTCGCTCAGCCCCCATGTCGCGCATCTGCGCGCGGGACAGAAGATGGGCGACATGAAGTTCATCGACTCGATGATCAAGGACGGTCTGTGGGATGCCTTCAACGGCTATCACATGGGCCAGACCGCCGAAAACGTGGCGACGCAATGGCAGATCAGCCGCGAAACGCAGGATGAATTCGCGCTGGCCAGCCAGAACAAGGCCGAGGCCGCCCAGAAGGCCGGCAAGTTCAAGGACGAGATCATTCCCTTCACCATCAAGACCCGCAAGGGCGATGTGATCGTGGACATCGACGAATATATCCGTCTCGGCGCCACGATCGAGGCGATGCAAAAGCTGAAGCCCGCCTTCGCGAAGGACGGGTCGGTGACCGCGGGCAATGCGTCGGGCATCAATGACGGTGCGGCGGCGGTCGTGCTGATGACCGAGGCCGAGGCGGCGCGGCGCGGTCTGACGCCGCTGGCGCGCATCGCCTCTTATGCGACGGCGGGTCTTGATCCGTCGATCATGGGCGTTGGCCCGATCCATGCCAGCCGCAAGGCGCTGCAAAAGGCCGGCTGGTCGGTCGCCGATCTGGACCTGATCGAGGCGAACGAGGCTTTTGCCGCGCAGGCCTGCGCGGTCAACAAGGACATGGGTTGGGATCCGGCCAAGGTGAACGTGAACGGCGGCGCGATTGCCATCGGCCATCCGATCGGTGCCTCGGGTTGCCGTATCCTGAACACGCTGCTGTTCGAAATGGGCCGTTCGGGTGCCCGCAAGGGCCTTGCCACGCTGTGTATCGGCGGCGGCATGGGCGTGGCCATGTGCCTCGAACGCGCCTGATTGTCATGTGTGCGTAATATTGCTGCAAAAGCAAAAAAGAGGGCGCAACAATGTTGCGCCCTCTTTTCTTATTCGATAGCTAGATTTCAAAGGTCTTATTCCGGAGGAGGAATCATGTCGAAAGTTGCTTTGGTCACCGGCGGGTCGCGTGGCATCGGTGCTGCCATCTCGATCGCGCTGAAAAATGCGGGCTATACCGTTGCCGCCAATTATGCCGGCAATGATGAGGCCGCCGCGAAATTCACGGCCGAGACCGGCATCAAGACCTATAAATGGTCGGTCGCCGACTATGACGCCTGTGCCGCCGGGATCGCGCAGGTCGAGGCTGATCTGGGCCCGGTCGCCGTGCTGGTCAACAATGCCGGCATCACCCGCGATGCGATGTTCCACAAGATGACGCCCGCGCAGTGGAAAGAGGTGATCGACACCAACCTGACCGGGCTCTTCAACATGACCCACCCGCTCTGGTCGGGGATGCGCGACCGCAAGTTCGGGCGCATCGTCAATATCAGCTCGATCAACGGCCAGAAGGGGCAGGCCGGTCAGGCCAACTATTCCGCCGCGAAATCGGGCGATCTGGGCTTTACCAAGGCCCTGGCGCAGGAGGGCGCGCGCGCCGGCATCACCGTCAACGCGATCTGCCCGGGCTATATCGGCACCGAGATGGTGCGCGCCATTGATGAAAAAGTGCTGAATGAGCGCATCATTCCGCAAATTCCGGTCGGCCGTCTGGGCGAACCGGAGGAGATCGCCCGCTGCGTCGTGTTCCTCGCCTCGGACGAGGCCGGTTTCATCACCGGTTCGACCATCAGCGCGAATGGCGGCCAGTTCTTCGTCTGACCGATCCGACATGCCGCGAAAGGCCCGCTTCGGCGGGCCTTTCTGCTTGCGAGGGGGCGTCGGCAGCGGCAAGGTGCCGCGACCGGAGGATCGGATGACCCGCGCACGCGCTACCTTGATCGGCTTTACGGCAGTCCTGCTCTGGGCGCTGCTGGCCCTGTTCACCATCGGCTCGGCCCCCGTGCCGGCGTTTCAGCTGAACGCGATCTGCTTTGCCATCGGCGGGGGGGTCGGGCTGATCTGGACGCTGGCCACGGGGCAGGTGGCGGCGCTGCGGCGTGTGCCCGTCCAGGTCTATCTTTTTGGCACGGCTGGGCTTTTCGGCTATCATTTTCTGTATTTCACCGCCTTTCGCATCGCACCAAGCGCGGAGACCGGGCTGATCGCCTATCTCTGGCCGCTGTTCATCGTGCTGCTTTCGGGCCTGCTGCCGGGAGAGCGGCTGAGCGTCGCGCATGTCCTGGGCGCGCTGATTGCCTTTGGCGGTGCTGCCCTGATCGTGCTGGGGCGTGAGGGCGGCGAGGCAAATGCCCTGGGTCTGGCGCTGGCCTTTGGCTGTGCGGTGACCTGGGCGGTCTATTCGGTCGCCTCGCGCCGGCTGGGGCAGGTGCCGACGGTCGCGGTCACGGTCTATTGCCTGGCTACCGCGCTCTTGTCGCTGCTGTCTCATGCCCTGCTGGAGGAAACGCGCTGGCCGGAAACCGGGCTGGGCTGGGCGGCCACCCTCGCGCTTGGGGTGGGGCCGGTCGGCCTCGCCTTTTTCACCTGGGATATCGGCATGAAAAAAGGCGACATCCAGTTGCTCGGTGTCGCCTCCTATGCTGCGCCGCTCCTCTCCACGCTGGCGCTGGTGCTGGCCGGGATCGCGCCCCCTTCGCTGCTCCTCCTTGTCGCGGCGCTCCTCATCGCCGGGGGGGCCGCGCTGGCCGCCTGGGCCAGCGCGCGAAAAAATCAGGCGTGAGTCAGACGCTCGATCTCCTCCTTGATCTTCAGCTTCTGCTTTTTCAGGCTGGCGATTTCCAGATCGCTGCTGCCGGGCGCGCGCTGCGCTTTCTCGACCATGTCGGACAGGTGTTCGTGCTTCTTTTTCAGTTCGACAATATGCGAAGCGACGGTCATCCAAACCTCCTGTGCTCTGTTCGGTAGGTTGATTGCAGCACGGATTCGCGCCTCTGTCATCAAAATGTCACCGCCGCAGCGCAGCAATTGCAGGGCATTCAGCCAAACTGCGCTGATAGGTCGCCGCCGTCGCGCAAGATCGCGCTGGCGGCGGGCGTATAGCTCTCACGGTCGCCGTCATGTGATGCGCCGTGATGCAGAACAAAGGGTGCGAGCAGCCGGAACGCCGCCTTTCCGCCCTTGCGGGCGCGCAGAATCACCCGTTTCGCCGCACGTCCCTCGCGCGCGGCCAGCGGCAAGACGGCTGCCGAACCGAGCTTGCCCAACCCGGACAGCAGTTCAGGCAGCGCATCTGCGCCGGCGATCAGGGTCAGCCAGCCCCCCGGCCGCAGACGGCGCGCGGCCACCTGCACCCATTCGGTCAGCGGCACCGCATCCACCTGCATCGCGGTGGCGCGGATCGCAACGGGCGAGGGCGTGCCGCCCGCCGGATAGAAGGGCGGGTTGCAGATCACATGGTCAAAGTCGCGTCGCAGCGCCGCTGGCATGGCGCGCAGATCGCCCTCAACCACGTCCAGCGCGATGCCGTTGCGCGCGGCATTGCGTCGGGCCAGCGCGGCATAGCCCGGTTGCAGTTCCAGCCCTGCCAAGGCGAGCCCCGGCACACGCCGCCCGAGGCACAGCGCCGCCGCCCCGGCCCCGCAACCGAGATCCAGCACGCTTTCCCCGCCTTGCGCCGGACAGGCCGCGGCGAGCAACACCGGATCGGTCGCCGCGCGATAGCCCTGCACCGGCTGCCACAATCGCAACCGCCCGCAGAGGAACTTGTCATCCGAAAGTTGATCTTCGGTAAACATCAGCCGCTCCGCCCGGGATCAATCTCGTTGTCGCGCAGGATGGCAGCGGCCAGAAAGGCGTCCCGCTCCGCGACCATCAGCCGCTGGGGCCACAAACCGATGCCGCCTTCAAGGATGCTCATGTGGACGTCCAGCCGAAACACCGTTATACCCTCGCCCTCAAGAAGGGCTGTGGCAAAGGCGATGACCGTGGGGTCGGTGCTGCGGAGAATCTCTTTCATTTGGCTAGACATGTCGGCAATCCCCGGGGTTGTCGAGGGGATGACGCGAGGGGCAGATGGGATTGGACGAGGTGGCGCGGAAACCGCATGAGCGCCTGATGGCGTGGCTGGCGGCCGATATGGAAGCGGTGAATGTCATGATCCGCGACCGCATGGCCTCGGAACATGCGCCGCGCATCCCGCAGGTGACCGCCCATCTGGTCGAGGCGGGGGGCAAGCGTCTGCGCCCGCTGCTGACCCTCGCTGCCGCACGGCTTTGCGGCTATGACGGCCCCTTTCACATCCACCTCGCCGCGACGGTCGAATTCATCCATACCGCGACGCTTTTGCATGATGACGTGGTGGATGAGAGCCGCCAACGCCGGGGCCGCCCGACGGCCAACCTGTTGTGGGACAACAAGTCTTCGGTTCTGGTCGGCGATTATCTGTTCGCGCGCAGCTTTCAGCTGATGACCGAGACCGGCTCGATGCGGGTGATGGAGATCCTGTCGAATGCCAGCGCCACCATCGCCGAGGGCGAGGTGCTGCAACTGACCGCCGCGCAGGATCTGGCGACGACCGAGGCGATCTATCTGCAAGTCGTGCGCGGCAAGACGGCGGCGCTTTTCTCGGCGGCGACCGAGGTGGGCGGCGTGATTGCCGGGGCCGATGCGGCGCAGGTGCGCGCGCTTTACACCTATGGCGACGCGCTTGGCGTCGCCTTTCAGATCGCCGATGACCTGCTGGATTACGGTGGCAGCAGCGCGACGATCGGCAAGAATGTCGGCGACGATTTCCGCGAGCGCAAGCTGACCCTGCCGGTGATCAAGGCCGTCGCCCATGCCACCCCCGAGGAGCGCGCCTTCTGGGAACGCACGATTGCCAAGGGCCATCAGGCCGAGGGCGATCTGGAGCAGGCGCTGGCGATCATGGCGCGGCATGGCGCGATGGAGGCCGCCCGTGCCGATGCGCTGGCCTGGGCCGATACCGCGCGTCATGCGCTGGAGGCGCTGCCCGACCATCCGATCCGCGGCATGCTGTCGGAACTTGCGGCCTACGTCGTCTCGCGGATCAGCTGAGCCATATCGGCGCGGCCGGGATAGATCAGCCCTGCCGCGACCCACCAGCCGGGATATTCCGCGCGCAGGGTCTCGGCCGCGGCTTCGCCCTCGGCCTCTTTTGCGAAAAGCGCAAAACAGGTCGCGCCAGAGCCGGACATGCGGGCAAACAACGCGCCGGGAAGCGCCGTCAAGGCGGCGATCACCTGCCCGATCACGGGTTGCAGCGTCAGGGCCGGCGGCTCCAGATCGTTGCGGGTTTCGCGGAGCCAGTCGGCCAGGGCGGCGGCGTCGATCCAGCCGGGCAGGGCCTCGGGCAAAGGCGGGTTTTCCTTTTGCGCCAAGGCCTTGAAGACAGCAGGTGTCGGCACCTCCACCCCTGGATTGGCCAGCACGACATGCAGTTCGGGCAGTGGCGCCAGCCAGTCGAGCTGTTCGCCGATCCCGCGCATCCGGGTCGGATGCGAGGCAAGGCAGACCGGCACATCCGCCCCAAGCGCCGCAATCTGCCGCGCCGCATCTAGGGACATCGGCGCGATGCGCCCGGCCATGGCCTGAAGCCGCAGCACCGCCCGGATGGCGGCGGCGGCATCGGCCGATCCGCCACCGATCCCGCTGGCGGGGGGCAGGCGTTTCGTCAGTTCCAGCGCATAGGCCCGGTCGCCCGCGACCAGCCGCGCCGCGCGCAGCACCAGATTGTCGTCGCCGCCCGGCACCCCGTCGCCAAAGGGCCCGTCCACCGCCAGCGCCATCGCGGGCGCTTCGGTCGCGCGCAGCCCGTCACCGATGCCGGCGAAGACCACAAGCGAATCAAGCAAGTGATAGCCATCGTCGCGCTGCCCGGTCACATGCAGGCAGAGGTTGATCTTCGCATGCGCGAATTCAGTGATCGTTTTCAGCATTCCGGGTTTCCAGCGGGGCGGCGCCTTCTTCGGCCAGCACCTTGTCGAGGCCCAGTTCCAGCTTGCGGCGGATGCGGGTGGCGTCCTTTTCCTCGGGGCCGTAGGACAGGGCGCGGCGCCACTGGAACCGCGCCTCGAGCTGGCGGCCGACGGCCCAGTAGATGTCGCCCAGATGATCGGTCACCACCGGGTCCACCGGCTCCATCATCGAGGCGCGTTCCATCGGCTCCACCGCGTCGGCATAGCGGCCCATGCGGAAATAGGCCCAGGCCAGGCTGTCGGTGATGGCGCCGGAATTGGGCTCCACCTCCACTGCGCGTTCAATGAGCTTGAGCGCCTCGTCCAGGTTGCGGTTCAGTTCCAGATAGCTGTAGCCGAGGTAATTGAGCGCCTGCGGCTGATCCGGGCTCAGCTCCAGCGCCTTGCGCAGGTCGGCCTCGGCCAGATCCCAGCGTTTCTGGCGTTCATGGCAGATGCCGCGGCTGAAAAACAGGCGCCAGTCATCCGCATTGGGCGTGTCGATCAGCGCGATCGCGGCGTCATAGGCCTTGGTCGCATCCTCGAAACGGTCCTGCCGGCGCAGCATGTCGCCATAGGTGACATGCACGACCCGCAGCTTCGGATAGGCCTTGGACAGCGCCTGCATCACCTCCAGCGCGGCATCGGGCTTGCCGGCGGCGACCAGTGTCTCGGCCCGGCCCAGCTCCGCCAGGTAATGTTCCGGCGCCTCGCTGGAGACCTGGGCATAGGTTTCGGCCGCGAGATCCGGCTGGCCGTCGCCATTCAGCAGCGCTGCCGCCGTCAGCAGCGCCTCGGTGTGATCGGGGCGCAGAAAGGCGGTCGCGCGGCTGAGCAGCAGCGTATAGCCGCTATCGGCCTCGCCCCGCGTGGCGGAGGCCAAGGTGTAGAACACCTCGGCCATGCCCTGTTCGGGGGTCTGCACCATGGTCCAGGGCAGGGTTTCGCCATTTTGCAGCCGGGTGCGAAGCTCCTCGACCGCGACATCCTGACCGGGGGCAAATACCTCGTCCAGCAGGGCCAGCGCTTCGGGGTTGCGCTCCAGTTGGCTGAGGATCTGGACATGGGCCAGCACGACGCGGCGCAGCACGCGGGCGGCCTTGGCCTTGTCGCTGCTTAGTGCCTTGTCGGCGCCCTCGAAATCGCCGGCCATGCCGAGGGCGAGCGCCTGGTGATAGGCGCCGAAAATCTCGCGGCCGGGGGTCTTGGCGATCTTGTCAAAGGCGGCAACCGCCTCGCTGACCTGCCCCTCGCCGGCCTCGGCCCAGGCGGTGACCAGCGCATCCAGCAGCGCGCCGCCGCTGCGCCCTTCGGCCAGAAGCTGCTTGATCCCGGCGTAATCCTTGCGCCCGGCCGCATCGGTCAGCAGGGCGAGCGCGCCGACCTGGCTCTTGTCGCCCAGATCGGCCAGACCGCGCGCGGTCACCGCGGCGGCGGTGAAATCGCCGAGCCCCATGGCGCTGACCGTCGCGCCCTCCAGCAGGCGCGGGTTGGCCGGGTCGGCCTTCAGCGCCTCGGTGAACCAATGCGCAGCGGCGCGGTAATCGCCATTCGCGGCGGCGATGCGCGCGGCAAGATAGGCGCCGGCATTCATCGGTTCGGACACAGCGACGCTTTCCGCGGTCATGTCGCGGGCGGCCTCTTCGGCCCAGGCCAGCGGCGGCAGCAGGTTGAGCGCCAGACCAAGGGCGAGGGCGGGGCGGATGCGCGGCATGGGGTTCTCCTGCGGTGTTCCCGCACCCTAAAGGCGGCACTGGCGCAACGCAATGCGGGGCGCCCCGAAGGACGCCCCGCCTGGGCACGTTGTCGCGCAGAGTTTATCACATGTTGGGGTAGTTCGGCCCGTCGCCGCCCTGGGGCGTGGTCCAGTTGATGTTCTGCGACGGATCCTTGATGTCGCAGGTCTTGCAGTGGACGCAGTTCTGGAAGTTGATGCGGAAGGTCGCATCCTGGCCTTCGCCCAGCACTTCGTAGACGCCGGCGGGGCAGTAGCGTTGCGCCGGTTCGTCATATTCGGGAAGGTTGACGCGGATCGGCAGTGTCGGGTCTTTCAGCTTCAGATGCGCCGGCTGGTTTTCATCATGGTTGGTAAAGCTGAAAGCGACGTTGGTCAGCCGGTCGAAGGACAGCTTCCCGTCGGGTTTGGGATAGTCGATCTTCTTGAAGTCCTTGGCCTTGCCGGTTGCCGCCGCATCGGTCTTGCCATGTTTCAGCGTGCCGAACAGCGTCAGCCCGATCGTGTTCAGCCACATGTCGGCGCCGCCGCCCATCAGCGAGGCGACGAGGCCGAATTTCGACCAGAGCGGCTTGACGTTGCGGACCTTCTTCAGATCCTTGCCGATCGCCCCCTCGCGCACTTCGGTTTCGTAGGTCGAAAGTTCGTCGCCCTCGCGGCCCGCCTGGATGGCCTCGAACGCGGCTTCGGCTGCCGCCTTGCCCGAGAGCATGGCGTTATGGTTGCCCTTGATCCGGGGCACGTTCACCATGCCGACCGAACAGCCCAGAAGCGCCACGCCCGGCGCAACCATCTTGGGCATGGACTGCCAGCCGCCCTCGCTGATCGCCCTTGCGCCATAGGCCACGCGTTTGCCGCCTGCCAGAAGTTCCGCCACCATCGGATGATGCTTGAAGCGCTGAAACTCCATATAGGGATAGAGATGCGGGTTTTCGTAGTTCAGGTGAACCACGAAGCCAACATAGACCTGATTCCCTTCCAGATGGTAAATGAACGAGCCACCCCCGGCATTGCTGCCCAGCGGCCAGCCCATCGTATGGGTCACCGTGCCCTCGCGGTGCTTGGCGGGGTCGATCTCCCAGATCTCTTTCATGCCGATGCCGAATTTCTGCGGGCAATGACCCTTCGACAGATCGTATTTCGCGATCACCTCTTTCGACAGCGACCCGCGCACGCCCTCGGCCAGGAAGACATACTTGCCGCGCAGTTCCATCCCCGGTTCATAGGCCGGGCCGGGCTGGCCATCCTCGCCCAGGCCGAATTCGCCGGCGACGACGCCGACCACCCGGTCGCCCTCATAGACCAGTTGCGAACAGGACATGCCGGGGAAAATCTCGACCCCCAGCCCCTCGGCCACGCCCGCCATCCAGCGGCAGACATTCGCCATGGAGACGATGTATTTGCCGTGATTGTTCATGAAGGGCGGCATCGGCCAGTTCGGGATGCGCATCTGCCCGGCCGGGCCGAGGACATAGAAATTGTCCTCCTTCACCTCGGTCTTGACCGGCGCGTCCATCGACCGCCAGTCCGGCAGCAGTGCGTCCAGGCCGCAGGTATCCAGCACCGCCCCGGAAAGGATATGTGCGCCGACCTCGGAGCCCTTTTCCAGCAGCACGACGTTCAGATCGGGGTCGAGCTGTTTCAGGCGGATCGCTGCGGAGAGACCCGCAGGCCCCCCGCCCACGATCACGACATCATATTCCATGCTCTCGCGTTCGATCCCGCTCATCCCTTGATCCTTTTCCTGCCTTGCCGCGCGCTGCTGGGTGCGCAAGTTCTGTGCCGCAAGGGAAGCCCGGCGTCAATCATGACGCAACATCAAAACGCCGCATTGCGGCATAGGCGTAATATTCTTTCGGGCATCATGCCGCTGGCAGGCGGCAAGATGCCGTTTTGGCACCACGCCCCCTTGCAATTATGCGGGCTCTCGGGTCAGTTGCGGGAAACATGCACGAAAGTCATGGTCCCCGCGGGCCGTGGCTTTGCTTTTTTCGTGGAAGACCGATGGAAAAGATTCCGATGACCCGTGCGGGCCATGTCTCGCTGGATGAAGAGCTGAAGCGCCTGAAATCGGTGGAACGTCCCGCCGTGATCCAGGCCATTGCCGAGGCGCGCGAACTGGGCGACCTGTCGGAAAACGCGGAATACCATTCGGCGCGCGAGAAGCAGAGCTTCATCGAGGGGCGCATCAAGGAACTGGAAGGCATCCTGTCGCTGGCCGAGGTGATCGACCCCGAACGCCTGTCGGGGCCGATCAAGTTCGGCGCCACGGTGACGCTGGTGGACGAGGATACCGACGAGGAAAAGACCTATCAGATCGTCGGCGAGGTCGAGGCCGATCTGGAGCGCGGGCTGCTCAACATCAAGTCGCCGCTGGCGCGGGCGCTGATCGGCAAGGACGAGGGTGACAGTGTCGAGGTGAAGACCCCCGGCGGGGATCGCAGTTTCGAAGTGTTGAGCATTCGCTACATCTGACGCGAGAGGAGGCCGCCATGCCCGATTCTCAGCAAGGCAAGATCGTGACGCCGCAGGCTTCGCCGCCGGCGCAGCCGGAATTGCGGTCGAGCCGGACCGAAATGGTCGCCTCGGCGCTCAGCGTGATCTGGCTGGTGGCGGTGGCGGCCTATATCTTTGTCGCGCCCGAGGGCGTGGGCACGCTGGGCCTGGTGATGACGCTGATGATGGTGTTCCTGCCCATTGCGGTGATCTGGGTGGCGGTGACCACGCTGCGGTCGGTGCAGGAGCTGCGGGCCGAGGCCGCGCGGCTGCAATCGACGGTGGAGACGATGCGCGCGACCTGGGTGCAGAGTCAGGTGCAGCCCTCGGTCGAGAAGAAGCTGGAGGAGATCGAGCGCTCGGCCCGGACGACCGAGACGGTTCTGGCGACATTTACCTCGCGGCGCGATACCTCGCTGGCGGCGGGGGGCGAGCGCAAGCCCGCGCTGGCGGGCCGGCCGGCGACGGTGGATGACCAGCCGGCGCTGGCCCTGGGCACCCCGGCCGAAGACCTGCGCCCGCCGCTGTCGATCGCGGATTTCGTGCGCGCGCTGCAATTCCCCGAAAGCCCCGAAGACAAGGAAGGGTTTCGCGCGTTGCGGCTGGCGCTGGAGGACCGCAAGGTTGCCAAGCTGATCCGGGCCGCGCAGGACGTGCTGACGCTGCTGGCGCAGGAGGGCATCTATATGGATGACCTCAAGCCCGATCGCGCCCGGCCCGAATTGTGGCGCAGCTTCGCCGAAGGCGCGCGGGGCGGGGCGGTGTCGGGGCTGGGCGGTATTCGCGACCGGTCCTCGCTGGCGCTGACGGCGGGGCGGATGCGCGAGGATCCGGTGTTTCGCGATGCGGCGCATCACTTCCTGCGCACCTTCGACAAGACCTTTGCCGAGTTCGAGAAGAATGCGAGCGATGCGGAGCTGATCGCGCTGGCCGACAGCCGCACGGCGCGGGCCTTCATGCTGTTTGGCCGCGTGGCCGGGGTGTTCGACTGAGCCGCCGCGCTGCCTTGCAGGGCTTTTGAAGCGGAGCGCGCTGGCGCGCGCGGGTCTTTCCTCTCGGTCTTTCCCTGGCGGGAAAGCCCTCGGGTCTGCCTCCGGCGGGAGTATTTCGGGCAAGAAGCAAGGCCGGGATCAGACGGGTTCGGCGGTCAGCCAGACGCCGCCTTCGGGGCGCAGGGTCAGGATCATCACGGGTTTCGGATCGCGCCCGGGCAGGGCGGTGAAGCGGAAGCGGGCCAGCAGGGTGGCGAGGATGATCACCGCCTCTTGCAGGGCGAACTGGGCGCCGATGCAGATACGGGGGCCGTCGCCGAAGGGAAGCCAAGTGTAGCGCGCCGGGCGGGGGCCGAGAAAGCGATCGGGGCGAAAGCGATCAGGATCGGGCCAATACGCATGGTGGCGATGCAGGGCGTAGATCGGCAGGATCACGGTATCGCCGCGGCGCACCTCGCGGCCGCAGAGCCGGTCTTCGGTGGTGGCGCTGCGCGAGAGAAAGGCGGCGGGCGGGTAGAGGCGCAGGGTTTCCTCGATCAGCGCGCGGCAGATCGGCAAGGCGGGCAGGTCGGCGGCGGTGGCGGCGCGGCTGTGCAGCACGGCCCGGGCCTCGTGCCGGGCGCGTTCCTGTTCGGCTGGGTCGAAGGCGCAGAGATAGAGCGCCCAGGCAAGGGTCAGCGCGGTGGTCTCGTGCCCGGCGACTATGAAGGTCAGCAGGTTGTCGCGCAGTTCCGAGGTGGACATGCGGCGGCGGGTTTCGGGGTCTTCGCCGGCCAGCAGCAGATCGAGCAGGTCGGGGAGGGGGCTGGGCCCGGCGGCGCGGCGGCGTTCGATCGCCGCATCGGCCATGTGTTGCATCGCCTTGATCCCCTGCCCGCCGAACAGGCGGCCCGGACGCGGCACCCAGCCCGGCAGCCCCAGCAGATCGAGCAGCGAGAGCCGGGCGGTGCCGGCGATATAGGCGTCAATCGCGCGATGCACCGCAGCGCGGTCGAATGTGGTGCGATCCGCGCCGGCGCCGGTGCCCGCAAGGGTGACATCGGAGATGACCTCGAAGGTCGTGGCGACCATCTCGTCAAAGAGGTTGATCGCGCGCGGGCCGGCGGCGGCCACCCGCTCTGCCGCGCGTTCGGCCGCCGCCGTCATCACCGGGCCGAGCGCCGCGACATGGCGTTGCGCGAAGGCCGGCGCCGCGGCGCGACGCTGCCAGCGCCAATGCGCGCCCTCGGCCACGAACAGGCTGTCGCCGATGGCGGGTTCCAGGATCAGCCGTGTTGCCAGCGATTTGGGGTAGGCGTCCACGTTTTCGCGCAGCACGCGGTGCAGGGCTTCGGGGTTCATCACCATATGCCAGCGGCGGCCAGTGCGACCGGAGAGGATCGGCGCATGGGTGGCGATTTCGGGGATCAGCTCCAGCACATTGCGTCGGCCCGCGCGCAGCGAGCCCAAAAGGCCGAGCGGCGCGGTGGCCAACGGCACCCGCACGGGGCAGCGGGCGGGAAGGGCGGGGGCCTTGTCCATCCTGCCACGATAGCGCGGCGGTGGCGTCGGGCAAGGGGGGATGATTGCGCGGCGCCGACGGGGCGGCTATGGCTGGGCGGTCGAGTTACGGGAGCCCGCCGATGCGCCGCCTTGCCCTGATCTGCCTTTTGCCGCTGCTGGCCGCCTGCGGGCGCAACGATCTGGCCGATCCGCCCGCCGATCTGGGGGATTTCGTGCTGGGGCATAATGTGGTGGTGGCCGACAAGGCGCAGAAGGTGCCGATCTCGCGCAGTGCGACGCCCGACGAATGGGAGGCGGCGATGCGCAAGGCGGTGGATGACCGTTTCGGGCGCTATGACGGGAATCGCATCTACAATCTCGGGATTTCGGTCGATGCCTATGCGCTGGCGCCGCCGGGCATTCCGGTGATCGCGGCGCCGAAATCGGTGCTGGTGGTGACTGCGAACCTCTGGGACGACGCGCGGCAGCAAAAGCTCAATGAAACGGGCGAGCAGTTCACCGTCTTTGAAAATCTCGATGGGGCGAATGTGATCGGCTCGGGGCTGACCAAGACGCGCGAGCAGCAGATGGAGGCGCTGTCCTTCAACGCGGTGAAGGCGGTGGAGGGCTGGCTGCGTAAACATCCCGACTGGTTCGGCCTGCCGGCGGCGGGCGCGGCGGTCAAAGCCGGGGCCGTGCCGGAGGCGGCCGAACTCGCGGCGGCGGCGAAGTGAGGCTTGATTTTCCCCGATTTCATGGCTAAGTCGCGCCCTGTCTAGATAGGGTCCGGGCGTGCCGGGCCCCCCAATCCGCGAGGGCCACGATGGCAAAGGCAAAGTTTGAACGGAACAAACCGCACGTCAACATTGGCACGATCGGCCACGTTGACCACGGGAAGACGACGCTGACGGCGGCGATCACGAAGTATTTCGGCGAATTCCGCGCCTATGACCAGATCGACGGCGCGCCGGAAGAGCGTGCTCGTGGCATCACGATCTCGACCGCCCACGTGGAATACGAGTCGGAATCGCGTCACTATGCGCATGTCGACTGCCCCGGCCACGCGGACTATGTGAAGAACATGATCACGGGTGCCGCGCAGATGGACGGCGCGATCCTGGTGGTTTCGGCCGCTGACGGCCCGATGCCGCAAACCCGCGAGCACATCCTGCTGGGTCGCCAGGTGGGCATCCCCTACATGGTGGTGTTCATGAACAAGGTGGACCAGGTCGATGACCCGGAGCTGCTGGAACTCGTGGAAATGGAAATCCGCGAACTGCTGTCGTCCTACGACTACCCGGGCGATGACATTCCGATCATCAAGGGTTCGGCCCTGGCGGCGATGAACGGCACCGACAAGGAAATCGGCGAGGACGCGATCCGCGCGCTGATCGCGGCGGTGGACGAATACATCCCGACCCCGGCGCGCGCCGTTGACCAGCCCTTCCTGATGCCGGTCGAGGACGTGTTCTCGATCTCGGGTCGTGGCACCGTGGCGACCGGCCGTATCGAGCGCGGCGTGGTGAAGGTTGGTGAAGAACTGGAAATCGTCGGCATCCGTCCGTCGAAGAAGACCGTCTGCACCGGCGTCGAGATGTTCCGCAAGCTGCTGGATCAGGGCGAAGCGGGCGACAACGTGGGTCTGCTGCTGCGCGGCGTGGACCGTGACGGGATCGAGCGCGGCCAGGTGCTGTGCAAGCCCGGTTCGGTGAAGCCGCACACGAAGTTCGAGGCCGAGGCCTATATCCTGACCAAGGAAGAAGGCGGCCGTCACACCCCGTTCTTCGCGAACTACCGTCCGCAGTTCTACTTCCGCACGACCGACGTGACCGGGACCGTTGAGCTGCCGGAAGGCACCGAGATGGTGATGCCGGGCGACAACCTGAAGTTCAACGTGTCGCTGATCGCGCCGATCGCAATGGAAGAGAAGCTGCGCTTCGCCATCCGCGAAGGCGGCCGCACCGTCGGCGCCGGCGTCGTGTCGAAGATCATCGAGTGATGATCCCGAGACGCGCCCGCAACGGTGTGTCGAAGATCATCGAATGATGATCCCGAGACACGCCAGCAAAGGTGTGTCCCGCGTGAAAGGAAAGGCCGCCCCCCGGGGCGGCCTTTTCCATTCCCCCCCGCGCAACAGCCGATCCTTCGACGAAGGATCGGGGGGGGGGGGCGGGGTGACCCGGTTGCGATCCGGTGCTAGGACGGTTGCGTCATCAGGAAGACGGGGCTGGACATGGCAAAAATGGTGCATTCGATGATCCGCGTGCTGGATGAGGCGCGCTCGGTCGGTTTTTACCGGCAGGCCTTCGGGCTGGAGGTTGCCGACCGGCTCGATTTCGACAGCTTTACCCTGATCTATCTGGCCAATGCCGAAACCGGGTTTGAGCTGGAGTTGACGGTGAACAAGGGCCGCAGCGCGCCGTATGATCTGGGCGATGGCTATGGCCATCTGGCGCTGACCGTGGCGGATTTCGCCGCCGAACATGCGCGGCTGCGCGCCGCGGGGCTGGCGCCGCGCGACATCGTGGATTTCCGGCGGGGCGAGGCGGCGGTGGCGCGGTTTTTCTTCATCGCCGATCCCGACGGGTATCAGATCGAGGTGATCGAACGCGGCGGGCGGTTTCGCTGAGGCGTCTTGCCCGCAACCGGCCCTTGCCCGGACGCGCGGCCTGTGTCACCCTGACCGGGCTTTCAGGGGAGGAGCGCATGAACAGGACCGTCTGAACCGATTCATCCAGGTTTCCAGCACAGGGTCTTGTCATGCCGTTTCTGAACGCCGCGCTGCGGCACCCCATGCGCTTTGCCACGGGCGCCAGCAATCCGTCCATCGTCCATCTGGCGGCGGTGATCGACCACCCCAATATCACGGTCGGGCGCCACTCCTACGCCAATGATTTCGATCCGCCGCAGGATTGGGCGGCGCGTCTTGCGCCCTATCTATACCCGGGCGCGCCGGAGCGGTTGGAGCTGGGGCCGTTCTGCCAGATTGCCCATGGTGTGCGTTTCATCACCGCGTCGGCCAATCACGCCATGACGGGGATCAGCACCTATCCGTTTGATATCTTCGATCCCGCGCGGCTCGCGGTGATGATGGAGGGGGGCGGCCCCTTGCCCGATACGGTGATCGGCGCCGATGTCTGGATCGGCCATGGTGCCCTGATCCTGCCGGGCGCGCGTCTGGGGGCCGGTGTCATCGTCGGGGCGGGCGCGGTCGTTGCGGGCGAGGTGCCGCCCTATTGTATCGTCGCGGGCAATCCGGCGCGGATCCTGCGAAGACGCTTTGCCCCCGAGGTGATCGAGGCGCTTTTGGCGCTGCGGTGGTGGGATTGGCCGGTAGCGCGGATCGAGGCGGCCCTCCCCGCCCTGGCCGGGGCGGATCTGGCGGCTTTGCAGCACTGTTGAGGGGGGCGGAAAATTCGGCGGATCTCTGGCAGGTTGCCCCTTGATTTCCCCCGTCGGGTGCCGTAACTCCCCCGCAGGCCTAGGGGTATAGCTCAGTTGGTAGAGCATCGGTCTCCAAAACCGAGGGTCGCGGGTTCGAGTCCTGCTGCCCCTGCCAGGACCTTCCATCACATCGTCGCAGGTTGATCCGCCCTCGGCCACGCCGTCGGGTGGCCTCAGCGATTGGCGCAGCGTGCACTGGCGGGCTTTCCGGTCTTCTTGTGCGAATCCAACTCCAACCGGCGGGGTAGGGTGCTGTCCTCGCCCGTGGCGCAGTCGGTTTCTGCGGCCCCGGTGGTAGGGACTGCATTGGCGAGCGCGGCCGCCGGCATGGCCTGGAGCGCCTTTTGCATGTCGGGATGCAGCCCGCCCATATCGCCGCCGGTGATCGCCTGGGCCATCGCGGCCGCGACGGCCTGCGCCTCGGGAGAGTTGGCCGAGGGGCTGCCCAGACCGGCGCTGCCGTCCATCAGGCTGAGCGCGGCCATGGCCAGCTTGCCCATGCTCGGTTCCTCATGCGTGGCTTGCGGGCCGGGCGCGGCGGTGTCGCCCCGCACCGGCAGCAGCGGATAGCTGCGGTCGCGGAAGCGGAGCGTGTTGACCTGAGTCTGGGCCTGGATCGTTGCGGCATATTCGGGCGAAAATGCCGCGGCCATCGGGCCGGGCAGCCAGTGAAACACGTTGTGGAAACTGGCGGCCATCAGCGCCGCACCCATGAGCTGCGTCAGCAGCGCGCCCTTGCCGCCGATGCCGAGCACCAGCGCCAGAGCCAGCGACAGCACAAGCCCCCCGCCAAGCGCGAGGCCCAGATCGGCATCGGCACTGATGCCGGTCATCGTGTCGGGAAAGAAGTGATAGCGCGCGACCTGCGCGCCGCAGACCCCCACCAGCCCCAGGATCAGCCCCATCACCATGCCGCCGCCGCGTCCGCTGCCGGCGCCCTGATCGGGGTTCTGCGGGTGGCCGGGCTGGGCGTGACGCTCTGCCAGGCGGGCCGCGCGCGCCGCGAAATCTTCGTGCATGATCCTGTGCCCCCGATGATTGCCTCGGGGCGCAGCCTGCCTTGCCGGCCGGGCAAAAGCGCGGCGGATTTGCGGCAGGGCGGTGGCCATGCGGCGCGACTTGACCCGCCATGGCCGGAATGGCTTGAATTTCCGGGGGCGAGGCCTTATTTCCGCCGACTGAAAGCGCGTCAGGCGCATGATCAGGACGTAAAGACATGGCGAAGGTCACCCCCCTCCAGTTCATCCAGCAGGTGCGCACCGAGGTGGGCAAGGTTCACTGGCCGACGCGCCGCGAGGTGATGCTGACCACGGTCATGGTCTTTGTCATGGCGGCACTGGCGGCGACCTTCTTCAGCCTGGTGGATTTCGGCATCCGCGCCGGCCTGTCGGCGATCGTGGGCGGTCTGGGCGCCTGAGCCGGACTTTGCCGGGGGCGGCCCCGGCGCGGCGTTTTCCCTTGAATTCATGGGCGTTGCGGGCTATTCCCGCGCTCAAAGAACGGGAACCGGCGCGCGGCGATTCGTGTCGCGCGCTGTTTTTTGTTCGGATCTGGGCGGCAAGGCCCTGAAAATGAAAGAATTTCCGGGCCTCGGTCCGGCAGGAATGTGAAGGCGGCAAGCATGGCCAAGCGTTGGTATTCGGTGAGCGTCCTCTCGAATTTCGAGAAGAAGGTCGCCGAGCAGATCAAGCAAGCCGTGACGGAAAACGGCCTCGAGGAAGAAATCGAGGAAGTTCTCGTGCCCACCGAAGAGGTGATCGAGGTCCGTCGTGGCAAAAAAGTGTCGAGCGAGCGCCGCTTCATGCCGGGCTATGTGCTGGTGCGCATGGAGATGACGAATCGCGGCTATCACCTGATCTCGTCGATCAACCGCGTGACGGGTTTCCTGGGGCCGCAGGGCAAGCCGATGCCGATGCGCGACGCCGAGGTGAACGCGATCCTCAACCGGGTCGAGGAAGGCGAGGCCGCGCCGCGCACGCTGATTCGCTTCGACATCGGCGAGAAGGTGAAAGTGACCGACGGCCCGTTCGAGGGTTTCGACGGCATGGTCGAGGGCGTGGACGAAGAACACAGCCGCCTGAAGGTGACCGTGTCGATCTTTGGCCGCGCGACCCCGGTCGAACTGGAATTCACGCAGGTCTCGAAAGAGATCTGATGTGTTTCGCGTGGGAGGCGAGGGGGTAACCCCGGACCGGACCACTAAACCATGCGCCCCGATCGGGGTGCGGTGACAAAGGAGATGGCCAATGGCCAAGAAGATTATCGGCAGCCTCAAGCTGCAAGTGAAGGCCCAGCAGGCCAACCCGTCGCCGCCGGTGGGCCCCGCCCTCGGTCAGCGTGGCCTGAACATCATGGCCTTCGTGAAGGAATTCAACGCGAAGTCGGCTGATTACACGCCGGGCACCCCCGTGCCGGTCGTGATCACCTACTATCAGGACAAGTCCTTCTCGCTCGACCTGAAGACCCCGCCGGCCTCGTATCTGCTGAAGGTCGCCGCCGGTCTGCCGGCCGTCGGCAAGCGGAACCGCCCGAAAGGTTCGACCAAGCCGGGCCGTGAAGTGGCTGGCAAGGTGACCGCGGCGCAGATCCGCCAGATCGCCGAAACCAAGATGAAAGACCTGAACGCGAACTCGGTCGAGGCCGCGATGCAGATCATCCTTGGCTCGGCCAAGTCCTGCGGCATCGAAGTGAAGGGCTGAGATCATGGCGAAACTCGGTAAACGCACCAAAGCCGCCCGCGAAGCCTTCGCTGGCAAGGAACTGGTCTCGGTCGAAGACGCGGTGAAGCTGATCAAGTCGGCCGCCACGGCGAAATTCGACGAAACCCTTGAAATCGCGATGAACCTGGGCGTTGACCCGCGTCACGCCGACCAGATGGTCCGGGGCGTCGTGCAACTGCCGAACGGCACCGGCAAGACCGTGCGCGTGGCGGTGTTCGCCCGTGGCGCCAAGGCTGACGAAGCCAAGGCCGCCGGCGCCGACATCGTGGGCGCCGAAGACCTGCTGGAAACCATCCAGGGCGGCAAGATCGAATTCGATCGCTGCATCGCCACCCCGGATCTGATGCCGCTGGTCGGTCGCCTGGGTAAAATCCTGGGCCCGCGCAACCTGATGCCGAACCCGAAAGTCGGCACCGTGACGATGGACGTGAAAACGGCTGTCGAAGCGGCGAAGGGCGGCGAAGTGCAGTTCAAGGTCGAAAAGGCCGGTGTGATCCATGCCGGTATCGGCAAGGTCTCCTTCACCGATGACAAACTGGCCGAGAACGTGCGCGCCTTCGTGGACGCCGTGACCAAGGCCAAGCCGACCGGCGCCAAGGGCACCTATCTGAAGAAGGTCTCGCTGTCCTCGACCATGGGTCCGGGCGTGTCGCTGGACCTGGCTTCGGCCTCGGGCAACTGAGGCGCGGGGCAGGGGGCGGCGCCCCTTGCCCGATGAATTCCCTCTGGTGACAGGGGGATGGCGGGGCGAATTCGCCCCGTCCTGTCCGAGACGGCGGGTGGCGCGCAAACGCCTTAATATCCAGCCTGAGATGGGGAACGGGACTTGAGACGCCTTTGGCGATCCTGGCCGGGACCCAAGCGGACCCGAACGCTCCTGGCAACAGGGGCAATGACGAGCCGGGGGGAAACCCCCAAACTTGGAGTGAAACTGTGGATAGAGCCCAGAAAGAGAAAGTGGTCGAGGAACTCGGCCAGATCTTCGCAAGCTCTGGCGTGGTTGTGGTTGCACATTACGCAGGTATCACGGTTGCCGAGATGCAGGACCTCCGGGCGCAAATGCGCGCCGTCGGCGGTTCCGTGCGCGTTGCCAAGAACAAGCTCGCCAAGATCGCCCTCGAGGGCCACCCCGCTGCAAAGATGGGTGATCTCCTCACGGGCATGACTGTGCTGTCCTTCTCGGAAGACCCCGTCGCTGCGGCGAAGGTCTGCGAGGCCTATGCCAAGAAGAACGACAAGTTCGTTCTGCTGGGCGGGGCTATGGGCGACACGGTCCTGGACTCGGCCGGTGTGAAAGCCGTGGCCGCCATGCCGTCGCGCGAAGAGCTGATTGCTCAGATCGTGTCGATGATTGGTGCGCCCGCCTCCAGCATCGCCGGTGCCATTGGCGCGCCTGCTTCGAACATCGCTGGCATCCTGAAAACCATCGAGGAAAAGGCTGCGGCCTGATCCTCGGGATACTCTGCGTGGGTCGATCCAATCTCGTTGGAACCCATCTCAACTGAACGGAAGTGTAAAATGGCTGATCTGAAAGCTCTTGCCGAACAAATCGTCGGTCTGACCCTCCTGCAAGCGCAGGAACTGAAAACCATCCTGAAGGATGAATACGGCATCGAGCCCGCCGCTGGCGGCGCCGTGATGGTTGCTGGCCCGGCCGCTGGCCCGGCTGCTGCCGCCGAAGAAGAAAAGACTGAATTCGACGTCGTCCTGACCGACGCCGGCGCCAACAAGATCAACGTGATCAAGGAAGTGCGCGGCATCACCGGTCTGGGCCTGAAAGAAGCCAAAGACCTCGTCGAAGCTGGCGGCAAGGTGAAAGAGGCTGTCTCGAAAGCCGACGCCGAAGCGATGAAGAAGAAGCTCGAAGAGGCTGGCGCCAAGGTCGAGCTGAAGTAATTCCTTCGGTGCCCTCGGGCGCCGCAAGGTTTACGGTCCGGGCTGGGTCTGACCTTTGGTCAGGCCCAGCTTGCGCCGTCTCGGGAACCCGGTTCGGAAGCGGCTGCGCGCAGCCCCTTCCCAGGCGCGGTTCAGAGGTTCGGGAGCGGCCCTTCGGGAGGGGCCGCATGAATGGAACCTCCCCCCTGACCTCGCATTCGGTGCGCGCCTGAACCCCGACAGGTGGCGCGCCGGCGAAACAGAAAGGTGACGATGAGCATGGCTCAGAGCTACGTTGGCCAGAAGCGGGTCCGCCGCTACTATGGCAAGATCCGTGAAGTCCTTGAAATGCCGAACCTCATCGAGGTTCAGAAATCCTCTTACGATCTGTTCCTGAAATCGGGCGACGGCCCGAAGGCGGCAGATGGCGAGGGCATTCAGGGCGTCTTCCAGTCGGTGTTCCCGATCAAGGATTTCAACGAGACGGCCGTTCTGGAATTCGTGAAATACGAGCTGGAAAAGCCCAAATACGACGTGGACGAATGCCAGCAGCGCGACATGACCTATGCCGCGCCGCTGAAGGTGACGCTGCGCCTGATCGTGTTCGATGTCGATGAGACCACCGGGGCCCGCTCGGTCAAGGACATCAAGGAACAGGACGTCTACATGGGCGACATGCCCCTGATGACCGCGAACGGCACGTTCATCGTGAACGGCACCGAGCGCGTGATCGTCAGCCAGATGCACCGTTCGCCCGGCGTGTTCTTCGACCATGACAAGGGCAAGACCCATTCCTCGGGCAAACTGCTGTTCGCCTGCCGCATCATCCCGTATCGCGGCAGCTGGCTGGACTTCGAGTTCGACGCCAAGGATATCGTGTTCGCCCGTATCGACCGTCGCCGCAAACTGCCGGTGACGACGCTGCTCTATGCGCTTGGCATGGATCAGGACACGATCATGTCGTCCTATTACGACACGGTCACCTTCAAGCATGTGAAGAACAAGGGCTGGGTCACCCGCTTCTTCCCCGATCGCGTGCGCGGCACCCGGCCGAGCTACGATCTGGTGGATGCCGCCAGCGGTGAGGTCATCCTCAAGGCCGGCGAAAAGGCCACGCCGCGCATGGTCAAGAAATGGATCGACGAGGGCCAGATCACCGAATTGCTGGTGCCCTTCGATCACATCCTGGGTCGCTATGTCGCGCGCGATCTGATCAATGAAAGCAATGGCGAGATCTGGGCCGAAGCCGGCGACGAGATCACGCTGGATTACGACCGTGACGGCGACGTCAAGGGTGGCAGCCTGAAAACCCTGCTGGATCAAGGCATTGCCGAGATTCCGGTGCTGGATATCGACAATATCAACGTCGGTCCCTATATCCGCAACACCATGGCGGCGGACAAGAACTGGAACCGCGAAACCGCGCTGATGGACATCTATCGCGTGATGCGTCCGGGCGAGCCGCCGACCGTCGAGGCCGCCTCGACCCTGTTCGACACGCTGTTCTTCGACAGCGAGCGCTATGACCTGTCGGCCGTGGGCCGGGTCAAGATGAACATGCGTCTGGATCTGGGCAAGCCCGACACGCAGCGCACGCTGGACCGCGAGGATATCGTGGCCTGCATCAAGGCGCTGGTCGAACTGCGCGACGGCAAGGGTGAGATCGACGATATCGACCACCTCGGCAACCGCCGGGTGCGCTCGGTCGGCGAGCTGATGGAGAACCAGTATCGCGTCGGTCTGCTGCGGATGGAGCGCGCGATCAAGGAGCGCATGTCGTCGGTGGAAATCGACACGATCATGCCGCAAGACCTGATCAACGCCAAACCGGCGGCGGCGGCGGTGCGTGAATTCTTCGGCTCGTCGCAGCTGTCGCAATTCATGGACCAGACCAACCCGCTGTCCGAAGTGACGCACAAGCGGCGTCTTTCGGCGCTTGGGCCGGGCGGTCTGACCCGTGAACGCGCGGGCTTCGAGGTGCGCGACGTTCACCCGACCCATTATGGCCGGATGTGCCCGATCGAAACGCCCGAAGGCCAGAACATCGGTCTGATCAACAGCCTCGCGACCTTCGCGCGGGTGAACAAGTATGGCTTCATCGAAACCCCCTACCGCAAGGTGGTGGACGGCAAGGTGACCGACGATGTGGTCTACATGTCGGCGACCGAAGAGATGCGCCACACCGTCGCCCAGGCCAACGCCGCGCAGGATGGTGAAGGCCGCTTCCAGGATGACCTGATCTCCAGCCGCAAGGCCGGGGAATTCATGCTCAACACCCCCGACGCGATCGACCTGATCGACGTGTCGCCCAAGCAGCTTGTGTCGGTCGCGGCCTCGCTCATTCCCTTCCTGGAGAATGACGACGCCAACCGCGCGCTGATGGGGTCGAACATGCAGCGTCAGGCCGTGCCGCTGCTGCAATCCGACGCGCCCTTTGTGGGCACCGGGATCGAGGCCGTGGTGGCCCGCGATTCCGGCGCCGCGATCATGGCGCGCCGGGCGGGCGTGATCGACCAGGTCGATGCGACCCGGATCGTTATCCGCGCGACCGAGATGCTGGAGCCTGGCGAGCCGGGCGTGGACATCTATCGTCTGCGCAAGTTCAAGCGGTCGAACCAGTCGTCCTGCATCAACCAGCGTCCGCTGGTGAAGGTGGGCGATGTGGTCGCGCGTGGCGAGGTGGTGGCCGACGGCCCCTGCACCGACATGGGCGAACTGGCGCTTGGCCGGAACGTGATCGTGGCCTTCATGCCGTGGAACGGCTACAACTACGAAGACTCGATCCTGATCAGCGAACGCATCCTGCGCGATGACGTCTTCACCTCGATCCATATCGAGGAATACGAGGTCGCCGCCCGCGATACCAAGCTGGGCCCGGAAGAAATCACCCGCGACATCCCGAATGTCGGTGAAGAGGCGCTGCGCAACCTCGACGAGGCCGGCATCGTCTATATCGGGGCCGAAGTGCAGCCGGGCGACATTCTGGTCGGCAAGATCACCCCCAAGGGCGAAAGCCCGATGACGCCGGAAGAAAAGCTTCTGCGCGCCATCTTCGGTGAAAAGGCGTCGGACGTGCGCGACACCTCGCTGCGCCTGCCGCCGGGGGCCTATGGCACCATCGTAGAGGTCCGTGTCTTCAACCGTCACGGTGTGGACAAGGACGAGCGCGCGCTTCAGATCGAGCGTGAGGAAGTCGAACGCCTGTCGCGCGACCGCGACGACGAGCTGGCGATCCTGGAGCGCAACATCTATGCGCGCCTGAAATCGCTGATCCTCGGCAAGGTGGCGGTCAAGGGGCCGAAAGGCATCAAGGCCGGTTCGACCATCGACGACGAACTGCTGGGCACGCTGTCGCGCGGCCTGTGGTGGCAGCTTGCCGTCGGCGAGGAGGATCTGGCCAAGGAAGTCGAGGCGCTGCACGACCAGTTCGAGGCACAACGCCGCGCGCTGGATCTGCGCTTCGAGGACAAGGTGGAGAAGGTCCGCCGTGGCGACGATCTGCCCCCGGGCGTGATGAAGATGGTCAAGGTCTTTGTCGCGGTGAAGCGCAAGCTGCAACCGGGCGACAAGATGGCCGGCCGTCACGGCAACAAGGGCGTCATCTCCAAGGTCGTGCCGATGGAAGACATGCCGTTCCTCGCGGATGGCACCCCGGTCGATCTTGTGCTGAACCCGCTTGGCGTGCCGTCGCGGATGAATGTCGGGCAGATCCTCGAGACCCATATGGGCTGGGCCGCGCGCGGTCTGGGCCTGAAGATCGACGAGGCGCTGCAAGACTATCGCCGCTCGGGCGACCTGACCCCGGTCAAGGAAGCCATGCGCTTTGCCTATGGCGACGAGACCTTTGACGAGGCCTTTGGCGGTGCCGATGACGCGGCGCTGATCGAAAGCGCGGATGCGGTGCGTCGCGGCGTGCCGATCGCCACGCCGGTCTTCGACGGCGCCAAGGAAGCCGATGTCAATGACGCGCTGATCCGCGCGGGCTTTGACAAGTCGGGCCAATCCGAGGTGTTCGACGGCCGCACCGGCGAGAAGTTCCAGCGCAAGGTCACGGTGGGCGTGAAATACATGCTCAAGCTGCACCACTTGGTCGATGACAAGCTGCACGCGCGTTCGACCGGGCCGTACAGTCTCGTGACCCAGCAACCGCTGGGCGGCAAGGCGCAGTTCGGTGGTCAGCGTCTGGGGGAGATGGAGGTCTGGGCTCTGGAAGCCTATGGCGCCGCCTATACCCTGCAAGAGATGCTGACGGTGAAGTCGGACGACGTGGCCGGCCGGACCAAGGTCTACGAGTCGATCGTGAAGGGCGAGGACAATTTCGAGGCGGGCGTTCCCGAGAGCTTCAACGTGCTCGTGAAGGAAGTCCGCGGCCTCGGCCTGAATATGGAACTCCTGGATGCGGAGGAGGAGTGAGGGAACGGGTTTTCACTGAAAACCCGGGATCGCAATTCTTCGTCGAAGAATTGCGGTCTCCCCGCTTCGCCCCCCGCGCCCTTTCAAGGATTTGAAAATGAACCAGGAACTCAGCACCAACCCGTTCAACCCGGTGGCGCCCGCCAAGACCTTTGACGAGATCAAGATCTCTCTCGCTTCGCCTGAGCGGATCCTGTCTTGGTCCTATGGCGAGATCAAGAAGCCGGAAACCATCAACTACCGCACGTTCAAGCCGGAGCGTGACGGTCTGTTCTGCGCGCGTATCTTTGGCCCGATCAAGGATTACGAATGCCTGTGCGGCAAATACAAGCGCATGAAATATCGCGGCGTCGTCTGCGAGAAATGCGGCGTCGAAGTCACGCTCCAGAAGGTGCGGCGCGAGCGGATGGGCCATATCGAACTGGCCGCCCCCGTTGCCCATATCTGGTTCCTGAAATCGCTGCCCAGCCGGATCGGCCTCATGCTCGACATGACGCTGCGCGATCTGGAGCGGATCCTCTATTTTGAAAACTATGTCGTCATCGAGCCGGGTCTGACCGACCTGACCTATGGCCAGCTGATGACCGAGGAAGAGTTCCTCGACGCGCAGGACCAGTATGGCGCCGACGCCTTCACCGCCAATATCGGCGCCGAGGCGATCCGTGACATGCTGTCGGCGATCGACCTGGAGCAGACCGCCGAGACGCTGCGCGAGGAGCTGAAGGAAGCCACGGGCGAGCTGAAGCCGAAGAAGATCATCAAGCGGCTGAAGATCGTGGAAAGCTTCCTCGAATCGAACAACCGCCCGGAATGGATGATCCTGACCGTGCTGCCGGTGATTCCGCCGGAACTGCGTCCGCTGGTGCCGCTGGACGGGGGCCGCTTTGCGACCTCTGACCTGAACGACCTGTATCGTCGCGTCATCAATCGGAACAACCGCCTGAAGCGGCTGATCGAACTGCGTGCGCCTGATATCATCGTGCGCAACGAAAAGCGCATGCTGCAAGAGGCGGTGGACGCGCTGTTCGATAACGGCCGCCGTGGCCGCGTGATCACGGGCACCAACAAGCGCCCGCTGAAATCGCTGTCCGACATGCTCAAGGGCAAGCAGGGCCGGTTCCGTCAGAACCTGCTCGGCAAACGGGTGGACTTCTCGGGTCGTTCGGTCATCGTGACCGGGCCGGAGCTGAAGCTGCATCAATGCGGCCTGCCCAAGAAGATGGCGCTCGAACTGTTCAAGCCCTTCATCTATTCGCGGCTGGAGGCCAAGGGCCTGTCCTCGACCGTGAAACAGGCGAAGAAGCTGGTCGAAAAAGAGCGTCCCGAGGTCTGGGATATCCTGGATGAGGTGATCCGCGAACATCCGGTGCTGCTGAACCGCGCGCCGACGCTGCACCGTCTGGGCATCCAGGCGTTTGAACCGATCCTGATCGAGGGCAAGGCGATCCAGCTTCACCCGCTGGTCTGCTCGGCCTTCAACGCCGACTTTGACGGTGACCAGATGGCGGTCCACGTCCCCCTCTCGCTGGAAGCCCAGCTTGAGGCGCGCGTTCTGATGATGTCCACGAACAACGTGCTGTCGCCCGCCAACGGCGCGCCGATCATCGTGCCGTCGCAGGACATGGTGCTGGGTCTTTACTACGTCACCATGGAACGCAAGGGCATGGTCGGCGAAGGCAAGATCTTCCGCGACATCGAGGAAGTCGAACACGCGCTGGCCGGTGGCGCCGTGCATCTGCACGCCAAGATCACCGCGCGTCTGCGTCAGGTCGATGACGAAGGCAACATCGTCTGGAAGCGCTATGAGACGACCCCCGGCCGCCTGCGGCTGGGCAACCTGCTGCCGCTGAACGCCAAGGCGCCCTTCGAGCTGGTCAACCGCCTGCTCCGCAAGAAGGACGTGCAGACCGTCATCGACACCGTCTACCGCTATTGCGGCCAGAAAGAGTCGGTCATCTTCTGCGATCAGATCATGGGTCTGGGATTCCGCGAGGCCTTCCGCGCCGGGATTTCCTTCGGCAAGGACGACATGGTGATCCCCGACAACAAGTGGGAGATCGTCAATGAGGTGAAGGATCAGGTTGCCGGCTTCGAGCAGCAATATCTGGATGGTCTGATCACCCAGGGCGAGAAGTACAACAAGGTCGTGGACGCCTGGTCGAAGTGCAACGACAAGGTGACCGAGGCCATGATGGCCACCATCTCGGCGTCGAAATACGAAGAGAACGGCGCCGAGAAAGAGCCGAACTCGGTCTATATGATGGCCCACTCCGGTGCCCGGGGTTCGGTCACGCAGATGAAGCAGCTGGGCGCGATGCGCGGCCTGATGGCCAAGCCGAACGGCGAGATCATCGAGACGCCGATCATCTCGAACTTCAAGGAAGGTCTGACCGTTCTTGAATACTTCAACTCGACCCACGGCGCCCGGAAGGGTCTGTCGGATACCGCGCTGAAGACGGCGAACTCGGGCTACCTGACCCGCCGTCTGGTGGACGTGGCGCAGGACTGCATCGTGCGTCTGCACGATTGCGGCACCGAGCGTGCGATCAATGCCGAGGCCGCGGTCAATGACGGTGAGGTCGTCGCCTCGCTGTCCGAGCGCGTGCTGGGCCGTGTCGCGGCCGATGACATCTTGGTGCCCGGCACCGAGGAGGTCATCGTCAAGGCAGGCGAGCTGATCGACGAGCGCAAGGCCGATGCCATCGCCACCCATGGCGTGCAGCATTGCCGCATCCGCAGCCCGCTGACCTGCGACGCCGAGGAAGGCGTCTGCGCGATGTGCTATGGCCGTGACCTGGCCCGTGGCACGCTGGTCAATATCGGCGAGGCGGTCGGCATCATCGCCGCCCAGTCCATCGGCGAACCGGGCACCCAGCTGACGATGCGGACCTTCCACATCGGCGGCGTGGCGCAGGGCGGCCAGCAGTCGTTCCTTGAAGCCTCGCAAGAGGGCAAGATCGAGTTCCGCAACGGCAACACTCTGACGAATGACCGCGGCGAACAGATCGTGATGGGCCGCAACATGTCCATCGCCATCATCGACGAGAGTGGCGGCGAGCGCGCGGTTCACAAGCTGGGCTACGGCTCCAAGCTGCACATCAAGGAAGGCGCGCAGGTCAAGCGCGGCACCAAGCTGTTCGAATGGGATCCCTATACCCTGCCGATCATCGCCGAAAAGGCCGGTGTGGCAAAGTTCGTGGACCTCATCTCGGGCATCTCGGTGCGCGACGATACCGACGACGCGACCGGGATGACGCAGAAGATCGTGTCGGACTGGCGGTCGGCGCCCAAGGGCAGCGATCTCAAGCCCGAGATCATCATCGTCAACCCCGCCACGGGCGAGCCGATGCGCAACGATCAGGGCAACCCGATCACCTATCCGATGTCGGTCGATGCCATTCTGTCGATCGAGGACGGGCAGGAACTGAAGGCCGGTGACGTGGTGGCGCGGATCCCGCGCGAAGGCGCCAAGACCAAGGACATCACCGGGGGTCTGCCCCGCGTGGCGGAACTGTTCGAGGCCCGTCGTCCGAAGGATCACGCGATCATCGCCGAAAACGATGGCTATGTGCGCTTTGGCAAGGACTACAAGTCCAAGCGCCGCATCACCATCGAGCCGGTGGACGAGACCTTGCAGCCGATGGAATACATGATCCCCAAGGGGAAACATATTCCGGTGCAGGAAGGCGATTTCGTCCAGAAGGGCGACTACATCATGGACGGCAACCCCGCGCCGCATGACATCCTGCGCATCATGGGTGTCGAGGCGCTGGCCAACTACATGATCGACGAAGTGCAGGACGTCTATCGCCTGCAAGGCGTGAAGATCAACGACAAGCACATCGAAGTGATCGTGCGCCAGATGCTCCAGAAATACGAGATTCTGGACTCGGGCGAGACGACGCTTCTGAAAGGTGAGCATGTTGACAAGGCCGAGCTGGACGAGGTGAACGAGAAGGCGCGCGCCCATGGTCTGCGTGAGGCGCATGCCGAGCCGATCCTGCTGGGCATCACCAAGGCGTCGTTGCAAACCCGCAGCTTCATCTCGGCGGCGTCCTTCCAGGAAACCACCCGCGTGCTGACCGAGGCTTCGGTTCAGGGCAAGCGCGACAAGCTGGTCGGCCTGAAGGAAAACGTCATCGTGGGTCGTCTGATCCCGGCCGGCACCGGCGGTGCCACCAGCCGTGTGAAGAAGATCGCGCATGAGCGCGACCATGCCGTCATCGAAGAGCGTCGCAGCGAGGCCTCGGCCGTGCTGACCGCGCCCTCCTTCGACGTGATGGAGAATGACAGCGACAGCGGTCTGGTCGATACGGTCGAAAGCCGCGATTGATCGGTTCTGAAAGATCGAAAGCCCCCGCCCCCGTGGCGGGGGCTTTTGCTTGTGCGGTTTGTGCAGCGCGCCGGTTTGACAGGGCCGGGCTTCGCGGCCATCCTCGCGCCATAGTGCAGGGAGCAGGACGTGGCAGCGGTCAAGGACGGCATTCGCCCGCAGATCATCGGATTGATGCGGTTTTCCTATCCGTCGATCGGCGGCTTTGCCCAGGAGGCGCCGGATATCGCGGCGCTCGAGGCGCGGCTCTATGATCCCGCCCGGCTGGAGCGCCGGTTCCAACTGTTCGAAAAGCTGGCCATGACGGCGCTTCTGGCGCAGTCGGATGGCGATTTCCGCATGGTTTTTCTGATCGGCCGCAGCCTGCCGGCGCCATGGCGCGACCGGCTGAATGATGCGATTGCGCCCTTGAAGGGCGCGCGTGTCGCGGCGCTGGCGCCGATGCAGCATTACCTTGCGATCCGCAAGGCCTTTGCCCTGGCGACGTCGGAGGCGGCCAGCCATGTCACCGGCTTTCGGCTGGACGATGACGATGCGCTGGATATCGACCATATCGCCCGGATGCGCCGCGTGGTCGCGGCGCTGCTGCCGGTGGTGGGGCAGGAGGTGCCGCTGGTGACCGGCTGCAATCGCGGCTTCTTTCTGGAGCGCAAGGCGGGCGGCAACGAGATCTATGAGGTGGTGGAAAAGACCCCCATCGGGCTGGGCCTGGCCATGACCACGCCGCGCGGGGTCAGCGAGAACATCTTTCGCCGCAATCACCGATTTTGCGGCCAGTTCTACAATACCTTCACCGATGCGGAGGCGCCGGCCTTCATCCGCACGGTCCATGCCGATAATGACAGCGACCCCCATGCCTCGGGCCGGATCGAGAAAAGCCGTTGGGAGGAGGTGGCGCCGCAACTGGAGGCGCATTTCCCCTTTACTGCCGATTTTCTGCGGGGGTTCTAGGCGATGACCGTGCAGGTGATGGGCCTGTGCCGGTTTTCGGTGCCAAGCCTCGGCGCCTTTCAGTCGATGCCCGAGGAGATCGGCGCGCGCCGCGCGGCGCTGTATGATCCGCGGCGGCTGGCGCGGCGGCTGGCCTGGTTTGAACATGTGGCGCTGCCGGGCCTCGCGCTGCAAACCGACCCGGATTTCACGCTGGTCCTGCTGATCGGCGCGGATCTGCCCGAGCCGTGGCAGGGACGGTTGCGGCGTCTGGTCGCGGACCTGCCGCAGATCCGGGTCGTGGCGACCGCGCCCGGCGAACATCGCGCGATCTGTGCGGCGGCGATGCGACCGCTTGTCGATCCGGCGGCGCAGATCGTCGCGCAGTTCCGGCTCGACGATGACGATGCGATCAGCCGCAATTTCGTGCAACGCATCCGCCGCGATCTGGCGTTGGCAGAGCGGGTGCAGGGCCGGCATGGCGCGCTGGCGCTGGATTATGCCAAGGGGTTCCTGATCCGCGACGAAGGCGGGCGCTTGACGGCCGCGCCGGTGCTGGCGCAGAACTGGGCGCCGGGGCTGGTGCTGGCCCTGCCGCGCGACGGCGGGCGTTTCGTGCTGGATTACCCGCATCACCAGATCTGGAAACGCATGCCGGTTCTGTCGCTGGTGGACCAGATCATGTTCGTGCGCGGCGCGCATGACGGCAATGACAGCCGTATCCTGCGGGTCGAACGCGGATTTCGGGTGCCGCAAGAGGAGATTCCGCGCCTGCTGGCCGAGCGGTTTGCCATCGACCTCGATGGTTTTGCCGCCGCCCTTGCCGCGGCAGAAGAGGGGCGTGATGGGCGCTGACACCTTGCGGGCGGTGGCGCTGATGAATGTCGCCATGCTGGCCTTCACGATCAACGACACCTGCATGAAGCTGGTGACGCAGAGCCTGCCGCTCTATCAGGCGATCGTGTTGCGCGGGGTGACCAGCACGCTGACGCTGTGGCTGGTGGCGCGGGCAAAGGGGGTGCGGGTGCTGGATCTCGCGCCGCGCGACCGGCGGATCGTCGCGATGCGCACCCTGGCCGAGGTCGCCGCGACCGTCACCTTTCTGACCGCGCTGACCCAGATGCCGCTTGCTACCCTCTCGGCGATCATGCAGTCGCTGCCGCTGGCGGTGACACTGGGCGCGGCGCTGGTCTTTGGCGACCGCATCGGCTGGCGCCGGACCATGGCCATCCTGCTGGGCTTCGTCGGGGTCTTGTTGATCGTGCAGCCGGGCACGGCGGGGTTCGACCGCTGGTCGGTGCTGGGCCTTCTGTCGGTCGCGGCGGTGGTGGTGCGCGATCTGGCGACGCGCGGGCTTGATCCGCGGGTGCCTTCGGTGGCGGTCGCGGTCTGGGCAGGGGGCGCTGTCACCGTGCTGGGGCTGGTCGGCATGGCCTTCACCGGCTGGGCGCCCGTCGGACCGGCCGAGGCGCTGCTCATCCTTTGCGCCAGCGCCGCGCTGATCGTGGGATACCTGACTATCGTCATGGCGATGCGTGGCGGCGACATGGCCACCGTGGCGCCCTTCCGCTATATGGCGCTCTTGTGGGCGCTGCTGCTGGGCTGGTCGATCTTTGGCACCTGGCCCGACCGGCTGACCTGGATCGGGGCGGCGATCGTGGTGCTGGCGGGGCTGTTCACCCTGCTGCGCGAGGGCCGTTTGCGCCGCCGTGGCGCCAGTTGACAACCCCGGCGACTCCCCCTATACGCCGCCTACCTCGATCTGCGCCCGGCGCAGGGCGGGGTATTCGTATGGATGTGGACAAGATCCGGGCCCCGGCCTCGATCCTCTGAAATTCCACCGCGTCGGCCCCAGGCAAGGGGCGCGTGCGGTTTTCGTGTTTTGCGGACGCGCAGGGCACATCTTGAAGAAATGCCCCCGGAAACGCCGTTGACGAGCGGTGATTGAACGGGTTGCAAGATAGAGGCTAGTTTAATGCCGACGATCCAACAGCTGATCCGCAAGCCGCGGGAAGCACGGAAGACGCGGTCCAAGTCGCAGCACTTGGAGTCCTGCCCCCAGAAGCGCGGCGTGTGTACCCGCGTGTACACCACGACCCCGAAAAAGCCGAACTCCGCTATGCGGAAGGTCGCCAAGGTGCGCCTGACCAACGGTTTCGAGGTCATCAGCTACATTCCCGGCGAAAAGCACAACCTTCAGGAGCACTCGGTGGTTCTGATCCGTGGCGGCCGCGTGAAAGACCTTCCCGGTGTGCGTTACCACATCCTGCGCGGCGTTCTGGATACCCAGGGCGTCAAAGACCGTCGTCAGCGTCGTTCGAAATACGGCGCGAAGCGTCCGAAGTGAGGAACTGAGAGATGTCCCGTCGTCACGCCGCCGAAAAGCGCGAAATCCTGCCCGACGCCAAATATGGCGATCGCGTGCTGAGCAAGTTCATGAACAACCTGATGATCGACGGCAAGAAATCCGTCGCCGAATCGATCGTCTATGGCGCGCTGGAGCGCATGGAAAAGCGCCTCAAGCGCGAGCCGGTTCAGGCTTTCCATGAAGCCCTGGACAACGTCAAGCCGGCCGTCGAGGTCCGTTCCCGCCGTGTGGGCGGTGCGACCTATCAGGTTCCGGTCGAAGTGCGCACCGAGCGCCGCGAAGCCCTGGCGATCCGCTGGGTCATCACCGCGGCCCGCAAGCGCAACGAAAACACCATGGAAGAACGTCTGGCCGCCGAACTGGCTGACGCGGTGAACAACCGCGGCACCGCCGTGAAAAAGCGCGAAGACACCCACAAGATGGCCGACGCGAACAAAGCGTTCAGCCATTACCGCTGGTAAGGGGTCGCCATCATGGCACGCGAATATCCGCTGAACCTCTACCGCAACTTCGGGATCATGGCGCATATCGACGCGGGTAAAACCACGACGACCGAGCGCATCCTGTATTACACCGGCAAGTCCCACAAGATCGGCGAAGTCCATGACGGCGCCGCGACGATGGACTGGATGGAGCAGGAGCAAGAGCGCGGGATCACCATCACCTCGGCTGCGACCACCACTTTCTGGGAACGCACCGAAGATGGCTCCACCCCGCTGAGCCCGAAGCACCGCTTCAACATCATCGACACCCCCGGCCACGTGGACTTCACCATCGAGGTGGAACGTTCGCTGGCCGTTCTGGACGGTGCGGTCTGTCTGCTCGACGCCAATGCCGGCGTGGAGCCGCAAACCGAAACCGTGTGGCGTCAGGCTGACCGCTACAAGGTGCCGCGCATCGTGTTCGTCAACAAGATGGACAAGATCGGTGCCGACTTCTTCAAGTGCGTCCACATGATCAAGGACCGCACCGGCGCGACCCCCGCCCCGATCGCTCTGCCGATCGGCGCCGAGGACAAGCTGGAAGGCATCATCGACCTCGTGACGATGCAGGAATGGGTCTACCAAGGCGAAGACCTGGGCGCGTCCTGGGTCATCCAGGATATCCGTGACAGCCTCAAGGCGGAAGCCGAGGAATGGCGCGGCAAGCTGGTCGAACTGGCGGTCGAGCAAGACGACGACGCCATGGAAGCCTACCTGGAAGGCAACGAGCCCGATGTGGAAACGCTGCGCAAGCTGATCCGCAAGGGCACGCTGGCAATGGCCTTCGTGCCGGTCACCGCCGGTTCGGCGTTCAAGAACAAGGGCGTGCAGCCGGTTCTGAACTCGGTCATCGACTATCTGCCCTCGCCGCTGGACGTGCCCGCCTATATGGGCTTCAAACCGGGCGACGAAAGCGAAACCCGCGACATCGCCCGTTCGGCCGATGACGCGCAGCCCTATGCCGCGCTGGCGTTCAAGATCATGAACGACCCCTTCGTCGGCTCGCTGACCTTCACGCGCATCTATTCCGGCGTCCTCAAGAAGGGCGACCAGATGCTGAACGCGACCAAGGGCAAGCGCGAGCGCGTGGGCCGCATGATGATGATGCACGCCATCAACCGCGAGGAAATCGAAGAAGCCTTCGCGGGCGACATCATCGCGCTGGCCGGTCTGAAAGAGACCACCACCGGGGATACCCTGTGTGACCCGAACAACCCGGTTGTTCTGGAAACCATGACCTTCCCGGAGCCGGTGATCGAGATCGCGGTGGAGCCGAAGTCGAAAGCCGACCAGGAGAAGATGGGCCTCGCCCTCGCGCGTCTGGCCGCCGAAGACCCGTCCTTCCGCGTCGAGACCAACTTCGAATCCGGCCAGACCATCATGAAGGGCATGGGCGAACTTCACCTCGACATCCTCGTGGACCGCATGCGTCGCGAGTTCAAGGTCGAGGCGAATATCGGTGCCCCGCAGGTGGCCTATCGCGAGACCATCTCGCAGGCGCATGAAATCGACTATACGCACAAGAAACAGACCGGTGGTACCGGCCAGTTCGCGCGCGTGAAGCTCCAGATCACCCCGACCGAGCCGGGCGAAGGCTATTCGTTCGAATCGAAGATCGTGGGTGGTGCGGTGCCGAAGGAATATATCCCCGGCGTCGAAAAGGGCATCAAGTCGGTCATGGATTCGGGCCCGCTGGCCGGCTTCCCGGTCATCGACTTCAAGGTCGCGCTGGTGGACGGTGCGTTCCACGACGTCGACTCGTCGGTTCTGGCCTTTGAAATCGCCTCGCGTGCCGCCATGCGCGAAGGTCTGAAAAAGGCCGGCGCGAAACTGCTGGAGCCCATCATGAAAGTCGAAGTGGTGACGCCGGAAGAATATACCGGTTCCATCATCGGCGACCTGACCTCGCGTCGGGGCATGGTGCAGGGGCAGGACACCCGCGGCAATGCCAACGTGATCAACGCGATGGTGCCGCTGGCAAACATGTTCGGCTACATCAACAACCTGCGCTCCATGTCGTCGGGCCGCGCGGTGTTCACCATGATCTTCGATCATTATGACGCCGTCCCCGAGAACATCTCGCAGGAAATCCAGAAGAAATACGCCTGATCGGTGCGGCGGGGGCAACCCCGCCCTACCACCCTGTAGGCCGGGCTTGCCCGGCGCATCTGAACCAATGAGGAGTTTGCCAAATGGCAAAGGCAAAGTTTGAACGGAACAAACCGCACGTCAACATTGGCACGATCGGCCACGTTGACCACGGGAAGACGACGCTGACGGCGGCGATCACGAAGTATTTCGGCGAATTCCGCGCCTATGACCAGATCGACGGCGCGCCGGAAGAGCGTGCTCGTGGCATCACGATCTCGACCGCCCACGTGGAATACGAGTCGGAATCGCGCCACTATGCGCATGTCGACTGCCCCGGCCACGCGGACTATGTGAAGAACATGATCACGGGTGCCGCGCAGATGGACGGCGCGATCCTGGTGGTTTCGGCCGCTGACGGCCCGATGCCGCAAACCCGCGAGCACATCCTGCTGGGTCGCCAGGTGGGCATCCCCTACATGGTGGTGTTCATGAACAAGGTGGACCAGGTCGATGACCCGGAGCTGCTGGAACTCGTGGAAATGGAAATCCGCGAACTGCTGTCGTCCTACGACTACCCGGGCGATGACATTCCGATCATCAAGGGCTCGGCCCTGGCGGCGATGAACGGCACCGACAAGGAAATCGGCGAGGACGCGATCCGCGCGCTGATCGCGGCGGTGGACGAATACATCCCGACCCCGGCGCGCGCCGTGGATCAGCCCTTCCTGATGCCGGTCGAGGACGTGTTCTCGATCTCGGGTCGTGGCACCGTGGCGACCGGCCGTATCGAGCGCGGCGTGGTGAAGGTTGGTGAAGAACTGGAAATCGTCGGCATCCGTCCGTCGAAGAAAACCGTCTGCACCGGCGTCGAGATGTTCCGCAAGCTGCTGGATCAGGGCGAAGCGGGCGACAACGTGGGTCTGCTGCTGCGTGGCGTGGACCGTGACGGGATCGAGCGCGGCCAGGTGCTGTGCAAGCCCGGCTCGGTGAAGCCGCACACGAAGTTCGAGGCCGAGGCCTATATCCTGACCAAGGAAGAAGGCGGCCGTCACACCCCGTTCTTCGCGAACTACCGTCCGCAGTTCTACTTCCGCACGACCGACGTGACCGGGACCGTTGAGCTGCCGGAAGGCACCGAGATGGTGATGCCGGGCGACAACCTGAAGTTCAACGTGTCGCTGATCGCGCCGATCGCGATGGAAGAGAAGCTGCGCTTCGCCATCCGCGAAGGCGGCCGCACCGTCGGCGCCGGCGTCGTGTCGAAGATCATCGAGTGATGATGTTCAGGTGACCCGCAAGGTCATCGGACAGAAAGGCCGCCCCCCCCCCGGGGGCGGCCTTTTCCATTCCCCCCCCGCGCAACAGCCGATCCTTCGACGAAGGATCGGGGGGGGGGGGCGGGGTGACATAATCTGGCCGCAGTGATGGGCGAAATCGGCGCTCTGGTTCTGGGGCCTTGCGTCATGCGTCTTCTTGGTATCGTCTGGTTTACATTCGTTTATGCGCTGTCTGGCGCCGCGGGCATCTTTCTCGGTTATCACTTGATGGGCGACGGACCGGGCTTCTTTCTGCGCTCTGATCCCGCGCAACTGCTCGTCGTTGACGTGCAAAAGATCGGGCGGGAAGGTGACGAGCCGCTCTATCGGCCAACATTTGCACTGGCCGACGCCCCGCCACCGCGCGTCGAATATGTCGGCCAGGTATGGCTCAAGGGCAACCCGCCGAGGCAGGGGGAGATCCTGCCCGGGCGCTATGATCCGACCACCGGCGAGATGCGCAGCCGCGTGCGTATCGGCATGACGCTGTGGCTGGGATTGCTGTTACAGCCCTTGGGCGCTGCATTGCTGATAGAGGCGGTGATGATCGCGCACGGGTTCCCGGTGCGGGAATTGCCGCTGCGGCTGAGCGGCCGCAGGCGCGGGCCGGTGCGCCTGCTCGATATAGTGGACGATCTTTAGGCCGTCCGCGCGCCTGAAATCGCACGATCCGCGATTCCCCCCTTGCTTTACGGGCGCAGGCGGTCTAAACGCCCCCTCGATGTGAACGGGTCGGCCTTTCGGGGCCGACTCGTTTCTTTCATCCCTATGCAAGAAACCTACGGAAGAGGGGTTTGGGGGCGGTGCGCCGGCCCGAAGCTTCCCGCCGAGCCCAAGGGGCACATATGTCTCAGACCATCCGCATCAGGCTCAAAGCCTTCGATTACCGCGTCCTGGATGCCTCGACGCAGGAAATCGTGAACACGGCCAAGCGGACCGGCGCGCAAGTGCGCGGCCCGATCCCGCTGCCGAACAAGATCGAGAAATTCACGGTTCTCCGTGGTCCGCACATCGACAAGAAGTCGCGCGACCAGTGGGAAATCCGCACGCATAAGCGTCTTCTCGACATCGTCGATCCGACCCCCCAGACCGTGGACGCGCTGATGAAGCTCGACCTCGCCGCTGGCGTGGATGTCGAGATCAAAGTGTAAGGGGAGGCGAAACCGATGCGTTCTGGTGTTATCGCCAAGAAGCTGGGCATGACCCGGCTGTTCCTCGAAGACGGCAAGCAGGTTCCTGTGACCGTCCTCCAGCTCGACGCCCTTCAGGTCGTCGCGCAACGCACCGCCGACAAGGATGGCTACACCGCCGTCCAGCTGGGCGCGGGCAATGCCAAGGCCAAGAACACGACCGCCGCGCAGCGTGGCCATTTCGCGAAAGCGAATGTGGCGCCGAAGCGCAAAGTGGCCGAGTTCCGCGTTTCGGCGGAAAACCTGATTGATGTGGGCGCGGAAATCACCGCCGACCACTATCTCGCGGGTCAGTTCGTTGACATCGCCGGCACCTCGATCGGTAAAGGCTTTGCCGGTGCGATGAAGCGTCACAACTTCGGCGGTCTGCGGGCCTCGCACGGTGTGTCGATCTCGCACCGTTCGCATGGTTCGACCGGCCAGTGCCAGGACCCCGGCAAGGTGTTCAAGGGCAAGAAGATGGCGGGTCATCTGGGTGCCGTTCGCGTCACCACGCAGAACCTGCAAGTCGTGAAGACCGATGCCGATCGCGGCCTCATCCTGGTGAAGGGCGCCGTGCCCGGTTCCAAGGGTGGCTGGGTCACCATCAAGGATGCGGTGAAGAAAGCGGCTCCGGCCGGTCTGCCGCTGCCGGCTGCCGTGCGTTCGGCCGCTCCGGCTGCTGAAGCCGCCGTCGAAGGGGGTGAAGCATGAAACTTGATGTGATCAAGCTGGACGGCGGCAAGGCCGGTTCCATCGACTTGGACGAAGCGCTGTTCGGCCTCGAGCCGCGCGCCGACATCCTGCACCGTGTGGTGCGCTGGCAGCGCGCGAAAGCGCAAGCCGGCACGCATTCGGTTCTGGGCAAGTCGGAAGTCTCCTACTCGACCAAGAAGATCTATCGCCAGAAAGGCACCGGCGGCGCCCGCCACGGTTCCAAGAAGGCCCCGATCTTCCGTCACGGTGGCGTCTACAAGGGCCCGACCCCGCGGTCGCACGCCCATGACCTGCCGAAGAAGTTCCGCGCGCTCGGTCTGCGTCATGCGCTCTCGGCGAAAGCCAAGGCGGGTGAACTGATCATCGTCGATACGCTGGCCCTGGCGGAAGCCAAGACCGCGCAGCTGGCGAAGGCCGCGAAGGAACTGGGCTGGAAGCGCGTTCTGATCATCGACGGCGCCGAAGTGAACGAAAACTTCGCCAAGGCTGCCCGTAACATCGAGACCATTGATGTGCTGCCGTCGATGGGCGCCAACGTCTATGACATCCTGCGCCGTGACCAACTGGTCATCACCAAGGCCGGGATCGAAGCTCTGGAGGCTCGTCTGAAATGACCGCCAAGCCCGAACATTACGACCTGATCAAGAAGCCGATCATCACCGAGAAATCGACCCTTGCGGCCGAAACCTCGAATGCGGCGACCTTCCTCGTGGCGATGGACGCGACCAAACCCCAGATCAAGGAAGCCGTCGAGGCGGTCTTTGGTGTGAAGGTGAAGGCCGTGAACACCGTCATCGCGAAGGGCAAGGTCAAGCGCTTCCGCGGCCGTCCCGGCGAGCGGAGCGACAAGAAGAAAGCCTATGTGATCCTCGAAGAGGGGAACACTATCGACGTGGCTTCGGGCCTCTGATAGAAGGCCCCACGAATCGCGCGGCCCCGGGATAACCGGGGCCGCGGGTTTTTTGCGGAATCACGGTTCCGCAGCTCACCGGGGATCTTCGGAGCCCTTCAACCGCGCGAAGGCGACCCGACATCCGCAAGGGTAGGGGGGCGTTATGCGCAAGCAGACGGAAGACAGAAAGCATGGCACTCAAGTCGTATAAACCGACGACGCCTGGCCAGCGTGGGCTGGTTCTGATCGACCGTTCGGAGCTGTTCAAAGGCCGTCCGGTCAAAGCCCTCACCGAGGGTCTGACCAAGACGGGTGGCCGTAACAACACCGGACGCGTCACGATGTGGCACAAGGGTGGTGGCGCGAAGCGTCTCTACCGCGTCGTTGACTTCAAGCGTCGCAAGTTCGACGTTCCGGCGGTCGTCGAGCGGATCGAATACGATCCGAACCGCACCGCCTTCATCGCTCTCGTGAAATACAACGATGGCGAACTGGCTTACATCCTGGCGCCGCAGCGTCTGGCCGTGGGTGACACCGTTGTCGCCGGCGCCAAGACCGACGTGAAGCCGGGCAATGCGATGCCCTTCTCGGGCATGCCGATCGGCACGATCGTCCACAACGTCGAACTGAAGCCCGGCAAGGGCGGCCAGCTGGCCCGCGCCGCCGGCACCTATGCCCAGTTCGTCGGCCGTGACGGTGGCTATGCCCAGATCCGCCTGTCCTCGGGCGAACTGCGCATGGTGCGTCAGGAATGCATGGCGACCGTTGGTGCCGTGTCGAACCCCGACAACTCGAACCAGAACTTCGGTAAAGCCGGTCGTATGCGCCACAAGGGCGTGCGTCCGACGGTCCGCGGCGTCGCGATGAACCCGATCGACCACCCGCATGGTGGTGGTGAAGGCCGGACCTCGGGCGGCCGTCACCCGGTCACCCCGTGGGGCAAGGGCACCAAGGGCAACCGCACCCGTTCGAACAAGCAGACCGACAAGTATATTGTCCGGTCGCGCCACGCCAAGAAGAAGGGGCGCTGATCCATGGCACGTTCTATCTGGAAAGGCCCCTTCGTCGATGCCTATCTGCTGAAGAAAGCAGAAAAGGCGCGCGAGTCGGGCAAATCGGAAGTGATCAAGATCTGGTCGCGTCGTTCGACCATCCTGCCGCATTTCGTGGGTCTGACCTTCGCCGTCTACAACGGCAAGAAGCACATCCCGGTTGCTGTGACCGAAGAAATGATCGGCCAGAAGTTCGGTGAATATTCGCCGACCCGGACCTATTACGGTCACGCCGCCGACAAGAAAGCCAAGAGGAAGTAAGCCATGGGTAAGGAAAAGAATCCGCGCCGCGTGGCGGACAATGAAGCGCTGGCGAAAGCCCGCATGCTTCGCACCTCGCCGCAGAAGCTGAACCTCGTCGCCGGCCTGATCCGCGGCAAGAAGGTGGACAAGGCGATTGCCGATCTGACCTTCTCCAAGAAGCGGATCGCGCAAGACGTGCTGAAGTGCCTGCAATCGGCCATCGCCAATGCCGAAAACAACCACGGTCTCGACGTTGACGAGCTGGTGGTTGCGGAAGCCTGGTGCGGCAAGAACCTGGTGATGAAGCGCGGCCGTCCGCGTGCCCGTGGCCGGTTCGGCAAGATCATGAAGCCGTTCTCGGAAATCACCATCAAGGTGCGTCAGCAAGGGGAGACTGCGTAATGGGTCAGAAGGTCAACCCCATCGGGATGCGTCTCCAGGTCAACCGCACCTGGGACAGCCGCTGGTTCGCCGACTCGAAGGACTATGGCAACCTGCTGCTCGAGGATCTGAAGATCCGCGAGTTCGTGCATGAAGAATGCAAGCAGGCCGGCGTGTCCAAGGTGATCATCGAGCGTCCGCACAAGAAGTGCCGTGTGACCATTCACACCGCGCGTCCGGGCGTGATCATCGGCAAGAAAGGCGCGGATATCGAGGGCCTTCGCAAGAAGCTCGCGAAATTCACCGCGTCGGAACTGCACCTGAACATCGTCGAAGTGCGCAAGCCCGAGCTTGACGCCCAGCTGGTGGCCGAGTCGATCGCCCAGCAGATGGAGCGCCGCGTGTCCTTCCGTCGCGCCATGAAGCGCGGCGTGCAGAACGCGATGCGTCTGGGCGCCCTGGGCATCCGTGTCAACGTTTCGGGCCGTCTCGGCGGCGCCGAGATCGCCCGGACCGAGTGGTATCGCGAAGGCCGTGTGCCGCTGCACACGCTCCGCGCCGACATCGACTATGCGCTGTCGGAAGCCAAGACCCCCTACGGGATCATCGGCGTGAAAGTGTGGGTCTTCAAAGGCGAGATCCTCGAGCACGATCCGCAAGCGCATGACCGTCGTCTGTCGGAGGAGACCCCGTCTCCGCGTCCGCAGCGCCGCGAGCGCGAGCGCGCGTAAGGGAGTAGAAAAAGATGCTGCAACCGAAACGGACGAAGTTCCGCAAACAGCACAAGGGCCGGATCCACGGCGAAGCCAAGGGCGGTTTCGCCCTGAACTTCGGCTCGTTCGCCCTGAAGGCCACCGAGCCGGAGCGCGTCACCGCGCGCCAGATCGAGGCCGCGCGCCGTGCGATCACCCGCCACATGAAACGTCAGGGCCGGGTCTGGATCCGGATTTTCCCGGATGTTCCGGTTTCGTCGAAACCCACCGAAGTCCGTATGGGTAAAGGTAAGGGTTCGGTCGATTACTGGGCGTGCAAGGTGAAGCCGGGCCGCATCATGTTCGAGATCGACGGCGTGGGCGAGACGATCGCCCGTGAAGCGCTGCGCCTCGGCGCGATGAAACTGCCGGTCACCACCCGCATCGTGGCCCGCGAAGACTGGTAAGGTTTACGGGCTTGCCCGAGACCGGAACCCCCGCCCGACAGGGCGGGGGTTTTGCTTTGCGCGCTCGGCGGGGCAGGGGGGCGGCAACGGGGGCAGAATCTGCTTGCCTTTCCGGGCCACCCCCCGTAAACGGGCGCATCTGCGGCTCCGGGGCGACTCGGATTCGTCGGTATATCATTGATCCGCCAGATCATCGGTCACCCTGAACCCAGGGGCCTGCTGGCGATTGTGAAAGGAAAAGGCGCATGTCCGCCAAGGAACTGAAGGCCAAGACGCCGGCCGAGCTGCGTGATCAGCTCGTGGCGCTCAAGAAGGAGGCGTTCAATCTGCGCTTCCAGCAAGCGACCGGCCAGCTTGAGAACACCGCCCGCATGCGTGCCGTCCGCAAGGAAGTGGCCCGTATCAAGACGGTTCTGAACCAGCAAGCCGCTGCTGCTGCGAACTGAGGAGAAGACCCATGCCCAAGCGTATCCTGCAAGGTGTCGTCACCTCGGACAAGAACGAACAGACCATCACCGTTCTGGTCGAGCGCCGCTTTAAGCACCCGCTCCTGCAAAAGACCGTGCGGAAGTCGAAGAAATACCGCGCCCATGACGCGGAGAACAAATTCAAGGTCGGTGACACCGTGCGTATCGAAGAATGCGCGCCGATCTCGAAGACCAAGCGCTGGACCGTCGTGATCGAAGCCTGAAAAGGCCCTTCGATCCCGACGTTCAGTATCTGAACGAAACCCTGGGGTGGTGCTGATCAGCCGCTCCAAAGGTCGGGAGAAACCAAATGATCCAGATGCAGACCAATCTGGATGTTGCTGACAACTCTGGCGCTCGCCGGGTTCAGTGCATCAAGGTTCTGGGCGGCTCGCATCGCCGCTACGCATCCGTGGGCGACATCATCGTGGTGTCGGTCAAGGAGGCGATTCCGAAAGGTCGCGTGAAGAAGGGTGATGTCCGCAAGGCCGTCGTCGTTCGCACCGCGAAAGAAGTGCGTCGTGAAGACGGCACCTCGATCCGCTTTGACCGCAATGCCGCCGTCATCCTGAACAACCAGGGCGAACCGGTCGGCACCCGTATCTTCGGGCCGGTCGTGCGCGAGCTGCGTGCCAAGAACTTCATGAAGATCATCTCGCTGGCGCCGGAGGTGCTGTGATATGGCTGCGAAACTGAAAAAAGGCGACAAGGTCGTCGTTCTGGCCGGCAAGGACAAGGGCAAGCAAGGCGAGATCACCTCGGTGAATCCGTCGGCGAACAAAGCCGTTGTCGAAGGCGTGAACATCGCGATCCGCCACACCAAGCAATCGCAGACCGCACAGGGCGGCCGCGTCGCCAAGGCGATGCCGATCGACCTGTCGAACCTGGCGATCCTGGACAAGAACGGCAAGGCCACCCGCGTCGGCTTCCGCATGGAAGGTGACAAGAAGGTGCGTTTCGCCAAGACCACGGGGGACGTGATCTGATGCTCGACGCTGCTGACTACACCCCGCGTCTGAAGGCCACCTACAAGGCCGCCATCCGCGCCGCTCTGAAAGAAGAGTTCGCCTACAAGAACGACATGCAGATCCCGCGTCTGGACAAGATCGTGATCAACATGGGCGTTGGCGAAGCCGTGAAGGACACCAAGAAGGTGAAGGCTGCCGCCGAGCAGCTGACCGCCATCGCGGGTCAGAAGGCTGTCATCACCCACGCCAAGAAGTCGATCGCCGGCTTCCGCGTGCGGGAAGAGATGCCGCTGGGCTGCAAGGTGACCCTGCGTGGCGACCGGATGTATGAATTCCTCGACCGTCTCATCAACGTCGCGCTGCCGCGCGTCCGCGACTTCCGCGGCGTCAAGGGCACGTCGTTCGATGGCCGTGGCAACTATGCCATGGGGCTGAAAGAGCAGATCGTGTTCCCCGAGATCGACTTCGACAAGATCGACGACGTTCTGGGCATGGACATCATCATCTGCACCAACGCCAAGACCGACGCTGAAGCGAAGTCGCTGCTCAAGCACTTCAACATGCCGTTCTCCAGCTGATCGCGCGAGGAAATCATTATGGCCAAGAAATCCATGATCGAACGCGAGAAGAAGCGTCAGCACCTGGTGGACGTGTACGCCGCCAAGCGCGCTGCTCTCAAAGAGATCATCTCGAACCAGGACCTGCCCGTCGCGGAGCGTTTCGCCGCCGCGCAAAAGCTGGCCCAACTGCCCCGCAACTCGTCGGCGACCCGGCTGCACAACCGCTGCCAGCTCACCGGCCGTCCCCATGCTTACTACCGTAAGCTGAAACTGTCGCGGATCATGCTGCGTGAACTGGCCTCGTTCGGCCAGATCCCGGGCATGGTCAAGTCGAGCTGGTAAGGAGGACCGACATGTCTGTGAACGATCCTCTCGGCGATATGCTGACCCGCATCCGCAACGCTCAGGCGCGCGGTAAATCGACCGTCTCCACCCCGGCCTCCAAGCTGCGTGCCTGGGTTCTGGATGTGCTGGCCTCGGAAGGCTATATCCGTGGCTACGAGCGCGCCTCGACCGACAATGGTCAGGGCGAGCTGGTGATCTCGCTGAAATACTATGAAGGCGAGCCCGTCATCCGTGAACTGAAGCGCGTGTCGAAACCCGGCCGCCGCGTCTATATGGGCGTCAAGGAAATCCCGTCGGTCCGCAATGGCCTGGGCGTTTCCATCGTTTCGACCCCGAAGGGCGTGATGTCCGATGCAGCTGCACGCTCCGCCAATGTCGGCGGCGAAGTGCTCTGCACCGTGTTCTGAGGAGGGTTAGATGTCTCGTATCGGCAAAAAACCCGTCGCACTTCCCAAGGGCGTCTCGGCCGAAATCAAAGGCCAGTCGATCGAAGTGAAGGGGCCGAAAGGCACCCGTTCCTTCACCGCGACCGACGACGTGACCCTGACGCTGGAAGAGGGCTCGGTGAAGGTGACCCCGCGTGGCACCTCCAAGCGCGCCCGCCAGCAATGGGGCATGGCCCGCTCGATGGTCGAAAATCTCGTCATCGGCGTGACCGACGGCTTCAAGAAAGAGCTCGAAATTCAGGGTGTGGGTTACCGCGCCGCGATGCAGGGCAATGTTCTGAAACTGTCGCTCGGCTATTCGCATGAAGTGAACTTCGAAGTGCCGAAGGGCGTGACTGTCACGTCCCCGAAGCAGACCGAAATCGTTGTGGAAGGGATCGACCAGCAGCTCGTTGGTCAGGTCGCCGCGAACATCCGCGAGTGGAAGCGCCCCGAGCCCTACAAGGGCAAAGGCATCCGCTACAAGGACGAGTTCGTCTTCCGCAAGGAAGGTAAGAAGAAGTAAGGATAGCGAAGATGGCGAACAACAAGAGAGAGCTGTTCCTCAAGCGCCGCCTGCGCGTCCGGAACAAACTGAAATCGATGTCTGCCGGGCGTGCGCGTCTGTCGGTGCATCGGTCGTCGAAGAACATCAGCGTCCAGCTGATCGACGACGTGCGCGGGGTCACCCTCGCCGCGGCGTCCACGCTGGAGAAAGATCTGGGCTTCGTCGGCAAGAACAATCTGGAGGCCGCCGCCAAGGTGGGCGCCACGATTGCGGAACGCGCGAAAAAGGCCGGTGTCGAAGAGTGCTACTTCGACCGTGGCGGTTTCCTCTTTCACGGGAAGATCAAGGCTTTGGCCGATGCTGCCCGTGAAGGCGGCCTGAAGTTCTGAGGAGTTGAAAAATGGCAGAACGTGAAAACCGTCGTGAAGGCCGTCGCGATGACCGTCGCAGCGATGCCCGGGAAGAAACCCCGGAATTCGCCGATCGTCTGGTGGCCATCAACCGCGTGTCGAAAACCGTGAAGGGCGGCAAACGCTTTGGCTTTGCCGCGCTCGTGGTGGTCGGCGACCAGCGCGGTCGCGTGGGCTTCGGCAAGGGCAAGGCGAAAGAGGTGCCGGAGGCGATCCGTAAGGCCACTGAACAGGCCAAGCGCTCGCTGATCCGCGTGCCGCTGAAGGACAGCCGCACCCTGCATCACGACATGGAAGGCCGTCATGGCGCCGGCAAGGTCGTCATGCGCTCGGCCGTGCCGGGCACCGGGATCATCGCCGGTGGTCCGATGCGCGCCGTGTTCGAGATGGTCGGCATCCAGGACATCGTGGCCAAATCGCTGGGGTCGCAAAACCCCTACAACATGATCCGGGCCACCATCGACGGCCTGAAGCATGAGGCCTCGCCCCGTTCGGTCGCGCAGCGTCGCGGCAAGAAAGTGGCCGAGATCCTGAAAAAGCCCGAAGCTGAAAGCGTGGAGGCCTGATCATGGCGAAGAAAACCATCGTCGTTCAGCAGGTCGCCTCGGCGGCCCGTCGCCCCGCGATCCAGACCGCGACGCTCAAGGGCCTGGGCCTGAACAAGCTGCGCCGCACCCGTGAGCTGGAGGATACCCCTTCGGTCCGTGGTATGGTCAACAAGATCTCGCATCTTGTGAAGATCATCGAAGAGCGCGGCTGATTGCGGCGGTGCGTGCCCGGCACGCACCCGGCAGCCCGAAATCAGAACGCCCCGCGAGATGTCGCGGGGCGTTTTGCGTTTGGCCCGCGCCGTGGTAGCATGACCCTGCCCGGAGGGGCCCTTCGCCCCGGTCCGGCGAAAAGGGGGCTGCGAAGATGGGCGCGAAATACGAAGGCGGCTGTGCGCATGTGCATGTGACAGCCGACAAGGAACCGATCGACAACCATGTCTGCCATTGCAATGTATGCAAGGCCGTGACCGGCCAGCAGACCACGCATGTCGCTTTCTTTGACTATGGCGATCTGACGGTGGATCACCCGGAATTGCTGGCGCGCCAGCCGTTCAACGCGGCCAATCCCGACGGTCCGCTGGAGCTTTGCACCTGCAAGGAATGTGGCGCGGCGATCCTGCTGGATGACCGGCAGCACCGCATCCGTGTCGCGGTGCCCAATGTGATGGGCTATGATGTGGGGCATTTCCCGCAAGCCAGCTATCACGCCTTCTGGGACGAGACAAAGGGCTATGCCAAACCCGATGACGGGCGCCCGGTCTTTGCGGGGTTGCGGCCGGAATTCGCCTGGCCCCCTTCGCGCTAGCCGGGGCAGGGGGATCAGAGCCGCGGCCAGGCCATGCCGAGGGCGAACAGACCGAGCCAGAGCGCCGAACTGGCCAGATAGACCCGCTCCAGCAGGCCGAACATACGGTGGCGCAGCGCGTGGACCAGGCTTATCGCTACGCCCAGAAGCGAGGCGGTGACCAGCCAGTAAAGCGCGCCCAGCACCGTGCGGAAACCGGGCGGCGGCAAGAGGCGCGCATCGGGCAGCAGGTCATCCACCGCGATATAGGCCAGTGCGAAATTCGCCACCGCGAAGGCCAGGTGCAAGCGGCCGGTGCGGCTGTGCGGCCTGCCCTCCAGATCGGTGGGATAGACGATCACGCCCAGCGGCAGCGCGGCCATGCCCAGCAGGCAAAGCCCCGCCCGCAGGCTGAACCGCCCATCCACCAGCAGTGCTGCGGCCAGCAGGGTGCTTGCCACGATCCCCGCCACGGCGTAGCGCAGGAACAGAAGCTGCGAGGCGCCCAGGGCATAATCGCTCAGTGCCTGGCGGATCGGGCTGTATTCGCCGCGCAGATGCAGGGCAGCGAACAGGGCCAGCACCGCCAGATATGCCAGCGCCGATGACAGATAGAGCGCGGTCATCCTTTCTCTCCGGGCCGTGGCTTGTGACAGGAAAGGGGCGGCGCGGCCAAAGGTCAAGCCTGGGCACGCGCCCGGGCCAGTTCCGAGACTTGCGTTGCATGGCGGCGGCGGCTATACGCCCCCGGTGGCGGCTCGCCACAAGAATCACCAAGAAACGCCGTGTGTGTCCCTCTGTCGCTTGTGGGGGCATTTCCGGCCAAGGAGAAGCGACATGAAACTGAATGAACTTCGCGACAACGACGGCGCGGCCCGCAAGCAGAAGCGCGTGGCGCGTGGTCCCGGTTCGGGCAAGGGCAAGACCGCCGGCCGTGGTATCAAGGGCCAGAAATCGCGTTCGGGCGTCGCCATCGGCGGCTACGAAGGCGGCCAGATGCCGCTCTACCGTCGTCTGCCGAAGCGCGGCTTCAACAAGCCGAACGCCAAGGAATACGCGGTCGTCAATCTGGGCCTGATCGAGAAATTCATCGCCGCCGGCAAGCTGGACGCGAAAGCCGAGATCACCGAGGACGCGCTGATCGCGGCCGGCGTGACCAAGGGCAAACATGACGGCATCCGCGTGCTGGCCAAGGGCGAGATCACCTCGAAGATCACCCTGACCGTCACCGGCGCCTCCAAATCGGCCATCGAGGCCGTGGAGAAGGCGGGCGGCAAACTGAACGTGGCGCAGGCAGCTGCGGAATGATGTTGTGAGCGGTCGCAAGACCGCTTACATGGGATCAAGTTTTCCCGCGCCGCCGACCCGGAAGACGGTTCGGCGGCGCTCGCATGAAAGAGCATCGGCATGGCATCTGCTGCAGAGCAAATGGCGGCGAACCTGAGCTGGGGCGCCCTTGGCAAGGCGACCGACCTTCGCCAACGCATCTTCTTTACCATCGGGCTGCTGATCGTCTATCGCCTGGGCACCTATATTCCGGTTCCCGGCATCGACGGCGCGGCGCTACGCAACTTCATGTCGGATGTGTCGGCCGGTCTTGGCGGCATCCTCAACATGTTCACGGGCGGCGCGATCAGCCGGATGGGCATCTTTGCCCTCGGCATCATGCCCTATATCTCCGCCTCGATCATCGTGCAGCTTCTGGCCTCCATGGTGCCGTCGCTGGAGCAGATGAAGAAGGAAGGCGAGCAGGGCCGCAAGAAGATGAACCAGTATACGCGCTACGGCACCGTGGCGCTGGCGCTGTTTCAGGCCTGGGGTATCGCGGTCAGCCTGGAAGCGGGCGACCTGGCGCATGAGCCGGGGCTGTTCTTCAAGCTTTCGGTGGTGGTGACGCTGGTCGGCGGGACCATGTTCCTGATGTGGCTGGGTGAACAGATCACCGCGCGCGGCATCGGCAACGGCACCTCGCTCATCATCTTTGTCGGCATCGTGGCCGAGATCCCCGCCGCACTGGCGCAGTTCTTCAGCCAGGGACGTTCGGGGGCAATCTCGCCGGCCGTGATCATCGGCGTGATCGTCATGGTCGTGGTGGTGATCGCCTTTGTCGTGTTCATGGAACGCGCCCTGCGCAAGATCCATATCCAGTATCCGCGCCGCCAGGTGGGGATGAAGATCTATGATGGCGGCTCCAGCCACCTGCCGATCAAGGTGAACCCGGCGGGCGTGATCCCGGCGATCTTTGCCTCGTCGCTCTTGCTGTTGCCGACCACGATCGCGGCCTTCTCGCATACGCAAAGCGGCCCGATCATGTCCACGATCCTCGCCTATTTCGGGCCGGGGCAGATGCTCTATCTGCTGTTCTTCGCGGCCATGATCGTGTTCTTCGCCTATTTCTACACTCATAACGTCGCCTTCAAGGTCGATGAGGTGGCGGACAACCTGAAGAACCAGGGCGGCTTCGTTCCGGGCATCCGTCCCGGCAAGAAGACCGAGGAATATCTGGAATATGTGGTGAACCGGGTGCTGGTGATCGGCGCGGCCTATCTGGCCTTCGTCTGCCTGCTGCCCGAGATCATCCGCAACCAGCTGGCGATCCCGTTCTATTTCGGCGGCACCTCGGTTCTGATCGTGGTCTCGGTGACGATGGACACGATCAACCAGATCCAGTCGCATCTTCTGGCCCATCAATATGAGGGCCTGATCGAAAAGTCGCAGTTGCGCGGACGCAAGCGTTCGGGCAGCAAGGCACCGACACGTCGCTGAGCCAGTTCGCAAGGGAGAGAGACTGACCCATGACCAATATCATCCTTCTCGGACCGCCCGGCGCTGGCAAGGGAACGCAAGCGAAGCGGCTCGTCGATGAGCGGAACATGGTTCAGCTTTCCACCGGCGACATGCTGCGCGAGGCCAAATCCTCGGGCACCGAAATGGGCAAGCGCGTCGCCGAGGTGATGGACAAGGGCCAGTTGGTTACCGACGAGATCGTGATCGGGCTGATCGAGGAAAAGATGGCCGGGCCCGCGGGCGGCGGCTTCATCTTTGACGGTTTCCCGCGCACGCTGGCGCAAGCCGATGCCCTGGGCGCGCTTCTGGCGCGGACCGGGCAAAAGCTGGATGCGGTGATCGAGCTGGTGGTCGATGACGAGGCGCTGGTCGCCCGCATCGTGCGCCGGGCCGAGGAGGCCGCCGCCGCCGGTCAGACCGTGCGCGCCGATGACAATCCCGAGGTCTTTGCCGGCCGTCTGCGCGAATATTACAAGAAGACCGCGCCGCTGACCGGGTATTACTATGCCAAGGGCGACCTGAAGCAGGTGGATGGCATGGCCCCCATGGCGGATGTCGGCGCGGCGATTGCGAAACTTCTTGACAGCAAGTGAAACTTGCGCGCCGCGCCCTTGACGGGTGACGCAAAACCCCCTAAGCCACGGCGTCCCGAAAGGGAATCGTCCGTGGCTTTCGTTTTCCCGCAAGGGGATTCGTTTCCGGGGATGTTCGATCCGGGCGGCGTCTAATGCAATTCTCCACGCCGTGCCGGGGTTGTGAAAAAAGGTTCTGGCATTACGGAACCGCAACAATGAAGGAAGATACGCGTGGCACGTATTGCTGGCGTCAACATCCCGACCGGGAAACGGGTTCCGATTTCTCTGCAGTATATCCATGGCATCGGCGCCCATTTCGCCGAGCAGATCTGCGAAGCTCTGAACATCGACCGCACCCGCCGCGTCAACCAGCTCTCGGATGCCGAAGTGCTGGCGATCCGCGAATATATCGACGCGAACTTCACCGTGGAAGGCGACCTGCGCCGTGAAGTGTCGATGAACATCAAGCGCCTGATGGACCTCGGCTGCTACCGCGGCCTGCGTCACCGCCGGAACCTGCCGGTTCGCGGTCAGCGCACCCACACCAATGCCCGCACCCGCAAGGGCCCGGCCAAGCCGATCGCTGGCAAGAAGAAGTAAGGGGAGGGTTCAGATATGGCTCGTGACAAGACCCGCATGAAGCGGAAAGAGCGCAAGAACATCGCCGCCGGCGTCGTTCATGTGAACTCCTCGTTCAACAACACCAAGATCCTGATCTCGGACGTGCAGGGCAACGCGATCTCCTGGTCGTCGTCGGGCACGATGGGCTTCAAGGGTTCGCGCAAATCGACCCCCTACGCCGCCCAGATGGCCGCCGAGGACGCTGCCCGCAAGGCGCAGGAACACGGCATGAAGACCGTCGAAGTCGAAGTGCAGGGTCCGGGTTCGGGCCGCGAATCGGCGCTGCGCGCGCTGGCCGCGGTTGGCCTGACCATCACCTCGATCCGCGACGTGACGCCGCTGGCCCATAACGGCTGCCGTCCGCCGAAGCGTCGCCGCGTCTGACGCATGATTTCCGATCGGGCCGCGCTGAAAATGCGCGGCCCGTTCACGCATTTCTGAACCTCGGGCGTTCCCTGCTTCGGGACATGGGCAGGGGACAAGTATGGAGGCGAAAGCATGATCCACAAGAATTGGGCAGAGCTGATCAAGCCGATGCAGCTGGTCGTGAAGCCGGGTGCCGACCCGTCGCGTGTGGCGACCGTTGTCGCGGAACCGCTGGAGCGCGGGTTCGGCCTGACCCTGGGCAACGCGCTGCGCCGCGTACTGATGTCGTCGCTGCAAGGCGGGGCGATCACCTCGGTGCAGATCGACAATGTGCTGCACGAATTCTCCAGCGTTGCCGGCGTCCGTGAGGACGTGACCGACATCGTGCTGAACCTCAAGGGCGTCGCCCTGAAGATGGAAGTCGAAGGGCCGAAGCGTCTGTCGATTTCGGCCAAGGGGCCGGGTGTCGTGACCGCCGGTGACATTTCGGAATCGAACGGGATCGAGGTTCTGAACAAGGACCACGTCGTTTGCCACCTGGATGACGGCGCCGATGTCTACATGGAACTGACGGTGAATACCGGCAAGGGCTATGTCTCGGCCGACAAGAACAAGCCGGAAGACGCGCCGATCGGCCTGATCGCCATCGACGCCATCTTCTCGCCGGTCAAGAAGGTCAGCTACGAAGTCACCCCGACCCGCGAGGGCCAGGTGCTGGACTATGACAAGCTGACCATGAAGATCGAGACGAATGGCGCGCTGACCCCGGAAGACGCCGTGGCCTATGCCGCGCGCATCCTTCAGGACCAGCTGGCGATCTTCGTCAATTTCGACGAGCCGGAATCGGCGATCAAGGCCGAACTGGATACCGGGCTGGAGTTCAACCCGCTTCTGCTCAAGAAGGTGGACGAGCTGGAGCTTTCGGTGCGTTCGGCCAACTGCCTGAAGAACGACAACATCGTCTATATCGGCGACCTGATCCAGAAAACCGAAGCCGAGATGCTGCGCACTCCGAACTTCGGCCGCAAGTCGCTGAACGAGATCAAGGAAGTGCTTTCGGGCATGGGCCTGCATCTCGGTATGGATGTCGAGGACTGGCCGCCGGAAAACATCGAAGATCTGGCCAAGCGCTTCGAAGACCAGTTCTGAGAGATCGGGGGGCGGTGACGCCCCCCGCAATGCCCGCCTTTGCGGGGAAGACCCGGGCAATTCCGCCCCAACGACGTGGCCCCAACGCAGGGCTGCAACACAAAGCAAAACCTTAGGAGACCACCATGCGTCACGCTCGCGGCTACCGCCGTCTGAACCGCACCCACGAACACCGCAAGGCCCTGTTTGCCAACATGGCCGGCTCGCTGATCGAGCACGAGCAGATCAAGACCACGCTTCCGAAAGCCAAGGAACTGCGTCCGATCGTCGAAAAGCTGATCACGCTGGCCAAGCGCGGTGACCTGCATGCCCGCCGTCAGGCTTCGGCGCAGCTCAACGACGAAAAGCACGTCGCCCGGCTGTTCGAAATCCTCGGCCCGCGCTATGCGACCCGCGCCGGCGGCTATGTCCGCATCCTGAAGGCCGGTTTCCGCTATGGCGACATGGCCCCGATGGCGATCATCGAATTCGTGGATCGTGATCCCGCCGCCAAAGGCGCCGCCGACCGTGCGCGCGTCGAAGCGGAAGAAGCCGCGGAAGACTGAGTCTTTCGACTGGCATCTGCTGGGCCCGCCGTTCTGGCGGGCCTTTTTCATTGACGTTACGACAGGCCGAAATTTCGCGCGCTGGTGATGGACTTGCGCTGGTGTTGCGCCTTATGGTTGCATATTCACGATTCTCTTGCCGGTTTGTCTTTACGAATGTCTGCCCTGCAAAATCTGGACAAGGATCTGCGACACCTCGCGCGGTTGTCGCCTGCGGGCTATTTCGTCGGGCTGCATATCCGCTTCACCTCGCCGCTCATGACGTTCCAGACCTATCCGCAGGCCTGGACCGACCATTATACCGAACGTGGCTATGCCATGCGCGATCCGATGATCGCCTGGGGTTTTTCCGCCCTGGGCGCGACGCGCTGGAGCGAGATCACCATCCCCGACAGTTTCGGCATCATGGCTGAGGCCGCGCAACACGGGCTGGCCTATGGGCTGGTCGTGGCCTGCGGCCCGGTTTCCTCGCGCACCATTTCCGGGCTGGCTCGATCGGATCGCGAATTCACCGATCCCGAGATCGCCGAGGCACTTGTCATCATCGACCGCCTGCATGACGTGACCCAACCCCCGGATCACCTGACCGACGCGCAGATCGACGCGCTGCGCCTGATCGCCGCGGGGCATCGTCACGCGGCGGCGGCGGCAAAGCTCGGGATCTCGGAAAGCGCCCTGAAAGTGCGGCTCAATTCGGCCCGGGCGCGGCTTCTGGCCCGAACGACCCCCGAAGCCATACAGCGAGCCAAGGATTACCGTCTGATCTGACGCGCCGGCCTTGCCCTGCGGGACGCAGGGTTTCCTCATGCCGGAGATACCGATGCAGACGACTACCCTTTCCTTTGCCAACATGCACAACCATGGCGAGCTTATGGCGAACCTCTTTCGCGCGCGGCGGCAAAGCTTCATCCTGCGCAACCAATGGGAACTGCCCGAGGCGCTTGGCATGGAATATGACCAGTATGACACCCCGGCAAGCCGCTGGATCGCGGTGCATGACGGGTTGCAAATCCTCGCGGGCATCCGCCTGACCCCGACCACTGCGCGTTGCGGCATCTACAGCTACATGATCCGCGATGCGCAGAACGGGCTTCTCGACACGATCCCCGACGACCTCCTGAATTTCGAGGCCCCGGTTCACCCCGATATCTGGGAATCGAGCCGGGTCTTCGTCGCGCAGGATACGCCGATGGCGATCCGCCGCCGGGTGCATGCGCTTCTGATTACCGAAATGACGCGCTCTGCCCGCGATCTGGGCGCCAAGCTGGTGCTGGGCATCATCCCGTCGAACTGGCCCCGCTGGGCCAGCCGCTGCGGGCTGGAAATCGCCGCCGCCGGCCGCGTGCTGGAATTCGACGGCTATGACAGCCAGTGCGTGTCGATCAACTTGGCGGAACGACTGCACTGATTTCTTGCAACATCCCGGCCGCCCTTCCATATCGGAGGGGCGGCCGTCGGGGCCGCGATGATCCGGTTTGCCCATGATCCGCCTGTCCCTTCCGCTTCTCTGCCTGCTGACTGCCCTGCCGCTGCGGGCGGAAACCGTGCCCACATCGCCCGCCGAAATCTCGCTCAGCTTCGCGCCGGTGGTGCGCGCGGCGGCGCCGGCGGTGGTGAATATCTACGCGACCGTCGTGGTCGAACAGCGCGAAAACCCCTTTGCGGGCGATCCGTTCTTTGAACAGTTCTTTCAGGGCATGGGGCGGCGCACGCCGCGGGTGGAAAACGCGCTCGGCTCGGGCGTGATCGTCAGCCCGGGCGGCATCGTGGTGTCGAATTTCCACGTCGTCGGCAAAGCGACCGAGATCCGGGTCGAACTGGCAGACCGGCGAGAGTTCCGCGCCCATGTCCTGCTGGCGGATGAAGAGGCCGATCTGGCAGTGCTGCAACTGGAGGGCGCGGCCGATCTGCCGGCGCTGACCCTGCGCAATTCCGACGAGGTCGAGGTGGGCGAACTGGCGCTGGCCATCGGCAACCCCTTTGGCGTCGGGCAGACCGTCTCCTCGGGCATCATCTCGGGGCTGGGGCGCTCTACCCTCGCGATCGGGTCGGGCCGGGGCTATTTCATCCAGACCGATGCCGCGATCAACCCGGGCAATTCCGGCGGCGCGCTGGTCGATGTGCAGGGCCGCCTGATCGGCATCAATACCGCGATCCTGACGCGGGGCGGCGGGTCGAACGGCATCGGCTTTGCGATTCCGGCGAATCTCGTGCAGAACTTCATTGACCAGGCCGAGGCCGGTGGCACCCGGTTCCAGCGGCCCTGGGCGGGGGTGCAGGGGCAGGCGATGGATGCCGCGCTGGCCGAGGCCATGGGCCTGCCGCGCCCCGAAGGCGTCGTGCTGTCCGGCCTGCATGCCGAAAGCCCGTTCCGCGCCGCCGGGCTGCAAACCGGCGATGTGATCCTGACGCTGGATGACGAACCGACCGACAGCCCGCAAGAGGTGATGTTCCGCCTCGCCGCGATCGGCATCGGCAAGGAGGTGCGCGTGCGCTACCTTCGGCGCGGCGCCGAGGCCGAGGCGCGGGTGACGCTGGTCGCCCCGCCGGACAGCCCCCCGCGCGAGGCCCGCACGCTGGGCGGCGATTCGGTGCTGCACGGGCTGAGCCTCGCCCGCATCAACCCCGCCGTCGCCGCCGAGATGGACCTGCCCGCCACGATCACCGACGGGGTGGTGGTCACCGGGGCCGAGGGGCTGGCGGCGCGGGTCGGGCTGCGGCCCGGTGATATCCTGCTCGCGATCAACGGGACGCCCGTCGCAAGCCCCGGCGATGCCGAACGGCTCAGCGCACCGACCGCGCGTCGCTGGGGGATCGAGGTGCTGCGCGAGGGCCGGCAGATGCTGTTGCGCTTTCGCATCTGACCTTTCGCCGCCACCTTTCAGGGCATAGGATCACCGCATGGCCGACCTGTTCGACACCCCGCATGCCGCCCGCCCGGACGCGCCGCGCCCGCTGGCAGACCGGCTGCGCCCGCGCACCCTGTCCGAGGTGATCGGTCAGGGACATGTCCTTGGCCCCGACGGACCATTGGGCGCGATGCTTGCGGCGGGCAGCCTGTCCTCGCTCATCCTCTGGGGGCCGCCGGGGGTGGGCAAGACCACCATCGCCCGGCTGCTGGCCGACCAGACGCAACTTGCCTTCGTGCAGATCAGCGCGATCTTTACCGGCGTGCCGGAGCTGCGCAAAGTGTTCGAACAGGCCCGCATCCGGCGGCAGAACGGGCAGGGGACGTTGCTGTTCGTGGACGAAATCCACCGCTTCAACAAGGCCCAGCAGGACGGGTTCCTGCCGCATATGGAGGATGGCACCATCCTTCTGGTCGGCGCCACCACAGAAAACCCGTCCTTTGAACTGAATGCCGCCGTGCTGAGCCGCGCACAGGTCATCGTGCTGGAGCGGCTGAACCTCGCCGATCTGGAACGCCTGGCCCAGCGGGCGGAACAGGAACTGGGCCAGGCGCTGCCGCTGAAGCCCGAGGCGCGCGACAGCCTGCTGGAAATGGCCGATGGCGACGGGCGCGCATTGCTGAACCTGATCGAGCAGGTCATGGCCCACAAGGGCGCGCCGCTCACGCGCGATCAACTTGCGCAGCGCCTGATGCGACGGGCGACGAAATATGACAAATCCGGCGAGGAACATTACAACCTCATCTCTGCGCTGCACAAATCGGTGCGCGGATCCGACCCGGATGCCGCGCTTTACTGGTTCGCGCGGATGCTGGAAGGCGGCGAAGACCCGCGCTTTCTGGCCCGCCGCCTGACCCGCATGGCGGTGGAGGATATCGGCCTCGCCGATCCGCAGGCGCAGGCGGTCTGCCTCGACGCCTGGCAGACCTATGAACGGCTGGGCAGCCCCGAGGGCGAACTCGCGCTGGCCAATGCGGTGATCTATCTGGCGCTGGCGCCCAAATCGAACGGCGCCTATGTGGCCTACAAGGCCGCCCGCGCCGCCGCGCGCGAGACCGGCAGCCAACCGCCGCCCCTGCATATCCGGAACGCCCCGACCAAGCTGATGAAAGAGATCGGCTATGGCGCGGGCTATGCCTATGACCATGACGCCGAAGACGGCTTTTCCGGGCAGGATTACTTTCCCGAAGGCATGAAGCGCCCGGTCTTCTACGCGCCGCCCGAACGCGGCTTTGAACGCGAGCTGAAGAAACGGGTGGAATATTTCGCCGGCCTGCGCGCCAGACGACGCGGTGCCGGGGCCTGACCGGGGCGCCACTGGCCCGCGAAGACGAGTATTTGGGCAAGGAGCAAGACCGGAACGCGCGGCGGGGCCGGAAAACGGCGCGCGGATCAAGCCGTTCTCCGCCCCCTTGGCTGTTTGCTGCCTTGCTCCTTGTCCAAATACTCAGACAAGGTCCGCCGGCCGCGCTGCCTTAGACATGCTGGGCGCCATTGACCTCGATCTCGGCGCCCGAAATGTAGCTGGCCTGATCCGAACAGAGGAACCAGATCGCGTCGGCCACTTCGCGCGGTTGGCCGAGGCGGCGCATCGGCAGGCCCTCCACGATCTTTTCGGTGCCGGGCGACAGGATCGAGGTCTCGATCTCGCCCGGGGCGATGGCGTTGACGCGCACGCCGAGCGGGCCGAAATCATGGGCCATTTCGCGGGTCAGCGCGGCCAGTGCGGCCTTGGAGGTGGCATAGGCGGCGCCGGCAAAGGGGTGAACCCGGCTGCCCGCGATCGAAGTCACGTTGACCACCGCGCCCCGCGCGGCCGACAGTTCGTCCTTCAGCCCGCGCGCCAGCACGATCGAGGCAAAGAAGTTCACATGGAAGACATGGCCCCAGGTCCGCAGATCGGTTTCCAGCGTGTTCAGCCGTGCACCGCCCGGCCCCTTGGGGCTGATCCCGGCATTGTTGACCAGTGCATCAAGGCGCCCGCCGATCCGGGCCTTGATCGAGGCGATGGCGGCGATGGTGGCATCGGGCGAGGCGAGGTCGATCTGGATATGGCTCGCTTCGCCGCCAGGCCAGGGGCAGCGCGGGTCGAAGGGCTGGCGCGAACAGGTCAGCACGCGCCAGCCCTCGGCGCCAAAGCGTTTGACCGTGGCATGGCCGATGCCCCGGCTGGCCCCGGTCAGCACCATCACCTTCTGTTCGCTCATCGCAGCCTCCGCGCTTTGCCGCCACCCTACGCGGCGCGAGGGGATTTGCAAGCTTGGCAGGGCCGCGCAAAGGCGTTACCAAAAGCGCGACATCCGAGGGCCCATCATGAAAAAGCAGATGCGCAGCATGCAAGATTCCATCGCCACCGCGAAAACCCTGTCCGAGGCCTTGCCCTATCTGCAACGCTATTCCGGTGCCGTGGTCGTCGTGAAATTCGGCGGCAATGCCATGGGCGACGATGATGCCATGGCCGAGTTCGCCCGCGACATCGTGCTGATGCGGCAGGTTGGGGTGAACCCGGTCGTGGTGCATGGCGGCGGGCCGATGATCAACGACATGCTCAACAAGCTGGGCATCAAGTCGGAATTCGTGCGCGGCAAGCGGGTCACCGACAAGGCCACGGTCGAGGTGGTGGAGATGATCCTGTCGGGTCTCGTGAACAAGCGGATCGTGCAGGCGATCAACGATCAGGGCGGTCGGGCGGTCGGGATCTCGGGCAAGGATGACGATCTGATGGTCTGCGTGGCCGATGACCCGGAGCTGGGTTTCGTCGGCAAGCCGGTGGAGATGAACGTGCAGGTGCTGCGCGATCTCTATAATGCCGGGATCATCCCCGTGGTGGCGCCGGTGGCGACCGGGATGGAGGATAACGAGACCTTCAACGTTAATGGCGACACTGCCGCGGGGGCGATTGCCGGCGCATTGCAGGCCGATCGTCTGTTGCTGCTGACCGATGTGTCGGGGGTGAAGAATGCCGCGGGTGAGGTGATGACGCAGATCACCCCCGAGGAGGTGCGCCAGATGACCGCCGATGGCGTGATCGCCGGCGGCATGATTCCCAAGACCGAGACCGCGCTGCTGGCGCTGGATCAGGGCGTGCGGGCGGTGACCATTCTGGACGGGCGGTTGCCGAATGCCTGTCTGTTGGAGCTGTTTACCGATCACGGTGCGGGCAGCCAGATCCGTTCGACCGTGCCGCGGGTGACCCCCCGGGTTCGGCGCTGATCGAAGGGCGGCGTTGCGGCGCGGGCGGACGCCTCCGGCGGGAGTATTTGGCAAGGAGCAAGCCATGACCGTGACGCTGGAGACCATCGCCACGCGGCTGGCGGCAGAGCGACTGGAGATTCTGGGCGGGTTTCACCCCGAGGCGGAGGAACCCGGCCTGCCGCCCGGCACGCAGACGATGCTGTTGCTCGGGCCGGCGGAGCCGGGCTATTGGCGGCATCTGACTGCGGGGCCCGAATGGCAGGATGGCGAGGCCGATCCGGTGGACCGCTGGTCGCGCCGGGTGATCGGGCGGCTGGCCTGCGATCTGGGGGCCAAGGCGCTGTTTCCCTTTGGCGGGCCGCCCTGGCATCCGTTCTATCAATGGGCGTTGCGCAGCGGCGCGGTCTGGGACAGCCCGGTGCGGCTGCTGGTCCATGCGGGGCAGGGGCTTCTGGTCAGTTTTCGGGGCGCGCTCGCGTTGCGGGTGCGGCTGGACCTGCCGCCGCCACCGGCGCGCCCTTGTGACAGTTGCGACGCACCCTGCCTCAGCGCCTGCCCGGCCGGCGCCCTGACCGGGGCCGGCTATGACCTGCCTGCCTGTCACGCGCTGCTCGATCAACCCGGGGGCCGCGACTGCATGGAAGGGGGCTGTCTTGTGCGTCGCGCTTGCCCGCGATCCCGCCTCTATGCAAGACTGCCGGAACATTCCGCCTATCACATGAGGCAGTTCCACAAATGACCCTGCGGCTGATCCTGACCCGCCACGCAAAATCCAGCTGGGACGACCCGCTGATGAGCGACCATGACCGCCCTCTGAACGAGCGGGGCAAGGCCGCCGCCGCCGATCTGGGGGAATGGCTGGCCTCGCGCGGCTATGTGCCGGAGCAGGTTCTGTGTTCCGATGCGCTGCGCACGCGCAAGACCTGGTCGGGAATTGCGCCAGCCCTGCCGGGGACGCCGATCGTCGATCTGAAGCCGACGCTGTATCATGCCGGGCCGGATGTGATGCTTGCGGTGTTGCGCCATGCGACGGCGCCGACGGTGATGATCATCGGCCACAATCCCGGCATCGCCGAATTCGCCAGCCGGATCGTGGCTCGGGCGCCGGCCAATGCGGATTTCCACCGCTATCCGACCGGCGCGACGCTGGTCTGCGACTTTGCGGTCGAAAGCTGGGCCGAGGTCGGTTGGGGCACGGGATCGGTGGATGATTTCATCGTGCCGCGCGAATTGGCGGTGTGACAGCAAAAAGGCGCCCCCCGGGGCGCCTTTTTTCGGGTTTTCGACGAAAACCCGGGGGGCGAACCCCGGGATCAGTGCCCCAGGATCTGGCTCAGGAACAGTTTGGTCCGTTCCGATTGCGGGTTGTTGAAGAACTCGCGCGGTTCGTTCTGTTCGACGATCTGGCCCTTGTCCATGAAGATCACGCGGTTCGCGACGGCCTGGGCAAAACCCATTTCATGCGTCACGCAGAGCATGGTCATCCCTTCCTCCGCCAGTTCGATCATGGTGTCGAGCACCTCCTTGATCATCTCGGGGTCGAGCGCCGAGGTCGGTTCGTCGAACAGCATGATGCGCGGCTTCATGCAGAGCGAGCGGGCGATGGCCACACGCTGCTGCTGGCCGCCCGACAGCTGGCCCGGGTATTTATGGGCCTGGTCGGGGATCTTGACCTTGGAGAGGAAGTGCATCGCGGTTTCCTCGGCCTCGCGTTTCGGGATCTTGCGGACCCAGATCGGTGCGAGGGTGCAGTTTTCCAGGATCGTCAGATGCGGGAACAGGTTGAAGTGCTGGAACACCATGCCGACCTCGGAGCGCACCTTGTCGATGTTCTTCAGGTCATTGGTCAGCTCGGTCCCGTCCACGACGATCTGGCCGGCCTGATGTTCCTCCAGCCGATTGATGCAGCGGATCAGCGTCGATTTGCCCGACCCCGAAGGGCCGCAGATCACGATGCGTTCGCCCTTGTAGACGGTCATGTTCACATCGCGCAGCACATGGAACTGACCATACCACTTGTTCATGTTGTTGATCTGGATGGCGACCTCGTCCGAGACCATCATCTTGCTGCGGTCGATTGCTTGTTCGGCCATGACTGTGGCTCCTTAACGGTGGTCGGTCTTCAGCTTGCGTTCGAGCCACATGGAGTAGCGCGACATGCCGAAGCAGATGAGGAAGAAGATGACGCCGGCAAAGATGTAGGGCTCCCAGTAGATGCCCTTCCAGTTGATGTCGGCGCGCACGACGGCGGTGATGCCCTTGAGCGGATCCTGCAAGCCGACAAAGGCGACCAGCGTGGTATCCTTGAACAGTCCGATGAAGGACGACACGATGCCGGGGATCGAGATCTTGAGCGCCTGCGGCATGATGATCAGCCGCTGCGCCTGCCAGTAATCGAGCCCGAGCGCATCCGCCGCCTCATACTGGCCGCGCGGCAGGGCCGCGAGGCCGCCCCGGATCACCTCGGCGATATAGGCCGCGGCGAACAGGGTCACCAGGATGATGACGCGCAGGATGATGTCGAAATTCGTCTCGGGCGGCAGGAAGTATTGCAGCAGGAGCGAGGCGGTGAACAGCAGCGTGATCAGCGGCACGCCGCGGATGAACTCGATGAAGCCCACCGACAGGGTGCGCACCAGCATCATGTCCGACTTGCGGCCAAGTGCCAGCAGGATGCCCATCGGCAGCGACGCGGCAATGGCGGTGACGCCGATCACGATCGACAGCAGGAAGCCGCCGAACTGGTCGCTGTCGACGCTGCGCAGGCCGACCGGCAGCACCGAATGGATCGCGGCGCTGAGCGGGGTCTGCACCAGGAGCCACCAGGCCGCCGCGGCTACCAGGCCAAGACCGGCCGAAACCGGCACGCCCAGACCCGAGACCAGCAGCCGGAACACCAGCGCGAACAGGCCAAAGCCCATCAGCACCACCACCGGCGCCCAGATCGTGCCCCCCCAGAGCAGCCAGTAGCAGACAAAGGGATAAAGCGCGGTGAACCACATCATCTGCCGCGGCAGCGACTGATAGAGGATCGGCGCGATGGCCACCAGCATCAGCACGAAGGCCAGCGTCGGGCGCCAGTAGAGGTCCATCGGGTAGAAGCCGAAGACATATTGGTGCCAGCGTTCGCGCACCATGGCCCAGCAGGCGCCGGTTGCATCCGGTCCCCAGGTCGCGGTGATGATTTCGCGGCATTCGGTCAGCGAATTGGCGTTCCAGACGCCATGCAGCAGCCAGGGCACCATATGCGAGGCCAGCCACAGGATGACGACCAGCCCGATCAGGCTGAGCGCCGTGTTCATCGGGCCGGAGAACAGGTTCTCGCGTGCCCAGAGGATGATGCCGCGCTGCCCGGCGGGGGGCTCGCGCTGTTCCAGCATGTCCGTGCGGACAAAGGGAGTGAACTCGGTCATCTCAACGCTCCTTCAGCTTCACGGCGCGGTTGAACAGGTTCATCAGCGACGAGATGAGCAGGCTGATCGTGAGATAGATCGCCATCATCAGCAGCATGCATTCCAGCTCCTTGCCGGTCTGGTTCAGCGTGATGCCGCCCAGCGTGCCGCGCAGGTCCATGTAGGACACCGCGATGGCCAGCGAGGTGTTCTTGGTCAGGTTCAGATATTGCGAGATCAGCGGCGGGATGATCACCCGCAGCGCCTGCGGCAGGATCACCAGGCTCATGGTGCGGCCCGGGCGCAGGCCCAGGGCGGCGGCGGCCTCGTGCTGGCCGCGCGAAATCGCCATGATGCCGGCGCGCACGATTTCCGCGATGAAGGCCGCGGTATAGAGCGCCAGCGCCAGTGTCAGCGCGGTGAAGGAATGCAACAGCTCCATCCCGCCGCGGAAGTTGAACTTGGTCATCACCGGATAATCGAGGTGAAAGCCAAGTGCGAACAACAGAGCCGCCGAAGGGATCAGCAGGATCGCGAGGCTTTTCCACCAGGTCACCGGGCGGCGGCCGGTCTGTTCCTGCACGCGTCGCGCATTGCTGCGCAGCAGGTGATTGGCATAGATGCTGGCGCCGAATACGATCAGGAAGGCCAGCACATTGCTGTTGAGCGACAGGCCCAGGAATTCCAGCCGCGGCAGGCCATGTTCCACCAGCGGGGCGGGCAGGTTCATGCTGCGATTGGTGATGGCGACGCTGCCGTTGAACAGCATATGCGCCTTGGGCTGTTCGCCCGCGGCCTGCATCGCCTCGGTCACACGGAAATCCGACGGCGCGGGCGTGGTCTCGGACAGGACGGTCGAGGCCAGCAGGATCCACAGCAGCACCGGCACGTTGCGGAACACCTCGACATAGACCGTCATCAGACGGCTGACGAGCCAGTTCTTCGACAGGCGCAGCACGCCGATGAACACCCCCAGAAAGGTGGCGATGATGCAGCCGACAAAGGCCGAAAGCAGCGTGTTCAGCAGCCCGACCATGGCGGCGCGCATATGCGTGCTGTCATTGGTATACGGGATGAGCGTCTGGTTGATGTCATAGCCCGCGCGCGACCAGAGAAAGCCGAAATCGAAGGTGCGATCCTTCGCGGCGAGGTTTTCGATCGTGTTGTTCACGAGCCACGACAGAAACGCGAGAAACAGCACCAGCACGATCACCTGGATCGTGATGGACCTGTAGCGCGTATCGTAAATAAGCATTCCCAGCCGAAAGGAATCTTTCGGCGTGTCTTGGACAAAAGCCATGTGAGTGTACCCCCTGATCCTGCCCTGCCCATTCTGTCGGGGCTTTCATCGGGACAGGATGTCAGTCCTTATGTGGACAGGGGCGCGATTGCGCCCCTGTCGGTTTCCATCCGTCTCAGCGGAACGGCGGCGCGTATTGCAGACCGCCCTGGGTCCACAGTGCGTTCAGGCCGCGGGCCAGCTTGATCGGGGTGGCCGAGCCGATATTGGCCTCGAAGATCTCGCCATAGTTGCCCGAGGCGGCAATGGCGCGCTTGCCCCATTCCTTGTCGAGCCCCAGCATCGCGCCCAGATCGCCTTCGGTGCCCAGCAGGCGCTTGATCTCGGGGTTGGTGGTGGTCGAGGCCATTTCCTCGATATTGGCCGAGGTCACGCCGTATTCCTCGGCGGCAACCAGCGCGAAATAGGTCCAGCGGACCACATCGCCCCAGACGTTGTCGCCATGGCGGACCAGCGGGCCGAGCGGCTCTTTCGAGATGATTTCCGGCAGGATGATGTGATTGTCGGCATCCGGCATGGTCGCGCGCGAGGCGGCGAGGCCCGAGGCATCGGTGGTATAGGCGTCGCAGGCACCGGCCAGATATTGACGCTGCGCCTCGGTGTCGTCGCCGACATTGACCGGGGTGTAGCTCATGTTGTTGGCCTTGAAGAAGTCGGCCAGGTTCAGTTCGGTCGTGGTGCCGGTCTGGATGCAGACGGTGGCGCCGTCCAGTTCCTTGGCGGAAGACACGCCGAGGTCTTTCTTCACCATGAAGCCCTGGCCGTCATAGTAGTTCACCGCGACGAAGTCGAACTTCAGGTCCACATCGCGCGAGAAGGTCCAGGTGGAGTTGCGGATCAGCACGTCCACTTCGCCCGAGGCCAGCGCGGTAAAGCGGGTCTCGCCGGTGGTCGGCGCGTATTTCACCTTGGTCGCGTCGCCCAGGACAGCCGCCGCCAGCGCCTTGCACAGCGACACGTCAAAGCCCTGATAGTTGCCATTGGCATCGGGGGCGCCAAAGCCGGTCAGGCCGACGTTCACACCGCAGTTCAGAACGCCGCGCGCCTTCACATCTTCCAGCGTGCCCGCCCCGGCGATGCCCGCGAACAATGCGGCGGCCGACAGCGTGCCAAGGAATACGGATTTTTTCATGCGTACCTCTTCCTGAGTTCCCGTCCGTTTTCGGACGGCGATTATAAAATCCCCTGCGCGGGGCGTTTGACAAAGGGGGAAACGCTGGTGGCAGCCCCCCTCAGTGCCGCTCAGTTTCATGCAAAGCGCTTTGACAGGTCAAGTGAAACCCTTGCGTTAGCGCTAACGTCGTGTTCAGGACCGATCTGCCCGCAGCATGGCGCAATTTGCGGATGACTTGCGCGGCCTTTGGGCAAGATTGTTATCAGCACAATCCGTAGAATCGCGCGGCGTCGTGCAGCGCGGCATGCTTGGCGGCTTCGAGCGCGGCGGCCTCTTCATCCTCGCCCCATTGCTCGATCTGCCAATGTTCATCGATTCGGCTCAGCGCAAAGGCTTCGTCCGCGCTCAGCCGGCCCTCGGCCACGGCAAGGCCCAGAACCAGCGACCCGGTGATGGCGATCAGGTCATGCAGCGCGGCCAACTGGAAGGGGGTCTGGCGCAGCAGCTCGGCCCGCAGGGCGGCGAGGCTGCCGGGGGGCTGGGCAATGAACATCACGCCCGCCGTCGCGACCAGCGGCGCGGCAAAGCGCTGGCGCGCCCAATCGAGCAGCGGATCCCAGCCCGCCGCCTGCCGCGCGATCAGCGCCTCGGGCCCCTCGGCACGATAGCACAGCAGATCGGTGCCCGCATATTCCGCAAGCATTTCAGCGACTTCTTCAAACTGGACGCCGACCTTGTCGATGGCGGAATTGGCGGCTCGGGTGGCGGGCATGGTTTCGGGCGCCACCACTTTTTCCTGCGCATCCCATTCGGCGGCAACGGCGCGGGCCATGGCTTCGGTCGGCAGGACAAGCGCGGCCTTGGCCGGGGTCTTGACCGCGCGGCCATCCAGCAACACCGCAAAGCCGCCCTCGACCGGGGCGACAGTGGCGGATTTCCAGAATCGTTTCGGCTTCCAGTCAGACATCAGTGCAGCTTCTCGAACGGGTCTTCGGGCACGTCCCGCTCGTTCCAGTCGAGCAGTTTCCAGGTGCGGGCCATATGTTCGGGCAGGGGGGCGGTGAAGGTCATTTCGGTCTTGAGGATCGGGTGTTCCACGGTCAGGCGGCGCGCGTGCAGATGCAGCTTGCGCGACAGATCGCCCCCGGTGCCGGCGCCCCAGCCATCGCCCAGATTCTCGCTGTTCGACCCGCCATATTTGCCGTCGCCCAGAATGGGATGTCCCAGTTCCGCCATATGCGCGCGCAGCTGGTGGGTGCGGCCGGTGATCGGCTCCAGCGCCATCCAGCTCAGCCGGCTGCCGAGGAACCAGAGCGTGAAATAATCGGTCTGGGCTCGCTTGGCATCGGGGTGATCGGCCATCTTGGCGGGGTGGATGCAGATCATCTTTTCCTGATCGCCGCGCCCGCCGCCCTTCATCAGACCATATTTGATGCTGCCCTGTTTCGGCTGCGGCACGCCCGCGACCACCGCCCAATAGATCTTGCGGGTGTTGCGGTGGCGGAATGCCTCGGACAGGGCGCGGGCGACGCGATCGGTGCGCGCAAGAACCAGCACGCCCGAGGTATCCTTATCCAGCCGATGCACCAGTTTGGGCCGGTCCTTGTAGCCGAATTTCAGCGCCTCGGTCAGGCCATCGACATGCCGGTCGCCCTGACCCGAGCCCCCTTGCGAGGGCAGGCCCGGCGGCTTGTTCAGCACGATCATGTGTTCGTCTTTGAAGATGATGCAGTTCTGGATCATCCTGGCATCGGCCGCGCTGACGCCATCGGCGCGCGGGCGGCTGGGGGCCTCGGCCTCGGGCAGGGGAGGGACGCGGATCACCATGCCGGGGGCGACGCGATCGGCGGCCTTGGCGCGGGCGCCATCGACACGCACCTGGCCGGTGCGGCACATCTTTTCCACCGCGCCCTGGGTCACCTGCGGAAAGCGGCGCTTGAACCAGCGGTCGAGCCGCTGCTCGCCCTCATCCGCCGAGACCGTCAGAAGTTTCACGCCGCTCATGTCAGGCTCCGGGTCAGTTGGGCGGCCAGCGCAAAGGCCGCAAGGGACAGCAGGACCGAGGCCCCGACATACAGCACCGCCTGCACCGTCTGGCCGCGCTGCATCAGCGCCATGGTGTCCATTGAAAAGGCGGAAAAGGTGGTAAATCCGCCCAGGCAGCCGGTCATCAGCAGGGGGGCGAGGGCCTGGTGCCCGCGATGCGCCAGCCAGACCATCAGCGCCCCCATCAGCGCCGAGCCAAGGATGTTCACCACCAGCGTATGCCACGGAAACCCGCCGCGCGACAGCGTCAGGTTCACGCCGTAGCGCAGGCTGGCGCCAATCGCGCCGCCCAGGGCCACCTGCACCAGGCTCATTCCAGCCCCGCGATGATGGCGCGCAGCGTCTCGATCCCGTCGCCCTTTTCGGAACTCGTCATCACGATTTCCGGATAGGCGGCCGGGTGTTTCGCCAGCGCCGCGCGCACTTGATCCAGGTTCTTTTCCCGTTCAGGACGCGACAGCTTGTCCATCTTGGTCATCACGACCTGAAAGGTGACGGCGGATTTGTCGAGCAGGGTCAGGATCTCGTCATCGACGGCCTTCACGCCATGGCGCGAATCGATCAGCACGAAGGCCCTCCGCAGCGTCTGGCGGCCTTGCAGATACTGTTTCAGCAGGGCCTGCCATTTCTGCACCGTGGCGACCGGCGCCTCTGCGAAGCCATAGCCAGGCAGGTCCACCAGATAGCGGCTTTCGCCCAGTGAGAAATAGTTGATCTCTTGTGTGCGCCCCGGTGTGTTGGAGGCGCGCGCGAGGTTCTTGCGCGTGGTCAGCGCATTGATCAGGCTGGATTTTCCGACATTTGACCGGCCGGCGAAGCAGACCTCGATCCGGTCCGCCGGCGGCAGGCCCGACATGGCGACCACGCCTTTGACGAAATCCACCGGGCCCGCGAACATCAGCCGCCCGCGTTCGCGGGCGAATTCGTCAGGCTCGGGCGCCAGGGGGAAGGGAAGGCTCATAGCAGTTCAACCTCTTGTCCGAGGGCGATCTCGCCCCCTTCGATGACCTCGGCGTAAAGCCCGAAATCCTGATGCCCATAGCCGGTTTCCAGCGCAGCGAGCGTATCGCCGCGCGGCAGGCCGGTTTCGACATCCACCGTCGTCGCCTTGCAGCGGGTGATGCGTTCGCGCAGTTCCAGCACCGTCGCGCCAATCCGCACGCGGCGGCCCAGCATCTCCCATTCGGCCCAGGGCGCCCAGCCCTCGACCCAGAGATTGCCGCGGAAACGGTGCGGCGACAGCGGCAGGCCCATCCGCGCCGAAAGATCGCCCAGCGAGGCCAGGTTCAGCACCGAGACCGAGGGCCAGGCGCTGTCGGTCATGGCGCGATCGGCACTGACGATGCGCGCGGGCTGCGCGCGTTCGGGCGGGTTCAGCGGCGTGACCCAATCCAGAAAGCGCGGCAGGTCTTCGGCGGCGTCGGGGCGGATCGTGATCTCGCCACGTTCGGGGTGGCGCAGCGTGACGCGGCGCGCTTCCTCGTCCAGGGTGCAGGTGATCGCCATCAGGGCAGGGGCCTTGGCCCCCCGGGCGAAGTTGACGCAGGGGCTCCAGCCCTCGCGCAGCTTTGCAGCCTCATGTGCGACGGCCCAGGCCCTGTCCCAGGGCAGGCCCTCGCCCGCCAAAAGCCGAACGGACGCGAGGTCTTCGCGTCCGTGGCTCTTGATCGGGTGACGGCAGATCAGGGAAAGCCGTGCCGTCATTTCTTGCCTTTCACCGGGGCCTTGGCGGCGGCAGGCTTCTTGCCGAACCCCGCCTTGATATTGCCAAAGATATCCGGCCGGTGCCCGTGGCTGCGCATGATGGCATATTGCTGGATGAAGGTGATGGTGTTGTTGGTGATCCAGTACAGCACCAGCCCGCTGGCGAAACTGCCCAGCATGAACATGAAGACCCAGGGCATCCAGGCAAAGACCATGGCCTGCGCCGGGTCGGTGGGCGCGGGGTTCAGCTTTTGTTGCAGCCACATCGAGATGCCGAGCAGGATCGGCAGCAGCCCGATGAAGATGGTGGCCATCAGCGAGGGATGCGCCGGCGCCGCCCAGGGCAGCAGGCCGAACAGGTTGAACAGCGACGAGGGATCGGGCGCAGACAGGTCGCGCAGCCAGCCGAAGAACGGCGCCTGGCGCAGTTCGAGCGTGACGAAGATCACCTTGTAAAGGCTGAAGAAGATCGGAATTTGCAGGAAGATCGGCAGACAGCCCGCAGCCGGGTTGACCTTCTTGTCCTTGTAAAGCTGCATCATTTCCTTTTGCAGCTTGGCCTTGTCGTCCCCCGCGCGTTCCTTCAGCGCCTCCATCTCGGGCTGAAGCTCTTTCATCCGGGCCATGGAGACATAGGATTTGTAGGCGAGCGGCAGCACGATCAGCTTCAGCACGAAGGTCAGCGCGATGATCGCGAGGCCCATATTGCCGATCCAGCCATGCAGCAGGTGCAGCACCCAGAAGATCGGTTTGGTGAAGAAGAAGAACCAGCCCCAGTCGATCGAGTCGATGAAACCGCCAATCTGCGGGCGCGCCGGGTCGGCCTTCATGCCGAACAGGCCCTCCAGCAGGCTGGGGTCGTTCTGGTAGTTGCGGATGGTTTCCCATTCCTTCGCGCCGGCGAACAGCTGCGAGGTCACCTCGGCGCTGGCGCCGGGGGCGACGGTCAGCGCCGGCAGGCGCGTCTCGGTTTGGTAGATCGACGAGCGCGGATCGTATTTCATGACCGCGGTGAAGGGTTTGCCCTGTTCGGGCACCAGCACGGTCATCCAGTATTTGTCGGTAAAGCCCAGCCAGCCGTCCTTGCCGGCCTCCAGCACCTCGGCCTGCGCGCCCTCGCGCTCCACCAGCGGCAGCTCGTCCAGCGCCTTGTATTTCACCTCTTGCAGCGTGCCGTCCACACGGCCCACGACGCCCTCATGCAGCACATAGAAGTTTTGCAGATCGGCGGGTTTGCCGTGGCGGGCGACGACGCCATAGGGTTGCAGCGTCACCGGGGCGGCGCCGTCATTCTGCACCGCGTCGGTGATGGCGAACATGTAATGGTCGTCGATCGTCAGGGTGCGGGTAAAGGTCAGGCCCTTGCCATTCTGCCATTGCAGCTTGACCGGCTGGCCCGGGGCCAAGGTGCTGCCCTCGACCTGGGTCCATTCGGTCGCGGCGCCGGGGGCGTCGGTCGCCTCCAGCGTGCCGCCCGCCGACCAGCCGTAAAGCGCATAATAGGCGTGATCTTCGCCGACCGGGGACAGCAGGCGCACGGTCTCGGCATTGGCGTCGAGGCTGACCTTGTAGCCTTTCAGTTTCAGATCGTCGATCCGCCCGCCCAGCAGCGAGATGGAACCTTCGAGCCGCGGCGTGTCGATCGCGAGGCGCGGTGCCTGCGGCACGGCGGCGACGGCAGCGGTGGCCGGTGCGGTCGTCGGGGCCGGGGTCACGGGCTGAACTTGCGCGGCGGGTGCGTTCGGGTCAACCGAGGGTTCCGGCGGCGGGAACAGCCAGAACCAGCCCAGGATCACAAGGAAACTGAGCACGGTTGCCAGAATGAGATTCTTGTTCTGATCTTCCATCCGCATGCCCGCCGTTATTTGGAGCTTGCCCGTCTTCGGGTCAGGCGTGGTTCAACAGAAGGGGGGCGCAAAGGTCAAGCGCTTTCGCATCCCGGGCGGGCGGGTTCGGCCCGCTGCGGGCGGGAAATGGCGTGGCGGGGCCGGGCGGCGCGCTGCGCGGCACCCTCAGGCAAGGCGGCTGGCGCGGCGCAGCTTGCTGCCCGCGCCGCTGCGGCGGGCCAGCATCCATTCCGAGGCCTGGTCGAAGGTCATCGGTTTCGCGATGCCGAATCCCTGCACCTGACCGCAGCCCATGGTCTGCAACTGCGCCAGTTCCGCGGGCGTTTCCACCCCTTCGGCCAGGGTTTCGAGATCGAATTTCTCGGCCATCGACAGGATGGCGCCGACGATGCGTTGCTGTTCGCGGTCACTGTCCACATGGCTGACAAAGCTGCGGTCGATCTTCAGCCGCCGCACGGCAAAGCGGCGGATATTGGTGATCGAGGCGTGACCGGTGCCGAAATCGTCAAGGTCGATGCCGCAGCCCAGCCGCGACAGCGCCGCGATATTGCGCACCAGGATATCGTCATCCGAGGCGGCGATCACGCTTTCCAGAATCTCCACGCAGAGCCGCGACGGCGGCAGATCGAAACGATCAAGTTCCCATTGCAGCTTTTCCACCAGGCGCGGATTGCGCAGTTCCGCGGCCGAGAAGTTGACGCCGATCGTGCCCACCGGCAGCCCGGCGCGATCCCAACGGGTCAGTGCGGTCAGCGCATGAAACAGCATGATCTCGGCCAGCCGCTCCGACAGGCCGGCATCACCGATTGCGGGCAGGAATTCGCCGGGGGGGATGATGCCGCGTTCGGGGTGATGCCAGCGCGCCAGGGCCTCGAACCCGGTAACGGCGCCCGTGCGGGCGTCGATCTGAGGCTGGAAATGCGCAAGGATCTGGCCTTCATCCAGGGCAGATTCCAGCGTCGCACGCATCGCATCGCGTTCCGCGCGCTTCGATGGCATGTCGGGCGACCAGACCCGGATTGCGCCGGGGCCGTTGCGCAAGGCCTCGTCCGCGGCGATCTGGGCGGCGTTCAGCAGGGCATGGCCCGTGGCATCGGGCGCCGCGCTGCCCAGGCAGAATCCGATGGAACAGGTGACATAGATTCGCGCCGCGTTGAGGCTGATCGGCGCTGAGAGGCTGGCCTGCAACCGTGCCGCCAATTGCACCAGCGTTTCCAGATCGAGCCGTTTCTGCGGGGCCAGCACCACGGCCAGCCCCCCGCCCTCCAGCCGGGCGACGACATCGCCGCCGCGCAGCGCGGCGCATAGCCGTTCGGCGCTGCGCGACAGGATTTCGGCCTGGGTTGCGCGGCCATGGCGATCGAGCAGCGTCTCTGCCTCGTCGAACTGGATGACCAGACAGCCGGTTTGCAGCCCCGAGACGGGGAGGTCGCGCAGGATGCGATCCATCGCGCTGAGCAGTTGCGGTCGCAGGGCGAGGCCGGCCTCGAAATCAGGCAGATGGGCAGAAATGCCGGATTCCTCCCGCGGGTTGCCCTGGCCCAGCATCAGCACCAGCGGCGCCAGCAGCGCCACGACCAGCAGCGCGCCTTCCCCGAACAGCCAGAAGGCAGCCAGCATCAGGGCCGGCAAGGCCGCCCAGATTTCCCGCCGCCCCAACAGGTGCCACAACCCCTGCCACAGGTCCAGCCGTCGCGCCCAACCGCCCATTTCATGCCTCCTGCCGAAGCCGGGCACGCAGCACCCGGATGAGGGCACGCTAAGCGACTCATCCGGAACGGGAAGTTAATGCGCCTCGCGCAAGTTCCTAAGATTTTCGCTAATTGTTCCGGTTTCGGGAGCGGCGCCGCGCATCAGCCCGGCGAAATCAAAGATCGACGGATCGAGCAGATGCGAAGGGCGTGCATTCATCAGCGCGCGGAACATGACCTGCCGCCGCCCGGGGCTGCGTGCCTCCCAGCCATCCAGTAATTGCTTGACCTGCTGGCGCTGCAAACCTTCCTGGCTGCCGCAGAGATCGCAGGGGATGATGGGATAGTTCATCGCCCGGGCGAAACGGTCGCAATCGGCCTCGGCCACGAAGGCCAGCGGGCGATAGACGAACAGGTCGCCCTCTTCGTTCAACAGCTTGGGCGGCATCGTCGCCAGCCGGCCCCCGTGGAACAGGTTCATGAAAAATGTTTCGAGAATGTCGTCGCGGTGATGCCCCAGCACCACGGCGGAACACCCTTCCTCGCGGGCGATTCGGTAAAGATTGCCGCGCCGCAGCCGCGAACACAGGCTGCACATCGTCTTGCCCGGGCCGATCTTGTCCATCACGACCGAATAGGTGTCCTGGTATTCGATGCGATGCGTGACGCCCATCCGCGACAGGAATTCCGGCAGGACCGTGGCGGGAAAGTTCGGCTGCCCCTGATCGAGGTTGCAGGCCAGCAGATCGACCGGCAACAGGCCGCGCCACTGCAATTCATGCAGCACGGCGAGCAAGGTATAGCTGTCCTTCCCGCCCGACAGGCAGACCAGCCAGCGCGCGCCGCGTTCGATCATGCCGTAATGGTCGATCGCCTCGCGCACCTCGCGCACCAGCCGCTTGCGCAGCTTGCGGAATTCGGTGCCGGTCGGGGCGCCGTGGAACAGCGGATGGATGTCATCCCCGATATCGGCCAGATCGTCCATGGTCATTCCCAGGTGCGAAAGAACTTGTCCGCCGGCGACAGGGTGAAAATCTCGCAGCCCGTCGCGGTGACGCCGATCGAATGTTCGTATTGCGCCGAAAGCGACTTGTCGCGGGTGACGGCGGTCCAGTCATCGGCCAGAACCTTGGTCTCGGGGCGGCCCAGATTGACCATGGGTTCGATGGTGAAAAACATGCCCTCTTCCAGCACCGGGCCAGATCCCGCGCGGCCGTAATGCAGCACGTTCGGCGGCGCATGGAACACCCGGCCAAGGCCGTGGCCGCAGAAATCGCGCACCACGCTCATGCGGTTGGCCTCGACATAGGCCTGAATGGCAAAGCCGATATCGCCGAAAGTATTGCCGGGTTTCACGGCGGCGATGCCGCGCATCAGCGCTTCATGCGTGACCTCGATCAGGCGTTCGGCCTTGCGCGGCAGGGTGCCGGCGGCGAACATGCGGCTGGTGTCGCCATACCAGCCATCCACGATCACCGTCACGTCGATGTTCAGGATATCGCCATCGGCCAGAACCTTGCCGCCCGGAATGCCGTGACAGACCACATGGTTCACACTGATGCAGGAGGCGTGCTGATACCCCTTGTAGCCGATGGTGGCCGAAATGACGCCGCGGCGCGTCACCTCAGCGGTGATGAAGGCGTCAAGCTCGGCCGTGGTCGCGCCCGGCTTGACCAGCGGCGCCACGGCATCGAGGATCTCGGCCGCGACCTGACCCGCCGCGCGCATGCCGGCGAAATCCGCGTCCTCATAGATGCGGATTCCGTCCTTGGTGATGCGGCCGCGCAATTCGTTCACGGGATGCCCTTTCCTTGATTTCGGCCAGTAGATAAAGGCTGAAGGGACAAAAGACCAGAGGCAGGGATTTGATCCCCGCCCGCCGCCGCGCTAGCCTGCGCCGCAATGAGGGAGGCCGTGATGACGAACCCAACCGCCGCAATGCTGGTGATCGGCGATGAAATCCTCAGCGGGCGCACGCGCGACGGCAATACGCATTACCTTGCTGGGGAGCTGACGGCGCGTGGAATCCGCCTGATGGAGGCGCGCGTGGTCCCCGATGACCAGGCCGAGATCGTGGCCGCGCTGAATGCGTTGCGGGCGCGCTGGGATCATGTCTTCACCAGCGGCGGCATCGGGCCGACGCATGATGACATCACCGCCGATGCGGTGGCGGCGGCGTTTGGCGTGGCGATCGACCACCGGGCCGACGCGCTGGCGCTGTTGCAGGCGCATTACGACCGAGCGGGGCAGGAATTCAACGCCGCCCGCCGCCGTATGGCGCGCATCCCCGAGGGCGCGCGGCTGATCGACAACCCGATCTCCACCGCGCCGGGCTTTAGCCTGGGCAATGTGCATGTCATGGCCGGGGTGCCCAACATCTTTCAGGCCATGGTAGCGGGGGTGCTGGCGGGCATCGCCGGCGGTGCGCCCTTGCTGAGCCAGTCGCTGCGGGTGGACCGTGGCGAGGGCGAGATTGCCGGCCCCTTTGCCGATCTGGCGGCGGCCTTTCCCGATCTGTCGATGGGGTCTTATCCCTTTGTCCAGAATGGCGCCTATGGCACCAATCTGGTGATCCGCGGCACCGATCCGGGGCGGCTGGATGCGGCGATGCTGCGGTTGCAGGCGCTGTTCGGGGCCGGCCAATGACGCCCGAAGCCCTGGCCGAAGCCATGGAGGCGACCTGGCCGCCGCGCCACAGCCGGCGTGTCGGGCCCTGGCGCATCCGCGAAGGCGCGGGCGGCGGTCAGCGCGTCAGCGCGGCCAGCGCCGAGGGCGACTGGCAGGAGGCCGACATTGCCCAGGCCGAGGCCGCGATGGAGGCTTTGGGGCAGGGGCGGCTCTGGGTCTTGCGCGCGGGGGAGGCGCGGCTGGATGCCGCGCTGGCGGCGCGGGGGTATCGTCGGCACGATCCGGTGGTCGCCTATGCCGCGCCGGTGGCCGCGCTGGCGGGCGAGGTCAGCCCGATGGCGGCCTTTGCCCATTGGCCGCCGCTGGCGATTGCCCGCGATCTCTGGGCCGAGGGCGGTATCGGCCCGGCCCGCATCGCGGTGATGGAGCGGGTCATCGGCCCCAAGACCGCCATTCTGGGCCGCACCCAGGATACGCCCTCGGGCGTGGCCTTTGTCGCGCTGCATGGCGATACCGCGATGCTGCATGCGCTGGAGGTGCGGCCCGATCTGCGTCGGCAAGGTTCCGCCCGCAACATCCTGTGTGCCGCAGCCAATTGGGCGCAAGATCAGGGCGCGGCGCGCCTTGCCCTGGTGGTGACCGAGCAGAATGCCGCCGCCCGGGCCTTGTATGAGCGGCTGGGGATGATAGCGGTCGGGCATTATCATTACCGGGTGATCTGATGCGGTTCCTGCTGCCCCTTTTGCTGCTGCCGGCGGCCCCTGCGCTGGCGCAGGGCTTCGTGCCCGATTTCGGGGCCGCGGCGGCGGTCACCGCCGATCTTTCCGAACCCGATACGACGATTCGCATCGCGACCGGCCCCTGGCGCGACGGCAGCGCCCCGGGTGAGGAGCGGGCGGGCGACGTGGCCCAGACCGCCTGGCGCATCGTGACCGACCAGACCACCCGCGCCCTGGCAGAACGGCTGTCGGCGCAGATGCGCGCGGCGGGCTGGCAAGAGGTTTTTGCCTGCGCGGATGCCGATTGCGGGGGCTTTGACTTTCGCTATTGGCTGCCGCTGATCACCGAGCCCGACATGCATGTCGATCTGGGCGATTTTCGCTATGTCGCGCTGCGGCGGGACGGGGCGCTGGCCAGCCTGACCATCAGCCGCGCCACCGAGGCGGCCTTTGTGCAACTGACCACCGTCAGCGCGCCGGGCGCGGCGGCGCCGGTCGAACCCGACCCGGCCGCGCCGGTGGCGCCCGCGCCGTCGCAGCCCGCCCTGCCGGTCGATGACAGTTTCGCCGCGCGGCTGGAGGGGGCGGGCAGTCTTGTCCTGCCGGATGTGGCCTTTGCCTCGGGCAAGGCCACACTGACGCAGGCCGATGCGCCCAGCCTTGCGACGCTGGCCGCCTATATGGCGGCGCAGCCCCGGGCGCGGATCGCGCTGGTGGGCCATACCGATGCCTCGGGCACGCTGGCGGGCAATATCGCCCTGTCGCGCGCCCGGGCGCAGGCGGTGCGCAAGGCGCTGATCGCGCTTGGCGTGGCCGGCGACCGGATCGAGGCCGAGGGCGTGGGCTATCTGGCGCCGCGCGCCTCGAACCTGTCAGAGGCGGGGCGGGCGCAAAACAGAAGGGTCGAGGTGATGCTCACCTCGACCCAGTTGGACGCCGCACCGTAAAGGATCACCAGTTGTCGGGGCCTTTTTCAAGGAACCGCCGGGCGAGGAAATCAATGAAGGCGCGCACCTTGGGCTGCGTGAAGCGGCCCGGCGGATAGACGGCATAGATGCCCAGCGTCTCGGTCGGCAGGCCGGGGATCGCCTCTTCGACCTGGCCCGCGCGCATCGCATCGGCATAAAGGAAGGACGGCAGGTAGGCGATGCCCAGACCGGCGATGGCCGCATTGAGCAGCGATTGCCCGTCATTCACCGTCAGCCAGCCATTCGACCGCACCTGACGCTTTTCGCCCGAGGGCGCGACCACCTTCCAGACATTGCCATTGGCCTGGTTGGAATAGTGCAGCAGCTTGTGTTCGTTCAGATCGTCGATCTTCATCGGCCGGCCAAAACGCTGGAAATAGCCCGGCGCGCCGATCATCCGTTTGGAGGTCTCGGTCAGCTTGCGGGCGCGCAGGCTGCTGTCTTCCAGCTCGCCCACCCGGATCGCCATGTCGAACCCTTCGGAGATCAGTTCGACATAACGGTTGTTCAGCACCATGTTCACGGTGATATCGGGATATTCCTGAAGGAAGTCCCCCAGGATCGGCGAGAGCAGATTGACCCCGAAATCGGTGGCGACCGAGATGCGCAGCAGGCCAGACGGCGCCGATTGCATCGAGGTGACCAGCGCATCGGCCTCGCCCGCATCGTTCAGCACCCGCCGCGCGCGGTCGTAATAGGCCAGACCGATCTCTGTCGGCGATACCCGCCGCGTCGTTCGGTTGAGCAGCCGCGCGCCCAGCCGTGCCTCCAGCGCGGAGACATGCTTGGACACGGCGGATTTGGAAATGCCCATCTTCTTGGCCGCATCCGTAAATCCGCCCTGATCCACCACGGTGGCAAAGGCTTCCATCTCGGTCAGTCGGTCCATTGTCTTCCTCTTGCGGCTTTAGCGCTGTCTGAAGACCTTATTGACCGTGAAATCGGGCGAGATAGCGGCACGGGCGCGACGGTTTGGGGGAATTCCCGGGAATCGTCCATGCCGCGGAAACACGGGGGGCAGCCCCCCGGATCAGGCGACCTTGAGGACGATCTTGCCGATATGGCCGTTCCCTTCCAGTCGCGCATGGGCGGCGGCGGCCTCGGCCAGCGGGAATTCGCTGTCGATCACCGGGCGCAGGGTGCCGCGTTCGACCATGGGCCAGACATGCTTGGCCAGGTGGCGGGCATAGCGGGCCTTGGCCAGATCGCTTTGCGGGCGCAGGGTCGATCCGGTGATGGTCAGCCGGCGCATCATCACCTCGGCAAAGTTCAGATCGGCCCGGGTGCCCTTGAGGAAGGCGATCTGCACCAGCCGCCCTTCATCGGCCAGCGATTTCACGTTGCGTTGGATGTAGTCGCCCCCGACCATGTCGAGGATGACATGCGCGCCGCCTTCGGCCTTCATCGCGCCGACGAAATCCTCGTGATGGTAGTTGAAGGCGCGTTCGGCGCCCAATGCCTCGCAGGCGGCGCATTTCTCGGGCGTGCCGGCGGTGGCGAAGACGCGGGCGCCAAGCGCGCGCGCCATCTGGATCGCCGTCGTGCCGATGCCAGAGGCGCCGCCATGAACCAGAAACCGCTCGCCCGCGCGCAGGCCGCCGCGGATCATCACATTGGACCAGACGGTAAAGCAGGTCTCGGGCAGACAGGCCGCCTCGCGCAGGGTGATGCCCTCGGGCACCGGCAGGGCGTGATCCTCGGGCGTCACGGCATATTCGGCATAGCCGCCGCCCGGCAACAGCGCGGTCACCTTGTCGCCCGGTTGCCATTTGGTGACCCCCGGCCCGACAGCGGCAACCCAGCCCGCCGCCTCCAGCCCCGGCAGGGGCGAGGCCGTGGGCGGCGGCGCATAAAGCCCCGCCCGTTGCAGCGCATCGGGACGGTTCACCCCGGCCCAGGCGATGCGGATCAGGATCTCGCCGTGATTGGGCACCGGCACCGTCATCTCCACCGGCTTCAGCACCTCGGGGCCGCCGGGCTCGCTGATCTCGATGGCCTGCATGGTATGGGGGGGCGGAAGGGTCATGCGTCGTCTTTCACGGTGCCGGGAAGGTCAACAGCCGGGTGCGGTGCGCGCAACCCGGACAAGAGTTTCAGCGGGCTGAGCAGGGTCTTGCCCAGGGGGCTGGCCTTGAAGCTTTCAATGGCCATCACATTGTCGATGCGGCGGTCCAGAAAGGCGCGGGTCTCGGCATGGCCGTCGCTGCTGTCGCCCAGCCAGAACAGCACGGTCGCGGAATAGACCGCCGACAGCGTGGCGCGTTTGGAATACCAGTTCAGATCGTCGGAACGGTCGCCAAGCGCCGTCCAGATCGCATCGGCGGTGCCCCAGATCGCGCGGGCGCCCTCGGCCGCGTGTTGCGGCAGGGCAAAGAGGGCGGTGCCACGGCGCACCAGTTCCTTGTCCTCCACCAGATCGAGGCGGGCCATCACCGCATGGGCGATCCGGTCGCGAAAGCGCAGCGCCGAAAGATCGGCCTCCGCCAGCCCGGCCTCCATGCGCGCGTCGCCCCGCCGGTGATAGGCCAGCGCCAGATCCACCGGCCCGCGCGGGAACAGCGCGGCGGCCATGCCGGGCGGCTGCCCCGAATCGGCCAGCGCGGCCCTGAGCGTGGCATCGGACCAGCCATCAAAGGGCACATGCGGCAGGGCTGCCGCCAGAATCGCGTCGCGGGCGGCGGAAAGCGGGGTTTCGGTCTGCATCGGGCCTCCTGTCCCTGCGGATGGTAGACAAGTCCGCGCAGCTTTGCTATGGGGCGCGGGCCTGCACATCAGTGCAACTCTAGCTTAGGAAGGTGGTGACAACCACATGCAGGTCAGCGTTCGTGACAATAACGTCGAACAGGCGCTCCGCGCCCTGAAGAAGAAACTTCAGCGCGAAGGCGTGTTCCGCGAAATGAAGCTCAAGCAGCATTTCGAAAAGCCTTCGGTCAAGAAGGCCCGTGAGCAAGCCGAAGCCGTCCGCCGTGCGCGCAAACTCGCACGGAAGAAGGCGCAGCGCGAAGGCGCTCTCTGAGACGCGTCATAGCACTGGGCGGGGCAACCCGCCGCCCTTGAGGAACCCCCGTCTTCGGCCGGGGGTTTTTCTTTGCAGGGGTCTCATCGCGTAGGCGGTGGTCTTGACCCCTCACACCGCGTAGGCGGTGGTCTTCACCACAGTGCGCAGGGCAAAGCTGGATTGCATCTGCGCGACGCCGGGCAGGCGCGACAGATACTGGCGGTGGATGCGGGCGAAATCCTCGGTATCCTCGGCCACGATCTTGAGCAGGTAATCCGCGCTGCCGGCCATCAGGTGACATTCCAGAATGTCCGGCACCCGCGCCACCTCGCGTTCAAAGGCGTCCAGCAGATCATCGGCCTGACCCGACAGGGTGATTTCCACAAAGACCGTGGTCGGTCGGCCCAGCCGGCGCGGATCGAGCAGCGCGACATAGCCGGCGATATAGCCCTCCTCCTCCAGCCGCTGCACGCGGCGATGGCAGGCCGAGGCCGAGAGGTTCACCTGATCCGACAGTTCGGCATTGGTGATGCGGCCGTTCTTTTGCAGCACGGTCAGAATGCGGCGGTCTGTTGCGTCAAGGTCCATGGCGGGGGCGATTTCTGCGGTAAATGGGCGATCCTGCGCAAGAAGCTACGATCACTTCGCCCCGACGCGCCACAAAAATCGAAAAATCGCCGCCGATTCTGCCGCAGGCTGATCCCACAGGGCCGCGCGGGAGGGTGCGGCCACAAGGGAGGTTCCAGATGAAGATCGGCTGTCCGAAAGAAATCAAACCGCAAGAATTTCGCGTCGGGATGACCCCCGACGCGGTGAAAGAGGCCGTTGGTCACGGTCATCAGGTGGTCATCGAAACCCGTGCCGGCGCCGGCGCGGGTTTTTCTGATGATGATTACATTGCCGCCGGCGCGACCATCCTTGGCACCGCCGAAGAGGTCTTTGCCCTGGCCGAGATGATCGTGAAGGTCAAGGAACCGCAGGCGGTGGAGCGCAAGCGCCTGCGCGAAGGGCAGGTTCTGTTCACCTATCTGCATCTGGCGCCCGACCCGGACCAGACCCGCGACCTGCTGGAAAGCGGTGTGACCGCGATTGCCTATGAAACCGTGACCGATGATCGCGGCGGCTTGCCGCTGCTGGCGCCGATGTCCGAGGTGGCCGGGCGGCTGGCGCCTCAGGTCGGTGCCTGGACGCTGCAAAAGGCCAATGGCGGGCGTGGCGTCTTGCTGGGGGGCGTGCCGGGCGTGCTGCCGGGCAAGGTGCTGGTGATCGGCGGCGGGGTGGTGGGCACCCATGCCGCGAAGATCGCCGCCGGCATGGGCGCGGATGTCACGGTGATCGACCGTTCGGTGCATCGGCTGCGCTATCTGGACGATGTGTTCGGCCGCGATTTCAAGAACGCCTATGCCAGCGCCGCCAATACGATCGCGCTGGCGCGTGAGGCCGACCTGATCATCGGCGCGGTGCTGATCCCTGGTGCGGCGGCGCCCAAGCTGATCAGCCGCGCGCAGTTGAAAGAGCTGAAACCGGGTGCCGCGCTGGTGGATGTGGCCATCGACCAGGGTGGTTGTTTTGAAACATCCCGGGCCACCACGCACCAGGATCCGATCTATGAAGTTGACGGAATCATGCATTACTGCGTGGCGAACATGCCCGGCGCGGTGGCGCGCACCTCGACCCAGGCGCTTGGCAATGCGACCATGCCCTTCATGCTGGCGCTGGCCGACAAGGGCTGGAAACGCGCCTGCGCCGAGGACAAGCATCTGCTGAACGGGCTCAATACCCACAAGGGCAAGCTGACCTATGCCGCCGTGGGCACCGCGCTTGGCCTGCCGACGATCCCCGCGGCCGAGGCACTGGCACTGTGACAGAAAAAAGGCCCCCGCTTGCGGGGGCCTTGATGCGGCGGCTTATTTCTTCAGCGCGTCGCGGATCTCCAGCAGGACATCCAGTTCGGTCGGGCCGGCCGGTGCGGCGGCTTCGGCGGCGGCTTCCTTGCGGGCGGTCGCCTCTTTCAGCCGGTTGACCGCCTTGACGATCAGGAACACCACCCAGGCGATGATCAGGAAGTTGATGATGGCCGTGATGAACGAGCCATAGGCAAAGACCGGGGCGCCCGCGTCCTTGGCGGCGGCCAGCGAGGTGTAGTCGCCATCGCCCAGATTGATGAACAGGTTGGAGAAGTCGATCCCGCCGGTGATCACGCCGATGATCGGGTTGATGAGATCGGCCACGAGCGAGTTGACGATGGCCGTGAAGGCCGCGCCGATGATGATACCGACGGCAAGGTCAACGACGTTGCCCTTGGCAATGAAAGCCTTGAATTCGTTAAGCATTTCTCGGGATTCCTTTGGTTGCCCCCATTTGTGCCCCCGGCCGGGATCATTGCCGGGTTTCCGGGTCGATCCTCATTTTTGCACAGGGGCAGCGCTGTTATCGCACAAGATTGCGGCTTTTGTGATGGGGAAAACATGCCTAGCCTTCACCCCAATGCAATCAGGGGGTCATGATGACTGTTCTTGCCGATTTTCCGATCACCCGCCGCTGGCCTGCGACCCGGCCCGATGTGATCCAGCTCTATTCGCTGCCCACGCCAAATGGAATCAAGGTGGCCGTGGCCCTGGAGGAGATGGGCCTGCCCTATGAGCCGCATCTGGTGGATTTCGGCCGCAACGATCAGATGACGCCGGAATTTCTCAGTCTGAACCCCAACAACAAGATCCCCGCGATCATCGACCCGAACGGGCCGGGCGGGGTGCCGCTCCCCTTGTTCGAAAGCGGCGCGATACTGATCTATCTGGCTGAAAAATCGGGAAAGTTCCTGCCCGACGCACAGCGCTACACCATTCTGCAATGGCTGATGTTCCAGATGGGCGGGCTGGGGCCGATGTTCGGGCAACTTGGCTTTTTCCACCATTTTGCCGGCAAGGACATTGAAGACCCGCGCCCGAAAGAGCGCTATCGCGCCGAGGCGGAACGGCTTTTGCGGGTGCTGGATGGCGCGTTGGAGGGCAAGGACTGGATCGCCGGGGAATACAGCATTGCCGATATGGCGATCGGGCCCTGGCTGAACACGCTGCTGACCTTTTACAAGGCGGCTGACATCGCGGGTTGGGGCGCGCTGCGCCATGTGCCGGCCTATCTGGGCCGCTTTCTGGCCCGCCCGGCGGTGCAGCGCGGGCTGAACATACCGGCGCGCGGCTGATGCCGCGCCGGCTGGCGGTGATCGCCGATGTGCATGGCAATGCCGATGCGCTGTCGGCTGTGCTGAAGGATATCGCGGCGCAGGACGTGGCAGAGATCGTCAATCTGGGCGATCATCTGAGCGGCCCGCTTGCCGCGGCCGAAACGATGGCCTTGCTCCGGACGCATCCGATGCGCTGCATCCGGGGCAATCACGACCGCTGGCTGGTGGAGCAGCTTCCCGAAGCGATGGGGCCGTCGGATCGCGCCGCCCATGCCCAGCTGACCCCGGCCGATCTGGACTGGCTGCGCGCCTTGCCGGCGGGCTGGGCGCGCGGCGGGGTCCGGCTCTGCCATGCCACACCCGGCGACGATCTGACCTATTGGCTGGAAAAGGTGGGGCCAGAGGGGCAGGTCTCGCCGCGTCCGCTGGCCGAGGTCGCGGCCCTGCGCGGCGATTGCCCGGAGACGCTGATCCTCTGTGGCCATACCCATGTCGCGCGCGCGGTGCGGCTGGGCGACAGCCTGATCGTCAATCCCGGTTCGGTGGGCCTGCCCGCCTATCACGACGATACCCCGGTGCCGCATGTGATGGAAAGCGGCACGCCCGAGGCGTGCTATGCGCTGGTGGAGCAGGGGCCGGCGGGGTGGCAGGTGCGGTTTCGCAGTGTCGCCTATGACCCCGCGCGGATGGTGGCACTGGCACAGCGCGCGGGGCGTGCCGATTGGGCGCGGGCGCTGGCCACGGGGCGGCTTTCGGACTGATCAGCCCGTGGTTTCCAGGCAATGCCGGCGGAAGGCGCGCTTGAGCATGTCGAGTTCGGCGCGCAGCAGATCGACCTCGGCGCGCAGGTCGTCTTCCATCGCGACGCCGGTGATGATGGTGAAATGGCCCAGCTTCTCGCCCGTGCCGGCATCGCGGAACAGGAAGGTCTGCACCCCTTCGCTCAGCACGGCGGCGGGGATCGGCAGGCGCACGGCGTAATGGCCGGGCTGGCCGGGCAGGTCGGTGACGCTCAGCCCGGGCAGTTTCTGTTCCAGATGCAGCACTTCCAGCGCGGGCCTGGCCCCGTCGCTGACCAGCACGCCTTCCCAGACACCCGCCCGCACGCGGGTCTTTGTCAGTTTCACATCCGCCATGCCATCGCTACCCGTGTCATACATTCGCCGTCAAACATCCGCCCTTGGCCTGCGCGACAGCGTCAGGTCACGCAGGATGATCTGGTTCATCTCCGGCCCCTCGAAGATCAGATCGACCCAGAGCCGTTCCACCCGCTTTTCGTTCATCTTGGTATAGGCGAGGTCGAATTCCACCATCACCTCTTCGGCGGCCAGCGGCAATTCGCGCACGATCTGTTCCACATTCGGGCCGTGCTTGATGTTGAGCCGGGCAAAGATTTCCAGCGGCTTTTCCATCTCTACGATCACATCGAGCCGGATGATGTGGCGCAGCTTGAGGCCCTGCACCGCATCGGGGGGCAGATCGACGACCAGCGACAGGAACGAGCCGTCAAAGCGGAACACATCCATCCGCAGGCCAAAGGGCGCAAGATCGGCCTCGCGCGTGTTGCGGATCTGGCGCACGGTCAGTTCCGAGCGGCGGCAATCGTGAAACACCACGGCGCCGTCGATGATCTGCTGTTTCGACGGCACCGAGGAAAAGCCGGGCACCGGCAATTCGCCCTTCCACAGCGACGGGCGCCAGACCCAGTCGGCGCCCATCGGCCGGCGCAGCGCGTTGGAGCCGATGACCGGCAGCGCCAGCCGGTGTTCGGCGATATGGATCACCTTGTCGAGATGCCGGCGCGATTCCCGGGCGCGCCCGCGCATCTCGCGCAGCCGCTCCAGGCTCAGCGTATCGGCGACCGATGCCCAGCGTTCCCAGCGTTTCAGCGACCGCCGGTGCAGGATCCGATCCAGGAATGAGTCGATCTTCGTTGCCATCTGCCTGTTGCCCGTCTCCTCCGATTGTTTGCAATCCGGAAACGATTCGTTTGTATTCCTATACAATTAACAACGTCCTTCCGGCCATGGCCAGAGGGGGCGGCATCCCGGAAAGGGGGAAAATCAGGGGTTTGCACGCCGAAGCGCGGCGACAAAGCGCTCAAGCAGCGCCTGACCGGCCGCGGGGGCAAGCGGTTGATCCGCCGGCCCGGCCACGGTCAGCGTCACCAGCCGCCCGCGCAGCGGCAGCACCGCGCGCCAGCTTTCGCGCTGCACACCGGCATTGGCCCCAGTATCGCGCACATGCAGAAACAGCGCGCCGCCCTGACCAAAGGCCTTGTCCACCGTCACGTCGCGCGCGCGTCCCCGGTCGCTCAGCGCCGCGCGGCCGCGATCGGACCGGAACCATGCCGCCAGCACGGCCTGACCGTCCTGCAACCCCTCGGCACTGCCGGCGGCGCCAAAGGTGGCGGTCAGCACGGCGGGGGCCACAGTTTCCTGCCCGGCGCAGCGCCCCAGGATCGCCAGCGCGCTGTCGCCGCTTTCACGCCGCGACCCGGGCTGGATGCAATAGCCCTGCGGGGCGGCCAGCGTCATCGCCCCGGCCAGCACCGGCTGTTGCGACAGGCTGGTGCCGGTCGGCACGACACAGGCGGCCAGCAGCGACAGCAGCGCGAGGCTGGCAAGGACAGGGCGGCGGGGCAGGGCGGGAATCGGCATGGCGGGCTTTCCGGCAGGGTATCTTGCGCTTAGGCCGCCTGCGGTCTGCGGGCAAGCCCGCGCGGCGTCGATCGGCGGAGAGAGGCCGGTCCGCCGGCAAAGATTGCATTCCGCCGGCTCTGGCCTTATGTCCAAGACCCGAACCGCTAAAGGGCCAGCCTGCATGAACTGGATCTCCAACTACGTCCGCCCCAAGATCAACTCGCTGTTCTCGCGCCGCGAGGTGCCCGAGAACCTGTGGACGAAATGCCCCGAATGCGGGACCATGCTGTTTCATCGCGAACTGGCGGACAATCTGAATGTCTGCACCCATTGCGATCATCACATGGCGATCACCCCGCGCGACCGCTTTGCCGCGCTGTTCGACGGCGGCGTCTTCGTCGAGGTCAAGGTGCCCGAGCCGGTCGCCGACCCGCTGCATTTCCGTGACCAGAAGAAATATCCCGAACGGATGAAGGCCGCGCAGAAGGCGACGGGCGAAAAGGATGCCATGCTGGTGGCAGAGGGCGAGGTGCTGCGCACCCCCATCGTCGCCATCGCGCAGGATTTCGCCTTCATGGGCGGCTCGATGGGCATGTATGTCGGCAATGCCATCGTCGCGGCCGCCGAACGGGCAGTGAAGCTCAAGCGGCCGATGGTGCTGTTTTCCGCCGCCGGCGGCGCGCGCATGCAAGAGGGCATTCTCAGCCTGATGCAGATGCCGCGCTCCACCGTCGCGATCCAGATGCTGAAAGAGGCGGGCCTGCCCTATATCGTGGTCCTGACCCATCCGACCACCGGCGGCGTCACCGCCAGCTATGCCATGCTGGGCGATGTGCAGATCGCCGAGCCGAATGCGCTGATCTGCTTTGCCGGCCCGCGCGTCATCGAACAGACTATCCGCGAGAAACTGCCCGAAGGGTTCCAGCGCGCGGAATATCTGCTCGATCACGGCATGCTGGACCGCGTGACCCATCGCAAGGCGCTGCGCGACGAACTGGTCACGATCCTGCGCATGCTGACCCGGCAATCGCCGGCGGTTCATGGCGAACTGCCCGTGCCGGCCGAACCCGCCCGGCCACAAGCCGCCAAGGCCTGACGCCTCCTGCCTCTGGCCTGCCGGTTTCCGGCGGGCGGCGGCCCGGCGCCCGGGGCATCACGGGCGTATCCCCTGCCTTCCGAGGGCCCAGATGACCGATACGTCCCGCTCCGACGCGCTCTTGCAGCGGATGATGGATTTCCATCCCAAGATCATCGACCTGACGCTGGACCGCGTCGTACGCATGCTGGCGGCGCTGGATCACCCCGAACGCCGCCTGCCGCCGGTGATCCATGTCGCGGGCACCAATGGCAAGGGTTCCACCCAGGCGATGATCCGCGCCGGGCTGGAGGCGCAGGGCAAGCGCGTGCATGCCTATACCTCGCCGCATCTGGCATGGTTCCATGAACGCATCCGTCTGGCGGGCGCGCTGATCTCCGAGGACGCGCTGAGCGCGCTGCTTGATGAATGTATCGCGGCGAACGGGCAGGATCCGATCACCTTCTTTGAAATCACCACCTGCGCGGCTTTGCTCGCCTTCAGCCGGGTGCCGGCGGAATATACGCTGCTGGAGGTCGGGCTGGGCGGGCGGCTGGACGCGACCAATGTGGTGGATCGCCCGGCGCTGACCATCATCACGCCGGTCTCGATCGACCATCAGCAATATCTGGGCGAAACCCTGGCCGAGATCGCGGGCGAAAAGGCCGGTATCCTGAAACGCGGCGTGCCCTGCGTGGTGGGTCCGCAGGCCGAAGCCGGACTTGCGGTGATCGAGGCCCGGGCCGCGCGCCTGGGCGCCCCCCTGCTGGTGCATGGCCAGCACTGGCATGTCACGACGGAACGCGGCCGGCTGATCTATCAGGATGAAACCGGCCTGCTGGATCTGCCCCTGCCCAACCTGCCCGGCCCGCACCAGCTCCAGAATGCCGGGGCCGCGCTGGCCGCCCTGCGCCATCTGGGCGCGGATGAGGCCGCCTGCGAAGCCGCTGTCACCCGCGCCGAATGGCCGGCCCGGATGCAGCGCCTGACCCGCGGGCCACTGCCCGACAGCGCGCCGGGGGTGGAGCTCTGGCTCGATGGCGGCCACAACCCCGCCGGGGGCGAGGCCGTGGCGGCGACGCTGGCCGGCATGGCACCGCGCGCCACCCATGCGATCTGCGGCATGCTCAACACCAAGGATATCAGCGGCTACCTGCGCCCGCTGGCGCCGCAACTCGCCAGCCTGCACGCGGTCTCGATCCCCGGGGAACAGAACACCCTGCCGGCAGAGGTCACCGCCGCTGCCGCCACCGCTGCCGGCATCCCTGCCCATGTTGCGCCCTCGGTCGCGGCGGCGCTGCGCGACATTGCGCAGACCGACCCGCGCGCGCGTGTGCTGATCTGCGGCTCTCTTTACCTTGCCGGCACGATCCTGCGCGAAAACGGCTGATCCTGCGCAAACGGCGCCGACAGGACGCCTCCGGCGGGAGTATTTGGGCAAGAAGCAAAGACGAGGCGGTTTTGCCCCTTGTTCAAATACTCATCTTGCCCCGAGGCAATCCGCGGCAGCGGATGCCGAGACAAAAGACGCGCGCGCCCCAAGGCGCGCTCCTTCTCATAAGCCCTGGTTACGCCAGATGGGCGCGGAAATCCGCGACGACCTGTTCATAGACCGCGCGTTTGAACGGCACGATGGAGGCGATCATCTCCTCGGCCCGGCTCCATTGCCAGCGGTCGAATTCCGGGTGCTCGGTGGCGATGTTCACCTGATCGTCGCGGCCCAGATAGCGGAACAGGAACCATTTCTGTTTTTGCCCGCGATATTTGCCGCCCCAGACCTTGCCCAGCAATTCGGGCGGCAGATCATAGGTGACCCAATCCGCCGTCTTGCCGATGAATTCCACCAGATCCTCGGTCACGCCGGTTTCTTCCCACAATTCGCGCAGTGCGGCCTTGCGGGGCTTTTCGCCCTCGTCGATGCCACCTTGCGGCATCTGCCAGGCGGGCAGGGTGCTGTCCTTGCGGTTGCCGGTGAAGATCAGGCCCCGGTCGTTGATCAGCATGACGCCGACGCAGGGGCGATAGGGCAGGGAGGCGGGGTCGGGATGGTTCATGCGCGGCTTCGGGGCCGGTTGCCCGGCCCCCCTTTCCATGTCAGTTCGCGGGCTTTTCCGCCGGGGCGGCGGGATCTGCCGCGCCGGGAACGATCGCGGCGGCGCCCTTGAGGATATCGACTGCATAGGCCAACTGATAATCCTCGTCGCGGAGCTTGGCGGTTTCGGCCGCGCGTTCCTGTTCCTCGCGATATTGGCGCTTTTCGTCCTCGGTCATGCTGTCATTCGACAGCACGCCGCGCAGATCGGCCTCGGTGCGTGCCTTGGCCTCGGCCTCGGCCGCCGCCGCGGCGGCTTCGGTACCTTCCTCGCCGGCCTTCTTGACCGGCTGGTTCACCACGATGTCGGGCGAGATGCCAAGCGCCTGGATCGACCGGCCCGAGGGGGTGTAGTAGCGCGCCGTGGTCAGCCGCATCGCGCCATCGCCGCGCAGCGGGATGACCGACTGGACCGAACCCTTGCCAAAGCTCTTGGTGCCCACCACGATGGCGCGGCGGTGGTCCTGAAGCGCGCCCGACACGATTTCCGAGGCGGAGGCCGAGCCGCCATTGATCAGCACGACCATCGGCTTGCCTTGCAGCATGTCGCCGGCTTCGGCGTTGAAGCGTTCGCTGTCCTGCGGTTCGCGTCCGCGGGTCGAGACGATCTCGCCCTTGTCGAGGAAGGCGTCCGAGACCGAGATCGCCTGGGTCAGCAGCCCGCCCGGGTTGTTGCGCAGATCCAGCACCAGGCCGTTCACCTTGTCGATGCCACCAAGCTCCTCCACCGCCTTCTTGAATTCCTCTTGCAGGCCCGGATAGGTCTGGTCGTTGAACGTGGTCAGGCGCACCACGACGGTATTGCCCACCACGCGGCCCTTGGCGGCGGTCAGCTTGATCGTGTCGCGGATGATCGACACATCGAAGGGCTCCTCGGTGCCTTCGCGCGCCACGGTGATCACGATTTCCGACCCGACCTCGCCGCGCATCAGGTCCACCGCCTGATCCAGCGTCAGGCCCAGCACGCTTTCGCCATTCACATGGGTGATGAAGTCGCCGGCCTGGATGCCGGCCTTGTCGGCGGGCGTGTCATCCATCGGCGAGACGACCTTGACGAAGCCCTGTTCCTGCGTGACCTCGATGCCGAGACCGCCGAACTGGCCACGGGTCTGCACCTGCATGTCGCTGAAATCGTCGGCCGCCATATAGCTGGAATGCGGATCAAGCGAGGTCAGCATGCCGTTGATGGCGGCCTCCATCAGCTTCTTGCTGTCCACTTCCTCGACATACTGGCCGCGGATGCGTTCGAAGATGTCGCCGAACAGGTCAAGCTGTTCATAGACGGAGGAGCTTTTCTGCGCTTCCTGGGCAATGAGCGGGCCCGCGACCTGGGTGGAAAGCAGAACCCCGGCCACCGTGCCGCCCAGGGCGGCCATCACATACTTCTTCATCGCCTCAGCATTCCTTCCCGTGGCATTTGCCGGTTTGGCCGGTTTCCCGCCCGTTCATCCTGTCATGGCACCTGCTGGCGTTCGGCCAGCGGCGCGGTTATCGCGAACCAGGGCAGCGGGTCGATCGGCTCCCCCCCCTGGCGCAATTCCACATAGAGCGTCTCGGTGTCGCGCGCACCGCCGCCATCCTGCGCCGAAACCAGGAATTCCTCCATCCCCGGTTCGCCGCCGCCCATCAGGCCCAGCGGCGCGCCTTCGCCGACCACCTCGCCCACCTCGCCATAGACCGTCTCCAGCCCGGCGAGAATGAGAAGATAGCCTGCGCCGGGTTCGAGGATGATCACGTTTCCGAAATCGAGCAAGGGGCCACGATAGCGGATGGTGCCGGGCCAGGGCGCGGTGACCAGCGCCTGTTTGCGGGTGGCCAGCACCATGCCGGGGCGGTGCACGCCGGCGCCGTCGGCCTCGTCCGGGCGGCGCAGCAGGGTGCCTTGCACGGGCAGTTGCAGCTTGCCATGGCCAAAGCCGAAATCCTCGATCCCCTCGATCTCGATATCGTTCAGGGCTAGCCCGGCGGCAAAGGCATCCAGCGTATCGGCGCTTTCCAGCAGGCCCTTCAGCACCTCCGGGTCTTCGGTGATCCGTTTGGGCAGGTCGGTGCGGTCCGATATCGCCTGGCTCAGCGCGGTGCGGGCGGCTTGGGCCACGCGCAGCCCTTCGGCCAGGGTCTTGCCGGCCGAGGTCTGAAGCGCGCGCAGGTCGCGCACCTCTTGCAACTGGCGGCGCAGATCCTCGGCCTCAGCCTGAAGGGCGGGGGTCACATCGGCGATCATGATGCCCGACCGCACCGTGCCCAGCGGCCCCGAAGGGTGCAGCATCAAGAGCGGCGCAGGGTCGGATTCAAGCTGGCTCAGCACGCCCACAAGCTGCGCCACGCGGTCACGCTTGGCCTGAAACTGCAACAGCAGCGTCGCTTCGCGGATCGAGGCCTGGCGCAGGCTTTCGCGCAGTGCGGTCAGGCCCTGTTCATAGGCGCTGATCGTCTGGGTCAGGGCGCGGACGCGATCCTTGGCCTCGCGCGCCTTGTCCAGCGCGGTGACCGCCTTTTGCAGGCTGACCGCGGCCTGTTGGGCCTGTTCGGCCACCGTCACGGCGCCGCCAGCCCCCGGCAGGGCCAGCGCGACAATCAGGGCAAGGGCAACGGGGCGCAACATCAGGAGATCAGGCTTTTCCCGGTCATTTCTGTGGGTTGCGGCAGGTTCATCAACTGAAGCACCGTCGGCGCCAGATCCGACAGCCGGCCGCCGTCGCGCAGCCGGGCCCCCGCCGGGCCGCCGACCAGAATGACCGGCACCAGATTGGTGGTATGCGCGGTATGCGGCCCGCCGGTGACCGGGTCCACCATCACCTCGCAATTGCCGTGATCGGCGGTGACGATCATCGCGCCGCCCGCCTTTTCCAGCGCCGCCAGCGCCTGACCCAGCCCTTCATCGACCGCCTCGCAGGCCTTCATCGCGGCCTCCAGGCTGCCGGTATGGCCGACCATGTCGGGATTGGCAAAGTTCACCACGATCAGGTCATAGCCCTTTTCGATGGCCGCCACGAGCTGCGCCGCGACCTCGGGTTCGCTCATCTCGGGTTGCAGGTCATAGGTCGCGACCTTGGGCGACAGCGGCATGAAGCGGTCCTCGCCCGCCGAGGGCGCCTCGCGCCCGCCATTCAGAAAGAAGGTGACATGGGGGTATTTCTCGGTCTCGGCCAGACGAAACTGGGTGCGGCCCTGCTTGGCCACCCATTCGCCCAGCGTGTTCACGATATCCTGCTTGGGATAGCAGGTGGTCATGAACTCGTTGTGATCCTTGGAATAATCCACCATGCCCAGCATGGCCGCCCAGGCGGGGCGGGCGCTGGCGTCAAAGCCGGCAAAGCCGGGTTGGCCAAGCGCCAGCAGAATTTCGCGCGCCCGGTCGGCGCGGAAGTTCAGGCAGAAAAACCCGTCGCCATCGCGCGCGCCGGCATAATCGCCGATCACGGTGGGGGCGATGAATTCGTCGGTCTCGCCGCGCTGATAGGCCATGTCCACCGCGCGATTGGCATCCGCCGCGGTTTCGCCCTTTGCCGCGACCATGGCGTCAAAGGCGCGTTGCACGCGCTCCCACCGATTGTCGCGATCCATCGCCCAGTACCGACCGATCACAGTGCCGATCCGCGCGCCAGCCGGCAGGGCCTCGGTCAGTTCGCGCATGAAGCTGACCGAGGAAGAGGGCGGCACGTCGCGCCCGTCGGTGATCGCATGCAGCACGACCGGCACGCCCGCGCCCGCAATCACCCGGCAGGCGGCCAGCACATGCTGGATATGGCCATGCACCCCGCCATCGGAAATCACGCCCATCAGATGCGCCGTGCCGCCGGTTTCACGCATCTTCGCAATGAAATCCGTCAGTTGCGGATTGATGTTGAAGCTGCCATCCTCGATCGCGAGGTCGATCTGGCCCAGATCCATTGCCACCACGCGCCCGGCGCCGATATTGGTGTGGCCCACCTCGGAATTGCCCATCTGGCCGCTGGGCAGCCCGACATCGGGGCCATGCGTGATCAGGAGGTTATGCGGGCACTCCGCCCAGATCCGGTCGAAATTCGGGGTCTGCGCCAAGGCAGGGGCGTTCGCGGTCCGGTCCTCCCGATAGCCCCAGCCATCCAGAATGCACAGAACGACGGGTTTCGGGGTGGTCATGCGCGGCCCTTTCCTTGCTTTGCAGGGGTTTTACGCCGGGCCGGGCGGCTGTGCAACGGGAAGGCGCGGCGCCTTTGCCTTCAGGCCCGGTGATAGGGGGCGCCGGCCAGGATCGAGGCCGCGCGATACAATTGTTCGGTCAGCATGACCCGCACCAGCATATGCGGCCAGACCATGCGCCCGAAACTGATCGAGGCATCGGCGCGGGCGCGCAGCCCCGGCGCGATGCCATCGGCCCCGCCGATCACAAAGGCCACGTCCTGCCGCCCGCCATCGCGCCATTTCGCCAGCATATCGGCGAATTCCGGGCTGGAGAGCAGCTTGCCGCGTTCGTCCAGCGTCACCAGCAGCGCGCCAGAGGGCAGCGCACGTTCCAGCAGCGCGGCCTCGGCCTCCATGCCGCCGCCCTTGCGGTCTTCGACCTCATGTTCATGAAACGGGCCGAGCGCGAGCGCCCGGCCCGTGCGGTCGAACCGCGTCACATAATCGTCGATCAGGTCGCGCTCGGGGCCGGCACGCAGCCGCCCCACGGCGCAAAGATGCACCCGCATGTCAGGCCTTGGCGCCGCCGCGTTGCTGGTCGGCGGGCAGCCACATCTTTTCAAGCTGGTAGAATTCGCGCACTTCGGGGCGGAAGACATGGACGATGACATCGGCCGTGTCGATCAGCACCCAGTCGCCGGTTTCCTTGCCCTCGATCTTGCTCAGGCGGCCGAATTCCTGCTTCAGCCGGTCCACCAGCTTTTCCGAGATGGCCGCGACCTGCCGCGACGACCGGCCCGAGCAGATGACCATGTAATCGGCCATGTCCGACCGGCCGCGCAGGTCGATCTGCACGATGTCTTCGGCCTTGTCATCCTCCAGCGAGGCGATGATGCGGGCCAGAAGCACTTCGCTAGTGGGATCCGCGTCGGTCATGCGCGCGGCCCTCGGTCCGACCGGAAGCCCGGTCGCAGGATCAGAATGAGACAGGACATCGTCCTCCAGATAGCGCGCCAAACGCCCCGGCGCCGGGGTCATGCGAAAAGGTAGCACCGAAGCCCGCGCGACTCAATCCGCGCGGGGCAGGGGCCGGCGCTTACAGGTATCGTGCGCTCAGGGCAAGGGCTTGTCGGTGCAGGGGGTGAGGGTCGCCATCGCCTCTGGGCCGATCAGGGCCACGATCGGGGTCGGTCGCAAAAGCGGCTGGAATTCCGCATCGGCGGCAAGGCGGATCAGCACGGCGCCTTCTGCCTCGGCGGGCAAGGGGCCGCCGGTCAGACAGGCATCCAGCGCGGCGGCCAGTATCCCGTGGGTCTGGCCATCCTGCGGCCAGGCGGCCATCGCCGATTGCGCGGCGCGCATCCGCGTGGCCCCCTCGGGCGAAAGGCCATAGGAGAGCAGGGTCGCCCCGTCGGGCCGGGGCAGGTCGGGCGCGGGGCGTGTCGTCAGCAGGAAGCTTTCCGCGACCTCATGCCCGGGACAGGTCGCCTTCATCTCCAGCCTGGCGCCATCGGGACGGGGCATCAACCCGGGGGGCAGGATCAGGGCCAGTTCGATTTCTGCCGGATCGGCACTGAGCGGGTCAAGGCTGCGCAGATCAAGCAAGGTGGACGGCACGAGGCTGGAGCAGGCCGGCAACAGGAAGGCCAGGGCCAGGGCACGGTGCGCGCGTCGGACCATGGAGCGGAAGGGGAACATGTCGAATCTCCTTTGACAGATAATAATTATTGTTTTACATAAAAATTATTGTGCAAGGAGAAAATCATGCCGCCCCATGCCCTGCGTCTGGTCCGCCTGCTGAAATGGGTTGCGACCCTGTTGCTGGCCGTGTTGCCGCTTGTGGTCATTCAGGCCGGGTGGCGTGGTGCGCAGGCGCCCGGCTGGCTTGTCACCGCCTTTCCCGGCCTGCCGCAAGGCACGGTTCTGAGCGGGACGAAATCGACACTTGTCCTGGCGGTCGGCGCGCTGGCGCTTGGGCCGATGCTGGCCGCGCTGTGGCAGATGCGCGGGCTTTTCGCGCATTATGCGAAGGGCGAGGTGCTGACACCGGCCTCGGCCCGTCGGATCCGGGCGATCGGGCTCTGGCTCGCCGTGCTGGCGGCGATCCAGATCCTGCTGCCCAGCGTGCAAAGGTTTGTCCTGACCTGGGACAACCCGCCCGGCAGCCGCGAGGTGTCGATTGCGCTGACCTCGGAAATGCTCTGGCTGGCGCTCGCGGCGGGCTTGCTCGTGACGATCGGCTGGGCCATGCACGAGGCCGCGCGCGTGGCAGAGGAGAACCGGGGCTTTGTCTGAGCTGGAAATCGTGGTGCGGCTGGATGTGATGCTGGCGCGGCGCAAGATGCGGTCTCGCGAACTGGCAGAACGGATCGGCATCACCGAGGCCAATCTGAGCCTGCTGAAATCCGGCAAGGTCAAGGGTATCCGCTTCGAGACACTGGCCGCGATCTGCACGGTGCTGGAATGCCAGCCCGGCGATCTGCTGGAGGCGGTGGCGCCACAGGGCCAGCCACAGAGTTGACTTGCCTTGCAAGGGGATTCGGGAGTATTGAACCGCGCATGCACGGGTTCATCTATTTCAACATCACCGATCACGCGCGGCTTCCGGCCCGCTTTTTCGGCATGACCCGCACCATCCTCGCGCGGCTTTGACGCCGGGGGCGATTTTTCGACGAAAAATCGCGTCCCGAAAGCCCGCAACCGCATTTCCCAGCCATCCCCATGATGAAGGTGAGAGCCATGACCGCTCCGCGCACGCTGTATGACAAGATCTGGGACGACCATGTCGTCCATCAGGCCGAAGACGGCACCTGCCTGCTCTATATCGACCGCCACCTGGTGCATGAAGTCACCAGCCCGCAGGCCTTTGAAGGGCTGCGCATGACCGGCCGCAAGGTCCGTGCCCCGGAAAAGACCATTGCCGTGCCGGATCACAACGTGCCCACCACCCCGGGCCGTGACACCCATATCGACAATGAGGAAAGCCGTATCCAGGTCGAGGCGCTCGACAAGAATGCCCGCGACTTCGGCATCAACTATTACCCGGTGTCGGATATCCGTCAGGGCATCGTGCATATCGTCGGGCCCGAACAGGGCTGGACGCTGCCGGGCATGACCGTGGTCTGCGGCGACAGCCACACCGCGACCCATGGCGCCTTCGGCTCGCTCGCGCATGGCATCGGCACCTCCGAGGTGGAGCATGTTCTGGCGACGCAAACGCTGATCCAGAAGAAATCGAAGAACATGAAGGTGGAGATCACCGGCAAGCTGCGTCCGGGTGTCACCGCCAAGGACATCACGCTGTCGGTCATCGGCGCGACCGGCACCGCTGGCGGCACCGGCTATGTCATCGAATATTGCGGCGAGGCAATCCGCGACCTGTCGATGGAAGGCCGCATGACCGTCTGCAACATGGCGATCGAGGGGGGCGCGCGCGCCGGCCTCATCGCGCCGGACGAAAAGACCTTTGAATATATCAAGGGTCGCCCCCACGCCCCGAAAGGCGCCGCCTGGGAGGCCGCGATGACCTATTGGAAATCGCTGTTCACCGATGAGGGCGCGCATTTCGACAAGGTGGTGGTGCTGAAGGGGGAAGACATCGCCCCGGTCGTGACCTGGGGCACCAGCCCCGAAGATGTGCTGCCGATCACCGGCACCGTGCCCGCGCCCGAAGACTTCACCGGCGGCAAGGTCGAGGCCGCGCGCCGGTCGCTGGAATATATGGGCCTGACCCCCGGCATGAAACTGTCGGACATCAAGATCGACACCGTGTTCATCGGTTCCTGCACCAATGGCCGGATCGAGGATCTGCGCGCCGCCGCCGCCATCCTGAAGGGCAAGAAGATCAAGCCGGGGATGCGCGCGATGGTGGTGCCGGGCTCGGGGCTCGTGCGCGCACAGGCCGAGGAAGAAGGTCTGGCGCAGATCTTCATCGACGCGGGCTTTGAATGGCGTCTGGCGGGGTGTTCCATGTGCCTTGCCATGAACCCCGACCAGCTGTCGCCCGGCGAACGCTGCGCCGCGACCTCGAACCGCAATTTCGAGGGCCGTCAGGGCCGCGGTGGCCGCACCCACCTGCTTTCGCCCGCCATGGCGGCGGCGGCGGCGGTGACCGGCCACCTGACCGATGTGCGCGAGATGATGGCCGAGACGGTCTGAGGAGAAACGGCAATGGACAAGTTCACCACCATCACCGGGATCGCGGCGCCCATGCCGCTGGTCAATATCGACACCGACATGATCATCCCCAAGCAGTTCCTCAAGACGATCCAGCGGTCGGGCCTGGGCAAGAACCTGTTTGACGAGATGCGCTACACGCAGGACGGCGCCGAGATCGCCGATTTCGTGCTGAACCGCGAACCCTATCGCAAGGCCGAGATCATCGTCGCCGGCGACAATTTCGGCTGCGGCTCGTCGCGCGAACACGCGCCCTGGGCGCTCCTGGATTTCGGCATCCGCTGCGTGATCTCCACCAGCTTTGCCGATATCTTTTTCAACAACTGCTTCAAGAACGGCATCCTGCCGATCGTGCTGCCGCAAGAGGCGGTCGCGGTGCTGATGGAGGACGCGCAGAAGGGCGGCAATGCCCGGATGATCGTCGATCTGGAGGCGCAGACCGTGACCACCTCGGAAGGGCAGAGCTTTGGCTTCGAGGTTGATCCCTTCCGCAAGCACTGCCTGCTGAACGGGTTGGACGATATCGGGCTGACGCTGGAAAAGGCCGCGAGCATCGACACGTTCGAGGCCAGGGCCGGCCTGCTGCGCCCCTGGGTATGATGCGACGGGGCCGCCTGGTGGCCCCGGAGGCATGAGCCACAAGATATAGGGCCGCCAAGGGTTTCAATCCCTTGGCGGCCTTTTTTCATCCGCAATTTGATGCAATCTGGCGACAGTTTCACCAAGGAAATGCCGCATTAACCAGGTCTTATCGTCTCCACCGTTGCGGCTGGGAACGAAAGAAGGCAAAACTTGGGCAAGATTGAGGCAGCCCGCCACAATGCGCGGGAAATCATCGGGAAAAGGGTCCGGCAAAGTATCGGATCCGCTCGGGTCGAGGAAGGCAAGGCAGTGGTCTCACGGCTGGCAGGCGCCGCCGCGCGCGCATTTTTCGTGATGGTGCTGGTCGCCACACCTTCGGTGCTGCTGCCCGGCACCGGGTCTGATGGCAAGCAGATGGTCGCGCTGGTCGCGCTGTTCGCCGGCGCGCTGACCTTTGCGGAATACAAGACGACCTATCCGGGGCTGGTGGAGTTTCGCGATGCGCCGCCCTTCAACCGGGTGCGGTTCCTGATCCTGTTCCTGACCGTCTTCCTGCTGACCGTGATCGAAAAGGCCCATGTCGCGCCGACCTCGCTGTCGCTCTTGATCAATGCGCTTGGCATCGTGGTGGGCAATGCGCTTGATTTTCCCTATTCGCCGGTGCGGCTGGCCAAGCTGATGCTGGCGGACGGCGCCTCCGAGGCGCAGATGGCGGCGGTGGCGACGGCGGCGGGCATGGCCTATCTGATTTCGCTCATCGGGCTGATGGTGTTCGTGCTGCTGCTCAAGCTGCGCGGCTGGCCGTCGCGCAATGGCGGCTTCAACGTCTGGGTGAACCTGCCGACCTTCGATCCCACGGCCAATGGCGATATCGTGCTGCGGCTGGAACGGGATGCGCGGCTGAACGCGGCGCTGGGTTTCCTGCTGCCCTTCCTGATCCCGGCCATCGTCAAGATCGGTTCGTCCGGGTTCGAGCCGCTGACGCTGACCTCTCCGCAAACCCTGATCTGGATGATGACGGCATGGTCCTTCCTTCCTTGCAGCCTGTTCATGCGCGGCATCGCCATGAGCAAGATCGCCGCGATGATCCGCGAGCGGCGGCGGACCGAAGGGGTCGAGGAAGGCTCGGATTACTTGCCGGCCTGATCCTGACGCTGATCGCCGCGCAGGCCGGGGCCGAGACGCTGCGCCTGGCCACCTGGAACGCCGATCTGACGCGGCAGGGGCCGGGGCTGCTGGTGCAGGATCTGCTGACCCCGGGGCATGAGGGCATCGCCGCCGTGGTGCAGGTGGTGCAGGCGCTGGATGCCGATCTGCTGTTGCTCACGGGGATGGATTTCGACACCGATCAGGTCGCGCTGACCGCCCTGGCCGACCGGCTGGCGGCGGCGGGGATCGCCTATCCCTATCGCTTTGCGCAGGCGCCCAATGCCGGGCTGCCCACGGGGCTGGATCTCGATCGTAATGGCCGGCGGGGCGATGCACGCGACGCCATGGGCTATGGCCGGTTTCAGGGGCAGGGCGGCATGGCGCTGCTGTCGCGCCTGCCGCTGGAGCCGGAGGCCGCACAGGATTTCACCGCCTTTCTCTGGGCCGATCTGCCCGGCGCGCTGCTGCCGCCCGACATGACCGAGGCCGAACGCGGCATGCAGCGGCTGTCTTCGGTCAATCACTGGCTGGTGCCGCTGCGCCTGCCTTCGGGGCGGCGGCTGACGGTGATGGGCTTTGCCGCCACGCCGCCGGTTTTTGACGGGCCGGAAGATCGCAATGGCCGCCGCAACCATGACGAGACGGCCTTCTGGTCGCGGCTGCTGGACGGGGCCTTGCCCTTTGCCGCGCCCGAGGCGCCTTTCGTGCTGCTGGGGGACGCCAATCTGGATCCGGTCGATGGCGACGGGCGGCCGGCGGCGCTGCGGGCCTTGCTCGCCGATGCGCGGCTGCAAGACCCGGCGCCGCGCAGCGCGCTGCCGCGTCGCGATGACGGCCACAAGGGCGATCCTGCGCTGGATACCGCGGTCTATCCCGACGGGCCGGGCGGGCTGCGGGTCGATTACGTCCTGCCCTCGGCCGATCTGCGGGTGACCGGGGCGGGGCTTTTGTCGGCGGCGGACGGCCCCTTGGCCGGGGCGCTGGCCCGCGCCTCGCGTCACCTGCCGGTCTGGGTCGATATCGACCTGCCCTGACGGGGAAACCCGTTGAAACCGCCCAAGCCCGCTTGACCCAACTGCCCCCACGGGCTAGGCCACCGCCCAGCCCATTCGCAGTTTCAAGGGAGCCTTTCCGTGGCCAATCCTTCCATCCTCATCCTCGCCGGCGACGGCATCGGCCCCGAAGTCATGGCCGAGGTGAAAAAGATCATCGGCTGGTATGACGCCAAGCGCGGCATCACCTTTGACGTGAGCGAAGATCTTGTCGGCGGCTGCGCCTATGACAAGCACGGCACGCCCCTGCACGACGACACCATGGCCAAGGCGCAAGAGGTGGATGCCGTGCTGCTGGGCGCCGTGGGCGGCCCGAAATATGACAATCTCGATTTCAGCGTGAAGCCCGAGCGCGGCCTGCTGCGCCTGCGCAAGGAAATGGACCTCTATTCCAACCTGCGCCCGGCCCAATGCTTTGACGCGCTGGCCGATTTTTCCAGTCTCAAGAAAGAGGTCGTGGCCGGGCTCGATATCGTCATCGTTCGCGAACTGACCTCGGGCGTCTATTTCGGCGAGCCGCGCGGCATCTTCACCGAAGGCAATGAGCGCGTGGGCATCAACACCCAGCGGTATACCGAGTCGGAGATCGCCCGCGTCGCGCGGTCGGCCTTTGAACTGGCGCGGCGCCGGGGCAACAAGGTCTGCTCGATGGAGAAGGCCAATGTGATGGAATCGGGCATTCTGTGGCGCCAGGTCGTGCAGGAAATCCACGACAAGGAATACCCGGATGTCCAGCTTTCGCACATGTATGCGGATGCCGGCGCCATGCAGCTTTGCCGTTGGCCCAAGCAGTTCGACGTGATCGTGACCGACAACCTGTTCGGCGACCTGCTGTCGGATGCGGCCGCGATGCTGACGGGTTCCTTGGGGATGCTGCCCTCGGCCAGCCTTGGTGCGCCGATGGCCAATGGCCGCCCGAAGGCGCTGTATGAGCCGGTGCATGGTTCGGCCCCCGACATCGCCGGTCAGGGCAAGGCCAACCCGATCGCCTGCATCCTGTCCTTCGCCATGGCGCTGCGCTACAGCTTCGATCTGGGCGACGAGGCGACGCGCCTGGAACAGGCGGTCGAAAAGGTGCTGGCCGATGGCGTGCGCACCGCCGATCTGATGGGCCCCGAAGGCGGCACCCCGGTTTCGACCTCGGCCATGGGCGATGCGGTGATCGCCGCGCTGGATGCCAGCCTCTGATCGGGCTGAAAAGTCATTGGCAAGGCCCGCTTCGGCGGGCCTTTTCCATTGAGGGCGGGGCGAAATTTTGCGACAAGTGGTAGCGCAAACACCAGCCGCAGGTCCACCGCATGAGCCCCAATGTCCAGGGCGCGCTTTTCGCGCTTCTCGCCTTTGGCATCTATGCCACACATGACGTGGTGGTGAAATTCCTGGGCGCGGATTACCACGCGATCCAGATCATCTTCTTTGCCGGTCTGCTCAGCTTTCCGCTGGTGACGATGATGCTGATGAAGGACGGGACCGAAGGCCATCTGCGCCCGGTTCATCCCTGGTGGACGGCGCTGCGCACCGTGTCCACCGTCATCACCGGCGTATCGGCCTTTTACGCCTTTTCGGTGCTGGAACTGGCGCAGACCTACGCCATCCTGTTTGCCGCGCCCCTGCTGATCACGGTGCTGGCGATCCCGGTCCTGGGCGAGAAGGTGGGGCTGCGGCGCGGTCTGGCCGTGGTCATCGGGCTGATCGGCGTGCTGATCGTGCTGCGCCCCGGGGCGGCGCCGCTCAGCCTTGGCCATCTGGCGGCGTTGACGGCGGCGATCTGTTCGTCGCTCGCCTCGGTGATCGTGCGCAAGATCGGGGCCGAGGAACGCTCGGCCGTGCTGCTGCTTTATCCGATGGTGGCGAATTTCCTGGTGCTGGGCTGCGCCTTGCCCTTTGTCTATCGCCCGATGCCGGTCGCGCATCTGGGCATGCTGGGCATCATCGCGGCCTTCGGCTTTGTCGCCACGCTGCTGGTGATCGCCGCCTATCGCCGTGCCGAGGCGGTGATCGTCGCCCCGATGCAATATTCCCAGATGATCTGGGCGATCTTCTACGGCTACCTGATCTTTGACGAGACGCCCGACGAATGGACGATGATCGGGGCGGCGGTCATCATGGCCTCTGGCATCTATATCGTGCTGCGTGAGGGGCGCGCCAAGGTGTCGGAAAACCGCCCCGTGCTGGAATCGCGTTCGCGCCCGGAAACCGGGCTGATGCCGCGCATCTCGCTGCTGCTGCGCCGCCGGCCTGAGCGCTCGACACCCGGGCGCGATTAGCCAAAAGAAATCTGCCTGCCCCTCTTGCAAAGGCCGGCGGCAGCGGGTAATCCCCCGCTCACGGTCGGAGCGTAGCGCAGCCTGGTAGCGCACCTGCTTCGGGAGCAGGGGGTCGGAGGTTCGAATCCTCTCGCTCCGACCAGTTGAAAATCCCGAAAATCCCCCTGACAGCCAGCATGTTCCGCGTGATCGCACGGGGATTCCGCACTCGCCTAATCCGCGCGGCGGGCTTATAAGCGCCGCATCTCGCCGCCAACAGGAGTCGCCCATGCCCGCCGAGCTTTCGCCCATCGACAAGGCCAAATTCGTCGCTGCCCGCCGGGCGGTGGATTTCATCGAGGATGGCATGAAACTGGGCCTTGGCACCGGCTCCACCGCCGCCTGGATGGTGCGCTGCCTGGCCGAACGCATCCGCGAGGAAGGGCTGCGCGTGAAGGGCGTGCCGACCTCGACCCGCACCGCCGAACTGGCGCAGAGCCTGGGCGTGCCGGTCGTGTCGCTCGACGACGCGAAATGGCTGGATCTGACGATCGACGGCGCCGATGAATTCGACCCGCAACTGAACCTGATCAAGGGCGGCGGGGCGGCGCTCTTGCAGGAAAAGATCGTGGCGACGGCCAGCGACCAGATGATTGTCATCACCGATGCCGCGAAAGAGGTCGCGCAACTGGGCGCCTTTCCGCTGCCGGTCGAGGTGATTCCCTTCGGCTGGCAGACCACCAAGGCGCTGATCGAGGAAACGCTGGTCAGCATGGATGTGCTGGACCGCGACGTGACGCTGCGCATGAACGGCCAGGCGCCGCTGGTGACGGACGAGGCCAATTACATCGTGGACCTGCATCTCAAGCGCATCGGCAACCCGCGGCAGCTGGCGCTGGTGCTGAACCAGATCCCCGGTGTTGTGGAAAACGGGCTGTTCATCGACATCTGCGACAAGGTCATCATCGGCCATGGCGACGGCCGCGTGGTGACCCGCGACATCAATTCCGGCGAGACCTTCGACGAACAGATCGAATTCGCCGACAGCGACAACATCTTTGCCGATTTCTGATCGGGCCGCGCAGGGTGGGGGATGGTAGGCCCGGAGGGACTCGAACCCCCAACCAAGGCGTTATGAGCGCCCTGCTCTGACCATTGAGCTACAGGCCCGAACCTACTGCGCAACGCTTATGCGGCGCGGGGCAGGGGGTCAAGCGCGGGGCGTTGCCTGCGCGCCGTTTATCGTCTATGCGGTCGCCCGAGGATGCGGGCCGTCGCATCACCGTTCCGAAACCCAGCGGGAGCCGCCAGATGACCACGCCGAAGACAGGTTTGACCTATGCCGATGCGGGGGTGGATATCGACGCCGGGAACGCGCTGGTGGAGCGGATCAAGCCGGCGGCGAAACGCACCAACCGGGCCGGCACCATGTCGGGGCTTGGGGGCTTTGGCGCGCTGTTCGATCTGAAGGCGGCGGGCTATAACGACCCGATCCTGGTGGGCGCCACCGATGGCGTCGGCACCAAGCTGCGCATCGCCATCGACACCGGCAATGTCGATACGATCGGTATCGACCTTGTCGCCATGTGCGTGAACGATCTGGTCTGCCAGGGGGCGGAGCCGCTGTTCTTCCTTGATTATTTCGCGACCGGCAAGCTGGATGTCGATCAGGCCACCCGCATCATCGAGGGCATCGCCGAGGGCTGCGCGCGCTCGGGCTGTGCGCTGATCGGCGGTGAGACGGCCGAGATGCCGGGCATGTATCACAAGGGCGATTTCGATCTGGCCGGCTTTGCGGTCGGCGCGATGGAGCGCGGCGCCGACCTGCCGCGTGGCGTGGGCGCGGGCGATGTGCTGCTGGGGCTGGCCTCGGACGGGGTGCATTCCAACGGCTACAGCTTTGTGCGCAAGGTCGTCGAACTCTCGGGCCTTGGCTGGGACGCGGCCTCGCCCTTCAGCGAGGGCGCACTTGGCCAGGCGCTGCTGGCGCCGACGCGGCTTTATGTGAAACAGGCGCTGAAGGCCGTGCGGGCGGGCGGCGTGCATGCGCTGGCGCATATCACCGGCGGCGGCCTGACCGAAAACCCGCCGCGTGTCATCCCCGAGGGGCTGGCCTGCGAGATCGACCTTGACGCCTGGACCCTGCCGCCGGTCTTCCGCTGGCTGGCGGAAACCGCGGGCATGACCGAGCCGGAGCTGCTCAAGACCTTCAACTGCGGCATCGGCATGATGCTGGTCGTTGCCGACGATTGCGCGGACGAGATCGAGGCGCTGCTGCGGGCCGAGGGCGAGACCGTCTGCCGTCTGGGGCGCGTGGTGCCGGGCGAGGGCGTGATCTACAAGGGCCGGCTGCTGTGAAACGCGTTGCCATCCTGATTTCCGGGGGTGGCTCCAATATGGTGGCGCTGCTGAACTCCATGACCGGGGATCATCCGGCGCGGCCGGTTCTGGTGGCGTCGAACGATCCGGGCGCCGGCGGGCTGGTCAAGGCGGCGGCGGCCGGGGTTGCGACCGCGGCGGTGGATCACCGCCCCTACGGCAAGGATCGTGCCAGTTTCGAGGCGGAACTGGTGCAGCACCTCGAGGCGGCGGCGCCGGATATCCTGTGCCTAGCCGGGTTCATGCGGGTGCTGACGCCGGATTTCGTTCGTCGGTTCGAGGGGCGGATGCTGAATATCCACCCCTCGCTGCTGCCGAAATATCCCGGCCTGCATACCCATCAGCGCGCCATCGACGCCGGCGATGCCGAGGCGGGCTGCACGGTGCATGAGGTGACGGCTGTGCTGGATGACGGGCCGCTGCTGGGCCAGGCGCGGGTGCCGGTGCTGCCGGGCGATACCGCGGACAGTCTGGCCGCCCGGGTGCTGGTGCAGGAACACCGGCTTTATCCTGCCGTGCTGCGCCGCTATGCGGCGGGCGACCGTCGGCCGGTCCTGCTGTAGCGCCGGGCGGGGCGGTGGCAGGGGGGCTGTCTGCCCCCCACGGCCCTTCGGGCCTCCCCCCGAGGATATTTATGAACAGATGAAGGGGGCGGAAGCGCCCTTTTACGCGGGTTCAGCCGCGCGGGGTGTCGGGGCGGGTGAGGATCCAGCCGCCCATGGTCAGCAGCACCACCGCCTGCACCAGCAGGATTTCCCATCGCAGGCCCAGAAGCAGGCTCAGCCCGAAAGCTAGCGCCATGGCCAGGATCGAGGCGCGTTTGGCCAGTGGCGGGATGGCGCCATATTGCCGCCAGTCGCGGATCGCCGGGCCGAAGATACGGTGATGCCAGAGCCAGTCATGCAGGCGCGGCGAGGATCGCGCAAAGCAGGCGGCGGCAAGGATCATGAAGGGCGTGGTGGGCAGCAGCGGCAGCACGATCCCGGCCAGGCCCAGCCCGACCGAGGCAAGGCCGGCGGCAAGCCAGAGCGGGCGCATCAGAAAAGGCCTTGCGGGTGCATCATGGCGCCACAGTAGCGCGCGGTCGGGGCTTGTCAAATCCGCGTCTCATCGGGGGTCATGGCCTGCGTCGAACGCGGCCCGCGCGGCTTCGACGGCGGGAATATTGTCGCGCGTCCAGCGGTATAGCGTGCGAAACGGCGGCAACAGCGTGCGGCCAAGCGCGCTCATTTCATATTCGACCGCGACGGGGGCCGTGGCGAGGACGCGGCGCGTGACCAGTCCGTTCCGCTCCAGCCGTCGCAGGGTCTGGCTCAGCGACTTTTGCGACACGCCTTCAAGGCTGCGGCGGATCGTGTTGAACCGTTGCGGACCGCCATCCAGCACGGTCAGGACCATCATCGACCATTTGTCGGCGATCTGGTCAAACAGCTCACGCGAGGGGCAGGTGGCAGAAAACTGCCGTGGTGTGCAGGTGGGCGTCGCGCTGTCCTTCATGGCGGTTACCTCCGGGTGACCTGGTGAATTGAAGGTGCCTCATTGACACCAGGTATCTGAAATATACCTAAGAGCGCAAGGTTTGAACAGGAGCAAGTGATGACTTCCACCGATGTGCTTTTCCGTCCCTTCACCATCAAGGGCGTGACGCTGGCCAACCGTATCGTGATGGCGCCGATGACCCGGGCCATGGCGGAGGGCGGGATTCCGGGCCAGAAGCAGGCCGATTATTATCGCCGGCGGGCCGAAGGGGGCGTCGGTCTGATCCTGTCCGAAGGCACGGTGATCGACCGGCCAGCCGCGCGCAACCTGCCGGGCATCCCGTTCTTTCACGGCCCCGGGCTGGAGGGCTGGAAGGGCGTGATCGACGCGGTGCATGCGGCGGGCGGCAAGATGGGGCCACAGATCTGGCATACCGGCAGCACGCGCGGCGGCGCCTGGGAGCCGCAATCCCCGGTCGAAAGCCCCTCGGGCCTGATCGGACCGGGCAAACCGCGCGGCAAAACGATGAGCGAGGAGGATATCGCCGATACGATCGCGGCCTTTGCGGCCTCTGCCCGCGCGGCCAGGGAACTGGGTTTTGACGTGGTGGAACTGCACGGCGCGCATGGTTATCTGATCGACCAGTTCTTCTGGTCCGGCACCAATCTGCGCGAAGATCGCTGGGGCGGTGCGACGATCCGGGACCGCGCGCGGTTCGCGGCCGAGATCGTTGCCGCCACCCGCGCGGCCATAGGTCCGGACCTGCCGCTCATCCTGCGGGTCAGCCAGTGGAAGCAGCAGGATTACGGCGTGAAACTGGCCAATGATCCCGCCGAACTGGAGGCATGGCTGGGGCCGCTGGTCGCGGCTGGGGTCGATATCATTCACGCCTCGCAGCGCCGCTTCTGGGAACCGGAGTTTCCGGCGCTTGACGGGGCGGAGGGGCTGAATTTCGCGGGCTGGGCCAAGAAGGTGACCGGCGCCCCGACGATTTCGGTCGGGTCGGTGGGCCTGTCCTCGGAATTCTTCGGCGCCTTTGCCGGCGAGGGATCGGGCACTTCGCCGCTGACGGGTCTGCTGGCGCGGATGGAGCGTGAGGAATTCGACCTGATCGCGGTCGGACGGGCGCTGATCTCGGACCCGGACTGGGTGCGCCATGTGCGCGCGGGCAGTGATCTGAAAGGCTTTGATGCCGCCGATCTGGCCGAACTGGTGTGAAAACGCGCCCGGGGCGGGATTTTCCCGCCCCGCCGACGCGAAAAAGGTTTTCAGGCCGCAGGCTGGACCCTATAGCGAAAGGGCGGGATGCCCCCGTGAGCCAGAGAAAGACGCCGGATGCGGACCATCACCACGACCGAAGACCTTGCCGCCTATTGCGAGGTCGCCAAGACCCAGCCCTATGTCACCATCGACACCGAGTTCCTGCGCGAGCGGACCTATTGGTCCAAGCTCTGCCTGATCCAGATGGCGCTGCCGGGCAAGGAGGGCGAGGCGGTGCTGGTCGATCCGATCGAGGGCGCGGAAATGTCGCTCGCGCCGCTTTACGATCTGTTCCGCCATACCGGCACGGTCAAGGTCTTTCACGCGGCCCGGCAGGATCTGGAGATTTTCTTCGTGGAGGGCGGCGTCTTCCCGACCCCGCTGTTTGATACCCAGGTCGCCGCCATGGTCTGCGGCTATGGCGAACAGGTGGGCTACGAAACGCTGGTCAAGAAGATCGCGCGCGAAAGCCTCGACAAGACATCACGTTTCACCGACTGGTCGCGCCGCCCGCTGAGCGACGCGCAAAAGGAATATGCGCTGGCCGATGTGACGCATCTGCGCGTGGTCTACGAAAGCCTGTCGAAACAGATCCGCAAATCGGGGCGCGAGGCCTGGGTCGCCGAGGAGCTGACGCTGCTCACCGATCCCGAAACCTATACGATCCGGCCCGAAGAGGCCTGGCAGCGCGTCAAGACCCGCACCACCTCGGGGCGCTTTCTGGCCATGGTCAAGGCGCTGGCGCAGTTCCGCGAGGAATATGCCCAGAAGAACAATGTGCCACGGTCGCGCGTGATGAAGGATGATGCGTTGCTGGAGGTGGCCTCGACCCGCCCCACCAACCACGAGGAACTGGGCCGCTCGCGCCTCTTGCTGCGCGAAGGGCGGCGGGGCGACATCGCCGACGGGATCATCGCTGCGGTCAAGGCCGGGCTGGAGATGAAGCCCGAAGACATGCCCAAACCCGATCTGTCGCGCGAACAGTTGCAGGTCAATCCGGCGCTGGCCGATCTCTTGCGCGTGCTGCTCAAGGCCAAATCGGAAAGCCTGGGTGTTGCGGCCAAGCTGATCGCGGCGACGGCGGAACTTGATGCGATTGCCGCCGGGGAACGCGATCTGCCGGCACTGCGCGGCTGGCGGCAAGAGGCCTTCGGCGACGATGCGCTGCGTCTGTGCCGTGGTGAAATCGCGCTGACCGCCAAGGGCAATCTGGTGCAGGTGGTCGCCCTGCCGTGACCCTGCCGCACCGCCGGCACATCCTGGTCATGGGCGTGTCCGGCAGCGGCAAAAGCACCCTGGCCTCGGCCTTGGCAGCGCGGCTCGGCTCTGCCTTCATCGAGGGTGACGACCTGCATCCGGCAGAAAACATTGCGAAAATGCGCGCGGGCCATCCGCTTGACGATCAGGACCGCGCGCCCTGGCTCACCCGCTGCGCCAGAGCACTCGCCGCTGAGCCGGCCGGGGTGCTGGCCTGTTCCGCCCTGCGCCGCCGCTACCGCGACCGCCTGCGCCAGACCCTGCCCGACCTGACCGTGCTGCATGTCGCCCTGCCCGAACCCATCCTGGCCCGGCGCCTGGCGGATCGGCGCGGCCATTTCATGCCGCCCAGCCTGCTGCTTAGCCAATTGGCGAGCCTTGAACCGCCGGAGGCGTCCGAGGGCCACCAACTCGACGGCACCCTGCCAGCCGATCAACTGCTCGCAGCAGCGCTTGTGGCGCTCGGCTGACCCCGGGCCCTTCTTCATCTGTTCAAAAATATCCTGCGGGGAGGTCCGGAGGGGTGCAAAACCCCTCCGGCGCCAGACACCGGGCGCGCGCCCGACCGCCTAGCGCCGTGCCGTCAACCCGTTCGTCGCCCCCTGCACCGTCACCGACGCGATCTGCGACAGCCGGATATCCGACAGGAACACCGCCGCCGTGATGCTGCGCGATTGCGGGGTGGAGATATCGGCCTGCGTCACCGGCGGGAAGGTGCGGAATTCATAGACCATCTTGCCGTCCACCGGTTCCTTTTCCACCGGCACCAGCTCGGCCTCCCACCACCCTTGGGTCGGCATCACCGCCGTTGCACGCACGATGGCGCCGCCGGGCATCGGCTCGACCTTCAGCGCGGTGATCTGCCCGGCCAGGGCGCGCGGGTCTTCGCGATCGACCACGCTGGGCGCCGCCGCGGCCGCCGGCTCCGCCCCGCCAAACCAGTTCAGCGGATTGAACCGCGACTGACGGAAGCCGCCGCAAGCCGACGTGAACAGCACCAGGGCCATGACGGCCAGCAGCGATTTTCTCATGCCAATCCCCTTCGCGGCCGTTCAGCGGCGCCCCTCTTGGCTAGCGCAAGATGCGGCATTTGAAAAGCGCCCCTCTGGACGTTTTGCCCGCCGCGTCATAGCGATAGGGCAAAGAAGGAGCGCGCCATGGCCACCCCCGCCTTTGAAGAGATCGTCGAGACCTTTGAATTCCTCGAGGACTGGGAAGACCGCTATCGCCATGTGATCGAGCTGGGCAAAGCCTTTCCCGATCTCGACCCTGCCTTTCAGGTGCCGGCCTTCAAGGTCGAGGGCTGCGCCAGCCAGGTCTGGCTGCGCCCGCAGATCGAGAATGGACGCTTCGATTTTCAGGGCACTTCGGATGCGATGATCGTGCGCGGGCTGATCGCGGTGCTGCACGCGCTTTATGCCGGGCTCACGCTGCCCGAACTGGCGCGCGTCGATGCCCCGGCGGAACTGGCGCGGCTGGGGCTGAACGAACATCTTTCGTCGCAACGCTCCAACGGGCTTCGTGCCATGGTCCAGCGCATCCGCGACACTGCCGCCTGATCCGATCCTTCGTCGAAGGATCGGCCCCGGGTTTTCGACGAAAACCCGGCGGCGGGGTCAGCGCGCGATGGCCTCGTTCTTGACGAACATGTTGGCCCAGGCCCGGTCGATCAGTTCGGGGCTCATCTGATAGGGGATGCCCTCGAATTCGCAGACCGCGATCATCTGGTCGATCAGGAAGACCGGTTGGTAATTCGCATAATTGTTGTTGATCGTCGGATACTTGTTCTTCAGCAAGTGCAGGATCGCCGCCTGGTCGATCGGCATCTTTTTCTTGCGGGCCACCATGGCGAAGATCTTGAGGAAGTTTTCCTGGTTGGGCCCGTCGATCTTGATCTTGAAGAAGATCCGCCGCAGCGCCGCGCCGTCGAAAATCTCGTTCGGGTGGAAGTTGGTCGAAAAGATCACCAGCGTATCGAAAGGCACGGTGAACTTTTCCCCCGATTGCAGTTGCAGGATGTCGCGGCTTTCTTCCAGCGGCACGATCCAGCGGTTCACCAGCTTTTGCGGCGGATCGGCCTGACGGCCAAGGTCGTCCACGATGAAGATGCCGCCATTCGATTTCATCTGGAGCGGCGCAGTATAGGTGCGCGCGACCGAATTGTAGTTCAGATCCAGCATGTCGAGGGTCAGTTCACCCCCGGTGATCACCGAAGGCCGCTGGCAATAGACATAGCGCTGGTCAAAACGGTTGGAGGTCTTGCGCAGGCTGTTGGGATCGTCCGAGATCTCTTCGGCGGCGCTGTGGACGATCGGGTCATAGACGGTGATGACCTGGCCCGAATATTCCACCGCCCGCGGGATGAAGATCTTGTCGCCCAGCGAATCGCGAATGCCGTTGGAGATCGAGGATTTCCCGTTGCCCGGCGGGCCATACATCAGGATCGACCGGCCCGAGCCGACCGCGGGGCCGAGATTGCCGATCAGATCCTCGGGCAGGATCAGATGCCCCATGCCGGTCAGCAACTGGTCGCGCGTCAGTTTCATGTTGCGCACCGACTGGCGTTTCACCTGGGCGGCGTAATCCTCCAGCGGCACCGGCATCGCGCCGTAATATTCCGATTGCGCCAGCGCATCCAGTGCGCGCGCCTTGCCGGCATCGGTCAGCTGATAGCCCATTTCATTGCCGCTGGTGGCGTGCAGCGTGCCGGTCGCCTCCAACAGGCGCTGGCCGCGCGCCATGTCCACCAGCTCCTGCACGGCGGTTACCGGCAGGCAGACCACGCGCGAGATCTGCGTGACCAGGTCCACATTCATGCGGAACATGGTCTTGAGCAGGATATCCCGCATCATCACCATGGAAAGGCCCGTCTCCTGCAAGTTGCGGGGGGCGGGCGGGGCGATCACGGTCGGCGTGATCGCGGCGGGGCTGATCTGCACGTTCATCGGCGGCGGTCCCTGGCAAGAATGTGCGCGCCCGATGCGGGGCAGGCGCGGTGTCAGGGATGATCAAACCGCATCATTTGGCCAGAATTGGGGCGAGAACGTAGAAAATCAGCGTCCCCGACAGCGCAAGACCAAAGGGAAAATCCTTGCGCGTCCAGCTTTCCCAATTGGGAGTGGCGCGGCGGATCGGTGGGATGTTGCGGGCAAGCCGGTGGGTGACCAGCGCGCCCAGCATGCAGCCGCAGACCAGCATCAGGATGAAGCGCAGGTCGCCCGTGACAAAGACCGGCGCCATGGCGGCGGCGAATTTCGCGTCGCCCGCGCCAAACAGCCCGACCATATTTCCCAGAATGCCGATCACCAGCGCGATGGCCAGCACCGCCCAGCCCCAGAGCCAGCTTTCCAGCGGAAAGGCCATGAAGCCCAGCGTGGCATAGGCCGCCACCATCAGGATGGAGGCGAGATTGGGGATCTTCATCCGCTGCATGTCGGTCAGCGCGATCCAGAGCGCGAGCGGAATGCAGGCGGGGGCCAGCCACAGGGCCGAGGTCAGGGACATCATCGGATCAGCCTTTCAGCGCTTCCAGGCTGCGCGCCGCGGCCTCGAAATATTGCGGATGGGTTTCCACCGCCTCTTCCAGCAGGTTGCGCCCGACCGAGACATCGCCCTGCTTCACCGCCGTCAGACCCAGCGTATACAGTAGTTCGGCGCGTTCGGTCTGGGTCATCTCGACCACCGGCAGATCGTATTTGCGCTGTGCGCCGCGGGCGAGAACGAGGTTGTTCTTGGCGGTGAACAGCGTCGGGTCGTTCGACAGCGCCTCGATGAACAGCTTTTCCGCCCCGGCATATTCGCCGCGATTGAGCTTGGAAAAACCCCAGTTGTTCAAGACGCTGGCGGGTTTGGTGGTCAGCCCCGCGGCGATTTCATAGAAACTGTCGGCCTTTTTCCACTGCTTGTTGCTGTCGGCGACCATGGCCTCCAGCCGGTAGCGGTCATAGGTTTCGTGGGTGGGGGGGATCTTGTTCAGTTCGGCCGCGGCGGCCGACCAGTTGTTCGACCGGATCAGCGCCTCGGCATAACCGACGCGGTCGTCATTGGTGCCTTCATGCGAATTGACCAGACCGGCCCAGACCTTTGCCGCGTCTTCGGATTTGCCGGCCCGCATCAGCGATTTGGCCAGGCCGCGCTGAAGATCGGGGCGTCCGGGGTTCTGTTGCAGCGTGCGGGTGAAATAGGCGACGGCCTCGTTCGGGTCGCCCACGGTCAGCATGATATCGCTGAGGTTGCTTTCGTCGATGACGTTCACATCCTTCAGCGCCTTCTGCACCTCGGCATCCGAAGGGCCACGGTTGCAGGCCGACAGCGCGACGGCGCCCGTCAGGCACAGCGCGACGAAAGGGGAATGGCGCATCTCGCGTCCTTTTTACTGCTCGCTCGGGGCGGCCCCGATCGCCTGACGCTACAGCGCGGAAAGCAGAACGAATTCGCCTTGCCCGCGCCGCACCAGTTTCAGGTTCGGGGCTTCTTTTGCCGGTTCTTGCGGGTCAGAATAGTCAGGTTTTTCGGAACTGGCTATGGCCAGGCGCAGATTTTCGCGGATCGAGTCCGACGCGCCACTGTCCAGCGCATAGGCCTGCTGGAACACGTTGCGCGCCTCTTGCACGGCGCCCTTTTCCATCAGCACGCAACCCAGATTGTTCAGCGCGGGCACAAAGGTCGGATCCTGTTCCAGCGCGCGGCGCAGCACCTGTTCGGCCTGGCCCAGCCGGCCAAGCGCCAGATTGGCCGACCCGATGGCCGAAAGGGTATCGACATTCACCCCATCCTCGGCCGCCGCGCGGTAATAGGCCTTGAGCGCCAGCTCGGGCTCGTTCGCGGCCATCAGGCGGTGGCCGACCAACAGCCCGTCCACCCCTTCGCCCCGCGCATCAGCGGGCGGCGGGGCGTTTACGGCAGGTTTGAGACCGCCGCCCAGCGGCGTGCAGGCGGCGGTCAGGATCAGGCTCAGAAGCAGCGCGGGGCAGGGTCTCAAATCGTCTCCGGGGTCACTTGAACCCGCTGCTCAACCCCACGGCAATACTGTAGACCGACGGTCCGACCAGCATCACCATCAAGGGCGGCAGGGTGAAGACCATTGTGCCAAGAGACAGTTTCGTCGGCAAGGTATTGGCTTTTTCTTCGGCACGCATCACGCGCTTGTCGCGCATCTCTGCCACATAGACCCGCAGCGCGTCAGAGATCGAGGTGCCGAAGGTCGCCGACTGGATCAGCGTCGTGATGAAGGATGACACATCGGGCACGCCGATGCGTTCCGACATGTCCTTCAGAACGGTCACCCGTTCCTTGCCGGCCTTCACCTCCTGGGCGACGATCTCGAATTCCTCGGCCAGGGCCATGTAGCCCACGCGCATTTCCTTGGCGACACGGTTGATCGACTGGTCAAGCGACTGGCCCGCTTCGACGCAGACCAGCATGAGGTCGAGCGCGTCGGCAAAGCCCGAGATGATCTGCTGCTGCCGGGTCTGAACGCGGCGCTGCACCCAGTATTGCGGCAGGTAATAGCCGATCGCGCCGGGCAGCAGCGTGTGCAGGATGATGGTCTTCATCGGAAGATCGCCCTGCTGGGCCTGAAGCACCAGCGTATACAGCACGCCCGCGACCAGCGCCCCAAGGCCGAGCGCGAATTTCGCGAAATGGAAAAGCCGCACCGCGTTCTTGTCGCGATAGCCCGCGCGCATCATGGTCAGCCGCGCCTTGGACATGGTGGCCATGTCCTGCGGCTCCAGGTATTGCGCGTATTTGTCGAGCCGCGCCGCCGCCTTGTTGCGGCCGCGCAGCGCGTTGCCGGTGCCCCCGCCGCTGCTGGTGCGCAGCGCCTTGAGCTTGTCCAGCGGATCGACCCGCTTTTGCAGGATCGAGGGCAGCACAAAGGCCAGAAGCCCCGCCGCCACGATCAGGATGAGGAAGGCCGGCGCCAGCGGGCCGAAGGTGCCGGTCACGGAAGACAGGATCCCAGACATGTCGAAACCTCCTCAGACCTTGATATTGACCATGATCTTCATGAAGATCACGTTGACGACCAGCAGCGCCCCCACGCCCATGGCAACCGGGGTGAACAGCGCGCTTTCCTTCACCTGGTCGAAATAGTCGGGCTTGATCATCAGGATCATGCCAAGCGCGAGACCCGGGAAGGCCGACAGGAACATGCCCGACCATTTCGCCTCGGCGGTGATGGCGCGCACGCGGCGGAACAGCTTGAACCGTGCCCGGATCACGTCGGACAGACCTTGCAGGATCTCGGCCAGGTTGCCGCCCGATTGCTGCTGGATCGACACGGCCACGGCGAGAAAGCGCAAGTCCTGATTATCCACCCGTTCGGCGAATTCCTCCAGGCTTTCGGCGATGTCGCGGCCATAGGCGGCCTCGTCCGAGATCAGGCCGAATTCGGTGCCGATCGGATCGGGAATTTCCTTGGCCACGATGCCGAGCGCGGCCGAAAACGGATGGCCCACCCTGAGCGAGCGCACGATCAGTTCCACCGCGTCGGGCAGTTGCTCCTCCAGCAGCGACATGCGCTTCTTGGCCTTGCGGTTGACCCAGAAATAGACGCCGCCGATGCCGGCGACCGCCGCCATCACCGCGCGCACGGCGGGCGAAACGCCGGTGCCCACGGTCAGGCCCACGAAGGCCAGCGCCGTCACCGCCAGCATGACGCCGATCAGCGCGGTCGGCGAAAACGCGATATTGGCCTGCTGGGCCTTGCGCGCCAGCAGCGAATACAGCGGGATCGACTGCGCCTTGAGGTGCTGGCCGGCCTCCTTGCGGAGCTGGTCCAGCACCTGTTCCTTGCTGCCATGCTTTTCCAGCAGCGCCAGGCGGCGCGACATGCGCTGGTCCAGGCTGATGGATTTGCCGAATGAGACGCGATAGACGCCTTCGATCAGCAGCACGACCCCGACAAAGACGATGACATAGACGATCAGAACGGATTCCATGGCGCGTCCCTCAGTGAATGGGTTCGTAGATCGACGGCGGCAGGTTGAAGCCCCACTGCTTGAACCGGTCGGAATAATGCGACCGCACGCCGGTCGCGTTGAAGCGGCCGATGATCTTGCCATCGGGGGCCAGGCCCAGCCGTTCGTAACGGAAGATCTCCTGCATGGAGATCACCTCGCCCTCCATCCCGGTGATTTCGGTGATCGAGGTCATCCGGCGCGAGCCGTCTTGCAGGCGGCTGGCCTGCACGATCAGGTTGACGGCGCTGGCGATCTGGCTGCGCACGGCCTTCAGCGGCATCTCGATGCCGGCCATGGCGACCATGTTTTCCAGACGGCTGATGCCGTCGCGCGGGTTGTTGGCGTGGATCGTGGTCATCGACCCGTCATGGCCGGTGTTCATCGCCTGCAACATGTCGATGACCTCCTCGCCGCGGGTTTCGCCGACGATGATCCGGTCAGGGCGCATCCGCAGGGCGTTGCGCAAGCAATCCCGCTGGGTCACGGCGCCTTTTCCTTCCACGTTCGGCGGGCGGCTTTCCATCCGGCCGACATGGATCTGTTGCAGCTGAAGTTCCGCCGTGTCCTCGATCGTCAGCACCCGTTCGGTGTTGTCGATGAAGGACGAAAGCGCGTTCAGCGTGGTGGTTTTCCCCGAACCCGTCCCGCCGGACACGATGATATTCAGGCGGGTTGACACGGCGGCCTCCAGATAGAGGGCCATTTCCTCGGTAAAGGCGCCAAAGCGGACCAGATCCTGAATGCCCAGCTTGTCTTTCTTGAATTTCCGGATCGAGACGAGCGAACCATCCACCGCCACCGGCGGCACCATGCAGTTGAAGCGCGACCCGTCTGCCAGGCGCGCGTCGCAATAGGGGTTCGATTCGTCCACGCGCCGGCCCACGGCCGACACGATCTTGTCGATGATGCGCAGCAGGTGACGTTCATCCTTGAAGGTCACATCCGACAGCTGCAACTTGCCGCTGCGTTCCACGAAGATGCGCTGCGGGCCGTTCACCAGGATATCGCTGATGGTTTCATCCTTCAGCAGCGGCTCCAGCGGGCCAAGGCCCATCACCTCGTCGTACAGTTCCTGATGCAGCTGCGCCCGGTCCGGCCCGGACAGCACCACCGACATCTCGTCCAGCGCCTCGGCGCTGATCGAGGCGATCTCGGATTTCAGCTGCGTCTCCGACGCCTTTTCCAGCGCGGCGAGATTGAGGTTTTCCAGCAGGCGCTTGTGCAACTCCACCTTCAGATCCTGAAGGCGTTCCTTGCGCTTGCGCTCCTTGTCCGCCGCCGCGGCCTCGGCCGGGCTCTTGGGGGCGGATTTGGGCGCCTGGGCCGGGGCGGGGGCCTTGACCGTGGTGGGTGCCGGGCCCTTGGGCGCGGCTTGGGCTGCGCCGACCGGAACCAGCGTGGCGGCGGGTCTGGCAGGACCGGCCTCGGGTTTCTTGAAACGCGAAAACATCGTCATTCCCCCTTGAATGGGCTCAGGTCCGGGCGGCCGCAGCGGCCTTGCTCAGATCGAACAGCGATTTTGCAAGCTTGCCGACCTCGCGGCGCAGCGGGTTCTTGGCGGCCGTCTCCGACAGGGGCAGACCGTGATCGTTGGATTGCGTGACCTGCGCGCCGCCATCCGGCAATTGCAGTTCCAGCGCGATATCCAGGCTTTCCGCCAGCCGCTTCACCCGGCTTTTCGCCGTCAGGTCGGTGAATTTCGGCGCGCGGTTCAGCACGAAGCGCAGCTTTTCATGCGGCAGCCCCTCGGCCTTGAGCGCGCGCACCAGCCGCAGCACGTTCTGCGCCGACCGCAGGTCCAGCTCCATCATGGCGAAATAGACCTGGGCGCGGTTCAGCACTGCCTCGGTCCAGGCGACGATGGTCTTGGGCATGTCCACGATGACGAAATCGAAATTCGCCTGCGCCATGTCCAGCAGCTTGCCCACTTCCTCGGGGCCGACGATATCCAGCGGCAGCATGTCGGCGGGGGCGGTAAAGACGCTCAGCCGGTCATTGAAGCTGACCATGGATTGCAGGAACAGGTCGCTGTCGGCGTTTTCCAGATCCTGCAACACCTCGAACACCGCCTCGCGGCGGGGCAGGTCGAGATAGGTCGCGACGGCGCCGAATTGCAGATCGAGGTCGATCACGCAGACGCGCGGCGGGTTGGTCTTGTCGGCATTGGCCAGTTCCCAGGCCAGGTTGGTGGCAAAGGTCGTCGCCCCCGACCCGCCCGCCAGGCCATGCACCGGCAGGATGATGCCGTCACGGTCGCCCTTGGCCTTGAAGCGGGGCGCGTGATGTTCCTCGACCGGCGGTTCGGGCGGCGGGGCGACGGCGGCGGGTTGTTTCAGCTTGTCGATCGCGTCATGCAGCGCGCCATCGGGCAGCGGATAGGGCACGAAATCATCGGCGCCCAGGCGCAGCAATTGATGCAGGGCCACCGGGCTGACCTGATCGGCGATCAGGATCACGCGCACGCTGTGATCCTTGGCGGCGCGGATGATGTCGGAGATGCGGGTCAGATCGCCCTCATCCTCGGCATCCACGGCCACGGCCACAAATTGCAGGCTGGCGGCGTCGGGCTGTTCCAGAAAGATCAGGGCGTCCTCAAAGGACAGATCGCCCCAGTTCTCGCCCAGTTCCTGCTCCATGTCGTCGATCAGAAGCTCGAAATTCTGGACGTCGCGCGAAATTGTGCACGCGAGGATCGGTGCAGGTTCCGGCTGAAGATTTGCCACACTCGTCATGCGCCTCAAGTCCTTTCTGTCCGCCCGGAGGCCATGGACACCCCCCATGGCAGACCGGACGTGCAGGGCCTAATGCCCCGCTGCTGGATTCAATTGGGCTCAAACTGACGGGCAAAATGGGCGAGATTGGGGCTAAACTTTCGTATTTCTGGGAATTATCGCCGATGCGGAACAAAAAACGGCGGGCCAAAGCCCGCCGTTCCCGTTGATTCTTCCCTAGCGTCAGTTGCCGTTGATGACCAGCTGGTTCACCTCTGTCGGCGGGTTGACCGGCATGATCGCGGACTTGATGTATTCGCGATAGACGACGGCGGCATATTTGCCGTCCAGCGGGCCGGACTTGCGGTTCGACCAGCCCGAGACCTGGGTGACGGTGCGGCGGTTCCGTTCCTCGGGGTTTTGGGTATAGACCACCGGCTGCGTCTCGCCGAAGGACACGAGCGCCTCCAGCCGCGAGGTGGAAATCCCGCGCGCCGCGAAATAGGACACGACCGCCTGCGCGCGCCGCTTGCCAAGCGCCTTGTTATAGGTATTGCCCCCCACCAGATCGGCATGGCCATAGACCGAGAAGCGCAGTTCGGGGAACTGGCGGATCCAGCCGGCCTGCTGATCCAGCACCGCGCGCGCCTCGGCCGTCAGTTCGGACGAGTTGAACGGGAAGGTGATGGTCGAGGGCACCTCTTGCGCAAAGCGTTGCGCCAGCATGTTCTGCGCGTCGATGGCGCCCATCTGCACCAGCGAATTGTTCATCGTGGCATTGCCGAAGGTGCCGCTATCCACCTCGGCGCCCAGTTCGCGGCTCATGTCGCCACAGGCGGCCAGCGCCAGCACCGAAGTCAGGGTCAGAAGAGTTCGCATGTGCCCCCGCATCGCCTTACTCCATCACATAGCCGTAGGGGCTGGAATAATCCTGCCGCGCCACTTCACCCGCCGCGCCCTTGCGCCCGGCGACCTTGCCGAACAGGAACAGCTCTTTCTCGGTCGGCAGGCGCACGCGGTCTGTCGGCAGCGCCAGCGCCTCGCCCCGGGTGGGCGTGACCAGATGCGGCGTGACGATGATGACCAGTTCGGATTGCGCGCGCTGATATTCCGCGCTGCGGAACAGCGTGCCCAGCACCGGAATGTCGCCCAGCCATGGCACCTGGCCGTTCAGGTCGCGGAAGTCATCCTGCAACAGGCCTGCGATGGCAAAGCTCTCGCCGTCGCGCATCTCGACCGTGGTCGAGGTTTCGCGCCGCTTGAAGGCGTTGACCGAGAAACCGCCATTCGACAGCGTGATCGAGCTGTCGATCGACGACACCGCGGCGTTGATCTGAAGGTTGATGATGTCGCTATCCACCACGACGGGGGTGAAGTTCATCTCCACGCCGAAGGGCTTGTATTCGATGGCAATCCCGTCCGAGGACACGACCGGGATCGGATATTCCCCACCCGCCAGGAACTTAGCCTCCTGCCCCGAAAGGGCGGTCAGGTTGGGTTCGGCCAGCGTGCGCACGACACCTTTGGATTCAAGGGCTTCCAGCAGAACGCCGAATTGCAGCGACCCGGCGGTGAAACCAAGCGCCAGGGCCGAATTGGCCGTGCTGCGCGCCTTGATATCGGTGTTGGAAAGAGCGTTGTCGCCCTCCAGCCAGGTGCCGGTCTCGGCGCCCACGCCCACCTTGGACCCGCCGGTAATCGCCAGCGACGAGGACAGGTTCTTGGAGACCGAGCGCTGCATTTCGGCAAAGCGGATCTTCAGCATGACCTGCTGGGTGCCACCCACGCTCATCAGGTTGGAAACCCGTTCCGGCGCGTAGCGTTCGGCCAGATCCAGCGCGCGGTCGAGCTTGGCGGTGGAGGACACCACCCCCGACAGCACGATCCCGTCATTGGCGGTGCGGACCTCGATCTTTTCGCCCGGCAGGATCTGGCGCAGGCGTTCCTTGAATTCGGCCACGTCGGGGGCGACCTGCACCTCGACGTTGGAAATCAGCTTGCCGTCCCCGCCCAGCAGGGTGAGCGTGGTGCGGCCCGGTGCCTTGCCCAGCACATAGATCGACTTGTCGGACAGGGTGGAGATATCGGCGATGCCCGGATTGGCGATCGACAGTTCCGCAAAGGGAACATCGCTTTCGACCACCACCGCGCGGTTCATGGGCACGTTCAGCGGTGCCGAGGCCGTGCCCTGCATCACCCGCAGGTTCTGCGCCTGCGCGGGAACCAGCGCTGTCGTCGCCAGCGCCAGGCCCAACAGGCCCGCGCCAAGATAAGTCCTAAACTGCATGTGACCTGCCTTTCGGATCACGCCTCGTTACCGGGTCTTTGCGCCCATTTTGCCCATTAAAATGCCGGAGGTGGCATTTTTTTGCAAGAATCAAATGGTTGAAGCGGGATGTTCGTGTGGATAAACCGCAACAATCCAGTTTGACCGCCCTGAAAACCAAACGCGCGCCCACAAGATGTTGGGGCGCGCGTGGTTTTTCAGGCTATCAGTTGGTGCAGGGGATCTGATCCTCGATCACTTCGGTCCCCACGCGCTTGCGCACGGTGCAGACCTTTTCCTTCGGGGCCTCCACCACTTCGACCGCCTTTTCGCCGAAGATGCTGGTATCGACCTCGACCGCGGCGTTGGTCAGTTCGGTCTCGTTCAGGCCGACCAGCGACACGCTCAGCTTGCCCGAGGTCTGCGCCTGGGCGAGGCGGGCCACCTGTTCGGGGCTGACGGCGACGGTCATCGCCTTGGGCACCTGCATGGCGCTGCCGTCGCGGGCCTTGCCCTCGGGGCGGTCCACCGCGATGATCTCGACCGCGCTTTCGATCAGCATGGTCTTTTCCTGGCCGTTCAGTGTCACGCCGGTCCAGTAGACATCGACGCGGTTCGTCGGCTGCAACATGCGCGAGGCACCGGCGGTGTCGTTGAAATTGATGGTAAAGGCGCGCTGGCCGGGCTTGAGCATGTTGGTCAGGCCGGCGGTTTCGCCCGGGGCGGTCACCTTCACGGCCAGAAGCGGCTCAAAGGCCTCGAACTGGCGCAGCACATAGCGCGGTTCCTTGTCGGCATCGTCGAAGGGCGGGCTGTCGGCGGTAAAGATCCCCTCGGGCAGGGCCTTTTCCGGCCAGTAGATGACCTGCACGTCTTCGGGGGTCAGCGTGTCGCCATAGTTCAGCGGCTTGTTGACGACATAGACCTGCGTGAGCTTGCCGATCTGCTTCAGCGTCTGCTGGTCGCGCTGCATCTGCGCTTCGGTCTGGCCCACATATTGCTGGACCAGGTAGACCGACGCACCCGCAAGGGCGAGGCCGGCCATCAGAATTCCAATCCGCATCGTCTGCATGTTTATCATCCTATCGTGGACGCGGCGCGTCCGGAAAACGGGTCAGGAGCGCAGCACGCTGGAAATGATGCCGGCGATCAGATCGCCATATTGCGTGCCCTCGGCCACGATCACGGCAATTGCCCCCAATGCCATGACGGCAAGCGCGGCGGTCAAGATGACGAAATCGACCGTCACGGCGCCTTCTTCGTCGCGGATGAAACGGGTGGTTACTGCTTTGATCATTACTGGCCTCTTGAACGTTTGTCGGTGTGCGGCCTTGCGTTCTGCCCGACCTCTGACATGGCAACAGGCTGCGACCCCGTTGGAGCCGCAGCCTGCCTGTCACGTTCGCACTACAGGAAACGTGCGTGTCGGATCAGTTGCGGCCGACGGTGCGGGCTTCCTGCATGTCAGCAGCGATCTGGTCGGCGGTCGCCTGGACTTCCGGGGTCACGGCCTGCACGATCAGGATGCCAAGGCCCACGATGCCCGCGGTCAGAACCACGAAGTCAACGGTCACGGCGCCCGACTCGTCTTTGGAGAATTTTTTGAAGAAGTTCAGCAGTTTCATGGTTTCAGTCCCTTGGTTCGGTTTGCTCGGTTACTACCGCCCGCTGCATCTGACCGGCCTCTGTTCCGATCCGCTCTTCGTTGCGGCATGGGCTCATATAGCCCCCCAAAGGTGGCGGGAGTTGGGAGGCATTGGGGCCGATCGGAAAAACCGCAAAAAACTGGCGAAAATCTCGTAACACATTGATTTTTAGCAATTAGAATTTTGTTAACCCTGTCGCGCCCTTTCGGCCCGCCACCCGAAACCGGCGCAGTTGGGCAGAATTGCGGCAAAACTGCCACGTTTGACGGGGGGAGGGGCCGTTTTGTCTGGATCGGAGTCGCGCTTTCTGCGAGGATTTCCCCATAAAACCGGAAAACGGACAGGCACCCCATGGGCAGGGGAACACGAGCAGGCAGCATCAGCGGGCTGATTCTGACGGTTGCGGGCGGGGTCGCGGGCCTTGGCGCACCGTTTTCGGCTGTTCGCGCGCAGGATGCCCCGCAAACGGCGACTCAGGCCGATCCGGCGCCGGCGGCAGAACCGACCCCGGCGCCCAAGATCGTCGCCCCCGCGCCGCCCGCATTCGAGGATTTCACCTTTCGCCGCGTGAAGGCGCATACGCCCGGTCTGGGCGGCAAGCGCATCACCGTGCAGATCGACCCCGCGGAGCAGGCCCGCCGTCTGGCCGCCTCGCCCAAGGTGGACCGCGAGAAAGAGGCGGAGTCGGTCGCCGATGCCGCCGCGCCGGCGCTGGCGCCGCAAGTGCCCGCCGATCAGGCCAAGGTCGCCGCCACCTATACCTGGTTCTGGGACAACGTGCCGACCGCGCGCGAGGCGATCCAGGGCCGCTTTCCGCTGGCGTTGGCGACGCTGTCCAAGGGGCCGGGCGGCAGCCAGGTCCGGGCGCCGCGCATGCAGCACATGCAGGAGATCGCCGAGAAATACGGCACCGACATCCTCAAGGCCACGATCGGCACCGAAGTGTCGCCCGCGCTGGCGCTGGCCGTGATCGGCGTGGAAAGCGCGGGCCGCCCCGAGGCGCTCAGCCATGCCGGGGCGCAGGGGCTGATGCAGCTGATCCCGGCCACGGCAGAGCGTTTTGGCGTGACCGATGCCATGGTGCCCGCGCAGAACATCAAGGGCGGGGTGGCCTATCTCGACTGGCTGATGAAGCGGTTCGACCGCGATCCGCTGATGGTGCTGGCCGCCTATAACGCGGGCGAGGGCGCGGTGGAGGCCAATGCCGGCGTGCCGCCCTACCCGGAAACCCGCGATTATGTGCCCAAGGTTCTGGCCGCCTGGCAGGTGGCGCAGGGCCTGTGCCAGACCCCGCCCGAGATCTTTTCCGATCCTTGCGTCTTTCGCATCATCGCCGCCGGGGGCTAGCGGTCAGACCGCGAAGACGTCTGCCCATTCGGGATGCTTGCGGCGCTGCGCGTTCACAAAGGGGCAGAGCGGCATGATCTTGAACCCCTCGGCGCGGGCGTCCTCGACCAGCCGGGTGACCAGGGCCAGCCCCGCGCCGGTGCCGCGAAAGCTGTCGGGCACGCCGGTATGATCGGCGATGATCAGCGTGGGCGAGGTGACCGACCAGGTCAGTTCCGCCTCCTCGCCATCCTTGCGGATCACATAGCGCCCCTTGGACGGCCCGGCCTCGCGTTCGATGGTGAATGCGGTCATCCTGTTCTCCTCTTTGCGGTGCAGTCTGGTGCGGGAAACCGCCCGCCGACAAGTCCCCTGCGCGGGGTTTCGTTCTTTCCCCCTTCAAAGACGCGAGGGCTGCGATATGTTGAGGGGCAGGAACGGGCCGCGGCCCGGCGTCATCGCGGGCAGACCCGCCAGTTCGGAAAGGCCATTGCCATGGTATTCGATTTCCTCAAGGGCGAATTCATTGATGTCATTTCATGGCTCGACGATACGCGCGACACGATGGTCTGGCGGTTCGAGCGGCGCGGCCAGGCGATCAAATACGGCGCCAAGCTGACCGTGCGCGAGGGGCAGGCGGCGGTTTTCGTGCATGAGGGGCAGTTGGCCGATGTGTTCGGCCCCGGCCTTTACATGCTGGAAACCAACAACATGCCGATCCTGACCACGCTTCAGCATTGGGATCACGGCTTCAATTCACCCTTCAAATCCGAGGTCTATTTCGTCAATACGACCCGGTTCAACGATCTGAAATGGGGCACCAAGAACCCGATCATGTGCCGCGACGCGGAATTCGGGCCGGTGCGGCTGCGGGCCTTTGGCACCTATTCGATGCGGGTCTCCGATCCGGGGGTGTTCCTGAAAGAGATCGTCGGCACCGATGGCGAATTTACCGCCGATGAAATCTCCAGCCAGATCCGCAATGTGATCGTGCAGGAAATGAGCCGCGTTCTGGCGTCCTCCGGCATTCCGGTGCTGGATATGGCGGCCAATACCGGCGACCTGGCCAAGCTGATCGCGACCGCCATTGCGCCCAAGATCGCCGAATACGGGCTGGTCCTGCCGGAATTCTATATCGAGAATGTCAGCCTGCCCGAAGAGGTGGAAAAGGTGCTGGACAAGCGCACCTCCATGGGCATCGTCGGCGATCTGAACCGCTATATGCAGTTCAACGCGGCCGAAGGCATGGCCCAGCCCGGCAGCGGCATGGGCGCGATGATGGGGGCCGGAATGGCCGCCGGCATGGGGGTTTCGATGGGGCAGAACATGGGGCCCTGGGGGGCGCCCGCCGGGGCCACCCCGGCCGCTGCCGCCCCGCCGCCCCCGCCGCCGCCGGCCGCGAAACAGTGGCATCTGGCGGAAAACGGCGCCACCAAGGGGCCGTTCGGCGAAGGCGATCTGGCCGCGCTGGTGCAATCGGGGGCCCTGACGCGGGCCACGATGGTCTGGGCCGCCGGGATGGAGGGTTGGAAGCCCGCCGCCGAAACCGAGCTGGGTCGCCTGTTCGCGATGGTGCCGCCCCCGCCGCCGCCGGGCGCCTGAGCCAAACCGGGGGAGGGGTGGCGCCCGGCGCTGCCCCGCCTGTTGCACGACCCTTGCGCGGGCCACCCTTCCGGCCCGCGCCACGATTTTCAGGACGACCCCGCCGTGACCGAACCTTTGGCCGAACGTCATTTCCCCTGCGAATCCTGTGGCGCCGACCTGCGATATGCGCCGGGCCAGACCCATCTGCGCTGCGACCATTGCGGGCATGAGCAGGACATCCCCGCCGCCCCCGAGGGGCGCATGCTGGCGCTTGGCGAACATGACCTGCACCGCGCGCTGCGCGACAGCCTGCCCCCCGGCGCGATGGAGGAGGTGCGCACGACCCGCTGCCCGGGCTGCGGTGCGCTGGTGGAGTTTCAGGGCGCCGATCACGCCACCGAATGCCCGTTCTGCGCCACCCCGGTGGTGATCGGCACCGGCACCAATCGCCAGATCAAGCCGCAGGCGGTGTTGCCCTTCGCGCTGGACGAACGCACCGCGCGTCAGGCGATGGTGTCCTGGCTGGGCGGCCTGTGGTTCGCCCCCAACGGGCTGGTGGAATATGCCCGCAAGGGCCGGGCGCTGAACGGGCTCTATGTGCCTTACTGGACCTTCGATGCCGCGACGCGGTCAGCCTATGTGGGCGAGCGGGGCGACCATTACTATGTCACCGAAACGGTGAACGTGAACGGGCGGTCGGAACAGCGGCAGGTGCAGAAAACCCGCTGGAGCGGGCGGCGCGGCTGGGTCAGCCGGGTGTTCGACGATGTGCTGGTGCTGGCCTCGGGGTCGCTGCCGCGGCGCTATACCGATGCGCTGGCGCCCTGGGATCTGGGCGCCTTGCAGGCCTATCGCGAGGACTACCTGTCGGGCTTTACCGCCGAGGGCTATACGATTGGGCTGGAAGAGGGCTGGGCCCGCGCGCGCGAGGTGATGGCGGGGGTGATCCAGGGCGATGTGCGGCGCGATATCGGCGGCGATGTGCAGAAGGTGCATCGCGTCGATACCGAATATTCCGCCGAGACCTTCAAGCATGTGCTGCTGCCGATCTGGATGGCGGCCTATAAATACAACGGCAAGAGCTATCGCTTCATCGTCAATGGCCAGACCGGCCGGGTGCAGGGCGAGCGACCCTGGAGCGCGTGGAAGATCGGTTTCGCGGTGCTGGCCGCCGTGACGCTTGGCCTGGGGCTGTTCTACCTGAAGCAATCGGGGGCGATCCGCTAGGATCGGTCTGCCCGGTGGTGACCGCCGGAGGGGTTTTGCACCCCTCCGAACCTCCCCGCAGGATATTTATGAACAGATGAAGGGGGGTCAGCTTGGCCCGCCGCCCATCAGGCCCGCGGCGATCTCGCGCACGATGGGGCGGGCCTCGATCGCGGTCATGCCGGGGCGCAGGCGCGGATTGTAGAGGATGCGCAGCATCAGTTCATCCTGCCGGGTGAGCAGGGCGAATTCCTCGTCGTCGTTGAAGATCGACGGACGGGCGAGCGGGCTGTCATTGGCCAGACCCAGGCCCTGCGCGATTTCCTCATGGATGCAGGACAGGCGCAGCAGGTCGGGATGTTCGGCGCGGATCACCGCGAAGGCGGCGCTGTAGCTGGAGGCCGAGCCTTGTGACAGGGCATAGACGATGCAATAGGTCGAGCGCGGCAGGTTGGTGAGGCCGCCGATCTCGGACGGGGAGAGGTCGGGCAGGGTGCGCGCGATCAGCGGGCCAAGCGCGCGGCGCTCGTCCTCGTTCACCACCTGAACGTGGAAATTGCCGCCGCTTTCGACCATGGAGATCGGGTGCCCGGTCAGGGCCGCGAGCCGCGCGAGATAGGAGCGGATGCGGGCGCGGTCGGTCGCCTGTTTCTCTGGCGGGACCGAGGGGCCGAAGGTCACATCCACCCGCACCGGCACCATCCAGCGGCGCAGGCGGCTTTGGGTTTCATGCGCGACAAGGCCGGCGGGGCTGCGGGTATATTCGTCAAACAGCGCGACGCGGATGAAGTTCTCGGTCAGCATCGTGTCGGTGAAAGGCGTATCCGCGCCGCCGCCATCGGTGCGCAGCAGGCCCTGTGACAACAGATCGGCCTGGATCTGCGCGTAATAGGCGGTCAGTGCCTCGCTTTCGGGCGAGGGGGTAGGCGGGGGCGCCAGATCGGGCGCCGCCGGGGCGGGGCGCGGGGCCGGGCGGGGCGAGATATCGGGCGCGGCCGAACAGGCCGCCAGCATGGCGGCCAGACCGAACGCGGCCAGACGTGAATTCTTGCCCATCATCCCACCCTTTGCCCCCTGGCCCGCTCAGACCGCCGAGCCGGTCGCGGTGCCCAGCCCATCCTTGCGCGCCTTGGCCGAGGCCAGCGTGTCGCGCAGTTCGGTTTCCATCTTTTCGAGATCGGCTTCGGCGGCGGCGCGCTTGGCCTTGCCTTCATCGGCGATGGCGAGGCTTTCATTGATCGTGGCGATCAGCGTCGCATTGGCCTGCTTCACCGCCTCGATATCGAAGACGCCGCGTTCCATCTCGGTGCGGACGACGCGGTTGGTTTCTTGCAGGTTCTTCGCGTTGGCGGTCAGCAATTCATTGGTCAGGTCATTGGCGGCCTTGATCGACTGCGCCGCCTCGCGCGAGCGCTGGATCGTCACGGCCTGGGCCAGCTGGGTTTCCCAGAGCGGGACGGTATTGACCAGCGTCGAGTTGATCTTGGTGACCAGCGACTTGTCGTTTTCCTGCACCAGCCGGATCGAGGGCAGCGATTGCATCGTGACCTGGCGGGTCAGCTTGAGGTCATGGACCCGGCGTTCCAGATCGTCGCGCGCGGCGCGCAGGTCGCGCAGTTCCTGGGCGCGCAAGACCTTTTCATCCTCGGGGGCGGCGGTGACGGCGGCCTCCAGCGCGGGGATGTCGGACTTGTCCAACTCCTGCAATTTCGCCTCGCCCGCAGCGATATAGAGCGCCAGTTCGTTGTAGAAATCCAACGTCTTGGCATAAAGCTGATCGAGCGACTTGATGTCCTTCAGGAGCGTATGGGCATGCTGGTCAAGCTGCGCGGTGACGCGGTCGATCTGGGCCTGCACTTCCTCGTATTTCGCCACGAATTTGGAATAGGGCGCGGCGCGGCCCAGCAGACGTTCCCACCAGGAGCGGTCGCGCCGCACATCCAGTTCGGAGACGGTGAAGCCCTTGAGCGTGGAGACCATGTTGCGCAGGCTGTCGCCGGCGGGGCCGACATCCTTGTTCTTCACATCGGCCAGCATGGATTGGCTGATGACCTGCAATTCGTTCTGCGCGGCCGATCCGAAAGAGATGATCGACTGGGTATTGCCCATGTCGATCTCGCCCATGCGGCGGCGGATTTCCTCGGCCTGGGGGGCGGGGGCCGCGTCCAGCGGCACGATCTCGGCGCCCGGTTCGGGCAGCACGACCGCGGTAATGGCCTGGACTTCGGCCAGGGTGGCTTCGGCGGCGGCGCGGACGGTTTCGGACATCGGCAAACTCCCTCATCATGCCTTGCGGCGCTACGGGTTACGGGCCCGGCTTAGCAGGGCGGGCGCGGCTTCTCAATCTCGGTTCGGGGGCGGGGTCTCGTATTGCAGACGTTCGCGCAGCACCTGGATCTCCACATCGAGCGCGGAGGCGTCATTGGTCAGGAGCCGGGCGGATCGGTCGGCGAAATTGGTTTCCAGATCGGCCAGCAGCGCCTCGTAATCGGTGCGGGCCTTGGGGTCGCGGTTCTGCGCGTAAAGATCGGCGAATTTCACCGTCGCGTCGCGGGCACCCATCAGGTAGACGCCCAGATATTTGCGCACCGCCGACAAGTCGCGCGGGTCATCCTCGACCCGGCGGAACAATTGGCGCGCGGCGGCGGCAAAGCGTTCGACCCGGGTTTCCAGACTGCGGTCGCGGGCGCGCAGGATCGCGTCCTTCATCGCGGCGAGATAGGCCTCGGCCTCGTCCACGGCGCGGGCGACGCGGTCGGCCTGGAAATCGTCGATCCCTTCGGCGCCCTTGTCGCGCAGCGGGTCAGGGCCGAAGGCGCCCAGATGCAGCGCCCCGCCCAGCAGGCCGAACAGCGCGGCGAAAGCCGTCGATCCGGTGGCGGCAAGGGCCCCGGTGGCGATGCCGAGGCCGGCAAGGACCGAGCCGAAGATCTTGCGCGGAAAGGCAGGGCGACGGGCGACCTTGCGCAGGGCATAGGCGGCCTCGGCCCGCAGCCCTTCGCGCGTGAGGAGAGCGGCGCCCAGCAGCAGCGCCGCGGCGCCGAGGTTCAGCACCAGCCCCCCGGCATCGGAGAAGAAGGCCTTGGCGGCAAAGATCAACGGCACGAGGAACAGGATGTTCGACCGCGCGCCGGCCGGGGCCGGGCGCTTGCTGTCATAGAGATTGGGCACGCTCTGGCCCGGGGGGGCGGCGGGGTGATCGCGCCCCACATCGCCCGTCGGGGAGTATTTGCCGCCGAACCGCTGGGCCATGGTCACATCCCCCCGCCAAAGGCGGTATACAGCGCCAAGGCGACGAACAGCACGAAGCTGAGGGTTTGCAGGGCGGATGCGGACATCGGGCCTCCGGGGCAGGGCCGGCGGGCGGCCGGGCGGGAAATGGGTCTGGCGACCCTGGTTGACTATAGGCACGGCCCGGGCGTCGTGCCAGTGCCGTGACCGGGAAAAAGCGCGCGATGCTCCCCCTTTGAACGCCTGAAAGTCAGCCGCGCCGCGACGGGCCGCGCGACCCGCCCGAGGGCGGCGTCGTGCGCGGGCCCGCGCTGCGCGGCTTGGCCGTGCCGGACCGGGCCGGGGATTTCGGGCCGGATTTGGCCTCCGGCTTGCCGGTGGCGGGCTTGCCGGCGGTGCGGGGGGCGGATTTGTCTGTGGTGGCGGGCTTGCCGCGGGCCACCGGGCCTTCGGGCCGGGCGGCGGCGGGTTTGCCGCGCGGCGGACGGGTGTCGATCGCGTCGAGATAGCGATCGGCCGAGGCCTTGAGCCGCGCGCCGGCGCTGCCCTTGCGGGCGGGGCGGTCGGCGGCGCTGTCGGCGACGCCGCGCGCGGGTTTCGCGGCAGTCGCCCGGGCGCGGGGCGCGCGGTCCTCCTCGGGGTGGATCTTGCCGCTGCGGCTGGGTTTGCGCAGCCGGTCGCCGGCGGGGGCGGGCGCGGCGCCCTCGGGGGTGTCACCATTGGGGTCAAAGCCCAGCTGGTCGCGCAGCACGCGGGGGCGGATTTCCTCGACCTGGCCCGGCTCCAGCTCATTGAGGCGGAAGGGGCCGTAGGAGATGCGGATCAGCCGGTTCACCGTCAGCCCGATGGCCGACATGGCGCGGCGGATCTCGCGGTTCTTGCCTTCGCGCAGGCCCACCGTGGCCCAGGCATTCGCGCCCTGCACCCGGTCAAGCGTGACCTGCATCGGCTGGAAACGCTCGCCCTCGACCTCGATCCCCTTGCGGAGCGGCTCGAAATCCGCGTCGGTCGGGTTGCCATGCAGCCGCACGCGATATTTGCGCAGCCAGCCGGTCGAGGGCAGTTCCAGCTTGCGCTTCAGCCCGCCGTCATTGGTCAGAAGCAGCAACCCTTCGGAATTGAGGTCAAGCCGCCCGATGGACATCACGCGCGGCATGTCGGGCGGCAGCGCGTCGAACACGGTTTCGCGGCCCTTTTCGTCGGAGGCCGACGTGACCAGCCCCTCGGGCTTGTAATAGAGCCAGACGCGGACGGGTTCCTTTTCCGCCAGCGGCTGACCGGAGACGGTGATGCGGTCCTTGTCGGTGATATTGAGCGCGGGCGAGGTGATGACGCGGCCGTTCACCTTGACCTCGCCGGCCTCGATCAGCCTTTCGGCCTCGCGGCGCGAGGCGACGCCGGCGCGCGAGAGAACCTTGGCGATGCGTTCGCCCTCGGGCGTTTTCGCCGCCGGTTGCGCCACGGGTTTGCGGGCCGCTTTGGGCTTGTCTTGTTCTGGCATGGCTTTCCCGGCATGTAGAAGGGGGATCGGGGCGGGATGCCCCGGGGGCTGTCTGCCCCCGGACCCCCGAGAGTATTTCGGCAAGGTGCAAATTACGGTCGGAACGCGGAAAGGGCAACGGTGCGCGGTTTTCGTTCATATATGGATCAGGCGCTGGACGAGGCGCGGGCGGCCGCGGCGCGGGGCGAGGTGCCGGTGGGGGCGGTGATCGTCGATGCCGGCGGGGCGGTGGTGGCCCGGGCCGGCAACCGCACGCGGGAGCTGAACGACCCGACCGCCCATGCCGAGATGCTGGCGATCCGCGCCGCCTGTGCGCGGTTGGGGCAGGAGCGGCTGACCGGGCATGACCTCTATGTCACGCTGGAGCCGTGCCCGATGTGCGCCGCGGCCATCGCGGCGGCGCGGATCGGGCGGCTGTATTACGGGGCTGCCGATCCCAAATCGGGCGGGGTGGCCGTGGGCGCGCGGGTCTTTGCGCATCCGCAATGCCATCATGTGCCCGAGGTCTATGACGGGTTGGCCGAGGCCGAGGCGGCGGCATTGCTGCGCGACTTCTTCGCAGGGCGGCGCGGGGCTTGACATCGGCCCGGGCCGGGCGTTCCCTTTTCGCAAGGGCCGTGTCCGGGCCCGTTCGCAAGGAGCCATCATGCGTGCCGTTGTCCTGGTTCTGCCCGCGCTGTTGTTACTGGGATCCTGCGGAACCCCCGAATTCCGCGCCGAACAATCGGTCTGCCGGGCGGAGTGGATGCAGAAGATCCCGCCGAAATATGTGCAGCGCATCGTGCAGCGGGTGAAATATATCGAGATCCCGACCGGGCAGGAGATCTGCAAGGGCAAGGGCGACAAGCGCATCTGTGTGCCGCAGATGCGGCTGGAGGATGTGCCCTATACCGATGTGGAGACGGTGGATCTGAACCGTGACCGGCGCGAGGTGCAGATCAAGGCCTGCACCGTCAGGGCCTGCACGGCGAAATTCGGCAACCCCGATTGCGAGGCCGCCCCCGCGGGTTGAGGCGCGCGCGCCTCAGACCTGGATCGGCACCAGCACCTCGGGTTCGATGACCTGCACCCCGGCGGGCACGCCGGCGCGCAATTCCGACGCATCCTGCGCGAGCAGCGGGAAGGTGCGGTAATGGCAGGGAATCACCATGCGGAAGTTGAAATACTTGCGCACCGCAAAGGCCGCGCGCCGCATGTCCATGGTGAAATGGCCGCCGGCCGACAGGATGCCGATATCGGGCTGGTGGTATTCGGCCATCCAGGCCATGTCAGCCATGATGTCGGTATCGCCGGAGAGGTAGATCGTGTGGCCCTCGCCCGCGATCATGAAGCCGGCCTCGCCCCCGGCATAGATCGGCCCCTGCTGGCCCTGGATCGACGAGGAATGCGCGGCGTTCACCATCGTGACCCGGGCGCCGCCCAGATCGACCGTGCCGCCCTTGTTGAAGCCGATGCCCTTTACCTCGGCATCCTCTTGCCAGAAGCTGACCATGTCATAGCTGCCCACCAGCGGGATGTCGCATTCGCGTGCGATGGACAGGGCGCTGCCGGTATGGTCGCCATGGCCATGGGTCAGCAGGACATGGGTCGCGCCGCGCAGTGCCTCGGCGCGGCGGGTCTCGGGGAACATCGGGTTGCCGTCGAGCCAGGGATCGACCAGCAGGACCGCCTGTTCGATCTCGATCCGAAAGCCGGAATGGCCGAGCCAGATGATGTTCATGCGGTGCCCCTTTTCTGCGCCTCTGCTGCACAGGCAGGGTAAGCCGCTGGCCCGGTTTGCAAAAGCGCAAATTCGCCGCCATGGGGCGCGTCGAGGAAAGTCCTGTGGGAATGTGGCAGCCCGTAGGGGAGTCGAACCCCTCTTTTCAGGTTGAAAACCTGACGTCCTAACCGATAGACGAACGGGCCACGCTGGGTGAGGCGGTGTTTAGCCGGGCGGCGCGGGGGCTGCAAGAGGAAAAATGAAGGCGCGCATGTCAGGCGCGCGCCGCGTCTTCGAGGCGCAATTGCACGCGGTTGCGGCCGCCATAGCTGTTGATCTCCAGCTTGCCGGCCAGGTGGAAGCGCTGATGGCCGGGATTGTCGAGCGCCGGGCCAAGCGGGCCGTCAAAGGCGCCAAAGGCCACGGCCTCAAGCCGCGCGCCCATGCCGTCGCCAAAGCTGAGTCGCAGGTGGTTTTCGCCGATGCGCCGCGCCTGCACCGCGCAATCGGCAAAGGCAAAGCGCGGGGCGGGGGCGGCGGCGCCAAAGGGGCCGGCCGATTCGATCTGTTCGACCAGATCGAGCGTGGCGGCCCCCGGGGCCAGAAGGCTGGTCAGCGCCAGATCGGCCGGGCCTTGCGTGCCGGCGCCTTGCCGGGCGAGCAGGGCGCCCAGACGCTCCATCGCCGGTTCAAGCTGGTCCTGCGCCACGGTAAGGCCCGCGGCCATCTTGTGCCCGCCGCCCTTGATCAGCAGCCCCTCGGACGCCACGCGCTGCACGGCGGCGCCCAGATCGACGCCGGTGACCGACCGGGCCGACCCCTTGCCGATGCCCTTGTCCAGCCCGATCACCACGGCGGGGCGGTTGGTCGCCTCTTTCAGCCGGGCGGCGACGATGCCGACCACGCCGGGATGCCAGCCTTCGCCGGCGGCCCAGACCAGCGGGCCATCAAGGCCCCGCGCCTCAGCCTGGGCCAGAGCGGCGGCGCGCACGGCGGCCTCGATCTCGCGCCGTTCGGTATTGAGCTGATCGAGCCGTTCCGCCAGCGCGGCGGCCTCGGCCGGGTCATCGGTGGCGAGCAGCCGCGCGCCCAGATCGGCCTGGCCGATGCGCCCGCCGGCATTCACCCGCGGCCCCAGCAGAAAGCCAAGCGCATAGGGCGTGGGTGCGTTGTCCATCCGCGCCACATCGGCCAGCGCGCAAAGGCCCGGCCGGTCGCGCCGCGCCATGACGCGCAGGCCCTGACGCACGAAGGCGCGGTTCACGCCGATCAGCGGCGCGACATCGGCCACCGTGGCCAGCGCGACCAGATCGAGCAGCGCCATCAGATCGGGGCCCTGATGCCCCTCGGTGCGCAGGCGGCGGTTGGCCTCGACCAGCAGCAGGAACACGACCGAGGCGGCGCAGAGATGGGCGAGGCTGCCATCCTCGTCCTGGCGGTTGGGGTTCACCACGGCCAGGGCGGGGGGCAGGGTCTCGCCGCCCAGATGGTGATCCAGCACCACGACATCGGCGCCCTTGGCGGCGGCGATCGGGCCATGGCTGAGCGTGCCGCAATCGACGCAGATGATCAGGTCATGGCGCGCGGCCAGCGCCTGCATCGCCGGTTCGTTGGGGCCATAGCCCTCGTCGATGCGGTCAGGGATATAGAGGGTGGCGGGCCGGCCAAGCGCGCGCAGCCAGACCAGCAGCAGCGCCGCCGAGGCGCCGCCATCCACATCGTAATCGGCAAAGATCGCGATGCGTTCGCGCCCCGCGACCGCCTGCAACAGCCGTGCCGCTGCCGGGGCCATGTCGCGCAGCGTCAGCGGATCGGGCAAGAGATCGCGCAGCGCCGGGGCAAGGAACCCTGCCGCATCGGCAGGGGTCACGCCGCGCGCCACCAGCACCTGACACAGTGCCGGCGGCAGGCGGGTCTGTTGCGCCATGGCCTCGGCCAGGCGCAGCGCCTCGGGGGCGGGGCCGATCCAGCGCCGCCCGGTCAGCGACGCCGTGACATTCAAGAAAGCACGATCCTGCATCTGCCTGTCCTGCCGTGGCGCCGCCGCAATGGCAAGCGCTTCTGTGCCGGCGCCTACCAGTGGCCGGTATTGGGCATCGAGGCCCAGGGCTCGGCCGGGGGCAGCGATTCGCCCTTTTGCAGCAGTTCGATCGACACATTGTCGGGCGAGCGCACAAAGGCCATATGCCCGTCGCGCGGCGGACGGTTGATCACCACGCCCTGCGCCTGAAGTGCCGCGCAAGTGGCATAGATATCGTCCACCGCATAGGCGAGATGGCCGAAATGCCGGCTGTCGGCGGGCAGGCCGCTGTCGCCATCCCAGTTATGGGTCAGCTCGACCGGGCATTCGGGCTGGCCGGGGGGCGCCATGAAGACCAGGGTGAAGCGGCCCTTGTCATTGTCGATGCGCCGCGTTTCCTCCAGCCCCAGCAGGCGGTAAAAGGCCATGGATTTTTCCAGGTCCAGCACGCGGACCATGGTGTGCAGGTAGCGGATGGTCATCTCGGGTCTCCTTCCTTGTCGGCCCAACATAGGGCCGTGCAGCACGGATACCAATGTCAGAACCGCGATTGCAGCCCCAGAAGCACCCCGGTCGTCACCGTGTCAAAGCGCGAGATATTGCTGTCGTTGCGGCTGGCGCGCAGGGTCAGTTGCGGCGAAAAGCCGGCCCAGCTGACCTCGCGCGCGACCAGCGTCACCTCGCCAAAGATCGAACGGTCCTGCCGGCCGCCCGGCGGGGTGATGATGCCGACGCGGTAATCGGGATAGGTGGCAAAGCTCGCGCCGATGGCGCCGCTGATGTCAAAGGGGCCGATGCCCGAGGCGGGGGTAAAGCTCAGCTGCGCATAGCCGCCATGGCGGGCGCGTTGCAGGCTGACGCTCTGCACCTCATAGGCGGCGAGCGACAGGCCCAGCCGCGCCCCGCTTTCCAGCCGATGCTGCGCCGAGAGCGACAGGCGCGGAATGCGCTGCACCGGCGCGCCGCTTTGCGCGCCCTGTTCCACCGCCCATTCGGCACCGAATTGCAGCCGCGTGCGGTTGCCCGCCATCATGGCCCGGCTGACCGACAGGCTGGCCGATCGCGTGCCGCTGCCGCCATCGTCGCCCAGCCCCAGCGTCAGGCCGAAATCCCAGCTGCCGCGCCCGTCGGCGTCGATGCGCTGATGATCGAGGCCGATTTCCAGATCGCTTTCCGCCAGATCGCCATTGGTCAGCAGCACCGCCTGGCGCCGGGCGGCGCGGGTCAGGCGCACGCGCTCCAGATCAAGGCCGAAGGTCAAGCGGGTTTCGCTGCGCGCGCCGCGCGCCAGCCGCCAGGACAGGTCGGCGCCCAGTTGCGCCACCACCCCGGCCAGTGCCTGCGCGTCACCGTTCAGCATCCCCACCTCGGGGCGGCCGTCGATGATGTTGAAGGCGCTGTCGGCGCCGCCATTCACATTGTCCGACGGGCTGACGGAAAAGCGCAGCCGCGCCTCCCAGGGGGAACGGTCGCGCACCGCGTTCAGCGCGGCCACCGTCTCGCGCCGCTCGGCGGTGGTGGGGCTGGCATCGCCCGCCTGCCGCAGCCAGTAGCGCAGCGCGATCCCGCGCTCCTCGCGGGCGGCGACGACGGCGGCAAGCTTTGCGGCCTCATGCTTTTGCCGGGGGCTGCGGGCGGCGCCATAGGCGGCGCGGGCGGCCTGCCGGGCCGCGGGCAGATCGCCGCGCGCCAGTGCGACCATGGCCAGCACCTGCCGCGCCAGCGGGTCAGACCCATCGACCAGCAGCAGACGCTGGGCCAGCGCCTGCGCATCATCCAGCGCGCCGGCCTGCACGGCGGCCACGGCGGCGGCGCGCACGGTTTCGACCGGCAGGCGCACATCCTCGGCCCGCAGGGGCGCGGCGGCCAGAAGCAGCGCTGCGGCGAGGGCGGCCAGCCGCCCCGCGCCCTGACGCGACCCGTTACTTGGGTTCGACCGCGTCACAGATCGCCGCATCGCCCTTTTGCCCGCATTGCGTCAGCACGAAGACGCCGTGTTCTTCCTCGAGATCGGCATCGTCAAGGAACTGGTCCAGATGCACGAGCCCGGCGACGCTGGACGAATCCTTGCCGCCGAAGATCCCGCCATAACTGCCCGAGATCTGGTCCTGATTCTGGTTCACCGCAGCGGTCTCACCCTCGAAGGTGCCCTGATCGGTGATTTCGGTCGGGACCAGGATCACGTCATTGAGCGCGATGCGCCCGTCCACGATCACGCGGTTGTAGATCTTGCCGTTGATCGCGTTGTCGGTGAAATCGGCGTTCAGGAAGATGTCGCCGCGCACGCGCGCGGGCTGGCTGGGCAGGATCGCCGGATCGGTGCCGACCGGCACGGGCAGCACATCGGGATTGCCCGGCGCATCAAGGTTTTGCAGCGCGACATATTTGCCGGCATAGCTGACAAGCCCGGTGCCCTTGTCGGCCGAGGTGACCGGCGGGCGGTCGAAATTGCCGTCGCGTTCGTAGTAGCCGCCGCCATAGTAATGCGAGAACTGCCCGCCATCGGCGGCGGTGACGGCGCGGGTCTTGCCGTCTTTCGATTGCGCGGTCAGCGCGACGAACATGCGGTCAAGCGGGTCTTCCTGCATCTTGAAGGCCTTGTAGCCTGCAAGGTCGAGTTTCTTGTAACGCTTGTAGGTCACCATCTTGGGCGAGGAATCCAGCGTGACCGCCAGTTTCAGCTCGTCCTTGCTGGCGTCATAGGCCGCGGCGCTGACGCTGGCCGCCAGCGCTTCGGGCACCGCCACGCTGTCGGTGCCGCCATCGGTGCCCCCGTCGGTGCCGCCATCCGTTCCGTCCGTCGGAAAGGGATTGCCGCCGCATGCAGCCAGCAGCAGCAGCGCCGCAATCGTCACTCTCGCATCCATGATCTCGCCCGCTCTTGCCTTTGTCGTGTTGCGACAAATGTCCCTGCAACCGCCCCTCAAGTCAATGTGAGGCGTGCAGTTTCGTGTCCGGCGTGGCCTCTGTGCCGCGCGCGGGGTTTGGGCCGGCAACGCACCCCCGTATCTGGAGATCTGCGGCTTTTCGCCCCCTATATATGGCCTTGGCGTTTCATGCCGGGGCAAGCCGGGTTATAGTGCCGTGATTCTGATCAAGGACACGCCCCCATGCCGCTGACGCCCGAACAGCTTGCCGAAATCGAAGATCTGCGCGCGACGCCGCGCCCCACGCTGCGGGCGGTCTCCGAAGGGGCAGAGGCGCATCTCTATCGCGCGCATGAAGTGCTGGATCACGGCTTTGTCCGGGTGATCGACTATATGGGCAATGATGCCGCCATCGTGCAGGCGGCGCGGGTCAGCTATGGCGCGGGCACGAAGAAGGTGAACGATGACAGCGGCCTGATCCGCTATCTGATGCGGCACTGGCATTCGACCCCGTTCGAGATGTGCGAGTTGAAGCTGCATGTGAAGCTGCCGATCTTTGTCGCGCGGCAATGGATCCGCCACCGCACCGCCAATGTGAACGAATACAGCGCGCGCTATTCGATCATGGACCGCGAATTCTACATCCCGCAGCCCGAACATCTGGCGGCGCAATCGACCGTGAACAATCAGGGCCGCGGCGCGGTGCTGGCCGGGGCCGAGGCCGCGCGGGTGCTGGAGATCCTGAAATCCGACGCGGCGCGCAGCTATGACCATTACGAGGAAATGCTCAGCCAGGACGGCCAGCAGGGCCTGGCGCGCGAACTGGCGCGGATGAACCTGCCCGCCAATATCTATACGCAATGGTATTGGAAGGTCGATCTGCACAACCTGTTCCATTTCCTGCGCCTGCGTGCCGATGCCCATGCGCAATACGAAATCCGCGTCTATGCCGAGGCGATAGCCCGCGTGGTCGCCGATTGGGTGCCGGTGGCCTTTGCCGCCTTCGAGGATTACCGCATGGGCGGCGCCACGCTGTCGGGCAAGGCCGTGGCGGTGCTGAAACGCCGCCTTGCCGGCGAGGTGGTCGGGCAAGAGGACAGCGGCATGAGCAAGGGCGAATGGCGCGAGTTCACCGAGGTCTGGGGCTGATCCCGCTTGCAGAGGCGATTTGCCGCGCGATAACCTTTCACTGGCATCCTTTGGCGCAGCGGGCGCTCCGAACCACAAAAGGCACAGCATGTTCGACCAGTTGAACGGCCAGAAATTCGGAACGATCATGGCCGACCCGCCCTGGCAGTTCCAGAACAAGACCGGCAAGGTCGCCCCCGAACACAAGCGGCTGAACCGCTATGTGACCATGACGCTGGATGACATCTGCGCCATGCCGGTGGCCGATCTGGCCGACGATCCGGCGCATCTTTACCTCTGGGTGCCCAATGCGCTGCTGCCTGACGGGTTGCGGGTGATGGCGGCCTGGGGCTTTACCTACAAATCCAACCTGATCTGGCAGAAGATCCGCAAGGATGGCGGGCCAGACGGGCGCGGCGTCGGTTTCTATTTCCGCAATGTGACCGAGATCCTGCTGTTCGGCACCCGCGGCAAGAACGCCCGCACCCTGGCCCCGGGCCGGTCGCAGGTGAATTTCCTGGAGGCGGAGGAGCCGGACGGCGATCTGCTCAAGACCCGCAAGCGCGAACATTCGCGCAAGCCGGATGAGCAATATGGCATCATCGAATCCTGCTCTTTCGGCCCCTATCTCGAACTGTTCGCGCGGGGGGAACGGCCGGGCTGGTCGGTCTGGGGCAATCAGGCCGATGACAGTTATGAACCGACCTGGAAGACCTACAAATACAATTCCAGCCTCAGCGCGGCGGAATGAGCTGCCATGGCGCAGGACGAGGGTGACGCGCCCGCGCGGCTGGATGACGTTTCCGCCGGCCGCAATGCCGACCGCGCCGAGACGCTGGCCCCGCTGCTGCCGGCCGACCTTCTGGCGCGGTATGAGGTGTTTTCCTACCGCAATGCGGCGGGCATCCTGAAGCACAGCTTTCCCGCGCAATATGACGATCTGGTCAGCGCGCTGCGCCAGCTGCGCATCACGCGGCGCCAGATCCGCACACCCGGCGGCAGCAAATCCGAGATCGCGAAATATATCGACACGCTGTTTGACGCGGAGTGGCGCGAGACCCGGATCGCGGCGGATCTGCATGTCCGGCTGATGTCGCCCAAGGGCGACGCCACCTTTTCCAGCTATACCCGCGAAGGCTATCTGGATGGGCACCGGATTGATTTCGTGAAAGGCCGCGTCGCGCTGGATCTGGAATGGAACAGCAAGGACCAGACCTATGACCGCGATCTCTATGCCTTTTCGGCGTTCTATGAGGCCGGGGCGATTGATGTGGGCATCATCATCACGCGGGGCACTGCGATGAATACCGATTTCTTTCGCGGCCTTGGCAAGGTTCTGGCCAAGGATGGCAGCGAAGGTGCCGGCGATGTCCACAAGAAATATGGCGCCTCGACGACCTGGATGGGCAAGCTGCTCTATCGGCTGGATGCCGGGCGCAATGGCGGCTGCCCGGTGCTGGCGATCGGCATCACCCCGCATTGTGTGGCCGCGGACTGACCGCGCCGCGGACCTGGCTGAAAGGAGCCCTCGATGATCCTCTATGGCATCCCGACCTGTGACACCTGCAAGAAGGCGCTCAAGGCCCTTGAGGGGGCAGGGCGCCGCGTTGAATTTCGCGATATCCGCAAGACCCCGCTGACCGAGGCCGAAATCGCCCGGCTGGTCGCCGAATTCGGCGGGGGGCTGATCAACAAATCCTCCACCACCTATCGGTCTTTCTCGGATTTCCTCAGGGAATCAGAGCCTGAGGCGCAGATCGCGGCCCAGCCCACGGTGATGAAACGCCCGGTGATCGAGGCCGACGGCCAATTCTGGCTGGGCTGGGACGAGGCGGTGCAAACGGCGCTGCTGGCATGAAAACGGCCCCCGAAAAGGGGGCCGCTTCACGCATTTCCGCCCGGGTTCAGAGCAGTTTCAGATCGCTGGCCGAGGACCGGCCATCGCGGCCCGATTGCAGCTCGAACGCGATTTTCTGATTGTCGTTCAAGCCTTTGAGGCCGGCGCGTTCCACCGCCGAGATATGAACGAACACATCCTTGCCGCCATCATCGGGGGCAATGAAACCATAACCCTTGGTGGCGTTGAACCATTTCACGGTGCCGGTCGGCATGCCGCTTCTCCTTTGTCAGCCATCCCGGGGCGTAATTGCCGCGGGCCGTGCAGCCAGGTCTTCCACTTCTCAGGCTGCCTGTCGGCAGGAGGCGGTCGAAAGTCTGTCGTCACGCAGGAAATGATGCCATGGCTTTTGAAAAACGCAATAAAATTTGGTTGGGCGGCCCGGGATGCGCCCGGAACCGCCCAGTCAGAACCTCATCGCGGTCGATGCTCAGGGCATTTCCGCCGCACGGCCCAGCTCGGCCAGAATGGCCTCGAGCGAGGCAGTTTCGGTGCGCTGTTCGCCCAGACGCCGGACCGAAACCGTGCGCTCCTCGACCTCTTTCATGCCGATGGCCAGAATGACCGGCACCTTGCCGACCGAATGTTCGCGGACCTTGTAGTTGATCTTCTCGTTCCGCGTATCCGCCTCGGCGCGGATGCCCGCGGTCTTCAGCGCCGCGACCACCTCATGCACATAGGCGTCGGCATCCGAGACGATGGAGGCCACGACCACCTGACGCGGCGCCAGCCAGAATGGCAGTTTGCCCGCGTAGTTCTCGATCAGGATGCCGATGAACCGCTCGAACGAGCCCAGAACGGCGCGGTGCAGCATGACGGGGCGGTGTTTCGCGCCATCTTCGCCGACATATTCCGCATCCAGCCGCACTGGCAGGTTGAAATCGGCCTGGAAGGTGCCGCATTGCCATTCGCGCCCGATCGCGTCGGTCAGCTTGAAGTCCAGCTTCGGCCCGTAGAACGCCCCGTCGCCGGGGTTGATCTCATAGGGCAGGCCAAGCCCCTTGATCGCCTTTTCCAGGGCGCTTTCGGCCTTGTCCCAGATCTCGTCGCTGCCCACACGCACATCGGGGCGGGTCGAAAGCTTGATGTCGAACTTCTCGAACCCCAGGTCGCGGTAGACCGAGGACAGCAGCCCGATGAAACCCGCGCATTCCGCCTCGATCTGGTCCTCGGTGCAGAAGATATGCGCGTCGTCCTGCGTGAAGCCGCGCACCCGCATCAGCCCGTGCATGGAGCCGGAGCTTTCATAGCGGTGGCACGACCCGAATTCCGCCAGACGCAGCGGCAGGTCGCGATAGGATTTCAGGCCCTGATTATAGACCTGCACATGGCAGGGGCAGTTCATGGGCTTCAGCGCGTTGATGCGCTTTTCCTTGGCGCCTTCCTCGTCCACCTCCACGATGAACATGTTCTCGCGATAGGCTTCCCAATGGCCGGATTTCTCCCACAGCACGCGGTCAACCACTTGCGGCGTCTTGATTTCCTTGTAATCCGCCGCGCGCAGCCGCTTGCGCATGTAATCTTCCAGTGTGCGATAGACCGTCCAGCCGTTCGGGTGCCAGAAGATCATCCCCGGCGCTTCTTCCTGAAGGTGGAACAGATCCATCTCGCGGCCCAGCTTGCGGTGGTCGCGTTTGGCGGCCTCCTCCAGCATGGTCAGATGCGCCTTGAGATCGTCGCGGTTGCGGAAGGCCACGCCGTAGATGCGTTGGAGCATCGGGCGCGAGGCATCGCCCAGCCAGTAGGCCCCGGCGACATGGGTCAGCTTGAAGGCATCGGCCGGCACCTGGCCGGTATGTTGCAGATGCGGGCCCCGGCACAGATCCTGCCAGTCGCCATGCCAGTACATGCGGATGTCCTGCCCCTCGGGGATCCGGTCCAGAAGTTCGAGTTTGAAAGGTTCGCCGCGACCGCGATAGTATTCGACGGCGCGCGCACGTTCCCAAAGTTCGGTTTTGACAGGTTCGCGGGCGTTGATGATCTGCTTCATCCGCGCCTCGATCTGGCCGAGATCCTCGGGCGTGAAGGGTTCGGCCCGGTCGAAATCGTAGAACCAGCCATAGTCGCGCACCGGGCCGATGGTGACCTTCACATCGGGCCAGATCTCCTGCACGGCGCGGGCCATGATATGCGCGAGGTCGTGGCGGATCAGTTCCAGTCCCTGTGCCTCGTCCTGCATCGTGTGGATGGCGATGGTGGCATCGGCCGGGATCGGCCATTGCAGATCCCAATGCGCGCCGTTCACCGTCGCGCTGATCGCCTTTTTCGCAAGGCTGGTCGAAATGGCGGCGGCCACTTCGGCGGGCGTGACGCCGGCCGCGAAATCGCGCTTGTTGCCATCGGGGAATGTCAGGGAAATCTGGCTCATGGCCATCCTCCTCGTCGGTTTGGCGCCCACGGAACGCCCGGTTGCGGGTATGTGGCGCGGTTTTGCGCCTTGCGCGGGGCGGCGTCAAGTCTTGTTCGGGCGCCGGCCTTCTGCCACGCTGCCGGGGGGTGACGACGGAGACAGGGATGCGCAGCTTCGACGAGATTCTGGCGATTGCCGCCGCCCGCAAGGGCAGCACTGAAGCGGTGCTGGCCGGCGCCATGCCGGTGAAACCGGCGGCAGAGCTGGCCGCCATTCCCGGGGATCGCTGGCTTGCCACCATGGCGCGGGGCATCTTTCAGGCGGGCATCAGCTGGACGGTGGTCGATGCCAAATGGCCGGGCATCGAAGAGGCTTTTGGCGGCTTCGATGTGGGGCGGGTGTCGATGATGGATGATGACTGGTTCGACGCGCTGCTGGGGGATAGCCGGGTCATCCGCAGCGGGCCAAAGATCGCGGCGATCCGGGACAATGCCGCCTTCATCCGCCGGGTCGATGAAAGCGAGGGCGGCTTCGCCCGCCGCATCGCCGACTGGCCGGCTGAGGATTATGTCGGCCTGCTGGACTGGCTGACGAAGAACGGCAGCCGGCTGGGCGGCAATACCGGCGCCTATATGCTGCGCTGGCTGGGGAAAGAGAGCTTCATCCTGTCGCAAGACGTGGTGGCGCGGCTGGTGGCGGAGGGCGTGGTGGATGCGGCGCCGAAGTCGAAGAAGGCCCTGCTGCCGGTGCAGGCGGCCTTCAACCAATGGCGCGCCGAAAGCGGGCGCAGTTTCAACGAGATCGGCCGCGTTCTGGCGCAGAGCATCGGTTGAGCCGCGCCGCGCGGCTCTGCTATGACACGGGCAAAGGAGAATGCCATGCCCGAGTTTCTGACCACGCCGCAAGGACGCCGCATCGCCTATCACCGCACGGCAGGAAAGGGGCCGGGGGTGGTATTCCTTGGCGGGTTCAAATCCGACATGACCGGCACCAAGGCCCTGCATCTGCAAGCCTGGGCCGAGGCGCAGGGCCGCGCCTTCCTGCGGTTTGACTATTCCGGCCATGGCCAGTCGTCAGGCGATTTTCTGGATGGCTGCATCGGTGACTGGGCCGCGGATGCGATGGCGGCGGTGGCCGGCCTGACCGAGGGGCCGCAGATCCTCGTCGGCTCCTCCATGGGGGGCTGGATGGCGCTGCTGGTCGCACGGGCGATGCCCGAACGGGTGGCCGGGCTGGTCGGCATCGCCGCCGCGCCGGATTTCACCGAGGATCTGATGTGGCAGGGTTTCACCGAGGCCGAGCGCGCGGCAGTGATGGCCGGGCGGTTGGAGCAGCCCTCGGAATATTCCGATGAGCCTTACATCATCACCCGCAAGCTGATCGAGGACGGACGACGCCATCTGGTGCTGCGCGACCCGCTGCCGCTGCGCTTTCCGGTGCGGCTGTTGCAGGGCACGGCGGATGTGGACGTGCCGCCCGCCGTGGCGCTGCGGCTGCTGAACCATGCCGATAGCCCGGATCTGGTGCTGACGCTGGTCAAGGGTGCCGATCACCGCTTTTCGACGCCGGATTGCCTGGACCGCATGACCCGGGCGATCGAGGAAATTTTGCCGGGCTTGTGAATTTGCGGTAATTTTGGAACTTTCGGAGCGCGACAATTGCCGCTGATTTTCGACGAAAATCAGTGCGTTCTGCCCGGATCTTCATCTTTGGTCCCTTTGGTCGAATTGCCGAAATCCGATACTGTGGTGCAAAAGCCGATCCGGCGCGCGGTGCGGTTGCCGCCACTGGTCTCGGCCGCGCGGGGGCTGTAGGATGGCGGAAAATGACCCGCGGGCGCCGACCTTCGGGCAGAGGCATGAGAGACAGAATCACCATGACGGAGCCGGTCATCCTGCTGCCTGGGCTGATGTGTGACGCCCGGCTTTGGGCGCATCAGTTGCTGCATCTGAGCCAACATCGCCCGGTCATGGTCATGCAGCCGACCGGCGCGAGCGCCACCGACATGGCGGCCAGCCTGCTGGACCAGGCGCCGTCGCGTTTCGCGCTGGTGGGGCTGGGGCTGGGGGGCACCATCGCGCTGGAGGTGCTGCGCCGCGGGCTGGACCGTGTCAGCCGCATCGCGCTTTTGTCCACCGACCCCTTGCCCGAGGCGCCGCAGGTTGCCGCCGCGCGCGAGGCGCGGATGGTTGCGGCGCGGGCCGGGCGGCTTTGGCAGGCGCTGGCCGAGGAATATCCGCCGGCCGACATGGCCAACCCCGAAGGCACGACCGCGCGGCTGCGCGAAATGGCGGAGTTTCTGGGCGAGGGGGTGTTCCTGGCGCAATCGCGCGCCATGCAGCGCCGGCCCGATCAGCAAAAGACCCTGCGTCGCGCCATGCTGCCGGCGCTGATCATGGGCGGCGGGAGCGATACGCTGGTGCCGCCGCGCCGGCATGAATTCGTGGCCAAGATGATGCCCTTTGGCCGGATGAAGATCCTGGAGGGCGCGGGCCATCTCTTGCCGCTGGAGGCGCCGGAGGCGGTGACGGCCGCGCTGGAAACCTTCCTGCGCGGCCCGATGCTTCTGGTCTGATCAGTTCGACGAGGCGAGCTTGATCGGCGCCTTGCCGGGCTTGCCCGAATTGGCGTCGATGAAGTTCAGCACCAGCGGGCGGATGTTCAGGCGCCAGGATTTGCCGGCGAAGATGCCGTAATGGCCGGCGCCCGGCTCCAGATGGCTGGCCTTCTTGCTGTCGGGCAGGTTGGTCAGCAGCTTGAGCGCGGCAAGGCATTGGCCGGGGGCCGAGATATCGTCCTTTTCGCCCTCGACGATCTTGACCGCGACGCTGGTGATTGCGCCCATATCCACCTTCTTGCCGGCCACGACGAATTCGTTGCGGGCAATCTCGCGGTTCTTGAAGATGCGCTCCACGGTGGAGAGGTAGAATTCGGCGGTCATGTCCATGACGGCCAGATATTCGTCATAAAAGCGGTTATGCGCGTCATGGTCGCCCGCCTCACCCCGCGCGACGCGCAGGATCTGTTCCTGGAACGCCTTGCCGTGGCGTTCGGCATTCATCGACATGAAGCCGGCAAGTTGCAGCAGACCCGGATAGACCAGCCGCCCGGCGCCCTTGTATTTGAAGCCGACGCGCTGGATCGCCATATGTTCCAGCTGGCCCATGGTGACGCGGCGGCCGAAATCGGTGACCTCGGTCGCGGCGGCGTCGGGATCGACCGGCCCCCCCATCAGGGTGAGCGAGCGCGGCTGCGCCTCGGGGTCTTCGGCGGCCAGATAGGCGGTCGCGGCAAGCGTCAGCGGCACCGGCTGGCACACGGCAACGACATGGGTGTCGGGGCCGAGATGGCGCATGAAATCGACGAGGTAGAGAACGTAATCCTCCACGTCGAACTTGCCGGCGGAAACCGGAATGTCGCGGGCATTGTGCCAGTCGGTCACATAGACATCGGCATCGGGCAGCAGCGACGCAACAGTCGGGCGCAGCAGCGTGGCGTAATGCCCCGACATCGGCGTCACCACGAGGATCTGGCGCGCCATCTTTTCGCGGCGCCGGACCGAGAAATGGATCAGGTTGCCGAAATCCTTTTCCACCACCGGCTTGATGTCCACCAGGTGATCGGTGCCATCGGGGCCGACGATGGAGCGGATGCCCCAGTCGGGTTTGGTGACCATGCGGGAGAAGGTGCGTTCGGTCACCTCGCCCCAGGCGGCGGTCAGCTGGAAGATCGGGTTGGCAGCCAGGGCGAAGACCGGGTAGGAAGCCATCGCCCGCGCGGTGGCGCCAAGCCACTCATTCGTGTTGCGGGCAGTTTCCATAACGTCATAAGTCGCCATATACTTCATACACGTCTCCTTGCCCGCCGGGCCGTGGCTTTGCCTCGGTTCCGGGTGGGTGGCCGGAGGGAGGAGGCGAATGCTGCATGTGCGAAATAGATTAGGGGGGAATTCTTCATATGACAACCGAGACCAAGGATGAGGATGCGCGTCTGCAAAGGCTGAATGCCAATATCGCCCGGGTCGAGGATCTGTCGAAGCGTCTCGCGGCAGCGCTAACAGCGAAAAAACAGGCAGATCCGGCGCTTTCGGGCCCTTCGCAAGAGGTTTATCTGAAGGCTGCGACCGCCTATGTGGCGGAAATGATGCAGAACCCCTCGAAAATCATCGAGCAGCAGGTCGGCTACTGGGGCAAGACGCTGAAGCATTATGTGGAGGCGCAGCAGGCGCTGACCAAGGGCGAATTGAAGGCCCCCGAAAATCCCGGCCCGAAAGATCGTCGATTCGCCAATCCGCTCTGGGATACCCATCCGTTCTTCAATTTCCTCAAGCAGCAATATCTGTTCAACTCCGACGCGATCACCGGCGCGGTTTCGGGGCTGGACCATCTGGAGGACCATGACCGCCGGCGGATCGAATATTTCACCCGGCAGATCGTGGATCTGATGTCGCCCACCAATTTTCTTGGCACCAATCCGGACGCGCTGGAACGCGCGGTGGCGACCGATGGCGAAAGCCTGGTCAAGGGGCTGGAAAACCTGGTGCGCGACATCGAGGCCAGCCGCGGCGACCTGCTGGTCACCCTGGCCGACAAGGAGGCGTTCCGCGTGGGCGAGAACATCGCCACCACCCCCGGCTCGGTCGTCTTCCGCACTCACATGCTGGAGCTGATCCAGTATACGCCGACCACCGAGAAGGTCTATCAGACGCCGCTGCTGATCTTTCCGCCCTGGATCAACAAGTTCTACATCCTTGACCTCAAGCCCGCGAACAGCCTGATCAAATGGATCGTCGATCAGGGCTTTACCCTGTTCGTGGTCAGCTGGGTGAACCCCGATGCGCGCTATCGCGATGTGGGGCTGGATGACTATGTCCGCGACGGCTATCTGGCCGCGATGGAGGAGGTGAAGCGCATCACCGGCGAAAAGCAGATCAACGCGGTCGGCTATTGCATCGCCGGCACCACGCTGAGCCTGACGCTGGCGCATATGCAGAAGAAGGGCGACAAGACGGTCAAATCCGCGACCTTCTTCACCACGCTGACCGATTTCAGCGATCCGGGCGAGGTGGGGGTGTTCCTCGACAATGATTTCGTGGACGGGATCGAACGGCAGGTGGCGCAGGATGGCGTGCTGGACAAGTTCTTCATGTCGCGCACCTTCAGCTTCCTGCGGTCGAACGACCTGATCTATCAGCCCGCGATCAAGAGCTACATGATGGGCGAGGCGCCGCCGGCCTTTGACCTGCTGTTCTGGAATGGCGATGGCACCAACCTGCCGGCGCGGATGGCCGTCGAATATCTGCGCGGCCTGTGCCAGAGCAACCGCTTCGCCGCCGACAGCTTCCCCGTTCTGGGCGAGAACGTGTCGCTGTCCGACGTGAAGGTGCCGCTCTGCGCTGTTGCCTGCGAAACCGATCACATCGCCGCCTGGCGGGGCAGCTTTACCGGCATCAAGAAGATGGGGTCGAAGGACAAGACCTTCATCGTGTCGGAAAGCGGGCATATCGCCGGCATCGTCAACCCGCCCTCCAAGGGCAAGTATGGCCACTATACCAACGAGGCCGAAATGACGACGGCGGATGACTGGTGGGCGGGGGCGAGCTTCCATCCCGGCAGCTGGTGGCCGCGCTGGAAGGACTGGCTGGCGAGTCGCTCCGGCAAGCAGGTGGCGGCCCGGGTGCCGGGTGATTCCAGCAATCCCGTATTGGCCGCCGCACCGGGCACCTATGTCATCGCGGCGCCAAAAGCCTGACTTTCCCGAGGCTTGGCGGCGGGGGTGCGACACAACCTCGCGTTTTGCTGCGGTGCAGAAAAAAGGTTGATTTTCTGCACCGCAGCATCTATATCTGTGCTCATGAAACGGGCCGTTGCTCTGATCGCCCGCATAACGGAGACCTCAGATGACCACCAAGACCCCCGACTTCACCAAAGCCTTCCAAGACGTCATGGCCGCTTTCCCGGTCGATGCGACCGCGTTCCAGAACGCGTTCAAGACCCAGGCCGCCATGGGCGAGAAGCTGACCAAGGTCGCTCTCGAAGCCGCCGACAAGACCACCGAGATCTCGTCGAAATGGGCCAAGGAAACCATCGCCAAGGTTGGCGAAGCGTCGAAAGCCAAGGCCGATCCGTCGGAATATTCGAAAGCCGTGACCGATTTCGCTTCGGCCGCTGCCGAGCTGGCTGCTGAAAACCTGGCCGCCTTCGCCGAAGTCGCCAAGAAAGTGCAGATGGAAACCGTCGAGCTGATGCTGGCCGCCGGCAAGGACGCCTCGGAAGAAGCGCAGGCCGTGGTCAAGAAAGCCACGACCGAAGCCACCGCCGCGGTCAAGAAAGCCACCGCTGCGGCTGCGAAGTAATCCTTCGCGCATCCCTGCACACTCCTCCCTGTCGGCGGGATGCACCGGGGCGAGCCTAGCTCGCCCCTTTTCTTTTCCTTTGCTTTTTCGCTGCGGCGTCACATAACATTCTCTGCAAGCGCAAAACGACCGGGGAGGGGCCGCCATGGCAAATACCGATAAACCGTTGCTGATCAAGCGTTACGCCAGCCGCCGCCTCTACAATACCGAGACGAGCGATTATGTGACGCTGGAGGATATCGCCGGCTTCATCCGCGCCGGGCGCGAGGTGCAGATCGTCGATCTGAAATCCGGCGATGACCTGACGCGCCAATATCTGCTGCAAATCGTGGCCGAGCATGAAAGCAAGGGCGAAAGCGTTCTGCCGGTGAATGTGCTGAACGATCTGGTCCGCTCCTATACGACCGGCATGCAGTCGGTGGTGCCGCAATTCCTGGCGGCCTCGTTCGAGATGCTGCGCGATGGTCAGTCCAAGGTCATGGAAAACCTGGCGCATTTCCCCAATCCCATGTCTGCGATGCCGGGATTTGAGGCGATGCGCAAGCAGCAGGAAGCCTTCATGAAAACCATGATGGGCGGCATGCCCGCCTGGGGCAGCACCGGCCCCGCGCCCGAGGGCGAGGACAAGCCCGCGACCGAGGCCGACGATCTGGCCACGATCAAGAAGCAGCTTGCCGAGCTTCAGGCCAAACTCTCGAAGCTCTGATCCATGGTGCAGGCGGCCGGCCGGGTCACCCTCTGGGGGATCGAGGTCTTTCTGGCAATCGCGGAAGAGGGGTCGATCTCTGCCGCAGCGCGGCGCGTGGGGGGCAGTGTCTCGGCGGTCAGCCAGCAGCTTGCCGGGCTGGAATCGGTGCTTGGCAGCCAGTTGTTCGATCGCGCCACCCGGCCGATGCGGCTGACCCCGGCGGGGCGCATCCTGCATCGCCATGCCCAGACCATCGTCAATGCCGCGCAAGAGGCGCAGGCCGAACTGGCGCTGTCAGACCTGTCGGGGCTGACCACGCTGCGGCTGGGGGTGATCGAGGATCTGGATGCCGATGTGACGCCCCATCTGCTGGCGGGGCTGGCCAGCGACCTGCGCACCTGCCATTTCCTGCTGGAAACCGGGCCGAGCCACCGGCTGCGCGCGCAGCTGGAGGCGCGGGCGCTGGATCTTGTCGTCGCGGCCGATCTGGGCGCCGCGCAGCCGCCCGAGTCGGGGCTGGAAATCCATCCGCTGCTGGCTGACCCCTTTGTGGCGGTGGCGCCCCCCGGCACAAGGGCGCGCGGGCTGACGGGCCTGCCCTTCATCCGCTATTCCACCCGGCATTTCATGGGTCGCCAGATTGCCGCGCATCTGGCCGCGCAGAACCTGACGCCCGCCAGCCGGTTCGAGCTGGACAGCTATCACGCCATTCTGGCCATGGTGGCGGCGGGGCAGGGCTGGGCGATCCTGACGCCGCTGGCGCTGCATCATGTCGCGCGGTTCCAGGGCGCGCTGGAGGTGCTGCCGATGCCCTATGGCCGGCTGGAGCGTCAGATCACGCTTTCGGCCCGGGCCGGCGTGCTGCAATCCATGCCCGAAACCATCGCCGCCCGCCTGCGCAGCCTGCTGGAGGCGCAGGTGGTCGCGCCGTCGCTGGCGCGCTGGCCCTGGCTCAAGGGGCAGTTCAGGCTGCTTTAGCCTGAACCTCTGCCGCGGCGTCGATCAGGCCGCGGGCGATGAAATCCAGATCAGCCGGGCTCAGCCGGGTGGGAAGGCGCACGTCGCAGGCCCGCATCAGCATGGCGCGGGTCTGCGGCAGATCGGGTTGCGGCCCGAGGAACTGCCAGTTCCAGAAGGCGCGGGCATTGTCCTCGCTCAGCCCGAAGATCTGCACCGCGACCCCGCGCGCCTTGGCGGCGGCCTGAAAGGCCAGCGCCTGCGCATCGCCGGCAAAGCCGGTCAGGTTGAACTGGATCGAATCCGGCGCGCGCGCCTCGCCCGGCAGGGGCGGCGGCACCTCGAAAAAGGGGGTGGCATTCAGCAGCGCCGCGACATGATCATGGTTGAACCGCCCCTGCGACACCCGGCGCGCCAGTTCGGGCAATTGCGGGCGAATGACCGCCGCCGACAGGTTCTGCATCCGCATGTTGTAAAGCGGCAAGCGGTTCTGCCACAACATATAGCTGTTTTGCAGGCCCGGATGCTTTTTCCAGTTATGTTCATAGGCGCCCGACATGATCACCGCGCGCGCGGCCAGTTCCGGGTCGTCGGTGACCAGAATGCCGCCTTCGCCCGCATTGATCATCTTGTAGGACTGAAAGCTGAAACAGCCGATCTTGCCGATGGTGCCGATCTTGCGGCCATGCCATTCGGTGCCAAGACTATGGGCCGCATCCTCCACCACCGGAATGCCGGCGGCATTGCACAGCGCCATGATCGCGTCCATGTCGCTGGTATGGCCGCGCATGTGGCTGATCATCACCGCGCCGGCGCCGGGTAGTTTGGCCGCGAAATCGGCCATGTCCACGCGGTAATTCTCGCCCACCTCCACCAGAACCGGGGTGCAATCGGCATGCACGATGGCCGAGGGCACGGCGGCAAAGGTGAAGGCCGGGGTCAGCACCCGCGCCCCGCGCGGCAGGTCCAGCGCCTTGAGCGACAGGAACAGCGCGGCCGAACAGGACGAGACGGCGAGCGCGTAGCGGCTGCCCAGAAGCGCTGCGAATTCGGCCTCCAGCAAGGCGACGGGGGCGCCGTCGGGCGCGGTGTAGCGGAACAGGTCGCCCGAGGTCAGCAGCCGCTCGATCTCGGCCCGCGCGGCCTCGGGGATCGGTTCGGCATCATAGACATTCGGGGCGGCGGAGCTGGCGGCCATTTGCGGCTTTCCTGAAACTGTTCTTCAGGAAACCTGTAGACCGCCGGCGCCGGTTTTTCCAGCGACAACTTCATGACGCCCGCCCGGACGGAGAATTTCCGCCCAGATCAGGCGCCCGATTTTTCGTCGAAAAATCGGATCACACGCCCAGCCGGTCGCGCAGCGAAAACCAGGTCATCGCCGCCACCAAAAGCGGCCAGCGCAGCGCCACGCCGCCGGGAAAGCGCGGTTGCGGCAGGGCGGCCATGAGGTCGAACCGTTCAGCCTGGCCGCGGATCGCCTCGGCCATCAGCTTGCCAGCCAGGGTCGCCATCGCCACGCCATGCCCGGAATAGCCCGATGCCGACAGCACATTTGGCGCTACACGGGTGAAGCAGGGCAGGCGGTTCATCGTAATGGCCAGCGTGCCGCCCCAGGCATGGTCGATCTTCACGCCTTTCAGCTGTGGATAGACCTCCAGCATCGGCTTGGACACGGTCTTGACGATGTCGGGGAATTTCCAGCCATAGCTTTCACCGCCGCCGAACAGCAGGCGGTTATCCTCGGAAAGCCGCCAGTAATTCACCACGAATTTCGTATCGGCCACCGCCACCGGCCGCGACAGGATCGCGGCGGGATCAACCAGCGGTTCGGTCGCCAGGATGAAATTGTTGATCGGCATCACCTTGGCCGCGACCTGCCGGTCCAGCCCGCCGAGATAGCCATTGCAGGCCAGCAGCACATGATCGGCCACCACCCGCCCGCGATCGCTGGCCACGGTGACTTTCGCGCCATGGTCGATGCGATGCACGGGACTGGCCTCATGCAGCACCGCCCCGGCGCGCGTCGCCGCCTGCGCCAGGCCGATCGCGTAGTTCAGCGGGTGGACATGGCCGGCGCCATGGTCGATCTCGCCGCCCTTGTAGGCCTCCGATCCGATCAGGGCGCGGATGCCGGCACGGTCCAGCGGTTCCAGCTGGTCATAGCCATAGTCCCGGTGCAGCTTTTCGGCATAGGCATGGGTGTCGCGCACTTCGCGGTCATGCCAGCAGGCATGGGCGACGCCGGGGTGAAAGGTGCAGGGCAGGGCGTGTTCGGTGATAAGGCCCTTGACCAGGGCCTTGGCTTCTTCGGCCATCGCCCAATAGCGATGCGCATTCTCGCGCCCGGCGATCCGTTCCATCGCGACCTGATCGAGCCGCATGCCGCTGCCGACCTGCCCGCCATTGCGCCCCGAGGCGCCAAAGCCCACGCGGTGCGCCTCCAGCACCACGACGCGCAAGCCCGACTGCGCCAGATGCAGCGCGGCGGAAAGGCCGGTATAGCCGGCGCCCACGATGCAGACATCGGCACGCACCTCGCCCCGCAAGGGGGCAAAGGGGGCCAGTTCGGCGCGGGTCGCGGCATAGTAGCTGGCCGGGTATTCGCCCGGCCGGTCATTGGCGTAAAGCAGGTTCATGCGCGCCTCAGACGTTGAGCAGCAGGTGTTCCCGCTCCCACGGGCTGATGACTTGCAGGAACTCCTTGTATTCGTTGCGCTTCACACTGTCATAGACGGTGCAGAACTCCAGACCCAGCACTTCGCGCAGGCCGGCATCCTCTTCCAGAAGGTCAAGCGCGTCGCCCAGATTGGTGGGGATGTCGTCGCTGTCGATATAGGCCGAGCCGGAGAATTCGGCGCGCGGCATCTTCTTTTCCTTCAGGCCCAGATAGCCGCAGGCAAGGCTGGCTGCGATGCCGAGATAGGGGTTGCAATCCATGCCCGGCAGGCGATTTTCGACCCGCCGCGCCTCGGGGCCGGAGATCGGCACCCGCAGCCCGGTGGTGCGGTTGTCGCGCCCCCATTCCAGATTGATCGGCGCCGCGAAATCCGGGACGTAGCGGCGATAGCTGTTCACATAGGGCGCCATGACGGCAATCGCCGCGCTCATGTGGTTCTGCATCCCGGCAATGAAATGCAGGAAGGCCAGGCTTTCGCCGCCATCGGGGTCGGAGAAGATGTTCTTGCCGGTCTTCATGTCCACGATGGAATGGTGAATGTGCATGGCGCTGCCCGGCTCGCCCGCGATGGGTTTGGCCATGAAGGTGGCGAAACAGTCATGCCGCAGGGCCGCCTCGCGGATCATGCGCTTGAAGAAGAACACATCATCGGCCAGGCGGACCGGGTCGCCATGGGCGAGGTTCAGCTCGATCTGGCCGGCGCCACCTTCCTGAAGGATGCCGTCGATTTCCAGCCCCTGCGCCTCGGCGAAATCATAGATGTCGTCGATCACCTTGCCATATTCATCGACCGCCGACAGGCTGTAGGCCTGTTTCTGCGCGGCGCGGCGGCCGGTGCGGCCCATCGGGGGTTGCACCGGCTGATTGGGGTCGATGTTGCGCGCGGTCAGGAAGAATTCCATCTCGGGCGCGACGACGGGGCGCAGCCCCTCGGCCTCGAACAGCGCGATGATGCGCTTGAGCACATTGCGCGGGCTGAACGGGATCGGCTTGCCTTGCTGATCTTGCGCGTCATGGATCACCTGAAGCGTGATGTCGGCGGTCCAGGGCGCGGCGGTGGCGGTGGTGAAATCCGGCACCAGGATCATGTCGGGTTCGGTAAAGGCGTCAAAGGGGTTATCCGCCCATTCGCCGGTGATGGTTTGCAGAAAGATGGAATTCGGCAGGAAATAGCTGGTCTGCTTGCCGAATTTCGCGGCGGGCATGGCCTTGCCGCGTGCCACACCGGCAATGTCGCCGATGATGCATTCCACTTCGTCCACGCGACGGTCGGCGATGAAGGCACGGGCTGCCTCGGGCAGCTTGGTCGTCCAGTCGGACATGAGTCACACTCTTGGGTTCGGCCCCGCCTCAGGCAGCGTGGCGAGGCGCCTTGAAAAAGTCAGCGATGCGGCGCGCGAGGAACTGGCTGTCAACCGGCTGATCGAGGCGCGCGCCGGCGGCCTCCATCAGGGTATCGGGCACAAGGCCCTTGCCGCGGGTCTTCATCAGACCATCCACGAAATCGGTCTTGAATTCGGGATGGGCCTGCACGGTAAAGATGCGGTCGCCATAGACCAGCGCCGCATTTTCGCAGAAGTCGTTGCAGGCCGCGACCTCGGCCATGGGCGGGCGGGCCACGACCTGATCCTGGTGCCAGGCATTCAGGCGCAGGGTGCGGCCCGCGAAATCGTATTCTGTCGGTCCCACCGACCAGCCGCCGGCGAATTTCTCGACCTTGCCGCCAAGCGCCTGGGCGATGATCTGATGGCCAAAGCAGATGCCGACCATCGGCACCGCCCTGGCATAGGCGTCGCGGATGAAGGTTTCGAGCGGCGGGATGAAGGCATGGCCCTCATAGGCGCCAAAGCGCGAGCCGGTGATCAGCCAGCCGTCGCATTCGGTGACCGAGGCGGGAAATTCCATGTCCAGCACGCGATAGACGCGGAAGGACAGGCCCTGATCCGCCAGCAGGCGCTGGAACATATCGGGGTAATCGCCCGAGACAGGGGCAAGGTTTTCCGGCGCCTCGCCGGTTTGAAGGATGCCGATCAGCATGGGAGGTCCGCGTTTCCAACAGAGAAAATGTAGCAATGGCCCCCCCGCTACGGCAAGGGGGCCGTGCCGTCAAACCGTATCGAGATACAGCTCGATCCGTTCCTCTGGCGAAAGTTCGGCCAGATAATGCAGCTCCTGCCGCTTGGTCTGCACCAGATTGCGGATCAGCTCCTTGGGCAGGAAACGATAGAGGATGTCGCTGTTTTCAAAGGCGTCGATGGCCGCTTCCCAGCTATCGGGGATCTGCGGCAGGTCCAGCGAATAGGCGTTGCCGCTGATCGGGGTCGGCGGCTCCTCCTGATCCTCGATGCCGCAAAGCGCGGCGCCCAGGATGGTGGCCAGCATCAGATAGGGGTTCACGTCGCCGCCCGCCACGCGATGTTCGATCCGCCGCGCCGCCGGATTGCCGGCGGGAATGCGGATGGCCGCCGTGCGGTTCTCATAGCCCCAGGCGATCGCGGTCGGCGCGTGCTTGCCCGGCACCAGCCGTTCATAGCTGTTCTGATGCGGCGCAAAGATCAGCGTCGAATCCGCCATCGCGTTCAGGCAACCCGCCACCGCGTGCCGCAGCATGGCGGTGCCCTTCGGCCCGCCGCTGTCAAACACGTTCTCGCCCTTGTCGTCGATCACGCTGAAATGGGTGTGCAGACCCGAGCCGGAATATTCCAGATAGGGCTTGGCCATGAAGCTGGCGGCAAAGCCGTGGCGCCGGGCCAGCCCCTTGACCAGCATCTTGAACAGCCAGGCATCGTCGGCCGCGCGCAGCGGGTCGTCGCAATGCATCAGGTTCACTTCGAACTGGCCCAGCCCGGTTTCCGACGTGGTGGTGTCGGCCGGAATGTCCATCGCCTCGCAGGCGTCGTAGAGATCGGTAAAGAAGGTGTCAAAGGCATCAAGCGCCCGGATCGACAGCGTCTCGGCCGCCTTGCGGCGCTTGCCCGAGCGGGGCGAGGCGGGCACCTGCATCGTCTTGCCCGAATCGTCGATCAGAAAGAATTCCAGCTCCATCGCGCAGACCGGGGTCAGACCGCGCGCCTTGTAGCGCTGCACCACCGCGTTCAGCGCGTGGCGCGGGTCGCCCTCATAGGGCTGGCCGTTTTCACGGAACATCCAGATCGGCAGCAGCGCGGTCGGCGCCTCCAGCCAGGGCATCGGCATGAAGCCGCGTTCGGTGGGTTTCAGCACCCCGTCCTGATCGCCCTGTTCAAACACCAGCGGGCTATCGTCGATATCCTCGCCCCAGATATCCAGGTTCAGCACCGAGAAAGGAAAGCGCGTGCCGTTCTTGACCACGCTTTCGGCAAAGCGCGCGGGCACCCGCTTGCCCCGGGCCTGCCCGTTCAGATCCGCCGCCGCCACACGGATTGTGCGGACCTCGGGGTGTTTGCGAAGATAATCCTTCATATTCATTGCGTCGTTCAAGACCGCAGGCGCCGGTTCACCGTCGTGGGCCCTTGCGCCCGCCGGGGTGAGAGCCATGCCCTTGGCCCTTTCTCCCTTGTTCGATCCTTGCCATCCACGCCCGCCCGACGGGGCAGGGGACGCCACAGGCCCCCCAGGGCCCATGGTTCGGGCGACGGCCCGAAGAATTTGATCAAATGCAGGCTACTACCGGATCAGCTGTGGACGCAAGCGGATTTTGCTGCGCGTGTTCGATGGCAGGTGCCGATTGAGCCTTTTGTTCACCAGACCAAAGATCGTGATCAGCGTGAAGGTCAGCAGGATGAAATAGAAGGCAACGATCGGATAGGGCACGAAGGGGTTGAAGGTCTTGTCGGCGAAGTAGTTGGCGTAATAGAGCGCGTCGCCGCGCTGCTGGAACGCCGGAAAGCCGGAAAAGAACACCAGCGTCGTGGCATGGAACAGAAAGATCGCCTCATTCGTATAGGCGGGCCATGCCAGCCGCAGCATGGTCGGCCACTGGATGCGGCGGAACTTGTCCCAGCCGGTCAGGCCATAGGCCTCGGCTGCCTCAAGATCGCCCTTTGGCACCGACATCAGCGCGCCATAAAAGATCTCGGCGGCATAGGCAGAGGTGTTGAGGAACAGCACGAAGGCCGCCCCCGCCCAGGCCGAGGTGAGCCACGACGTCGCGATATGCAGGCCGAAAAGGTCGATCCCGGCGCGGGGCAGCATCACCAGTGCCGAATAGGCCAGGAAGAACTGGATGAACAGCGGCGAGCCGCGGAAGACAAAGATGAACCATTCCGCCGGTTTGCGCAGCCATTTGCGACCGGAAGCCTTGGCCATGGCCAGCCCCGTCGCCAGACAGAACCCGAGGCTGAGCGCGATGACCCCGAAATAGATGTTCCAGATCAGCCCCGACCCGATCAGGGTGAATTGCTGGCACAGGTTGAAATCGGTGCGCGGCAACAAGTTTTCGCCAAAGCCGAGGCTGCGAAAGGCATAGGCCTGGATGGTTTCCAGACAGGTCATTGCGCGGCCCTCCGCATTGCTTCGCCGGCGGCGGTGGCCTGGCCATGATTGAGCCGGGCCGACAGGCGGTTCAGCACGATTTCAGAGAGGCGGGTCATGCAGAGATAAGCCACCAGCAGGAACAGGAAATACCACAGCCGCCAGTCCGGGTGCGGATAGGCATAGGCCTGGGTCTTGGCGCTGCCCAGTTCGCGCGCCCAGTAGACGATATCCTTGACCCCCAGCAGGAACAGCAGCGGCGTGGCCTTGATCAGGATCATCCACAGGTTCGACAGGCCGGGCAGGGCGTAGGTCCACATCTGCGGCACCAGAATGCGGCGAAAGACCTGGCCGTGGCTCATGCCATAGCTTTCGGCGGTTTCCAGTTGCGCCTTGGGCACGGCATTCATCGCACCATAAAGCACATTGGCCGCAAAGGCGCCAAAGACCAGCGCGAAGGTAAACACCGCCAGCGCGAAGCCATAAAGCTGGTGCCAGATCTGCGAACTGGTGCCCAGCGGCACCTTGGCCTGCGGGCAAACCCGGAACTCCAGCCCCTGCCGGATCGGTTCCTTCCAGTCGGGGCAGACGATCTGATGCTTCATCCACTCGATCCCCTGATCGAGCGCGATGACGAAGAACATGAAGAACACGATATCCGGCACGCCGCGCACCATGGCGGTATAGGTCTTGCCGAACCAGCGCAGCGGCGCGACATGACTGCGCGCCGCCATGGCGCCGCCAAAGCCGAACAGCAGCGCCGAGGGCGCGGTGACCGCCAGCAGGATCAGCACGGTCAGGAACGACCAGTAGAAATCAATGTGCTTGCCCGAGGTCAGATAGCAAAACAGCCAGCTGAAGCCCTCGAGGCTTTTGGGATCGGCGCAGAAGCTGAACATGGGGGATCTTGTCGGCCAGAGGGGGCCCCGCCCATGGGCGGGCGGGGCGTCAGGGCTCAGAACTTCTTGGTTTCAGGCCCGAAGTGCTTTTCGATCAGGGCGTTGATGGTGCCGTCTTCCTTCATCGCCTTGATGACGGCGTTGAATTTCTCGCGCAGCTCGTCATCGCTTTCGCGGAAGGCAAGGCCCACGCCACCGCCCAGCGACACGGGGTCGCCGACGAAGACCAGCTCGCCATTCGATTCCGCGACATAGGGCGCGAGATAGTCCTTGTCGGCAAAGACCGCCGCGGCCTCGCCATTGCGCACGGCAGCGACGGTTTCATCCGGGGTGGGGAATTCCAGCAGCGTCGCGCCCGATTCCGCCACATAGCCGGCCTGGATCGTGCCCACCTGCGCCGAGACGACGCCGGTCTTGATATCGGCATCGGCAGTCAGGCCCACATAGGCGCTGTCGGCCGGCGGGAAATAGTTTTCCGAGAAATCGACAACCTTTTCGCGCTCGTCGGTGATCGACATGCCGGCAATGATCACGTCGTAATTGCCCGATTGCAGGTTCGGGATGATCGAATCCCAGTCATTCGTGACCCATTCGCAGGTCAGGCCGGCGCGCTTGCAGGCCTCGTCGCCGAATTCACGCTCATAGCCCGCGACATTGCCGGCATCGTCGATGAAGTTGAAGGGCGGGTAGGCGCCTTCGGTGCCAAGGCGCACGGTCTGCGCGGCGGCGGCCCCGCCGGTCAGCGCCAGAAGCGCGGTGGCAAGCAGCAGTTTTTTCATCATGATACTCCCGTTGGTCATTGGTTCAGGCCATGGTGGCCGACAGGAAACCGCGCAGACGTTCGGTCTGCGGGTTGCCAAACAGCCGATCGGGGGGGCCTTCCTCCTCGATCTTGCCTTGGTGCAGGAAGACGACGTGGTCCGACACGTCATTCGCCATCTTCATGTCATGCGTCACGATGATCATGGTGCGGCCTTCCTCGGCCAGTGCCTTGATCACCTTGACCACCTCCTGTTCCAGCTCGGGGTCGAGCGCGGAGGTCGGTTCATCGAACAGCAGCGCGCGCGGCTCCATGCAGAGCGCGCGGGCAATGGCGGCGCGTTGTTGCTGGCCGCCCGAAAGCTGCGCGGGCCAGTTGTCGGCCTTGTCGGCGATGCCGACCTTGGCCAGATATTCGCGGGCCTTGGCCTCGACTTCTTTCGGGTCGCGCTTCAGCACCGTGACCGGCGCCTCCATCACGTTTTGCAGGATGGTCAGATGCGCCCACAGGTTGAATTGCTGGAACACCATCGACAGATTGGTGCGGATGCGCAGCACCTGGGCCTTGTCGGCGGGGTGGCGGTTCAGCCCGGCGCCCTTCCAGTGGACGGCCTCGCCCTCGAACAGGATCTCGCCCTGCTGGCTGTCTTCCAGCAGGTTGCAGCAGCGCAAGAGCGTCGATTTGCCCGAACCGGACGACCCGATGAGCGAGATCACATGCCCCTTGGGCGCACGCAGATCCACGCCCTTGAGAACCTCAAGCTGGCCATAGCTCTTGTGCAGATCGCGAATTTCGATAACCGGCACGTCCCGCGCCGATGCGGTGGTCGATGGATTGGCAGACACGGTTTCTCGCTTGTCGTTGGCCGAAAGGCTTCCCTGTTCCATCAAATAGGGCGGAATTTTGATCACCTTGCAACGGCAATTGTGCCGGAACAATCCGAAATGCCGCCGCTTTGGGCAATCTGCCCTGACGGAACGGGCAATCGCGGGCAGAGGTCAGGTCGTGCCGGTGGCCCCGGCGGCACGCTGGCGGGCCTCGGCCGAATCCCGGTCGGTCAGGCCCAGAAAGGCGGTGGTCAGCCGGATCACCTGATCCTCGCCGTCATGGCGGCTGCCATCGGCCAGCGCGACCGACCACAGCGCCTCGATCAGCGCGGCGCGGTCCTCGATCGGCACGCTGTCCTTCAGCGCGCGGGTAAAGCGCACGGTATCGGGGGCCTCGCGTTCCAGCCGCTCTGCCTCGGCTCGCAGCGAGGCGGCCTCAAAGGGGGACAGGCCATGCATCCGCGCCAGCACCCGGTCGATGCGCGCGGCCTCGCTTTCTGTGTAATCGGCATCGGCCCGCGCCACCCGCACCATCAGCGCCGCAAGCGCCAGCCGGCCCTCGGCCAGCGGCAGCGGGGCAGGAGCGGGGGCAAGCAGGCGGCGCAGCAGTTGGTCGAACATGGGAAGAACCTTATCGCGGGGCCGTGGCCCTGTCCAATCACGGGGTGGTCACGTCCGCGGGCGGGCATGCGATCCGCCCTTGCGACAGCGGCACCGCGGCGCCGCGGATATGTGCCGCGCGGATGCCCTCGGGCGTGTAATCCACCGTCAGGCGCAGTTCCGACGGGCGCCCCATCTCGACCCCCTGACGCAGCGAGAAGGCCTGGACGCCGCTGCGCAGCGCCCGGGCGGCACGCAACTGCGCGGCCAGGATCGCGGTCGCCGATCCCGTGGCGGGATCCTCGGGGATACCGGCCGTGGGCGAAAACATCCGCGCGCGGAAATCGCAATCCGTGCCGGGGGTATACAGATAGGCGCTGTCCACCCCGGCGCTGTCCATCAGGGCCGACCAATGCGGCTCGATCGGGCGGGCGCGGGCCAGCTTCGCCAGATCGGCGACCGGCACATAGAGAAACGCCGGCCCGCCCTGCCAGATGCCCGGCGCATGCTGGCCAAAGCCGATCGCGCCGGGGTCAAGGTCCAGCGCGCGGGCGATCAGGTCGCGCGGGGCGCTGCCGGGGGCGGCGGTCGGCAGCAGCGGCGCGGTGAATTCGGCCTCGCAGCGGGTGCCGCGCCGGGTGACCCGCACCGGCACCGGTCCGGCCTCCTCCTCCAGCACCAGATCGCGGGTGAAGTCGCCCTCGGGCTGCATCCGGCAGGCCAGCAGGATGGCGCAGCCGATGGTCGGGTGCCCCGCAAAGGGGATCTCGGCCGTGGGAAAGAAGATGCGCACCCGCGCCGTATGGGCGGGATTGACCGGCGGCATCACGAAGATCGTTTCCGACAGGTTGAATTCACGCGCGATGATCTGCATTTGCGCCGCCGACAGCGTCTCGGCCCCCAGCACAACGGCCAGCGGGTTGCCGGCAAAGGGCCGGTCGGTAAAGACATCGAGCGTGTGGAATTCCAGCATCACACGACCCCCCGGAACAGCGCGTCGATCTCGGCCAGCGCGGCCTCGGTCCCATAGGGCGGGTTCACCACGAACATGCCCGATCCGATCATGCGATGCCCCTCGCGCACCGGGGGAAAGCGCACCTCATGGCGCAGCGCGTCGGGGTGGTTGCGCTCCAGTATCGCCAGCATTTCCTCATGCGCGCCCGAGGTCAGGATCGGATACCACAGCATCAGGATGCCCACATTCCATTTGCGCGCGATGGCGGCGAAATGGCGGGGGATGGTGGCGTAATCCTCCTTCACCTCATAGGACGGATCACAGAGCAGCAGCCCCCGGCGCGGCATCGGCGGGGTCAGCGCCAGCGCGCGCTGAAACCCGTCTTCCTTGCGAAAGGTCACCGGGAAATCGTGCAGGTTGCGGCGCAGCGCCTCGTATTCCTGCGGGTGCAGTTCGCTCAGATGCTGGCTGTCCATGTCGCGCAGGCTCAGCGCGGCGATGAGCGGTGATCCCGGATAGGCCCGCGCCCCGAACCGCGCCCGCACCTCGGCCAGACGGCGGCGATAGGGGTGATCGGCGCGGATGCGCGGCTCCAGCAGGGCGATGCCGCTGGCGGCCTCGGCGGTCTTCAGCGCCTCGTCGCTGCCCAGATCATAGAGCCCCCGGCCCGCATGCGTTTCGATATAGGTCAGCGGCTTGTCTTTTTGCGCAAGGTAATCAAGCACATGCGCCAGAAGCATATGCTTCTGCACATCCGCCAGATTGCCCGCATGATAGATGTGTTGATAGGACAGCATCCCCTAGCCCTAGCGCCAGCCCCGCCCCTATGCAAGCGCGGCGGCGCCGTGATGCCGGGCCGGCGTGCTGTGGCGCAGTCGGGTGGGGTGCTGCTTCGCTGCATGATCGTGACCGCGTCGAGTCCTCGGCAGCCTGTCATGACGCGCGCGGTGAATTTTTGCTTCGAGTTAATACGACCGGATGCAGCAAGATGCACCAATCGGGCTTCGCAATATTCGACATTGCGCCTGTCAAAATGACATGTATAGTGTCAATATGAAAGCCGAACATCTCCACCAGCTGATCTGGATGTCGCGCCCCTTGATGCAGGCCGCAGAAGCCTGCGTTGAGGCTGGTCTGATCGGAACCAACCTTACAGTCCGGATGCGCGCCGTTCTGGAGATGCTGAACAAGTATGGCGCTCAGACCGTCCCGGAGATTGCGGCAAGGCTCGAAATCAAACGGCAATATGTCCAGATCATGTGCAACGAAACGCTGGCTTCAGGTTTCACGGAGCAACGCGCAAATCCCCGCCACAAGCGCTCGCCCATCCTGGCGTTGACCGATCACGGCCGCACCCTCATCGAAGAAATCATTTCAAGGGAAATGAAACTCGTGGAGGAGATAGGCGGAAATTTGAGCAAAGAAGACATCGCGACGGCGCTTGAGGTCGTGCTCGCAGTGACGGACAGCTTGAAAAAGCGGGCAGGAGACAGAGAATGACGTTCGGCATTGTGTTGGGTGCTGCGGTTTTGCTCCTCATATTCTGGCTCGGCAACGGTGTCAGGCGCATCGGCTCGGTCAGTGTCGGGGCGAGGATCCCGGACCGGACCGGGTCAGCCCTTCTGCTGATTGATCTGCAATCCGTATTCTGGGAACGCGGTCCTTATTCGGACTCTGCAAAAGCAGTCGCTGCCGCCACCATTCTTGAGGAAGTAGAGGCGGCGCGGGCCCAGGGCCATCCGGTCATTGCCGTTCGTCAGGAATGGTCGATCCCTTCCACGAAAGTTCTGGCGAGGCTCATGATGCGAGGGCAGGCGATAGAAGGCAGTGAGGGGACAGAACTTGCCGGGCAATTCGCGTCCTATCCCGAACATGTCATTATAAAGCGCGTGCAGGATGCATTTGAAACCGGCGAACTGGATGCTCTTTTGGAGCGCCTGAAGGTTGGCAAGCTGCGTCTCGCTGGACTGGACCTTAACTATTGTGTGAAAAAGACGGCGCTGGCGGCGAGAAGCCGAGGCTATGGCGTTACCGTCGTTAAGAACGGAACGCTCGCAGCCGCCTCGACGGAAAGTGCTGAAAAGCAGATGTCGTCAGCGGGGGTGGCCGTTTGTTGAGCGGACATTGATCCCCAAGAACAGAAGTCCTTTCCGTCCGTATCAACGCCGTCCGCGCCTGACTTCGATGCAGCGCTTTCTGCCGTGCTGGCGGGGCGATGGCGGCCGGCCGTGGCGTCATCAGGGGCGCAGAATACCGGACGGCATGGAGAACTTCCACCGTCAATGGCAAATCTGCCGCGCGTTGTTCAGGAGAGATTTGGTGGAGCCAGGGAGGATCGAACTCCCGACCTCTTGAATGCCATTCAAGCGCTCTCCCATCTGAGCTATGACCCCACCGGGTGTCGCCTGCGCATATGGGTGCGGCGCGGCAATGCGGGCTATCTAGGGGATGGCGCGGGGGGGTGCAAGAGGAAATCTGCGGCCCCCCGCGACAATCTTTTGCGCCCTGTCAGACGTCTTCCTCGTCGCCGGCCACATCGGCCAGATCGTCGAGCGACACATTGTCGTCGGCGTCGTCTTCCAGCAGATCATCGTCCATGTCGGCATCGTCCGACACGCCTTCGGCCAGCAGATCGTCATCGGTGTCGATATCGTCCACCAGAACGTCATCGTCCTTTTCCGGCGCGCCGCGCGAGATGACCGAGGCGGCCAGCTTGCGCCGGGCGCTTTCGATATCCACGATCTCGCCGGTATAGGGGCTGACGATCGGGCTACGGTTCATGTCATAGAAGCGTTTGCCGGTGGTCGGGCAGAGGCGCTTCGTCCCCCAGTCTTCGTTGGGCATGGTGGTTCCCTTGCTCATGGCCCCGGACGGGCCGGAATCGGGCGGCGTGCCCGCGAATGCTGGCCCATGCCATAGCGCGCAATCACTGTCAAAGCCTTTTCTCGCCGCTTGCGGGGCCGGGCGAAGCGGCTATGCTGACGCCGCTTTGCCAAGGCCAGACATGCCCCTTCTGCCCCCTTCCACCCCCGGCCTTGCGCCGATCGAGATCACGCTGCGCCGCTCGGCCCGGGCGCGGCGGTTTTCATTGCGGGTCTCGCGGCTGGACGGGCGGGTCACGCTGTCGCTGCCGCTTCGCGCGCGTGAGGCCGATGCGCTGGATTTCGCGCGCGGGCAAGAGGCCTGGCTGCGCCGCGCGCTGGAGGCCGTGCCGGCCGAGGCGGTGCTGGCCCATGGCGCCGCGATCCCGGTAGAGGGGCAGATGCGCCGCCTGATGCCGGGGCAGGGGCGGGCGGTGCAACTGACCGACGAGGCGCTGCTGGTGCCGGGCGATCCGGCGCAGCTGGGGCGGCGCGTCGCGGCCTTTCTGAAGACGCGGGCGCGTGACCGGCTGGCGGCGGCCTCGGATCACTATGCCGCGCGGTTGGGGCGGCCCTATGCCAGCCTGGCCCTGCGCGATACCCGGTCCCGCTGGGGCAGTTGCACCCATGACGGGCGGCTGATGTATAGCTGGCGGCTGATCATGGCGCCGCCGGCGGTGCTGGACTATGTCTGCGCGCATGAGGTGGCGCATCTGGCGCAGATGAACCATTCCCCCGCCTTCTGGGCCGAGGTGGCGCGGCTGATGCCCGGCTATGCCGCGCCGCGCCGCTGGCTCAAGACCGAAGGGCAGGCGCTGCACGCCTATCGCTTTGACGGGTCTTGACCGCGCCCTCGCGCGGGTGTTTCGCTCGGGCCATGACGATGACACGCCCCGCCTCGGACCCTGCCGCGCATGAACGGCTGTATCGCGCCCTGCGCACGCAGGTCATGCATGGCGAACTGGCGCCCGGACAGGCGCTGACGCTGCGCGGGTTGGGCAAGCAATATGGTGTCTCGATGACCCCCGCGCGCGAGGCGGTGCGGCGGCTGGTGGCCGAGGGGGCGCTGACGCTGTCATCCTCGGGGCGGGTGGCGACGCCGGAACTGACCCCGGACCGGATCGAGGAACTGGCGGCGATCCGCGCGCTGCTGGAACCGGAACTGGCCAGCCGTGCCCTGCCGCGGGCGCATTTCGCGCTGATCGACCGGCTTTCCGTGATCAATGCCGCCAATGCCGATGCGGTGGCCCGGCAGGATTCGGTGGCCTATATCCGCACCAATCTGGAATTTCACCGCACGCTTTACCTGCGGGCGCAGGCGCCGGCCATGCTGGCGATTCTGGAAACCGTCTGGCTGCAACTCGGGCCGACGATGCGCGCGCTTTACTCCCGTCTGCGCCGGAACGAACCACCGCAGCATCACCGGATGATCCTGTCGGCGCTGCGCGCCGGCGATGAGCCGGGCTTGCGGCTGGCCATCCGCACCGATGTCACGCAGGGGCTGCGGCATCTGGCAAGCTGACGAGATTTCGTCAGGCGCGCTGACGACTTGACCTCGATCAATTCGGCGCCGGGGCGCGCGACGTATCACTGGGCCAGACCGCGACAGGAGGCTCGAATGCGCGAACGTCTGAACATGTTCTTCACCCGCTGGCGCGCCCTGAAAGAAATCGACGCCATGTCGGACCGTGACCTTGCCGATCTGGGCATGTCGCGCGAACAGATCGTGGATTTTGCCATGATGCCCGCCGATACCGAACAGCGGATGCGCGCGATGGCAGGGATCTTCGGGCTGACCCCGCACGAGATGCGCCGCGAATATGACGCCTATCTGCATATGGTGCAGACCTGTGGTCATTGCGGGGTGCGGCGCCAGTGTTCCGAAACCCTGGCACATGCCGATCAGGCGGAGCCTGCGGATTGCGGTTTCTGCCCCAATGCCCGTGATTTCGCTGACCGCGCCGCCATGAAGGCCACCCGCGCCGCGTGATCCGACGGGGTCTTTTCCTTGCCGCGTTCCCGGCTATAGTCCGGGGAGGACAGGAGAAAGCCGCATGACCGTTCATATCGGAGCCAAGCCCGGTGAGATCGCCGAAACCGTGTTGCTGCCGGGCGACCCCTATCGCGCCCGCTGGGCCGCGCAGACCTTTCTCAAGGACGCCGTGCTGGTCAACGAGGTGCGGGGCATGCTGGCCTATACCGGCACCTGGAAGGGCGAACGGGTGACGATTCACGGCACCGGCATGGGCATGCCCTCGCTGTCGATCTATGTGAACGAACTGATCCGCGATTATGGCGCGCAGACGCTGATCCGTATCGGATCGGCGGGGGCATTGCAGCACGGGGTCAAGGTGCGCGACGTGGTGCTGGCGCAGGCCTGCTGCACCGCCGGATCGCCCTCGCGCACCATCTTTCGCGAACTAAACTTTGCCCCGACCGCCGATTTCGGCCTGCTCAGATCCGCATGGGAGGCGGGGCAGACCCTCGCCGACACACGGGGCATCGGGCTGCATGCCGGGGCGATCTATTCCTCGGACACGTTCTATGACGAACGGCCCGACCTGTCTGAGCAGATGCAGCGCCATGGCGTCCTGGCGGTGGAGATGGAGGCGGCCGAGCTTTACACCCTGGCCGCCCGCCATGGCCGCCGGGCGCTGGCGGTGCTGACCATCTCGGACCATATCCTGACGCATGAGGCGCTGCCCGCCGATCAGCGGGAAACCAGTTTTGGCGACATGGTGGAAATCGCGCTGACCGCGGCCTTTGCCTGATCGTCAGCCGGCCATCAGGGCGCGCGCCACCCGTTCGGCGGGCTGGCCCGGGCGCAGCGGCCGGGCCGACCACAGCCGCAGCGCCGGGCCGAAACCCACGCGCTGCGGCAGGGGCGCGACCAGCGCTCCCCGCGCCAGTTGCGGCGCCACCAGCGCGCCGCGCGCCATCAGCACACCGGCACCGTTCACCGCCTCTTCCACCGCCAGGGCATAGAGCGAAAAGACCGGCCCGCGCGGCTGGAAGGCCTGGCCGGGCAGGGCGGTCGCCGCCCAGACCGCCCAATCGCCGGCCCAACTGCTGTCGATCAGGCAGGGCAGGGCGCGCAGGTCTTCGGGCCGGGTCAGCCGCGCGGCCAGCGCGGGGGCGCAGACCGGAAACAGCATATCCTGCGCGACGATCCGCCCGGCCTCGCCATAGAACAGGCTCAGGTCATGGGGCGCGCGTTTCAGGTTCGGCGGGCGTTCCAGCGCGGTGATGGAGATCTCAACCCCCGCCATCTGCGCCCGCAGCGCCGGCAGGCGCGGCGAGAGCCAAAGCTGTGCCAGCGCGGGCAGGGTGGCGATATGCACGATGCGCGGCGCCGCCTCGGCCCGCAGGGCCTGCGTGGCCTGGCCAAGCGCATCGAAGGCCGCGCTGAAGGCGGGCAGGCTGCGCGCGCCCAGCGGCGTCAGCCGCACGCCCCGCGCCCCGCGTTCGAATAGCGGGGCGCCCAGCCGGTCTTCCAACTGGCGGATATGGGCGGTGATCGCGCCCGGGGTCACGCCCAGCTCTGCCGCGGCGGCGGCAAAGCCACCCAGCCGCGCCGCCGCCTCAAAGGCGCGCAGCGCGGTCAGCGGCAGATCCTTGGGGCGGGGTGGGGCAACGGGCATGATGGATCAATTTTTCTCACCCTAGTTTTTCGCAAATCTGCTTTGCGCGCAAGCCTGCCCTGCGGTTTCATGGGGCCGGAAAAGGAGTGATCGCCATGCCCCATCTTGCTGCCCGCCCCTGGGTGCCCGCCGCCTGCGAAAGCCATATCCAGACCCTTGCCGCCGCCGTGGCGGCCCCGTCGGATCAGGTCGCCGACCGGATCGAGGCGCTGATCGTGCAGAATGCCCGCATCCATGACGCGGAGTGCTTCAACCTCAATCCCGCGACCAATGTGATGAACCCCAGGGCGGAGGCCGCGCTGGCCCGGGGCCTCGGGTCGCGCCCCTCGCTGGGCTATCCGGGTGACAAATATGAGATGGGGTTGGAGGCGATCGAGGAGATTGAGGTGATCGCCGCCGAACTCGCCGCCGAGGTCTTTGGCGCCAGCCATGCCGAGATCCGCGTGGCCTCGGGCGCGCTGGCCAATCTCTATGGTTTCATGGCGTTGGCGCAGCCGGGCGATGTGATCATCGCGCCGCCCCCCGCCGTGGGCGGCCATGTCACCCATCACAAGGCGGGCTGTGCCGGGCTCTATGGTCTGGAAAGCCATGCGGCGCCGGTGAATGCCGATGGCTACACCCTTGATCTGCAAGGGCTTGCACGGCTGGCCGAGACGGTGCGCCCCAAGATCATCACCATCGGCGGCAGTCTCAACCTGTTTCCGCATCCGGTGCGCGAGGTGCGCGCGATTGCCGATGCCGTCGGGGCCAAGGTGCTGTTCGATGCCGCGCATCAATGCGGCATCATCGCCGGCGGGGTCTGGGCCAATCCGCTGACCGAGGGCGCGCATCTGATGACGATGAGCACCTATAAATCGCTGGGCGGCCCGGCGGGCGGGCTGATCGTGACCAATGACGCGGCGATTGCCGAACGGCTGGACGCCATCGCCTTTCCCGGCATGACCGCGAATTTCGACGCGGCGAAATCGGCGGCGCTGGCGCTGTCGCTGCTGGATTGGCGCGATCATGGCGCGGCCTATGCGCAGGCCATGGTCGATCTGGCGCAGGCCCTGGCGCGCGAATTGGCGGCCTTGGGCCTGCCGGTCTTTGGCGCCGCGCGCGGCATGACGCAAAGCCACCAGTTCGCCCTGGAGGCCGCGGCCTTTGGCGGCGGTCAGGCGGCGTCGAAGACGCTGCGCAAGGCCGGTTTCCTGGCTTGCGGCATCGGACTGCCGATCGACCCGGTGCCGGGCGATCTGAACGGGTTGCGCATCGGCACGCCGGAACTGGTGCGCCGCGGCGTCACCCCGGCTGACGCCCCGCGCATGGCCGCGCTGATCGCCGAGGCCCTGCGCGGCAATGATCCCGCCAGCCTTGCGCCGCGCGTGGCCGAATGGCGGCGCGGTTTCACCGGGCTGCATTACATCCGCGCTTGATCCTTCCGATTCGCGGGTGTTGGATGGCATCCCCCTGACCGAAGGATGCCGCAATGCAGAAACGTTCGCTTGGAATCCGGGGGCCGGAGATCTCGGCCCTCGGCTTTGGCGCCATGTCGCTGGGCGGCACCTTCGGCCCGACGACCGAGGCAGAGAGCTTTGACTGTCTCGATGCGATGCTGGAGGCCGGCATCACCTTCATCGACACCGCCAATATCTATGGCATGGGCGTCAGCGAAGAGGTGATCGGCCGATGGCTGGCCAGCCGCCGGCCGCAGGGCATGGTGCTGGCCACCAAGGCTGGCATCGTCAGCGGCCCGCCACGGCGTATCGACAACAGCCCCGCCTATCTGCGCGCCGAGCTGGAGGCCTCGTTGCGCCGGCTGGGGGTGGAGCGGGTGGACCTGTTCTATCTCCACCGCCGCGAGGCCGACCGCCCGCTGGCCGAGGTGATCGGCACGCTGCAAGACCTGGAACGCGCGGGCAAGATCGGCGGCTATGGCCTGTCGGAAATCGCGCCGGAAACGCTGCGCGAGGCCCATGCGCTGCATCCCTGCCGGGCGGTGCAGAACGAATATTCGCTCTGGAGCCGGCAGCCCGAGCTTGGCCTTGTGCAGGAATGCGCGCGCCTGGGGGTGAGCTTTGTCGCCTTCTCGCCGCTGGCGCGGGGGATGCTGGGCAATGCGCCGCTGCCGGCCGCGGCGGTGACGGACTGGTTTCGCCGCGACAATCCGCGCTTTACCGGCGCGAATTTCCTGCGCAACACTGCCCGGATCGACCGTTTCCGGGCCTGGTGCGCCGCGCGCGGCTGGTCGGTGCCGGCCACAGCGCTGGCCTGGGTCATGGCGGCGGGGCCGCATGTCGTGCCGATCCCGGGCACCCGGCGGGCGGAACGGCTGCGCGAATGGCTGGACCTGCCAAGGTTGGGCCCCGCGGAACGGGCCGAGATCGAAACGATCCTGCCCGCCGGTTTCGCTGCCGGTGATCGCTATGGCGATGGCCAGATCCTCGCGATCGAGCGCTATTGCTGACCCCCGCGCGATCCGATTTTTCGACGAAAAATCGGTGCCCTAGCGGCCATGGCTCCGGTCATAGCCATTGACGGGCGGGCTGATCCAGCCGGCGGGCGGCGCCTTGGGGCGGAAGACCTGCACCCGCAGCGGGTGGCAGGTCGTGCTGTCCGAGGAATGTTCGGACGAACAATCGCCGCCCGGGCAGGCCGACAGCGCGCCCAGAAGGTCGATCTCGGCAAAGAACTCCAGATAGTCGCCGGGCCGCACCGGCGAGGCCTTCATGAAATACTGCCCTGTATCGCGGGTAAATCCAGTGCACATGAAGACATTCAGCACGTCATGCACATGGGTCTCGGCCTCGGCCAGGGTCAGGCCGCGGGCATCGGCCAGCGCGCGCGTCAGGTTGGAATGGCAGCAATGGTGATACTGCCCGCCATGGCTGAGCAGGTTATGCGTATAGGGGTCGCAGCGCGTGCCGATCACGTCATGGACCGAGCCGCCAAAGGCATCCATGCCATACCAGTCGAGCGTGTCTTCGGTGATCGTCGCCATCGGGCGCAGATAGGGATGCGCGGTCCAGAGCCGGTCGCCCGTCGTCAGATGGGTGCGGTGCAGCGCGCGGGTCTTGCCGGAATAGAACCGCTCGCGCAAGTTCGCGGCATTCCAGAGATTGAGATCGCCGACCTGCGGCCCCTCGATGCTGCTGATGCGAAAGAAATGGCCTGCCGGCACCTCGAAAGCGCTGCCGTCACGGGCGGGGATCACCACCTCGTCGGTCTGTTCCCACCCGTCGCGGGCGGCGCGGTAGGCGGGCAGGTCGGGGGGCGTCAGCGCCTCGACCGGATAGCAGATGACTGGCGCGATGGCGCGGCGGGCATCGGCATCGGCGGGGGGCTGGTGTTCGGCAGGCAGGCGTGACATGGCGCGGGGCATCCCTGGCTGGTGCTGAGAGATTGTGTTTTTGCGCCAATCTGCGTCGCCTTTGATGCGCCGTCAATCGCCGGCCGGGCGCCTTTCGCGCAGGCAGTCGCGCGGGGTGCCCGCGCCGCGCCATTCTGCCCCGCACGCGGCGCAGCGCCATGCCCCTTCCGCCCGATATTCGCGCCAGCGGCAGTCGCGTGTCAGTGTCGATCCGCGCCGCGACAGCCAGAGATACAGCACGACCGCAAGGCCCAGAAGCGGCAGCAGCAGGATCATGGATCGGGCGCCAGAAACAGCGCGAAGGCCGCGACGACGCCCACCCGCTTGGAGGCATTGGGATGCGAAAAGGCGCCGGTCTTGCGCGCGCGCTCCAACTCGCGATCGGCCTGCGCCAGATAGCGCGCCGGCAGATGCTGCGCCGCGAGCGGCCGGGCCCGGGCGTAAAGATTGGCCATCCGCTCCATCAGCCCCGGGCCGCCCTGGGCACGGGGCGGGCGCGGCGCCCAATCGGCAAAGGCCCGGCCCGGTGGCAGCGGGTCCGGCGTGACGCGCGTCAGCGCGGCGCGGCGGGCAGCGCCGATCGCCTTGTGGCGCTTGTCAAAGGGGCGATCGACCAGGCCGGGATGCAGGCTTTCCAGCATGTCATAGAACATCTGCGCGGTCTCGATCCGCGCAGCGCCGGCGAGGGCCGCACAATCATCCAGCAGGGCCGAGGCCAGCGGGTTGATCGACAGCTGATATTGCGGTGTCCGCCCGGCGTGAAAGCGGTTGCGGAATTCGCGGTAATGCAGCAGCAGCGGGTCCATCCCGGCGGGGGCGGTGCTGGCGATCCGCGCCAGCGTTGCGCGCAGGGCGGCGCCATAGGGCGCGCGTTGTGCCGCCGGGCGCAGATTGGCCATGCGCGCCGCGACGAAACGGTCAGGCCGCCCCAGCCGCCGCAGCCGCGCCCAGACCGAGCGGTCATAGACGCTGCGCTGATTGCCACCGCCGCCGCCGCCGAAATGGGCGATGCCGGGCGTCAGCCGGTGCCGGGGGAAATAGATCGGGTGATAGGCGCCGAGGCAGAGGTCGCGCCAGGCGGCAAAGGCCTCGGGCGCGGGCAGGGCGGGGGGGCGCTGCGGCAGCGGCGCGTTATGGGCAAGGCCCAGATGCCTGCACAGATCCTGCGCCACGCGCAGATCGGCGCGGCCCCTGTCATTCAGGTTCGACCGGGGAAACAGCGCCTGCCCGCCACTGCCGGCCATGAGCAGCGCCAGCACCGAGCGGCTGTCGATCCCGCCGGTCAGATCGGCCGAAAGTTGCCAGCCCGCCTGCACCAGCCCGGCGATCCGCGCCGACCAGAGGCCTAGCGCCCGGGCCAGCGTGGCGGCGTAATCCTGCCCCGTCGGGCGGGGGCACAGCGGCAGTTCGGTCGCGCCGCCGGGGCCGATCCGCAGCGCAGAGTCGCGCGGCAGCAGGCACACGCCCTCGATCACGGTGCGAAAGGTGGTGAGTTGCGAAAAGAACATGCCGCGCCCGGTGGGGATCAGCGTTCCCTCGGCCTCCATCGCGGCCAGTTCGACCGGGTCGGGTCGCGGCTCCAGCCCTGCCGCGCGCATCGCGCGGGCGATTTGCCACAGGCTGTTCGACACCGCCCAGAAACCGGGGCGGTGGATGTAGAAGATCTTGCGATAGCCGCAGTAATCGGCGGCAAAGCGATAGCCGTCCCCCTCGCGCAGGGCATGGATATAGCAGCCGTCCTCGGCCAGCGGCGCCGGGCCGCCCGCCGCACGAAAGGCGGCATAGCCCGCCTTGCCCAGCACGAAATCGGCGCCATGGAAGAAATAGCCCGACAGAAGCTCATCCGGCAGGGGCCTGCCCCTTGCATTGCAGCCGTTCACCACCAGAAAGGTCAAACTGTCCAAGATCGGCTCCGTCGTCAGTGGGCCGATCTAGCATTGCTGCGGGCGGGGCGGCAATGGTGGATGCGGGGTGGCAGCCGGGCCGCGTTGCGGGATGTGCGCGGTGCTGCGCGTGATGCGCTTTGCGACCCCGGGAAGGTCTGACCCCTCGATGGATCATGCCCCCTGTCGCCGTCCGGCTTCCCTTTCTGCCAGCCTGAATCGGTCGGATGGCCAGAAGCGTGGAGCAGAGGACGCGACGAAGCACAGGCATGAACCGTCAGGTTACTGGCCGCAAAAGCCACTATGGCGGCCGGCATACTGGCAGAGGAATGCCCGCCCTCCAACGAAAAAAGCCCCGGCGCGTGCCGGGGCCTTATTCTTGTCCGGGGCGTCGATCAGACGGCGCGTTCCAGCATCATCTTCTTGATCTCGGCAATTGCCTTGGCCGGGTTCAGACCCTTGGGGCAGGTCTTGGCGCAGTTCATGATCGTGTGGCAGCGATACAGCTTGAACGGGTCTTCCAGCCCGTCCAGACGCTCGCCCGTCGCCTCGTCGCGGCTGTCGATGATCCAGCGATAGGCATGCAGCAGCGCGGCCGGGCCGAGGTATTTGTCGCCGTTCCACCAGTAGCTCGGGCAGGAGGTGGAGCAGCTCGCGCACATCACGCATTCATAAAGACCGTCCAGTTTCTTGCGGTCTTCGATCGACTGGCGCCATTCCTTCGCCGGCGTGTTGGTCTTGGTTTCCAGCCAAGGCATGATGCTGGCATGCTGGGCGTAGAAATGCGTCAGGTCGGGGATCAGATCCTTGATCACCGGCATATGCGGCAGCGGGTAGATCTTCACATCGCCCTTGATCTCGTCCAGGCCATAGATGCAGGCCAGCGTGTTGATCCCGTCGATATTCATCGCGCAAGACCCGCAGATCCCCTCGCGGCAGGACCGGCGGAAGGTCAGGGTCGGATCGACCTCGTTCTTGATCTTGATCAGCGCGTCCAGCACCATCGGGCCGCACTTGTCCATGTCGAGGAAATAGGTATCGACCCGCGGGTTTTCGCCATCATCCGGGTTCCAGCGATAAATCTGGAACTTGCGCACGTTCTTGCCTTCCGGCTTCGGCCAGGTCTTGCCGGTGCGGATTTTGGAGTTCTTTGGCAGGGTGAACTGGACCATTGGCTAGTCTCTCCAATCGGGACGGGTATAGAGCGGCTGCGACGGCAACTGCCCGGATTTCTGATAGACGCAGGCGTCATAGACGGCGGCGGGGTCGCGGCCCTGGATGTAATCCGAGGTCACGGTGATCTCGAAATTGCCGGCGGCGCGGCCGCGGCTGTCCATGCCCAGACCCACTTCGCCGCGCGGCTGCTGCGCAAGGCGGGCGCGCGCGAAGCAATCCCGCTCGGCCTGTTCGCGGCTGACCGGCCCGCAGGCGGCCAGCGGCAGCAGCACGAGAAGGGCGGCGCGCCACATGGATCAGGCCCCCCCGAGCGTCACGCCGCGCGCGCGCATGCAATCGCCGGTCGCGGGCCGGCGGACGATATTCGTCACGTTCTGCACCGTCAGCGATCCGGCCTGCACGCCGACATCGCGGGCCAGAGCGCGCTTTTCGGCGGGGGCGGCGCTGGACAGCACGCAATCGGCGGCGATCTCGGCCTGGGGGGCGGTCATGTAATTCTGCAAGACCGGCACCACCACCGACCGCGCGGCGCGGTCGGTCACATTGTCGGTGATCGTCTGCGGCGAACAGGCGGCTGCCAGCGGCAGCGCGGCAAGGAGGAGAAGGGCGGGGCGCAGGGTCATCGGCGCCTCACCACGGTTTGTGGCAAGTGTCAAAGCCGGTGCCGCCGACCATCACCAACTGGCAGGGCGCCCATTCCTGGATCATCGCCCGTGCCTGATGGACATGGCCCTGCTGCGCCGCGCTTTTACGGATGCAGGCATTGATGCGGGCCGCCCCCTCGGCGGTGCCACCTTGCAGCGGGCGCACCACCGGCAGCGCCTGATCGGCGCCGAAGTCATAGGCGCCGACCACGCCATTGGCGTGGATGCAGGCCACGACCAGATCCTTGCCGCTGCGCGCCATCGCGCCCGATGCGGGCACAAGCCCGATCGCCAGCGCCATCAGGGCCAGCCTTGCGGAACGGGAAAGGGATACGCGCATCATCGGATACTCCTGTGCGAAAGAGGGGCTGCGGGCGCCCCGGCTGCTGCACCTACAGCACCAGAAACCCGGCCTGCCGTCCAGCCTCGGTTGCGGCGGGGCCGCTCCGGGTGGCAAGGCACCGCCGGCGCGCACCCCTGCGGGGCGAAAGCCCGCGCCGGGAGGAGGGGCGCGCCGGCGGTCTGCATCAGAACTTCCGCTCGGCGGGGGCGATCTTCTTGAGGCTGATGCCGCCCTGGGCCTCGGTCGTCAGCGGATCGACATGCACCGCGCGATAGCTGAGCGCGACCTTGTTGCCATCCACATGGGCCAGCGTGTGCTTGCGCCAGTTCACGTCGTCGCGGTTCGGGTGATCCTCATGCGCATGGGCGCCGCGGCTTTCGGTCCGGGCATGGGCGCCATAGATCGTCGCCAGCGCGTTCGGCATCAGGTTGGCCAGTTCCAGCGTCTCCATCAGGTCGCTGTTCCAGACCAGGCTGCGGTCGGTGACCTTGAGATCGCCCATCTTGCCGGCAATCTCGGTCATCTTGACCTCGCCTTCGGCCAGCGTCTTTTCGGTACGGAAGACGGCAGCGTCGCGCTGCATGGTCTTTTGCATCTCAAGCCGCAGATCGGCGGTCGGGATCGACCCGTTGGCGTTGCGCATCGCGTCAAAGCGGCTGAGCGCCTTGTCCACCTCGGGCTTGTTGACCGGGACGTTGCGTTCCTTGGGATCGACGATCTGGCCGGCGCGGATCGCGGCGGCGCGGCCGAAGACCACGAGGTCGATCAGCGAGTTGGACCCCAGACGGTTCGCGCCATGCACCGAGGCACAGCCCGCCTCGCCCACGGCCATCAGGCCCGGGAACACGGCGTCGGGGTTGTCGGCGGTCGGGTTCAGCACCTCGCCCCAGTAGTTCGTGGGAATGCCGCCCATGTTGTAATGCACGGTCGGCAGAACCGGGATCGGTTCCTTGTTCACGTTCACGCCGGCAAAGATCTTGGCCGATTCCGAAATGCCGGGCAGGCGTTCCGCCAGGGTGGCCGGCGGCAGGTGGTTCAGGTGCAGGTGGATATGGTCGCCCTCGGCGCCCACGCCGCGGCCTTCGCGGATTTCCAGCGTCATGCAGCGGCTGACGTAATCGCGCGGCGCCAGATCCTTGTAGTGCGGCGCATAACGCTCCATGAAGCGTTCGCCCTTGGAGTTGGTGAGATACCCGCCCTCGCCACGCGCGCCTTCGGTGATGAGGCAGCCGGAGCCGTAGATGCCGGTCGGGTGGAATTGCACGAATTCCATGTCTTGCAGCGGCAGACCGGCGCGGGCCACCATGCCGCCGCCGTCGCCGGTGCAGGTATGGGCCGAGGTTGCGCTGAAATAGGCGCGGCCATAACCGCCGGTCGCCAGCACGGTCATCTTGGCGTTGAAGACGTGGATCGTGCCGTCATCCAGTTTCCAGCACACGACGCCGGTGCAGCGGCCGTCGGTGATGATCAGATCCAGCGCGAAATATTCGATGTAGAATTCCGCGTTGCTCTTCAGCGACTGGCCATAAAGCGTGTGCAGGATGGCGTGGCCGGTGCGGTCGGCGGCGGCGCAAGTGCGCTGCACCGGCGGGCCTTCGCCGAATTCGGTCGTGTGGCCGCCAAACGGGCGCTGGTAGATCTTGCCCTCTTCGGTGCGCGAGAAGGGCACGCCGTAATGTTCCAGCTCATAGACCGCCGCAGGGGCTTCGCGCGCGAGGTATTCCATCGCGTCGGTATCGCCCAGCCAGTCCGACCCCTTGACGGTGTCATACATGTGCCACTGCCAGTTGTCGGGGCCCATATTGGCCAGGCTGGCGGCGATACCGCCCTGCGCGGCCACGGTATGCGAACGGGTCGGAAAGACCTTGGTCACGCAGGCGGTGCGCAGGCCCTGTTCGGCCATGCCCAGCGTCGCGCGCAGACCGGCCCCGCCGGCGCCCACCACGACCACGTCGTAGTCATGCACTTCATAGGGATAAGCAGTCATCGGTCAGCCTTTCAGAGCGCGATCTTGGCCAGGGCGTAGAAGCCCACGGCGATCACGGCATAGGAAATCGAAATCGCCAGCATGATCAGGCCCTTCTTGGCGCTGCCGCGCGCATAGTCCTCGATCATCATCTGCGCGCCCTTGGCGAAATGGCGCATGCCGACGAACAGCACCAGCCCGGTCAGGATCGCCGGGAAGGGATGCGAGAAGGTTTCCAGCACCTCCTTATAGGGTTTGCCCAGGGTCGAACCAAAGATGTAGATCCAGACCGGGATCATGAAGGCCAGGCCCACGGCCGAGACCTGCATATACCAGTGATGTTCGGTGCCGGTGCCGGAAGCGCCCTTGCCTTCGGCGCGTTTGCGGGCGGTCAGGTAACGCATGGTTGCCCCCCTCAGACCAGAATGACGGTGATGACGGTCAGCAGGACCGATCCGATGACGCAGGCCCAGCCCAATTTTTCGGCAGTGGGGATATCCAGCCCCTTGCCCGCATCGTAATAAAGATGCCGCAGCCCGGCGAGGTAGTGATACCACAGCGCCCAGGCCGACAGGAAGAACACCAGATCCCCGAACCACGAGGTCACCACCGCATCGGCGAAGGCGAAATATTCAGGGCTGACAGCGGCCGAGAACAGCCACCACACCGCCAGCAGCGTGCCGACGATCAGCCCGTTCCCGGTGATGCGGGTCAGGATCGAGGTGATCGAGGTCAGTTGCGGACGGTAGATTTGCAGATGGGGGGAAAGGGGGCGTTCGACCCGCTTTGCTTCGGCCATGATGTTGTCCCTCTGTCGCTTGGCGCGGCACAGAGGTCGCGCACTGGCAGGAATTCTGCTTGTTCAATAGCGCGTTTTTTCTGCAAGTCACCTGTGGAAAACCGCAGGCCCGCCCCCGTTTACGCTATCAGGGCGGAAAAAATCAATCTTGTGATCACGAATTTTAAGCGCGTGATCACAAATTCCCGGTGGGGCGGGGGTCGTCGGCCTGGCGCGAGACTCAGCCCCCGGCGGCGGGTCATTGCGGCATCAGCGCCCAGTAATCCAGGTCGAGCAGCACTTCGGGCGCGTATTTGCCATCGTCGCCCCGCAGCGCAAAGGGCGTGGCGCCTTGCTTGACCGCGACCAGCCGCAGCCGGATCGCCCCCACGCCCGGCGCCGGGGTATCGACCTTGTCCAGCACCTCGGACCAGGCCTTGACGGTATCGCCGGCGAAACAGGGATTGGCATGGGCCCCGCCATTCAGCGCGACGATCATCTGCGCATTGGCCAGGCCGTTGAACGAAAGCGCCCGCGCCATGGAGATCACATGCCCGCCATAGATCAGCCGCTTGCCATCGTCGCGGAAGGTCGCGTCGAAATGCACCTTGGCGGTGTTCTGCCACAGGCGCGTGGCGATCATATGCTCGGCCTCTTCGATGGTGACGCCATCGACATGGTCGATCTTCTCGCCGATGGCGTAATCGCCCCAGCGATGCGGCTCGCCCGCCAGGCCGAAATCATAGCCGGTGAAATCCAGCCCTTCGGGGATCACCAGATCGGCGGCGGAGAGTGCCGGTTTCAGATCGGGCACCTGCGGGGCAGGGGCGGCGGCGTCCAGCCGGTTCTTGCGCACCATGACCCAGCGGACATAGTCCATCACCACCTCATCGCGCTGATTGAGGCCGCGGGTGCGGACATAGACCACGCCGGATTTGCCGTTGGAATTCTCCTTCAGCCCGATGACCTCGGATTCCGAGCGCAGCGTATCGCCGGGCCAGACCGGGCGCAGCCAGCGACCTTCGGCATAGCCCAGATTGGCCACCGCGTTCAGGCTGACATCGGGCACGGTCTTGCCAAACACGATGTGAAAGGCGGCCAGATCGTCCAGCGGGCTGGCGGGCAGGCCGCAAGCCTGCGCAAAGGCATCGCTGGAATAAAGCGCATGCCGCGCGGGATACAGCGCATGATACAGGGCGCGTTCCCCGCCCGACACCGTGCGCGGCACGGCGTGGCGGATCACCTCGCCGATGCGGTAATCCTCGAAAAATCGGCCGGGATTGGTTTTCATGCTCTCACTCCTTGCGTGTCGGCGGGGCGTGCCGGCGGGGGCCATCCGCGGCAGGGGAAAGGGGCGCCTTTGTCGCGCCCCCGGGGCGGGCCTATTGCTCGCCCAGTTTCAGATCGGGGCTGTAATCGCCCGGCACCTCTTTCACCACGGCCTGACCGCAGCGCATGACGCCGCGTGCCGCGTCAAAGGCGTAGGTCGGGCCGCCCTGCAACGCCCAGCCCTTGTTCAGCGCAGCTGTCACCTTGTGACAAAAGGCCGAAGTGTCGTCATCCGACAGGAACCGATAGAGTTTCATCGTCTCACCCGAAGGTTGGATAGCCGAGGGCGTAATGCCCCCCCGCAATCGCGCCATAGACCAGCAGCGTGCCGGCCAGCGCCATCGCCTCGAATTTCGCGGGCTTGGCGGCGGGCGGGGTCCAGGGACCGGCGCGGTTGATCAGCGCCATGGACAGCAGCGCCCAGAGGCCGATGCCGCCGAACAGCAGGAACGAGGGCGTGTCGCCATTCACCAGCAGATGCGCGACCGACCACAGCACCGCGCCCAGAAGCATCGGATGACGCAGCTTGCGCGCCAAGGCGGTCTTCATGCCCGCGGCCGCGAACAGATAGACCGAGACCAGCATCAGCAGGTTGTTGATCCCCACCAGCGCCGGGTTGCGGCCCCAGTAGACCGTGCCTTCGGCCTGCCGGTAGCCGATCACCATCAGCACCAGCCCGGCAAATAGCGCCAGCGTGATCGCCAGCTTGCCGGCCTCGCCCCAGCCCGCGCGCAGATCCGGCGCAAGGCGTTTCAACAGATGCGGCACGATCCAGAGGATGAGGCCGAGGGCAAGCAGGGTCATGGGAAGGCTCCAGTCATGTGAACCGGGTCACACTCCCATCATTCGGCCATGGCCGCAATCGCCTCTGCCTTGGCGAGCGTCGCCTTGGCGGTGACGATGTGCAGGTTCTCCACGATCTTGCCATCCACCACGGCGACGCCGCCGCCGCTGGCCATCACGGCGTCAAAGGCGGCGATCTGCCGGCGGGCGAGGTCGATCTCGGCCTCGGACGGGGCAAAGGCGGCATTGGCGATGTCAAGCTGCGCGGGGTGGATCAGCGTCTTGCCATCAAAGCCCATGTCGCGGCCCTGATCGCATTCGGCGCGCAGCCCGTCTTCGTCCTTGAAGGCATTGTAGACGCCATCGACGATCACCAGCCCCTCGGCCCGGGCGGCCAGCAGGCACAGGCCCAGCCCGGCCTGCATCGGCAGGCGGTCGGCGCGGAAGCGGCTGTTCAGTTCTTTCGCCAGATCGTTGGTGCCCATCACCATGCCCTTGAGGCGCGGATGGGCGGCGATTTCGGCGGCGTTGAGCATGCCGCGGCAGGTCTCCATCATCGCCCAGAGATCGGCGCCCGGCACGGCCTCGGCCACGGCATCCAGATCGGCGGCGGAATTGACCTTGGGGATCAGGATCGCGTCGATCCGGGCGCCGCGGGCAATCGCCTCGTCCATGGCATTGGCGTCATCGCGGCCCCATTCGGTGTCAAAGCCGTTGATCCGCACGATGCGGGCGCGGCGGCCGAAATCCCAATCCGTCAACACCCGGGCCAGCAGCTTGCGCGCGGCGGGTTTTTCATCGGGGGCCACCGCATCTTCCAGATCGAAGATGATCGCGTCGGTGGCAAGCCCCTGCGCCTTTTCCAGCGCGCGCTCCTTGGAGCCGGGAATATAAAGCACGGAACGGTAGGGCCGGGACATGAGTCTCTCCGTCTGGTAATATTCTTGCGCGAGGAAGCATGAAAACGGCATTATGGGCAAGGCCCGATTTGCCGCGCCGCAGAAAAAAGGCGTGCGCGGCGGCGGTCACAGGGCCCGCGCGACATCCCAGAGCAGCTTGAGCGACAGCAGCAGCAAGGCCCAGGTGACCAGTTGGAAGAACAGCCGTTCCGGCAGGCGGCGCACCAGCCAGACCCCGGCAAAGACCGCGACCGATGCCGGGATCGCCAGCAGGACCGAGAGTTTCAGATTGGCGAGGTTGATCTGGCCAAGCGCCCAATAGGGGATCAGCTTTACCGCGTTGACCCAGGCAAACAGGATGGTGGCGGTGCCGGCATAGACCTCTTTGCGCAGGCCCAGCGGCATGGTGTAGACCTGATAGGGCGGCGCGCCGGCATGGCTGACAAAGCTGGTGAATCCGGTCAGCGCCCCCCAGAACAGGCCCGGCGCCACCCGGGCGGGGCGGGGATCGGCCTGGACGCCCCTGCGCAGCAGCAGGTTCAGCGCGAAGACCAGCCCGATCAGCGCGACCAGCCCGGTAACCACCCAGCCCGGCACCAGATGCGCGGTGGCCCAGCCCAGCCCCACGCCCAGCGTGGTCGCGGGCACCAGGATCGCCAGCACCCGCCGGTCATAGGCATGGCGATAGGCATAAAGCCCGAACATGTCGGACACGACATAGATCGGCAGCAGCAGACCCGCCGCCATCCCCGCCGGCATCACGAGGCTCATCAACGGGACGGAAAGCATGGCCACGATCGGCACCCCGCCCTTGCCCATGCCGACCAGAACCGAGGCAAACCCGGCCAGAAGCCAGAACCACAAGTCGTGCATGCGCCTCTCCCGTCGTGGCCGGCTGAATTGCGCCGGGTTTAGCGCAAACAACTTGCGCCCGCCATCCCGTCCTGTCATGCCGCATCGCGGCGGCTTCGGGAATCGGCGCAAGTTTCTTGCGTGATCGCCGGGAAGCCCCTAGAAGGCATACCATTGCATACAATCCCAGCCGGAGACGGAATCATGGCACGACCCAAGATTGCACTGATTGGCGCTGGTCAGATCGGCGGCACGCTCGCCCATCTCGCCGCGACCAAGGAGCTTGGCGATATCGTCGTTTTCGACATTGCCGAGGGCACCCCGCAGGGCAAGGCGCTCGATCTGGCGCAATGCGGCCCGGTCGAGGGCTTCGACGCGGTGCTGAAGGGCACCAACAGCTATGAGGATATCGCGGGCGCCGATGTCTGCATCGTCACCGCCGGTGTGCCGCGCAAGCCGGGCATGAGCCGCGACGACCTGCTGGGCATCAACCTCAAGGTCATGAAATCGGTGGGCGAGGGCATCAAGGCCCATGCGCCGAACGCCTTTGTGATCTGCATCACCAACCCGCTGGACGCGATGGTCTGGGCGCTGCGCGAATTCTCGGGCCTGCCGCATAACAAGGTCGTCGGCATGGCCGGCGTGCTGGATGCCGCGCGCTTCCGCCACTTCCTGTCGGTGGAATTCAACGTGTCGATGCGCGATGTCACCGCCTTCGTGCTGGGCGGCCATGGCGATACGATGGTGCCGCTGGTCCGCTATTCGACCGTCGCGGGCATCCCGCTGCCGGATCTGGTCAGCATGGGCTGGACCTCGCAGGAAAAGATGGATGCGATCGTGCAGCGCACCCGTGATGGCGGCGCCGAGATCGTGGGCCTGCTGAAGACCGGGTCGGCCTTCTATGCGCCCGCCACCTCGGCCATCGAAATGGCCGAAGCCTATCTGAAGGACCAGAAGCGCCTGCTGCCCTGCGCGGCCTATGTGGATGGCGCCTTTGGCCTGAACGGCATGTATGTCGGCGTGCCGACCATCATCGGTGCCGGCGGGATCGAGCGTATCGTGGACATCAAGCTGAACAAGGACGAACAGGTGATGTTCGACAAGTCGGTCGATGCGGTGAAGGGCCTCGTGGCCGCCTGCAAGGGCATCGACCCGTCGCTGGCCTGATCGCATCGCAATCGACGAAATCGAAAGGCGCGCCCCCTCGGGCGCGCCTTTTCCTTTTGCGCAGGATACGGGTCGGCCCGGGGCGGGGGAGGGGGCAGGATGAACTGATCCCAGCCATAAGGAGTTCTGCCATGACGGATCTGTGTTTCATGCCCCTGCCCAGCGATGCGGTCCGGGCGCTGCGCGCGGGGGGGCCGGATGCCCATGGCCAGCCCGCAGAGCGGACCCGGGCGACAGGCGCCGGCAATCCCTGCCGGCATTGCCTCGACTTCATCCCCGAGGGGCAGGAGATGCTGATCCTGGCCTGGCGGCCCTTTCCCGCCGCCCAGCCCTATGCGGAAACCGGGCCGATCTTTCTTTGTGCGCAGGATTGCGCCGCATGGGACGGGCCGGGCGTGCCGCCGATCCTGCGGAGCAGCCCGGACTATCTGCTCAAGGGCTATGGCGCCGATTGGCGTATTTGCTATGGCACGGGCCGGGTGGTGCCGCAGGCGGAACTGGTGGCCTATGCCCGCGCCCTGCTGGCCCGGCCCGAGATCGCCTTTGTCGATGTGCGCTCGGCGCGCAACAACTGTTTTCAGACCCGGATCCTGCGCGCATCTGCCCGCCTGCCGGAATGAAAAACGCGGCGGGGTTGCCCCCGCCGCGCCGGTCTTTCCCCTGGGGGAAGGATCACTCTTCGGCCACCAGACCCGAGGGCGCGGTGACGTTGGCAATCACGAAGTTGCGCTCGATGGTCGGCTTGGCGCCGTTCGGCATGACCACATCGTTGATGTGGATCACGTCGCCGAAGGTCTTGCCGGTCAGGTCGACCACGATTTCCGACGGGATGTCGGAGGCCAGCACTTCCAGTTCGACCTCGGGGCGCACCACGGTCAGCGTGCCGCCACGCTTGAGGCCCGGGGCCGCGTCGTGGTTGATGAAGGTCACGTGAATGAACAGGTTGATGCGGCTGTCGTCATGCAGGCGCATGAAATCGACATGGGTCGGCAGGTCTTTCACCACGTCGCGCTGAACGCCGCGGCAGACGACATGCACGTCGGGCTGGCCTTCGACCTTCAGGTTGAACAGGGTGGAGAGGAAACGACCCTGGCGCAGACGCTTGAGCAGGGTGTTGTAGTTCATCTTGATCGCGACCGGCTCTTTGCTGTCGCCATACACGATCCCGGGCACGAAGCCCTCCCGACGTGCCTGGCGAGCGGCCCCCTTGCCCGTCCCCGCGCGCACTTCGGCGATCAGATCTTCGATCTCGCGTGCCATTGGTAACTCCATCATTAGCATGCATGAATCCGCCACCCTCCAAGGGTGCGTGGCGGATCGGGGGGCTATAGCGGGGAATCGCCAGTGGGGAAAGGGGAAAATGCGCGGTTTCCGGCGGCAAAGCGGCGCTGTGGCGCCCGCCCCGGCGGGGCAGGCGCGGGGGGCGCGGTCAGGCCCAGCTACCCTCGAAATCCTGCGGCACAAGCAGGTTGTGCGGCCCGACATTGCGGATGTCGCGTTCGCCGCACAGCGCCATGGTGATGTCCAGTTCCTTCTGGATCACCTCAAGCGCCTTGGTCACGCCCTGCTGGCCCATGGCGCCCAGACCATAGATATAGGCGCGCCCGATCATCGCCGCATCGGCGCCAAGCGCGCGGGCCTTCAGCACGTCCTGACCCGAGCGGATGCCGCTGTCGATCCAGATCTCGGTCTGGCCCTTGATCGCCCGCGCGATGGAGGGCAGCACGCGGATCGAGGACAGCGCGCCGTCAAGCTGCCGCCCGCCGTGATTGCTGACCACGATCGCATCGGCGCCGAAATCGGCGGCCTTGCGGGCGTCGTCTTCGTCCAGCACGCCTTTCAGCACCAGCTTGCCGCCCCATTTGTCACGGATGCGGGCGATCTTGCCCCAGTCGAGCTTGGGGTCGAACTGTTCGCTGGTCCAGCTGGAGAGCGAGGACAGATCGCCCACGCCCTTGGCATGGCCCACGATATTGCCGAAGGTGCGGCGCTTGGTGCCCAGCATGCCCAGGCACCATTGCGGCTTGGTCATCATGTTGAGGATGTTCGGGATCGTCAGGCGCGGCGGGGCCGAAAGCCCGTTCTTCAGATCCTTGTGGCGTTGGCCCAGGATTTGCAGATCGAGCGTCAGGACCAGCGCCGAACAGCCCGCGACGCGCGCGCGTTCGATGATATTGTCCACGAACTCCTCGTCGCGCATGACATAGAGCTGGAACCAGAAGGGCTTGGTCGTATGCGCGGCCACATCCTCGATCGAGCAGATCGACATGGTCGAAAGGGTGAAGGGCACGCCGAAGGCCTCGGCGGCGCGGGCGGCCTTGATCTCGCCATCGGCGGATTGCATCCCGGTGAAACCCACAGGGGCGAGGGCGACCGGCATCGTCACCTCTTGCCCCAGCATCGTGCCGCCGGTGTAGCGGTTCGACATATCGACCGCCACCTTCTGACGCAGGCGGATGCGGCTGAAATCGCTGACATTCTCGTGGAAGGTCTGTTCGGTATAGCTGCCGGATTCCGCGTAGTCATAGAACATGCGGGGCGTGCGCCGGGCATGCAGGCGTTTCAGATCCTCGATGCAGGTGATGACGGGCATGGGCGTCTCCGGCTAATTGGTATGATGTTTTTACCAATATTGACAGATTCGCGCAAGGCGGACGTGGGCGGGGGGCAGGCTGCCCCCCATGCGCCCTTTTGGCACCCCCAAGAATACTTGGTGAAAGAAAACGGGTCAGCCGCCGCCGATCAGCGCGCCGGCGGCAAAGACAAGGGCGCCGCCCAGCACCACTTGCAGCGCCGCGCGCAGGAACGGGGTTTCCATGAAGCGGTTCTGGATCCAGGCGATGGCCCAAAGCTCGACAAAGACCACGGCGATGGCAAGGGCGGTGGCGGTCCAGAAATCCGGGATCAGATAGGGGAGCGCATGCCCGAGACCGCCAAGCATGGTCATCACGCCCGAGGCGAGGCCGCGTTTCCAGGGGCTGCCGCGGCCTGACAGCACGCCGTCATCATGGGCGGCCTCGGTGAAGCCCATCGAAATGCCGGCGCCGACGCTGGCGGCGAGGCCGACCAGAAAGGTGGTCCAGCTGTTCTGGGTGGCAAAGGCGGTGGCAAAGATCGGCGCGAGGGTGGAGACAGAGCCATCCATCAGCCCGGCCAGTCCGGGTTGCACCCAGGTCAGGATGAACTGGCGCCGGGCGGTGAGGTCTTCTTCCTCGCGGGCGGTGCCGGCCAGATGCGCGGCCTCCAGCCCTTCGGCGGCGCGTTGGTGGCCGCCTTCGGCCGCGGCCAGATCGCCCAGCAGGCGCCTTGTGCCGGCATCGGTGGTGGCGGCGGCGGCGCGCAGGTAAAACGCTTCGGCATCCTTTTCCATGCCGGCGGCCTCGGCGCGGATGGTTACCAGGCTGAGCCCCTGTTGCAGCCAGACCGGGCGGCGGGCGTAAAAGCCCGCGACATGTTCGCGCCGGATCAGCGGGATCGTGTCGCCAAAGCGGTGGCGGTGCAGGTCGATCAGGCTTTGGCGGTGGCCGTCTTCCTCGGTCGCCATGCCGTCAAAGACAGCGGCGGTGGCGGGGTAATCGTCGCGCAGGCGCTGGGCATAGCTGCGATAGATGCGGGCATCGTCCTCTTCGGAGGAGATGGCGAGGGCCAGAACCTCCTGTTCGCTGAGGTCGGCAAAGCGGCGGCGGCTGGTCAGGGCAGAGAGCATGCGGCACCATTTATTAGAATGGTTCTAATATACGGCGATGATTCTGGGGGTGCAATGCGGAAAAATGAACTGATGAGTTCAGAATCGCTTGCAAAGTGAACTGATCGGTTCAATATCATTTCTGAACCGTATCGTTCAGTTTTCTGGAGGAAGATCCATGCGAGCGCTTCTTGTCATTCTTGTCAGTCTGGCCCCCACCCTGGCGGTGGCGCAGGGAGCGCCGTTCGATCTGCCGCGGCTGGATTTTCCGCCGCCCGAGGCGCCGGTGACGCAATCCTGCCTGGATCCGGCGGGCGCGCCGCGCTGCGTGCCGCAGGGGCAGTGATGCCAGGGTGCTTGCAGCCAGGGGCGCGGCTCGGCTAGGGTCGGGGCATGACTGCCCGGCCGCGCACCCGCCCCACCGCCACGCCGCCCCTGACCCGCCCCGGTCAGGCGCTGGAGCGGGTATTGCAGGGCGCCGAGGCCGCGATCCGGCGCGGGCGCAAGTTCCAGCAGGTGCTGAACGGGGCGCGCGACATCTTTCTGGCGCGCGGCTATGAGGGGGCCTCGGTCGATGACATCGCGCGCGAGGCCGGGGTATCTAAGGCCACGCTTTACGCCTATTTCCCCGACAAGCGCCTGCTGTTCATGGAGGTCGCCAAGGCCGAATGTGCCCGGCAGGCCGAAGAAGCGGTGAAGCTGATCGACCAGAACGCCCCCGCGCGCGAGGTGCTGACCGAGGCGGCGCGGCGGATCGTGGCCTTTCTGACCTCGGAATTCGCGCAGAAGGTGTTTCGCATCTGCGTGGCCGAGGCAGACCGCTTTCCCGAACTGGGGCATGAATTCTACCATTCCGGGCCGCTTCTGGTGCAGCAGCGGCTGGTGGAATATCTGGCCAAGGCCGTGGCGCGGGGCGAGCTGGCGATTGATGACCTGCCCTTTGCCGCCGACCAGTTCGCAGCGCTGTGCAAGGTGACGCTGCATGAACAGGTGATCTTCGGCGTCGCCGATTGCTGCCCGCCCAAGATGGCCGATCAGGTGGTGCGCGGCGCGGTGGAGATGTTCCTGGCGCGCTATGGGGTCAGGCCGGCTTCAGCCTGACCTTGGCCGCCTTGCCGCGAGGGTCGCAGACAAAGCGGTCGGGATGGGCTGCTAGGAAGGCGTGCCAGGTCTTGAAGCCCAAAGTGGTGATGCCATGCCCGTATTGCCGGTGCAGCAAAGGGTTGAGGTCGGCGACGGCAAGGCCCTGCGCCCCGGCCTTTTTCAGTGCATCCCCCACCAGTTTCAGCACCTGATCCTTGCTCGCCCTTTTTTGCGCCGCGTTATTGGTCGGTGGGGGCATGGACAAGGCGAAAGCCCGGTGCCGCGTCCCATTGCGGCGCGATTTTGTCGTCAGGACAGGTCGCGCGCAAGCAACTGACCGCCCGGGCCGGGCTTGACCTCGAACCGGCTGGAGATCTTGCGCACCAGATCCGACAATTTGGCGCTGCCATAGGTGCGGGTGTCGAAATCGGGGTTGGCCTGGGTGATGAACTGGCCGATCTGCCCCAGCGAATACCATTCGCCCTCTGGGTCGATGGCGCGCATCGCGGCGACGATGAGCGGGATCGCCTTTTGCGGCGACTCCTTCTCGCGCCGGGTGGGCGGCTTGGGCTCGGGGCCGGGCTGGCCGGCGGCGACGGGGGCAGGGGCGGGGTCGTCGGCATCATCGCCGCTCAGGTTCTCGACATAGATGAAGCGTTTGCAGGCCATGCGAAACGCCTCGGGCGTCTTCTTTTCGCCGATGCCATAGACATCAAGCCCCTGTTCGCGGATCCGCGCGGCAAGGCGGGTGAAATCGCTGTCGGAGCTGACCAGCACAAAGCCGTCGAACAGACCCGAATGCAGGAAATCCATCGCGGCGATCACCAGACCGATATCCGAGGCATTCTTGCCCTTGGTGTTGGAAAACTGCTGATCCGCTACCATGCCAAGTGCCGCGACCTTGCGCGCCCAGCCACCCAGCCGCTGCGCCGACCAGTCGCCATAGATGCGGCGCACGCTGGCTTCGCCCAGGCTGGCGATTTCCTCGAAAATGGCTTCGGCATAGCCCGCGGGCACATTGTCGGCGTCGATCAGCACGCAAAGGCGGGGGGCACGGGGTTCGGGCATGATGTCCTCTTGTTTTCCGGCATTGTCACAGCTTGTGCGGGCGATGGCCAGCCAAATCGCCGCCCGATGTCGCGGATGGGCAGGCGTCGGCCGGGCGGGCCGGCGATAACGGCGCGGGAAACAGGAGACGCGGGCATGGCGAAGGCGCAGGGCAGTCTGGCAGGGGTCGGGCTGATGCTGGGGGCGATGGCGGTGCTGCCATTCCTCGATGTGGTGGCCAAGACGCTGGGCGAACAGGGCGTGCCGGTGTTGCAGATCGTCTGGGCGCGCATGGCGATGGGGGCGGTGATGACGGCACCGCTTGCGCTGCGGGCGGCTGGGCCGCGCGGGCTCTGGCCGGAGCGTGCGGGCATTCACGGGCTGCGGGCGGCGCTCTTGATCCTGGCGACTTTCCTGTTCTTTGCCGCGCTGAAATTCCTGCCGATCGCCGATGCGCTGGCGGTGTTCTTCGTGCAGCCGCTGGTGGTGACGGCGCTGTCGCCGTTGATCCTGGGCGAACATGTCGGGCCGCGCCGCTGGGCGGCGGTGGCGGTGGGGTTCATCGGCACGCTGATCATCATCCGCCCCGGCATGCAGGCCTTCAACCCCGGCACGTTGCTGGCGCTGGGGGCGGGTTGTGCGCTGGCGCTGTATTTCCTGCTGACGCGGCGGATTGCCGGGCGCGACGCGGCCATGGTCACCACCTTTCGCACCTCGCTCTTGGGGGCGCTGATCGTCACCGCGCTGGTCTGGCTGGTGTGGCAGCGCCCGACGCCCGGGCAATGGGGGCTGTTCCTGGCGCTGGGCGCGATTTCCACGCTGGGGCACGGGCTGATCGTGATGGCCTATGACCGCGCCGAGGCCAGTCTTCTGGCGCCGCTGGCCTATACCGAGATGGTGATGGCGGTGGTCGCGGGCTGGTGGTTCTTTGGCGATTTTCCCGATCTTTGGACCTTTGTCGGTGTCGGCGTGCTGATCGGCTGCGCGCTCTATATCTCGTCGCGCGAAAGGCGGGTGGCGGCTAAACCCGCGGTCTAGAGGCGCGCAAGGCCCGCCTTTCTGCCGCAGGGCGGATGGACCGGCGCGCCCGCAGGCGGCAATCTTGCGGGCGACAGGCGGCAAGGACGGGGCAAAGGGATATGCGGGCAGCCATGGTGCGGGCCTATGGCGGACCGGAGCAGGTGGTGACCGGGCTCTGCCCCGACCCGGTTCCGGGGGCGCAGGACATCCTCTTGCGGATCTGCGCCAGCCCGGTGACGGCGGGTGACAGGCGTATCCGGGCGGGCGACTTTCCGCGCGGCATGGGCGTTGCGGCGCGGCTGGTGCTGGGCTGGCGCGGGCCGCGCCGGCCCATTCTGGGCAATGCCTTTTGCGCCGAGATCGCCGCGGTCGGCCCGGGCGTGACGCAGTTCCGCCCCGGTCAGCGCGTCATCGGGCAAAGCGGGATGCGGATGGGCGCCCATGCCGACTATCTGTGCCTGCCCGAGCGCGCGGCGTTGGCGCCGATGCCTGCCACCCTGACCGAGGCCGAGGCCGCAAGCCTGCCATTCGGCGGCACGACCGCGCTCCATTTCCTGCGTGACCGCGCAGCCTTGTGGCCCGGCGCGCGGCTGCTGGTGCTGGGGGCCGCGGGCATGGTGGGGGGGATGGCGGTGCAGATCGGCCGCATCCTGGGGGCCGAAGTCACCGGCGCCGCCCGCCCGCGCAGTCTGACCCATGTTGCAGACCTGGAGGCCGAGGCGCTGGCCATGGAGGCGCTGGCGCAGACCGGGCGCCGCTGGGATGTCATTCTGGATACGACGGGCGCCGCGCCCGCAGCACTCTGGCCGCTGCTGGCGCCGGGTGGGCGGATGGCGCTGCTGGCGGCGGGCCTGCCCGAGATGGTGCAATCGCTGACCCGGCGCGCGGTGCTGACCGGCACCGCCCCCGAACGCGCGGCGGATCTGGCGCAGTTGGCCGCCTGGGCCGAAGCCGGCCTGTTGCGCCCGCCGGTCGCCGCCTGCCTGCCGCTGGAGCGCGCGGCCGAGGCCCATGCGCGGCACGAGGCCGGCGGCCTGCATGGCGCGGTGGTGCTGCGCTGCGGCTGACTTGCCCCGCCGCTGCGCAGGGTGCTAGACTGCCCGGGCGGGGGACGACCCCCGCCCTACGCAGTGTCGCGGGACGGCCCGCCCCTTGACGGACCAGACCCATGCGGACCTTCCGGGACCGGCTGCGCCATGCGCTAGCCTTTGAAATCATCGGCCTTCTGATCATCACCCCGCTGGCGGCACTGGTGCTGCACCACCCGGCAGGGCAGGTCTGGCTGGTCACCATCGGCAGCGCGCTGCTGGCGATGGCCTGGACCGGGCTTTACCACTGGCTGTTCGATCTGGCGCTGGCGCGGCTGACCGGCAGCACGCAGAAGGGCTGGCCGGCGCGGATCGTGCAGGCGGTGCTGTTCGAGACGGGGCTGCTGATCCTGCTGGCGCCGTTCATCGCCTGGGTGCTGGGGGTGGGGCTGTGGCAGGCGGTGCTGCTCGATCTGGGCTTCGCGCTGTTCTACATGGTCTATGCGCTTGGCTTCAACTGGGCCTGGGACCGGCTGTTTCCGGCGCCGCCGCTGCCTGCGGCCGGGCGCTAGGCTTCGGCCGGCGCTTCGGTCGCGGGGCCAAAGCGCGCGATCATCCGGTCGCGGATCATGTCGCGGGTCTGGCGATAGGCGGCCAGCTTAGCCTCGCGGGTTTCGCCGATGCCGGTCGGATCGAGGATCGGCCAGTATTCCACATCCATGTGGAAGAACCGCGTCAGTTCCAGCGCCATGCGCTGACTGGCGGGGGACAGCGCGATGATCAGGTCAAACTGGCCCAGATCATCGCCCCATTCCTGCATTTCCTCAAAGGATCGCGACCGGTGGCGATCCAGCTCCACCCCGATCTCGCGGCAGACGGCGACCGAAAAGCCGTCCACCTCCATGTCATTATGCACGCCCGCCGATTGCACATAGGCGCGTTGGCCATAAAGCCGCTTCATCAAGCCTTCCGCCATGGGCGAGCGCACCGCGTTATGGTCGCAACAGAACAGGACGGACGACGGGAATGCAGCCAAGATCAACCCCAGTGCAAGACGCAGATCAGGGTGAACAGGCGGCGTGCCGTGTCGGTATCGACCTCGGCCTTGCCCTCCAGCCGCTCTTGCAGCACGCGGGCGCCTTCGTTGTGGATGCCGCGCCGCGCCATGTCGATGGCCTCGATCTGGCTGGGGGGCAGGCGTTTCACCGCGTCGAAATAGCTTTCGCAGATCTGGAAGTAATCCTTCACCACCTGCCGGAACGGCCCGAGGCTCAGGTGGAATTCGCCCACCGGGGCTGCGGCTTCGGTCGCGATGGAAAAGACCAGCCGCCCTTCGCGAATGGCAAGCGCCAGCCGATAGGGGCCTTCGGGCACTGCGCGCCCGTCGCGGGCGGGCAGGCCAAAGCTGTTGTCTTCCAGCAGGTCGAAAATGGCGACCTTGCGTTCCTGTTCGATCTGGGGCGTCGGGCGGGCAAGGCCGCTTTCGTCGATCTCGATATGGCAGATGCGATTGGACATGAGGAGGAGGTTCCGATCTTGGCGCCCGCCAGTCATGCCCGACCCGCCTTGGCGGATCAAGCCTTAGCTGCGATTGAGCCGGTCGAGCCGTGCCCGCACCGAAAGGCCATGGGCCTCCAGGCTTTCGGAAATGGCCAGCCGTTCGGCGGCGGGGCCGATGGCGGCCAGCGCCTCGGGCGTCATCCGGGCCAGCGTGGTGCGCTTGAGGAAATCCATCACCGACAGGCCCGAGGAAAACCGCGCCGAGCGCGCGGTCGGCAGAACGTGGTTCGGCCCGCCGACATAATCGCCGATCGCCTCGGGCGTCCATTGGCCGAGGAAGATCGCGCCGGCATGGGTGATCTGTTGCGACAGCGCCTCGGGGTCGGCCACGCAAAGTTCCAGATGTTCGGGCGCCACGCGATTTGACAGGGCGGCGGCCTCGGTCAGGTCGCGGGTCACGATCACCGCGCCGAAATCGCGCCAGCTTGCCCCGGCAATGGCACGGCGTTCCAGCGTTTCCAGCCGCTTGTCCACCGCGGCGGCCACGGCACGGGCCAGTGCCGCATCCGGCGTGACCAGGATCGACTGCGCCGATTCGTCATGTTCGGCCTGGCTCAGCAGATCAAGCGCGATCCAGTCGGGATCGGCGGTGCCATCGGCGATCACCAGAATTTCCGACGGGCCGGCGATCATGTCGATACCGACCTTGCCAAAGACGCGGCGCTTGGCGGCGGCGACAAAGGCATTGCCCGGCCCGGTGATCTTGTCCACCGGCGCGATGGTGGCGGTGCCATGGGCCAGCGCCGCAATCGCCTGCGCGCCGCCGATGCGATAGACGGTGTCCACCCCGGCCAGTTGCGCCGCCAGCAAGACCAGCGGATTGACCACGCCGCCCGGCGTGGGGCAGGCAATGACCAGCCGCTCCACCCCGGCGACCTTGGCGGGAATGGCGTTCATCAGCACCGAGGACGGGTAGGAGGCCAGCCCGCCCGGCACATAAAGCCCCGCCGCCGAAACCGGCGTCCAGCGCCAGCCCAGCGTGGCGCCGCTTTCGTCGGTCCAGCTGGCATCTTCGGGCATCTGGCGGCTGTGATAGGCGCGGATGCGCGCAGCCGCGAGCTCCAGCGCGGCGCGATCCTCGGGGCCGACCTTGGCCACCTCTGCCGCGATCTCGGCGGCTGAGAAGGCCAGAGTTTCGGGCGTCAGTTCCAGCCGGTCAAAGCGCGCGGTCAGCTCGATCACCGCCGCATCGCCGCGGTCACGCACATCGGCGATGATCCCGGCGACCACCGCATCGACATCGGGGCTGTCTTCGCGCTTCATGCCCAGAAGGGCGGAGAAGGCGGCGTCGAAACCGGCGTCGGACGTGGTCAGGAATTGCGGCATGGCGGGCCTCCGGCAGGGGTTTGGCCCTGCATAGCCGCGAAGGCCAGGCGTCTCAAGCGGGTCAGCCGTGATCCGGCGCCTTGCCCGCCGGGGCGAGATAGGGCCGCGTCACGTCGCGCAGCGTCACATCCAGCGATTCGACCTCCAGCGCGATGGCGCCATCGCCGGCCAGCAGCAGTTCCAGCCGCCCGGTGCCATCCGCGCCCGGGGTCCAGACCAGATCGAGCAGCGACAGGATGGTGTCACGGTCATTGCGGTCGATGCCCTGGCTTTGCACCGCACGCACATCGCGCACCAGCATCATGCTGCGCACCCGTTCCGGCGGGCGCCCGGCCCGGGTGGCGGCATCGTGATCCTCCCAGCGGAAGCGGTTGATCAGCAAGGCAAATTCGCGCCGCCCCCGGGCAAAGGTCATATCGGTGATCGGCAGCACCGCATCTTGCGTCAGCGCCGCCAGCACCTTCAGATCCTCGGCATCCGCCGCCCCCAGCCAAAGCGGCGCCTCGGCCCCGTCCTCGAAGCGCGCATCCGCCATCAGCCCTTGATCCTTTCGATCTTCGCCCCGCAGGCGCCCAGCTTTTCCTCGACATGTTCATAGCCGCGATCCAGGTGATAGACCCGGCTGACCACGGTTTCGCCCTCGGCCGCCAGCCCGGCCAGGATGAGCGAGACGCTGGCCCGCAGGTCGGTCGCCATGACCGGCGCGCCGCGCAGCTTTTCGACCCCGGTCACGGTGGCATGGCCGCCATGCACGTCGATCTTCGCGCCCATGCGGATCAGCTCGGGCGCGTGCATGAAGCGGTTTTCAAAGATCTTCTCCTCCAGCACCGAGACGCCGTCGGCGGTGCACAGAAGCGCCATCATCTGCGCCTGAAGGTCGGTCGGAAAGCCGGGGAAGGGTTCGGTCGTCACGTCCACGGCCTTGACCCGGCCGTTCTTGCGCGCGACCTTCAGCCCGCGTTCGGTTTCGGTGACCGAAACGCCGGCGGCATCCAGCTTTTCGGCAAAGCTTGCGACCAGCGACATGCGGCCGCCCAGGCATTCCACCTCGCCGCCGCAGATCGCGGGGGCAAGCATATAGGTGCCGAGTTCAATCCGGTCCGTCACCACGGGATGCGTGGCGCCGCCCAGCCGGTCCACGCCCTGAATGGTGATGGTCGCGGTGCCTTCGCCTTCGATCTGGGCGCCCATGCGGCGCAGGCATTGCGCCAGATCGACGATCTCCGGCTCGCGCGCGGCGTTCTTCAGCACGGTCGTGCCCTTTGCCAGCGTCGCGGCCAGCAGGGCGTTTTCCGTCGCCCCGACCGAGACGAAGGGAAACTCCACCACCGCGCCTTTCAGCCGCCCACCCGGCGCCTTGGCGTGCACATAGCCGTCGCGCAGGTCGAGATCGGCGCCCATGGCCTCCAGCGCCTTGAGGTGCAGATCGACAGGCCGCGCGCCAATGGCACAGCCCCCGGGCAGCGACACGACCGCATGGCCATCGCGCGCCAGCATCGGCCCCAGCACCAGGATCGAGGCGCGCATCTTGCGCACGATGTCATAATCGGCGGTGTGATTGCCGATGCGATAGCTCGACATCGCCAGCACCTTGCCGCCTTGCAGCCCCGCCACCTCGGAGCCCAGCGATTGCAGTAGCTGGGTCATGGTGGCGATATCCGACAGGCGCGGCGCATTGGTCAGCGTCAGCGGCTCCTCGGTCAAGAGCGTGGCGGGCATCAATGTGAGGCACGCATTCTTGGCGCCCGCGATCGGGATCTCCCCGTTCAGCGCGCCGCCACCCTTTACCAGAATCGAATCCATCGTCCCGCCTCACTCTTTCTCGTTGTTGTCGGATGCCGCCGACCGGGCCCGGGCCTGAGCCTTGCGCCGCGCCATATTGGCCTTGAGCGCGGCTTTCAGCCGGTCTTCGCGCGCGGTTTCGGCACCCGTGCCGGCGCCCTGGCCCTTGCGGGGCTGGCGCGGGGCGGGGGTATCTGGATCCTGCGGGGGCGTTGCATCCGTGTTCATGACCCCTCTGTTAGCGCAGCCACAAAAAAGGGTCCAGATTGCGCTTGCACCCGCCGGCGAATACGTCTATTTCCCCGCCACGCCCGGCGATGAACCGCCGAAGCACCGCCGGAACGGGGCAAACAACCCGCAAAATGGCGCCCGTGCTGCAGTAGCTCAGTGGTAGAGCACTCCCTTGGTAAGGGAGAGGTCGAGAGTTCAATCCTCTCCTGCAGCACCATCCTTACCCTTGAACATGCACGGAAATTGTCGCGGTCTGGTTTGACCTGCGCGCCTCGCTGGCCTGATGTGCCGCGGGGCCTTGTGGCCCCGCTAGCTGGGTCAGGCGTTCACATCCACCACGACGCGGCCCTGCACCTCGCCCTTGAGGATCGCGGCGCCAAGCGCCGGCAGGTCCGACAGGGTGGCGGGGCGGATCATCGCCTCCAGCCGGTCCATCGGCAGGTCGCGCGCGATGCGGGCCCAGGCGCGCTGGCGATTAGCGAAGGGCTGCATGACGGAATCGATGCCCAGCAGGTTGACCCCGCGCAGCAGGAAGGGGACCACCGTCGCCGGCAGTGCGGCCCCGCCCGCCAGCCCGACCGCCGCGACCGAGGCGCCGTATTTCATCTGGCCCAGCACCCGCGCCAGCATCGCGCCGCCGACCGCATCGACACAGCCGGCCCAGGTCTCGCTTTCCAGCGGGCGTTTCACGGTTTCGGCCAGATCGGCGCGCGGCACGATGCGGCTGGCGCCCAGATCGCGCAGATAGGTCTCGGTTTCCGGTCGGCCGGTGACGGCGGCGACCTGATAGCCCAGATGCGCCAGCAGCGCGACCGCGACCGAGCCCACACCGCCGGCGGCGCCGGTCACCAGCACCTCGCCCCGGTCGGGGGTCAGACCGTGATCCTCCAGCGCCATCACGGCCAGCATGGCGGTAAAGCCCGCGGTTCCGACGGCCATGGCCTGTCGCGCGGTCAACCCCTCGGGCAGGGGCACCAGCCAGTCGGCCTTGACGCGGGCCTTTTGCGCATAACCGCCCCAATGCACCTCGCCGACGCGCCAGCCGGTCAGCACCACCCGGTCGCCGGGGGCATAGCGCGGGTCGTCGCTGGTTTCGACCACGCCGGCCAGGTCGATGCCCGGCACATGCGGCCAGGCCCGGACCAGCCCGCCGCCATTGCCCGACAGGCACAACCCGTCCTTGTAGTTCAGCGTCGAATGGCTGACGGCCACGGTCACATCGCCCGCAGGCAGGGCGGTCTCGTCCAGCTCGGCCAGCCGCGCCGTTGCGGGGCCTTCGCCCGCCTTTTCCATCACCAGGGCCCGGAACATCTGCGCTCTCCTCCTTGCGGTTCGGGGGCAGTCAAGCACCCCGCGCGGGGAAACACAATCGCGTGACTGGCGGTGGATCGGACCTTGGTCCGTAGCCGGGCCGTTACAACCCTGGCTATAGTCGGCAGAATTCAAGCAGGGAGCCAGAAGATGAAGGCATTTTCCAAGGTTGTCGCATGCGCGGCATTCACCGCGTTGGCCGCGACGGCGGTCTGGGCCGAGGGTGAGGCGCAAGACCCCACCGTCAAGGCCCGTCAGGAACTGATGGAGGGGGTGGGTGCCGCGGCCAAGACGCTGGGCGGCATGGCGGGCGACAAGGCGCCCTTCGACGCCGCCGCGGCCGAGGCGGCCAAGGCCGCGCTGGTCGCCGCCGCCGCGGAGATCCCCGCCAAGTTCGAGCCGCAGGCCAGCGACCCCGCCTCGGAGGCCAAGCCCGAGATCTGGACGAACTGGGATGATTTCGCCGCCAAGGCCGACGCGCTCAAGGTCGCGGCCGAGGGGATGGATGCCACCACGCTTGACGGCGTCAAGGCGGCCATGGGCGGCGCTCTGGGCGGCGCCTGCAAGGCCTGCCACACCGCCTATCGCATGTGATCCACCGCATCGCGCGGCAGAAAAGGAAAGACCCCCGGTTGCGCCGGGGGTCTTTTGCGTTCAGCCACAGCTGATGCGCCGGATGCGCGCGCCGCCGGGGCTGAGTTCGACATTCAGCCGCTCGGGGCTGAAATCCATCGTCACGGGCTGGCCTTCCTCATATACCCGGAGCGGATGGGCAAAGCGCATGCCCGAAATCGCGCCGCGCGGCTGGCCGACCAGATGCTGAAGTGTGGCAGCGCCGCAGGCATCGCCGGTGCCGTCCGGGGCGGCGGGCGGCGCGGCGGGCATTTCGGGCGGCGTGACCTCACCCCCGCCGCCGATGCAGCCCGTCAGCCCCAGGCACAGCAGCAGCGCAAGCGCGCCCTTATCCACAGAAAACCCCATCGACCTTGCCCTTTCCATTCACGGTGACCGTCAGCCGCATCTGGTCGATATCATCGGCAATCAGACTGCCGGGGCGCAAGATGCGATGCCGGGCCGGCAGATCGGCATCGGCAAGAACCTGCGCGCGGCGGTCCAGCAGATCGGGGCGCCACATGGCAGCGCCGCAGGGCTCGGCGAACATGAGATCGGGCGTCATGGCGCGCGACACCGGCGCCTGTGCCGCCGGGCGGATGCAGCCGGCCCCCACCAGGGCCAGGGCGCAGGCCAACAGGCCCGGGATGAACGGAAGAAAAGGTCTTTGCACTCGTCTGTCTCCTCCCCGGAGGGGTGCCTAGCCGCAGTGAAACGCCACCACACGCCCGGCACCATCCAGGGTCACATTCAACCGGCCCGGGTTCTGCTCGGGGCTTGCCATGTCGCCGGGCCGGATCAGGCGCATGGTTTCGGGCAGGTATTGGTCATCCAGCGCGGCAACCGGCTGGCCGATCCAGCCGTGCAGGCGCGTCGCACCGCAACGCTCTGCCGGCGGCTCGGCCGCAGGTCGCGCCAGGCATTCGCCCAGGGCGATCATCCCGAACACGGCCAGAAGGGCCGCGCCCGGCACGGGTCGCACGGTCATGCTGTCAGTCCCACCTTGTCCCGCAAGCAGGGTGAATCAGAACGGGCCGCCCTGACAAGGGGCGACCCGTTACACGCAGCGCGATTGATCCGCGGGCGCGGTCGATCAGCCACAGCTGATCTTGTAGATCCGCCCGGTGGCATCGGTGTGGAAATTGATGCGGAACGAATCGTAGCGCTCCTGATCGACGATGGTGGTCAGCGTCACCATGCGCGTGGGCCGGGTGATGCCGGCGGCACGGACCTCATTCTCGGTCTGGCCGACAAGGCTCTGGTAATCGGCGGCATGACAGGTGTCGGGCTCGCGGTCGTTCAGGCCCGGGGTCAGGTCGATCGGCAGGCCCGTGACCGGGTCGATGCCCGGCGGCGCGACCTGCACCGGCTGCACCGGCTCGGTTTCGCTGGTCGATCCGCAGGCCGCCAGAAACAGCGCCAGCAAAAGCGCCGAAGATTTCGCAAGTGACGTCATAAGTGCCGATTCCCGCATTGCTTTCGCCTGTGTCTTCGCACACCTTGACGCAAAATGACAGAGGGAGGAGCCCATGCGCACCCGTGCCGCCGTCGCCGTCGCCCCCGGCAAACCGCTTGAAATCATGGAAGTGAACCTCGAAGGGCCGAAATTCGGCGAGGTTCTGGTGGAGATCAAGGCCACCGGCATCTGCCACACAGACGAATTCACCCTGTCGGGCGCCGATCCCGAAGGGTTGTTCCCCGCGATTCTCGGGCATGAGGGCGCGGGCGTGGTGATCGAATGCGGCCCCGGCGTGACCACGCTGAAACCGGGCGACCATGTCATCCCGCTTTATACGCCGGAATGCCGGCAATGCCCGTCCTGCCTGTCGCGCAAGACCAACCTCTGCACGGCGATCCGCGCCACGCAGGGCCAGGGCCTGCTGCCCGATGGCACGACGCGGTTCTCCATGCTGGATGGCACGCCGATCCATCACTACATGGGCTGCTCCACCTTTGCGCAACATACGGTGGTGCCGGAAATCGCGCTGGCCAAGATCCGCGACGACGCGCCCTTCGACAAGGTCTGCTATATCGGCTGTGGCGTGACCACGGGCATTGGCGCTGTGCTGAACACCGCCAAGGTGGAGATCGGCGCCAAGGCGGTGGTCTTCGGGCTGGGCGGCATCGGGCTCAACGTGATCCAGGGCCTCAAGATGGCCGGCGCCGACATGATCATCGGGGTCGATCTGAACAACGACAAGAAGGAATGGGGTGAACGCTTCGGCATGACCCATTTCATCAACCCGAAAGAGATCGAAGGTTCGGTCGTGCAGGCGATTGTCGATCTGACCAAGACCGAGGCCGATCAGATCGGCGGCGCCGATTACAGCTTTGACTGCACCGGCAATGTCAAGGTCATGCGGGACGCGCTGGAATGCACCCATCGTGGCTGGGGGCAGTCGATCATCATCGGCGTGGCGCCGGCGGGGGCCGAGATCCAGACCCGGCCCTTCCAGCTGGTCACCGGGCGCGTCTGGAAAGGCACCGCCTTTGGCGGCGCCCGCGGGCGGACCGATGTGCCGAAGATCGTGGACTGGTATATGGATGGCAAGATCGAGATCGACTCGATGATCACCCATCTTCTGCCGCTGGAGCGCATCAACGAAGCCTTCGATCTGATGCATGAGGGCAAGTCGATCCGGGCCGTGGTGGTCTATTGATCCGTTGCACGCGGGGGCTGTCTGCCCCCGCACCCCCGAGGATATTTTTGAACAGATGAAGGGGAAGGGCGCGCTTTGCCCTTCATCTGTTCAAAAATATCCTCAGGGGGTGAATTGAGCCGTGAGGCTCAAGAGGGGGCGCGAGCGCCCCCTGTCTGTTTGGCGGGAAGGTGAAATGGCCGCGACCCAGGCGCTGAAATTTCTTGAGACGCAGGGCGTTGTCGTCAGCCTGCATCCCTATGACTATGACCCCGCCGCCGATGCGGTGGGGATGCAGGCGGCGGCGGCACTTGGCATCGCGCCGGCGCAGATGCTCAAGACCCTGATGTTGGAACTGGACGGCAAGCCGGTCTGTTGCGTGATCCCGGCCGATTGCCAATTGTCAATGAAGCGGGTGGCGGCGGCCTTTGGCGGCAAGGCGGCGGCGATGATGCTGCCGGCCAGGGCGGAAAAGCTGACCGGCTATCGCGTGGGGGGCATTTCGCCCTTTGGGCAGAAGCGCGCGGTGCCGACCGCCTTTGAGATTGCCGCCTGCGGCCATGCGCGGGTCTGGATCAATGCGGGCCAGCGCGGTTTGCTGCTGGGCATCGACCCGCAAGAGGCAGTGGGGGTGACGGCTGCGCGGGCGGCGGCGCTGGTGGCGTGACCGTCAGGCGGCGCGATCTTGCCCCCGGGCGAGGATGCGGGGCAGGTTGTCTTCGATCCAGCCGGTCAGGGCCGCCAGATGGGTGCCGGCCTCGTGCCCCAGGTCGGTCAGGCTGTAATCCACATGCGGCGGCACCACGTCATGCACGCGGCGGGTGACAAGGCCGTCGGCCTCCAGCTGTTGCAGGGTCTGGGCCAGCATGCGTTCGCTGACCCCGCCGATGCGCCGGCGCAGCGCCGAGAAGCGGTGTGTGCCCGAAAGCAGCACCAGCATGACCAGCGTGCCCCAGCGGCTTGTCAGATGCGCGAGGATCTGGCGCGAGGGGCATTCGGCGGCCAGCACATCGGGGCTGAGCTGCGACAGGGTCTTTTGTGCATTGTCTGACGGGGTCATGTGCGGCTCTGCGGTATACTTACAAAAATGTAGGCACTTCCTTTTCGTAAGTAAAGCCCCCAGATTGAGGTCAGACCATGATCCACAGGAGCTTTGCCATGACCATCGCCGTGACCGGAGCCACCGGCCAACTGGGCCGCCTTGCCATTGCCGCATTGAAGGCGCGGGGGGCGTTGCCGATCGCGCTGGCGCGCGACCCGGCCCGGGCCGCCGATCTGGGCGTGCCGGTGCGCGTCTTCGACTATGCCGCGCCGGATGCTGCCGCGCTGGCCGGGGTGGAGGTGCTGGTGCTGATTTCCTCCAACGATTTCAACGATCGCGCCGGGCAGCATGGCCGTGTCATCGCGGCGGCCAGGGCGGCGGGCGTGGGGCGGATCGTCTATACCTCGATCCTCAAGGGCGATGCCTCGCCGCTGTTGCTGGCGGCAGATCATATTGCGACGGAACAGGCGCTGGCGCAATCGGGCCTTGCGGTGACCCTGCTGCGCAACGGCTGGTATACCGAGAATTATACCGGCGCCCTGCCGGCGGTGCTGGAACATGGCGCAATGATCGGGTCCAGCGGGGCGGGGCGCATCGCCTCGGCCGCGCGGGCCGATTATGCCGAGGCGATCGCCGTGGTCGCGCTGGATGCTGCCCATGCCGGCCAGACCTATGAATTGGCGGGCGATACCGCGCATGACCAGGCCGAGATGGCCGCGGAACTGGCGGCGCAAAGCGGCAAGCCGGTCGCCTATGTCAATTTGCCCGAGGCCGATTATGCCAAGGCACTGGAGGGTTTCGGCCTGCCTGCCGGTTTCGCCGCCATTCTGGCCGATGCCGATGCCCGTGCGGGCGAGGGGGCGCTGTTCGATGACAGCCGCACGCTGTCGCGTCTGATCGGCCGGCCGACCACGCCCATGGCCGAGACCCTGCGCCGCGCGCTGGTCTGAGGTCGCAATCGCGCCGCCAAGGGTCTGCCCGGGCCTTGGCGGCGCGCCCTATTTGCGTAGGATGGCGCGGCATGATCCCGCAGGAGAGCCGAAGATGAGCCGTGCCACGCTCGAATCCTATTACGCCGCCTTCAATGCCGGGGATGCCGCCGGCATGCTGGCCTGTCTGACCGATGATATCGAGCATCGCGTGAACGAGGGCGCCATCCGGCGCGGCAAGGAGCTGTTCGCCGAATTCTGTTCGCATATGGGCGTGAGCTATCGCGAGCGGCTGGCCGACATGGTGATCTTCGTGAACGAGGATGCGACCCGCGGCGCCGCCGAATTTGTCGTGCATGGCGAATATCTGAAGACCGATCCCGGTCTGCCCGAGGCCCGCTGTCAGCGTTATGTCCTGCCGGCGGGGGCGTTCTTTGACCTGCGCGACGGCAAGATCGCCCGGGTGACCACCTTCTACAACCTGAATGACTGGGTCGCGCAGGTTTCGGCATGATCGCCACGCGGGTTCTGACGGGCGATGCGCTGGATGCCGCGCTGGACGATGTGGCGCGGCTGCGCATCGCCGTCTTCCGCGACTGGCCTTATCTCTATGATGGCTCGCTGGATTATGAGCGGGCCTATCTGCAAACCTATCGTGACAGTCCGGGCGCCATTCTGGTGGGGGCCTTTGACGGGCCGCGCCTGGTGGGGGCGGCGACCGGCACGCCGATGGAAGATCACGCCAGCGAATTCGCCGCGCCCTTTGCCGGGCAGGGCATCGCGTTGGAGCGTATCTTCTATTGCGCCGAATCCGTGCTGCTGGCCGAATATCGGGGGCAGGGCATCGGGCATCGCTTCTTTGACGCGCGCGAGGATCACGCCCGCGCGCTTGGCCGCAGCCATGTCGCCTTTTGCAGCGTGACGCGGCCCGAGGGGCATCCGCTGAAGCCGTCGGTCTATCGCGGCAACGATGCCTTCTGGCGCAAGCGGGGCTATGAGGTGCTGCCCGGCGTGATGGCGGAATTTTCCTGGCGCGACATCGGCGAAACCGCCGAGACGAAAAAGCCGCTTCAGTTCTGGATGCGCGCGCTATAGGCCCGCGCCGCCGCGCGGCCGGCATGCAGCCCGGTGGCCCAGCTTGCGGTCAGCAGATAGCCGCCGGTCGGCGCCTCCCAGTCCAGCATCTCGCCGGCGGCAAAGATGCCTGGGAGGGCGCGCAGTTCCAGATCCGCGGTCAGGCTGGCGCGGGCGATGCCGCCGGCGGAGGAAATGGCCTCCTCCAGCGGGCGGGGGCCGTGATGCGGCACCGGCAGGTGCTTGAGCAGCGGCGCCAGATCGGCGGGGAGCGGGCGGGCGAGTTCCTGCACCAGCGCCAGCGCCGCCGGGCCAAGGCCCAGCTTGCGCAGCCGGTTCGCCGCGCTGTCGCCGGGTTTCAGCCGGGCGATACGGGCGCGCAGCGCCGCCAGATCGAGATCGGGAAACAGGTCGAGCGCCAGCGGCGCCCCCAGCCGCAAGTCGCGGCTGACGGTATAGATGCCGCCGCCCTCGAGGCCCCGTTCGGAGATCACGAATTCGCCGCGCTCGCGCCGGGGGCCGGCAATCAGCGCCGCGCCCTTGACCGGCTGGCCGAAATGTCGCGCCATATGCGGCGACCAGTTCATCTGAAAGCCCATATTGGCCGGGGCGAAATCGGTGATGGTCACGCCCTTTTCGCGCAGCCAGGGCAGCCAAGCGGCATCCGAGCCAAGGCGCGGCCAACTGGCGCCGCCCAGGGCCAGCACGGTGACGGCGGGCGACACGGCCTGCCGTCCCTCGGGCGTGTCGAAGGTCAGCGCGGCGCCGTCAAACCCGGTCCAGCGCCAACGGGTGCGCAGCGCCACCCCCTTTTCCGCCAGCCGCGCCAGCCAGGCCCGCAACAGCGGCGAGCCCTTCATCGCCACCGGAAAGACCCGGCCCGACGATCCGGCAAAGACCGGCTGGCCCAGCCCCTCGCAAAAGGCGCGGACCTGATCGGGGCCAAAATCGGCCAACATCGGCGCCAGCCAATCGACATCATAGCGCGCGGCAAAATCCGCCAGCGGCTCGTCCCGGGTGACGTTCAGGCCGGATTTCCCCGCCATCAGCAGCTTGCGCGCGGGCGAGGGCTTGGCCTCGGCCAGCACGACCGGCAGGCCGGCATCGGCCAGCTCCTCGGCCGCCATCAGGCCGGCAGGCCCCGCGCCGATCACCCATGCGGTCACGGGCGCTGCCCCTTGATCTCCACCACGCGATGTGGATAGGGCATTTCGATCCCGGCCTCTTTCAGCGCGTTCCAGATCGCGAACAGGACCGGGCTTCCGAACCTGTTCTTGCCGTCGTCGATGCCGTTCACCCAATATTCCACCGCGAAATCCACGCTGCTTTCGCCAAAGCCGCGCAATTCGCAATCGGGGCCATCGGGCGCTTTCAGCACGAAGGGCAGGGCGGCAACGGCGGTTTCGATGATGTCGGGCACGCGGTTGATATCGGTGTCATAGCTGACCGAAAACGCCGCCTCATAGCGGTTGGCGCTGCCCTGATCGGAATAGTTGACGACGCGGGTGGTGATGAAATCCTCATTCGGAACCACGATCCACTTGCCGTCAAAGGTTTCCAGAATGCAGGCGCGGGCGGTCATCTTGACGATGGTGCCCTGTTCGCCGCCATCCAGTTCGACATAATCGCCGACCGTGGTCTGCCCCTCGACCAGCAGGATGATGCCCGAGACGAAATTGGCCGCGATCTGTTGCAGGCCCAGCCCGATGCCCACGCCAAGTGCGCCGCCCAGCACCGCGACGGCAGTCAGGTCGATGCCCATGATCGACATCAGCAGCAGGAAGGCCGCGCCATAGATCGCGACCTCGGCGGCCTTCATCGCCAGTTCGCGGGTGGCGGGGCGCAGGTCGGGTTGCTTGCGGATGTAATCGGCGCTTTGCCGGTTTGACCAGCCGCCCAGCCAGAACAACAGCGCCCCGGCAATCAGCCCGCGCACCAGCGCCAGCGCCGAAAACCGGATACTGCCCAGCGAAATCACCGTGGCATCCAGGCTGGCCGACAGATCGTCTAGCACCCCCAACACATGCAGCAGCGCCAGCGGGATCAGCACGAACCGTCCGAGAAAGCGCAGGAAGGGGTCGGTCAACACGCGATGCACGAAGATATGCGCCGCCAGCAGCAGGAAGGCGCGTTTGCCAAGGGCGATGACCGCGCCGGAACCGAACAGGCTGCGCGTCAGTTCCTCGCCCGCCGCGGTCAGGACGAAGGCCAGCAGCGGCAGCAGCAGCGGCATCAACCGGATCAGCCCGCGCCGGCCTTGCGCCAGCGGCCCGGCCTTGCCGCCCGCCGGGGTCAGCACCCGGGTCAGCCAGCCCGACAGCCGCGCCGCCAAAAGCCGCGCCAGCAGCAGCGCCGCCAGCAGCAGGGCGAATTGCGACAATGCGGCAGGCGAGGTCAGCCAGTCCTGCGCGGTGGCAAGGCCGGGGTCCAGCCAGACACGGATCGGTTCAAGCGGGTCGGTTGTCGGGTCCATCGGCAGTCCTCGGTCACTGCCCGAGGGGTGCCAGAGGCCGGCGCGGCGCGCAAGGGGCAGGGCGCCCGCGCCCGGCGTCACAGCATGCGGATCGTGTCCTTTTCCACCGACAGCACATAGCCGCGACGGGCAATCGTCTTGACCAGCAGTTCCGACACCAGTTGATTGCCAAGCGCGTCGCGCAGGCGCTTGACCCGGGTCGCGCCGGCGGCTTCCTCGCAATCGGCCTCGGACCGGCCGGAGATCACGGCCTCGATCTGCGCGCCGTTCAGCACCTCGTCATCCATCCGCGCCTCGGCCAGCACCGACAGCGTCTCGATGGCGGCCTCGGTCAACTGGAATTCCAGATCGTTGATATAGACCGCCCGCGCCTCGCGGCTGATCATCAGCGATGACACGGTGATCCCCGAGCGCTGAATGGCCGAGATGCGGCGGTTCAGCGTGACGATGGTCAGCAGGAACACGAGGCAGGCCACCAGCAGCGCCGCCGAAAACACCAGCAGCACAAAGATCACCATGCGATAGCTGGCCAGCACCTCCTGAAAGGTGGTGCCCGATTGCGCGATGATTTCCAGCAGCCGGATCTCGGTAAAGGTCTTCAGCGCGTCATCGGCGACGAAAAGCTGTTCGACGCGCGCGTTGAAGGCATTGGCATCGGGCAGCGCCAGAAACAGGAAGGTCGCCGCGGCGGCCAGAATGACCACCACCGCCGCGACCCCAAAGGTCACGGTGCGATTGCCCGCGCGCAGGCTGTCAGAAACGGAGGAAGTAGTCTCCGGCACTCGATTGCCTTTCATTCAGGCCCTCGGGGCCGAAGGTGGAGATGACGTTCAACAACTTCCAGCCGCCGGCCGCAAGGCGCGGGGCCAGTTCGGCCTTGGCCGCCTTCTTGTTGCAGGCGGAAACCTGCGCAACACCGTAATGGAGCCGCAGCGGATTGTCGCGCTTGGCCTTGTAATCGGCATAGCACTCGGCCTGTGCGGCCCCGGCAAGGCAGACAAGCGCGGCGGCGGCAAGGATCGGTCTGAGGCGCATCGGCGGATTCCCTCGCGGGTTTGGGTTGGGCTGAGGATGGGCAATGCGGCTTGGCAATTCAATATCATACCGGGGGGATAGGGACGGTTATCCGATAACAAGCCCCGGTTATTGCGTGGCGTCACCGCCGCGACACAGGCTTTTGCCACGATCCCCGACCAAGGATCCCAGAACAGGCCGGACCGCGATCCGGCCGGAACAGGAGCAGGCAGATGCGGCAATCCCCCGAACAGGCATTCCGGCCAACCCCCCGCGTGGCGCGGCTGCGCTTTGCGCTTGGCATGACGGGGGCGCTTTGCCTGTTGGTGGGGCTGATCCTGTCCTCGATGCCGGGCGCGTCCGAGGCACGGGTGTGCCGGATGCAGATCGGCGGGCCGCTGGCGGGCACCTGCGCCGCGCGCTGAGCGGGCTTTTCTTCGCCCCGGCGCGGCGGCAGAATGGGGCATGACACGCCGCATCCCCCGCCCCGCCACCGATGACAGTCTGGAACAGGAAGCGCTTGCGCAGGGCCTCGGCCCCGTCGCGGGGGTGGACGAGGTCGGGCGCGGCCCGCTTTGTGGCCCGGTGACGGCGGCGGCGGTGATCCTTGACCCGGCGCGCATCCCTGCCGGCATCGGCGACAGCAAGGCGCTGTCGGCCGCAACCCGCGAAAGGCTGTGTGCCGAGATCCTCGCCACCGCGCAGGTCAGTGTCGCCCATGCCTCGGTCGAGGAGATCGACCGCCTGAACATCCTGCGCGCCAGCCATCTGGCGATGGAACGCGCGGTGGCGGGGCTGCCGGTCGCACCGGGTTTCGTGCTGGTCGATGGCAATCGCCTGCCCGCGTCGCTGCCCTGCCCGGCGCGAGCGGTGGTGAAGGGCGACGCGAAAAGCCTGTCCATCGCCGCGGCCTCGATCGTGGCCAAGGTGATGCGCGATCGCATCATGGTGGATTTGGCGCAACAGCACCCCGGCTATGGCTGGGAAAAGAACGCAGGCTACCCGACACAGGATCATCTGGCCGCGCTTCTAAATCTTGGGGTGACCCCTCACCATAGGCGTTCGTTTCGGCCTGTCCACAATATCTTGTATCAAGATGTTTCTGTAAGTGGTTGATTCAAAAAAGAATTTGACTGCGAATCGCCTCTGACTCATCTTGGGACACAAGAAATCGGCACAAAGAGGCCGAAAGCAGAGGCAGTAATGACGACACGGAAATCCGCTGCGGGGGGCATGTCCCTTCCGCTGAACCAGATCCTTGCCGGTGACTGTATCGAGTTGATGAATGGTCTGCCCGCCGGCAGTGTGGATCTGATCTTCGCCGACCCGCCCTATAACCTTCAGTTGAAGGGCGAATTGCATCGGCCTGACAACAGCAAGGTCGATGCGGTCGATGACCACTGGGACCAGTTCTCCAGCTTTTCGGCCTATGACCAGTTCACCCGTGACTGGCTCAGGGCCGCGCGGCGGCTGCTCAAGCCCAATGGCGCGATCTGGGTGATTGGCAGCTACCACAACATCTTCCGTGTCGGCGCGGCTATGCAGGATGCCGGCTACTGGATGTTGAATGACGTGGTCTGGCGCAAGTCGAACCCGATGCCGAATTTCCGTGGCAAACGCCTGACCAATGCGCATGAGACGCTGATCTGGGCCAGCCGGGACGAGGGCGCGAAATATACCTTCAACTATGAGGCGCTGAAGGCGCTGAATGACGGTGTGCAGATGCGCAGCGACTGGGTTCTGCCGATCTGCACCGGGCATGAGCGGCTGAAGGATGACAATGGCGACAAGGCCCATCCGACGCAGAAACCCGAAAGCCTGCTGCACCGCATCCTGATCGCCACGACCAATCCGGGCGATGTGGTGCTGGACCCGTTCTTTGGCACCGGCACGACGGGCGCGGTGGCCAAGATGCTGGGCCGCGATTTCATCGGGCTGGAGCGTGAGGAAGCTTACCGTAAGGTCGCCTCGGAACGTATTGCAAAGATACGGAAATTCGACGCAAGCGCGCTGGAGATCACCGGCAGCAAACGCGCCGAGCCGCGGGTGCCCTTCGGCCAGGTCGTCGAACGCGGCATGCTGCGCCCGGGCGAGGAGCTGTTCTCCACCGGCAACCGTTTCAAGGCCAAGGTGCGCGCCGATGGCACGCTGGTCGGCAATGACATCAAGGGCTCGATCCACCAGGTCGGCGCCGCCTATGAAGGCGCGCCCTCCTGCAATGGCTGGACCTACTGGCACTTCAAGAGGGATGGCAAGCTGATCCCGATCGACATCCTGCGCCAGCAGATCCGCGCCGAGATGGAGGCCGACGAGCGTCAGCGCCACTGACGCCCCGTTCCCCGCAGATACGCTTACGCCTGTGCCCCGGTTCCGCCGGGGGCACACCTCCCCGCCATGCTTGCATGGCGGGGCTTTTTCGTGACGGGTGCCGCAGCGGCTAGAGGCCGAGAATGGCCTTTGCCTTGGCCAGAGCCGCCACCGAACCATCGTGATCGCCGGCGGCATGCAGGCTTTCGCCTTCGGCGCGCAAGGCGGTCACCTCGGCCAGTTGTTCGGCGCTCAGGGTCGGGTTGGCGGCAAGTGCCGCGTCGATGGCCGCCATATCCATCGGGCATTGAAAGGCCAGGGCGGGGGCGGCAAGCAAAGTGAAGGCGACAGCAAGAACGGGCAGGCAACGCATCTGTGTGTCCTCCTATAGGGCCGGATGGCCATGCCGAAAGCATAGCCTGCCTGCCCGAGTCGGGCGAGCGGCGATCAGCCCGCCGACCAGTCGGTGATGTCGGGGTAATATTTCCGCCGCCAGGCCCGCACGCGCGGGTTCATCCGCCGGCGCCACAGCGGCGGGATCATCGCCAGCACCCCCATGGCCGGATAGCCCAAGGGCAACATCGGCGCCTCCTCCTCGGAATAGGTCTGAAGCAGCGGAAAGCGCCGGTCGGGTTTGTAATGGTGGTCGGAATGGAGTTGCAGGTTGATCAGCAGCCAGTTCGAGGCCCGATGCGGCGCGTTCCAGCTGTGATGCGGGCGGACGGGTTCGTATTTGCCGTTGTCCAGCCGGCGGCGGGTCAGGCCGTAATGTTCGATGTAATTGGTCAGCTCCAGCTGCCAGACGGCAAAGAAGGCCTGAAGCACGAACAGCCCGATCCCCATCCAGCCGCCGACCGCATAGGCCAGCAGCAGCGCCAGCACCTGAAGCGCGCCATAGCGCCAGAACGGGTTGGAGCGGTGCCAGACCGGCCGCCCCGCCCGAGCCAGCTTTGCCCGCTCCGCCGCCCAGGCCGAGGCCGGGCAGGCGCGCAGCACGCGCCAGAAAAAGCGGTGGAACCCCTCGTTATAACGCGCGGTCACCGCGTCGCGCGGTGTGCCGACATGGACGTGATGCACCAGCAGGTGTTCGGTGCGGAAATGACTGTAAAGGACAGTCGAGAGCAGCAAATCGCCCAGCCAGCGTTCCAGATTGTTGCGTTGGTGCAAAAGCTCGTGCGCGTAGACGATGCCGATCGTGCCCGAGGCGACGCCGATCCCGAACATCAGCGCCACGATTTCGACGGCGTTCAGATGGCCGCTGCGGGTGATCCACCAGATCGCGCCATAGATGATCAGCGCCTGCAAGGGCAGCCAGATCAGCGTGACCAGCCGATACCAGAACAGGTCTTCCTCATCGGTCTGCGGGTCGGGGTTTTCCTCGTTGCGGCCCAGCAGCAGGTCAAGCAAGGTCACCAGCGTCCAAGCATAGGCCGGCATCAGGATCACCGTCCAGCCGCCCAGCGTGACCCCGATCACCGCAAGCGGCACAAGCCCCAGCGACAGCCAGAAGGGCATGGCGCGGCGAAAGGTGGCGATCTCGGGCATTCTGTCCTCCGGTCCGGGTCGGGGCGGAGTGTAGGGGCGCGCGCGCCCTCACTCAACTGCGCGCGTCGTCGCGGCGGCCCAGGCCTTGCGCATCACGGTCGGTAGCGCCGCGGGGGAGAAGTTGTCGGCTGCGACAAAGGCCCCGCGCTGCGGCGGCGTGCCGATCGTGGCGACAAGGACGGTCAATTCCAGATGGAAATGGGTAAAGGTGTGGCGTGCGATACCGGCCTCGGCCCAGTCGGCCGGGGCGGGGGGCGGCAGGTCGCTGCCATCCCAGCCCGAGGTGGGAAAGCCCGGCATCCCCCCCAACAGGCCGCGCGGCGGCCGCTGTTCCAGCAGCACCGCGCCATCGGGGCGGCGGGCGATCCAGATCGGGCCGCGGCGCAGCGGCTTTTCGGCGCGCGGCGCCTTGCGCGGAAAACTGGCCGCATCGCCCGCCGCCCGTGCCGCGCAGGCGCCCGACCAGGGGCACAGCCCGCAGGCCGGGTTGCGCGGCGTGCAGATCGTGGCCCCCAGATCCATCATCGCCTGCGCGTAATCGCCGGGGCGCAGGGCGGGGGTCAGCTGCGCCGCCGCGGCCGCGATCTGCGGGCGGGCGGCGGGCAGCGGCGTCTCGATCCGCCGCAGCCGGGTGATCACCCGCTCCACATTGCCATCGACGACCGTGGCGGGGCGGTCAAAGGCGATCGCCGCGACGGCCGCCGCGGTATAGGGGCCGATGCCGGGCAGCGCGCGCAGGCCCGGCTCATCCGCCGGAAATTGCCCGCCATGCTCCGCCACCACGGCGCGCGCGCATTTGAGCAGGTTGCGCGCCCGGGCGTAATAACCCAGGCCCGCCCATTCGGCCATGACCTCGGCATCCGCCGCCGCCGCCAGATCGCCGACCTCTGGCCAGCGGGCGGTGAAGCGGCGGAAATAGTCGCGCACCGTGGCGACCGTGGTCTGTTGCAGCATGACCTCGGACAGCCAGACACGATAAGGATCGGGCCGCGCGCCCTCGGCCCGGTCGGCTGGCGCGATGCGCCAGGGCATCACGCGGTGATGGCGGTCATACCAGGAAAGCAACAGGGCAGGCAGGTCGGTCACGGGCGGGATCCGGCTAGGGCAGGGCCGACCCAAGATAAGCGATCGCGCGCAAAAGGCGAGAGGGGCCAGCGCCGCCCCTGACGCTGCCTGCGGGGCTTCGCCGCTCAAGCTCACCCATCAAGTCCCCTGCTATCACCCGGGCAAGGCTGACAAAGCGCCATGAGCCTTCATCTGTTCAAAAATATCCTCGGGGGGAGCGCCGCCAGGCGCGTGGGGGGCAGACAGCCCCCCTGCAACGATCAGGACCGGCGCAACAGATCGAGCAACTCGCGGTCGGGATAGCCGTCCGGCACCAGACCGCGCGAGGACTGGAACGCCTTGACCGCAGCATAGGTCTTGGGGCCGACATTGCCATCGGTGCCGCCGGTGTCATAGCCCATCCGGGTCAGGCGTTCCTGCAATTCCACCCGTTCGGCCAGGCGCAGCGTGGCGTCGCCGGCGGGCCAGGGGGTGCGCAGCGGCCCGCCGCCCTTCAGCCGGTCGGACAGATGCCCCACGCCGATCACATAGCTGTCGGCCTGATTATAGCGCTCGATCGCGTGGAAGTTGCGATAGATCAGGAAGGCCGCGCCCTTCACGCCCGAGGGCAGCAGCAGCGCCGCCTGGCCATCCGGCACCGGCCGCCCGTCGGCCCGGGTGATGCCCATGGCGCGCCAGTCGGCGCCGGCGCGCTTCGCGCTCTTGCCCGAGACGGCGGCGCCAAATCCCGGCGGCAGGGTCACTTCCATCCCCCAGGGCTGGCCCTGTTGCCAGCCCGACCGCGCCAGATAGGCGGCGGTAGAGGCCAGCGCGTCGGTCGGATCGTCCGACCAGATGTCGCGCTTGCCGTCGCCGGTGAAATCCACCGCAAAGGCAAGGTAGGAGGTGGGGATGAACTGGGTATGGCCCATGGCGCCGGCCCAGCTGCCGATCATGTGGCGGGCGTCTGTATCGCCCGATTGCAGGATCTTCAGCGCGGCCAGCAACTGCCCCTGAAAGAATTCGGCCCGCCGCCCGTCATAGGAAAGCGTCGCCAGCGCCTCGATCAGCGGCAGGTCGCCGCGCTTTTCGCCATAGCTCGATTCCATGCCCCAGACGGCGACGACCACCTCCTTGTCCACGCCATAGGTCGCCTCGATCTGCGCCAGCGGGCCGGCATATTGCGCCAGCATCGCGCGCCCCGTGGCGACCCGTTTGTCCGAGGTCGTGGTTTCCAGATATTCCCAGAGCGATTTCGTGAATTCGGCCTGGTTCTGCGACCGCTGGATCACCGTCGGGTTATAGACCACTTCGCGAAAGGCCGCGTCAAAGGTGGCGGGGGCAATGCCATTGGCCAGCGCGCGGGGGCGGAAGGCCTCGATCCAGGCATTCAGCCCGGCGACCTTGGCGGGATCGGGGTTCTGGTCGCGGCCATATTTGATCACGGTCGGGTTATGTCCTGATTGCGAGACGGTGCTGCCGCCGCCGACGCAGGCGGAGAGGGCGGCCACAAGCGCGAGGGAAAGGAACGGTCTGGAAATGCGCATCAATCTGCCCTTTGCGGCATGGTCTGGTTCTGCTCTGGCACCAGTCTAGCGGCATCCGCGCGGGGCGGAAAGCGGGCATTCCCGGCGCGGGCATTTCCACGCCGAAAGGCGCTTTCGGGTGGGCGGGGCGCGTGATAGGCAGGGGCATGGACCAATTGCCCAGCAAAGACCAGATCCGCCAGTGGATCACCGACAACCCGACCCTCGCCTCCAAGCGCGATATCGCCAAGGCCTTTGGCATCAAGGGCGGCCCCGCGCGGATCGAGTTGAAGCGCCTGCTCAAGGAGCTGGAGCAGGAGGGCGGCATCGAAAAGCGCAAGCGCCGCTTTCACGAGGCGGGCGCACTGCCGCCGGTGTCGATCCTGCGGGTGCTGGCGCCCGATGCCTCGGGCGATCTCTGGGCCTTGCCGAACGAATGGACGGGTGAGGACGCGCCGCGCATCCAGCTGGTGCCGAAAAAGGGCGATCCCGCGCTTGGCGCCGGCGACCGTATCCTGGCGCGGCTGGACAAGACCGAAGACGGCTATCAGGGCCGGCTGATCCGCAAGCTGGGCACCTCGGCCATTCATGTGCTGGGGGTGTTCCGCGCCAGCCACGAAGGCGGGCGGATCCTGCCCATCGACAAGGGCGCCGACAAGGAATGGCGGGTGCCCGCCGGCCTGACGCTGGAGGCCGAGGATGGCGAGCTGGTCGAGGCCGAACAGACCGGGCCCAAGCGCATGGGCCTGCCCACGGCGCGCATCGTGGCGCGGCTGGGCGACCCGTCGGGGCCAAAGGCGGTCAGCCTGATCGCCATTCACCAGCACGGCATTCCCGACCAGTTCCCCGAGGCGGTGCTGGCCGAGGCCGACCGCGCCGAACCCGCCCCGTTGGGCGAACGCGAGGATCTGCGCCATCTGGATCTGGTGACCATCGACCCCGTCGATGCCCGCGACCGCGACGATGCGGTGCTGGCGCTGCCCGATACCGATCCGGGCAATCCGGGCGGGTTCATCCTTTGGGTCGCGATTGCCGATGTGGCGCATTACGTCACCCCCGGTTCCGCGCTGGACCGCGAGGCGCGGCGGCGCGGCAATTCCACCTATTTCCCCGACCGCGTGGTGCCGATGTTGCCCGATGTGCTGTCGGGCGATCTGTGTTCGCTGCATGAAGGCGTGGATCGCGCCTGCATGGCGGTGGCGATCCGCATCGACGCGCGGGGCAACAAGATCGGCCACCGCTTTACCCGGGGCCTGATGCGGTCGCGCGGGTCGCTGCATTACGGGCAGGTGCAGGCCGCCATCGACGGCGCGGTGGAGCCGAAGCTGGAGCCGCTGATGGATCCGGTGATCCGCCCGCTTTACGCGGCCTATGCGGCGCTGAAACAGGCCCGCGCGGTGCGGCAGCCGCTGGATCTGGAACTGCCGGAACGCAAGATCATCCTGTCGGATGAGGGCAAGGTGCTGTCGGTCGCCTTTCGCGAAAGGTTCGACGCGCACAAGCTGATCGAAGAGGCGATGGTGCTGGCCAATGTCTGCGCCGCCGAAGAACTGGTCCGCCTGAAACGCCCGCTGCTGTTCCGCGTGCATGAGGAGCCCAGCCCCGAACGGCTGGAGGCGCTGCGCGAGGTGGCCGAGGCGTCGGGCTTTACTCTGGCCAAGGGGCAGGTCCTGAAGACCGAGCACCTGAACCGGCTGCTGGCGCAGGCGCAGGGCAGCGATCAGGATGAGCTGATCAACATCACCACGCTGCGGTCGATGACGCAGGCCTATTACAGCCCGCAGAATTTTGGCCATTTCGGGCTGGCCCTGCGCAACTACGCGCATTTCACCTCGCCGATCCGGCGCTATTCCGACCTGATCGTGCATCGGGCGCTGATCGCGGGCCACGGCTGGGGGCCGGATGGGCTCAGCCTCTGGGATATCGAGAATCTCGACGACACCGCCAAGCAGATCTCCGACAGCGAGCGGCGGTCGATGGCGGCGGAGCGGGACACGATCGACCGATATCTGGCGTCTTACCTGTCGGATCGGGTGGGGCAGACCTTCACCGGGCGGGTGTCGGGGGTTCAGAAATTCGGCCTGTTCGTCAAGCTGGACGAGACCGGCGCCGACGGGCTGGTGCCCATCCGCGAGGTGGGGCGCGAGTTCTATTATTATGACGCCGATCATCAGACGCTGACCGGCGCCGATACCGGCATGGTGATCGGGGCAGGGGCGCGGGTCACCGTGCGGCTGGCCGAGGCCATTCCGGTCACCGGCGGGCTGACGCTGGAACTGCTGGAGATCGAGGGCGGCGCGATGCCTGGCCCGCGTGGCAAACCCGGCGGCTTCAAGGGCCGGGGCGGCCCGCGCAAGCCGGCCCGCGCGGCGATCGCCAAGCGCAAGGTGGTGCGCAAGCGGCGCTGACGCGTCACGCAATCTTTATGGGCGCGCGGCTGGTCTGGCCCGGCCGCGCCCGCTAGGATACCCCGAAAGGGAGCTTGCATGGCCGCCGAAGATCCGTCCTCCGAAGACCGTCCGCGCTGGTCCGCCAAGGGCCGGCGCATGCGCGGCTTCGAGGCGGCCTCGGGCCTGCTCAAGGACCGGATCCGCAATGCCGGCGAAAGCCGGGGCTTTGCCGTGACCCGGCTGCTGACGCATTGGCCCGATGTGGTCGGCGCCGATCTGGCCCGCACCACCCGGCCGGTGAAGGTCGGCTATGCCAAGGGGGCCTTCGGCGCCACGCTCACCCTGCTGGTCAAGCCGACCGATGCGCCCATGGTGCAGATGCAGTTGCCGCGCATCCGCGAAAGGGTGAATGCCTGCTATGGCTATGCCGCCATTGGCCGCGTGGTGCTGACCCAGACCGCGCCCATGGGCTTTGCCGAGGGGCAGGCGCAATTCGCCCCCGCCCCCAAGGCCGAAAAACCGCCCCCCCCGCCCGAAATCGTCGCCCGCGCGCGCGATACCGCCGATGGCGTGCAGGACGAGGGGTTGCGCAAGGCGCTTGAAACCCTTGCGCAGAATATCTTAACTCGCCGCAGATTCTGAGAGGCCGATATGATCAAACTGACTCGTCGTGATGTGATGGTTCTGGCCGGGGGCACCGCCCTTGCCACCGCCATGGGCCTGCCGGCCTGGGCCGAGGGCGAGGCCACCGCCACGACGCCGGCCCCCGCGACCGAAGCCCCCGCGGCCGAGGCGCCCGCCACCGATGCGCCGGTCGAGGTGCCCGAACTGGTGCTGGGCAACCCCGATGCCAAGGTCACGCTGACCGAATACGCATCCTATACCTGCCCGCATTGCGCGCATTTCCACGAGGCGGTGTTCAAGCCCTTCAAGGCGGAATATGTCGATACCGGCAAGGTGAAGTTCGTCTATCGCGAGGTCTATTTCGACCGTTACGGCCTGTGGGCCGCCATCGTCGCGCGCTGCGGCGGCGACATGCGGTATTTCGGGATCAACGGCATCCTGTTCGAGAAACAGCAGGAATGGGCGGCCTCGGACGATCCGACCGTGGTGGTGGAAAACCTCAAGACCATCGGCCGCACGGCGGGCCTGTCGAACGACCAACTGGATGCCTGCATGAAGGACCAGAAATTCGTCGAGGCGATGATCGCCAAGTTCCAGAAGGACATGGAGGCCGATCAGGTTGACGGGACGCCCACGCTGTTCATCAACGGCACCAAGCATTCCAACATGTCCTACGAAGACCTGAAGGCGCTGCTCGACGCGGAGCTGGCGAAGTAACATGTCGGCCCCGCTGCAAGGTATCCGCGTCATCGAGCTTGCCCGCATTCTGGCCGGGCCCTGGGCGGGGCAGACATTGGCCGATCTGGGCGCCGATGTGATCAAGGTCGAGGCCCCCGAAGGCGACGATACCCGCCGCTGGGGCCCCCCCTTCATCGACCGCGACGGCGACCGCGCGGCGGCCTATTTCCACGCCACCAATCGCGGCAAGCGCGGCATCACCTGCGATTTCCGCACGCCCGAGGGGCAGGAAACCGTGCGCCGGCTGGTGGCGGATGCCGATGTGGTGATCGAGAATTTCAAGGTGGGCGGCCTTGCGAAATACGGGCTGGATTATGAAAGCCTGCGCGCGGTCAATCCACGGCTGATCTACTGCTCCATCACCGGCTTTGGCCAGACCGGGCCTTATGCGCATCGCGCCGGCTATGACTTCATCATTCAGGGCATGGCCGGGTTGATGAGCGTGACGGGCGAGCCCGAGGGCCAGCCGCAAAAGGTGGGCGTGGCGGTGACGGATGTCTTCACCGGAATCTATGCCGCCACCGCCATTCTGGCGGCGCTGGTGCAGCGCGGCGTCACCGGCGCGGGCCAGCAGATCGACATGGCGCTGATGGATGTCGCGACCGCGATCATGGCGAACCAGTCGATGAACTATCTCACCACCGGCACCGCGCCGCGCAAGATGGGCAATGCCCATCCCAACCTCGCGCCCTATGCGGTGTTCGATTGCGCCGATGGCTGGATCATCCTCGCCACCGGCAATGACAGCCAGTATCGCAAGCTCTGCGCCCTGCTGGGCGAGGCGGCGCTGGCGGACGACCCGCGTTTTCTGACCAATGCCGACCGCATCGCGCATCGGACTGAGCTGACCGCGCTGTTGACCGCGGCGACGCTGCGCTTTGCCAAGGCCGATCTTCTGGCCGCCTGCGAAGGCGCAGGCGTGCCCGCCGGCCCGATCAACGATCTGGCCGAGGTCTTTGCCGATCCGCAGATCGTGGCGCGGGGGATGCAGATCGCCCCGGACGGCATTCCCGGCGTGCGCGCGCCCTTTACCTTTTCCGGGGCCGAGCTGGCGCTCGACCGGCCTGCGCCGAAGCTCGGCGAACATCAGGCTGAAATTCTGGGCTGAATCGGGGCGAGGGCGCGATTTCGGCCCCTTGCGGCGGGGTCGCGGCTTTTCCTTTCCGCGCAGTTCCGCTAGCGTCGCGCCAGCAAGAAACGGAGTTTTCCCATGGTGCAGCGCCTTCACCTCGTCTTTGGCGGCGAATTGGTCAGCCCGACGCAGAACGTGTTCAAGGATGTGGCGAAAATCCACATCGTCGGCATGTTCCCGAATTATCAAAGCGCCTTCAACGCCTGGAAGGCCGAGGCACAGCGCACCGTGGACGATGCGCATATGCGCTATTTCATCGCCCATATCCACCGCCTGCGCGACGAAGGGCAGGCGGGTTCCGCGACCGAGGAACTGGGCGCCTGAGCGCCGCTTGACCCGCGCCTGATCCATGTCGCCCATCGGCCTGTCGCTCTATCAGCTGGCGACCCGGCGCCGCGTCGCGGGGGCGGCCCTGGCCGGCTGGCCTGCGCGTCCGGCCGGGCGGCTGGTCTGGCTGCATGCGCCCGAGGCCGAACAGGCCGGATCGCTGGTCGAACTGGCCCGCCATCTGCGCGAGGAGGACGGCCATCCCGTGCTGTTGACCGCACCGGCAGCGCCGGATCTGCCCGAAGGCGTGATCTGGCAACCGCCGCCGGGTGATTTTCTTGACGAGGCGCGCGCCTTTCTCGATCACTGGCACCCTGACGCGATCCTGTTTTCGGGGGGCGAGCTGCGGCCGACGCTGGTGACTTTGGCCGCCGAGCGCCGCCTGCCCATGGGCATGGTCGAGGCGCGCAAGCCCGCATTGCCCGAGGGGCGTGAAGGCTGGTATCCGGGGCTGATCCGTGCGGCGCTGGCGCCCATGCAAGAGGTGCTGGCGCTGGACGAACCCTCGGTCCGGGCGCTGCGCAAGGCCGGCGCGCCCAATCTTGTCCTGAGCGGGCGGATGGAACAGCCCTCGGCCGTGCTGCCCGCCAGCGAGGCCGAGCGTGAATCGCTGGCCGAAGGCATGGCGGCGCGGCCGGTCTGGCTGGCTGTCAGCGTGCCGCAGGCCGAGGAAAACGCGGTGATCGAGGCGCATCGCGCCGCGCTGCGGCTGGCGCATCGGCTCTTGCTGATCCTGGTGCCGGAAGACCCCGCCCGCATCCCGCATCTGGTCACCCGGATGGAGAACGAAGAGGGCTGGCGCGTCGCGCAGCGCAGCCTGGACGAGGAACCCGAGACCGAGACCGAGGTCTTTGTCGCCGATGCCTCGGAGATGGGGTTGTGGTATCGTCTGGCGCCGATCGCCTTTCTGGGCGGGTCGCTCGCGGGCACCGGCTGTCTGCGCAACCCGATGGAGGCGGCGGCGCTTGGCGCCTCGCTGATCCATGGGCCGCGACCGGGGGCCTATGGCACCGTCTTTGGCCGGCTGGGGGCCGCGCGGGCCGCGCGTTCGGTCGCCTCGGGCGGCGATCTGTCCGAGGCCTTGGCCGAACTTCTGTCGCCCGACCGGGCGGCGCGGCTGGCGCAGGCGGCCTGGGGCGTGGCCTCGGAAGGGGTGGAGGTGACGCAGCGCGCCCACAGTCTGATCCGCCGCATGCTGGGGGAGGAATGATGCGCGCGCCCGATTTCTGGTATCAGCCCGACCCCACGCCCTTGGCCCGCCTGCTGGCGCCGCTGGGGGCGCTTTATGCCGCTGCCACGGCGCGGCGGGTGGCCCGGCCGGGCTATCGCGCGCAGGTGCCGGTGATCTGCATCGGCAATCTGAATGTGGGCGGCACCGGCAAGACGCCGACCGCCATCGCGCTGATCGAAAGGCTGCCGGGGGTGCATGTCGTCAGCCGGGGCCATGGCGGCACGCTGGCAGGCCCGGTGCGGGTGCTGCCGCGCCATCTGGCCGCCGAGGTGGGGGACGAGCCGCTGTTGCTGGCGGCCTTCGCACCCACTTGGGTCGCGCGCGACCGCGCCGCCGGGGTGCGCGCGGCCGAGGCCGCGGGGGCGAAGGTCATCCTGCTGGATGACGGATTCCAGAATCCTGCCGTGGTCAAGGATCTGTCCATCGTCGTGGTCGATGCGGCGCGCGGCTTTGGCAATGGCCTGTGCCTGCCCGCCGGCCCCCTGCGGGAGCCGGTGGCGGCGGGGCTGGCTCGGGCCGACCTGCTGCTGTCGATCGGCGCCCCTGCGGCGCAAGCGGCATTCGATGCGCAGTGGCCCGTGTCGCTGCCCCGCCTGCGCGGCCGGCTGGAGCCGCTGCCCACCGGCATGGGCTGGCAGGGCGAAAGGGTGCTGGCCTTTGCCGGCATCGGGCATCCCGAGAAATTCTTTGCCACGCTGCGCGAGCTGGGCGCCGAACTGGTGCGCGCCGAGGCGCTGGACGATCACCAGCCGCTGTCGCCGGCCTTGCTGGCCCGGCTGGAGGCCGAGGCCCTGGCGCTTGGCGCCCAGCTGGTGACCACCGAAAAGGATGCGGTGCGCCTGCCGGCGGCCTTTCGCCCCCGCGTGCTGACCCTGCCGGTGCGGCTGCGCCTGACCGAACGGGCGCCCCTGGATGCCGCACTGGCGGGGCTTGGCTTCTGACCCGCGCTTGGGCATTAAAGGGGCAGACAGCGGAGGCGCGCATGGCGACGGACGAAACCCATCCCGAAAACACGGCCGAACCGGGCAAGACCCGGCGCCGCCAGCAGGTCTATACGCTGGTGGTCGAGGTTGGGCGCAAGGCCGGCGACGGCCTGCCCGACAAGGCGACGGGCGCCGCGCTGATGATCTATGCCAGCGGCGTGGACGAGGCCGAGGCCGTGCGCGAGACCGTGGCCATCCTGAAACAGGCCGATCTCGCGCCGCTGGACGTGTCGGGCTATGGCGCGCTGGAGGAGCGCGAGGCGGCCGGGGACGAGATCGAGGCCGAGGAACGCGCCCTGATGCAGCGCGCCCTGGACGAAAACTCGGTCATCGTGGCGCAGATGACGCCGTTCTTCGACTGACCGCGCGGCGGCGTCAGTCCAGCCTTGTCGCGCCGGCGCGGCCCAGCAACCGCAACAGCGGCACCGCCTCATAGCTTTGCAGCACCGGGCGCGGGGCAGGGCGGGGCCGGTCTTGCCGGTGATCGGCGGCCAGAAAGGCGATGCCATCCCCCGCGATCAGATCGGCCTCGCCGGTATCAAGCGAGACGGTCCGCGTGATGGGGCGGCGCGAATCGAACAGTGCCGCGCGGCCATCGGTCATGTGGCGCGCCTCGGCCAGCACCTCGTCCCGGTCGAACAGATATTCCACCGCGCCGCCGGTCAGCAGGATCTTCTGATCGGGGCTGACCAGCAGGTCGCGCTGCGGGCTGTAATAGGGCGCGCGCAGCAGCACCGGCGTATGCCAGCCCCGGCTGGGCAGGTCGAGTTGCCGGACCGAGCGCAGCGCCCGTGCCCGCCCGTCAGCCGTCAGCACCATGTCGCCGCGCTGCAACTGCCCGGCGGGGCGCAGCCCGGTGGGTGTGGCGACGGGCATCCGCTGGCCGATCCAGGGCGCCGAATGCGGCAGGGCCGCGCCGCGTGTCGCACCGAACCACAGCAGGGCAGGGCTGCGCAGCGCCTGATCCGGGCGACGGCAGAGCAGATCCAGATCGTCGAGCGACAGCGCCAGATCGCCCTCTCCCGAGGCGGTCAGGGGCGGCAGTTCTTGCCCGGGCCGTTCATAGCGCAGCGCCCAGCGATTCATCGGGCGGTTCCAGCCCAGCGTCAGGCGCCCCACCTCGCCGGCCAGGGGCAACGGGCCGGGCAGGCTGGCGCGCGACAATACCCGCTCGCGCCGCAGCAGCGCCTCCAGCCCCGCCGTCGGGTCAAGGAATAGCGAGAAGACCCGGTCCCCCTGCCGCAGATCCAGCACCACGCCCGGCGCGAAGGGGGCGGCCACCTCGCAGATCAGCGCGCCACGGGACAGCGGTTCGGTGCCGGCGCCATGTTGCGGCACGGCATCGCGCACCGGCTGCGCCTGATCCGACAGCGCCAGCCAGTCATGCGGCTGCGGCCCCGGGTCGGGGCTGCGGGCGTGATGGATGCCGGGGCTGATTTCCACCCGTATTCCTCGTCCTGCGCGGCATGAACTCACCCAACAGTTGTAACATCACTCGTTCTGTCAGCGTAGCCTTTCTTTTGGATCGTCGCCACCGGCAAAGCGCAGCCCGGTGCCAGCGGCGACACGGGCAGCCTCGGCGCTTGCGGCCCCGGGCGGCAGCGCATATCCCTGTGACGCAACCCGGGATGACCCGGCCCACCCCGCCTGCCCGGAAGGAGACGCGATGACCCCGACCCCCGCCCCCCTGGATCCGGTGCGCCTGACGGCCGATCTGATCCGCTGCGCTTCGGTCACCCCGGCCGAAGGCGGCGCGCTGCAATTGCTGGAGCGCGTGTTGACGGAGGCGGGCTTTGCCTGCACGCGGGTCGATCGCGGCGGGATCGCCAATCTCTTTGCCCGCTGGGGCGCCAAGGGTGCCAATCGCAGTCTCGGCTTCAACGGCCATACCGATGTGGTGCCGGTGGGCGATGCGGCGGCCTGGACGCACGACCCCTTTGGCGGCGAGATCCTGGAGGGCGTGCTGTGGGGGCGCGGCGCAACCGACATGAAATCGGGCGTCGCGGCCTTTGTCGCGGCGGCGGTGGATTTCGTGCGCCAGACCCCGCCCGAAGGCGCGGTGATCCTGGCCATCACCGGCGATGAGGAGGGGGATGCCGAACATGGCACCGTCGCGCTGCTGGACTGGATGGCGACCGAAGGCGAGCGGATGACGCATTGCCTGGTGGGGGAGCCGACCTGCCCGAACGAGATGGGCGAGATGATGAAGATCGGCCGGCGCGGGTCGATGACCTGCTGGTTCACCGCCGAGGGCGTGCAGGGCCACAGCGCCTATCCGCATCGCGCGCGCAACCCGATGTCGGCACTGGTGCGGCTGCTCACGCGGCTGGAGGCGCAGCCGCTGGACACGGGCACGGCGCATTTCGATGCCTCGACACTGGCCATCACCACGATCGACTGCGGCAATCCGGCGACCAATGTGATCCCGGCACGCGGCAGCGCCACGGTGAACATCCGCTTCAACGATGCCCATTCCGGGGCCAGCCTGACCGACTGGCTGCGCGACCATGCGCAGGCGGTGGAGGCCGAAACCGGCGTCAGGATCGGCATGCGGGTGCAGATCTCGGGCGAAAGCTTTGTGACCCCGCCGGGGGAATGGTCCGACATGGTGGCGCGCGCGGTGCAGGCCGAGACGGGCCGCGTGCCCGAGCTTTCGACCTCGGGCGGCACCTCGGACGCGCGCTTTGTGCAGCATCATTGCCCGGTCGTCGAATTCGGGCTGGTGGGCAAGACCATGCACCAGGTCGATGAGCGGGTGGAGGTGGCGCAGATCGTGCAGTTGAAGGCGATCTATGGCCGCATCCTGCGGGACTATTTCGCATGAGCTGGGAAATCGCGGAAACGGCGGAGATCGACACTTGCCTCGCGCTGCGCCGCGCGGTGTTCATCGACGAGCAGGGCATCGCCGAGGCGGACGAGATTGACGATCTTGACGGGCAGGCGGTGCATCTGCTGGCCAGGATCGCGGGGCGCCCGGTCGGCACTGCGCGGCTGTTGCGCAAGGGGGACAGCGGCAAGATCGGCCGGGTCTGCGTGCTGCCCGAGGCGCGGGGCACCGGCCTGGGGGCGGCGCTGATCCGCGCGGGGATCGCGCATTTCGCGGGCGATCCCGCGCTGGTCGCGGTGCGGCTGAGCGCGCAGGATCATGCGATCGGCTTTTATGAAAAGCTGGGTTTCGCCGCCTATGGCCCGGCCTATGACGATGCGGGCATCCCGCATCGCGACATGCTGCGCCCGTTGCGCTGACCTCTGCCCGCGCAGGCGGCGCGATCAGCCGGCCTGCGCCGTGCGCAGGATATAGGCGGCGGTCATCAGATCGAGATGCGCGCCGCCGCCATTCTTGGCGATGGTGATTTCCTCGGCGCTGCGGCGGCGGTAATGGCCGGCGGGCAGGTCGTAGAAATCGGCCTGGATATCGGCTTCGGAGATCACGCCGCGCGCGATCGGATCTTTCAATTCGCCGATGTGATGCAGGGTGGTGGCGCGGCTGTCCACGAACAGGGTGGCGCGGGTCAGGGCGGTGTCGTCCACCTCGCGCATGTCGGGGCGATAGGCGCCGATCAGGTCGAGATGCTGGCCCGGGCGCAGCCATTCGCCGCGGATCAGCGGTTCGGTGGACATGGTGCAGGTGCAGATGATCTCGGCCGCGGCGACCGCCTCGGCCAGATCGGGGGCGACGGCGACGCCCAGATCGCGCGCCATCGCCTCGGCTGCCGGGGCGGAGCGGTTCCAGACGGTGAACCGGGCGCCGGGAAAGGCCGCGCCATAGGCCGCCACCATGGAGCGCGCCACCGCCCCCGCGCCGACCAGCAGGATCTGCCGGGCCTCGGGCCGGGCCAGATGCCGCGCCGACAGCAGGCTGTCACCCGCCGTCTTCCATTTCGTCACGAGGTGGAAATCGACCACCGCATCCAGCATGCCGGTCCGGTCGGCATAGAGCGTGACCGCGCCGTTGATCGTGGGCAGGCCCTGCGCCGCATTGCGCGGAAAGACGGTGGCGCATTTCACCAGACTGCCCAGCCCGTCGATGATCGCCGCACGGGTCAGCATGGTATCAGAGCCGCGATACAGGAAACTGTCGGCGATTTCCGCGCGGGGCAGGGCGTGGCCGGCCTCGAAGGCGGCGCATAGCGCCAGCCAGTCCAGCCGGGGTTCGACCTCGGGTCCGATCATCCGCATCGTCACAGCCCGGCCTCCGTCTCGGTCAGCAATCCCTCGGCCACCAGCCGGCGCGCCCAGCCCTGCCAGCCGTCAAAGCGGTGGCAGGCCCAGCCGCGCGCCTCGGCGGCGGCGATATTGTCGGGGCGGTCATCGACAAAGAGCAACCGCCCGGGCGCGATGCCGCAATCGGCCTCGACCATTTCAAAGATGCGCGGCGCGGGTTTCGTGACCCCCATATGGCCCGAGACGAAGGCGCGGTCGAATTCGGTCAGGAAATCGTATTGCGTTTGCGCATAGGCAAAGGAATCAATGCCGAAATTCGTCAGCGCAAAGACCGGCACCCCCTTGAGCCGCAGCGCCCGCAACAGCGCGACCGAGCCGTCGATCCGGGGCGAGGCCATCTCGATCCAGTGGTCGTGCCACATGCGGATCTCGTCGCGCCAGTCGGGGTGGCAATCGGCCCATTCATAGATCGTCTCGCGAAACGGGCCGCCCGCGTCGATGATATCGTTCATGCGGTGCAGATCGACCTCGGCAAACAGCGCCTCGCGGTCGGCGCGGCCGATCTGCCAGTCGTAAAAGCGTTCCGGGTTCCATTCGATCAGCACATTGCCGATGTCGAAGATCACCGCCTCGGTCGTCATCGCTGTCTCCTCAAGACGCCTTCGCGCCCCAGAACGTATAGCCCGGCGCCGCAGATCAGCGCCATACCGGCCCAAGCCGTTGCATCGGGCACCTGCCCAAAGATCACCAGCCCCCAGAAAATCGCAAGGGGCATCGCGGCATATTCAAAGGGCGCGATGGTGGCGGCCTCGCTCAGCCGGTAGGCCTGGCTCACGCAGAGCCCACCGATGCCGACCGCCAGCCCGGTCGCCAGAAAGGCGGGCCAGTCGGCGGGCGGCGGCCAGATCCAGCCGCGAAACAGAAAGGCAAGCGACGGGTTCGCCGATCCGGCCAGATGCCCGTCCCCCACCGTCAGCCCCATCGTGGTGCTGACCAGGATGAACCCCATCTGCACATAGAAATTCAACGTCGCAGCACTTTCGCTGTCGCGCATCCGGCGGGTCATCATATGGGTCGCGGCATAGGTGAAGGCCGACAGGAACACCAGAACCGCCGCCGGATGCAGCACCCCGCTGCCCGGCCGCATCATCACCAACACCCCCAGCAGCCCGACAATCACCGCCGTCCAGCGCCGCGGCCCGACCTTTTCCCCCAGCACCAGCACCGAAAGCAGCGTCACCACCAGCGGGCTGACAAAGGCGATGGCCACCGCATCGGCCAGCGGCAGCGCCGCCAACCCGAGGAAATAGGTGATGTTCGACAGCATCACCAGCGACACCCGGATCAGATGCGCCCCCGGCCGCCGCGTGCGCAACTGGTGAAATCCGCCGGTCAAGCGCATGACCAGAAGCAGCACCAGAAGCGAGATCCCCGACCGCGTCAGGATCACCTGGTGCAGCGCATAAGATCCCGACAGCGCCTTGATCGCCACATCATTGACCGACAGGATGGCCGCGCCCGCCACGGCAAACAGGATGCCATTCAGGCTGGAAGGGGCGGGCGAAAGGCTGGTCATGCCGCAGCATCCCGCCGGCCCGGCCCCGGATCTGTCCCGCCCGCGACATAAGATGCCGCTGCCCCTTCATCTGTTCCCAAATATCCTGCGGGGAGGTCCGGAGGGGTGCAAAACCCCTCCGGGGTCAAGAGCCCGCGCAGAGGCCCGCGCAGAGGCCCGCCTAGCGCCGCGCCGCCCGCAACAGCCGGTCCAGCGTATCCAGAAACCGCGATCGGTCGGCCCTGGAAAACGGCCGCCCGCCGCCCTGGCGGAACGGATCGGCGCTGCGCAGATCGGCCATCAGGTCGCGCGTGGCCAGGGCCATGCCGATATTCGCGGCAGTCAGCGCCTCGCCATTGGGTTTCAGCACGGCGGCCCCCGCCGCCACGCATTTCGCCGCCAGCGGAATGTCCGATGTCACCACCACATCGCCCGGCCCGGCCTGGGCCGCGATCCATTTGTCGGCCTCGTCCGGCCCGTCGGGCACGAAGACGCTTTCGACCAGCGGATTGGCCGAGGGCCGGATCCCGCCATTCGACACCAGCACCATGCGGATACGGTGGCGCGTGGCCACCGTCTCGGCCTCGGATTTCACCGGGCAGGCATCGGCGTCGATGAACAGCCGCGGCTCAGTCATAAAGCGCCGCGGCATGGAAGGCGATGTGATCCTCGATGAAGGTCGAGACGAAGAAATAGCTGTGATCATAGCCCTTCTGCATCCGCAGGATGCCGCCCTGCCGCCGCGCCGCCATTGCTTCGGCCAGGGCCTCGGGCTTCAGCAGGTCAAGGAACTGGTCGCTCGCGCCCTGGTCGATCAGGATCGGCCCGTCAAAACCGCGTTTGCGCATCAAAAGCGTCGCGTCATGCGGCGCCCATTTGCTTTCATCCGGGCCCAGATAGGCGGTGAACTGCTTGCGCCCCCAATCGCTTGCCGTCGGGTTGGCGATCGGCGCAAAGGCCGAAACCGACCGGAACCGCCCCGGAAAGCCCATGGCGATGGTCAGCGCGCCATGGCCACCCATGGAATGCCCCATGATCGACTGCCGCTCCTCCGCCACAGGAAAGGCCGAGAACAGGATATTGGGCAATTCCTCGGTCACATAATCCCACATGCGGAAATGCGGCGCCCAGGGCGCCTCGGTCGCGTTTACATAGAAACCCGCGCCCTGACCCAGATCATAGGCCTCGTCATTGGCGACGCCCGGCCCGCGCGGCGAGGTGTCGGGAAACACCATGGCCAGCCCCGCCTCGGCCGCCCATTTCTGCGCGCCGGCCTTCACCATCGCATTCTCATGCGTGCAGGTCAGGCCCGACAGATACCACACCACCGGCACCGGCCCGCTTTCGGCCTGTTCGGGCAGGAACAGGCCGAAGGTCATGTCGCAGTCGCACAGCGCGGATGAATGGGTATAGACGCCCTGCACGCCGCCAAAGGCGCGGTTCTCGCTGATGGTTTTCATCGGTCCTCCTCAGCCTGTGATCCAGGCGATGATCGTCGTCACGGTCAGGATGCTGGCCGCGGTGGAAATCAGGATGGCGGTCGAAACGCGCTGCGGCGCCACGCCATAATGCTGGGCCAGAATATAGACATTTCCCGCCACCGGAAGGCTGGCCGCGGCCACCATGACGCCGGCGGCGACCGGCTCCACGGGAAAGATCAGGAAGGCCGCGATGGCCACCAGCGCCGGATGCAGCACCAGCTTGGCGACCGAGAGCCAGATCGCATCGGGCAGCCGCGTCAGCCCGCGCCCGGCCAGCGAGGCGCCGATGGCAAACAGCGCACCGGGCGTGGCCGCCCCGCCCAGGATCGCCAGAAAATCGTTCACCGGCCCGGGCAGCGGCAGATGCAGTCCCGACCAGACCAGCCCCGCCACGATCGACACCACCATCGGGTTCCGCAGCCAGCCAAGCGCCAGCGCCTTCAGCGTGCCCAGCCCAAGCGCGCCGCCCCGCGCCCCGGTGATGATCAGCGTGATGAGCGAGGAAAACACCACCATGTCCACCGTCAGCACCATCAGGACCGGCCCCGCCGCCGCCGGCCCCAGCAGCACGACCAGCATCGGCACGCCCAGAAAGCCGGTATTGCCCGATTGCGCGCATTGCGCCTCCATCGCCGCTTCCTCCAGCCCGCGCCCGCGCAGCCGCGACAGGATCATGACCAGCGCATAAAGCAGCGCCGAGGCCGACAGATAGGCCAGCACGAAGGGCAGATCGAAGATCTCCGACAGGCTGAGCGTGGCGGCAAAGCGGAACAGCATCGCCGACAACGCGAAATAGAAGACGAATTTCGTCAGCCAGGCCACGCCTTCGGGCGGAAAGAAATTGCGCCGCCCGGCCAGGTAGCCGACCGCGATCAGGGCAAAGAAGGGCAGGGTCTTGAGGAGGATGGGAAGCATCGAAACGGCGCGCCTTTGCCCGCAGGCTTTCACGGGCGCCAGGGGGATGCAAGGCGGAATCGCGCCGCGGCGCCCCTTGCTTCATCTGTTCAAAAATATCCTGCGGGGAGGTCCGGAGGGGTGCAAAACCCCTCCGGCGGTCGATCAAGGGGGGCGCGGCGGATTTGGCGCGCCCCCGATCCTGGTGTCAGATCACAGCGTCGGATAGAGCGGGAACTTCTCGCACAGCGCCTCGACCTTGGCGCGCACGGCGGCCTCGACGGCGCCATTGCCGTCTTCGCCATTGGCGGCCAGCCCGTCCACCACCTCGACGATCCAGTCGGCGATCTGGCGGAACTCGGTCTCACCGAAGCCGCGGGTGGTGCCGGCCGGGGTGCCCAGGCGCACGCCCGAGGTCACGGTCGGCTTTTCCGGGTCGAAGGGGATGCCGTTCTTGTTGCAGGTGATATTGGCCCGGCCAAGCGCCTTTTCGGTCGCATTGCCCTTCACGCCTTTCGGGCGCAGGTCCACCAGCATGACATGGGTGTCGGTGCCGCCGGTGACGATATCCAGCCCGCCCTTCATCAGCTGATCGGCCAGCGCCTGCGCATTGGTCACGACCTGCGCGGCATAGGCCTTGAATTCCGGCCGCAGCGCCTCGCCAAAGGCCACGGCCTTGGCGGCGATGACATGCATCAGCGGGCCGCCCTGGATGCCGGGGAAGATGGCCGAATTGACCTTCTTGGCGATCTCCTCGTTATTGGTGAGGATCATGCCGCCGCGCGGGCCGCGCAGGGTCTTGTGGGTGGTGGTGGTCGCCACATCGGCATAGGGGAAGGGCGAGGGATGCTGCCCGCCGGCCACGAGGCCCGCGAAATGCGCCATGTCCACCATCAGATAGGCGCCGACCTTGTCGGCAATGGCGCGGAATTTCGCAAAGTCGATCTGGCGCGGAATGGCCGAGCCGCCGGCGATGATCAGCTTGGGCTGGTGTTCGACGGCCAGGGCCTCGACCTCGTCATAGTCGATGCGGCTATCCTGTTTGCGCACGCCATATTGCACGGCGTTGAACCATTTGCCCGACTGGTTCGGGGCGGCGCCATGGGTCAGGTGACCGCCCGAGGCAAGGTTCATGCCCAGAATGGTGTCGCCGGGCTTCAGCAGCGCGTTGAACACGCCCTGGTTGGCCTGGCTGCCCGAATTGGGCTGCACATTGGCAAAGCCGCAATCGAACATCTTGCAGGCGCGTTCGATGGCCAGATTCTCGGCCACATCGACGAACTGGCAGCCGCCGTAATAGCGCTTGCCGGGATAACCTTCGGCATATTTGTTGGTCATCACCGAACCCTGCGCTTCCATCACGGCGCGGGAGACGATGTTTTCCGACGCGATCAGCTCGATCTCGTGGCGCTGACGGCCAAGCTCATCGGTGATCGAGCCGAACAGCTCCGGGTCGCGGGAAGCAAGGCTTTCGGTGAAGAAACCGGGGTCGCGGCTGGCGCTCATGGGGGCGTCTCCTGTTGTGCTGGGCCGTTTGCGCGACCTTTAGACCATGGGAGCGGCGGCTGCAAAGGGCAGAAAGCGACCTGCGGCAAATCTGGCGCGCCTCTTGCCTTCGCCGGCGGGCGGGGCCAAGACTGGCAACGCGACAAGGGAGAGGCCGATGCGCATCAGTTTCCGGGCCAGCACCAGCCCCGCCGCGCTGGCGGCCTATGCCGCGCTTTCGGCGCGTTACGGCGATGCGCCGGTGAAATCGGCCGAAACGATCGTGGCGCTTGGTGGCGACGGGTTCATGTTGCAGACCCTGCACGAGACGCAGAGCCTTGGCCTGCCGGTCTATGGCATGAATTGCGGCACGATCGGCTTTCTGATGAATGCCTATGGCGAGGACGGGCTGGAGGACCGGCTGCGCGCCGCCGAGGAAACCGCGATCAACCCGCTGGCCATGACGGCGGTGTCGGCCAATGGGCGGCAGCATCACGCGCTGGCCATCAACGAGGTCAGCCTGCTGCGCGCCGGTCCGCAGGCCGCCAAGCTGCGCATCAGCGTGGACGGGCGCGAACGCATGCCGGAACTGGTCTGCGACGGTGCGCTGGTCTGCACCCCGGCGGGATCGACCGCCTACAACTATTCGGCGCATGGGCCTATCCTGCCCATGGGGTCGGATGTGCTGGCGCTGACCGCGATGGCCGCCTTTCGCCCCCGGCGCTGGCGCGGCGCGCTGTTGCCCAAGACGGCGGTGGTGCGTTTCGACGTGCTGGAGGCCGCCAAGCGTCCGGTCATGGCCGATGCCGACAGCCGATCCTTCCGCGATGTGCTGAGCGTGGAGATCCGCTCCGAACCCGCGATCCGTCACCGCATCCTGTTCGATCCCGGTCACGGGCTTGAAGAACGGCTGACGCATGAACAGTTCATGTGACCCCCGGCCCGCCGGGCGGGGGCAGGGGGGCTCACATCAGCCCGCGCGCCTTCATCACCAGGATGACGGCGCCGGCCAGCACGATCAGGCCAAAGGCCACTTGCGCCGCGACCGATCCGATCAGCCCCTTGCGCCGGCTGGCCGCCCCCAGCGGCGCGAGGTGGCGCAGGCAGATGTCATAGGCCTCGGCCACGCGGCCCTCGTCGATCTGAAGCAGCAGCTTGGGGTTTTGCGACATATGCGCGGCGGTGGCCAGTTCCTCGGCCGCGGCCCGCACCTTGCGCGGCAGGCGCCGCCCGCCGCTGCGCAGCTTTTCGGCCAGCCCGGCCCCGCGCAGGCGCAGCCGGTCTTCCATCAGCCCTGCCACGCGGTCGGCCATCTGCTGAATCGTGATCGCGCTCATCTGTCCTGCCCCGGCTGTTTTCGCGCAGTCTAAGCAGCCGGCGGTCAGGGTGCAACGGGTCTGGCCGCGCGCGGGCAGAGCCGCTACACAGGGGGCATGCTGACCGTTCTGCGCCACCCCGCCATCGCCCCCGACGCCGCTTCGGCCGATCTGCCGCCGATCCTGATCGCGCATGGGCTCTACGGCTCTGCCCGCAACTGGAACGTCATCGCCCGGCGCCTGTCGGCCCGGCGCGACGTGCTGGCGGTGGACATGCGCAACCATGGCAGCAGCCCGCATCTGCCGACGCATGGCTACCCCGATCTGGCCGCCGATCTGGCCGAGGTGATCGCGGCCGAGGGCGGCATCGCGGATGTGATCGGGCATTCCATGGGCGGCAAGGCCGCGATGACGCTGGCGCTGACCTGGCCCGAACGGGTGCGGCGGCTGGTTGTCGCCGATATCGCGCCGGTCGCCTATGGCCATGACCAGACCCAGTATATCCAGGCCATGCGCGCGATGGATCTGCGCGGCCTGGAGGCGCGGGCCGAGGCCGATCGCCGCCTGGCGCTGACCGTGCACGACCCGGCGCTGCGGGCCTTTTTCCTGCAATCGCTGGATCTGCGGGCCGAGGGCGGCCCGCGCTGGCGGCTGAATTTCGACGTGCTGGAGGCAGAGATGCCAAAGATCGTCGGCTGGCACGACCCGGAGGGGCAATTCCCCGGACCGGCGCTGTTCCTGTCGGGAAGCGAGAGCAACTATGTCCGGCCCGAAAACCGCCCGGCGATCCGCGCGCTGTTTCCGGCGGCGCATTTCGCCAAGCTGGCGGGGGCGGGGCACTGGCTTCATGCCGACAAGCCCCGCGAATTCGAGGAGACGCTGCGCGTCTTCCTCGATGCCTGAGACCCGCCCCGCCGCGCCTTATTCGGCGCGGCGCATCCGGTCCATCAAACCGTCGCGCAGCCAGAACTGGTGCCAGAGCGCGGCCACCACATGCAGCCCGATCAGCACCAGAAGCAGCGTGGTCAGCACCTCATGCACCTCGCCGGCCGAGGTGACGCCGCCGAACCATGCCATCCCGCCCGAGACGGTCAGCAGGATCATCACGAGATAAAGCCCGATATGCGTCGCCGCCGCCGCGAGCTTGAGCGCGGGGGCCTCATCGGCGGGCGGGGGCGGCGCGCCGCGCGTCTTGCGCAGGACAAGCCGCCACAGCGCAAAGGCCAGGACGATCACCCCCCCGGCGACATGCGCCAGAACCAGCGGGTCGAAGGCGGGCGTATTGCCCTGCCGCACCGCACGCCAGGCGGCGCCCATGGCGTCATTGGCGACAAACTGCCAGAGGATGACCAAGGCGGTCAGCCAGTGCAGCACGATCTGGCTGCGAGAATATCCGGTCGGCATGGGGCACTCCTGTTACGATGTGACGTGAAGATCCTACGTCCGGGCGTGGCCCTTCCGTCGCGTGATCCCGCCGGATCAGCCGGAAATCTGTCGCGCAACGAACCAGCTGACCGGGATCGCGGCGACAAAGCCCAGAACGGCGGCAACCAGAATGGGCTTGAGCGTGACCATGCCCATGGTCAGCGCCGCGACGATGAAGGCGCCCATCAGCGCGGTCGAGGCCATGGAAAAGATGATCATCATCAGGCGGGTCATGTCGGGCACCCCTTTCATGCGGGCAGACGCGTTCGCCGCCAGACTGCCCGCACCGCCCCTTTGCGACTTTGACCCATGTCAAAACCGCGCGCCCCGCCCTGCGACAGCTTGTCCCGCCCCTGAAGGCCGGGCGCCCGATCCTTCGACGAAGGATCGGATCGCGTCGCGCCGGGGATCAGCCGTTGAACAGGAAATGCAGGACGTCGCCGTCCTTCACCTCATAGGTCTTGCCCTCGACGCGGAACTTGCCCGCCTCCTTGGCGCCGGCCTCGCCGTTATGGGCGATGTAATCGTCATAGGCGACGGTTTCGGCGCGGATGAAGCCCTTTTCGAAATCGCCATGGATCACGCCCGCCGCCTGCGGCGCCAGCGTGCCGCTGGTGATGGTCCAGGCGCGGGCCTCTTTCGGGCCGACGGTGAAATAGGTCTGCAAGCCCAGCAGTTGATAGCCGGCGCGGATCAGCCGGTCGAGCCCGGCCTCGTGCAGGCCCATCTCCTCCAGGAACATCGTGGCTTCGTCATCGGGCAACTGGCTGATCTCTTCCTCGATCCGGGCAGAGATCACCACGGTTGCCGCGCCCTGCCGCGCCGCCATCTCGGCCACGCGGGCCGACTGGCTGTTGCCTTCGGCGGCGCTCGCCTCCTCGACATTGCAGACATAAAGCACGGGTTTCGCGGTCAGCAATTGCAGGATGCGCCATTGCTTCTGGTCATCCTCGGCCACCTTGACCGTGCGGGCGGGCTGGCCGTTGTTCAGCGCCTCTTGCGCCAGTGCCAGCAGGCGATCCTGATCAGCGGCTTCCTTGTCGGCGCCCTTGAGCTTGCGGGCAAGGTTGGCCCGGCGCCGTTCGATCGATTCGAGATCGGCCAGCATCAGCTCCGTCTCGATCGTCTCGGCATCGGCAACCGGGTCGATGCGGCCCTCGACATGGGTGATGTCGCCATCCTCGAAACAGCGCAGCACATGGGCGATGGCGTCGCATTCGCGGATATTGGCGAGGAACTGGTTGCCCAGGCCCTCGCCCTTGGACGCGCCACGCACCAGGCCCGCGATATCGACAAAGGTGATGCGCGTGGGGATGATCTGTTTCGACCCGGCAATCGCCGCCAGCTTGTCCAGCCGCGGATCGGGCACCGCCACCTCGCCCACATTCGGCTCGATGGTGCAGAAGGGGAAGTTCGCCGCCTGCGCGGCCGCGGTGCGCGTCAGCGCGTTGAAGAGCGTCGATTTGCCCACATTCGGCAGGCCGACAATGCCCATCTTGAAGCCCATGGCGTTCCCCTTTTCGCATTCAGCCCGGCTTCTAGGCCGGGCGGGGGCTTTGCGCAAGTCGCCGCGGGATTTCCCCTTGGAGGGAACGGTCTGCCGCTGTCAGCGTTGCGCTGGAAAGGAGATGCTCATGGCCTATGATCCCTATATCCATTTCCAGGGCAATTGCGCCGAGGCGATGCATTTCTATCAGGGCCTGTTCGGCGGTGACCTCGCGCTGATGACCTATGGCGAGATGCCGGGCGCCCCGCCCGAGATGCAGGGGTCTGCCCGCGTGATGCATGCCTGCCTGACCACGGGCGGGCGCATGCTGATGGCGTCGGATTTTCCGCCGGGGATGCAGGGCGATGCCCAGGCCGCCGTCTCGGTCAGCCATCCGGTCGCCGATCTGGCCGAGGGGCAGCGCATCTTCACCGCGCTGTCGGATGGCGGGGCTGTGCTGAAGGATTTCGCGCCGACCTTCTGGTCGGACGGGTTCGGCATGGTCAAAGACCGTTTCGGCACGCATTGGATGGTCAGCGGGCCGGCGCGGCAGGGCTGACGGGCCGCCGCCGCGCGCGCCCCATTGATTTTCCCGCCCCGCCCGTGCAAACCCGGGCGGGAGATCAAGGGGACGGGCCGGACATGACCAGAATCGACGACACCTTCGCGCGGCTGCGGCAGCAGGGGAAGAAGGCGTTCGTCGCCTATATCATGGGGGGCGACCCCGATGTCGAAACCTCGCTGGCCGTGATGAAGGGCCTGCCGGGCGCCGGGGTCGATGTGATCGAGCTGGGCATGCCCTTCACCGATCCCATGGCCGATGGCCCGACGATCCAGCTGGCCGGGCAACGCGCGCTGGAAGGCGGCATGACCATGGACAAGGTGCTGGCCATGGTGCGCGATTTCCGCGCCGGCGATGCCACGACGCCGATCGTGCTGATGGGCTATTACAACCCGATCTATGCGCGCGGTGTGGACCGTTTCCTGTCCGAGGCGACGGCCGCCGGGATCGACGGGCTGATCGTGGTGGACCTGCCGCCCGAGGAGGATGACGAGCTGTGCATCCCCGCCCAGGCGGCCGGGCTGAACTTCATCCGCCTGGCGACGCCCACCACCGATGACAAGCGCCTGCCGGCGGTGCTGAAGAATACCAGCGGTTTCGTGTATTACGTCTCGATCACCGGCATCACCGGATCGGCCGCCGCCGAGGCCGGCGACGTGGCGCCGGAGGTGGCCCGCATCAAGGCCGCGACCGACCTGCCGGTCATCGTGGGCTTCGGCATCAACACCGCCGAAAACGCCCGCGCCATCGCCGGCATCGCGGATGGCTGCGTGGTGGGCTCTGCCATCGTGAAGGAAGTGGGCGCCGGCAAATCCGTCGCCGAAGTCCTCGCCCGCGTCGCCGACCTGGCATCGGGCGCGCATAGCGCGTGAAGGGCGGCATGGTCGCTGCCACCTGCGCGGAGTGGGGCGTGGTCAGCCTCCCGGCCGATGTGACGCTGAAACGGCGCCCGTTGTTGCCGTTGTGCTGAACCTATCCACGGGTCCTGTAGGATAATGCGAACAGCGCCGGTGCTTCGGCATTGAGCCGTTTATTGCCAGCGGCAACTAGCCCCGGTTTGCGTGCACCGACGCACCAGGCGTTCTTTTCACCGGAAGACTTCCCCCGTATCGGCGTTCAAATACAGGCGGTTGGTGGCCGTCGCACCGCCGCAGTAAGTGAAGTAGACGGGTTGGTTGCTATGGCTTGTAGACTTCACCCAACCGCCCATGTCGCGGAAGTTGCGTTCGGTGCATCGGCGTTGCGCGATAAGTGATTGGGCCGCTTCCGCGAACACGGTTCGGTATCGTGCGAAGTCGTCGGACCCGGCCACTAGTTCTTCAACCCCCGACGCATCCGCAGCGGGATCGGGCGGACGCGTTTCTGATAGGTATTTAATCGAAACCCATTCGGCGAACTGCCCGTCAATAATGCCGTTTGCATCGTCGCAGGCTGCATTACCAGTATCGACGTATTCGCTGCGACCTCCGACGCACGACGCGTCATAGGTCTGCGTTATCCGCGCCCAACCGTCGCGTTCTTCAAGCACGGTCACGCCTTCGCGGAAGAACAATCGTCCTACCACACCGCAGCTTTCCGACGGGCATGTGCGTCGGTTCAAGCGTTCGGAAGTAACCCAAAGCTGTTCGTCACCTTCGGGCGCGGCCCATGGACGTTCATTCACTTTCGGCATAGCGGTGTCCGCCGTTTCCGGTGATGGTCCGGTCACGCCGACAAGAACGAAGCAACCGACGAATGACGCCAAGGCAACCCAACGGCTCTTGAACGGCTTGAATGGGTAGATCACCCCGGCCAACGACACGATTGACGCTAACGTCAACACCAAAACAACCACAGAATTTCCGCCCAAGCCCTTATCCCCTTTAGCGGTTCAATGCCGCGACCCTAGCACGGATAACGTGTTCGTGTGGCGTTTTACGGGCGAAGCTTGACGACACACGACTTCGCAGGGCGCGAAATGCGGTTAGGTCTTCGTGATCATTCACAAGTGGGCGGGGTCGTTCGATGCCTTTTGCTTCGCAAAGCAATGCATAGACAGAGGGGGTGTTTGAATTTTACCCTGCAAAAACAGACACTTGCGGGGATAAGTGGCAGCCCGTAGGGGAGTCGAACCCCTCTTTTCAGGTTGAAAACCTGACGTCCTAACCGATAGACGAACGGGCCACGCTGGGTGGGGGCTGTCTATGTCAGCCGCCCGCCCGGTGCAAGGGGGAAAAACGCGCTCAGCGGTCGATTTTTGCGCCCATCAGGGCGATGGCCTGCTGATAGACGGTGGCGGCGTTCCATTCGCGGATGACGGCGAAATTCGGCTCGCCCTCCTGGTAGCCCGCACCGGGGCGCCAGCCCTTCGAGGCCAGGAAATTCGCGGTCGAGGCCAGCGCGTCGGCCTGTTTGGTCAGGTCCACCCGTCCGTCGCCGTCGCCATCCACGCCATAGCGCAGCACATTGCCCGGCAGGAACTGGGTATGGCCCACCTCGCCATGCTTGGCGCCCACCGATTTCGACGAGATCACGCCCTGATCCACCAGCTTCAGCGCGGCGATCAGATGGGGGGTGAAGTAGTCGCTGCGGCGGCAATCATAGGCCAGCGTCGCGATCGAGGACACGACATTGCTGTCGCCCATGAAGCTGCCAAAGCCGGTCTCCATGCCGTGAATCGCCAGCAGCACGCCGGCGGGCACGCCATAGCGCGCCTCCAGCCCCTGATAGAAGGCGGCGCTGGCGGCCTTGCGCTTGCGGCCCTGCGCCACGATCGTATCGGCGCCGCGCACCGACAGGAACTTTTGCAGCGAATACTTGAAGCTTTTCTGGTTGCGGTCGGCGGCGATGGTCTTGGTCGCGTAGCTCGACCCCATCAGCGCCGCGATGCCGCGCTCGCCCACGCCCGCGGCGGCGGCTTCCTGCGCCATGACGGGCTTCCAGGATTCGTAATTGCCGCCGGTATTGCTGCATGGCGCGGCCAATGCGCCGCCCGTGGTCAAGGCGGCAAGCGCCAGACCCGCGGCCAATGACTTCATCTGAAACACCTGAAGAACTCCATCTGGTTTGCGGCAGTTTACGATCTTGCCGACAAGGCGCAAGCGCGGGGCAGGGGGAATTTGCGCGCCGCGCGATCACTTCGGCGCCAACCGGCCGCAGTCGGCGCTTGACTTGGCGCGCGCCCGCGCGTCCCCTCGGGCCGCAAAAGACCGGAGGCCCCATGCGCAGCGCATTCGACACCGAACTGGAAACCCGCCTGATCCGCTATGCGGCGGTGGATAGCCAGAGCGACGAGGACAGCCCGACCCAGCCCAGCACGGCGATCCAGCTTGATCTGGCGCGGATGCTGGAGGCCGAACTGCACGAGATCGGCGCCGCGGATGTGCGGATCACCGATTACGGGGTGGTGCTGGCGACGATTCCCGCCACGGCGACGGGCCCCGCCATCGGGTTTCTGGCGCATATGGACACCGCGCCCGCCTATCATGCGACCGGGGTGAAGCCCGTGGTGCATCGCGGCTATAATGGCGGCGACATCACCTTTGCCGATGCGCCGGGGCTGGTCCTGTCGCCCGAGGTCGCGCCCTATCTGGGCACGCGCCTTGGGCATGACATCGTGACCGCCTCGGGCACCACGCTGCTGGGGGCCGATGACAAGGCGGGGATCGCGATCCTGATGACCATGGCGCGGCATCTGCTGGCCCATACCGACCTGCCGCACGGCACGATCCGGCTGGCCTTTACCCCCGACGAGGAAATCGGCCGCGGCGTCGATCCGCGACTGGCGCAGGATCTGGGGGCGGCCTTCGCCTATACGCTGGATGGCGGCGCCGTCGGCGAGATCGAATATGAAAGCTTTTCGGCCGACGGGGCAGTGGTCAGGATCATCGGGGTTTCCACCCATCCCGGCACGGCCAAGGGCAAGATGGTGAACGCGGCCACGCTGGCGGGGCGGCTGATCGGCTTTCTGCCGCAGGGGACGCTGACGCCCGAGGTGACCGAGGGGCGCGAAGGGTTCCTGCATCTGACCGATATCCGGGGCGGCGCGGCCGAGGCCGAACTGCGTTTCATCCTGCGGGATTTCGAGCTGGACGGACTGGCGCAGAAGGGCGAGGTGCTGCGCGCCGCCTGCGCGGCCTCGCAGACGGCCGAGCCGCGCGCGCAGATCACCTGCGAGATCCGCCCGCAATATCGCAACATGCGCTATTGGCTGGAAAAGGACATGCGCCCGGTCGATCTGGCCCGCGCCGCCTGCCGGGCGGAAGGGGTGGAGCCGCTTTCCGTGCCGATCCGCGGCGGCACCGACGGGTCGCGCCTGACGGAAATGGGGGTGCCCACGCCCAATATCTTTACCGGCATGCAGGAAATCCATGGCCCGCTGGAATGGATCAGCGTGCAGGACATGGCGCGGGCGCTGCGGGTCTGCCTGCGGCTGACGCAAGAGGCGGCGCAGGCCTGACGGGCGGTCAGGGCCGGGCCGTCAGAACCACTGGCCCGGTTCCATCAGCCCCAGATCCATCAATTGCTGGCTGTGCCAGAGGAATTCCGTCGAACTGTGCCAGCGGAAATTCTGGATGTCATAGCGCGAGCCGGGATTGGTCTTCAGCGCCTTGGCGGTGCGAAAGCTGCAAATGCAGGCGGTCAGGTTGTGGTGCCAGGGGCAGGAATAGGTGTTGTATTCCTCGATGTTGAAGGTGTGATCGGCGCGCAGTTCCAGCCCCGGCGCCGCGCGGAACAGCGAGATGCGGTCGATCTTGCGCTTGGCCCAGGAAACATGTTCCTCGAACCGCCAGCGCAGGCCGCCATAGAAATCGAGCTGGCGTTCCTTGGGCGCCCAGTTCCGATCGGGATCCTTGCGCGCGAGCGCATAATAGCCCGACCGATCCAGATGCGCATCCTCCAGCGAGACGGCATTGGGGTATTTGTCCAGATCGCCGGCATAGAGGTCGATCACATAGGTCAGCATCGCCTCGCGCCGTTCCTCGGCCTGAAAGGTCAGCAGGTCGAACACTGTCCGCGTCTCGCAGAAAGGGAAGAACAGGTATTCGGCGTTGTAGCAGTAATAGATCCAGGTGCCGGGCGGGGCGAGGGCGGTCACCGCATTCACCGCCAGCGGCAGCGCGTCATCCTGATGGATATCGTAATCAATGCGATGCACCAGCGCGGCCAGCGTCTCGGGCAGGTCAAGTTCGGGATGGGCGAACAGCAGGACGGTGCGGAATCCGGCATCCAGATGGTGCCGCAGAGTCGAGGCCAGTTCGACCCCGTCTTCGGCCAGGATCAGCGCGACCGGCCCCTTGGCCAGCACCGCCGCCGCCTGATCCCGGAAGGCATCCAACCCGTTGTGCCGCATCCGCCACGCTCCACCGTCAGCTCTGTCGCCGCCAGCTTTGGGCAAGCCGCCGCGCATTTGCAAGCGTGCGGGCGGCCAATGTTGCGGCGGCGGGCGGTTTTCGCTAGAAGGCGCGCTGATCCTGAAGGGGCCACCGCCATGACCGACGACGTGACCGACACGCCGAAAAAGCTGTTCATCAAGACCTATGGTTGCCAGATGAACGTCTATGACAGCGAGCGCATGGCCGAGGCCCTGGGCGCCAAGGGCTATGTCACGACCGAGGTGGCGGAGGAGGCGGACATGGTTCTGCTCAATACCTGCCACATCCGGGAAAAGGCGGCGGAAAAGGTCTATTCCGATCTGGGGCGCCTGCGTCCGCTGAAACAGGCCAAGCCCGATCTCAAGATCGGTGTCGCCGGCTGCGTGGCCCAGGCCGAGGGCGAGGAGATCCTGCGCCGCATGCCGCTGGTCGATCTGGTGGTGGGGCCGCAAAGTTATCACCGCCTGCCCGAGATGGTGGAGGCCAAGGGCAAGGTGATCGACACCGATTTCCCCGAGGAAGACAAGTTCGACCACCTGCCGCAGCGCAAGGCCCTGCGCGGCCCGACTGCTTTTCTGACGGTGCAGGAGGGCTGCGACAAGTTCTGCGCCTTTTGCGTCGTGCCCTATACGCGGGGGGCCGAGGTCAGCCGCCCGGCGGCACGGCTTTTGTCCGAGGCGCGCGATCTGGTCAGCCGCGGGGTGCGCGAGATCACGCTTCTGGGCCAGAACGTCAACGGCTATCACGGCGCGGGCGAGGGCGGCACCTGGGGCCTGGGCCGGCTGGTGCGCGAGATGGCCGCGATCGACGGGCTGGAGCGGCTGCGCTACACGACCAGCCACCCCAATGACATGGATGACGACCTGATCGCCGCTCATGCCGAGGTGCCGCAGCTGATGCCCTATCTGCATCTGCCGGTGCAATCGGGCAGCGACCGCATCCTCAAGGCGATGAACCGCAAGCACACGGCGGAACAGTATCTGCGGCTGATCGAACGTATCCGCGCCGCGCGGCCCGACATCCTGCTGAGTTCGGATTTCATCGTGGCCTTCCCGGGCGAGACGGATGCCGATTTCGAGGCGACGATGGACCTGATCCGCGCGGTCGGCTTTGGCGCGGCCTTCAGTTTCAAGTATTCCGCGCGGCCCGGCACGCCGGCGGCGGAAAAGCCGGAACTGCCGGCCGATCTGGCCGATGCGCGGTTGCACGCGCTTCAGGCGCTGATCACCGCGCAGCAGCAGGCGGCACAGGTGGCCATGGTCGGGCGCGAGGTTGGCGTGCTGTATGAAAAGCCGGGACGGCTGCCAGGGCAGATGGTGGGCAAATCGGACCATCTTCATGCCGTTCATGTCGCCGATCCGGCGGGCAAGGTGGGCGATCTGGTGCGCGTGCGGATCGTGGCCGCAGCCCCCAATTCGCTGGCGGGCGAGAGAATCAGCGCCTGAGGCGCTGTTTCCGCTTTTGCGTCAATGTCATGCTTTGTTCCGCCCAGCCGCGCCATGCGCAACAATTGGTAGGCGCAAGCGGCTGATACCCATAGATTTTGCTTTACATCGCGTTTGCGTGAGGTCAAACCCCGTAAAAAGCATATCAAGTCACTTGAGTGAACAAGGGAGCTGCGGCGTGGAACGGTTTTCCAAGGCAGTGCGTGGAATTTTGGGGGGGCTTGCCGTCACGGCGGCGCTGGCGTGTTCGGCCAATGCACAAAACTCCCCCGAGGTTGCGGGCAAGATCGACTGGGGCGTCTGGGTCGATGACGATGGCTGCATGCATTGGTGGGCAGATGGCGGGGTCGAGGGCTATATGCTGGACCGCGTCAACCCCAAGACCGGCAAGCCCGTCTGTCTCAAGCGCAATACCTGCCTTGTCCAGAACACCGATACGCTGTTCGCGACCGACAGCCACAAGCTGACCGCGTCGGGCCGGTCCTATCTGCAACAGTTCTTCCAGCAGGCCGGAGCCTTTGGTTACGCCGTCTATGGCCATACCGACAGCCGCGCTTCGGATGAATACAACATGTCGCTCTCGCAGCGCCGGGCCAAGGCCGTGGCCGATGTCGCCCGTTCGGTCGGCGCGATGGTGGAGCGCGAGATCGGCTATGGCGAGCGCCAGCCGATCGCGCCGAATGATTCCGCTGCGAACATGCAGAAGAATCGTCGTGTCGAAGTCGTTTGCTACCGGTGGTGATCCAGATGACCAAATTTCTTCCGGGCCTCGCCCTTGTTTCCGTCACCGCGCTGGCAGGTTGTGTCGACGGGTTGAGCCCCTATGTGCAAAGCCCCGATACGGTGATCGCCACCGCGCAGGATCGCGGGCGTGACAATGTCGCGTTGGCGCCGGGTGGCGGCGGCATCGCCTATGACCCCGATGGTTGCCAGGGCTGGATCATCGACGACGGCGTCGAGGGCTATTCGGGCCGTCGCTTCGACCCGGTTTCGGGCCTGCCGGTCTGCAACAACCACTATCCGCCGGGCACGGTGGTGCGCAACTACCAGACCCGGGATGCGGGGCTGCGCGACTATGTGCCCTATGCCGGGCGCCGCACGCGCTGAGCCGCACACCAGACTGTGATCCCGGGCCGCGCCATTGCGCGGCCCGTGTCATTTTCAAGGGGCTGGGGGCGGTGATTCCGGGGCCGCAACATCTTGTGGAAAGCATGTGGCGAATTTGCCTGATTTTTGATCAATCCGCTGAAAAACCTTTCCCATCGTCCAGCTTTGTCTTGTTTCCTTAACCATCGAGGCGCAGATTCAAGGGACAGGAGCCCTCTAGCCGCAAAGGAAGACCCCTTGGGCATCAGTGCGCTGACCCCCCCGACCCGTGCCGAGGATGTCGTTGAAACCCTTTTGGAATTTCCCGACAACAGGCTGTTGATCGACCTCTGCGGTGAGTATGACCGCAATCTGGCGCAGATCGAGCATCAGATGGGGGTGCATATCCTCCGACGGGGTAACCGGCTGGCGGTGATCGGCGACAAGGGCGCGCGGGAGCAGGCGGCAGCGGTGCTGCGCGCGCTTTATGCGCGGCTGGAGGCCGGGCGCGCGGTGACGGCCGGCGATATCGAGGGCGCGATCCGCATGGGCCATCCCATGCCCGACACGCCCCGCGCCGGCGAACAGATCGAGATGTTCGGATCCTCGGTCGAATTGCGCACCCGCAAGAAACCCATCGAACCCCGGACCGAGGCGCAAAAGGCCTATGTCGCCAACCTGTTCGCCAATGAACTGGGCTTTGGCATCGGCCCGGCCGGCACCGGCAAGACCTATCTGGCGGTTGCGGTCGGCGTCACGATGTTCATCGGCGGCATGGTGGAAAAGATCGTCCTGTCCCGTCCCGCGGTGGAGGCCGGCGAACGCCTGGGCTTCCTGCCCGGCGACATGAAAGAAAAGGTCGATCCCTATATGCAGCCGCTCTATGACGCGCTGAACGATTTTCTGCCGGCCAAGCAGGTGCAGAAGCTGATCGAGGAAAAGCGGATCGAGATCGCGCCGCTGGCCTTCATGCGCGGGCGCACGCTGTCGAATGCCTTTGTCGTGCTGGATGAGGCGCAGAATGCCACGACCATGCAGATGAAGATGTTCCTCACCCGTCTGGGCGAGGGGTCGCGCATGGTGATCACCGGCGACCGCACGCAGGTCGATCTGCCGCGCGGCGTGCCCTCGGGCTTGCAGGATGCCGAACGCATCCTGAAAGGGGTGAAGGGCGTCAGCTTCAACTACTTTACCGCGCAGGATGTCGTGCGGCACCCGCTGGTTGCCCGCATCATCGAGGCCTATGACCGCGACGACACGCAGGCCTGACCGCGATCGGGCCGGGGGCGCGCCCCGGCCCTTTCAGCCCGTTGCGGTTCCGCGCCGCCATGCTATGAGGCGGGCATGAACGCAACCGTCGATATCGTGATCGAGGATGACCGCTGGCTGGCCTTCGGGCTTGAGCGTTGCGCGCTGCGTGCGGCGCAGGCGGTCTTGGGCCATCTGGGCCTTGACCCCGCGCTGTTTCAGGCCGTCGTCATGGGCTGCGACGATGCCCGCATCACCGGGCTGAACGCCGATTTCCGTGACAAGCCGCGCCCGACCAATGTGCTGAGCTGGCCGTCAGAGGAACGCGGCAGCGAATATGCCGGCGAGGCACCGGCCTTGCCCGCCCCCGGCACGCAGGATGACCCCGCGACGCTGGGCGATATCGCCATCGCCTGGGAAACCTGCGCGCAAGAGGCCGCCGATCAGGGCAAGAGCGTTGACGATCACGTTACACATTTGCTGATACATGGCATATTGCACCTTCTGGGCTACGATCACATCGACGATGACGATGCGGCGCTGATGGAGGAAACCGAGCGGCGCATTCTTGAAACGCTTGGTATCGCGGACCCATATTAGGCCACGCCTTGAAAGGGCGCGGGGATAACGCAGGTAGAAGGACAGATGGGCAGTAGTTACGACGGATCGCCGGCAGCGCAGGCCGGCCCAGCCGAGGCCAATCCGGGAGAGGGCGACTCTTCCGAGGCGGCACGACAGGGTTTTTTCGGGCGACTTCTCTCTGCCTTTTCCTCCGCCGATCCGCCGGACGAGGCGCCCGCCGCCGCGACCCCGGTCGCGCCGCCGCCGGTGCAATTGCCGGGTCTGGCCAATCTGCGCAAGCTGCGGGTCGATGATGTGGCGATTCCCAAGGTCGATATCGCCGCCGTGCCGCTGGATATCGGCCGCGACGATCTGGTCGAGGTGTTCCGCGCCCAGGGCTTTTCACGCCTGCCGGTCTACAAGGGCACGATGGACCACCCGCAGGGGCTGGTGCTGCTCAAGGATCTGGCGTTGCAACATGGGTTCGGCAGCGGCGGGCGGTTCAGCCTGAAAAAGCTGCTGCGGCCGATCCTTTATGCGCCGCCCTCGATGCCGCTGCATGTCCTGCTGCAAAAGATGCAGAAGGAGCGGGTGCATATGGCGCTGGTCATCGACGAATATGGCGGCGTGGACGGGCTGGTCACGATCGAGGATCTGATCGAGACCGTGATCGGCGAGATCGAGGACGAGCATGACGAGGAGGAGGGCAACCTGTGGAAGCAGGAAAAGCCCGGCGTCTGGATCATGCAATCCACCGCCCCGCTGGACGAGGTGGAGGCCGAGATCGGCGTGAAGCTGCGCACCGATGCCGATGACGAGGAGATCGACACCCTGGGCGGGCTGGTCTTCCTGCGCACCGGCCGTGTGCCCGCGCGGGGCGAGATCGTGCCGCATGAAAGCGGGGTGGAATTCGAGGTGATGGATGCCGACCCGCGCCGGATCAAGCGGTTGCGGCTGCGGCTGCCCGATCTGCCGGCCGAAACCGTCGAGGCCTGATTGATCCGCGCCCTGCGATCCCTGGTGCCGGCGCTGCTGCTGGGCGCGCTGGCGGCGGCGGGGCAGGCACCGCTGGGCGCCTGGTATCTGGCGCTGCCGGCCTTTGCCGGCATCGTGGCGCAGGTCGTGGCGGCGCGCGACGCGCGGCAGGCTGCCGCGCGGGCCTGGGCGGCGGGGCTGGGCCATTTCGCGCTGGCGCTGAGCTGGATCGTGCAGCCCTTTCTGGTCGAGCCTGAAACCTATGGCTGGATGGCGCCCTTTGCGCTGATCGGCCTTGCGGGGGGGCTGGCGCTGTTCTGGGCGGTGGCAGGCGCGCTGGCGGGGGGGCTTGCGGGCCGGGGCCGGCGCGCGTTCGCCTTTGCGCTGGCACTGACCGGGGCCGAGGCGTTGCGGGGTGTGGTGCTGACCGGCTTTCCCTGGGCGCTGCCCGGCCATATCTGGATCGACACGCCGGTCGCGCAGGCGGCGGCGCTGATCGGGGCCAACGGGCTGACGCTGCTGACACTCTATAGTGCGGCGGCTGTGGTGGCGCTGCCGGGCCTGTCGCGGGTCTTGCCCGTTCTGGTGCTGGCGGCGGTCTGGGGCGGTGGCGCCGCGCGGCTGGCCGCGCCCGAGCCCGCCGCGCCGGGCCTGACCTTCCGGCTGGTGCAGCCCAATGCCGAACAACACCTGAAATGGGATCCCGATCAGGCCGAACGGCTTTATCGCCGGCTGACCGCGCTGACCGCGCAAGGCCCGCGGCCCGATCTGGTGATCTGGCCGGAAACCAGCCTGCCATATCTCTATGATCCGGGGGGCGAGGCGGTCGCGGGCGCGGTGGCGGCGGCGGGCGGTGCGCCGCTGGCCATGGGCGTGCAGCGGCTGGAAGGGGCGGCGGCTTTCAACAGCCTCGCGGTGATCGGCGCGGACGGGGTGCAGATCGCGCTTTATGACAAGGCGCATCTGGTGCCCTTTGGCGAATACATGCCCTTTGGCGAAAGGCTTCATGCCTGGTTCGGCATCAGCGCCTTTGCCGCCCGCCAGGGCTTTGGCTATGCGGCGGGACCGGGGCCGCGGGGGCTCGATCTCGGGCGGCTGGGCCGGGTGCTCCCGCTGATCTGCTATGAGGCGGTCTTTCCGCAAGAGGTGAACCAGCCCGAACCGCGGCCCGGCTGGCTGCTGCATATCACCAATGACGCCTGGTTCGGCACGCTGACCGGCCCGTTCCAGCATGCCGCGCTGGCGCGACTGCGCGCGGTGGAACAGGGGCTGCCGCTGGTGCGGGTGGCCAATACCGGCGTCACGCAGATGGTCGATGCCAGGGGCCGCGTCACCGCCGCGCTGCCCTTCGGGACCGAGGGCGCACTGGATGCGGCCCTTCCGGGCGCCTTGCCGCCCACCCCCTATCGCCGCCTGGGCGAGGTGCCCTTTGTGGTGTTGCTGTGCGGACTCGTCGCAACCCTGATCCGCCGCCGGCGCCGCCCCCGCGCTTGACCTCCCCGCGGCGCGGGCGTAACCCGTGCCATCGAACCGTCACAACGGCTTCCTGGCGTGACGGGGATCAATCAACGGAGCACTTCCCCATGAGCAGACTGAACTACGTCTTCACCTCGGAATCCGTTTCCGAGGGGCACCCTGACAAGGTGTGCGACCGCATCTCGGATTCGGTGCTGGATGCCTTCCTGACCGAGGAACCCAATGCCCGCGTCGCCTGTGAAACCTTCGCCACCACCAATCGTGTCGTCGTCGGCGGCGAGGTCGGGCTGTCCGACAAGAAGAAGCTGCGGGAGATGCTGGACGGCGTCGAACAGATCGTGCGCGATTGCGTGCGCGATATCGGCTATGAACAGGACGAGTTTCACTGGGCCACGCTGAAGGTGAAGAACCACCTGCACAAGCAATCGGCCCATATCGCCCAGGGCGTCGATCGTGATGGCGCGGGCGATCAGGGCATCATGTTCGGTTACGCCTGCCGCGAGACGCCGGAACTGATGCCGGCGCCGATCCAATACGCCCATGCCATCCTGCGCCGCCTGGCCGAGGTGCGCAAATCCGGCCAGGAGCCGACGCTGCGCCCGGATGCCAAATCGCAGCTCTCGCTGCGCTATGAAGGCGGCAAGCCGGTCGAGGTGACCTCGATCGTGCTCTCGACCCAGCATGAAAGCGAAAGCCAGACCTCCGACGATATCCGCGCCATCGTGGAACCCTATATCCGCGAAGTGCTGCCCTCGGGCTGGATCACCGACAAGACCGAATGGTGGGTGAACCCGACCGGCACCTTCGTGATCGGCGGGCCGGATGGCGATGCCGGGCTGACCGGGCGCAAGATCATCGTCGATACCTATGGCGGCGCGGCCCCGCATGGCGGCGGCGCGTTTTCGGGGAAAGACCCGACCAAGGTGGACCGCTCGGCCGCCTATGCCGCGCGCTATCTGGCCAAGAACGTGGTCGCCGCGGGCCTCGCGGATCGCTGCACGCTTCAGGTCAGCTATGCGATCGGCGTGGCGAAACCGCTGTCGATCTATGTCGATACCCATGGCACGGGCCAGGTGGACGAGGCCGTGATCGAACGCGCCGTGGCGGAGTGCATGGACCTGACCCCGCGCGGCATCCGTGAACACCTGGCGCTGAACCGCCCGATCTACGCCCGGACGGCCGCCTATGGCCATTTCGGCCGCGCCCCCGAAGCCGATGGCGGCTTCAGCTGGGAACGGACGGATCTGGTCGAGGCGCTGAAAAAGGCGGTGTGACCCGAATGGCAGGGGCCTTCGCCGGGGGCATCGAGCCCCCGTCAAAGGCGTTGCCACGGATGACGGGGCCCGGTCACCACGACCGGGCCTTTCGCATATGGCGCGGGCGCAAGGTGAGTATTTGCACAAGGAGCAAGACGCATAACGCTTTGTTAACCTCGACCGGGTCATATGACAGTGCGGTACAGGGGGGAGCCCCGATGACCGTCAAGGAGCAAAGCCGCCCCGGCGCCGTGTGAAGCGCTCACATGGGTTGAAACGAGACCCCGTGCCGCCGGGGCGCATCCTTGCCTTTGCTTCTTGCCGAAATACTCCCGCCGGAGGCAAAGCCCGAGGGGGCGGGCGCAGCCCGGCACCGAGAGGAAAGGCTTGCGCCGCAGGCGCTCCTTGCAAGAAGCGCTGGTGGCATTATTCGCCGCGGGGGAAGCGCTTGTTTTCCTCCAGCACGTTGAGGTCCATATGGTTGCGCATGTAGCGTTCCGAGGCCGCGCGCAGGGGTTGGTAATCCCAGGGGAAATAGCTGCCATTGCGCAGTGCTTCGTAGACCACCCAGCGGCGGGCCTGGCTTTCGCGGACCTCGGCGTCATAGCGGTTCAGATCCCAGCGGGCCTCGGCCATGGCGCGGAAATGCGCAAGCGTGCCGGCATGTGCCGGGTCTTGCGCAAGGTTGCTGCGTTCCTCGACATCCGTCTCCAGGTCGAACAGCAGTTCCGGGTCTACGAGGCAGCGCACATATTTCCAGCGGCCTTCGCGCAGGCAGACCAGCGGCGTGATACTGCCCTCGGCCGCATATTCCATCGCGACCGGGCTGGTGCGGTCAAAGCCCCTGGCCAGCGGCACCAGGCTTTCGCCATCGGTCCAGGGCATGACCTCATCCATCGAGATGCCGGCCAGATCGCACAGCGTGGGCGTCACGTCGATGGTGCAGACCGGGGTTTCCACCCGGCCTGGCTCCAGCCCCGGGGCGGCGATCATCAGCGGCACGCGGGCAGAGCCTTCGAAGAAGTTCATCTTGAACCACAGCCCGCGCCGGCCCAGCATCTCGCCGTGATCCGAGACGAAGATGATGATCGCCTCTTGTCGCGTCGCCTCCAGCGTGTCGAGGATCTCGCCGATCTTGGCATCGACGTAAGAGATATTGGCGAAATAGCCCTGCCGCGCGCGGCGGATATGGTCGGGCGTCACCTCCAGCCCGCGCCAGTCGCAGGCATCCATCAGGCGTTGCGAATGGGGGTCCATCTCCTCATAGGCGAGGGCCTCAGGCGGGTCGAGGTGCTGGCAGCCCTCATAGAGATCCCAGTATTTGCGGCGGGCGACAAAGGGGTCATGCGGGTGGGTGAAACTGGCGCAAAGTGCCCAGGGCCGCCCGTCCTGCCCGCGCGACAGGCCGTAGATCTTCTGCACCGCCTGAAAGCACACGTCGTCATCATATTCCAGCTGGTTGGTGATCTCGGCCACGCCGGCGCCGGTGACCGAACCGAGGTTGTGATACCACCAGTCGATCCGCTCGCCCGGTTTGCGGTAATCCGGGGTCCAGCCGAAATCGGCGGGGTAGATATCGGTGGTCAGCCGTTCCTCAAAACCGTGGAGCTGGTCGGGGCCGACGAAATGCATCTTGCCCGACAGGGCGGTCTGGTATCCGGCGCGGCGCAGGTGATGGGCGAAGGTCGGGATGTCCGAGGTGAATTCGGCGGCATTGTCATAGACCCGGGTGCGGCGCGGCAGTTGACCGGACATGAAACTGGCCCGCGCCGGCGCGCAAAGCGGCGAGGCGGTATAGGCATTGGCAAAGCGGACCGAGCGTTCGGCCAACCGTCTGAGGTTGGGCGCATGCAGCCAGTCGGCCGGGCCATCGGGAAACAGGGTTCCCGTCAGCTGATCCACCATCAGAATGAGGATATTGGGCCGATACGCCATCTTTCGCCGCCTTTCGCATGTGCTACCATTGATCCACTGGATAGCTGATTCAGAAAAGGCAGGGAATTTCGATGTTTTGCATAAACAATTTCGATGCAACTTGATCCTGCCGCCCTGCGGGTGATCGAGGCGGTGGCCCGGCATGGCACGCTGACACGCGCCGGGGCGGCGCTTGGCCTGTCGCAACCGGCGATCAGCTATCAGCTGCGCCGGGCCGAGGAAAATCTGGGGCTTGTGCTGTTTCAGCGGTCGCGGGCGGGATGCCGGCCCAGCCCGGCAGGCGAGGTGCTGTTGCGCGGTCTGCTGCCGGCGCTGGCGCAGATCGACGCCAGCATCGCCGAGGCGCAGGCGCTGGCGCGCGTGCCGGCGCTGCGCATCCTGACCGATTTCGGGTTCGCCGGCCTGTGGCTGATGCCCCGGCTGGCCCGGTTCCGCGCGCGCCATCCCGAGGTGGAGGTGCAGATCACCGCCGCGCAGGAACAGCGCGCCCCGCGTCCGGGCGAGGTGGCGATCCGCTTTGCCCGGGCGGGTGATCTGGAGGGCTGGCTCTTGCTGGCGGAACGGGTGGTGCCGGTTTGCAGCCCCGGCTGGCTGGCCGGGCGCAGCGGGACGGAAACGCCCGAGACCATCGCCGGGCAGGTGCTGTTGCATCTCGATGCGCCTGACGAGGCGCGCTGGATCACCTGGGCGGGCTGGTTCGCTGCGCATGGGCTGCGCCGCGGGCGGCGGCCGGGCGAGCTGGGCCTGAACACCTACGACTTCGTGGTGCAGGCGGCGCTATCGGGGCAGGGCATCGCCCTGGGGTGGCGCCCGCTGATCGACCCGCATCTGGCCAGCGGCGCGCTGGTCGCCCTGGGGCCGGAAATGGTGCGCGAACAATCGGGCTATTGGGTGGAGGCGCCGGGGCTTGAGACCGCCGCGCATCGCACCTTGGCGAACTGGTTGCGCGAGGAGGCGGGGTGATATATGTTTCGCGACATGTCGTGTCGCAAAACAACATGATCTGGCCCGCCGCGCTTTCTACCCCTTGGAAAGCACCCATTCCGCAGAGGCCGTCATGACCCCCGTTCCAGCCATTCCCCTGTCCGACCTGCCGCATCGCCTGACCGAGGTGGCGGATATGCGCATTCCGATGCCCGACGGGATCACCCTGTCGGCCCGGGTCTGGATGCCCGAGGATGCGCCGTCCCGCCCCGTGCCGGCGGTGCTGGAATACATCCCCTATCGCAAGCGCGACGGCACCCTGCCGCGGGATGAGCTGATGCACCCCTATGTCGCGGGTCATGGCTATGCCTGCGTCCGGGTGGACATGCGCGGCAATGGCGACAGCGAAGGGTTGATGACCGACGAATACAGCCAGCAGGAAATGGACGACGCGCTGTCGGTCATCGGCTGGCTGGCGGCGCAGCCCTGGTGCAGCGGCGCCGTGGGCATGATGGGCAAAAGCTGGGGCGGCTTCAACTGCCTGCAAGCGGCGTTCAACGGCCATCCGGCGCTGAAGGCGGTGCTGTCGGTCTGTTCGACCAGCGACCGTTTCGCCGATGACATCCATTTCAAGGGCGGCTGCCTGCTGGGGGAAAACATCGGCTGGGGCGCGGTCATGCTGTCGTTTTCGTCGCGCCCGGCCGACCCGGCGCTGCGGCCCGACTGGCGCGACGACTGGCTGGCGCGGCTGGAGGCCGAGCCGTTCCTCGCCCCCCGCTGGGCCAGCCATCAAAGCCGCGACGCCTATTGGCGCCATGGCTCGATCTGCGAGGATTGGGCGCGCATGACGGTGCCGGTGCTGAATATCGGCGGCTGGGCCGACAATTACCTGAACACGCTGGGGCAGGTCATGGCGCATCATCGCGGTGTGGGGCAGGGGCTGATGGGGCCTTGGGTCCACCAATACCCGCATAGCGCGGTGCCGGGGCCGCAGATCGGCTTTCTGCAACTGGCGATCCGCTGGTGGGATCGCTGGCTCAAGGGCATCGAAAATGGCGCCGAGGCCGATCCGCGATACCGCGCCTACATGCTGCATTCGCAGCCGGTTTCGGCAGCGCCGGCCTTTCGCGCCGGGCATTGGGTGGCCGAACCCGACTGGCCGCACAGCGACCGGCGGTCGGCGCGGCCGGTCGATCTGGCCGGGCTGGAGGGGCGCACGATCTGCACGCCGCAGCATCTGGGCATGCATGCGGGCGAATATTTCCCGATGGGGATGAATGCCGAACTGCCCGGCGACCAGCGGGACGAGGATGCGATGTCGGTCTGTCTCGATCTGGACATGCCCGAGGGGATCGACCTCTTGGGCCGCCCGCGCCTGAACCTGCGGCTGCGCAGCGACCAGCCCTTTGCCCATCTGATCGCCCGGCTTTGCGACGTGGCGCCCGACGGCAGTTCGACCCGGATCACCCATGGCATCCTGAACCTGCGCCATCGCGACAGCATGGCCGACCCCGCGCCGGTGCCGGTGGACCGGGCCTTTGACGTGGTGCTGGATCTGGACGAGACGGGCTATCGCCTGGCGCCCGGGCACCGGCTGCGGCTGGCGCTTTCGACGACCTACTGGCCCTTTGTCTGGCCCGCGCCGGTCGCGGCGACCCTGACCGTGCAGGGGGGGGCGCTGACCTTGCCCGTCCATCAGGGCAGCCGCGGCGACGAATGGGTGCCGCCGCCGCCCCAGACCGCGCCGGCCTGGCGGCATGAGGTGCGGCGCCCCGGCCATTCCACCCGCCGCATCGCGCAGGATCTCCTGACCGGCCAGTGGGAACTGATCGTGGAGGAGGATACCGGCGATACCGAAAACCTCGATCACGGGCTGGTCTCGGGCGAGACGGTGCGTGAGGTCTGGCGCATCCATCCCGACGACCCGCTCAGCGCGCGGGTCGAGATCACCTATGAACAGCGGCTGTCGCGGGGCGACTGGTCGGTGCGGACGCGAGCCGAGGCGCGGCTCGAATCAGCGGCTGATGTGTTGCGCCATTCCGCCCGGCTTGAGGCCTGGGAAGGCGAGACTCGGGCCTTTACGCGCGAGTATTTTGACAACACCCAACGCGACCATGTGTAGGAATATTGCGACATCGCGGGCGGAAATAAACAGTTTACGCATGCCGGCCCTTGGCCCCATGCTAACGCAAACATCAAAAAACCTACAGGGAGTGACGAAATGAAGGACGAACTGGCCAAACTGGTGGACTGGATCGACGCCGGCGGGATGAGCCGCCGCGCCTTTCTGGGCCGGGCCTCGGCGCTTGGTCTGGCGGCCGCGCTTGGCTCTTCGCTTCTGCCAGGTCAGGCCCGGGCCGAAGAGCCTAAAAAGGGTGGCGTGCTGAAGATCGGCCTGGGTGGCGGCGAAAGCACCGATGCGCTGGACCCCGGTCTGGCCGACGGCCCGGTGTCGTTCAACGTGAACCGGCAATGGGGCGACACGATCGTCAATGTCTCGCCCTCCAAGGAGGTGGAGCCGCGCCTCGCCGAAAGCTTTGCCCCGAACGATGACAGCACCGTCTGGACCTTCAAGATCCGCAAGGGCGTGAAGTTCCACGATGGCAGCGAGATGACGGTGGATGACGTGGTCGCCACCTTCAAGCGCCATTCGGACGAGAACGCCAAATCCGGCGCCTATGGCATCATGCAGGGCATTTCCGATATCAAGGCCGATGGTGACAATGTCGTTTTCACGCTTTCCACCGGCAATGCCGACCTGCCTTTCCTGCTGGCCGACTATCACCTTGTCGTGCAGCCCAAAGGCGGGGCGGACAATGTGAACGCGGGCATCGGCACTGGCCCCTACAAGGTCAAGTCGGCCGAACCCGGCGTGCGCTATGTCTTTGAAAAGAATACCGATGATTGGGATACCACCCGCGGCCATTACGATGGTGTCGAATTCCTGGTGATCAATGACACCACGGCGCGGACGGCGGCGCTGCAATCCGGCCAGGTCCATATGATCAACCGGGTGGATCCCAAGGTCGCAAAACTGCTGTCGCGCGCGCCGGGTGTGCAGGTCAAATCGGTGGCCGGGCCGGGGCATTACGTCTTCATCATGCATGTGGACAAGGCGCCGTTCGACAACAAGGATCTGCGGCTGGCGCTGAAATACGCCATCAACCGGCAGGAACTGGTGGACAAGATCCTCGACGGCTACGGCTCGGTCGGCAACGACATTCCGATCAACAAGTCCTACCCCTATTTTGACGAGAGCCTGCCGCAGCGCGAATTCTCGATCGAGAAGGCGGCCGAGCATTACAAGGCCTCGGGCCATGACGGCAGCCCGATCGAGCTGATCGTGGCGGATGGCGCCTTCCCCGGTGCGGTCGATGCGGCGGCGCTGTTCCAGGCCACGGCGAAACAGGCGGGCATCCCGCTGGAAATCAAGCGCGTGCCCGATGACGGCTATTGGTCGGATGTCTGGAACGTCAAACCCTTCTGCGCAAGCTATTGGGGCGGGCGTCCTGTTCAGGACCAGATGTATTCCACGGCCTATCTCTCCACCGCCGACTGGAACGACACCAAGTTCAAGAACAAGGAGTTCGATGATCTGATCGTCGCGGCCCGCGCCGAAACCGATGAGGCCAAGCGCAAGGAGATCTATTCCAAGGTCGCCCATATCCTGTGGGAAGAAGGCGGGGTGATCTGCCCGATGTTCAACGACTTCATCGACGGGGTGTCGGACACCGTCGCCGGCTGGCTCGACGATCCGAACCTGGATCAGATGAACGGCTTTGCCTCGGCAAAGACCTGGTTCGCCTGATCCATGGCGCATCCGATCCTGAAACTGGTTGCCCAACGCGTTGCGTTGGGCCTCCTGTTGCTTCTCGCGGCTTCGGTGCTGATCTTCATCGGCACCCAGATCCTGCCCGGTGACGTGGCGCAGGCCATTCTGGGCCAATCCGCCACGCCCGAGACGCTGGCCAACCTGCGCGCCGAACTGGGCCTGAACGAGCCTGTGGTGTCGCGCTATTTTTCGTGGCTTTTCGGGGTCTTGCATGGCGACCTTGGCACGGCACTTTCAAATGGCCAGCCGATTGCCCCCGCCTTGGGCGCGCGGCTGGCCAATACGTTGTTCCTCGCCTCTTGTGCCGCGGTGATCGCGGTGCCTCTGGCGGTTCTGCTGGGGCTGGTCTCGGTGCGCTATCGCAACCGCTGGCCCGACAAACTGATCTCGGCGGTGACGCTGGCCACCATTTCGGTGCCGGAATTTCTGCTGGGCTATATCGTGATCTTCTTTCTGGCGGTGCAGTATCGTCTGCTGCCGTCGCTTTCGACGGTCTATGATGGCATGACGCTGGGCGAGCGGCTTTATGCGATCGGCCTGCCGGTGATCGTGCTGGTGCTGGCGGTGCTGGGGCACATGATGCGGATGACCCGGGCGGCCATCCTCAACGTCATGCAATCGGCCTATGTCGAAACGGCCGAGCTGAAGGGCCTGCGCCCGTTCACCATCATCGCGCGCCACGCCTTTCCGAACGCCATCGCGCCGGTGGTGAATGTGGTGATGATCAACCTGGCCTATCTGGTGGTCGGTGTCGTGGTGGTGGAGGTGGTCTTTGTCTATCCCGGCATGGGGCAATATCTGGTCGATCACGTCTCCAAGCGCGACGTGCCGGTGGTGCAGGCCTGCGGGCTGGTCTTTGCCGGGGTCTATATCGGGCTGAACCTGATTGCCGACATCGTCTCCATCCTGGCCAATCCGCGACTGAGGCACCCGAAATGACCCGTCTGCCGCTTTCTGCCGTGATCGGCCTGACCTTCACCGGCGCCTATTTCGCCACGGCGCTTTTCGCGCCGCTGATCGCCCCCTATGGCATGGCCGAGATCGTGGGCGACAGTTGGGAACCGTCCTCCAGCCAGTTCTGGCTGGGCACCGACAGTATCGGGCGCGATCTGCTGTCGCGGATGATCTGGGGCGGGCGCACCACGATCTTTGTCGCGGCCTGTGCCACGATCCTGTCCTTTGGTCTCGGCTCGATCCTGGGCTTCTTTGCCGCGGTGCGCGGGGGCTGGGTCGATCAGGTTCTGTCGCGGCTTGTCGATCTGATGATGTCGATCCCCTCGCTGATCTCGGCGCTGGTGGTGCTGTCGGTGATGCCGGTGACGCTGCCGATCCTGATCCTGGTCATGGGCATTCTGGACAGCACGCGGGTCTTCCGCCTGGCGCGCGCCGTGGCGGTGGATATCGCGGTGATGGATTATGTGGAGGCCGCCCGCCTGCGCGGTGAGAAACAGGCCTGGATCATCTTTCGCGAGATCCTGCCCAATGCGCTGTCGCCCCTGGTCGCGGAAATGGGGCTGCGCTTCATCTTTGCCGTCCTGTTCATCTCCACCCTCTCGTTCCTCGGGCTGGGGGTGCAGCCGCCGATGGCCGATTGGGGCGGCATCGTGAAGGAAAACAAGGAGGGCATCGTCTACGGCATCCCCGCCGCGCTGATCCCGGCCTTTGCCATCGCCACGCTGGCGATTTCCGTCAACCTCGTGGCCGACTGGGTGCTGAACCGCACCGCCAGCCTGAAAGGAGGCCGCGGTGCCTGACAAAGCCGATCCGCAAACCCTGCTGGAGATCCGCGATCTGGTGCTGGAGGCCACGAGCTATCCGCCCGGTGAGCCGCCCAAGACCGTGACGCTGGTCCATGGCGTGTCGCTGGCGGTGGAAAAGGGCAAGGTGCTGGGCCTGATCGGCGAAAGCGGCGCCGGCAAATCCACCATCGGGCTGTCCTCGATGGCCTATGGCCGGGGCGGTGTGCGCATCACCGGCGGGCAGATCATCGTCAACGGGCGCGACATCCTGAAGATCGGCGCCGGCGGCCTGCGCAAGCTGCGCGGCAAGGAAGTGACCTATGTCGCGCAAAGTGCCGCCGCCAGCTTCAACCCGGCCAAGCCGCTGATGGAACAGGTGATCGAAACCACGCTGGCCAGTGGCCAGATGACCCGCGCTGCCGCCGAGGCGCGGGCGGTCGATCTGTTCCGCCAGTTGGGCCTGCCGAACCCAGAAACCATCGGCAAGCGCTTTCCGCATCAGGTGTCGGGCGGGCAGTTGCAGCGGGTGATGACGGCGATGGCGCTGTGCCCGAAGCCCGATCTGGTGATCTTTGACGAACCGACCACCGCGCTTGATGTGACCACGCAGATCGACGTTCTGGCGGCGATCAAGCGGGCGATCCATGAAACCGGGGTGGCCGCGCTCTATATCACGCATGATCTGGCGGTGGTGGCGCAGGTGGCCGATGACATCATGGTGCTGCGCCATGGTCGCATGGTGGAATATGGCAGCGTCCAGCAGGTGATCGAGGCCCCGCGCGAGGACTATACCCGCGCGCTGGTCTCGGTCCGGTCGATCGACCATGCCGAAAAGCCCGAGGCGCCGCCGCTCTTGCGCATCCAGAACGTGACCGCGCGCTACAAGGGCACCGCTTTCGACGTGCTGAAAAACGTCTCGGTCGATCTGCCGCCGGGGCAGACGCTGGCGGTGGTGGGTGAAAGCGGGTCGGGCAAATCGACGCTGGCGCGGGTGATCACCGGGCTTTTGCCGGCCAGTCAGGGCCGCATCACCTTTGACGGGCGCGACCTGTCTGCCGATCTGGCGGGGCGGTCGCGCGACGATCTGCGCGAATTGCAGATGATCTATCAGATGGCCGATGTGGCGATGAACCCGCGGCAGACGGTGGAAACCATCATCGGCCGGCCGCTGGAATTCTATTTCGGTCTCAAAGGCGCCGAAAAGCGCAAGCGGGTGCAGGAATTGCTGGACCAGATCGAGATGGGCAAGGGGTTTGCCGACCGCTATCCGGCGGAATTGTCGGGCGGGCAAAAACAGCGTGTCTGCATCGCGCGGGCGCTGGCGGCGAAGCCCAAGCTCATCATCTGCGACGAGGTGACCTCGGCGCTCGATCCGCTGGTGGCGGATGGCATCCTCAAGCTGCTGCTGGATTTGCAGGCGCGCGAGGGGGTGGCCTATCTGTTCATCACCCATGATCTTGCCACGGTGCGCGCGATTGCCGACCGGATCGCGGTGATGTTCAAGGGTCAGGTGCAGCGCTACGGCGCCAAATCCGATGTGTTGGCGCCGCCCTTTGACGCCTATACCGACCTTCTGCTGTCCTCGGTGCCCGAAATGAAGCTGGGCTGGCTGGAACAGGTGCTGGAGACGCGGCGGATGGAAAGCGCGGGGAACTGAGGTGGCAAAGCTGCTTCTGATCATCCTCGACGGTGTGCCCTATGCCAATTTCCGCCGGCTGTTCGGCAATCTGGAGGGCTGGGTGGCGCAGGGCGCGGCCCGGGTCTGGCGGCATCGGTCGGTGCTGCCCTCGACCTCGGCCAGTTGCTATGCTTCGCTTCATACCGGGCTGCCGCCGCAGGTGACGCAGGTCTGGGGCAATGAGGCGGTGCGGCGGCTGGATCACCCCGACATCTTTTCCGAATGCCGGCAGGCCGGGCGCAAGACTGGCGCGGTGGCGCACAGCTTCTGGTCGGAATTCTTCAACCGCGCGCCCTTTGATGCCGTGCGCGACCTGGAATATGACGAGGCTGACGGGCCGATTACCCATGGCCGCTTTCACACCATGCAGGGCTATAACCTGATCAATCAGGCCACGCCCGCCGATCATGACCTGTTCGCCACGCTGACCCGGCTGTGTGAAAGGTTCGGCATCGACTATGGCATGTTGCATACCTGCACTCTGGACAGCATGGGCCACCGCTTTGGTCATGACTGCCGTGAAATGGACCATGCCTGTTATGCGCTGGATGCCCAGCTTGCGCCCTTTGTGCAACGCTGGCGCGCGGCGGGGTATGAGGTGATCGTGACCGCCGATCACGGGCAGGACATGCGCGGCCATCATGGCGGGGCGGCGGATGTGCAGCGTGATACCGCGCTTTACTATTTCGGACCGGCCGAGGGGCCGCCGCCCGATGCGGTGATCGGGCAAATGGCACTGGCGCCGACGATCCTGACCCGGCTGGGCGTGCCGGTGCCGGCCTCGATGGGGGCGCCGCCGTTCCTGCGCTAGGCTGGCAGCAGGCCGCGCAGCCGGTCGCAAATGCGGTCGAACGCGGCGCGGGCGCGGGGCACGGAATGGCGGGCGCGCAGCCAGCCATGCACAAGCCCTGTATCCAGCAGCCATTCCGCGCGGCCGCCCGCCGCCCGGATGCGCGCCACATACTCGGCCCCGTCATCGGCCAGCGGGTCGCATTCCGCGCTGAAAGCTATGACCGGGGGCAGGCCGGTGAAATCATGGTCATGCAACACGCCCACGGTGACATCGGGCTGCGCGGGTTCGGCGCCGCCATGGCGCGCGGCGGCATACCAGATCACATCCGCCGTGGTCAGCATCGGCGCCCGCGCATGGGTCACATAGCTGCCCTTGCCGCGGTCACCGCCAAGGCCGGGATAAATCAGCAGCAGCCCGCGCAGATCGGCCTTGCCGCGCAGCGCATGCGCGACCGAGGCGACCAGCGCGCCCCCGGCGGAATCGCCCGCCAGCACCAGCGGGCCGGGCAGGGCGCGCGCCACCGCCAGCACATCCTCATAGGCGGCGGGATGGGGGTGTTCCGGCACCAGACGGTAATCGACGCTGATCACCTGCGCGCCGCAGGCCGTGGCCAGTTCGGCGCAGACATCGTCATGGCTGTCCAGCCCGCCCACCACGAAACCGCCGCCATGGGCATAAAGCAGCCGCGGGACCGTCGCCCCATAGCGCCGGCAAGGCACGCCCGCGATGGTCAGGTCCGCGACCTCCAGCCCGGCGGGGCGGGGGGCGCGAAAGGCCGCGCACATCCGGTCATAGACCGCGCGCTGATCGGCGATGGAAAGGTCCACGGCATCGGGGGGGTAAAAGCTTTCGCTGCGCTGGATGAAGTCGCGGGTCGCCGCGTCGATCTGCTGTTGATACGGCACGCCGTCCCCCTGTCCATTTCGGCGATCTTGCCACAATGCCCCGGCGGCACTGCATCAAAAACGCCGCGCCCTGCCCATATTGCCGACATAATCGGCGGTGATCCTGACCGCGTGGGCAATGTGGCGGGTGACGAGATGCAAGTGTTGCGAACCGAGATTTCCGGGGCCGATCTGGTCGGGTGGGGCGTGCGTGTCCTGCTTGTGGCGCAAGAGGGCGCGGCGGCGACCGATACCGCGATGAAGCGGGTGGCGGGGATGGGCGGCCAGGTGGACCTTGAGGGTGAATTTTTCGCCGGTCTGTCGGCGCTGATGGACGATCCGCGCGGCTACGGGCTTTTCGTGCTGCTTTGCGACGATTTCGGCGGGCTGGAGGCCGGCCATCGGGCGGTGTCGCTGCTGCGCGGGGCGGGCTGCACGGTGCCCTGCATCCTGGTCGCCTCGGGGCTGGCCGAGCAGAGCTTTCCCGAACATCGTGACGAGCCTGTCCTGCTGCGGGCGCCGCTTTCGGCGGTGTCGCTAAGGGTGGGCTTTGAACATGCGCTGCGCGAACGGATGCTGTGGTCGGCCGCCTGATTGCAGGGCCCGACCCCGGAAGATGAAAAAAGGCGGGCCGAGGCCCGCCTTTTCACATTCGATCGGGCGAAGGCTCAGGCCAGCGCCAGATTGGTCGCCGATTCGCGGCCGTCACGGCCGGCTTCGATATCGAAGGTCACGGCCTGACCGTCGGCCAGCGCGCGGATGCCGGCGCGCTCAAGCGCGGTGATGTGAACGAAAATGTCCTTCTTGCCGCCTTCCGGGGCAATAAAGCCATAGCCTTTGGTGGCGTTGAACCATTTCACGGTGCCCTTGGCCATCGTGCATACTCCTGTTTCGATCTGCCGCCCGCAGGATGCGGCGGCTCGGCATCGTCAGCGCATTCGAGCTGTGGCCGGGATTCGGTAACAGGGGTCGAGAAGAGATAACGTCGCGCGCGTAATGTGGGGCCGTCTGGCCATAAAGGCAAGCAATAAAGCACGAGGGCGGCAGATAGGGCGCGCGCGCGCTGCCTTGCATCTGCGGCATGGGGGGTATCTTCGCCGCTGCACTGCCGCAAGTCATGCGCTATCGCCGCAATGCGGCGGACATAAAATTTCAAGATCGACCTAAATACAGTTGCAATGTTGCGTCGCGAATGTATCTCTATGCCCATGGCACGCGCCGATTCTGCGGCGCGGCATCGACAGAGAGAGGAGCGCCCCATGGCCCTGGATACCCAGCCCGCGATTGCGCCTTATGACGCGCCGATCAAGGACTTGTATGAAATCGGCGAAATGCCGCCGCTCGGCCATGTGCCGAAGAACATGTATGCCTGGGCGATCCGCCGTGAACGCCATGGCGAGCCGGAACAGGCGATGCAGCTGGAGGTCGTGCCGACCTGGACGCTGGACAGCCACGAAGTGCTGGTTCTCGTGATGGCGGCGGGCGTGAACTATAACGGTGTCTGGGCCGGTCTCGGCGTGCCGATCAGCCCGTTTGACGGCCACAAGCAGCCCTATCACATCGCCGGTTCCGATGCCTCGGGCATCGTCTGGGCCGTGGGCGACAAGGTGAAGCGCTGGAAGGTGGGCGACGAGGTCGTGGTGCATTGCAACCAGGACGACGGCGACGACGAGGAATGCAACGGCGGCGACCCGATGTTCTCGCCCACGCAGCGGATCTGGGGCTATGAGACGCATGATGGATCTTTCGCGCAGTTCACCCGCGTGCAGGCCCAGCAGCTCATGCCGCGGCCCAAGCATCTGACCTGGGAGGAAAGTGCCTGCTACACGCTGACGCTGGCCACCGCCTATCGCATGCTGTTCGGCCATGCGCCGCATGACCTGAAGCCGGGTCAGAACGTGCTGGTCTGGGGCGCCTCGGGCGGGCTTGGTTCCTATGCGATCCAGCTTGCGGCGGCGGCCGGCGCCAATGCGATCGGCGTGATCTCCGAAGAGGACAAGCGCGATTTCGTCATGTCGCTGGGCGCCAAGGGCGTGATCAACCGCAAGGATTTCAAATGCTGGGGCCAATTGCCCAAGGTCAACAGCGAGGAATATAACGACTGGCTGAAAGAGGCCCGCAAGTTCGGCAAGGCGATCTGGGATATCACCGGCAAGGGCGTGAGCGTGGACATGGTCTTCGAACACCCCGGCGAGGCGACCTTCCCGGTCTCCACCCTGGTCTGCAAGAAGGGCGGCATGGTGGTGATCTGCGCCGGCACCTCGGGTTTCAACTGCACCTTCGACGTGCGCTACATGTGGATGCACCAGAAGCGTCTGCAAGGGTCGCATTTCGCGCATCTGAAACAGGCTGCGGCGGCGAACAAGCTGATGTGCGAACGCCGGCTCGACCCCTGCATGTCCGAGGTGTTCCCCTGGGCCGAGATCCCGCAGGCCCATACGCTGATGCTGCGCAACCAGCACAAGCCCGGCAACATGGCCGTGCTGGTGCAGGCGCCGCGCGCCGGGCTGCGCACCTTTGAAGACGCGCTGGAGGCCGGCCGTCAGGGCTGATCCGCCAGGGGCCTTGACCTTTGCGAAGGCAGTTTTCCGCCGCTCCGGTTCACCGGGGCGGCGGTTTCCATTCGGGAGCGCGGCGTTTGGTGACGTTCTATTGACCTATCCCCCGATATTGTCACGGTAATCGGTAGGGTTGTTTCCGATTCATATACAATCGGCGGGGTTGCAATGCATATGGCGGATGACTGGATTTTCGACCTACTGGCGGATCTGCGCAGCTTTGCGCTGGCCAACGGGCTTCCGGCTTTCGCGGCGCAGGTCGAAACCGCCGTTCGCGTCGCCGAGGTGGAACTGGCCGCCCGGGCCGAAGGGTTTGGCGGTGCGACGCTGCCCGACCAGCCGCTCGGGCGCGCGAACTGAAGGCGCCGCCGCCCCTCGCCATTCCGGGGCGGCTGGCCTAAGGTGCGCGCCATGCAGATGCCCGACCGCACGTCCGACATGACCTTTTCCGACGATCAGGCCGAGGCCTGGGATCGCGTGGCCGACCAGTTGCGCGGCATGGGCGTCGATCTGGTCGAAGGCAGCCTGACCCCCGCGACCGAAGGTAAAAGCACGGTCCTCGGGGTGATGGGCAAGGCGGGTTCGGGCAAGACCATGCTGCTTGCCAGTCTCTACAAGGCGCTGAAGGCCGCCGGGGTGGAGATCATTTCGGGCGATTACGAGGGCAAGCGCCGCAAGGAGCGCCGCAGCCTGGCGATTCTGGCGCCGACCAACAAGGCGGCCTCGGTGCTGCGCATGCGCGGCGTGCCGGCGACGACGATTCACCGCATCCTCTATACCCCGGTCTATGATCCGCAATATGAACGCATCGCCGACTGGCTGACGGGCAATGGCGAACGCCCGGTGGTCGAGGGGCTGACCGATCTGGCGCTTGATCGCGCCAAGGCGTTTTACGACAGCAATGCCTCGGTTCCCGGGGCGCTGGCGGCGGCGGGGCTGCGCGGGTCGGATTTCATCCAGGGCTGGAAACGGCGCGAGGAGCCGCTGGATATCGGCTTCATCGACGAAAGCTCGATGCTGGATGACCGACAATTTGATGACCTGCGCGAGATCTTTCCGACGCTGGTGCTGTTTGGCGATCCGGCGCAGCTGGCGCCGGTGAACCAGTCGGGGCAGATGGTGTTCGACAAGCTGGGGGCCGAGCGGCAGTTGCACCTGTCGCGCATCCACCGGCAGGCCGAGGGTAACCCGATCCTCGATCTGGCGCATGCGCTGGCCGACCCGGATCTGAGCTTTGACCGCTTTGAGCGCATGGTCGAACAGGCTGCCGCCCGCGATGACCGGGTGGTGATGGCCGAAAGGGTGGATGCCGGGTTGATGGCGCGCAGCCCGGTGCTGGTCTGGCGCAATGCGACGCGGATCCGGCTGATCAACGCCTTTCGCATGGTGAACGGCGCGCCGGCCGATGCGCTTTTGCCCGGCGAGCCGCTGATCTGCGACGGTATCGAACTGCCGCTGAAGCACCGCAAGAAACGTATTGATCTTGAGGCGCGCGGTCTGATCAAGGGCGCGCAGGTGATCTATCTCGGCCCCGGCACGCGGCCTGGATTTGCCAAGCTGCATGTGATCGGCGCCGAGGAGCCGCAGCTTTCCGCCGCCTCGATCATCAAGATCGAAAAGCCCGATGAGGAAGAGCCGTTCATCCCGCAGGCCGCGACCATGGGCGCCACCTTCCTGCATGGCGCGGCGGTGACGATCCACAAGGCGCAGGGGTCGCAATGGCCCGAGGTGCAGGTCTTTGCCCCCGATCTTTGGGCCGCCGCGCAGGCCGGGCGGTCAGAGGCCGGCATCGCGCTGTGGAAACGGCTCGCCTATGTGGCGATCACCCGCGCGGAAAAGCGGCTGCACTGGGTGATCCGCAACCGGCTGGGCCGGCCGCAGGCCCCGCTGGGGGTCGAGGATCTGCGCGCCCAGGCCCCGGCGGCCTTTGCGCTGAGCGCCGAGGAGTAAGCGGCGCGGAAGGGGCGGCAGGGTCTTTCCCCCGCCCGCGCCCCGGCATAAGCTGCCGCAAAAAAGGGAGCCCGCCATGTCCATCTGCGTCTTCGTCCAGTTCCGTTGCACCCCCGGCCAGACCTACAAGGTGGCTGATGCGATCTATGACCGCGAGGTGGTGAGCGAACTGTTCTCGACCTCGGGGGAATATGACCTTCTGGCCAAGGTCTATATCCCCGACGGGGCCGATGTCGGGCATTATCTTTCGGAAAACCTGTTCGACATCCCGGGCATCATGCGCACGCTGACCACGATGACCTTCAAGGCATTCTGACGCGCAACGGCGCGATTTTTCGACGAAAAATCGCTTCCGTTCAGCGCAATTCCGTGCCCGCCAAGCGGTTTCCGGCGCTTTTGAAAAAGCCCCATACCCGCCCGGGCCGGGCGCCTCAGTGGTCGTCGTGGGCGTGGTCGCGGTCGATCACATAGCGCTTGTCGCAATAGCCGCATTCGACAAAGCCGCTATCCTGCGGGATGGTCAGCCAGACGCGCGGATGGCCCAATGCGCCCTCGCCCCCGTCACAGGCCACTTTCCAATGGGTCACGACCTGGGTTTCCGGGGCTTCGATCGACATGGCGGACCTCCTGAATATGGCCACTGGCTGCGCCTTTGGTCCTTTTACGAAGCCAGCCGCGCCGGGGCAAGAGCGAAGGGGCAGGGCAGGCGCAAAGGCGGTTACCCCGCCAGTTCCGCCGCGCGGATCACCGGAAAGAACGCCCCCTGCGAGCGCAGGCCGAACCAGCGTTCCCCCTGCGCCTCGGCCTCCTCGCCGATCTCCATCAGGCGGTAAAAGCTCTTGCGGTCCACCCGGGCCTCCAGCCCGCGGCGGATCAGGATATAGGGCGCGCCCTCGGCCATGCGCAGCGGGTGGTCGGGGCCAAGCGTCACGCTGTCGCCGACATTGGTGGTGAAGGTCAGGTTTTGCGCCGCCCCCGTGCCGTCGCGCGTGAAATCGACGGCGATGAAGGGCACGTCCTCCACCCGGATGCCCAGCTTCTCGACCGGGGTGACGAGGTAATAACGCCCGTCTTCCAGCTTCAGGATCGAGGCGAACAGCCGCACCAGCGGCGCGCGGCCGATGGGGGTGCCCTCGTGAAACCAGGTGCCGTCGCGGGCAATCCGCATGTCCATCTCGCCGCAATAGGGCGGATTCCACAGATGCACTGGCGGCGGCCCCTTTTTCGAGGCGCGCTTCACCTCGTCCAGCATTGAGGGGGTTTCAGCCATTTGCGGGCCTTTCGCTTTTGTCATTTGTAGTGCGCGGCGCGAACCGCTTAAATACGCAGTATAAACCTTCAAGGGGCGAAAAGTCATGGCGCAAGAGTTGATTGGGCAGATCGAAAGCCTTGGGGCCCGGCTGGCAGAGGCGCGGGTCTCGATCAACCGGCGCTTCATCGGGCAGGAAAAGGTGGTGGATCTGGTGCTGGCCGCCCTTTTGTGCGGGGGGCATGCGCTGCTGGTGGGCTTGCCCGGCCTGGGCAAGACGCGGCTGGTCGATACGCTGTCCACCGTCATGGGCTTGCAGGGCGGGCGCATCCAGTTCACCCCTGACCTGATGCCGGCCGACATCCTCGGCTCCGAGGTGCTGGAGACGGCGGCTGATGGCAGCCGCGCCTTCCGCTTCATCGAGGGGCCGATCTTCTGCCAGTTGCTGCTGGCCGACGAGATCAACCGCGCCAGCCCGCGCACGCAATCGGCACTGTTGCAGGCCATGCAGGAACGCGAGGTCACCATCGCCGGCCAGCATCGCCCGCTGGGGCGGCCGTTTCATGTGCTGGCGACGCAGAACCCGATCGAGCAAGAGGGCACCTATCCGCTGCCCGAGGCGCAGCTTGACCGTTTCCTATTCCAGATCGACGTGGAATATCCCGACCGCGCGACCGAACGCGATATCCTGCTGGCCACCACGGGGGCCGAGGATTTGCAGGCGCATCAGGTGCTGACCGGGGCGGAGCTGATGGCCGCGCAAGAGGTGATCCGCCGCATGCCGGTGGGCGAGACGGTGGTGGAGGCGATCCTTGATCTGGTGCGCGCCTGCCGCCCGGGCGAGCCGGAGGGCGCCGCCCTGGCCGACAGTCTGAGCTGGGGCCCGGGGCCGCGCGCGGCGCAGGCGCTGATGCTGGCCTGCCGGGCGCGGGCGCTGCTTGACGGGCGGCTGGCGCCTTCGGTCGCCGATGTGGCGGCGCTGGCGCGGCCGGTGCTGACGCATCGCATGGCGCTGAACTTTGCCGCGCGGGCGCGGGGCGACAGCCTGTCGGGGCTGATCGACCGCGTGGCGGGCCGCGTGCTGGGGCTGGAGGCTGCGGCGTGACCACCCCCGCCGACCTGCGCGCCCGGGCCGAGCGGCTGGGTCAGGCCCTGCCGCCCCTCCTGGCGGCGGCCGATCATCTGGCGGCCTCGGTCGCTCTGGGCGATCACGGGCGGCGGCGCGCGGGCATGGGCGACGAATTCTGGCAATACCGGCAGGCCCATGCCGGTGACAGCGCGCGGATGATCGACTGGCGCCGCTCGGCCCGGGGCGATCAGCAATTCGTGCGCGAACGCGAATGGCAGGCGGCGCAGAGCGTGTCGCTCTGGGTCGATACCTCGGCGGCGATGCGTTTTTCGGGCGACCGCGCGCGTGCGCCCAAGATCGACAGGGCGCGGCTGCTGGCGCTGGCGCTGTCGATCCTCTTGCTGCGCGGCGGCGAACGGGTGGGCCTGCTGGGCGCGATGACGCCGCCCCGGGGCGGGCGGGCGCAGGCCGAACGGCTGGCGCTGGCGCTGGCCGCCGAGGATGCCGCCGATTACGGGCGCCCGCGCAGCGAGGGCATCGCGGCGCATGGGCGGGTGGTGCTGATTTCGGATTTTCTGGGCGATCCGGCGGGGGTGGAGGCCGCGATTGGCGCGGCCGCCGACCGGGGCGCGCGGGGCGTGTTGTTGCAGGTGCTGGACCCGGCCGAGGAGAGCTTTCCCTTTGACGGGCGCACGATCTTTGAATCCATGGGCGGCAGTCTCCAGCACGAGACGCAGCGCGCCGGCGATCTGAGGGCGCGTTATCTGGCGCGGCTGGCAGAACGGCGGGCGCGGCTTTCGCAACTGGCGCGGGCCTCGGGCTGGCACCTTTCGACCCATCACACCGGCGATGCGGCGCAGCCCGCGCTGCTCTGGCTTTATTCCGCGCTGGAGGCCGCGCTCTGATGTGGATGCTTGGCCCGCTGGGCTTTACCTCGCCTCTGGTCCTGACCGCGCTGGTGGCGCTGCCGCTGTTGTGGGTGCTGTTGCGCGCCGTGCCGCCGGCGCCGATCCGGCGGCGCTTTCCCGGGGTGGCGCTGCTGCTGGGCCTTCAGGACAAGGATACCGAGACCGAGCGCACGCCGCTCTGGCTGCTGTTGCTGCGGGCGGCGGCGCTGGCGGCGGCGATCATCGGGTTTGCCGGGCCGGTGCTGAACCCCGCACGGCAAGAGGCGGCCTCGGATGCGCCGCTGCTGATCGTGATGGATGCGGGCTGGGCCGATGCGCGCGACTGGCCGCGCCGGGTGGACCGCGCCTTGGCGGTGGCCGAGGCGGCGGGCCGGGCCGGGCGCACCGTGGCGCTGGCGCGGCTGACCGATCCGCCGCAGACCCCGGTATTTCAGGCGGCGCAACCGCTGCTGGCGCGGCTGGGGGCGGCGCGGCCCGAACCCTATGCCCCGCAGGATCTTGCGGGCTGGGCGGCGGCGCTGCCGGGTGATGCCTTTGACAGCTACTGGATTTCCGACGGGCTGGATCATCCGGGCCGCGACGCGCTGTTGGACGCGCTTCAGGCGCGGGGCGCGGTGCGGGTGTTCGAAACGCCGCGCCCCGTGCTGGCGCTGCGGCCCGTGGGGTTCAAGGATGGCGCGGTGCAGATCACCGCGCTGCGCCAGCCCGCCGGCGCGCAGGCCGAGATCGCGGTCGCCGCGCGGGGGCTGGACCCGGCGGGGATCGAACGTGAACTCGCCCGCGCGACCCTGACCTTTGCCACCGGCCAGACCAGCGCCGACACCGCGCTGGCCCTGCCGCCCGAATTGCGCAACCGTTTGACCCGGTTCGAGATTTCCGAGACGCGCACCGCCGGGGCGGTCACGCTGACCGATGACAGCCTCAAGCGGCGCAAGGTCGCGCTGATCGGGGGGGGCGCGGGGAAAGAGGGGCTGTTGCTGCTGTCGCCCACGCATTACCTGCGGCAGGCTTTGGCGCCGGTGGCCGAGCTGATCGACGGCAATCTGACCGATGTGTTGCTGGCCAATCCCGATGTGATCGTGCTGACCGATGTCGCGCGGCTGACCGGCGAGGAAAGCAATGGCCTGTTGAAATGGGCCGAGGGCGGCGGGCTTTTACTGCGCTTTGCCGGGCCGAAACTGGCGGCCTCGGACATCGCGCGCAGCGAGGAAGACCCGCTCTTGCCGGTGCGGCTGCGCGAGGGCGGGCGGTCGCTGGGCGGCGCAATGAGCTGGGGCGATCCGCGCACCCTCGCGCCCTTTCCCGAGGGAAGCCCGTTCTTCGGTCTACCGGTGCCGGGCGAGGTGACGATCAAGGCGCAGGTGCTGGCCCAGCCCGACCCCGCCCTGGCGGAACGCACCATCGCCATGCTGGAGGATGGCACGCCCCTGGTCACGCGCAAGGCGATCGGGCAGGGGCAGGTGGTGCTGTTCCATGTCACCGCCAATGCGGAATGGTCGTCGCTGCCGCTATCGGGCCTGTTCGTGCAGATGCTGGAGCGGCTGGCGGTGTCCACCCGCCCGGCGCTGCCCGATGCGGCCGATCTCAAGGGCCAGACCTTCACGCCCGATACGGTGCTGGATGCCTATGGCCAGCCGCAGGAACCGCAGGGCCTGCCCGGCATCGCGGGCGAGGATCTGGCCGGGGCGGCGCCGGGGCCGGGCCGTCTGCCGGGGCTATATGCCGGCGACGACCGGCGCGTCGCGCTGAACGTCATCGGGCCAGAGGCCACGCTGGCCCCGGCGGTCTGGCCGGTCTCTGTGCCGGTGGAGGGGATCGAGGCCGCGCGCGAAATGCCGCTGAAAGGCGCCTTGCTGGCGCTGGCGCTGGCGCTGCTGGCGGCGGACAGCCTTGCCGCGCTGTGGCTTTCGGGGCGGTTGCGCCTGGGGGCGGCGGCGCTGGCGCTGGCTTTGATCCTGCCGCAGCCCGAGGGCGCGCGGGCGCAGGACGCGCCCCAACCCGGCGACGCCTTCGCCATCGAGGCCACGACCGAATTGCGGCTGGCCTATGTGGTGACCGGCGACCGGCGGCTGGACGATCTGTCCAAGGCCGGGCTGATCGGGCTGGGCCAGCAATTGTTCGGCCGCACCACGATCGAACCCGCAGCCCCCATGGCGGTGGATATCGAGCGCGACGAACTGGCGTTCTTTCCCTTCCTCTACTGGCCGGTTTCGGCCGATCAGCCGCTGCCCTCGGTCGCGGCCTATGGCAAGCTGAACCAGTTTCTGCGCACCGGCGGCATGATCCTGTTCGACACCCGCGACGCGGATATGGCGGGCGGCACCTCGCCCGAGGCGCGGCGGCTGCAATTCATCGCGGCGGCGCTTGATATTCCGCCCTTGCAGCCGATTGCCCCCGATCATGTGCTGACCCGCACCTTCTATCTGCTCCAGGATTTTCCGGGCCGGCAGAATGCCCCGATCTGGGTCGAGGCGCCGCCCCCCGACGCCGAGGCGGCAGAGGGGATGCCGTTTCGCAACCTCAATGACGGGGTGACGCCGGTGGTGATCGGCGGCAATGACTGGGCCGCCGCCTGGGCGGTGAACGACCAGGGCCTGCCGCTTTACCCGGTGGGGCGCGGATCGACCGGCGAACGCCAGCGCGAGATTTCCTACCGTTTCGGGATCAACCTGATCATGCATGTCTATACCGGCAACTACAAATCCGATCAGGTCCATGTGCCGGCGCTGCTGGAAAGGCTGGGGCAATGAGCGGGGTTCTGGTCTTTTCGCCGCTGCTGCCCTGGCCGTTGCTGGCGGGGCTGGGGGCGGTGGCGCTGCTGCTGGTCGGGCTGGCCCTGGCGCGCGGTCTGGCGGGCTGGCCCTGGCGCGGGCTGGCGGTGCTGGCGCTGCTGGCGGCGCTGGCCAACCCCGCGCTGCAACAGGAAGACCGCAAACCCCTGAGCGATATCGTGATCGCCGTGGTGGATGAAAGCGCCAGCCAGTCGGTCGGTGACCGGGCCGCGCAATCGCAGGCGGCGCTGGCGCGCCTGCGGTCCGAGGTGGCGGCGCTGCCCGATACCGAACTGCGCGAAGTCACGCTGCGCGATGCGCCCGGCGATGGCGGCACCGCGCTGATGGCGGCCCTGACCGAGGCATTGGCGGCAGAGCCGCGCGACCGGATCGCCGGGGCTTTCCTCATATCAGACGGGCGGGCGCATGATCTGGCGCTGTCGCCGGCCAGCCCGGCGCCGGTGCATCTGATGCTGACGGGGCGCCGCGCCGATTGGGATCGCCGGCTGATCGTCAAGAACGCCCCCGCCTTTGCCATTCTGGGCGAGCCGGTGACGCTGACCCTGCGGGTCGAGGATGAGGGGCAGGTTCCCCCCGGCGTCACGGGGCTGGCCGATATTTCCATCGCCGTCGATGGGGGCGCGCCGGAATGGTATGCCGTGCCGGTGGGCGAGGATCTGGACCTGCCGGTGACGCTGCCGCATGGCGGGCAGAACATCCTGCAATTCGAACTGGCCGAGGCGCCGGGCGAATTGACCACCCGCAACAATGCCTCGGTCACCACGATCAACGGGGTGCGCGACCGGCTGCGCGTGCTGCTGGTTTCGGGCGAACCGCATGCCGGCGAGCGAGTCTGGCGCAACCTGCTGAAATCCGACCCTTCGGTCGATCTGGTCCATTTCACCATCCTGCGCCCGCCGGAAAAGCAGGACGGGATCCCGGTGGACGAATTGTCGCTGATCGCCTTTCCCACGCGCGAACTGTTCGTGGAAAAGATCGAGGAATTTGACCTCATCATCTTTGATCGCTACCGGCTGCGCGGCATTCTGCCCACGCAATACCTTGAAAACGTGCGCGATTATGTGCAGCGCGGTGGCACGGTGCTGGTGGCGGCGGGGCCGGAATTCGGCACCGCCGACAGCCTGTGGCGTTCGCCTTTGGCCGATATATTGCCGGTCACCACCACCAGCCGCGTGCTGGAAGGCGGCTTTCGCCCCGGCCTGACCGATCTGGGGCAGCGCCATCCGGTGACGCAGGGCCTTGAGAAACTGGCGCCGCAGGGCGGCTGGGGCCGCTGGTTCCGCCAGATCGAGATCGCGGCGCGCGGTCAGGGCCAGGTGGTCATGCAGGGGCTGGAGGGCAAGCCGCTGCTGGTGCTGGCGCGCGAGGGCGAGGGGCGGGTCGCGGTTCTTGCCTCGGATCACGCCTGGCTTTGGGGGCGCGGCTATGAGGGCGGCGGGCCGCAACTGGAACTGCTGCGCCGACTGGCCCATTGGATGCTGAAAGAGCCGGAGCTGGAGGAGGAGACGCTGGCCGCCGTGCCGGGCGAGGAAAGCCTGCGCATCACCCGGCATACGCTGGCCGCCGTGCCCCCGCCGCCGGTGGAGATCACCGGGCCGGACGGGCAGATCGCCAGCGTCACCCTGACCGAACGCGGCCCCGGGCTTTTCAGCACGGAATGGCCGGCGCCGCTGGTCGGGCTTTACCGGCTGAAACAGGGCGATCTGGCGACCGTCGTGGCGCTCGGGCCGCCGGCACCGCGCGAATTTGAACAGACGCTGGCCAGTGCCGACCCGCTCCGCCCCTATCTGGAGACGACGGGCGGCGGGGTGATCCGGCTGGAGGAGGGCCTGCCCGATCTGCGCACCGTGGGCGCGGGGCGGGTGGCGGCCGGGCGCGGCTGGCTGGGCATCACGCCGCGCGGCGCCTATCTGACGCAGGATGTGCGGATCAGCGAAGTGCTGCCCCCCTGGCTCTGGCTCTTGCTGGCAGCAAGCCTGACGCTGGTTGCCTGGCTGCGCGAGGGGCGGATGGGCGCGCGGCGCTGAACGCTTGGGCGAATCCCCGGTCTGGGGCATGCTTGAGGGGTGTTTCAGGCAGTGTTTCAGACGGAGGCGTTCATGACCGGGACGGTTGATGTTGTCATTGTCGGGGCCGGGGCGGCGGGATTGGCCGCCGCCAAGACACTGCGCGAACAGGGGCTCAGCTTTACCGTGCTGGAGGCGATGGACCGCATCGGCGGTCGCGCCTGGACCACCAGCACCGATTTCGGCGTGCCCTTCGATATCGGCTGTGCCTGGCTTCATGCCGCCGACCGCAACCCGTTTTTCCCCGAGGCGCAGGCGGCGGGCTGGACGCTCTATCATCACGACATGACGCTGGATCACCTCTATTTCGGGGGGCGGCGGGCGTCGGACGACGATCTGGCGCGGATGCGCGCGGCCGAGGTCGCGATGGCCGATTGCATCGCCACGCATCGGGGCGCCGAGGATCGGCTGTCGGCGGTGCTGGCCGATTGCCACTATCTGCGCGCCTCATCGACCTTTGCCGGGCCGATGGATTTCGGCGCGGATGATGACGAGATCTCCATCGCGGATTTCCGGGCGGCGGCGGATCTCGACCCCAATTATTTCACGCGCGAGGGGTTCGGTGCGCTGATCCATCGCTGGGGCGCCGATGTGCCGGTGCATCTGGCAACCCCGGTGCGCGGCATCCGCTGGGATGGGCCGGGCGTCGCCGTGGAAACCGATCGCGGCACCCAATCCGCGCGGGCGGTGATCGTGACGGTCTCGACAGGGGTGCTGCAATTCGACGGCATCGCCTTTACCCCGGCACTGCCCGACCGGCATCAGGAGGCGATCTTTGATCTGCCGATGGGGCTTTTGACCAAGATCCCCATCACGGTCAGCGGCACGCGGCTGGGGCTTCGGCCGTTCGACGATCTGCTGATGGAACGCCATGCCCGGCATGACCTGTTCTTCCTGTGCTTTCCCTTCAACCTTGACCTCATGGTCGGCTTTGTCGGTGGCGATTTCGCCTGGGAGATGGAGGCGGCGGGCGTCGAGGCCGGGCTGGATTTCGTGGGCGACCGGCTGGTCGAGATGTTCGGATCGGATATCCGCCGCCATATCGGCCCGGGCATGATGACCCGCTGGGGCGGTGAACGCTGGGTGCGCGGCGCCTATGCGGCGGCGCGGCCGGGCAAGGCGGCGGCACGGGCCGCGCTGCGCGATCCGGTGGGCGAGCGGATCTGGTTCGCGGGCGAGGCGCTGGCCGGGGCGGGGCTGATGCAGACCGCCGCCGGCGCGCGGCTTTCGGGGGCTGCGGTCGCGCGCGATGTGGCGGCGCGGCTGGCGGCGGCCTAGCTGTCCTCGCTCAGCCGGGCGACGATGGCGGCGCGGCTTTGCGAGGCGAATTCGCGCCGGATCAGCGTGGCAAAGGTGGCGGTCATGGTCAGGAACATCACCCAGGGCCCCGCCAGCCAGCCAAGCGCGCCAAGCGCGCAATAGACCGCGCGCAGGCCGCGATTGTAATTGCGCGCGGCCGTGATGTTGACCTCGGCCGCGCGGGCGGCGCGGTCATGGGCGCGCGGGTGGTCTGGGTCATTCGGCACCGAGGCCATCAGGACCGAACAATAGCCGAACAGCCGGTGCGACCAGACGAATTTCAGAAAGGCGTTGACGACAAAACCCAGCACGAACAGGATCTTTGCCTTGATCAGCAGGGCCGGATCGGAATGCAGCTCAAAGCTCATGGCGAGGCCCTGCAAGGGCGAGGTATCGGCGAGCAGCGCCAGCCCGGCGCCAAGCGCCAGCAGGCAGGAGGAGGCGTAGAAGGTGATCCCCTGGCGCAAGCCGTCCAGAATGGTGGCGTCAAAGATGCGCGGCTGGCGGGTGACGAATTCGCGCATCCAGTCGCGCCGGTAATGGGCGAGGATCTGCGAGACCGAAGGGCGCGGCAGGTCGGGCTTTTCGATCGCCCAGCCCAGCAGGGCCGACCCTGCCAGCGTGTAACCGGCAGCGGCCAGATCGGCGGTCGAGAATTGATGCAGCAGTGTCAGCGCGTCCATCCACTTGGCATAGCCTGACCAGAAAGCGTTGCCAAATGCAAAAATTGGATATATAAACTTACCAATATTCAGGGGGGCGCCGATGGACATGCCGATTCCGAATGCCGCGATCCTGGATCGCAAGGCGCGTATCGTGGCCGAGTTGCGCAGGGTTCTGCCCGCCGACGCCGTGATCGAGGACGGGGTGGAACTGCGCGCCTATGAATGCGATGCGCTTTCCGCCTATCGCTGTCCGCCGCTGGCCGCGATCCTGCCGCGCAACACCGCCGAGGTGGCGGCGGCGCTGAAGGTCTGCCATGCCGAAGGCGTGCCGGTGGTGCCGCGCGGCGCCGGCACCTCGCTGGCCGGGGGGGCGCTGCCCACGGCCGACAGCGTGATCCTGGGCATTGCCCGCATGAATGCGGTGCTGGAGGTGAGCTATCCCGACCGCTATATCCGCGTCGAGGCGGGCCGCACCAATCTGAGCGTGACCGGCGCGGTGGAGGAAGAGGGCTTTTTCTACGCCCCCGATCCGTCGAGCCAGCTTGCCTGTGCCATCGCCGGCAATATCGCGATGAATTCCGGCGGGGCGCATTGCCTGAAATACGGGGTGACGACCAACAACCTGCTGGGCGTGACCATGGTCTTGATGGATGGCACGGTGCTGGAGATCGGCGGACCCTGGTCGGACGCGGCGGGGCTTGATCTGCTGGGGCTGGTCTGCGGATCCGAAGGGCAGTTGGGCGTGGTGACCGAGGCCACGCTGCGCATCCTGCCCAAGCCCGAAGGCGCATTGCCGGTGCTGATCGGCTTTGACTCCTCGGAAGTGGCGGGGGCCTGCGTGTCGGACATCATCAAGGCCGGTGTCTTGCCGGTGGCGATCGAGTTCATGGACGGGCCCTGCATCAAGGCCTGCGAAGCCTTTGCCAAGGCGGGCTATCCCGATTGCGAGGCGCTGCTGATCGTCGAGGTGGAGGGGGCCGAGGCCGAGATCCGCCACCAGCTTGGCCTGATCACCGATATCGCGCGGCGTCACAACCCGGTGGAACTGCGCGAGGCGGCGGATGCCGATCAGGCCAAGCGCATCTGGCTGGGCCGCAAATCCGCCTTTGGCGCCATGGGGCAGATCAACGATTACATGTGTCTGGATGGCACGATCCCGGTTTCCAGCCTGCCGATGGTCTTGCGTCGGATCGGTGAATTGAGCCGGGATTACGGGCTGGATGTCGCCAATGTGTTCCATGCGGGCGATGGCAACATGCATCCGCTGATCCTTTACAACGCCAATACCCCGGGCGAGCAGGAGAAATGCGAGGCGCTTGGCGCCGATATCCTGCGGCTTTGCGTCGAGGCGGGCGGCTGTCTGACCGGCGAGCATGGGGTGGGGATCGAAAAGCGCGACCTGATGGAGGTGCAATATGGCCCCGCCGATCTGGAGGCGCAGTTGCGGGTCAAGGATGTGTTCGATCCGCAATGGCTGCTTAACCCCGCCAAGGTGTTTCCGCTGCATGTGACCGCCAGCCGGCGTGCCGGCTGAGACCGCGCGGGGGGCTGTCTGCCCCCCATCCTGCTGCGCAGGATTCCCCCCGAGGATATTTTTGAACAGATGAATGACATGCGCCCAGGTGATGAAGCGGAATTGAGTGAGGCGATCCGGGCCGCGTCCGGGCCCTTGCGGGTGCGAGGCGGCGGCACGCGCGGAGCGGCGCGCGAAGGCGCCGTGCTGGAGACGGCAGGGCTTGCCGGTATCCGGCTTTATGAACCGGGCGCGCTGACGCTGGTGGCGGGGGCGGGGACGCCGCTGGCCGAGATCGACGCGGCGCTGGCGGCCGAGGGGCAGCGCTTGCCCTTCGAGGTGCCGGATCTGCGGGCGGTGCTGGGGCGGGCGGGCGTTTCGACCCTGGGCGGCGTGGTGGCCGAAAATGCGGCCGGGCCGCGGCGGGTGGCCGTGGGGGCGGCGCGCGATTTCTGTCTGGGCCTGCGGATGGTCGATGGCCGGGGCACGGTGATCCGCAATGGCGGGCGGGTGATGAAGAATGTCACCGGCTATGATCTGGTCAAGCTGATGGCGGGCAGCCGCGGGCAGTTGGGCGTGCTGACCGAGGTCGCGCTGAAGGTGCTGCCGCGCCCCGAGGCAGAGGCGACGCTGTGCCTGCCCGGGCTTGACGATGCGCGCGCGGTGGCGGCGATGTCGGCGGCGCTGGGTTCGCCCTGGGAGGTGACGGGGGCGGCGCATCTGCTGGGGCGCGGCACCTATCTGCGGGTCGAGGGGTTCGAGGGCTCGGTGCGCTATCGCGCCGGGCGGCTGCGCGATCTGCTGGCGGGGTTCGGCTCGGCGGCGGAGGTGGCCTCGCCCTGGAGCGCGATCCGCGATGTGACGCCGCTGGCCGAGGTGCCGGGCGATCTGTGGCGGCTGCATCTGGTGCCTTCGGAGGCGGCGGCTGTGGTGGCGCGGCTGGGCGCCGAGGCGGCGGTCTATGACTGGGGTGGCGGGCTCGTGTGGCTGCGCATGGCGCCGGGCGTCGATCTGCGGGCGCGGGCCGGGGCGTTTCGGGGTCATGCGACCTGTCTGAGCCGCCCCGACGCGGTGCCCGAATCCCCTGAAATCGCCCGGTTGACCGCGGGCTTGCGCGCGCAGTTCGATCCGCGCGGCCTGTTCTCCGACCCGGCGGGAGCCTGACATGCAGACCTTCTTCACCCCCGAGCAATTGCAGGATCCCGGCCTGGCGCGGGCCAACCAGATCCTGCGCAGCTGTGTGCATTGCGGCTTTTGCACCGCGACGTGCCCGACCTATCAGGTGCTGGGCGACGAGCTGGACAGCCCGCGCGGCCGTATCTACCTGATCAAGGAAATGCTGGAGAGCGGCCGCCCGGCGGATGAAAGGACGGTCAAGCACATCGACCGCTGCCTGTCTTGTCTGGCCTGCATGTCCACCTGCCCGTCGGGGGTGCATTACATGCATCTGATCGACCAGGCGCGGGCCTATGTCGAAAAGACCTATCGCCGGCCCTGGCATGACCGGGCCTTGCGATGGGTTCTGGCGAAAGTGATCCCGCATCCGACGCTGTTTCGCCTGTCGTTGCTGGGGGCCAAGATGGCGCGGCCCTTTGCGCGGCTGATCCCCGATGCGCGGTTGCGCGCGATGATCGCCATGGCACCGAAGGAGGTGCCGCCGGTCAGCCGCAATGACGACCCGCAGGTCTTTGCCCCGACCGGGCCGAGGCGGGCGCGGGTGGCGCTGTTGACGGGATGCGCGCAAAAGGCGCTGAACACCGATATCAACGATGCCACGATCCGGCTGCTGCGCCGCATCGGCTGCGAGGTGGTGGTGGCCAAGGGCATGGGCTGCTGCGGGGCGCTGACGCATCACATGGGGCGCGAGGGCGAAAGCCATGCCCAGGCGGCGGCCAATATCGGTGCCTGGATGGGGGTGAAGGCCGAGGGCGGGCTGGATGCGATCGTGATCAACACCTCGGGCTGCGGCACCACGGTCAAGGATTACGGCCATATGTTCCGCAACGATCCGCAGGCAGACGCGGCAGCGGAAGTGTCGGGCCTGGCGATGGATATTTCAGAACTGCTCGTGAAACTGGGTCTGCCCGAGGGTCGGCGCCGGCTGCGCGTGGCCTATCATGCCGCCTGTTCGCTGCAACATGGTCAGCAGGTCAAGACCGCGCCGAAGGATCTGCTGAAACAGGCGGGGTTCGAGGTGGTGGAGCCGGCCGACCCGCATCTGTGCTGCGGCTCGGCCGGCACCTACAACCTGCTGCAACCCGAGATCTCGTCGGAGCTGAAACGCCGCAAGGTGGCAACGCTGGAGGCGAAGACGCCGCAGGTGATTGCCGCGGGCAATATCGGCTGCATGATGCAGATCGGATCGGGCACCGGGCTGCCCGTCGTCCATACCGTCGAATTGCTGGATTGGGCCACAGGCGGGCCGGCGCCGCGCGCGCTGGTCGCGGCGGGGCTTGCCTGAACGCGCGATTTGCCACAATCCTGCCGGATCAACGGGGTAATACGGGCGGATGATGCGCGTTTTCGGTTTGATCCTGACCATCTGCCTGAGCCTTGGCCTGCCGGCCGGGGCGCAGGATGCACGGCTCAAGAGCCTGGAATCCAGCGATATGGGGCGAGGATGGGAGGCGGTCGGGCGGCTCAATCTGGGCACGCGCGGCTTTTGCACCGGGGCTCTGATCGCGCCGGATCAGGTGCTGACGGCGGGGCATTGCCTGTTCGACAAGGAAACCGGCGCCCGCATCGACCCGACGACGATCGAGTTTCTGGCCGGCTGGCGCAATGGTCGGGCGGTGGCCTATCGCCGGGTGAAACGCGCGGTCGCGCATCCCGACTATGTCTATAGCGGCGGCGATCTGGAGGCGCGGGTGCCTTTTGACGTGGCGCTGTTGCATCTGGATCAGCCGATCCGGCTTCCCTCGGTTCGGCCCTATGATACCGCGCCGGAGCCGCGGCGCGGCGCGCAGGTCGGCGTCGTGTCCTATGCCCGCGACCGCGCCGAGGCGCCGTCGCTGCAAGAGGTCTGCGAGGTGCTGGCGCGGCGGTCGGACATGCTGATGCTGAGCTGCGACGTGGATTTCGGATCCTCCGGCGCGCCGATCTTTTCGCTGGAGGGCGGCGTGGCGCGGGTGGTCTCGGTCGTGTCGGCCAAGGCCGAGATGGACGGGCGCAAGGTGGCGCTTGGCACCGCGCTGGAGGCGCCGCTGGCGGTGCTGCGCGCGGCGCTCTTGCGCGAGGAGGGGCCCTTGCGCGCCAGCGGCGCCAGTGTGTTGCGCGGTGGGGCGGCGGGGGCAGGCACGGCGGGCGGCGGCGGGGCCAAATTCCTGCGCCCCGGCGGCTGAACGCCCTCCCCCTTGAAACCACGATCCCCATTGCACAGATGAGGGGAGCCGGGCGCCATGACGGGCCCGGCTTCAACCCGAAGGCCCGCCCGGATGCGGGGGGCCTGATTGCATCGCTCAATGAGGATGACCATGCGTAATTTCGACCTGGCCCCGCTCTATCGTGCCACTGTGGGCTTTGACCGTATCGCCGATCTGATGGATCGCGTTCTGGCCGCCGATGTCGCCCAGCCGACCTATCCGCCCTACAATATCGAAAAGACCGACGAGAATGCCTATCGCATCTCGATCGCGGTCGCGGGCTTCACGCCCGAGGAACTGAATGTCGAGGTGCGCGACGGGGCGCTGTTCGTCACCGCGCGCAAGGCCCCCGACGAGGCTGAGCGCAATTTCCTGCATCGCGGCATCGCCACCCGCGCCTTTGAGCGCCGCTTTGCCCTGGCCGATCATGTGCGCGTCTCTGGTGCCAGCCATGAACATGGCATGCTGCATATCGACCTGGTGCGCGAGACGCCCGAGGCGCTGAAGCCCCGCCGGATCGAGATCGCCCGCGCCGCCGATCTGGTGGATGCGAAGGTGAACTGATCGCAAAGGGCCGAACGCGCGGCCCTTTGGCGGGCGCCGGAGGGGTTTTGCACCCCTCCGGACCTCCCCGCAGGATATTTTTGAACAGATGAAGGACAGCGGCGAGAAGATGTGCGGAATCTGCGCCATTTGATCCGCGTCAAGGTGGGGGCGTCGGGGGTGGGCTAGGGTTTTACCGAAACGACGAAGGAGACACGCATGTCGAACACCCCGCATGAGCTTGCCGAGGAATTTCCGGCGCAGGCGCTCAGGATTTCCGCGCTGAAGGAACAGGACGCGCATTTCGCCCGGTTGGTCGAGGAATATCACGAGATCAACCGCGCCGTGCATCGGGCCGAAACCCGGGTCGAGGCAGTGTCGGATGAGCATGAGGCGGAGCTGCGCAAGAAGCGTGGCGCGCTGAAGGACCAGATCTGGCAGCGCATCAGCGCCTGATCGCGCGTCCTTTCCGCAGGAATAGGCCCGGCGCTGCCGGGCCTTTTTCATGGCGTCATTCGGCGATCTGATAGGGCAGGATGCCGCGCTGATCGGGATCGACGCGCAGCCGCCGTTCCAGCGGCGGGACCGAGCGTTGGTGGCAGTCGCGGCGTTCGCAGATGCGGCAGGAGATGCCGATCGGTTCAAAGGCGCCGCGCAGGTCCAGCCCGTCGGCATAGACCAGCGCATCGGCATGCTGCACCTCGCAGCCCAGCCCGATCGCATAGCGGCGCACCGGCGCATTGAAGCTGCCCCCGGGTTTGGTCACGTCGCGCGCGAGGCAGAGATAGCGCACCCCGTCGGGGGTTTCGGCCAGCTGGCGCAGGAATTGCCCCGGGGTTTCAAAGGCGCGATGCACATTCCAGAGCGGGCAGGCCCCGCCGAAGCGGGCGAATTGCAGCCGCGTGGCGGAGTGGCGTTTGGTGATGGTGCCGGCCTGATCGACGCGCACGAAGAAGAAGGGGATGCCCTTGGCCCCCGGCCGTTGCAGGGTGGAGAGGCGATGCGCCACCTGTTCGATACTGGCGCCGAACAGGTCGGCCAGCCGTTCCAGATCGTGTCTTTCGTCCAGTGCCGCCTGCTGAAACGCGCGATAGGGCAGCAGGGCCGCGCCGGCGAAATAGTTGGCCAGCCCGATCTTGGCGATGTCGCGGGCCTCGGGCGTGGCGAAACGGGCGAGATCGAGCGTCGCCTCCAGCAGGTCATCCTGTGTGGCGAGGGCGACCTGATAGAGCAACTGGAACCGCTGGGTTGGCCCCGAGGCACGGCCCGACACCGCAAGGCGCCGCGTGGCGGGGTCAAAGTGGCGCAATTGTCCGGTGTCGGAAAACTGCAAGTCGATACCGGCCTTTGACAGGGTATCTGTTGCGATGAAAAGCGGGTCTTTTCGGGTGCCTGCGGGCATTGCGTAATGTTCCGCGGCGCGGTCGATCGCATCAAGATAATTGTCGCAATAGTGAAAGAAATCGCGCACCTCCTCCCACGGGCTCGGGCGGAGGGCGGCGTCTTCGCGGCCCAGGGCCTCATCCAGCGAGGCCAGGCGTTCATGGGTTTGGCGATAGGCGCGGTGCAGGTCGAGAAAGGCCCGCGCCAGCGCCGGCGCGTTGGAAGCGGCCAGCCGCAGATCGGCCAAAGGCGGGCTGCCGCTCTGGAATACCGGATCGGCGAGGGCCTCGCGCATGTCCGACACGATGCGTTCGGCATCGCCTGTGGTCAGTTCGGTCACGTCAAAGCCGAATTCCTGCACCAGCGACAGCACCACCGCAGCCGAGACCGGGCGGTGGTTGTTTTCCATCTGGTTGAGATAGGGCAGCGACACGCCCAGCTTGTCGGCAAAGGCCTTTTGCGTCACCCCCAGCCGCCCGCGCAATTCGCGCAGCTTCACCCCGGCATAGAGCTTTTGCGTGGTCATACTGCCCCTCCCTTTGCTAAAGAGCATGTCGCCTTTGCAAATCTTGCCTGTCAAGCTGCCGCAACAGGGTTAAGGCCGCGTAAACGGGATCAGCCCGGCAGGCCCAGGGCCCGCGCGCGCCGGATCACCCACAGGATCGCCAGCACCGAGCCGACCGAGGTCGCCAGCATCAGCGCGACCAGCGGGCGTTCGGTGGCGCCGGGGGGCAGCAGGATGCCGGCCAGGGCTGCCAATGCCGCGCCGCCGCCGATATTGATCGCCCCGCCCAGCCCCGAGGCGGTGCCCGACAGATCGGGGCGCACGGAGAGGATGCCCGCATTGGCATTGGGCAGGCAGACGCCATTGCCGGCCCCCATGACCAGCGTCAGCCCGAAGAACAGGAAGGGCCCCATCGCCCCGGCCAGCGACACGGCCAGCAGCCCCGAACAGGCCAGCGTGGTGATCAGCGTGCCGATCAGCACCATCCGGTTCATGCCGATCCGCACCGAATAGCGCCCGGCAAAGAAATTGCCGCCCGCATAGCCCACGGCGGTCAGCGCGAACAGCAGCCCGATCTGGGTGGAGCCGAGGCCGAAGACCTCGGTCCCGACATAGGGCGCGCCGCCGAGATAGGCGAAGAAGCAGCCCGAGGACAGCGCCGCCGCCAGGCAATAGCCCCAGAAGCGCTGCGATGTCAGCAGCCGCGGATATTGCGCGATCTGTTCCCCCAGCCCAAGGCCCGAGGGGCGCGAGGTCTCGCCCAGGTCGCGCCAGCACAGCCAGGTCACCGCCAGCCCCGCCAGCAGCAGGAAGCCGAAACTGGCCTGCCAGCCCAGGGCCTCGTCCAGCACGCCGCCGATGACCGGGCCGATCATCGGAACCAGGCTCATGCCCATGGTGACATAGCCGATCATCGAGGCCGCGCGGGCATCCGACACCATGTCGCGCACGATGGCGCGGCTGAGCACCATGCCGGCGGCGATGACGGCTTGTGCCATGCGGGCGATCAGAAAGGTCTCCGCCGTCGGGGCCAGCAGCACCGCGACAGTCGCGATCAGAAACAGCAAAAGCGACCCCAGCACCACCTTGCGCCGCCCGTACCGGTCGGAGATCGGGCCGATCAGCACCTGAAGCCCCGCCGACAGCGCAAGGTAGAGCGCGACCGAAAGCTGCATCGTGGCATAGGGCACGCCATACCAGGCCGCCATCGAGGGCAGCGAGGGCAGAAAGATGTTCATCGACAGCGCCGAAACCCCGGCCAGCAGGGTCAGCGTCAGCACGGTGGGCGGGGTGGTCGGGTCCAGAAGGCGGGACTGTGGAAGATCGGACATGGGGACAGGGCTAGGCCGTGGGGGGCGCCCTGTCCATCCCGTCCGCGACTACCACTTGTGAAAAATGAAAAAGGCGCCAAGCGCGATGAAGGAAAATCCGACCAGATGGTTCCAGGTTAACGGTTCCTTCAGGAAGAACACCGAAAACACCCCGAAGACGCAGAGCGTGATGACCTCCTGAATGGTCTTCAATTCGGCGGCAGAGAAATGGCTATGGCCGATCCGGTTCGCGGGCACCATCAGCATGTATTCGAACAGCGCGATGCCCCAGGAGATGAAGATGACCGCGATCAGTGGCGCGCCCTTGAACTTCAAGTGGCCATACCAGGCGAATGTCATGAAGATGTTGGAGGCGAGCAGTAAGCCGATAGTGACGACAGGAACGGGCAGGGCGGGCATGGCGGTCTCCTTTCCCGCTGGCATGGCGCGGGGCGCGGAACTTGGCAAGGGGGCGTAAGTTTGCAATTTGCAACTTGCGATCTGCCAATAATTTGCAAATTTTCGGAATTTCGTTTTGCAGGGCGGCCGCGCAAGAATATTGTGCGCACGATTCCCCGGGAGGACCGCCATGAAAGACATCCTGCAAGAGCTTGAGACCCGCCGCGCCGTCGCCCGCGCCGGCGGTGGCCAGCGCCGCGTCGAGGCCCAGCATGCCAAGGGCAAGCTGACCGCCCGCGAACGGATCGAGCTTCTGCTGGACGAGGGCAGCTTCGAAGAGTTCGACATGTTCGTGCGCCATCGCTGCACCGATTTCGGCATGGAGGCCGACCGCCCCGCCGGTGACGGCGTGGTGACCGGCTGGGGCACGATCAATGGCCGCCAGGTCTATGTGTTCAGCCAGGATTTCACCGTCTTCGGCGGCTCGCTGTCGGAAACTCATGCGCAAAAGATCTGCAAGATCATGGACATGGCGATGCAGAACGGGGCGCCGGTGATCGGGCTGAACGACAGCGGCGGCGCCCGTATCCAGGAGGGCGTGGCCAGCCTTGCCGGCTATGCCGAGGTGTTCCAGCGCAACATCATGGCCTCGGGCGTGGTGCCGCAGATCAGCGTCATCATGGGCCCCTGCGCCGGCGGCGCGGTCTACAGCCCCGCGATGACCGACTTCATCTTTATGGTGAAGGACACGTCTTACATGTTCGTGACCGGCCCCGATGTGGTGAAGACGGTGACGAATGAGGTGGTCACCGCAGAGGAGCTGGGCGGCGCCAGCACCCATACCCGCAAGTCGAGCGTGGCCGACGGCGCCTTTGAAAACGACGTGGAGGCGCTGGCCGAGGTGCGGCGTCTGGTCGATTTCCTGCCGCTCAACAACCGCGACAAGGCGCCGGTGCGCCCCTTCTTTGACGATCCGGCCCGGGTGGAGGACAGCCTCGATACGCTGATCCCCGACAACCCGAACCAGCCCTATGACATGAAGGAACTGATCGCGAAGATCGCCGATGAGGGCGATTTCTACGAGATTCAAAAGGATTACGCGGCGAATATCATCACCGGCTTTGTCCGCATCGAAGGGCAGACCGTGGGTGTCGTCGCCAATCAGCCGATGGTGCTGGCGGGCTGTCTCGATATCGATTCCAGCCGCAAGGCCGCGCGTTTCGTGCGCTTTTGCGATGCGTTCGAGATCCCGATCCTGACCTTGGTCGATGTGCCCGGCTTCCTGCCCGGCACCAGCCAGGAATATGGCGGCGTCATCAAGCACGGGGCGAAACTGCTGTTTGCCTATGGCGAGGCGACGGTGCCGAAGGTCACGGTCATCACCCGCAAGGCCTATGGTGGTGCCTATGACGTGATGGCGTCGAAACACCTGCGCGGCGATTTCAACTATGCCTGGCCCACGGCGGAAATCGCGGTGATGGGCGCCAAGGGCGCGACAGAGATCCTCTATCGCTCGGAACTGGGCGACAAGGACAAGATCGCCGCCCGCACCAAGGATTACGAAGATCGCTTCGCCAATCCCTTTGTCGCGGCCGAACGGGGCTTCATCGACGAGGTGATCCAGCCGCGTTCGACCCGCCGGCGGGTCGCCCGGGCCTTTGCGTCGCTGCGCGGCAAGAAGCTGGCAAACCCCTGGAAGAAGCACGATAACATCCCCCTGTAACGCGTTACCGCAAACAAGGGGGTAGTCCATGCGGCTGGAGATCGACATCGGGGCAGAGGCCAGGGACAGCGTCATCGCGGCGCTGGACTTTGCGGCCCTGTCACGCGGCGACCTGATGAACCTGATCCTGCAAAGGTCGGAGGTCATGTTCGATCGTCCGAAATCGGGCCGCATCATCAAGGCCTGGAACGAGGGCGACGAGGCGCCGATCAATGCCGTGATCGACGATATGGGCCAGACCATCGCGCAGCGTGCCGCCGGGGTGATCCGTGCGGAATATCGCGCGCTGGAGCCGGTCTTGCGCGACCTGGCGCCGCGGCGGGTGGCCGATATCGGCTGTGGCTATGCGCTGTTCGACCTGTTCCTCGGGCAGGAGCTGGGCTGCGAACTGCTGCTGATCGACCTTGAATCGAATGAGCGGCGCCACTTTGGTTTCGCCAAGGAGGGCGCCGCCTATTCCAGCCTGGCCGTTGCGCGCAAGCTGCTGGAAGATAACGGTATTCCGGCGGATCGGGTCGCCACGCTCAACCCCCGCGACACCGCGCCCGAAACGGCGGGGCCGGTCGATCTGGCGGTCAGCTTCCTGTCTTGCGGCTTTCACTATCCGGTCGATCTTTACCTGCCTTTCCTGGAACAGGCGCTGGCCCCCGATGGTGCCGCGATCCTTGACTTGCGCGAGGCGACGGCGGTTGAGCAGGCGGCAAAGCTGGCCCGGCTGGGCAGCCTGACCGACCTTCCCGCCCCGCCCAAGGCGCGGCGCGTCTTGTTGCGCAAGGGGGCGAGGGCATGACCGGCGAACCCTTCCGCACACCCGAAGACGGGCTGGTCGTGCTGGTCGGCGGCAACGAGGCGATTACCGTGCCGTCGGGACAGGACGTGACCTTGCAGGACGTGATCTGGAGCGAGGCCGGCCCCGCGGGCCTTGCGCTGCGTTTTCGCTTCGTGGCGCCGCGCATCGCGCGCATGGGCGGCGACATCGCCTTTGAGGTCGCCTCGGAGGACATGATGGCGCTGTGCGAGAGCTATGCCCTGCCGCGCATCGCGGAATTCGGTCCGGCGCCCCGGCAGGTCATCATCTCGCTTGCGGCGCAGCCCTTGCCCTTTGGCGAGGCGGCCCCCGATGTCACCCAGTATTTCGAGGCCTATCGCATCGAAAACGGCACCTGCATCTGGGAGATGTTCTGATGAAAACGCAATATGTTGTGGGCCGTTCTTCCAGTGCTGGCCATTCTGATGCAGGCCGGACACAGCCGGCCGGCGCGCCGCTTTCGCCGTGTCAATCGGTCGGGTTTGGCGGTATTCTCGGGGCGAAGCGCAAGCAAACGCTTCGGATCCCGAAACGGGGGCGCGGCCGCATCCCGGCCCCGACCCTCCAAGAAAAGTGGAGCAGAGGATGTCGAACAGTATCCGTATCACGCTGGCTGTCTGCACGCTGGCTTTCCTCGCCGCTTGCGGCGGTGCCAAGCAGGACGAAGTCGTCTATGTGGATGAACCGGCCGTCTCGAACGAGCCCGTGTTCACCGGCAAATACAAGTAATCTTCCGGCGCGGGCCGCGCAGGCGCGGCCCGCCCATCCCCGCCCCTTCGGACAGGAGGGCGCGGCATGCTGAAGCATCGTGGCTTTCCCGGCCGGATGACCGGCACCGATTACCAGTTCACCATCCGCCGCGCCAATGTGAAGGAAGGTGCGACGAAACTGATCCGGCGTGAACGCTTCAAGGATCGCAAGAACCTCGACCGTGCTGCCGACAGCGCCTTCATGGCCGCACTCTGGGCCTATTTCGGCGAAGAACCCTTTGAACGCGGCAATCTGGATGCCGGGCGGCTGTCCTGGCTGTTCGGGCGCGAGGTGGTCGCCGCCGAAGACCCGTTCGACCCCAGCTCTTACGACGCGCTGCTGCGCATCGACGCCAAGCGCGCACAGGCCTCTTTCCCCGAAGTCTTTGCCGAAGACGCCGAAGAACCGGCCTTCGACGACTGGGACGACGAGGAGGAAGACTGAGCATGTTTCCGCGCAACCCAGGGGTCTTCGGGCGGCTTTTCGCGCAAGCATGGCTTGCGGCGGAAATTCCCTTTGCCGTGGCCGGGTTGCGTGCCCATCTTCTGTCCGAGGCGGTGCGTCCCCTTGTGTCCGCCATCCGCAGGGCGGGGTTTGTCGTGAACCCGTCCTGTGACCCTTCCCTTGACCCTTCGTCCGGTCCCGCGCGGACCGGACGCCTTTCCCCGGATCGGCAAGGCTCCGCGCACGATTGCGTGCCCGCCACCGAACACGGCTTTTCGCCGCCGATCCATGCGCTACACTTGGCCCACAGAACAATCCTGAACGGAGGCCGAGCATGCGTCTTTCTTCCCTTACTCTTTTCGCGGCACTCGCGCTGGCAACTGCCGGCTGCGTGCAATCGGGCGGCGGCTACAATGGCGGCTATGGCTATCAGCCTGCGCCTGCCAACCCGCTGCAAACCCAGGGCGGCCGTGCGCTGGCCGGGGCCGTTGTCGGCGCCGCCATCGCCGACGCGACTGATGAAAACATGGTCGCCGGGGCCGCGCTTGGCGCGCTGGCCGGTGGCGCCACTTGCGGCGTTCCGGGCCTGCCGCCCTGCCGTTGATCTGACGCCCGCCCGCAAGGCGGCGCTGCAACCTGTCACCAGGGCCAGTCGGGGTATCCCCCCGGCTGGCCCTTCGTATTTGAGCCGCGCATGCAGGCCCGCATGCCGTTGAGGGAAGGAAACCGGATGTTCAAGAAAATCCTGATCGCCAACCGGGGCGAGATCGCCTGCCGCGTGATCAAGACCGCCAAGCTGATGGGCATCAAGACGGTCGCCGTCTATTCGGATGCCGACCGCAACGCGCTGCATGTGAAGATGGCCGATGAGGCCGTGCATATCGGGCCGCCCCCCGCCAACCAGTCTTATATCGTGATCGACAAGATCATGGAGGCGATCCGCCAGACCGGGGCCGAGGCGGTGCATCCGGGCTATGGTTTCCTGTCGGAAAACATGAACTTCGCCGCCGCGCTGGAGAAAGAGGGCGTGGTTTTCGTCGGCCCCCCCAGCCCCGCGATCGAGGCCATGGGCGACAAGATCACCTCCAAGAAGATCGCGATGGAGGCCGGGGTGAACACCGTTCCCGGCTATATGGGCCTGATCGCCGATGCCGATGAGGCGGTGAAGATCTCTGCCCAGATCGGCTATCCGGTGATGATCAAGGCCAGCGCCGGCGGCGGCGGCAAGGGCATGCGCATCGCGTGGAATGACCAGGAAGCGCGCGAGGGCTTTGAATCTTCGAAGAACGAGGCCGCCAACAGCTTTGGCGACGACCGCATCTTCATCGAGAAATTCGTGACCCAACCGCGGCACATCGAAATTCAGGTTCTGGCCGACAAGCACGGCAATGCGGTCTATCTGCATGAACGCGAATGCTCGATCCAGCGGCGGAACCAGAAGGTCATCGAAGAGGCGCCGTCGCCCTTCCTTGATGAGGCCACCCGCAAGGCCATGGGCGAACAGGCTGTCGCGCTGGCCAAGGCCGTGGGCTATACTTCGGCCGGCACGGTGGAATTCATCGTCGATGGCGAGCGGAACTTCTACTTCCTCGAAATGAACACCCGCCTTCAGGTGGAACATCCGGTCACGGAACTGATCACCGGCGTCGATCTGGTCGAACAGATGATCCGCGTGGCCAATGGCGAGCCGCTGCCCTTCCAGCAGGAAGACCTCAAGATCAACGGCTGGGCGATGGAAAGCCGGCTTTACGCCGAGGATCCCTATCGCAACTTCCTGCCCTCGATCGGGCGGCTGACCCGCTACCGCCCGCCGGTCGAAGGCGCGACCCCGCGCGGCGGGATCGTGCGTAACGATACCGGCGTCTATGAGGGCGGCGAGATCAGCATGTATTACGACCCGATGATCGCCAAGCTCTGTTCCTGGGGGCCGACCCGCGAAGCGGCGATCGAGGAAATGCGCCTCGCGCTCGACACGTTCGAGGTGGAGGGGATCGGCCATAACCTGCCGTTCTGCTCGGCCGTGATGGATCACCCGCGCTTTGCCAGCGGCAATATCACCACCGCCTTCATCGCCGAGGAATACCCCGAGGGGTTCCGGGGCGTGACGCTGGATGACACGATGCTGCGCCGCATCGCCGCCGCGACCGCCGCGATGAACCGCGTGGCCGAGATCCGGCGCACCCGTATCTCCGGCACGATGGACAATCACGAACGCCATGTCGGCGATAGCTGGGTGGTCAGCCTGCAAGGCGCCGCCTTCCCGGTGACCATCGCCGCCGACAAGGCCGGCTCCACCGTCACCTTCGCCGATGGCGCCGCGATGCGGGTCGAAAGCGACTGGGTGCCGGGGCAGCCGCTGGCGCGGATCGCGGTCGATGGCGAACCCTTGGTCCTCAAGGTCGGCAAGGTGCCGATGGGCTTCCGCATCCGGGTGCGTGGCGCCGATCTCAAGGTGCATGTCCGCACCCCGCGCCAGCATGATCTGGCGTTGCTGATGCCGGAAAAACTGCCGCCCGACACCTCGCGCTTCCTGCTCTGCCCGATGCCGGGCCTGGTGGTGAAGATCAGCGTCGAGGAAGGCCAGGAGGTGCAGGAGGGCCAGGCGCTCGCCACGGTCGAGGCGATGAAGATGGAAAACATCCTCAAGGCCGAAAAGCGCGCCGTGGTGAAGAAGATCAACGCCAGCGCCGGGGCCAGCCTCAAGGTCGATGATGTGATCATGGAGTTCGAATAAGGTGGCGCGCAGCGTCACGGCATACCGGCTTCGGGCTGGAATTGAGTTCCCATTTTGTTCTATGATGGGGGCGCAATTCCTGTCCGAGTCGTCTTGCCATGACGCTGCGCGTTTCCACCCTGTTCTTCGACATGAACAGCTTTTACGCCTCGGTCGCGCAGGCCGAGGAACCGGCGCTGATGGGGCGTGCGGTGGGGGTGCTGACGACGGATGCGCCGGGCGCGGCCTGTATCGCGGCCAGCATCGACGCCAAGCGCCGGGGCGTCGGCATGGGCACAAGGCAGGACGAGGCGCGCAGGCTTTGCCCGGGCATCGTCTTTCGTGCGGTGAAGCACGATGTCTGCGTGCGCTATCACCATGCCATCCTGCAAGCCGTGGAAACGGTGCTGCCCATCCATCGGGTCTGGTCGATCGACGAATGTTCGTGCCTGTTGACCGGCTCGCAGCAGGAACTGTCGCGGGCCATGCAGATCGGGCGCGATCTGCAACAGGCGGTGCTGGACCGGGTCAGCCCGGCCTTGCGCTGCTCGGTCGGGCTGGCGCCGACGCGGTTGCTGGCCAAGCTGGCGGCCGGGCTGGAAAAGCCGGGCGGGCTGCACTGGTTGTTGCCGCATGTGCTGCCCGACCGGCTGGCCCATCTGGCGCTGGACGATCTGCCGGGCGTGTCCTGGCGGATGAAGGCGCGGCTGGAGGCGGCGGGCGTCACGGATGTGCCCATGCTTTACCATCTGGACCCCAAGCGCGCGCGGGCGATCTGGGGCAGTGTGGCGGGCGAGCGGTTCCTGCGCGAATTGCGGGGCGAAACCGTGATCTGGCCGGAAACCCATCGTGGCATGATCGGCCATGGCCAGGTGCTGACCGCCGGCAACAAGACGCCCGAGGGCGCGCGTCTGGTGGCGCGGCGTCTGCTGGTGAAGGCTGCGGCGCGGCTGCGGCGCGAGGGTTTCCATGCCCGCAGCCTGCATCTGAGCGTGAAATGCGCCGAGGCGGGCTATATCGGCCATGGCGGCGATATCCGCGCCACGCAGGATACCTTTTTCCTGCTGGAGGTGCTGGGCCGCTACTGGATGGCGCTGCCGCCGCACCGGCCGCTCTCGGTTTCGGTCACGCTGGGCGGGCTGGTGCCGGATGCCGAGGTTTCGGCGGATCTGTTTGCCCCGGCGCAGGATCGGCGCGCGCTTTGCGCGGTGGTAGATCGTCTGAACCAGCGCTTCGGGCAGGATACCGTGCGCTATGGCCAGTTGCCGCCGCATCATGTGCCCTATACCGGCGCCAAGATTGCCTTCGGGCGCATCCCGACCGCCGAGGATTTTCTGGAATAGGCTCTGGTCCCGACCAGCGGCCGCTTTGCATCGGTGCGTTCGCGCGCGCCGCAACTCCCTGTGCCGGTGCCCATCCGGCAGAAGCCAAGGACGAGAGCCATGACTGACCCGATTGAAACCTGGCGCAAGCTTGCCGAGAAAGAACTCAAGGGCCGCAATCCCGACAGCCTGACCTGGCAGACGCTGGAAGGTATCGCGGTCAAGCCGCTCTATACCGCCGAAGATACCGCCGGCCTGCCGCATATGGGCAGCCTGCCGGGCATCGGCCCCTTCACCCGCGGCGTGCGCGCGACGATGTATGCCGGCCGGCCCTGGACGATCCGGCAATATGCCGGCTTTTCCACCGCCGAGGAATCGAATGCCTTTTACCGCAAGGCATTGGCTGCCGGGCAGCAGGGCGTCTCGGTCGCCTTCGACCTGGCCACGCATCGCGGCTATGACAGCGATCACCCGCGCGTCGTGGGCGATGTCGGCAAGGCGGGCGTGGCCATCGACAGCGTCGAGGACATGAAGATCCTGTTCGACGGCATCCCGCTCGACAAGGTTTCGGTCTCGATGACGATGAACGGCGCGGTGATCCCGATCCTGGCGAATTTCATCGTCACCGGCGAGGAACAGGGCCATGACCGTTCGGTGCTGTCCGGCACCATCCAGAACGATATCCTCAAGGAATTCATGGTGCGGAATACCTATGTCTATCCGCCCGAACCCTCGATGCGTATCATCGCCGACATCATCGAATATACCTCGAACGAGATGCCCAAGTTCAACTCGATCTCGATCTCCGGCTATCACATGCAGGAGGCAGGCGCGAATCTGGTGCAGGAGCTGGCCTATACCCTGGCCGACGGGCGCGAATATGTGCGCGCCGCCATCGCGCGGGGCATGAATGTCGATGATTTCGCGGGCCGGCTGTCGTTCTTCTTTGCCATCGGCATGAATTTCTTCATGGAGGCCGCCAAGCTGCGCGCCGCGCGTCTGCTCTGGCACCGCATCATGAGCGAGTTCGCGCCCAAGAAATCCGGCAGCCTGATGCTGCGCACCCATTGCCAGACCTCGGGCGTGTCCTTGCAGGAGCAAGACCCCTATAACAACGTGGTCCGCACCGCCTATGAGGCGATGGCGGCGGCGCTTGGCGGCACGCAATCGCTCCATACCAATGCGCTGGACGAGGCGATCGCGCTCCCGACCGAGTTTTCGGCCCGGATCGCGCGCAACACCCAATTGATTCTTCAGGAAGAAACCGGCGTGACCAAGGTGGTCGATCCGCTGGCGGGGTCTTACTATGTCGAAAGCCTGACGGCGGAACTGGCCGAAAAGGCCTGGGCGCTGATCGAGGAGGTCGAGGCCATGGGCGGCATGACCAAGGCGGTCGCCAGCGGCATGCCCAAGCTGCGGATCGAGGAATCGGCCGCGCGGCGCCAGGCCATGATCGACCGGGGCGAAGAGGTCATCGTCGGGGTGAACAAGTATCGCCTGGCCAAGGAAGACCCGATCGACATTCTGGATATCGACAACGTCAAGGTGCGCGAGGCGCAGATCGCGCGGCTCAACACCATGCGCGCCAGCCGCGATGAGGCCGCCTGTCAGGCCGCGCTGGCCGAGCTGGGCCGTCGCGCCGCCGAGGGTGGCAATCTGTTGGAAGCGGCGGTCGCGGCCTCGCGCGCCCGCGCCTCGGTCGGGGAGATTTCGGACGCCATGGAAAAGGTCTTTGGCCGCCACCGCGCGGAAGTGAAAACCCTCGCCGGGGTCTATGGCGCCGCCTATGAGGGCGATGACGGTTTCGCCCAGATCCAGCAGGATGTGGAGGCCTTTGCCGAGGCCGAGGGCCGCCGCCCGCGTATGCTGGTGGTCAAGATGGGCCAGGATGGCCATGACCGCGGCGCCAAGGTCATCGCCACGGCCTTTGCCGATATCGGCTTTGACGTCGATGTTGGCCCGCTGTTCCAGACGCCCGAGGAAGCCGCGCAGGATGCGGTGGACAATGACGTGCATGTCATCGGCATTTCCAGCCAGGCCGCCGGCCACAAGACGCTGGCGCCGAAACTGGTGCAGGCGCTGAAGGACAAGGGCGCCGAGGATATTCTGGTGATCTGCGGCGGGGTGATCCCGCAGCAGGATTACGATTTCCTCTACAAGAACGGCGTGAAGGCGATCTTTGGGCCGGGGACCAATATCCCCAATGCCGCCCGCGATATCCTCAAGCTGATCCGCGCCGCGCGGGGCTGATTGGCCGCAGGGGCAGGGCAGGGCGGCGGGGCAACCCGCCGCCTTTTCCTTTAGCGGAACCGGTCCGCCAGTTTTTGCAGGGGGGTGCGGGTGTCTTCGGCCGGCGCGGGTTGCGGCGTGGCATTGCGCGGGGGTGGGGCCTGTTGCCCGGTCGAGGGGCGGGGCGGCGCCACCCGCAGCGCCACCGCGTTCAGAAACCGCGCGCTGTCGCCCGAGGCGAGCGCCGCCGCGCCGTCAGAGATGCCGCGCATCAGATCATCCAGCCAGTCCTGATCGGCCTTGGCGAAATCATGCAGCACATAGCCCGCCACCGCGTCCTTGTGGCCGGGATGGCCGATGCCCAGGCGGATGCGGTGATAGGCCTCGCCGATATGGGCATGGATGGAGCGCAACCCGTTATGCCCGGCATGGCCGCCGCCGGTCTTGGCGCGGATCTTGCCCGGCGCCAGGTCCAGCTCGTCATGAAACACCGTCACATCACCGGGCGTCAGCTTGTGAAAGCGCATCGCCTCGCCGACCGATTGGCCGGAGAGGTTCATGAAGGTTTCGGGTTTCAGAAGCAGCACGCGGTCGGACCCGAACCGCCCTTCGGCGACCAGCCCCTGAAAACCGCGCTTCCAGCCGGAAAAGCCGTGATCGGCGGCGATACGGTCCAGCGCCATGAAGCCGATATTGTGCCGGTTGCCGGCATATTTCGCGCCCGGATTGCCCAGACCGACCCAGAGTTTCATCGCACCCCTCCCGTCAGAGGCCAACCCGCGCCGCCATCAATCGCGCTTGCCGGCGAAACGCTGCTGCCAGTCGGCGCGTTCCTCGTCGGTGATCTTGCGGAACAGGTTTTCCGGCACGGTAAAGGCGTGTCCCGGCGGCAGGGCACGCAGGGCCGCCGGCACGTCGGCGGGCCAGCTCCAGTCATCCGAGCCCATGGCCTCCATCATCGCCTGCGCCGCATCGGGGATGAAGGGCCGCGACAGGATCGCATAGATGCGGATCAGGTTCAGGCTCAGGCGGATCATCGCCTCGGCCCGGGCCGGATCGGTCTTGATCGCGCTCCACGGGGCGGCCGCTTGCAGATATTCGTTGCCGATCACCCAGATCGCCCGCAATTCGGCGGCGGCCTTGCGCACCTCGATCGCGTCCATATGGCGTTCGTAGTCGCGGATGCGCGCGCCCAGATCGGCGATCAGCGCGGTTTCCTCGGGGCCGAACTCGCCGCCCGAAGGCACGGTTTCCCCCAGTTTCGACTTGGCGAATTTGGTGACGCGGCTGACGAAATTGCCCAGAACATCGGCCAGATCCTTGTTCACGGACGCCTGGAAGTTTTCCCAGGTGAATTCGCTATCGGCGCTTTCGGGGGCGTGAGACAAGAGCCACCAGCGCCAGTAATCCGAAGGCAGGATCGACAGCGCCTGATCCATGAACACCCCGCGCCCGCGCGAGGTGGAGAATTGGCCGCCATCATAATTCAGGTAATTGAAGGACTTGAGGTAATCGACCAGCTTCCACGGCTCTCCCGACCCCAGGATCGTGGCGGGGAAGGACAGGGTGTGGAAGGGCACGTTGTCCTTGCCCATGAACTGATAATAGGTCACGTCCGCGGCGCCCTTGTCGGTGCGCCACCAGCGTTCCCAATCGGCGTCCTGCTTGCCATTGGCATCGGCCCATTCGGCCGTGCCGGCGATATATTCGATGGGCGCGTCGAACCAGACGTAGAAGACCTTGCCCTCCATCCCCGGCCAGGGCTGGTCGCCCTTCATCACCGGAATGCCCCAATGCAGATCGCGCGTGATGCCCCGATCCTGCAAACCGTCGCCGTCATTCAGCCATTTCTTCGCGATGGAGGTGGTCAGCACCGGCCAGTCGGTCTTGCTGTCGATCCAGGCCTCCAGCTTGTCGCGCAGCGCGCGCTGCATCAGGTAAAGGTGCTTGGTTTCCCGCACCTCAAGATTGGTAGAGCCGGAAATGGTCGAATGCGGGTTGATGAGGTCGGTCGGGTCCAACTGCTTGGTGCAGTTGTCGCATTGATCGCCCCGCGCGCTGTCATAGCCGCAATTGGGGCAGGTGCCCTCGATATAGCGGTCGGGCAGGAAACGGTTGTCGTCGATGGAAAAGATCATCTTTTCTGATACTTCGCGGATCAGCCCGTTCTCGGCCAGCCGGCCGGCAAAGGCCTGGGTCAGCTTGTGGTTCCGCTGGCTGGAGGACCGGCCGAAATGATCGAAGGACAGGCGGAAGCCCTTGGCCAGATCGGCCTGAACGGTGTGCATCTCGGCGCAGTATTCCGCGACCGGCTTGCCGGCCTTGGCGGCGGCCAGCTCGGCCGGGGTACCGTGTTCGTCGGTGGCGCAGATGAACATCACCTCATGCCCGCGCGCGCGCATGTAGCGGGCGAACAGATCGGCGGGCAACTGGCTGCCGACGAGATTCCCGAGATGCTTGATCCCGTTGATATAGGGGATCGCCGAGGTAATGAGAATCCGAGCCATGCGCCTGTCCCTTTGCCGTGCAGGGGGCTGTTTAACGCCGCAGGGGCCAAGGGGAAAGGGGGTTCCGCGCCTCAGCCGCCATGGGCCGCGATGCGCACCGTGATGTCAAGCGCGACCGCATCGCCCACCATGTCGCGAAAGCCGGTCGCACCAAAGGCGGCGCGGCTCAGCGTGCCGGTCAGATGCACGACAAGGCGCGACAGGTCGCCCTCGGGCTGGCCATGCTGGCGCAGGATTTCGGCGCGCAGATCCAGCGGCCGCGTCACGCCGCGCAGCGTCAGCAGGCCCGAGATGCGCGCCCCGCCGCGCGCCGCCCGGATCGCGGTGGACCGAAAGCGCGCCTCGGGGAAATGGCGCACATCCAGCACTTCGGCGCCGCGCATCGCCTCGGTCGCGAAGGGCAGGCCGGTGCGGGCGCCCGCGACATCCAGCGTCACCTCGACCGAACTGCCGGGCAGATGCGCCATGTCCAGCACCACATGCGCGGCGCGGATCGCGAAACTGCCCCGCAGCGGCGCGCCATTCAGGCTGGTCTGGAACCGCACCGAAGATGTCTCGGCCAGCAGGTCATATTGTCGGGGGCCGGCCGGGGCCAGACCGGGCAGCAGCGCCAGCGCGACGATCCAGCTTGCAAGGGATGGCAGGCGCGGCATGGCAAACCCCCGGGATGCGCGCCCAGAATAGCGCTGGATCGTCCGCGCGCCCATCACTTTCGGGTGGGGACTTTGGTCTGACCCGCGCGGCGGCTTGCGCCGTCCGCCAAGGCGGTTAGGCTGGTCCGCAACAGGAGCAGAACATGAAGCAGATCCCCCTGGGCCGATCCGGCCTGACCGTTTCCGAATTCTGCCTGGGCACGATGACCTGGGGTACCCAGAACACCGAGGCCGAGGCCCATGACCAGATCGCGCTGGCGCTGGATCACGGCGTGAATTTCTGGGACACGGCCGAGCTTTACCCCGTCAATCCGGTGCGGGTCGAGACGGCGGGCCGCACCGAGGAAATCATCGGTGCCTGGTTTGCCGCGCAGGGCGGGCGGGATCGCGTCGTGCTGGCCAGCAAGATCGCCGGCGATGGCGAGGTGCGGCCGGGCGGCATCACCGGGGCCAGTTTCACCGCTGCGCTCGATGCCTCGCTCCGGCGGTTGCAGACCGATTACATCGACCTTTACCAACTGCATTGGCCGAATCGCGACAGCTATCATTTTCGCGAAAACTGGTCCTATGTGCCAAAGACCGACCGGCAGGCGGTGCTGGACAACATGGCCGAGGTGCTGAATGCCGCCGAAACCGCGCGGGCGGCGGGCAAGATCCGCGCGCTTGGCCTGTCGAATGAAACGGACTGGGGGGCGGCGCAATGGCTGCGGCTGGCCGATGATCTGAACCTGCCGCGCATGGCGACGATCCAGAACGAATATTCGCTGCTGTGCCGGCAGTTCGACACCGATTGGGCCGAGCTTTCGGCGATGGAGGACATGCCGCTGCTGGCCTGGTCGCCGCTGGCCACCGGGCTTTTGTCGGGCAAATATGCGGGCGATGTGATCCCCGATCATACCCGGCGCAGCGTGAACCCCACGCTGGGCGGGCGGGTGACGCCGCAGGTGTTTCCGGCGGTGTCGGCCTATCTGGGCGTGGCGCGGGAACATGGGCTGGACCCCTGCCAGATGGCGCTGGCCTTCACCCGCAGCCGACCCTGGCCCTGCCTGCCTATCATCGGCGCCACCACGCTGCCGCAACTGGCGAGCAATATCGCGGCGGCCGGGCTCGTGCTGGGCGATGAGGTGCAGGCGGCGCTGCGGGCGGTCTGGCGCGACCATCCGGCGCCGTTCTGACCTTGCCAAAGCGGCCGTCCTTCGGCCATCTGTCTGCAATCGGGTGAGGGGTGGGAATGCGTCGGCTTGTCGGTCTTGTCTTGTGTGTCGCGCTGGCCGGGTGCCAGTTGACCGCGCCGTTCAGGGGCGAGGGCGCGCCGCAGCCCGCGCCGGCGGCGGGGGTGACCGCTGCGCCCGGCGCGATTGCCGGCGCCCCGGTCACCGCCACCGCGATCGCCGCGCCGGGAACCGCCAAGCCCGCCACGACGGGCGCAACCGCCAAGCCTGCCCCCGCGGCGGCGCCTGTTGCGCCCCCCGTGGCATCGCCCGCGCAGGGCGCGCCGATCCCGCCGGGCACGATCAAGGCCCGGGGCACGCCACCCGCGCCGCCCGCCGCCGCCGCGACGGAGCCTGTGAAACCCGCCGATCCATCCGCCGGCGCCCCCGCCGATCCGGCCGCGCCCGAGGCCCCCAAATCCGCCGCGCAGCTGGCCTGCGAGGGGGATCGCGGCCAATGGCTCGACGCATCGGGCAAGGGGGTCAAGGCCTGCGTCTTTCGCACCCGAGACGGCGGCAAGGCCTGCAAGCGCGAGGGTGATTGCGATGGCGTCTGCCTTGCCCGGTCAATGACCTGTTCGCCCTACAAGCCGCTGTTTGGCTGCAATGACATCCTTCAGGCCGATGGCCGGCAGGTGACGCTATGTCTCGACTGATCATTGGCCTGCTTGTGCTGCTGGCGGCCTGCGGACGCCCGGCGCCCGAGACCCGGACGACCTGGCGCGATCGGGAAAAACCGATCTATTCCAATGCGGTGCTGGATCCGGCGGGGCTTGCCGGCGACTGGCGGCAGGTTGCGGCCTTTGCCGCCGCGCCTGGCGGTTGCGCGGCGGGCGCAGTGCGGATCGGCGCGCCGCAGGGCGGGGCGGTGCCGTTGATCGCCGATCTGTGCCTGGGCCGCACCCGGCAGCAGTTTCAGGGCCTGGCCGCGCTGCCGGCGCCGGGGCGGCTGGTGCCGCAGGCCGAAAACGCGCAGGGCATCACCCAGCCCTGGTGGATCCTCTGGGCCGATACCGACCTGCGCACGCTGGTCATCGGCACCCCGACGGGCGAGATGGGCTTCATCCTCAATCGTGGTGGTGCGCTGCCCGGCGACCGCCTGATCGCCGCGCGCGAGATCCTCGACTGGAATGGCTATGACCTGACCCGGCTTCAGCTGTTCTAGAGCCGGCGAAAGGTTGGCCGCGTGCCGGAATTGTCAAAGAACGGCACGCCGGGCTGTTCCCCGCCCGACAGGATCAGCGCCACCTCGGACAGCACGACCTCGGTGATGAAGGGCAGATCCAGCCGCCGCACCTCGGACAGCGCGATCCAGTGCAGATGCGAAAGCTCGTCCTCGGCGTCGGTGAAATCCTCGGGGTCGCCCTGAATGGCGGCGGCATCGGCCAGAAAGAACCGCGCGTCAAAGCGGCGCGGGCGGCCCGGCGGGGTGATGGCGCGAAAGATCAGCCGCAGCCCCGAGGCATCGGGCCGCAGCCCGCGCCGGGCAAAGCCCTCCCATCCCGGGGGCGGGTCGGGCCAGGCGCCGGGACGGCCAAGCGCCAGCCCGGTTTCCTCATGCACCTCGCGGATGGCGGCCACGGCTAGCGTCGCAGGTCCGGGCTGATCGGGCGCAAGCAGCGCCGTGCAGACGGCGGGCAGCGGTGCGGCCAGCGGCACGCCCGCATCGGCGGCATCGACCGCGCCGCCGGGAAAGACGTATTTCGACGGCATGAAGGCCGCCCCCGCGCCGCGCTGGCCCATCAGCACCTCGGGGCCATCGGCGCCCCGGCGGGTCAGGACGACGGTCGCGGCGGCCCGGATCGGCAGGTCAGTCGTCACGCCCGAACCCGTGCATCCGGCGCGACCATTGCAGCGCGATGAAGGCGCCCTTGACCCGCGGCAGCAGCCACAGCGTCAGCGCCACGGTAAAGACCGAAAAACCCGACAGCATGATCGCCGGATCGGGCCGCCAGGCCATGAAGGTCCAGAGCATCGCCGGCACCACCACATGCCCGACGATCAGGATGGTGATATAGGCCGGCCCGTCATCGGCGCGGTGATGGTGCAGCGCCTCGCCGCAGACGGGGCAGGTATCGCGCACCTTGAGATAGCCGCGCAGCATCGGCCCTTCGCCGCATTGCGGGCAGCAGCGCCGCCAGCCGCGCAGCAGGGCAGGCCAGATCGGCCGGTCATCCTCGTCGGAAAGGGTATTGGTGGTGGTCTGGCTCATCTGTCCCTCATCCGAGTCGCGGGCTGCGGGCCGACAATAGGCAAGCGGCGCGCGCAGGCAAAGGGCCAAGCGCAAAGATGCGCCGGAAAGCCGCAATTTACGGCGCGGGAAAAAACCGGCGACGGAATTGCCCGCACCCGCCGTTTGCACTTTGACGGCGACAGGCAGAGGTCGCCGCGACCTCTAGATCAGGAGACGACGATGCAGAAACGCACGATTGCCTTTTCGGTGGCTCTGGCGGCCATTCTGGCCGGGGGCCTCGGGTCTGCGGCCCTGGCCGATCGCGGCCGGGATGGCGGGCATGCGCGCATGATGATGGGCATGGCCGAAGGTCCGTTCGGCGGTCCGGGCTTTGACTTTGACGCGATGGATGCCAACAAGGATGGCAAGATCACGCCCGAGGAATTCAAGGTCAGCCGCGCCGAGCGGATGAAGACCGTGGATGCCGATGGCGACGGCAAGATCAGCGCCGATGAACTGGTCGCGATGCAGATGAAACGCGCCGAGGAACGCGCCCGCGCGATGTCGGCCGAGATGATGCAGGCGCTGGATGTCGATGGCGACGGGGCGGTGACGGTGACCGAGCTTTTGGCCGCGCCGGGCCCGGGCCTGAGCGGCAAGATGCTGCGCCGGCTGGATACCGATGGCGATGGCGCCGTGTCGAAGGCCGAGCTTGAGGCGGCGAAGACCCGGTTCGAGCAGATGCGCGCCGAGGGCGGCATGGGCGGCAAGCATGGCCGCCACGGGCATGGCCCTGGCGAAGGCCGCGGGCCGGCGGGCATGGAGGGCGCCCCGATGATGCCCCCGCCGGAGGCCCCGGCCAACTGATTGAACATGCCCCTGCCCGGGCTTGCCGGGCAGGGGCGCCGCGGGTAACGATCTTGCCGGATGACGATGCCGCTTGATGATCTCTCTGACCTTGGCGACGAGGTTCTGCTGGCGCGCTATGCGCAGGGCGACCGCATGGCGGCACGGGCGCTGGTCTTGCGACTGTCGCCGCGCGTGCTGGGCTATGCGGCGCGCCTGTTGGGGGACCGGGCCGAGGCCGAGGACGTCGCGCAGGAGGCGATGATGCGGCTCTGGCGCATCGCGCCCGACTGGCGCAGCGGCGAGGCGCAGGTGACAACCTGGCTTTACCGCGTGGTCACCAATCTGGTGACCGACCGCCAGCGCGCCCGCCGACGTCGCGCCACCAACGGGCTGGACGAGGCGCCGGAGGTGCCCGATGGCAGCCCGGGCGTCGTGACACGGCTGATCGAGGCCGACCGCATGGCGGCGCTGGACGCGGCGCTGGTGCAATTGCCCGACCGGCAGCGGCAGGCGGTGGTGCTGCGCCATATCGAGGGCCTGAGCAACCCCGAGATCGCCAGCGTGATGGAGATCGGGGTCGAGGCGGTGGAAAGCCTGACGGCGCGCGGCAAACGCGCCCTGGCGGCCCTGCTTTCGGGGCAGAAAGCCGCCCTGGGCTATGAGGATGAAGGGGCAGAGGCATGACAGACAGCCTTGGCCCGCAGTCAGGAGAAGCGAGATGACAATGCAGGATCTCGATGCGCTTCTGTCCGAGGCGCGTGCGACGGAAACCCGGCCCGCCCCCGACTTTCTGGCGCGCGTGCTGGAGGATGCCTATGCCGCGCAGCCGGTGACGGCGGCCGCGGACGCGGTGACGCGGCTCGGCGGGCGGTCCCTGCTGGCGCTGCTGGCCGGTTGGGTCGGCGGCTTTGGCGGCGCGGCCGCGGGGCTGGCCACGGCGACGCTGGCCGGGATCTGGCTGGGCTTTGCGCAGCCGGCGGCGCTGTCGGCCCCGGTGGCCAGCGTCTCGGCGGCCTTTGGGGCCGAAACGGCGGTGGATGATGTGGTGGAACTGATCCCCAGCCTGGATGGCTGGTTGGCGGAGGGGTGATCATGGCGAAACAGGCCGGGGCGCTGTCGCCCGAACAGCGGGCGCTGCGCTGGAAACGGGCGTTTCTGGCGCTGCTGGCGGTCAATCTTCTGTGCCTGGGTGTGGTCGGGGGCGCGATCCTGAAGGGCCCGCCCGAGGGGCGCGTGGTCCGCGATCCGGGCTTTGGCCCCTTTGCCGGCGCGCTGGACGAGGCCGACCGCAAGGCGCTGCGCCGCGCCTTTCTGGAGCGTGTGAACGGCGGCGAGGCGCTGCGCGCGGCGCTGAAGCAGGATATGGAGGCGGTGCTGGCGGCACTGCGGGCCGACCCGTTCCAGAGCGCGGCGCTGGACAGCGCGCTTGCCCAGCAAAGCCGCCGCCTGTCGGATCAGGTGGCGCTTGGCCAGACCCTGATGCGCGACCGGCTGGTCGCGATGACGGTGGCCGAACGGCGCGCCTTTGCCGACCGGCTGGAACAAAGCCTGGCGCGGCGCGGTCGCAAGGGCGGCCATGACGACAAGCGCTGATTTCACCGGGCGCCGGCGGCGGGTTCAGGCCGCGGTGTGATGCGAGATGACCTGATTGCGCCCGCCGGCCTTGGCCGTCAGCAGGGCGCGGTCGGCGCGATCGACCACCTGCGCGATATCCTCGGGCAGCTGTTCCTCGAAGGATGATACCGCCAGCCCGATGGACACGGTCAGCGACAGCCCGCGCCCGTCGGCCAGGCGGAACGGCGTTTCCTCCACCGCGCGGCACAGCCGTTCGGCGGTGCGCTGCGCCGAATTCATGCCGGCATCGGGCAGGGCGACCAGAAACTCCTCTCCACCGATGCGGGCGACCAGATCGGCGGGGCGCAGATTGTCGGTCAACCGCCGCGCCACCTCGATCAGCACGGCATCGCCCGCCGCATGGCCAAAACGGTCATTCACCGATTTGAAGCGGTCGAGGTCGATGGCCATGACGGCAAAGCTGCGCCCCTCGGCCCGGGCGCGTTCGGCGATGGCGGTCAGCCGTGGCTGGGCATAGCGGCGGTTATACAGCCCGGTCAGCGGGTCGATCAGCGCCAGGCGCAACCCGTCCTGCACCGAGGCGCGCAGCCGGTCGGCGCGGATCTTGTGACGCACCAGCCCTTGCAGCCGCAGCGCCAGTTCGCGCCCCGCGACCGGCTGGCCAAGCGCGAGGCTGGCGCCCATGTCATAGGCCATGGCCAGATCGGCCGGCGTGGCCTGGTCTTGCAGGACCACGATCGCGGCATGGCGCGTCCTTGTGCGCGAGCGCAGGTCCGACATCAGCCGCAAACCGCCATGCGTGCCGGCGCCGCCGCCCTCGATCACGAAAAGGTCGGGCAGCCCCGCATCATTGCCGGGCGCCTCGGTCAGCGCCTCGTCGGCGGTCAGCACGCAGATCCGGTCGCGCAACTGTCCGGCCAGGTCCTTGCGCCAGCGCAGCGCGGTTTCGGTGCGGTCAGCGATCAGGGCGATGCAGCCGGGGCGGTCAAACTCTGCCGGGCTTTCCGCAAGGCCAAGCGCATGCAGCGCGCCATCCTGCTGGCCCAGCTCGGCCAGGGCCTCATGCCTGCGCAGAAGATTGCGCAGACGTGCCAGCAACAGCCCGTCATCAATGGGTTTTTCCAGACAATCCTCGGCCCCCGCCTCCAACGCGGCAAGACGCGCCTCGGTGTTGCCGCCGGTGGTGACCATGACAACCGGGATCGCCCGCGTCGCAGGATGGGCGCGGAGCTGGCGCAGCACCTCGATGCCCGGCATGTCGGGCAGCGCCATGTTCAACAGCACCAGATCAGGCTGGCCTTCGCGGGCCAGCCGCAGCGCCGTTTCGCCATCGGCCGCCAGCAGGGGGTGATAGCAAGCCGCCCCGAGCTTGACCTTGAAGACGATGCGATTGGTCGCCACATCATCGACGATGAGAATCCTGCCCGCCATAACCCTGTCCATCGCGCCACTTGCTACCTTGACCGCCAGTTTTACCTCAACTGGTTAAGAAATGCTTTCCATTTGTTAACTCAACGGGCATCAAGCCCGCGGATCGAAGGGCTCAAACGGGGTTTTGCGACGATGCGGCAGGAATCCGCCGAGACATTGGCGCTTCAGGTGCTTGGATGGTTGCTGGGGCAGGACGAGCGGCTGGGGCAGTTCCTCGCTGCCTCGGGGGCTGCGCCGCAGGATCTGCCGCAACTGGCGGGGGATGCGGTCTTTCTGGGGGCGGTGCTGGATTTCCTGCTGACCGAGGATGGCATGGTGCTGGATTTCGCACAAAGCGCGGGAATTGCGCCGGAAATGCCGCTGATGGCGCGGGCGGCCCTACCCGGGGGCGCGGGGCCACACTGGACCTGAACACCAGCCCGGGGTGACGCGGGCGGGCCAATCCGGGTCGGGGATGGGCCACCGGCCGCGCGGCGGGCATGGCAGGATAGGACAGAAAAGGGCAGGGCGCATGATTCAGGGACTGATCTTCGACAAGGACGGCACGCTGTTCGATTTCCGGCGCAGCTGGGGCGGCTGGGCCAATCGAGTCTTGCAGGAACTGACGGCGGATCCGGCGTTGCAAGGCCGGCTGGCGGCGGCGATTGGCTATGACCCCGAGGCGCAGGATTTCCATCCCGAAAGCCCGGTGATCGCCGGCACCGCGCCCGAGGTGGCGGGCGCCATGCTGCCGCTGCTGCCGGGGCTGAGCGCGGCGCAGGTCATCGACCGGATCAATGCGGTGGCCGCCACCGCCCGCATGGCCGAGGCGGTGCCGCTGCGCCCGCTGTTCGAGGCACTGCGCGGGCGGGGGCTGGCGATCGGTCTTGCCACCAACGACACCGAGGCGCCGGCCGAGGCGCATCTGGCGGCGCATGATCTGCGCGATCTGTTCGATTTCGTCGCCGGTTACGATTCCGGCCATGGTTTCAAGCCCGGGCCGGGGCAGCTTCTGGCCTTTGCCCGCGCGAACGGCCTTCCGCCCGCGCATATCGCGATGGTGGGCGACAGCCTGCATGACCTGGAGGCCGCCCGCGCCGCCGGGATGCGACGGGTCGCGGTGTTGACCGGCATCGCCGGGCATGACGATCTGGCGCCCCATGCCGATGTCGTGCTGGAAGATATCGGCGCCTTGCCCGGCTGGTTGGATCAGCAATAGGCGTGGAGGGCGTATTGCGGCATGTTTGCGACATTTTGTGTCGCGAATATTGTCTGCATTACAATCCGCTTTGCGCCATGCTGCCGGAAAGCCCCGGTTGGTGCAAGGCCGCCGGCGCGTCATAGAAGGGGGCGCCCCATGGCCCGCGAGACCGACAGCCGCGACAGCGACACCCATGATCCGGCCACGCCCGAGCGCCGCCCGCGCGCCCGCCCTGCCGCGCAGGGCCTGCCGCAAAGCCCCTGGCAGCAGCCGCATCAGCCCGACGCCCCCGCACCGCTGACGCCCGAGCAGCAAGAGGCGATCCTGACCGCCGCGCTGACGCTGCTGGAGGAGACCGGCATCGACATGGGCAGCCCCGATCTCTGCCGGGCGCTGCGCGCCGCCGGGGTACGGGTCAGCGGCACCACGGTCCGCATGGGTGCCGATTTCGTGACCGAGATGCTGGCCCGCGCGCCTGGGCGCTTTACCATCACGCCGCGCAACCCTGACCGGGCGCTTCAGTTCGGCACCGGGCTGACCAGCTTTGGCCTTGTCTCTTCGGCCACGCATGTCTGGGATATCGAACGCGGCAAGCGGCTGGGCGACTGGGCCGCGTTTCGCGACATGATCCGGCTGGCGCAGCAGATGAACAGCCTGCATTTCATCGGCGGCTACCCGGTGGAGCCGGCCGATATCCCGCCCGCCGAACGGCATCTGCGCTGCATGGCCGAGGTGCTGCGGCTGAGCGACAAGGTCTGCCATGCCTATGCGCTGACCCCTGCCCAGGCCGAAGAGGCGATGGAGCTGGTGCGGCTGGCCGCCGGCCTGTCGCCGGCGGAATTCGCCGCCGCGCCGCGCATGTTCGCCAATATCAACCCGGTCACGCCGCTGCGCCAGGACGGGCAGGTGCTGGAGGCCGCGCTGCGCTTTGCCCGGCAAGGTCAACCGGTGATCGTCACCTCGTTCGTGGTGGCGGGGGTGAATGCCCCGGCGCGGGTCGGGGGCGCGGTGGTGCTGGCGCTGGCCGAGGCGCTGTCGGCCATTGCGCTGCTGCAATTCCTGGCGCCGGGCACGCCGGTCATGCTGGGGGCACTGATGCCCATGGCCGATGGGGCCAGCGGGGCGCCGGTCTATGCCGGGCCGGAAACCGCGCTGGCGCTGCGGATGATGGGGCAGATGGCGCGGCGGCTGGGGCTGCCCTTCCGCGCCTCGGGCGGCTGCACCGCCGCCATTCCCGACGGGCAGGGCATGTGGGAAACCGCGCGTGCGCTGTCGGGGGCGGAACAGGCCGGGGCGGCCATGATCTATCACGCCGCCGGCTGGCTGGAGGGCGGGCTGACCGCCAGCCCCGACAAGCTGTTGATGGATTGCGAGATCCTGCAACAGATGGCCCGGGCATCTGCGCCGGATCTGGCGGCGATCACGCCCGAGGATCTGGATCCGGCCAGCATCGCCCGGGGCTGCGCGCAGGGCTTTGCCCGTCAGGGCAATGCAGCCCCGCTGCGCGGATTTCTCAGCGATCTGCGGTCCTACGAGGCCTGGGAGCTGGATGGCGCGCTCTGGACGTCCGAGCGCGCGCATCGTCTGGCCTCACGTCTGCTGGAGGGGGCCGAAGACCCCGCCCTCGATCATGCGGCGGCCGAGGCGCTCGACGCATTCGTCGCCGCGCGCCTCGCGGGTTGACCGGTCAGGCGGTCGCCTTGGCCAGCGCCTGATCCAGATCGGCGATGATGTCGGCGGCGTCCTCGATCCCGATCGAGATGCGCACGACATTCGGCGCGGCCCCGGCGCGAACCTGCGCCGCCTCGTCCAACTGGCGATGCGTGGTCGAGGCCGGGTGAATGATGAGCGAGCGCGTATCGCCGAGATTGGCGACATGGCTGAACAGGGTCAGACTGTCCACCAGCTTGACGCAGGCCTCATAGCCGCCCTTCACCGCCACGGTGAACAGGGCGCCCGCGCCCTTGGGCACGATACGCCCGGCAACGCCATGATAAGGCGAGGATTTCAGACCCGCCCAGGTCACGCCCTCGACCCGCGGGTCGGCCTCCAGCCATTCCGCCACGGTCTTGGCGTTCTGCACATGGCGCGCCATGCGCAGGCCCAGCGTCTCGATCCCCATCAGGGTGTAATGCGCGCCTTGCGGGTTCATGGTCATGCCCAGATCGCGCAGCCCCACGGCGATGGAGTGGAAGGTAAAGGCCATCGGCCCGAGCGCCGCGTGGAAGTTCAGCCCGTGATAGGCCGGCTCCGGTGCGGCCAGCGAGGGGAACTTGCCCGAGGCCGACCAGTCGAACTTGCCCGAATCGACGACGATCCCGCCGGTGACGGTGCCATTGCCGGTCAGGTATTTGGTGGCCGAATGCACGACCAGCGTGGCGCCAAAGTCGATGGGCCGGCACAGCCAGGGCGACGCGGTCGTGTTGTCCACGATCAGCGGCAGGCCGACATCGGCGGCCAGCTTGCCCAGCATCGCCAGATCGCTGACCACGCCGCCCGGATTGGCGATGGTTTCGCAAAAGATGGCGCGGGTATTGTCGTCGATCGCGGCGCGGATCGCGGCCTCGTCATCGAAATCGACGAACTTCGCCGACCAGCCGAATTTGCGGATCGTGTTGGAAAACTGCTGGATCGTGCCGCCATACAGCCGGGTCGCCGCGACGATGTTGCAGCCCGGCTGCATCAGCGGGAACAGCGCCATCAACTGCGCCGCATGGCCCGAGGAACAGCAGACCGCGCCCGCGCCGCCCTCAAGCGCCGCCACGCGGTCGCCCAGGGCCGCGACGGTGGGGTTGGTCAGGCGCGAATAGATATAGCCCACCTCTTGCAGGTTGAAGAGCCGCGCCGCGTGATCGGCATCGCGGAACACATAGGCGGTGGTCTGGTAGATCGGCACCTGACGGGCGCCGGTCGCGGGGTCGGGCTTGGCGCCGGCGTGAATGGCCAGCGTGTCAAAGCCAAGGGGGCGATCGGTCATAGCGGTATCCTCCGTTGCTGGCGCGAGGGTAGGCGCAGCCTTGCGCGCAGGCAATGGGGCAGGCGCGGCGGCCTGCCCGGAAAACGCGCCAGAGAAGGGGCGGATCAGAAGATCAGGATATCCTGCGCCGTCAGTTGCGTGCCGGGGGCAAAGGTCGCCAGCAAGACCGCCGCCGCCGCCCCCGTGCCATCGGCGTCGAACCACAGCGTCGCATCGGTGCTGCGAAACACGAAACGGTCGCTAGCATCCTGGGCAAGCCCGGTCGTGCCGCTGCTGAAGGCCGCCGCCGCCAGCGCGCCGGCGGGCAGGCCCGCGATGGCCTGCGACACCATGACCCGGTCGGGGCCCCGCCCGAAATCGACGATCACATCGCCCGCATCGGCCAGATCGCGGAACACGAAACGGTCAGGCGCGTTGCCGCCGATCAGCGTATCGGCACCGGCGCCGCCCTCCAGCCAGTCGCGGCCATTGCCGCCCAGCAGGCGGTCCGCATCCGCCCCGCCCAGCAGGCGGTCGCTGCCATTGCCGCCCAGCAGGCTGTCGGCGCCCGCCCCGCCGGTCAGCCGGTCATTGCCATTGCCGCCCAGCAGGGTATCGGCGCCATCGCCGCCCTCCAGCTGGTTGGCGCGGGCATTGCCGGTCAGCTGGTCATCCTGACCCGAACCCCGGATCCCCTCGAAATTGCGATAGACATCGCCAGCCGCGTCCCCGCTGGCCAGCCCGCCCCGCAGGAGCGAGACCACCACCGCCGCGCCGTCCGAGAAATCGAGCCAGTCAAAGCCGCTGCCGCCGTCAAACCGTTCGGCCTGTGCGCCGGGCATGAAGGTGTCGCTGCCGCCTTCGCCGCGCGCCCAGCCGTCGATCCAGCCGCCGCGATTGTCCAGCGTATCGGCGCCGCCGCCCAGCAGCACATGGCCGGTGATCAGGCCGCGATTGACCACCGCATCGACGCCGCGCGCGGTGTCCAGCCCGTCATAGGCCGCGGTGCCACCCCAGAGAAAGCCGGCATTGTAGAAATCGACCCGCGCGGAATCGCGGGCGCCATGGCGCACGATGCCGATATCGCCGCCGCCGATGCGGTAATGGTTTTCCAGAAAGACATGGTCGGCCGCGCCGCTGCGCAGCCCGATGCCATAGGCGCTGCCCATGATCTCGCCCCGGTTGGCCAGATCGGCCGATCCGCGCAGCATCACCGCCATGAAGCTGCCCAGCACATTGCCTTCGGCAAAAACCTCAAGCCGGTTGCCGCTGCTTTGCGCGTCGGTGCCCAGTTCGATGCCGAATGTGGTGCCCGACACCTCGCCCGCGACGCGCAGCAGATGGCCGTTGCCCGCCGCCGTCACCGCGCTGCCCGACAGCGAGGTGATGGTGATCGCGCGCGGCACCAGCAGATCCTCGGCCGGGTCCAGCCGGATCTGGACACCGCGCCCCTCAAGATCGGTGGTAGGGACATACAAAGACATCGTGGCCTCGTTACCTGACAAGCGCCGCCACCATAACGGGCTTTGCGCCGGCTTGCACCCCTTTCCGACGGCAGGTCAGGCCCGGTCGTCCTTGGGGCTGCCCATCACGACATAGGTGGTCAGCCGGTCCACCTGCGGCAACGCGCCGAGGATTTCGGTATGGAAATGCTTGTAGGCGGCCAGATCCGCGGCCTCGACCCGCAGCAGATATTCGACCGTGCCGGTGATGTTATGGCATTCGCGCACCTGCGGCGCCCGGGCGACGGCGCGTTCAAACGCCTCTTGCGCGGCCTTGGTATGCTGGTTCAGCCCGACGGTGACATAGGCGGTAAAGGTGATGCCGATGCGGGCGGGGTCGATCACCGCGCGATAGCCCTTGATGATGCCCTGCCGCTCCAGCTCTTGCACGCGGCGCAGGCAGGCCGAGGGCGACAGGCCCACCCGTGCCGCCAGTTCCAGATTAGGGATGCGCCCCTCGGCGGTCAGGGTGCGCAATATCTTTTGGTCGATCAGGTCCATGATGCGCAATAGTTGCATGATGTGAGCATTTGTTGCAATCAAAACAACCCGCCGGCGTGGCAAAGCCGCCAGAATGCGGCGCATGGAACAGAATGTCTTTCTTGCCCTTCTGGGCTTTGCCTTCGTCACCTCGGTCACGCCGGGGCCCAATAACCTGATGCTCATGGCCTCGGGCGCCAATTTCGGCTTTCGCCGCACCCTGCCGCATATGCTGGGCATTTCGCTGGGTTTCGGCGTGATGTGCTTTGCCATGGGGTTGGGGGTGGCCGGGGCCATGCTGGCGTTGCCGGCGACGGGAATGGTGCTGAAGCTGGTCTCGGTGCTGTATATGCTGTGGCTCGCGGCCCGCATTGCCCGGGCCGCGCCACCCGATGCCGCCGCCGCACCCGGGCGACCGATGACCTTTCTGCAAGCGGCGGCCTTTCAATGGGTGAACCCGAAGGCCTGGACCATGGCGCTTGGCGCCATCGCGCTTTATGCCGCCGATCGCAGCCTGATGGCGCTGATCTGGGTCGCGGTGGTGTTCAGCCTGGTGAACCTGCCCACGGTCAGCCTCTGGGCGCTGATGGGGCAGGGGATGCGGCGCTGGCTGGACCGGCCGTCCCGCCTGCGCGCCTTCAACTGGACCATGGCGGCGCTGCTGGTCCTGTCGCTGCTGCCGGTGCTGCGGATGTGATCAGCGGAACCAGCAGCCTCCTTTCTTGAGCGTGTTGCGGATCACCTGTTCGCGCCGGGGCAGGGCAGCGCGGTCGAACAGCGCGCGCGCCTTGCGGCCCTTGGGCTGATAGACCAGCCGCTTGAAGGCCTCGCTCTCCTTCAGCACCCGTTTGATCGCCTGGGGGGCGCAGGCGGCCTCCAGCGCCGCGACCGCGCGGTCGCTTTCGCGGGCATAAAGCAGGCTGAGGCTGCGGTAATGGCAGGTCACATCGCCATCCAGCCCCGCCAGTTCCGGCCCCGGCCGCCCGCCGTCAAAGGAATGGATCACCAGCGGCAAGGCGATCTGGTCCAGCCAGGGATCGAAGCTCTGGCAGGCCAGTTCCGGCGGGGCGTTCCAGCGGATGTCGCGGGCATAAAGCAGGAACCGCTCGCCAAAGGCGCGGGGGCTTTCGTGAAAGAACCAGCCGGCGTTGAAGTAAAGATAACGCTGCCAATATTCGTCGGGCTTGCCGAGATCGAGCGAACTGGCGAAATCCAGCCCGTAACGATCGTAAAGCGATTTCCAGATCTGGCTGTAGCCGGGGCCGTAAAGCTCGATCTCGGGCCAGGTGCCTTCGCGTTTCATCGAGGCCGAGGGGCGGGTGAAATCAAAGCCCACCGAGTTGAAATCGCCGCAGATCAGCGTGTCGGTATCCAGAAACAGGAAAGGGGCGTCAGGCAGCGCGGTCAGCGCCTCGATCTTGTTGCCATAGGGGTAGCTTTCGCCGAACACCCGGTTCTCGAAGGGCAGGAAGACCGCGCCCAGATCGGCCAGCAGCGCCCGCACCGCCGGGTCTGTCACGCGCGGATCGGCGGACCAGCGCGGCCCGGGCTGCGGTTCGGCCAGATAGAGCGTGCCGGCGAAATCGGGGTTGGTCTGGCGCAGCGAGGCTGCCAGCAGAACCGCCTCATATTGCAGCCGCCCGCCCTGCACGACGGCCAGAATGTTGAACGCCTGCCGGGGCGCTTGCGCCGGGGCGGATACCTTTGACATGATGGAACGGCCTGCCTTCTTGCTTTTCCCCAGATTACAGGGGGGGGCGGCCGGCGTCAAAACCTTCGTTCCGAAAGGAATTTCAGGATGTTGCGCTTCCTTCTTCCACTTTGCCTTGTGGCGGCGCCTGCCTTTGCCCAGTCCTTTACCACGGCCGCCGAGGTCAAGCCGATCTTGCAGGCAACCCGCGCCAACTGGATCGCGGTGCGGGAATATGATGGCAAGGATCTGGTCTATTTCACCCATCTGGAAAGCTGGCGCTGCGGGCTGGACCGGGTGGTGTTCGCCATCAATGGCGGCGCGCTGAGCGATTGGCCGCTGCCCCCCTGCGCCGAGGGCACCGCCCAGCCCAATGCCATTCCCGCCGATCATCTGCCCTTCATCGAACAGCCGCTGGGCCAGGTGCAGCGGGTGGATGTGATGGTGGTCTATGACGATGGCAGCGCCGACAGCGCCAGCTTTGACCGCGCCGCCGTGCTGATGCCCTGACCGCGCGGCGCCGCCGTGCAAACGCCTGACTGCGCGGCGGCGCCGTGCAGATGGCCTAGCCGCGCGGGGTGAAGCGCAGGCTCAGGCAGGACATGCCGCCATCCAGCTTGGCGCATTCGCTGTTGCCGATCTCGCGGAGGTCAAAGCCCGCGGCCAGCAGCCGGTCGCGGGTGCGCGGGAACCCCGCGGGCATCAGCACCAGATCGTTGAAGCGGATGGTGTTCGCCGCCGCCTCCTCGCCCTCGGCCACGTCGATCACGCGGTAACTGGCGAAACAGCCCGAGGCCGAAAGCCGCGGGGTGGACAGGATGGTTTCGGCATCCAGCAGCGAACAATCGGTCTTGAAATGCAGAACGCCGGGGGGCGTATGCACCTCGCGCACCACCTCGCCCCAATCGGCGGTCAGCCGCGCGAGTTCGGCAATGCCGGCCGCATTGGTGCGGGCCGACCGGCCGACAAGGATCTCGGTCTCGGTCATCAGGATGTCGCCGCCCTCGATGAAACTGTCCGCGCCCGTGATCCGCCGCACCTCGCCATAAAGCGTCTCCAGATGCGGTGCCATCTCGGCGGCTTCGCCCAGCCGGCTGGGCGCGCCGGGGCGCATGACGATGGCGCCCGCCGGCAGGCAGAGCGCGGTATCCTCGACAAAGACCGAATCCGGGTAGGCGGGCAGGGCGTCCAGCTCGACCACGGTGGCGCCGGTGCTGCGCAGGGTGGCGATGTAATCGGCATGATGCGCCTGCATCCGCGCCAGATCGGGCGCGCCGGTATCCACCGCCCGCAGCCCTTCGGTGATCGAGCGCGCGGGCTTGCGGGTGATGGCATGGCTGAAACGGAACGAACGGTCGGTCATGGGGCCCCTCCTGCTGCGCCTGTGGTAGCGCAAAACGGGGCCGCCGCACAGGCCACATGCGACATCAGCGGTCGCTGCGCGCACTTGCGCAAAATTTCCGGCAATTTCAGAAGGATGGTGGGCGACCCTGGAATCGAACCAGGCACGAGTCGCCTCGGCGGAGTTACAGTCCGCTGCCGCACCTTGCAGCACGTCGCCCACTGGCGGGGGATTTAGCCGGGGGCGGCGGGGGCGTCAAGGGTGAAATGTCAGGATTTTCACTTGCACCGCCCCCGCGCCCCGGCGCATTGTCCGCGCCACGTCAAAAGGGATGATGCGATGAGCGGCGGCGCCAAGAAACCGGCCTGGGTGATCGACAAGGAACGCGCGCGGCGCGCCTCGGAAAAGGAAACCGTCTGGCTGTTCGGCCTGCATGCCGTGCGTGATGCCCTGATGAACCCCGCGCGTGAAAAGCTGCGCCTGGTGCTGACCAAGAACGCCTGGGACAAGCTGGCCGATGCCGTGGAACATGCCGGGATCGAGCCCGAAATCGCCGATCCGCGCAAGTTCAATGTGCCGATCGACGAAGGTTCGGTGCATCAGGGCGCCGCGCTGGAGGTCAAGCCGCTGAACTGGGGGCGGCTCGCCGATGTCGCCATTTCGGGGCAGGGGGCGCCGCTGGTCGTGCTGCTCGACCGGGTGACGGATCCGCATAATGTGGGCGCGGTCCTGCGCTCGGCCGAGGTGTTCGGCGCCCGTGCGGTGATCGCGCCGCGTCACCATTCGGCCCCCGAAACCGGCGCGCTGGCGAAAACCGCCAGCGGCGCGCTGGAGCGGCAGCCCTATCTGCGCGTGACCAACCTGGCCGAGGCGATGGAGGAGCTGCGCGAGATGGGCTATATCCTGCTGGGCCTCGATGGCGAGGCGGAGCAGACCGTGGCCGAGGCGGTGGCCGCCGCCGGCACCCGCCCGATCGGGCTGGTGATGGGCGCCGAAGGCCCCGGCCTGCGCGAGAAAACCCGCGAGACCTGCGACCATCTGGTGCGCATCCCGTTCAGCGGCGGTTTCGGGTCGCTCAATGTCTCCAACGCGGCAGCGGTGGCGCTTTACGCGGTCAGCCAGCGGTGAGGTCACAAGATCGCGACCGGGCTTTAACCGTTCCGAAAGATTCCCATATCACAGTAACGGAGAGCGGGTCTGGAACCCCCGTCCCTTCCCTTTACTGTCCCTCGTTCCACACCTTGCGCCCGTGGCCCGTTCGCCCGGGCGCTTTTTTATCGGGCGCAGGCTGGTCATGACGCAGGATATCGACACGAAAATTCGCCGCATTCTGGGCGCGGCGCGGGTGATTGCGGTGGTGGGCTGGTCGCCGAACCCCGATCGCCCCAGCCACCGCGTTGCGGCCTTTCTCAAATCGCGCGGCTATCGGGTGATCCCGGTCAATCCCGGCGTGGCGGGGCAAAGCGCCCTGGGCGAAACCGTGCGTGCCACGCTGGCCGATATCGACGCGCCGGTCGATCTGGTCGATATCTTTCGCCGATCCGAGGATGTGCCGCCGGTGGTGGAACAGGCGCTGCGCCTGCCGGGGGTGAAGGCGGTCTGGATGCAACTGGGCATCCGCAATGCCGAGGCCGCGCGCCTGGCCGAAGCGGCCGGGGTCGAGGTGATCGAGGATCGCTGCCCCGCGATCGAGATCCCGCGGCTCGGTCTCTGACCTGCCATGCGGCGCGCGCCTTGCGGCGCGCAAGCCTTTCCTCTCGCCCCCTGCCTGCGGCAGGAGGCTCGGGTTTTTTTGAGTATTTGGGCAAGAAGCAAAACAGACCGGGGCGCGCCGTTTGGCCGCCCCGCCTTGCGTTCTGGTCTTGCTCCTTGTGCAAATACTCAGGCAAGGTCGGGGGCCCACGATGCGCCTGGGTCAGCCGCGCGCGGCCTTTTCGGCGATGCCGGAGATGCCTTCGCGGCGGGCCAGTTCGGCCTCGACCTCGGCCAGGGTCACGTCGCGGGCAGCGAGCATGACGAGCAGGTGATAGAGCACATCGGCGGCTTCCGAGGTCAGGCGGGCGCGGTCGCCCTTCACCGCCTCGATGATGGCCTCGACCGCCTCCTCGCCGAATTTTTCGGCGCATTTCTCGGGGCCTTTGGCCAGCAATTTGGCGGTCCAGGAACTGTCGGGATCGGCGCCCTTGCGGGCGGCGATGGTGGCGGCGAGGGTGGAAAGCGTGGTCATGCCAGTCTCACGGGGATGCCGGCCGCGGCCATATGGGCCTTGGCCTCGCCGATGGTGAAGGTGCCGAAATGGAAGATCGAGGCGGCCAGCACGGCGCTGGCGCCGCCTTCAGTCACGCCTTCGACCAGGTGGTCGAGCGTGCCGACCCCGCCGCTTGCGATGACAGGGATCGACACCGCGTCAGAGATGGCGCGGGTGAGCGGCAGGTTGTAGCCGCCCTTGGTCCCGTCGCGATCCATGGAGGTGAGCAGGATTTCGCCCGCGCCCTTTGCCGCCACGGTGCGGGCGAATGCCACCGCGTCGATGCCGGTGGGTTTGCGCCCGCCATGGGTAAAGATTTCCCAGCGGCCGGGTTCCACGGTCTTCGCGTCGATCGCCACCACGATGCATTGGCTGCCAAAGCGGTCGGCGGCCTCGGCCACGACATCGGGGTTGGCGACGGCGGCGGAATTGAAGCTGACCTTGTCGGCCCCGGCCAGCAGCAGCGCCCGCACATCGTGATGCGTGCGCACGCCGCCGCCCACGGTCAGCGGCATGAAGCATTGTTCGGCGGTGCGGGTGACCAGATCGAACATGGTGCCACGGTTTTCATGCGTGGCGTGGATGTCGAGAAAACACAGTTCGTCCGCGCCGGCCGCGTCATAGGCGCGGGCGGCCTCTACCGGGTCGCCGGCGTCGATCAGGTTGACGAAGTTGACGCCCTTGACCACGCGGCCATCGGCCACGTCGAGGCAGGGGATGATGCGGGTTTTCAGCATGGCTGGTCCTGTCGCTTGCCGGCCCCTTCTAGCCCGTCCGGGGCGAAAGGGCCAGATGGTGATGCCGGGGCGGCGCATCTCTGTTAGGCTGGTCCGCATTGGCTGCCGGAGTGTCGGATGACTGCGGGTTTGCGTTATATTCTTGCCGCGCTTTGTCTCGGATGGTGCGCGCTCTGGGCGTCGGAGACCCTGTTCTGGAGCTTTCCGCGCGCCGACATGACCCTGCCGGTGCTGGTCTGGACCTGGCTGACCTATGCGCTGCTGGCGGCGGCGGCGCTGTCGGCGGTGATCTGGTCGGGGCTGGGGGGCTGGCGCGCGGCTTTTCTGGGCGGGGCCTTGCTGGGCTATGGCGGCGAGGGGGCGGTGGTCGGCACGATCTATGACGCGGTGCCGTTCCAGCTGGTCTGGACGCCGCTGGCCTGGCATGCGCTGATCAGCGGGCTGTGGGTTCTGGCGGTGGGGCTGCGCTTGCCGCGCGGGCCGGTCTGGCGGCAGGCGGCGGGGCTGGTTCTGCTGGGGCTTTTCGGCGCCGTCTGGGCACTGTTCTGGCCGGCGGAGCAGGAGGTGGCCGTGGGACTGCCAGCGATGCTGCTCTATCAGCCGCTGGCGGGGTTGGGCGTGGGCCTTGCCTTCTGGGGGCTGAGCCGGAGCGGCACTTGGCCGGAGCCGCGCTGGTGGATGGGGCTGGCGCCGCTGGGGGTATTTGCCTTTTGGGCGGCGCAGGTGGCGATGGGGCCCAGCCCGCTGCATCTGCTGGGGCTGGTGATGCCGGGGCTGACGCTCTGGGTCATGCGGCGGCTGGGGCGGCGCGGCGGCGCGGTGGCGCTGTTCGGGCCGCCGCTGCCGCTGATGCGGGCCTTGTCCTTTGCGCTGGCGCCGCTGATCGTGGCGCTGCTGGCGGTGCCCGGCTGGGCGGCCCTGGGTGGGTTGCCCACGAATATCGCCGTGGCGCTGGTCAGTTCGGCGCTTGGGCTCGGGCTGTGGCTCTGGCTTTTGTGGCGCGCGCTCTGGCGCCCCGCCTAGCCCTTGAGCGCCGTCAGCGCCGAGGCGAGGTCGATTGCGCCATCGTAAAGCGCGCGGCCCGAAATGGCGCCGGCGATGATGCCGGTGTCGCGCAGCGCGATCAGGTCTTCCATCCGGCTGACCCCGCCGCTGGCGATGACCGGGATCGACACCGCCCGGGCCAGCGCCTCGGTCGCTTCGATATTCGGGCCCTGCATGGCGCCGTCGCGGTCGATATCGGTATAGATGATCGCGGCCACCCCGGCATCTTCAAAGCTGCGCGCGAGGTCGGTCGCCTGCACCGTGGTTTCCTCGGCCCAGCCTTTGGTCGCGACAAAGCCCTTGCGGGCGTCGATGCCTACGGCGACCTTGCCGGGGAAGGCACGGGCGGCTTCGCGCACCAGCGCGGGGTTTTCCACCGCCACCGTGCCGAGGATCACGCGCGACAGCCCCTTTTCCAGCCACATGCCGATGGTCGCCATGTCGCGGATGCCGCCGCCCAGCTGGGCGGGCACCTTGACGCGGGCGAGGATCGCCTCCACCGCGGCGGCGTTCACCGGCTGGCCGGCAAAGGCGCCGTTCAGATCGACGAGATGCAGCCAGTCGCAGCCCGCGGCCTCGAATTTCGCGGCCTGTGCGGCGGGGTCGTCGCCGAAGACGGTCGCCGCCGACATCTCGCCACGCAAGAGCCGCACGCATTGGCCGTCTTTCAGGTCGATGGCGGGGTAAAGGATCATGATCGGGCTCCGTCGTCGCTGGCTGGCGGCGGTTTCGCATGCAGGCGACGTGACGGCAAGGGCGAAGCGCGGGCCGTAACGTCACGCTTGCGGGAATCCGGCAGCGGGCCGGATGATGGCCGGGCAAGCGGGGAGGAGGAAACCGATGCGGAAACTGGTGTTGGCGGTGATCGGGCTGGGGTTGATGGCGGGGGCGGCGCTGGCCGACCCGATCGAGGGGGTGTGGCAGACGCAAGAGGATGACGGCGCCTATGCCCATGTCACGATCAAGCCCTGCGGGGCCGCCTTTTGCGGCAACATCACGCAGACCTTCAAGAACGGCAAGGACTTCGCCTCGCCCAATATCGGCAAGCAGATCGTGATCGACATGGTTGCCGCCGGGGGTGGTGCCTATGAGGGCAAGGTCTGGCGCCCGTCCAACAACAAGATCTATGTCGGCAAGGCGCAGATCGCGGGAAGCGGGATGAAACTGTCGGGCTGTGTCGCCGGCGGTCTGATCTGCAAGGCGCAGAGCTGGAAGCGGGTGAAGTAAGCCGCGCCGGGCGGCCTTGTCGCCCGGATTATGCGCAGGCTTCGGGTCGCGCGGGGGCTTTGCGCCGTGCAAGGCTGGCCCGACCTGAAACGGAGCCTGCGTCATGTCCCTGTCCGACTGGGGCCGATTGATCCTGCTTTCCCTGCTCTGGGGCGGGTCGTTCTTCTTTGTCGAGGTGGCGCTGACCGGGCTGCCGCCGCTATCGGTGGTCTGGGGGCGGGTCACGCTGGGCGCGCTGGCCCTGGCGGTGATGCTGCGCGGGCATCTGCCGCGCGGCGCCGGTCTGTGGCGGGCGCTGGCGGTGATGGGTGTTCTGAACAACGTGATCCCGTTTTCGCTGTTCGCGCTGGCGCAGGGGCAGATCAGCGGCACGCTCGCCGCGATCCTGAATGCGACGACGCCGCTTTGGGGGGTGCTGGTCGCCCATCTGGCAGGGGCCGAAGCCGCGACGCCGAGGCGGGTGGCGGGCGTCGGGATCGGCTTTGCCGGGGTGGCGGCCATGCTGGGCGGCGGGGCCGGGGCGCCGCTGGCGATGCTGGCCTGCCTCGCGGCGGCGCTGAGCTATGCGCTGGCCGGGCTGTGGGGGCGGCGGTTCCGCGCCCTGGGCGTGGCGCCACTGCAAGCCGCCTTCGGGCAGGTCATGGCGGCGAGCCTGATCCTGACGCCGGTCTGGCTGCTGCATGACCAGCCCTGGGCGCTGCCCCTGCCGGCGGCGCCGGTCTGGGGCGCGGTCGCGGGCATCGCGCTGCTGTCCACCGCGCTGGCCTATGCGCTCTATTTCCGGCTGCTGGCCTCGGCCGGGGCGGTGAACCTGTTGCTGGTGACCTTTCTGATCCCGGTTTCGGCCGCGGCCCTGGGCGCGCTGTTCCTGGGGGAAAGCGTAGGTTGGCGCGAGGCGGCGGGGTTCGGCCTGATCGTCGCCGGGCTTTGGGCGGTGGCGGGGCGGCGGCGCGCCTAGCCAAAGACCGACCAGCCGGTCGCCCGTGCCAGCCGCTCCACCGCCAGAGTGCCCAGTTGCGAATTGCCCTGCGCGTTCAGCCCCGGCGACCAGACCGCGATCGAGGCGCGGCCCGGCGCGATCACCAGAATGCCGCCCCCCACGCCGGATTTGCCGGGCAGCCCCACGCGATAGGCGAATTCGCCCGATCCGTCATAATGGCCGCAGGTCATCATCAGCGCATTGATCCGCCGCGTGCGTGCCGGCGACAACAGACGCGGCATGCCCGGCGCCGCCATCAGGAACCGCCCGGCCAGTGCCAGTTGCCGCGCGCTCATCTCGATGGCGCATTGGTGGAAATAGGTACCGCAGGTCAGATCGGGCGCATGCAGCAGGTTGCCATGCGCCGCCATGAAATGCGCCAGCGCCAGATTGCGGTGCCCCGTCGCCTGTTCCGAGGCGGCAACGGCGCGGTTGATGTGGATCGCGTCTTCCCCCGCCGCCTCGCGCAGAAAGCGCAGGATCTCGCCCAGCAATTCGCGCGGCTGGTGGCCGGCCAGAATCGCATCGGTCACGACGATGGCACCGGCATTGATGAAGGGATTGCGCGGGATGCCGCGCTCATGCTCCAGCTGGATCATCGAATTGAAGGCCAGGCCCGACGGCTCGCGCCCGACCCGGTACCAGAGCTGGTCGCCCAGCCGGCCAAGCGCGATGGCAAGGGTGAAGACCTTGCTCACCGACTGGATCGAAAAGGGCGTCTCGGCATCGCCGGTGGTGAAGGTCTGCCCGTCGGCGGTGCAGACGGCCATCGCGAAATGATCTGTCGAGACATCGGCCAGTTCGGGGATGTAATCGGCCACGCGGCCACGATCGGGCGCCTCGGCCATTTCGGCCCCGATCCGGTCCAGAATGGCCTGAAGATCCATCAGGGCGCCCAGGTGAGGAAGTTGGCGATGATGCGCAGCCCGGTCGCCTGCGATTTCTCAGGGTGGAACTGGGTGCCGATCATGGTGCCCGCGCCGATGATCGCGGTGATGTCGCCCGCGTAATCGACATGGGCCAGACGCTCGGCCGGGTTGGTCACGCGAAAGGCGTAGGAATGCACGAAATAGGCGTGATCGCCAGTCTTGACCCCCGCCAGCACCGGGTGCGGATGGTCGATCACCAGATCGTTCCAGCCCATATGCGGCACCTTGAGATGCGGATCGCTCGGGGCGATGCGCGTGACCTCGCCGGCGATCCAGTCAAAACCGGGCGTGTCGGTATATTCGCGGCCCCAGCTGGCCATCATCTGCATGCCGACGCAGATGCCCATGAAGGGCCGGCCACGGTCGCGCACCGCCTCCGAGATCGCCTCGAACAGCCCGCCATGGGCGCCAAGCGCCTGACGGCAGGCCGGAAAGGCGCCGTCGCCGGGCAGGACGATCCGGTCGGCGCGGGCGACATCCTCGGGGCGGGAGGAGACGACAATCTCGCCGCCGCCGGTCTCGGCCGCCATGCGCTGAAACGCCTTTTCGGCCGAATGCAGGTTGCCGCTGTCGTAATCGACCAGCACTGTCAGGGCCATGTTCCATCCTTTCCGGCGACGGATTTTCGACGAAAATCCGCAAGGGCAAGTCTTCGTCGAAGACTTGCGGTCAGAGCGCGCCCTTGGTCGAGGGGATCTCGTCGGCCTTGCGCGGGTCGGTTTCAACCGCCATGCGCAGCGCGCGCGCCACCGCCTTGAAGGCGGCTTCGGCGATGTGGTGGCTGTTCACCCCGTGGCGCATGTCGATATGTAGCGTGATGCCGCCATGGGTCGCCAGGGCCTGAAAGAATTCGCGCACCAGTTCGGTGTCGAAGCTGCCGATCTTCTGGCTCGGAAAGGGGACGTTCCACACCAGGAACGGCCGCCCCGACAGGTCGAGCGCGCAATGCACCTGTGCATCATCCATCGGCAGGCTGCATTCGCCATAGCGGCGGATGCCCTTCTTGTCGCCAAGCGCCTGCACCAGTGCCTGACCAAGCGCGATGCCGGTATCCTCGACCGTGTGGTGGTCGTCGATATGCAGGTCGCCCTTGGCGCGCAGGGTCATGTCGACCAGCGAATGGCGCGACAGCTGATCCATCATGTGATCGAAGAAACCCACGCCCGACTGCATGTCGTAACGCCCGGTGCCATCCAGGTCGATGGCGATGGAAATCTCGGTTTCCGAGGTGCGGCGGGTGATCTCGGCCTTGCGCATGGGGCTCTCCGCTGGGGACATGCGCGCCTTATAGGGCGGCCCGCCGGGCGAGGGAAGCCTGTGCGCAACGAAAAAGGCCGCCCGAAGGCGGCCTCTTTTCGATTGGAGCGGGCGATGAGATTCGAACTCACGACCCTAACCTTGGCAAGGTTATGCTCTACCCCTGAGCTACGCCCGCGCTACAATCGGTCCGAACTGGAGCGGGCGATGAGATTCGAACTCACGACCCTAACCTTGGCAAGGTTATGCTCTACCCCTGAGCTACGCCCGCGCTGCCGGTTCGGTGGAGCGGGATTTAGTCCGGGTGCGCGGTGGCCGCAAGGGGGAAAACGCATTGCCCGGCGAAAAATCTTTGCGGCGGCGAAAAGCCCTGCTGCGCTAAGCCACTGTTAAGACATGGGGTGCAGCATAGGGGGCAGAGACGGTTGCGAAAGGCCCTGCGATGTTGCCCTGTCTGACCCTGATCCGCCTGCTGATCGCCATCGCGCGGGCGCCGGCGTTTGGGGTGCGGCGTCGGGTGCTGGCCGTGGCTGATATGCTCGCCTTGCGGCGCCGGCTGGCGCGGCGCGGGGCGCAGTTCGGTGCCGCGCCGCTGGCCCGGGCCGGCGTGACCTCGCCCCGTCTCTGTCATGTGCCGCCCTGAGGGGCGGAAGCCGGGGCCGCGCAGACAGGATCGCGATGCGGAACGCCGCCCCGGTGGGGCGGTGTGGCAAGGCGATTGGCGGTGGCTCACGCATGACGCGGGCCGCAGCCCGGTGGCGTGCTGCCGCCCCGGCAGACCGGGGCAGGGGGGTCACTCCAGCTCGATCAGCAGATCCTTGGCGTCGATCTGGCTGCCGGCCGCAACATGCACTGCCTTGATTGTCGCTTCGCGATCGGCATGCAGGCCGGTTTCCATCTTCATCGCCTCGATGGTCAGCAGCAGGTCGCCCGCCCGCACCTTCTGCCCCGGCGTGACCGAGACCGAGGCGATGGAGCCCGGCATCGGAGCGCCGATATGGTTGGCGTTGGCGGTATCGGCCTTGGGCCGGGCGGCGGTCTTGGCCTTGACCGCGCGGTTGGGCACGCGGATCACGCGCGGCTGGCCGTTCAGTTCGAAGAACACCTTGCAATCGCCGTCATCGCCGGTCTCGCCCACGGCTTGCAGGCGGATCTCCAGCGTCTTGCCGGGGTCGATCTCGCAGCTGATCTCGTCGCCCGGTTCCATGCCGTAAAAGAAGGTCCGAGTCGGCAGGGTGCGCACCGGGCCGTATTGCCGGTGACGGCCCATATAGTCGAGGAAGACCTTGGGATACATCAGATACCCGTTCAGATCCTCGTCATCGACCTTGAAGCCGTTGAGATCGGCCGAAAGTTTGGCCCGGGTCGCCTCCAGATCGACGGGGGCCATGCCCAGGCCGGGGCGTGCGGTCAACGGGGCCTCGCCCTTCAGCACCTTTTTCTGGATGCCTTCGGGCCAGCCGCCCTGGGGCTGCCCCAGATTGCCCTTCATCATGTCCACGACCGAATCGGGGAAGGCCACATCGACCGCCGGATCCTCGACCTGTGCCCGCGACAGACCCTGCGCCACCATCATCAGCGCCATGTCGCCCACCACCTTGGACGAGGGCGTGACCTTCACAATATCGCCGAACATCCGGTTGGCATCGGCATAGGCCTGCGCCACCTCGGGCCAGCGTTCCTCCAGCCCCAGCGACCGGGCCTGGGCCTTGAGGTTGGTGAACTGGCCTCCGGGCATTTCGTGCAGATATACCTCCGAAGCCGGGGCGGCGAGGCCGCTTTCAAAGGCGGCATATTGCGCGCGCACATGTTCCCAATAGTTGGAAATCTCGCGGATCGCGCCGATATCGAGGCCGGTATCGCGGTCGGTATGACGCAGCGCCTCGACGATCGAGCCAAGGCAGGGCTGCGAGGTGCCGCCTGAAAACGCATCCATCGCCGCATCCACCGCATCCACCCCGGCATCGCAGGCGGCGAGGATCGTCGCCGCCGCCGCGCCGCTGGTATCATGGGTGTGGAAGTGGATCGGCAGGCCGACCTCCTGCTTCAGCGTCTTGACCAGCACGCGGGCAGCGGCGGGTTTCAACAGGCCCGCCATATCCTTCAGGCCCAGCACATGCGCGCCGGCGGCCTTCAGATCCTTCGCCATGGCGACGTAATATTTCAGGTCATATTTGGCGCGGGCCGGGTCGAGCAGATCGCCGGTATAGCAGATCGTACCCTCGCAGACCTTGTTCGCCTCGATCACCGCATCCATGGCGACGCGCATGTTCTCGACCCAGTTCAGGCTGTCGAAGACGCGGAACACATCGACCCCGGTCTCGGCCGCCTGTTTGACGAAGGCCTGAACCACATTGTCGGGATAGTTGGTGTAGCCCACGCCGTTGGAGGCGCGCAGCAGCATCTGCGTCATCAGGTTGGGCATCGCCGCCCGCAGGTCGCGCAGGCGCTGCCAGGGGCATTCCTGCAAGAAGCGATAGGCGACATCGAAGGTCGCGCCGCCCCAGCATTCGACGCTGAACAGCTGCGGCAGGTTCGCGGCATAGGCCGGCGCCACGCGGATCATGTCGATGGAGCGCATGCGCGTGGCCAAGAGCGACTGGTGGCCGTCGCGCATGGTGGTGTCGGTCAGCAGCACCTTGGTCTGCGCCTTCATCCAGTCGGCCACCGCCTGCGGGCCCTTCTGTTCCAGCAGGTTGCGCGTGCCCATGGCGGGCTCGGCGCGCGGGACGGGGGGCTTGGGCGCCTTGACCTCGGCCGCGGGTTTCGGGCGGCCCGCCGTCTCGGGGTGCCCGTTCACCGTGATATCGGCGATATAGGTCAGGATCTTGGTTGCCCGGTCGCGCCGCTTGTTGAACTGGAACAGCGCGGGCGTCGTGTCGATGAACTTGGTCGTATAGGTGTCGTCCAGGAAGGTCGGGTGCTTCAGCAGGTTCTCGACAAAGGCGATGTTGGTGGAAACCCCGCGGATGCGGAATTCCGACAGGGCGCGGTGCATCCGGCTGATCGCCAGTTGCGGGGTTTGCGCCCAGGCCGTGACCTTGACCAGCAGCGAATCGTAATAGCGGGTGATCACCGCGCCGGAATAGGCGGTGCCGCCATCCAGCCGGATGCCGTTGCCGGTGGCGCTGCGATAGGCGGTGATGCGGCCGTAATCGGGGATGAAGTTGTTTTGCGGGTCTTCGGTCGTCACGCGGCATTGCAGCGCGTGGCCCATCAGGCGCACATCCTCTTGCCGGGCGACGCCGGTCGCCACTGCCAGCGGCTTGCCCTCGGCGATCAGGATCTGGGCCTGCACGATGTCGATGCCGGTCACCTGTTCGGTGACGGTATGTTCCACCTGCACGCGGGGGTTCACCTCGATGAAGTAGAACTTGCCGCTGTCCATATCCATCAGGAATTCGACGGTGCCGGCGCATTCGTAATTCACATGCTGGCAGATGCGCTTGCCCAGTTCGCAGATCTCGGTCCGCTGCGCGTCGGTCAGATAGGGGGCGGGGGCGCGTTCGACGACCTTCTGGTTGCGGCGCTGCACGGTGCAGTCGCGTTCATAGAGGTGATAGATCGCGCCCTGCTTGTCGCCGAGGATCTGGACCTCCACATGGCGGGCGCGCAGGATCATCTTTTCCAGATAGCCCTCGCCATTGCCGAAGGCGGCCTCGGCCTCGCGCCGGCCTTCCAGCACCTTTGCCTCCAGCTCCTCCGGGGTGTTGATCGGGCGCATGCCGCGCCCGCCGCCGCCCCAGGACGCCTTGAGCATCAGCGGATAGCCGATCTCGGCCGCCTCCTTGCGGATCGCGTCAAAGTCATTGCCCAGCACCTCGGTCGCGGGGATGACCGGCACGCCGGCCGCGACGGCCACGCGCCGGGCGCTGGCCTTGTCGCCCAGGGCGCGCATGGTTTCGGCGCGCGGGCCGATGAAGGTGATGCCCGCCTGTTCGCAGGCCTCGACGAAATCGGGGTTTTCCGACAGCAGGCCATAGCCCGGGTGGATCGCGTCGGCGCCCGACAGTTTCGCGACGCGGATGATTTCCGGGATCGACAGATAGGCGCCCACCGGCGACAGGCCCTGGCCGATCAGATAGGCCTCGTCCGCCTTGAAGCGGTGGAGCGAGAGCTTGTCCTCCTCGGCATAGACCGCGACGGTCTTCTTGCCCATCTCATTGGCGGCCCGCATCACGCGGATAGCGATCTCGCCGCGATTGGCGATCAGGATCTTGCGGAACTCGGGCATGGCTTTCCCCTCGGCCGTGGCTGAAATTTCGCGCCACTTTAGGCGTGCTGCACTGCGGCGCAAGGTCACGCAGCGGCATTTTGCGAAGTTTTGCGAAATATGCAGCGGAACTTTGCAGTTGCAAACAGTCTCCGGGCATTTTGTGAAGTTAGCGCTAACATCGGGCGGCCAGCCAGAAGGGAACATTCGCGGAACGCGATCTTCCCAAGGCTGTCGGGCGCGGTTACAGTGGCGCCATGACCGGATATGACGACTCGCAGCATGATGAGGGCGCCTTTGCGGCGGCCGTGCCCCTGTCGCAACGCGCCATGGCGGCGCGCCCTGCGCCCTATCTCGATGACCTGAACCCGGCGCAGCGCGCCGCGGTGCTGGCGCTGGACGGGCCGGTGCTGATGCTGGCAGGGGCGGGCACCGGCAAGACCAAGGCGCTGACCAGCCGCATCGCGCATCTGCTGTTCACCGGCAAGGCCCGCCCGAACGAGATCCTGGCCGTGACCTTTACCAACAAGGCCGCGCGCGAGATGAAGGACCGCGTGGCGCGCATGCTGGGCCAGGTGGAGGGGATGCCCTGGATGGGCACCTTCCATTCCATCAGTGTCAAGATCCTGCGCCGCCATGCCGAACTGGTCGGGCTGAAGTCGAACTTCACCATTCTGGATACCGACGACCAGATCCGGTTGATGAAACAGCTGATCGTCGCGGCCAACATGGATGAAAAGCGGTGGCCGGCGCGGCAGCTGGCCGGGCTGATCGACCATTGGAAGAACCGCGCCTGGACCCCGGCCAAGGTGCCCGCGTCCGAGGCGGCGGGTTTCAACAACCGCGGGACGGAACTGTATGAACAATATCAGGACCGCCTGCGCAGCCTGAATGCCTGCGATTTCGGTGACCTGCTGATGCATTGCGTCACCATCTTTCAGGCCCATCCCGATGTCTTGCAGCAATATCAGCGCTGGCTGCGCTATATTCTGGTGGACGAATATCAGGATACCAATGTCGCGCAATATCTGTGGCTCCGGCTGCTGGCGCAGGGTCATCGCAACATCTGTTGCGTGGGTGATGACGACCAGTCGATCTATGGCTGGCGCGGTGCCGAAGTGGGCAATATCCTGCGGTTCGAAAAGGATTTTCCAGGCGCGCAGGTGGTGCGGCTGGAACAGAATTACCGCTCGACCGAACATATCCTTGCTGCCGCCTCGGGCATCATCGCGGGCAACGCCGAACGGCTGGGCAAGACCCTCTGGACCGAGGCCGAGGGCGGCGAGAAGCTGCGCCTGATCGGCCATTGGGACGGCGAGGAGGAGGCGCGCTGGATCGGCGACGAGATCGAGGCGCTGCAACGCGGGTCGGGGCGCCGCGATCCGGTCGGGCTGGACGATCAGGCGATCCTGGTGCGCGCCAGCCACCAGATGCGCGCCTTCGAGGACCGTTTCCTGACCATCGGCCTGCCTTATCGCGTCATCGGCGGCCCGCGTTTCTATGAACGGCTCGAGATCCGCGATGCCATGGCCTATTTCCGCCTCGCCGTCAGCCCCGAGGACGATCTGGCCTTTGAACGGGTGGTCAACACGCCCAAGCGCGGCCTGGGCGACAAGGCGCAGCAGGAAATCCAGCGCGCGGCACGGGCCAGCGGCGTCAGCCTGCTGGAAGGCGCGCGCGAGGTGCTGGCGCGCGGCATCATCGGCGGCAAGGGCGCGGGCCAGCTGCGCGCCTTTGTCGAAGGCGTCGATCGCTGGCACGCGGCGATCCTGAACGCCCGCCCGCAACTGGCCGATGCGGTGATCGAACCACTCCTGCCCGATACGGCCCCCCATGCCGATCTGGGCCATGTCCGCCTGGCCGAGGTCATTCTCGAGGAATCGGGCTATGTCTCGATGTGGCAGAACGACAAGACGCCCGAGGCGCCGGGCCGGCTGGAAAACCTCAAGGAACTGGTCAAGGCGCTGGAACAGTTCGACAGCCTGCAAGGCTTTCTCGAACATGTCGCGCTGATCATGGACAATGAAACCGAGGATGCGGCGGAAAAGGTCACGATCATGACCCTGCACGCGGCCAAGGGGCTGGAATTTCCGGTCGTCTTCCTGCCGGGATGGGAGGATGGCCTGTTCCCCAGCCAGCGCAGCATGGATGAAAGCGGCCGCAAGGGGCTGGAGGAGGAACGCCGCCTCGCCTATGTCGGCATCACCCGGGCCGAGCGGCTCTGCACCATCAGCTTTGCTGCCAATCGCCGGGTCTATGGCCAATGGCAAAGCCAGCTTCCGTCGCGCTTCATCGACGAATTGCCCGCCGATCATGTCGATGTGCTGACGCCGCCGGGGCTGCATGGTGGCGGCTATGGCGCGGCATCCGGCTTCAGCCGGGTCGAGGAACGCGCGACCAAGGCCGATGTCTACAATTCGCCCGGCTGGAAACGGATGCAGGACCGCGCGACCGCCCGCCCCATTGCCCAGCCCCGCGAAAGCCGCGCGCCGGTGATCGACCTTCAGGCCGTGTCGCGCCACACACCGGGCGACCGGGTGTTCCACCAGAAATTCGGCTATGGCCGGATCGTGTCGATCGAGGGCGACAAGCTCGAAGTGGCCTTTGACAAGGCCGGGGTCAAGCATGTGGTGGCCAGCTACGTCACCCCCGCGCATGAGGCCGACGACCTGCCGTTCTGACCCTTTTCATCTGTTCAAAAATATCCTGCGGGGAGGTCCGGAGCGGTGCAAAACCCCTCCGGCGCCTGCCATCAGCGCCCCGTCGGGGTCACAGCCGCGCGGCCTGGTAAAGCGGCGCGAGGCTGCCTTTCCACGGGCCTTGCCAGGCCGCCAGATAGCGGTCGGCCTGCGTCTGCCCGGTCTCCAGGCTTTCCATCAGCGGTGCCAGATGCACCTCCTCGCCCAGACCGCGCGCGACCAGCCCGGCCTGTGACAGCGCCACCGCCGCCCGCGCCAGATCCATCAGCTTCACGCCGCCCGCCTCGCCCTGCAATCCCTTGACCGAGGCGGCAACGCGCAAGCCTTCGCGGGTGGCGGCATCGAACCCCTTGACCAGATCCCAGGCTGCATCCAGTGCGGTCTGGTCATAGGTCAGCCCGACCCAGAAGGCCGGCAGCGCCACGATATGCGCCGCATCGCCCACATCGGCGCCGCGCATCTCGATATATTTCTTCACCCGCGCCTCGGGGAAAACCGTCGTCATATGGTCGGCCCAGTCGCTGAGCGTCGGCTTTTCGCCGGGCAGGGCGGGCAATTCGCCGCGCAGGAAGGCGCGGAAGCTCTGGCCCAGGGCATTGATGTAATGGCCGTCGCGATAGACGAAATACATCGGCACATCCAGCACCCAGTCCACATAGCGCTGAAAGCCCATGCCGGGTTCAAAGGCAAAAGGCAGCATGCCGGTGCGGCTGGCATCCAGATCGCGCCAGATGCGCGAACGCCAGGATTTGTGCCCGTTGGGCTTGCCCTCGAAGAACGGGCTGGAGGCGAACAGCGCCGTCGCCACCGGCTGCAAGGCCAGCGCCACGCGCAGTTTCTGCACCATGTCGGCCTCGGAGGCATAGTCGAGATTCACCTGCACGGTCGAGGTGCGATACATCATCTGCGTGCCATGGGTGCCGACGCGGCCCATGTAATCGGTCATCAGCCGGTAACGGCCCTTGGGCATGACCGGCATTTCGTCATGATGCCATTCCGGCGCGGCGCCCAGGCCCAGAAAGCCCACGCCCCAGCCCTCGGTCACGGCGCGCACCTCGGCCAGGTGGTTTTCCAGTTCGGCCTTCACGGCATGTGTATCGACCAGTGGCGCGCCCGACAGTTCGAACTGGCCCCCGGGTTCCAGGCTGACGCTGGCGCCGTTGCGCGACAGGCCGATGATCTTGCCCTGTTCCAGCACCTCGGCCCAGCCGAAGCGGTCGCGCAGCCCTTCCAGCAGCGCCTTGATCGAGCGCGGGCCGTCATAGGGCAGGGGGGCGCGGCTGCCCTCCAGAAAGCCGAACTTTTCGTGTTCGGTGCCGATGCGCCAGTCGGCGCGCGGCTTGCAGCCGGATTCCATCATCCCGGCCAGCTGGTCGAAGCTTTCGATCGGGCCGCCGCCGTTTTGGGGGATGGACATGAGGCTCTCCGTTCTGGCCGGTTCCGGGCGCTAACAGGTGGCGCGGCGCGCGGCGCAAGTCAAGCCGGCCCGAGACGCGTTGCCGCCCGTTCGCGACGCCAGACCACCGGGCCCAGCGTATCTTCGGCGCCGCCGGGCGCGTCGAGCGCGGCGACAAGCGCCTGGCTGTTCATGCCGGGCAGCGTGGCAAAGGCGTCGAACAGCCGGTCCGCCCCGGCGGCATCGACCGGGATCAGCAGCGCCTGGCCGTCGGTCTGCTTGACGCGCCAGAACCGGCGCTGGCCGCGCGACAACAGGCGCAATTCGGTCATTTCGCGCAACGAGACAAAGCCGCCGCCCTCGGGGCCGAAGACGCCGATCTGCGCCTCGTCCACCTCGATCAGCCCGGCGCTGGCGGTCGGGCGGGCAAAGCGCAGCCGCCGCAGCGCGATCACCCCGAGCGCCGCGCCAAGTGCCAGCAGCGCCGCCCCCAGCGGCAGGAACAGCCAGCCCCCCAGCCGCAAGAGCCAGAGCCCCGCCGCGCAGACGGTCGCCGCCAGCGCGAGGTCACGATAGCGTGACAGCGTGACCAATGCCTCTGGGCGGATCATGCCCAATCCCCCAGGGCGGCCTGCCACAGCGTCAGCGCGGCGACGGCGGCGGTTTCGGCGCGCAGGATGCGCGGGCCGAGGCTCGCCTGCACCACCGCCGGATGGGCGGCAAGGCGGGCCTTTTCGCGGTCGGAAAACCCGCCTTCGGGGCCGATAAGGATAGCCCAGGGGCCAGGCTCCGCCCCGGCCAGCCGCGTGGCCAGCCCCGCCTTCGCCTCATTGCACCACAAGAGGCGTCGCCTCTCGGGCCAGCCCGCCAGCAGTTTGTCGAGCGGTTGCAGCGCCTCGACCGGCGGGACAGCGGTCGCGCCGCATTGTTCGGCGGCCTCGCGGGCATTGGCCTGCATCCGGTCGCGGTTCAGCCGGTCGGAATTGGTGAAATCGGTCTGCACCGGGCACAGCCGCGCCACGCCCAGTTCCACCGCCTTTTCCACGATATAGACGGTTTCGGCCTTCTTGACCGGGGCAAAGCACAGCCAGATGTCGGGCGGCGGCTGCAAGGGCCGGGTCTGCCGGTCGCAGACCAGGATGCCGCGCCGCTTCCCCGCCTGGGCCACGGTCGCGCGCCATTCGCCGTCTTGCCCGTTGAACAGCAGGATCGCCTCGCCCACGCTCTTGCGCATCACCGAAAACAGGTAAAGCGCCTGATCCTCGGTCAAAGGCACCGATTGCCCCGGGCCAAGCGGGTGGTCTACAGAGAGGCGGATCTTTGCATCTGTCATGATGGGATGAACCTATGTCCGACCGCGCCGAATTGCCAGAGGGTCAGGTGGCCGACGCCCCGGCGGGTAACTGGGTGGACCGCTTCGCCCCTGCGCCCTTGCGCCCCTATCTGCGGCTGAGCCGGGCCGATCGGCCGATCGGCACCTGGCTGTTGCTGATCCCGTGCTGGTGGGGGCTGGCGCTGGCGATTGCCGCCGATCCGGCGGGGCCGGGGCTGTTCGATCTGTGGATCGCGGCCGGTTGCGGGCTGGGCGCCTTTGTCATGCGCGGCGCGGGCTGCACCTGGAACGATTATACCGACCGCGATTTTGACGCGCAGGTGGCGCGCACCCGGTCGCGGCCGCTGCCTTCGGGGCAGGTCACGCCGCGGCAGGCGCTGGTCTGGATGGCCGTGCAGGCGCTGATCGGGGGGGCGGTGCTGATCACCTTTCCGCCCGCGGCGATCGGGCTGGGGATCGTGGCGCTGCTGCCGGTGCTGGTCTATCCCTTTGCCAAGCGCTTTACCTGGTGGCCGCAGGCCTTTCTGGGCATCGCCTTCAACTGGGGCGCGCTGGTGGGCTGGGCCGCCCATACCGGCAGTCTGGGCTGGCCGGCGGTGCTGCTCTGGCTGGCGGGCATCGCCTGGACGCTGTTCTATGACACGATCTATGCCCATCAGGACAAGGAGGATGACGCGCTGATCGGCGTCAAATCCACCGCCCGCCTGTTCGGCGATGCCGAGACACCGGGCTGGCTGCGCCGGTTTCTGGTGGCGGCACTGCTGCTGGCCGGGCTTGCCGTGGCCAAGGCGCTGATCGAGGGGCCGGCGCTGCCGCTGGTGCTGGGCCTTGCGGGGGTCTGGGTCTTTGGCTGGCACCTGCGCTGGCAACTGGCGCGGCTCGACACGACCGACACCGAAATCTGCCTGCGGCTGTTTCGGTCGAATCGCGATGCGGGGCTGCTGCTTGCGCTGTTTCTTGCCGGTGCCGCAATGGTTTGATTGATCCGCCGCGCCCGGGGCCGTAAGGAAACCCTGACGTTCCGGTTCCAAAGGCCCCTTGCGATGCGAATCCCGCCCTCACTGCTTCAGACCACGATGTTCGTCGGGGCGGGGCTGGTGGCCATCGTCACCGCCTGGTCCGGGGCCGCGCTGATCGAGGGGCGCTCGGTCGCGCAGGTGCGCTCGCGTCTGCTGACCGAAGGCATGACCTGGGTCGAGGTCAAGGCCTCGGGGCTTCAGGTCCGGCTTCTGGGCACCGCCCCGAATGAGGCCGCGCGCTTTCGCGCCGTGAATGTCGCGGGCGAGGTGGTCGATAGCGCACGCCTGCGCGACCGGCTGGACGTGACGCCGGTGCGCGCGATCGAGGCGCCGCGCTTTTCGGTCGAGATGCTGCGCAACAGTGACGGGTTTTCGATCATCGGCCTGTTGCCGGCGGCCCGCGTCACCGACCCCGCCGCCCCGCCGCCCGAAGGGCCGGACCAGGTGCTGATGACCGAGGTCGCCGCGATGGCCGGCATCCTGCCGGTGTCGGACATGCTGGAAACCGCGGCCTTTCCCGCGCCCGAGGGTTGGGACGCCGCGCTCGCGTTCGGCACCGAGGCGCTGAAGCTGTTGCCGCGTTCCAAGATCTCGGTCGCGGCGGACAAGGTGGCGATCACCGCGATTTCCGACAGTGACGCGCAGAAGCGCCGCTTTGAAACCGAACTGGCCAAGCTCAAGCCCGCCGGGCTGGATGTGGCAATCGAGATCTCGGCGCCGCGCCCGGTGCTGACGCCCTTTACGCTGCGCTTTCTCAAGGATGGCGAGGGGGTGCGCTTTGACGCCTGTTCCGCCGACACCGATGCCGCGCGCGACCGTATTCTGGCGGCGGCCAAGGTCGCGGGGCTGGAGGGGACGACGATCTGCACCATCGGCCTTGGCGTGCCCAGCCCAAGTTGGGCGCAGGCGGCCGAGGCCGGGATCAAGGCCGTGGCCGATCTGGGCGGCGGCTCCGTCACCTTTTCCGATGCGGATGTGACGCTGCTGGCCGATCCCGGCACCGCGCAGGCGACCTTTGACCGGGTGGTGGGGGAATTGCAGGCCGCGCTGCCGCCGGTCTTTTCGCTGAAATCCACCCTGCCGCCCCGCACCGATGGCGCGCTGGCCGGCCCGGCGGAGTTCACCGCCAGCCTCTCGGACCAGGGTCAGGTGCAGTTGCGCGGCCGGCTGACCGACGATCTGCTGAAATCGGCGGTCGATGCCTTTGCCCGCGCGCGTTTCGGCGCCGACAAGGTCTATACCGCCACCCGCTTTGACGAGGCCCTGCCCGATGGCTGGCCCGTGCGGGTGCTGGCCGGACTGGAGGCGCTGTCGATCCTGCATCACGGCAACCTGACCGTGCGCGCCGATACGGTGGAGGTCAGCGGTGTCAGCGGCCGTCAGGACGGGCGGGCGCGGGTGTCGCAGATCCTGTCCGACAAGCTGGGGCAGGGCATGCCCTTCAAGGTGTCGGTGCAATATGACGAGGCGTTCGATCCTTTCGCCGCCCTGCCCAGTCCGCAGGAATGCGCGGCCAAACTGAATGCGGCGGTCGCGGCACACAAGATCACCTTCGCCCCGGGGTCGGCCGAGATCGCCTCGGATACCAATGCCACGATGGATGAGCTGGCCAAGATCCTGCTCGGCTGCCCCGCGCTGAAGCTTGAGGTGGCGGGCCATACCGATGCGCAGGGCTCTACCGAAGGGAACCTGACGCTCAGCCAGGCGCGGGCCGAGGCGGTGGTGCTGGCGCTGCAAGGCCGGCGGGTCGATGTCTCGGGCCTGGTCGCGCGCGGCTATGGCGAGGGCGTGCCCGTCGCCGATAACGGCAGCGAAGAGGGGCGCGAGGCCAATCGTCGGATCGAATTCACCCTGCTTTCCGCGCCGGAGGCCCCGGCGGCAGCCACGCCCGAAACCCCGGCTGATGGTGAGGCGCCCCAAGCCCCGCTGGTGACGCGCGGCCCGACGACCCATGCCCCCGATTTCTCGGACGATACCAGCCCCTCGGTCGCCCCGAAAGAAATCACCACCCGCCCGAAACCCCGCCCGGAACGGCCCTGATCCGCCCTTTCCGCCGATGCCCGCCCCTGCGAAGGACCGCCCATGAACCGCAACGAATTTGTCATTGCCACGGCCATCGTGCTGATGCTGGCCTTCACGCTGGGCTGGTTCGCGCATCTGGTGATCCAGCGACTGCGCCGCGTCTCTGCCGCCGATATGGGCGAGCTGGAGCGTCTGGCCCAGGCCCTGCACGAGGCCGAGGAAACCCGCGATCAGGCGCTGGTCTATCTCGAAAGCCGCGAATCGGAACTGTCGAACCAGATCGCGCAGACCGAGGCCGAATTGCGCGCCGCGATGGAAGGGCTGCGCGATGCCCGGCAAGAGGCCGAGGAGATGCGCGCCTATATCGAGCGGATGCATTCCAACGCCTGATCCGGCCCGACATTCGGCGATTTGATCAAAATCCCGACCAATTCGCGCCGCCGAACTGGACAGCGGCGGGGCCGCGTGCTTTGTCTCTGCCAACCCGATGCAGGAGGCCCCCATGCTTGATTCCGTCACCGATCTGCGCTCGTTGCTGAAAGACCCGTCGCTGCTGGCCGAAAAGGCCTATGTCGCCGGTGAATGGATCGCGGCCGACGACGGCACGTCCTTTGCCGTCACCAACCCGGCCCGGGGCGATGTCATCGCCCGCGTCCCCAATCTGGGCCGCGCCGAGACCGCCCGCGCCATTGCCGCCGCCGTCGTCGCGCAAAAGGAATGGGCCGCCCGCACCGGCAAGGAACGCGCCGCCATCCTGCGCAAGTGGTTCGAGCTGATGATGGCCAACCAGGACGACCTGGGCACCATCCTCTGTGCCGAAATGGGCAAACCCCTGGCCGAGGCCAAGGGCGAGATCGCCTATGGCGCCAGCTTCATCGAATGGTTCGGCGAAGAGGCCAAGCGCGTCTATGGCGAAACCATCCCCGGCCATCAGCGCGACAAGCGCATCACGGTGATCAAACAGCCGATCGGCGTCGTCGCCTCGATCACGCCCTGGAACTTTCCCAATGCGATGATCACCCGCAAATGCGGCCCGGCATTGGCCGTCGGCTGCGCTTTTGTCGCGCGCCCGGCCTCTGAAACCCCGCTTTCGGCGCTGGCGCTGGCGGTGCTGGCCGAACGCGCCGGCCTGCCGGGCGGGCTGCTGGCGGTCATCACCTCGGAACGCGCCTCGGATATCGGCAAGGAATTCTGCGAAAACCCCGCCGTGCGCAAACTGACCTTCACCGGCTCGACCGAGGTTGGCCGCATCCTGCTGCGTCAGGCCGCGGATCAGGTGATGAAATGCTCCATGGAACTGGGCGGCAACGCGCCCTTCATCGTGTTCGACGATGCCGATCTCGACAAGGCGGTCGAAGGGGCGATGATTTCCAAGTTCCGCAATAACGGCCAGACCTGCGTCTGCGCCAACCGCATCTATGTGCAGGCAGGGGTCTATGACGAATTCGCCGCCCGGCTGAAGGCCGCCGTGGCCAAGGCCGCCGTGGGCGACGGGCTGAAGGATGCGGTGCAGTTCGGCCCGCTGATCAACATGGACGCGGTCGAAAAGGTTGAGGAACATATCGCCGATGCCCGCGCCAAGGGGGCCGAGGTGCTGCTGGGCGGCGCGCGGCACGAACTGGGAGGCAGCTTCTTCCAGCCCACCGTGCTGACCGGCGTCACCGATGCGATGGCCGTGACGAACGAGGAAACCTTCGGCCCCGTCGCGCCGCTCTTCCGCTTCGAGACCGAAGAAGAGGTGATCGAAAAGGCCAATGCCACCATCTTCGGCCTTGCCTCCTATTTCTTCGCCCGCGACATCGGCCGCATCACCCGCGTCCAGGAGGCGCTGGAATATGGCATGGTCGGCGTCAATACCGGCCTGATCTCGACCGAGGTCGCGCCCTTTGGCGGGGTCAAGCAATCCGGCCTCGGCCGCGAGGGCAGCCATCATGGCATGGAAGATTACCTCGAGATGAAATATATCTGCCTGAGCATCTGAACCGCCGCAGGGGGCGCTCGCGCCCCCTCTTTGCTGCGCAAATTCACCCCCTGAGGATATTTGAAAACAGATGAAAAGGCGGGCCTTGCCCTCATCTGTTCACAAATATCCTCGGGGGGAGCGCCGCAGGCGCGTGGGGGGCAGACAGCCCCCCTTTCTCATGGCGTCATCGCCTTGCGCTGGCGGTCGCGTTTCAGACCCAGCTGGCGTTCGCGCCAGATGATCAGGCAGCCCGCCGTGATCACCAGCGCAGCCCCGGCCAGCATGGTGGCGGTCGGCACCTCGCCAAACGCGAAATAGCCGATCAGCAGCGCGAACAGCATCGAGGCATAGTCGAAAGGCGCAATGAGCGAGGCATCGGCCTCGCGGTAGCTGGAGGTCAGGAGGATCTGGCCGATGCCGCCGAGGATTCCGGTGGTGACCATCAGCGCTGCCTCGTCGGGATGCGGCCAGACCCATCCCCAGGGCAGTGTCAGTAACGAGACCAGCGAGGCCGTTACCGAAAACCAGAAGACGATCGTCGAAGTCTTTTCGCCATTCACAAGTTTTCGGACGAAAACTTGGGCCAGGGCGGCGAAGACGGCGCCGAACAGGACCAGCAGCGCGCCAAGCGCCTCGGCCGCGCTGGCGCCGCTGTTGAGCGTCAGGCGCGGGCTGGCGACGATCAGCACCCCCGCCAGCCCCAGGCCGACCGCGCCGATGCGGAAGGCGCGCACCTCCTCGCCCAGGAACATCGCGGCGAAGATCACTGTCAGCAGCGGCGCGGCATAGCCGATGGCGGTCACCTCGGGCAGCGGCAGGAAGGCGAGGCCGGCAAAGCCGAAACCCATGGCCGCGGTGCCCATCAGCCCGCGCCAGACATGGCCCACCGGGTTCCTGGTGCCCAGCCCGGTGGTCAACTCGCGCCGCAGTCCCAGCCAGACCAGGATCACCGGCAGGGCAAAGAACGACCGGAAAAAGACCGCCTGGCCCGGCGGCACGCGATCGGCGGTCGCTTTGATCAGCGCCGACATGACGATGAAGACCAGCACCGAGCCGAGTTTCAGCGCGATGCCGCGCAAGGGGCGTTGCGGGGGTGTTTCGGGTTGCATGGCTCTGGTCCTGCCCTTTGGGCCGCGCTTTGGCAAGGGGGCGCCGCCTTGGGGCTGGACCCGGCCGCCGGGATCGGGTTCAGTCGGGGCAAAGCCGAGGGAGACGACCATGCCGAAACCGCCGCTTTCCGATCTGATCCGCCAGGGCCGGGGGCTGGATCCCGCCGATCTGGTCTTGCGGGGCGGGCGGGTGCTGGATGTGGTGACCGGCGATCTGCTGGAGGGCGATGTCGCGATCTGCGGCGGCGTCATCGTGGGGATCTGTGCCGATTACGAGGGGCGCGAGGTGGTGGATGTGACCGGGCGCATTCTGGTGCCCGGCTTCATCGACACCCATCTGCATATCGAAAGTTCGCTGGTCACGCCCTATGAATTCGACCGCTGTGTGCTGCCCCATGGCGTGACCACCGCCATTTGCGATCCGCATGAGATCGCCAATGTCTGCGGTCTGGCGGGGATCGGTTATTTTCTGGAGGCGAGCGCCCATACGGTGATGGATATCCGGGTGCAACTGTCGTCTTGCGTGCCCTCGACCCATATGGAGACCACGGGCGCCCGGCTGGAGGCGGCAGATCTGCTGCCCCTGATGGATCATCCGCGCGTCATCGGGCTGGCCGAGTTCATGAACTATCCCGGTGTGCTGCATGGCGATCCGGGCTGCATGGCCAAGCTGGAGGCGTTTCGCGGCCGGCATATCGACGGGCACAGCCCGCTTTTGTCGGGGCGCGACCTGAACGGCTATATCGCCGCCGGCATCCGCACCGAGCATGAGGCGACCACCGCCGAGGAGGCGCGGGAGAAGTTGCGCAAGGGGATGCGGGTCTTGATCCGCGAGGGGTCGGTTTCCAAGGATCTGCACGCGCTGGCGCCGGTGCTGACCGAACGCAGCTCGGCCTATTGCTGTTTCTGCACCGATGACCGCAACCCGCTGGATATCGCGGAACATGGCCATCTGGATTACCTGATCCGCACCGCGATCGCGCTTGGTTGCCCGCCGCTGGCGGCCTATCGCGCGGCCTCGCTTTCGGCGGCCGAGGCCTGCGGGCTCAAGGATCGCGGCCAGATCGCGCCGGGCAAGCGCGCCGATATCGTGGTGCTGGCCGATCTGGCGGCGTGTCGGCCCGAGATGGTATTCTCGGCCGGGGTGCGCGCGGGCGAGGCGGCCTTTGCCGCGCGCAAGGTGGTGCCGCCGGTCGCGCGGCATTCGGTCAAGGCGCCCCGGGTGGCGGCGACCGATTTCCGCACCGGCGGCAATCGCAGCGAAACGCCGGTGATCGGGGTCATTCCCGGCAAGATCATCACCGAACATCTGACCTTCGAGATCGCGCCGCAGGATGGCGACAAGCGCCCCGATCTGGCGCGCGACCTGATCAAGATCGCGGTGATCGAGCGCCACGGGGTGAACGGCAATCGCGCGACCGGCTTCGTCAAGGGCTTTGGCCTGCAACGCGGGGCCATCGCCTCCACCGTCTGTCACGATCACCACAATATCGCGGTGGTGGGTGCGGATTATACCGATATGGCGTTGGCGGCGAACCGGCTGTCAGAGATCGAGGGCGGTTTCGTGGTGACCGAGGGCGGGCGGGTGCTGGCGGAACTGGCGCTGCCGGTGGCGGGGCTGATGAGCCTGGAGCCCTTTGAGGTGGTGCGCGACGATCTGATCGCGCTGCGCGCCGCCGCGCGGTCGCTGGGCGTGGTGTTGGAGGAGCCGTTCCTGCAACTGGCCTTTCTGGCCCTGCCGGTGATCCCGCATCTGAAGATCACCGATCACGGTATGGTCGATGTGGATCGTTTCGAGGTCATGCCCTGACCGTGGCGCCTGTGGTGGGCGCCGGAGGGGTTTTGCACCCCTCCGGACCTCCCCGCAGGATATTTGTGAACAGATGAAGATCAGGATGCGGCGCCGGCCTCGATGAAGCGCATCGAGGCGGCGAGGGCCTTTGCCGGGTCGGGCAGGGCGTGGATCTCGGGCGCGAAGGGTTCAAAGCTGATCGGGCCGCGATAGCCGCCCCGGTGCAGGGCGCGGATCTGGGCGACATTGCCGAGCATGTCATCGGCATCGACCAGAATGCGATGCGGGTCGCGCAGGGCATTCACCTGCACCGGCGCGGTGACGCCCGAGACATGGACGATGCCGGTGAGGTCAGGAAAAAGCGTGCCGCCGCCGGCGAGGTGGTGGTGGAAGGTGTCATGCACCATGAACAGCGTGCCCGCGCCGCCCACGGCCTCGATGCAATCGGCCAGCACCTCCTTGTAGCGCAGCGAGCAGACCTCGAAGCCCAGCGGTTCGACCATGGCCTTCAGCCCGTGGGCGCGCAGCATCGGCAGCACCTCGCGCAGGGCGGTTTCGGTCACGCGGCGGCTGTCGGCGCGGTCGGTGGCGACACCGTCATTGCGCGGGATGAGGCTGATCGCCTCGGCCCCGGCGGCGGCGGCGATCTGCATCAGGGCCTCGGCCTCGGCGGCCTTGGTGTCGGACCAGTCGTTGAACATCTTGACCTCGGCCAGCGCGAGGAAGCGCAGGCCATGGGCGCGCAGGGTGGCGCCGACCTCGGCCGGGTCGGTGCCGCCGAACAGCGGGCCGGAAAGGTCATTGCGGTATTCCACGCCGACGCAGCCCAGCGTGGCCGCGAGATCGGCAAAGGCGCGCCAGTCGAGGCGCGGGGCGGTCATGTGGTTCAGGGCGAAGGGGAGCATGGTGACCTCGGGCTATTTTCGGAATGAATATTCCAGTTCGGGGCGTGGGCAAAGCCCCGGATCGCCGGGAATGATGGGATATCGTCAGACGCTTTCGCCGATATGTATCTCGGGCAGCAGGAAGATCTCGCCGAAATCGGCATTGTCCTGCACCAGCCGGGCCATCTGGCCGAACAACTGGCGGCAGAGCCGTTCCAGCGGGGTGTCGGTGACCATGGTGACGAGGCCATCCGCCAGCCCGCGCCGCGATTCGGGGGTGAGGGCCGAGACCACCAGCGAAACCGCGCTAGGGTCGCGATGCGCACGCAGGGCGGCGATCGCGCCCTCCATCCCGCCGCCGGCGACATAGATGCCGCGCAGGTCGGGGTGGCGCGCGAGCGCCACGCGCACCGCATCCTGCGTCAACTGCCGGGTTTCGAGATTGACGAAGGTGGGCAGCACCTCCAGCCCAGGGGCGATCTCGCGCAGGTAGCTGCGAAAGCCCGCCTCGCGCAGTTCGTGGCCATGCCAGCGATGACCGCCCACCACCAGCATGACCTTGCCCTGTGCGGCGCCAGTGGCGCGGGCGGAAAGCGCGGTGATCCAGCCGGCACTGCGCCCGATCTTGAGGTTGTCGAGGCCGAGATAGCCGGCGCGCAGCCCGAGGGCAAAGTCCGAGAGCAGGGCGATGACCGGCAGGCCGGTGCCGCGCAATTCCTCCACCGCGGCGGTGATTTCGGGGTGGTTGACCGCTGTCGCGGCCAGCACATCGCAGCGCCCGGCCATTGCGCGCAGGCTGGCGGCCATGTCGGAGGGAGCCTGCGAGGCCGAAAACTCCAGCACCAGTTCGCCGCGCAGGCCCGGTATCTCGGCGATGGCGCGTTCCAGTTCCTGCGCGAAGGCGCGGTAGAAATCCTGGCCCTGCTTGTGCAGCACGACGCCAAAGCGCAGCGTGCGGCCGGGGGCGGGGCCGCTGCCGTGCAATCGCCAGGCGGCGGGGTGGCCGATGCGCTGCGCGGCCTCGGCGATGCGGGTGCGGGTATCGGCGGCGACCTGTTCGCGCCCGTTCAGCGCGCGGTCCACTGTGGCGACCGACACGCCTGCCGCCGCCGCCAATGCCGCCATGCCGGGCCGTCTGGCCATGGTCGCCCCCTTTTGCCTGATGACGAGATTTGATGAAAATACGGCATCGCCGTCTTTCGCCATGATGGAATGTGTATTCTATTTTCGTCAAGACCCCGGATGCGATCCCACCGGGTCAGGGAGGACGAGGATGACGAAACGCGATTACAGCCTGTTGGGGCCGGATGGCGCCCGCGCGGTGGAGACCGGCCTTGCCGCCGCCGAATGGTATCATACCGAGGTGCCGCGCAAGGTGATGAAGGATCTGATGCAGCGATCCGACCAGCCGGCGATCCGCGACACGGTGATCTGGCTGGGCAGCATGGTGGTGCTGGCGGGGATCGGCATCGCGCTCTGGCCTTCGGTCTGGTCGGTGCCGTTCTGGCTGGCCTATGGAGTGCTCTATGGCTCCGCCTCGGATTCGCGCTGGCATGAATGCAGCCATGGCACCGCCTTCAAGACGCCCTGGATGAACAACGCGGTCTATGAAATCGCGTCCTTCATGATGATGCGCAATTCGGCGACCTGGCGCTGGAGCCATGCCCGCCACCATACCGACACCTATATCGTCGGGCGCGACCCGGAAATCGCGGTGATGCGCCCGCCGGCCTTTGCAAAGCTGGTGCTGAATTTCTTTGGGGTGTTCGATGTGCTGGCGGCGCTGCCGCGCATGGTGGTGAACGCGGTCTCGGGCCCCACGGCCGAGGAGCGCAGCTTCGTGCCGCAAAGCGAATGGGCAAAGGTCACGCGCGTCGCGCGGATCTATGTGGCGATCTATCTGGCGACGCTGGCGCTGGCGCTGTGGATGGGGTCGATCCTGCCGCTGATGGTCATCGGCCTGCCGCGGCTTTATGGCGCCTGGCACCATGTGATGACCGGGCTCTTGCAGCATGGCGGCTTGGCCGACAACGTGATCGACCACCGGCTGAACAGCCGCACGGTCTATATGAACCCGGTCAGCCGCTTCATCTACTGGAACATGAATTACCATGTGGAACATCACATGTTCCCGATGGTGCCCTATCATGCGCTGCCGCGCCTGCATGCGGTGATCCGGCATGACCTGCCGGCGCCCAACCGCTCCATCCCCGCGGCCTTTGCCGAGATGTGGCCGGCGCTGCGGCGCCAGCTGGTCTATGAGGATTTCTTTCTGAAGCGCGACTTGCCCGCCACCGCTAAACCCTATCGCGAGGATTTTCACCGCGCCGCCCTGGGCGACGCCGCCGTAACCCCTGCCGCATGAGGAAAGTGACATGACCGACTGGATTCGCGCCTGCGCCACCGACGATATCGACGCCGAGGACCTGATCCGCTTTGACCACGGATCGCAGACCTTTGCGATCTATCATTCGCCCGAGGGCGATTTCTACGCCACCGCCGGGCGCTGCACGCATGAGGATGTGCATCTGTGCGACGGGCTGGTGATGGGTCATCTGATCGAATGCCCCAAACATAATGGCCAGTTCGATTACCGCACCGGCGAGGCGAAACGCGCCCCCGTCTGTGTGAACCTGCGCACCTATCCGATCAAGGTCGAAGGCGGCGAGGTCTTTATCGGTATCAGCGGCTAGGGCTGGATCATCGCGCCGCGCCATTCGTTCATCGTATCGGTGCGGCGCAGCTGGTCGCCATAGACCAGCAGCCCCGCATCCAGCCGGATCGGCCGCAAGTTGGGCGCGGGTGCCGGCCCCGCGCCGGGGATCAGCGCCGCCCCCGACAGTTCCGCCAGTTGCCGCTGCGCCTCGGGTGACAGCAGATGCGACAGGAGCGCGGTGCCGCCATCGGGGTTGGGCGCCTGCACCGGCACGAAGGCCGATCGCACGATGGCCAGGGTGTAATCCTCGAAGCTCAGCTTCACCAGATCGGGGTCGTCGGGGGCAAAGCGGGCGGTGTAGCTGGCCACGACGTTATAGGCGATCGACACGCGCCCCTCGCGCAATTCGCGGATCATCTCGCCCGAACAGCAGAACACCCGGGCATTGAGCCGCCCCATCACCTCGGCCAGCCGCCAGAAGCCTTCGGATTGCTGGGCATCCTGCGAAATCAGGAAATAGCCCACGCCCGATGTGGCCGGGTCATAGGTGGCGACGCGGCCGTCAAAGCGGGCGGGGTCGTCGCGCAGCATGGCGATCAGGTCGCGGCGCGACCGGGGCAGGGGGGTATCGCCCAGCACCCGCCGCGAGGCCAGCGTCACCACCGGCTCCAGTGCCACGCCGAACAGCTGGTCGCGCCAGCGCGCCCAGGCGGGCAGGCCGGTCGCATCGGGGGTGACACCGGCGGCCAGACCGTCATTGACCAGCCGCATCTGCAAATCCATGGCCGAGGACATGACCAGATCGAAGGGGGCGCCCTCGGTGCCGATGGCGCGAAAGGTCTCAAGGCTGGCGGCCTGCACATAGCGGATGCGCTGCCAGGGGTGGCGCGCGGCATAGCTTTCCAGCACGCCCGCGATGGCCGCGACATCGGTGGTGGAGAGGACGGCGATTTCCTCGGGCGCGTCGGCGGGGCCGAAGACCCGCTCCAGCTCCATCTCGAAGCCCAGGGCCGGGCCGGCCAGCATGAGCGCCAGCAGGCCGCCGATCAATCGGCGCGCGGCAAGATGAGCGTGGCGCATGTGCCCCCCTCCTTTCCCGGTTCCAGGGTGAAGCGCCCGCCATGGGCGAGGGCGACCTCTGACACGATGGTCAGGCCCAGGCCCGACCCCACCACATCGCCGGCATTCGACCCGCGGCGGAACCGTTCGGTCAGATCGCCCGCATCGGCAGGCAGGCCCCGGCCCTGATCGCAGATGCTCAGCCGGGTCTCGTCGGTCTGGCTCAGGCGCAGGGTCACGGTGCTGTCGGGGTCGGAATATTTCAGCGCATTGTCCAGCAGGTTGCGCAGCGCCACCTCGATCATGCGGGCGTCGCCGGTCAGCGGGCAGGGTGTTTCCAGCCCCTCGGCGCGCAGGCCGATCTCGCGCATTTCCGCCACCGGGGTAATGTCGCGCAACGCGCCCGCCGCCAGGGCGGCGAGATCGAAACCCGCCGCCTCGAACTGATCCGACCGATACAGCACCATCGCATGATCGAGGATCTGGCTGGCAGAGCGGCTGCTTTCGCCGATGGCACGGATCATCCGGCGCAGTCGCATGCGGGTCGCTTCGTCCTGCGCCTCGGAGAGCGCGAGTTCCGCCTCGGTGCGCACCAGCGACAGGGGGGTGCGGATGCGATGCGCGGCCTCGAAGATGAAGGTCTCGGCCAGTTGCAGCGACAGCCGCAGCCGCGCGATGAAGCCGTTGAGCGCGCGCAGCAGCGGCGACAATTCGCGCGGGGCAGGGTGACGCACCGGGCGCAGATCATGCGGGCCGCGCCGCGACACCGCCTCTGTCAGCAATTCGACCGGGCGCAGCACATTGCGGACCGACAGCATGGCCAGCGGCAGCGCCAGCACCAGAAAGCCCAGGCCCAGCCAGGCGGCGTTGCGCGCGGTATGGCGGGCGATCTCGGCCTGGCCAAAGCGGGTCTGGCCCAGCACCACCGTCACAAGCTGTGTCTGGTTTTCCACCAATGCGGAACGGGTGATCGCCGCCAGCCGCAGATCGGCGCCGCGATAGGCGGCATCGTAAAAGACGGGCGACAGGTCTTCGGGCATTTGGGGGGGCGCGGGCAGGCCCTCGTATCCGCTGAGAAAGGCATTGCCCAGACGCAGGCTGTAGAAAATGCGTTCCTCGCCCATGGCGCCCAGGATCGAGAAGGTCGCATAGGGCAGATCCAGCACCAGCCCGTCATCGCCGCTGCGCACCCCGTCGGCGATGGAATTGACCGCCGCCGCCAGCACCGCATCCTGCGAGGCACTGGAGGCGGTCTCGGCGCTGTAGCGGACCGCGATGAACAAAAGCGCCGCCAGCAGCGCCGACAGCGCGACGATCTGCCAGATCAGCCGGTGCCGCAGCGAGGGCTGGCCGGGCCAGAGCGGGATCATTCGGGAAAGAACCTGTAGCCGACACCGCGGAGCGTCTCGAGCCGCGCGCCCGATCCTTCCAGCTTGCGGCGCAGCCGGCCGACATAGACCTCGATCGCGTTGTCGCTGACCATTTCGTCAAAGGAAAACAGCCGGTCGATCAGATGCGCCTTGGAATAGGCCTGACCGGGACGGCTGAGCAGGATTTCCAGCAGACGCAATTCGCGGGCGCGCAATTCGCGCGTCTCGTCGCCCACGGTGATGGTGGCGCCCAGCGGATCATAGGTGAAACCGGCAAAGCGGCGCAGGCTGTCGGCGGCGCCGGCATGGCGGCGCAGCACGGCGCGGCAGCGCGCCAGCAATTCGGCAAAGTCGAAGGGTTTGACGATGTAGTCATCGGCGCCGCGATCCAGCGTGGTCACGCGGTCATTCACCGAGGCGCTGGCCGTCATCATGATCACCGGAACGCTGCCGCCCGCCGCCCGGTCCTGCGCCAGAAAATCGCGTCCGTCGCCATCGGGCATCGAGATATCGAGCAGAATCAGGTCATAGGGGGCCGCGCGCAGCAGATCGCGCGCATCGGCCAGCGTGGCGGCCCGGTCCACGCCATGCCCCTCAAGCGCCAGCCGCGACGCGACGGCTTGGGCCAGTTCGTCGGTATCTTCGACCAGCAGGAATCGCATTTGACCGGATTTTCGGCAGTGGATGACAGGTTCGTGTCAGCTTTTCAGCAAAGTGTGTTTTCCGCAAGCCTGCGCTGCGGCGCGAATAACCGTCTGGGAGGACAACATGAAAATCTGGACCCGTGCGACCCTTGCCGCACTTCTGATGGGGGCTGCGGCGCCGGCCATGGCCGAGGAATGCATCGCCCCCGCCAACCCCGGCGGCGGCTGGGATTTCACCTGCCGCCAGATCGGCCGCATCATGACCGAACTGGGCATCACGCCCAATCTGGTGCAGGTCACCAACCTCGCGGGCGCCGGCGGCGGCGTGGCTTTCACGCAGATCGTGGCCGACCGCAACGAGGATGCCGAAGTGTTCGTGGCCGCCTCTTCGGCCACCACGACGCGCCTGGCGCAGAACGCCTTTGCCGGCGCCAGCGCCGACCAGGTGCGCTGGGTGGGCACGATCGGCGGTGATCCGGGCGTCATCGTGGTCGCGAAGGATTCGCCCTTCCAGAACCTGAACGATCTGGTCGCGGCGGTGAAGGCCGACCCGACCAAGGTGACCTTTGCCGGCGGTTCGGCCGTGGGCGGGTTTGACCACCTGAAAGTCCTGATGACCATGGACAAGGCCGGGTTCGAAGACGCCCGCGCGGTCAAGTATATCGGTCTCGATGGCGGCGCCGATGCGATCACCCAGACGGTTGGCGGCTTTACCCAGGCCATGACGGGCGACCTGTCCGAGGTCACCGGCTTCATCAAGTCGGGCGATGTGCGCGCGGTGGCCGTGCTGTCGGATGCCCGCGTGCCGGGCTTTGACGACGTGCCGACCGCCAAGGAACAGGGCGTCGATATCGTCGCGATGAACTGGCGCGGCATCTATGTGCCCAAGGGGATCAGCGATGACGCCTATGCCAAATGGGTCGATACGCTGAAGAAGGTCGGCGAAAGCGAGCAGTGGAAGACCGTGATGGCCGAAAACGGCCTGGCCCCCTACACCGTGCTGGGCGCCGATTTCGAAACCTTCGTGACCGAGAACATCGCCCAGATCCAGGAGATCTCGAAAGAGATCGGGCTGCTGCAATAATGCGCGGCGACCGTATCTTCGGTCTGGTCATCATCGTTGTGGCGCTGGGGTATATCCTCAGCGCCCACGGCATCGAGACCAGCTTCATGTCCGATCCCGTCGGCCCGCGGATCTTTCCCTATATGATCGCGGGCGTGATGATCCTGTGTTCGCTGGTCATGGTGCTGAAACCCGACCCGGATGCGGACTGGCCCAGTGGCGCGGTGCTGGGGCAGCTTGCCCTCGCGCTGGTCATGCTGCTGGCCTATGCCTTTCTCATCACGCCGCTGGGCTTCATCCTGCCTACCATCCTGGTTGCCGGGGTGCTGAGCTGGCAGATCAGCGGCCGCCCCGTGCCCGCCGCCCTGACCGGGCTGGGCCTGGGGATCGGCCTTTTCGTGCTGTTCCGCATCATTCTGGGGCTGGGGCTGCGCGGCCTGCCCGCCGGCTGGGGGTTCTGAGCCATGGACATTCTTTCCAATCTCGCGATGGGGTTCGAGATCGCCGCCTCGCCCTATACGCTGTTGCTGGCGGTGATCGGCGCCTTTGTCGGCACCATCATCGGCGCGCTGCCGGGCCTTGGCCCGTCGAACGGGGTGGCGCTGCTCATTCCGATTTCGTTTTCGCTGGGGCTTGATGCCATTTCGGCGCTGGTCCTGCTGACCTCGGTCTATTACGGGGCGATGTATGGCGGGCGGATCAGTTCGATCCTGCTCAATATCCCCGGCGATGAACCGGCGATGATGACCACGCTGGACGGCTATCCGATGGCGCGACAGGGCATGGCCGCCGAGGCGCTGGTCGTGTCGGGCGTGGCGTCCTTCGTGGGGTCGTTCCTGGCCACTGTCGGCCTGATGATCTTTGCGCCCTATCTGGCGGGCGTGGCCTACAAGTTCGGTCCGGCCGAATATTTCGCGCTCTATATGCTGGCCTTCTGCACGCTTGGGGGCATGGGGTCGAACAACCAGGCCAAGGCCGCGCTGGCCGCCGCCATCGGTCTGGCCATCTCGATGATCGGGCTGGACAAGACCACGGGCATGCCGCGCTTTACCTTCGGGCAGTTGCACCTGATGGACGGGATCGACTTTCTGGTCGCCATCGTCGGTCTGTTTGCGGTGGTCGAGGTGTTCTTCTTCATCGAAAGCCATGGCAGCAACAGCGCCATCGGGGTGAAGCTGGGCAAGATCCTGATCCCGTGGAAGATGCTGAAACAGACCTCGGGCGCGATGCTGCGCGGCACGGGGATCGGCTTCATCGCGGGCGTTCTGCCGGGGGCGGGGGCTTCGCTCGGGTCGTTCCTGGCCTATATGGGCGAAAAGTCGCTGTCGTCCGACAAGGCGAGTTTTGGCAAGGGCAATCCGCGCGGCGTGGCCGCACCCGAGGCCGGCAACAATGCCGCCGCAGGGGGGGCGCTGGTGCCGATGCTGACGCTGGGTGTGCCGGGTTCGGGCACCACGGCCGTGCTGCTGGCGCTGCTCCTCACGCTCAACATCACGCCGGGGCCGCTGCTGTTCTCCGAACGGCCCGAGGTGGTCTGGTCGCTGATCGCGGCGCTGCTGATCGCCAACGTCGTGCTGCTGCTGATGAACGTGCCGATGGTCAAGATCTTCGTGCATATCCTGTCGGTGCCGGCCTGGATCCTGCTGCCGGGGGTCACGATGGTCGCCTTTGTGGGGATCTATTCGCTGACCGGGTCGGGCTTCGACATGCTCATGATGGTGGGCTTCGGCGTGCTGGGCTATGTGATGAAAAAGCTCGACATGCCGACGGTGCCGGTGATCCTGGGCATCCTGCTGGGCAATGCGATGGAAGACAACCTGCGCCGCGCGATGGTCCTGTCGAATGGCGACTGGAAGATCCTGTTTTCCTCGCCGATCTCGATCGGGCTCTGGATCGCGGCGGTGCTGGGCTTTATTGCCCCGCTGGTGCTGCGGCGTTTCCTGAAAAAGCCGCCGCTGCCGCAGACCGATCCGATGGCGAATGAGGACTGAGATGACGACGCGCGTTCTGGTGCCTTCGGGCGTGTTGGGGCTGGGTTTCGACCGCAAGGCGCTGGCGCGCGGCGTGGCCGCAAGGCCTGACATCATCTGCATCGACGGGGGGTCCACGGATAGTGGGCCCTTCAGCCTTGGGGCGGGCGTGTCGAAATATTCGCGCGCCGCGTCCAAGGCGGAATGGCGGCTGCTGATGCAGGCGCGGGCCGACGCGGGCGTGCCGCTGGTCATCGGCACCGCCGGCACCTGCGGCACCGACAGCACGGTGGACTGGATGTTCGACATCACCGCCGAACTGGCGGCGGAGCTGGGGCAAAAGGTCAAGGTTGCGCGGCTCTATTCCAGTCAGCCCAAGGCGCGCATCGCCCAGGCGCTGGCCGAGAGCCGCATCGCCCCCCTGACACCCGCCCCCGAGATCGACCTTGACCGGCTGGGCAATATCGTGGCGCTGGCGGGGGCCGAACAGATTCAGGCGGCGCTGGCGACCGGCGCCGATATCGTCATTGCCGGGCGCACCACCGATACCGCGACCATCGCCGCATTGCCGTTGTTGCGGGGCGATCATGCCGGCGGGGTCTGGCATGGCGCCAAGATCGCGGAATGCGGCGCGCTGTGTTCCACCAACCCGACCTCGGGGGTGATCCTGGTCGATTTCGACGCGGCCGGATTCACCGTTGAGCCGCTGGCCCAAGGTGCGGCCTGCACGCCGCATTCGGTCTCGGCGCATATGCTGTATGAAAATTCCGATCCGTTCCGCCTGTATGAACCCGGCGGCCATCTGGATGTGACCGGCGCGCGCTACACCGCAGTTGATGCGCGCCGCGTGCGGGTCGAAGGGTCGGCCTGGGTGCCCGGCCCCTATACGGTCAAGCTGGAGGGCGCGCGGGTCGCGGGCTACCAGACCACGATTCTCGCCATTCTGCGCAATGCGCATTATGTGGCGAATGCCCGGGCCTGGGTCGATCGGCTGACCGGCTTTCTGCATGGCGAAATCGCCAGCCGCATGGGGCTGGAAAGGGACGCCTACGATCTGGAATTCCGCCTGATCGGCGTCGATGGCGCGCTTGGCCCGCTGGAAAACCGCCGGGGCGATCCGGTCGAGGTGGGCGTGCTGGGCATCGTCACCGCCCAAAGCCAGGAGATCGCGGCCGAGATCGGCAAGCTGATCAACCCCTTCGTGCTGCATTACCCGCTGACCGATGACGAGGAATTGCCGACCTTCGCCTTTCCCTATTCGCCGGCCACCACCGACCGCGGCGCGCTGTATGAATTCGCGCTGAACCACGTGATGCGGATCGACGATCCGATGGCGGCCTTCCGGCTGACCGTCACCGACCTGACCCCGGAGGGCATGGCATGAAACTGGGCGATCTGGTGTTGAAGGTGCGGTCCAAGAATGCCGGGCCGTTCTGGGTGACCATCGACATCTTCTGCGACACGCCCGAGGCCTATGCCCGGGTGACGCAAGGATTGGCCACGGCCACGGTCGCGGGGCTGTATCAGGTGCCTGAGCAATTGCTCAAGCGCTTTGACATTCCCGATCTGCGGGTGGTGAAATTCAGCCTGCCGCGCCCGGTGATCCAGGGTTCGGCGGCGGATCGTGACATGCATGGCGCGCAATATGCGGCGCTGCTGGAAGAACATGACCTCGTCTAGACGCCGCGCACTGACCTTTGCGCTGGCCGCCCTGGGGGCGGCGCTCTTTCTGGTGGCGGGGCTGCCGCTGCCGTTTCTGCTGGGGCCGATGCTGGCCTGCCTGCTGGCCGCGCTGATCGGCGCCCCGCTGGCCGGCGCGGGGCAGTTCGGCATCTTCATGCGCACCTTTCTGGGGGTGGCGGTCGGATCGTCGATCACGCCCTCGGTGCTGGCCGAATTGCCCGATCTGGCGGGCTCGCTTGCCATCGTGCCGCTGTTCATCGCGGTCATCGCACTGGTCGGCTATCCGCTGTTTCGCCGGGTCTTCGGCTTTGACCACCCGACTGCCTGGTATGCCGCCATGCCCGGCGGCTTGCAGGATATGCTGGTCTTTGGCGAGGAGGCGGGCGGCGACGTGCGGGCGCTGTCGCTGATCCATGCGACGCGGGTGCTGGTCATCGTCACCGTGGCGCCGCTGATCATGACCTTCTACTGGGGCGTGGATCTGTCGCAGCCCCCCGGCGCGCCGCTGCGCGCCACCGACCCGGTCGAGGTGGGCGTCATGGTCGCGGCGGGCTTCTTTGGCTGGAAGATCGCCGAAAGAGTGGGGCTGTTCGGCGCCTCGATCCTGGGGCCGATGATCCTGACCGCGGTCCTGTCGCTGTCGGGCCTGATCACGCACCGCCCCCCGGCCGAGATCATCCAGGCCGCGCAATTCTTCATCGGGATCGCGGTCGGGGTGAAATATGCCGGCATCACCTGGCGCGAATTGCGGGTCGATGTGTCGGCGGGGCTGGTCTATGCGCTGGTGCTGGCCGGGATCAGCCTGATCTTCATCGAACTGATCGTCTGGCTGGGGCTCGCGCCCGCGCTCGACGCCTTTCTGGCCTATCTGCCGGGGGGGCAGGCCGAGATGGTGGTCATCGCCATCATCGCCGGTGCCGATCTGGCCTATGTCGTCAGCCACCACCTGTTGCGCATCATCATCGTCATCACCCTGTCGCCGCTGATTTCCCGCCTGTTCGACCGCCCCGGACGGCCCTAGCCCCCTGCGGGCGCCTTGCACGCCCGGGCCTGCGCCGTTAAACGGAAGCAAACTGTCAGAAGGGGCATGTCCCATGTCGATTGATGTCGAAACCGCGCGGCGGGTGGCCAAGCTCGCGCGCATCCAGGTGGATGATGGCGACCTGCCGGCGCTGGCGGGCGAATTGTCGAATATCCTGGGCTTCATGGAACAGCTCAACGAAGTGGATGTCGAAGGGGTGGAGCCGATGACCTCGGTCACGCCGATGCGGCTGAAGCGCCGGGCCGATGTGGTGACCGACGGCAATATCCAGGACAAGGTGCTGAAGAACGCCCCCGATGCCCGCGAAGGGTTCTTTGCCGTGCCGAAGGTGGTGGAATGACGAATGCGAACGAACTGACCCTGGCCGAGGCGCGTGACGCGCTGCGCAAGGGCGACCTGACGGCGACCGACCTGACCATGGCCTGCCTGACCGCGATGGATGCGGGCGACGAGCTTGGCGCCTATGTCCACAAGACGCCGGATCTTGCGCTCGATCAGGCGCGCGCCGCCGATCTGCGGCTGAAGGCGGGCGATGCGCCCGATCTGTGCGGCATTCCGCTGGGCATCAAGGATCTGTTCTGCACCAAGGGCGTGCCCTCGCAGGCGGCGTCGAACATCCTTGCGGGGTTCCGGCCGGAATACGAATCCACCGTTACGTCCAAGCTGTTCGATGCGGGCGCGGTGATGCTGGGCAAGCTGAACATGGACGAATTCGCCATGGGCTCGTCCAACGAATCGTCCTGCTACGGGCCGGCGGTGAACCCCTGGCGCGTCGATGACCGCGAACTGACCCCGGGCGGGTCGTCGGGCGGGTCGGCCAGCGCGGTGGCGGGCGATCTGTGCATCGCGGCGACCGGCACCGATACCGGCGGGTCGATCCGCCAGCCGGCGGCGTTCTGCGGCATCGTGGGGATCAAGCCCACCTATGGCCGCGTCAGCCGCTGGGGGATCATCGCCTATGCCTCCTCGCTGGATCAGGCCGGGCCGATGACCAAATCGGTGCGCGATGCCGCGATCATGCTGGGCGCCATGGCCGGGCACGATCCGAAGGACAGCACCAGTGCCGAAATCGCCGTGCCGGATTTCGAGGCGGCCCTGACCGGCGATATTCGCGGCAAGAAGATCGGCATTCCGAAGGAATACCGCCTGCCGGGCCTGCGCCCCGAGATCCAGAAGATCTGGGACAAGGGCGCCGAGATGCTGCGCGACGCCGGGGCCGAGATCGTCGAAGTGTCGCTGCCGCATACGAAATATGCGCTGCCCGCCTATTACGTCATCGCCCCGGCCGAGGCCTCCAGCAACCTGGCGCGCTATGATGGCGTGCGCTACGGCCACCGCGCGAAACTGGCGGCGGGCGACGGCATCACCGAGATGTATGAAAAGACCCGCGCCGAAGGTTTCGGCGCCGAGGTGCAGCGCCGCGTGATGATCGGCACCTATGTGCTGTCGGCCGGTTTCTATGACGCCTATTACAACCGCGCGCGCAAGGTGCGGGCTCTGATCAAGCGCGACTTCGAACAGGCCTTCGCCGCCGGGGTGGACGCGATCCTGACCCCGGCCACGCCGACCCCGGCCTTTGGCCTGGGCGAGATGCACAGCGCCAATCCGGTGGAGATGTATCTCAACGACGTGTTCACCGTGACGCTGAATCTGGCGGGGTTGCCGGGCGTGTCGGTGCCGGTCGGGCTTGATCCCGACGGGCTGCCGCTGGGCCTGCAACTGATCGGCAAACCCTGGGAGGAAGGCGCGCTGCTCAATCACGCCTATGTGCTGGAGCGTGCGGCGGGCTTTGTTTCCAAGCCCGCGAAATGGTGGTAAGGCCCCGCCCGATAGACGCAGTCCGGCCCCGATCCGGGGCCGGTTCCCCTTCCGAAGGACCATATGCGATGCGCGCCGTCTCTCTTGCCCTGATTGCCCTTGCGCCGCTGGCGCTGGTTGCCTGTGGCCCGACCGTGCCGGATTCGGGCGCGGGCGTCGGCTTTGGCGATTATGACAGCTACAACGCTCAGCGCGAGGCCGCGCTGACCACCGGCGCGCCGATGGTGGCGCCGGGGGCGCAGCCGATCATGGGCGGCGGGGTCACCACCGGGCAACCGCTGGGCGCGGCCGCCCCGGCGGCTTCGGGCTTTTCGGCCGAACGGATCGGTGCCGCGATCGACAATGCAGGCGGGGCGCCTGCGCCGGGTGTCGGCGCGCCGCTCGATCCCATGGCCCAGCCGCTGACGGGCGCGCCGATGGCCACGGCGATCACCCCGCCGCCGCTGGCGCCGGCGGTGCCGGTGGCCAACCTGCCGACCCGGGCCGGCAATTCGGCCAATATCGTGCAATTCGCGCTCAGCACCACCAATGGCGTGGGGCAGGCGATCTATGACCGCGGCTCGCTGCAATTGCGCAACCCCGAACGGGCCTGCGCCGCCTATCCCTCGCCCGATCAGGCGCAGGCGGCCTTCCTGGATGCCGGTGGGCCGGAGAAGGATCGCAAGGGGCTGGATCCCGATGGCGACGGTTTCGCCTGCGCCTGGGATCCGACGCGCTTCCGCAAGGCCGTGCAATAATCGTGGCCGCGTTCGACAGCTACCCTTCGCCCAATCGCGGCCCGCGCCGACATGGCGCGCTGCCCGATCTGGTGGTGATCCATTACACCGCCATGCCGACCTGCGCCGAGGCCGAGGCGCGGCTCTGCGATGCGGGCGCCGAAGTATCGGCGCATTACCTGATTGCCCCCGATGGCGTGGTGACGGCCCTGGTGCCCGAAGAGTTGCGCGCCTGGCATGCCGGGGCGGGGGGCTGGGGCGGCTGCACGGATGTCAATTCGCGCTCTATCGGGATCGAACTGGCCAATCGTGGCGATGAACCCTTCCCCGAGCCGCAGATGGCCGCGCTGGAACGCCTGCTGGCCGATATCCTGCATCGCTGGCAGATCCCGCCGGAACGGGTGATCGGTCATGCCGACATGGCGCCCACGCGCAAGGGCGATCCGGGGGCACATTTCGATTGGCGCCGGCTGGCGCGGGCGGGGCTTTCGGTCTGGCCCGAACAGGGCGCCGATACGGGCGCCGAGGCGGGCGATTTCATCGCCGCGCTGCGGGTCTTTGGCTATCCCGACGCGCCGGAGGATGCCTTGCTTGCGGCCTTTCGGCTGCGCTTCCGCCCTTGGGCGACCGGGCCGCTGGATGCGACCGATACCCGCCTTGCCGCCGATCTGGCCGCGCGCTTTCCGGTTGACGCGCCCGCCGCCGGGGCGTAATCCGCCCCTCGCGCGGATGGCTGGATGACCGCGTGCGCCGCAAGGCGTGCGAGGAAAGTCCGGACTCCATGAAACAAGGGTGCCGGGTAACGCCCGGCGGGGGTAACCTCAGGGAAAGCGCCACAGAGAAGATACCGCCATGATTGCATCCGCCGGATGCGGACATGGTAAGGGTGAAACGGTGGGGTAAGAGCCCACCGCGGACCGGGCAACCGGGACGGCACGGCAAGCCCCACCCGGAGCAATGCCGAATAGGGGCCTCGCGCGGAAAGGTCCGGGACCACAGGGGCAACCCTGCCGGAGACCTCCGCAAGGGACGTTTCAGCCCAAGAGTGCCCGGGTTGGCAGCTAGATCCCGTCCGCAAGGGCGGGGGCAGAGGAATGGTCATCCAGAGGCGGCGACGCCTTGGACAGAATCCGGCTTACAGGCCATCCGCGCGACATTTTTCCCCCTGAAGGCGACCAAGCCTGCGCTATGCTTCGCGGCGACTCGGTCTTCAGGAGGGATATCCCATGAGTTTCATCAAGACCCTTGCAACGCTTGCTGTCGGTTTTGCCGCCGCCAAGGGCGTGCAGAAGTTCCAGCAGGCCGGCGGCATGACCGGCATGAAGGATGCCCTGCGCGGGGCCGGTGCGCCGGGCGGCGTGGCTGACCAGATGGGCGCCATGGCCGAAAAGCTGGGCATCCCGGGCGGTGCGCAGGGTGTGCGCGACATGATGGGCAAGCTGGGCCCGCAGGCTGCGCAGGCGACCGAACAGGCCGAGGCCGGGCTGGGCAGCCTGATGGCGGCGATGACGGGCGCGGCGTCGGCGGGCGCGCGCAACATGGGCGAAATGCTGGGCGCGATCACCGGCGCCACGCCGCTGGGCGCCGCGGCCGAAGAAAACGCCAAGCTGATGATCCGCGCCATGATCCAGGCCGCCAAGGCCGATGGCGAGATCGACGCCGAGGAGCGCGCGACGATTCTCTCGCATCTCAAGGATGCCAGCGACGAGGAAATCGCCTTCGTGAAGGCCGAGCTGGACGCGCCGCTCGATATCATGGGCTTTGCCGCCTCGGTCGGCGATCACGCCAAGGCGCAGGTCTATTCGGCCGCGCTGATGGCGATCACCGTCGATACCGACGCGGAACGCGCCTATCTCAAGGGTTTGGCGAGCGCCCTGGGGCTGGATGACGCCACCGTGGCGACCATTCACGCCGGCGCCGGCAAGCCCGCGCTGTAAGGCGGTAAAAACCAAGGGCGGCAGGGGTTTTCGCTGTTGACTCTGCCGCCCGCATCCGTAAAAGGCAGGCTTCAAGGATTAGACCGGGCGACGCTGTTTCCCCGGATGCAGGAGAGACGACTATGGCGAAGCCGACGACGATCAAGATCCGTCTGAACTCGACGGCGGGCACCGGGCACTTCTATGTGACCAAGAAGAATGCCCGCACCATGACCGAAAAGATGACGGTCAACAAATACGACCCGGTGGTGCGCAAGCACGTCGAATACAAGGAAGGCAAGATCAAGTAAGATCTGCCGCTCCGCAAGGATTGCAGGGCCGTGGCGCAAGCCGCGGCCCTTTTGCTTTTGCGGTGGCGCATGGGCGGGGCAGGGCGCGCATGAAAAAGGCCGGGCACAGGGCCCGGCCTCTGGTCGTTTCAAGCGGTTCTCGTTCAGTCGCGATTGCCGAGGAATTGCAGCAGGAACATGAACATGTTGATGAAGTCGAGATAGAGGTTCAGCGCCCCCATCACCGCCGAGCGGCCGATCCAGGCCTCGCCCCCCGCATCGCCCTGATGGGCGAAGGCGAGATACTGGCCCTTGATCTGCTGCGTGTCATAGGCGGTCAGACCGGCAAAGATCAGCACGCCGAGGAAGGAAATCACGCTCGACAGCCCGTCGATGTTGAAGAACATGTTGACGAGCGAGGCCACCAGAAGCCCGATCACCCCCATGATGAGGAAGGTGCCGATCGGCCCCAGATCGCGCTTGGTGGTATAGCCGTAAAGGCTCAGCCCCAGAAAGGCGATCGCGGTCACAAGGAAGGTCGTCGCGATGGAGGCGCCGGTGAACACCAGGAAGATCGAGCTGAGCGACACGCCCATGGCGACCGCATAGGCATAGAAGGCCAGCTGCGCCGCGGCCGGCGACAGGCGGTTGATCATGGCGCTGAGGCCAAAGACAAAGACCAGCGGCAGGAACATCACCACCCACTTCAGCGGCGAGGTATAGAGCGCGGCCCCGAAGGAGGTGAGGTATTCGCCCGCCCCGATCTGCACCACACCTGAGGCCGCATCGCCCGTGACGGCCAGCCCCGCGATGGCCCAGGCCGCCGCGCCGGTGATCACCATGGCCACCGACATCAGGCCATAGACCTTGTTCATATAGGCGCGAAGGCCCTGGTCGATCTGCGCCGCGCGGGCGCCGACCGTGCCCGTGCGAAGGGTATCATATTCAGCCATTCGTGCCTCCGAGTTCAGACTGTTCCATGGCGCGCGATCCTGCGCGCGCGCGTTATGGGGTCAATATCGGAAGCGTCGGGCGGGTTTTCAAGGCGGTGCGGCGCATCTCTGCGCCGGATCAGGATTTTTGCCGCCAATGGCCCGGCGCGTCCCAGTCGGTGCGGGTGGCCAGCGCCTCGGCCTCGGCGCGGGTCAGGCCGATGTCGCGCAGCAAGTGGCGGTCCAGTGCCAGCAGATGCCGCTGCGACCGGCGAAAGGCGCGGCGGGCCATCCAGCCGCGCAGCAGGGCGCTCGGCGACAGGCGGAAGGGGCGGGCGGGAAGGTGCGAAATCTCGGACATGATCACTCCGTTTCGTCATGGGTTGCGGGGTATTCATTCGATACGGTGATATTGACAGGCGACGCTTAATAATGAAAATGAATGATTGTTGGTACATGAATCACGAGGCTTGATATGGCGCGCAATCTGGATCTGACGGCCCTGCGGGCCTTCGTCGCGGTGGTGGATGCGGGCGGGGTCACGCGGGCGGCGGGGTTGCTGAACCTCACGCAGAGCGCGGTCTCGATGCAGATCAAGCGGCTGGAGGAGGGGCTGGGGGTGGAGCTGTTCCTGCGCGCCGCGCGCCGGCTGAGCGTCACCGCCGAGGGCGAGCAACTTCTGGGCTATGCGCGCCGCATGCTGGAGCTGAACGATGCCGCGCTGGAACGCATGGGCCTTGCCGCCTTTGAGGGCGAGATCCGGCTGGGCGTGCCGCATGACATCGTCTATCCGGCGATTCCCGCGGTGTTGAAGCGGCTGGCCGGGCAGTTCCCGCGGCTGCGGGTCAATCTGGCCTCGTCCTTCACCATGCTGTTGCGCGATGGGTTTGCCCGCGGCGATTTCGACATCATCCTGACCACCGAAGACCGCCCCGGCCCCGAGGGCGAGGTGCTGTCGCGGCAGAACCTAGTCTGGATCGGCGCGCAGGATGGCGCCGCCGCCACCCGTCGCCCGCTGCGGCTGGCGTTCAAGGATACCTGCATCTTCCGCCCGCTGGCGCAGGGCGCGCTGGATCGCGCCGGCCTGCCCTGGGAAACCGCGCTGGAGGGCGACAGCGAACAGGCCGCCGAGGCGATGGTGGCCGCCGATCTGGCGATCTCGGCCCGGATCGAGGGGCGCTGCCCGCCCGGCACCGCCGAGGTGACGGGGCAGGGCCTGCCCGATCTGGGCAGCCTGTCGATCTGCCTCTATGCCGCCCCCACGGCGCGCGGCGAGGCGATCGAGACGATGTTGTCGGAACTGCGGCTGGCCTATGGCGGCACGGCGCGGGCCGAGGCGGCTTGACGCAGGCCGGGGCGGCGGGTAGGGCCACCCGATCCGCCGCCACGCCTGAGCAAAGACAGACCGATGCCCCACGCCCCCCATCCCGAACGCCGCAACTTCTATGGCCGGACCCATGGCAAGACCCTGCGCGCCAGCCAGAAGACCTATCTGGCCGAGGATCTGGGCAAGCTGAGCCTGGACGGTGTGACCGTGCAGTCGAACCCGGGGCGCAGGCCGCTGGATCTGGCGGCGCTGACGGGGGGGCGGCCGCTCTGGCTTGAGGTCGGCTTTGGCGGCGGCGAGCATCTGGTCCATATGGCGGCGCGTTACCCGGACGTGTTCCTGATCGGCTGCGAGCCCTTTGTGAACGGCATTGCCATGCTGCTGGGCAAGATCCGCGCGGCCGGGGTCACCAATCTGGCGCTGCATCCGGGCGATGTGCGCGACCTGTTCGACGTGCTGCCGCCCGAAACCGTGTCAAAGGCCTTTCTGAACTACCCCGATCCCTGGCCCAAGGCGCGCCATCACCGCCGCCGCTTCGTGACGCCCGATTACCTCGGGCCGCTGGCGCGCAGCCTGAAGCCGGGCGCGGAATTCCGGGTGGCGACCGATATCCCCGATTATGTCCGTCAGACGCTGGAGGAAGTGCCGGTCGCGGGCTTCGATCTGGTCGAAAAGGCCGGCCCCGGTTTCGGCCAGGGCGCCGCCTGGGAGGACTGGCTTTCGACGCGCTATGAACAAAAGGCGCTGCGCGAGGGGCGCGACCCGCATTACCTGACCTTCCGCCGGCAGGGCTGAAGCCGCGCTGGCCGCGACTGAAACAATGAATCACATCCGTTTGACGGCGCGCGACCGGGGTTTGCATTGCGTTCCCGGCATCCTAGCTGTTTGCTGTGACCAAGCCCGGCGGGAGGCCGGGCACGTTCTTGCGACCGAAAGGAGTTCTGCGGTGCAATCCAGAGCGATTTCCTTGGATGTTCCGGCCCTCGCCCCGCGGCAGCGGGCGGTGCGGATGATGGGGGCCCTGCTGCTGGGCCTGACCGTGGCCATGGGCCCCGCGCATTTCGTCGAGGCCCGGGGCGCCCCCGAGAGCTTTGCCGATCTGGCCGAAAAGATCAGCCCGGCGGTGGTGAACATCACCACCTCGGCGGTGGTCGAAGCCTCGACCGAGTCGATGCCGCAACTGCCCGAGGGATCGCCCTTTCAGGATTTCTTCGACCAGTTCCAGAACCGCAACGGCGATACCGGCCCGCGCCGGTCCGAGGCGCTCGGTTCCGGTTTCGTGATTTCGGAGGATGGCTATATCGTCACCAACAATCACGTCATCGAGGGCGCGGACCAGATCGAGATCGAGTTCTTTTCGCACAAGCGCCTGCCGGCCAAGCTGGTCGGGACCGATCCCAAGACCGATATCGCGCTGCTCAAGGTCGAAAGCCCCGAGGCGCTGCCCTTTGTCAGCTTTGGCGACAGCGATCTGATGCGCGTGGGCGATTGGGTCATGGCCATGGGCAACCCGCTGGGCCAGGGTTTTTCGGTCAGCGCGGGCATCGTCTCGGCGCGGGGGCGCGAATTGCAGGGCACCTATGACGACTTCCTGCAAACCGATGCCGCGATCAACAAGGGCAATTCGGGCGGGCCGCTGTTCAACATGGACGGGCAGGTGGTCGGGGTGAATACCGCGATCCTGTCGCCCACCGGCGGCTCGATCGGGATCGGCTTTTCGATGGCGTCGAATGTGGTGCAGAAGGTGACGAACCAGCTGCGCGAATTTGGCGAGACGCGGCGCGGCTGGCTGGGTGTGCGCATCCAGGACGTGACGCCCGACGTGGCCGAGGCCATGGGCCTGGGCGATGGCGCCGTGGGCGCGCTGATCACCGATGTGCCCGAGGGCCCGGCCAAGGAGGCCGGCATGATGGCGGGCGATGTGATCACGCTGTTCGACGGCAAGCCGATCAAGGATGTGCGCGACCTGACCCGCCGGGTGGCCGATGCGCCGGTGGGCGAGGCGGTCAAGGTCGAGGTGCTGCGCGAGGGCAAGACCGAGACGCTGACCGTGACGCTGGGCCGCCGCGAGGAGGCCGAGGCGACCGAGGCCGCCGCCGCCAAACCCGGCACCCCGCAGGCGCCGGCCAAGGCCGAGCTGCTGGGCCTGACGGTGGAGCCGGTCTCTGCCGAGCTGCGCGAGAAGCTGGGGCTTCAGGGCGATGAGGGCGGCCTTGTCGTGACCAAGGTCGATGGCACCTCGGAGGCCTATACCAAGGGGCTGCGCGAAGGTGACCTGATCACCGAGGCCGGCCAGCAGAAGGTGGCCCGGATCGAGGATCTGCAAGCGCGCATCGACGAGGCGAAAGAGGCGGGGCGCAAGTCGATCCTGCTCTTGATCCGGCGCGAGGGTGATCCGCGCTTTGTCGCGCTGTCGGTCGAATAGGCGCACGGCGAACAGGGGCGCGACAGTTCGCGGAAATCATCGGGGCGGCGGCGGGGCGACCAGCCGCCGCTTTTGCTTGGCGGCCCCGCCCGGCTGCGGCATGCTGCGCCGAAACCGACAGGAGCGCCCATGACAGACCCCGTTCTTCCGCCGACCTCGGAGCCGGTGATCCGCACCATCGCCATGCCCGCCGATACCAACCCTTCGGGCGACATCTTCGGCGGCTGGCTGATGGCGCAGATGGATCTGGCGGCGGGCAATCTGGCCGCCCGGCTGGCGCGCGGCCGGTCGGCCACCATCGCGGTAGAGGGGATGACCTTTCTCAAGCCGGTCAAGGTGGGGGATGAGGTATCGCTTTACGCCGATCTGGAGGGGATGGGGCGGACCTCGATGCGCATCCATGTCGAGGCCTGGCGACGCGATCGCTACGGGTCGGAAAGCATCAAGGTGACGGATGCGTCCTTCACCTTTGTCGCGCTGGATGCCGAGGGGCGGCCCCGGCCAATCCCGCGCGACTGACGCCTGGCGCGGGGTGGTCAGCGCCGGAGGGGTTTTGCACCCCTCCGGACCTCCCCGCAGGATATTTTTGAACAGATGAAGGGGGCGGTCAGGGGCGGATTTCGATCGGGGTGCCATCGGGCACCCGCGCCCAGATCGCCTCCATCTCGGTATTGGTGACGCCGATGCAGCCATCGGTCCAGTCCGCCATGCGGTGCAGCCTGCCAAGCGCGCCCCAGCCGTTCGGCAGACCATGGATCATCACCGCGCCGCCCGGGCTGACCCCGGCCGCCGCCGCCGCCGCACGGTCGCGGGCATCGGGGTAGGAGATGTGCAGGCTCAGATGCGCGACCGAGCGCGGGTTGCGCCAGTCGATGACATAGCTGCCTTCGGGCGTGCGTTCATCGCCCTCTTGGCGTTTGGGACCATCGCCGGGCGCGCCGCCAAGCGCGATGTCATAGCTGGCGATCCGGGTCGTGCCGCGCCACAGCTCCATCCGCCGGGCGGATTTCTCGACGATGATGCGGTCGGCCTGTTCCGCCACCGGGCGCATCGGCGGCGGTGTGCCGGGGGCGAGCCGCGCCATGGCCTTGGTATAAAGCGGCAGGCCCAGCAACAGGGCGATCGGCAGGCCCAGCCACCAGCGCCGCCGCATCAGCCGATTTCCCGCAAGAGCCGCGTGCGGAAGGCGGCGACCCAGTCGGCGCGTTCCTCGGCCATGTCGCGGCCGGTTGCGGTCTGCATCGTGGCGACGATGGGAAACAGCTTGACCTCCAGATGGTCAAGCGCGAAGGCGCGGTCGTCCAGCGGGCGGTGCTGTGCCAGCGGATCGTCGGGGTCATAGATCTGGCCCCCCATCAGCCCGCTGACCGCGAACATCCGCGCAAGGCCGATGGCGCCAAGCGCCTCCAGCCTGTCGGCATCCTGCAAGATGCGCGCCTCGGCCGTTTCGGGGGCGATGCCGGCGGAAAAGCTGTGGGCGGCAATGGCATGGGCCACCGCGTCGAGCCTGGCCGCGGGAAAGCCGGCCTCGCGCAGCCAGTCCACCGCCGCCCGCGCCGAAAGGACCGAGGCCTCGTGCCGGTTGGGCGCATCCTTGGGCAGGTTCACCAGGTCATGCAGATAGGCGGCGGCGCAGAGCACCTCCAGATCGGCGCCGCCCTCGGCCGCGGCGATGCGGCGGCAATTGGCCCAGACCCGGCGCAGATGGCCGATATCATGCGCGGCATCCGACTGGCCTTGCCAGAGGTCGGCCAGCGCAGCCTCGTAATCGCGTTCGGTCAGGCTCACAGCTCGTCCAACTCCGTCTTCACAAGGCCCAGCGTCTTGGCGCCCGCCAGCGACAGGACCGGGCTGTCGAGCCCCAGCGGCTCCTGAAAACGGCGGACGGCGTCCAGGGTGGCGGCGTCCATCGCCCCTGTCAGCGGCGCGAGGTAATAGCCCCGCGCCTTGAGCGCGCGCTGCACCGAGGCGATGAAATCCATCGTCAGTTCCTCGGGGCAGGGGGTGCGGATATGGATCGCCTGCCGGTCGCGCAGGATGCGCTGATGGGTCGAGGTCGCATAGGTCGCGGGGGTGACGACCGCGCCCGCCGCATCGGTCACGGCCGGGGTCACGACCACCTGTTCCGAAACCGTCTCGATCACGGCGGGGGTGATGTCGGTGGTCCAGCACCGACCGGGACGCGAGGGGGGGGGCGGGGTCTTGGTCCCGGCGACGCGGATCACGCCTTTTGACAGGTCGGCGGTGCCGGGGGCCGCGGGGCCGCCGCCGGTGCAGCCGGCAAGCAGCGGCAGGGCCAGCAGGACGGCGGTCTTCAAGAGGGTCATCGGTCGGTCTGCCCCTGGGTTCTGCCCGTTTCGACCCGGCACCATAGACACAAAATTGCGGCGCGGAAAGGGGTTGGCGCCATGTTGCCGCGCCATGTCGTGCCCGGGCTGGAAGCGGCCGGGCTTTTGGCCTATGTCTGCGGCGAGCAACCTGGAAAGAGGCCGCTGCGATGGCGAAGATCACCTATATCGAGCATAACGGCAAAGAGCATGTCATCGACGTGCCGAATGGTCTGACGGTCATGGAAGGCGCGCGCGACAATGGCGTGCCGGGGATCGAGGCCGATTGCGGCGGCGCCTGCGCCTGTTCGACCTGCCATGTCTATGTCGCGGCCGACTGGGTGGACCGCCTGCCGAAAAAGGACGCGATGGAAGAGGACATGCTCGATTTCGCCTGGCAGCCCGATCCGCTGCGCTCGCGTCTGACCTGCCAGCTCAAGGTGTCCGATGCGTTGGACGGGCTGGTCGTGCAACTGCCGGAAAAACAGATCTGATCCGCGCCCTGCTGGCGGGGCTCTGGCTTGCGGCGGGGGCTTGGCCCGCCGTGGCAGAGACCCTGGTCGCGGCCCGCTATGCCGAGCCGGTCGCGCGCTATGATCATCACATCCTCGGGCGGCTGCGCGACCATGGCGCGCTTGTCCTGACGCTGCGCGCCTGCGGCGATTGCGCGCCCGAGGAGCGCCGCTTTCGCCTGCCCGAAACCCATGTGTTCGAGGATGTCGCGCCGCGCCTGTGGGATGTGACCGGCGATGGCGCCCCCGAGGCGGTGGTGGTCGAAACCGACATCGCGCGCGGTGCGGCGCTGGCGATCTACGGGCCCGCGGGGCGCCTCGCCGCCACCGCCCCGATCGGCCAGACGCATCGCTGGCTGGCACCGGCGGGGGCGGGCGATTTTGACGGCGATGGCCGGATCGAGATCGCCTATGTCGATCGCCCGCATCTGCGGCGGGAACTGGTCTTCCTGCGGCTTGATGGCCCGCAGCTGACCGAGGTCGCCCGCCTGCCGGGCTATGCCAATCACCGCATCGGCGAGGAACGCATCCTCAGCGGCAGCCGCGATTGCGGCGCGGGGGCCGAACTTGTCCTGCCCGATGCGACGGGCCGCCTGGTCGCGCTGCGCCTCGATATGCCGCCACGCCCGCTGAACCAGCCCGCCACGGATGCGGGGCTGGCCCGGGCGCTGGCTTGCGCGAATTGATCCACCCTTCATCTGTTCAAAAATATCCTCGGGGGTGAATTGGGCCGCAGGCCCAAGAGGGGGCAGACAGCCCCCTTGCCCCGGCTCAGTTGGTCTTGCGGCCGGGCAGGAATGGCAGCGGCAGCACCGGCACGCCATCCTCGATCAGGCGGCGCGCCTCGTCGGGCTTTGCCTCGCCATGGATGGCGCGTTCCGGTGCCTCGCCCTCATGCATGCGGCGGGCCTCGGTGGCGAATTCCGTGCCGACATATTCCGATTTCGCCTCGATCTCGCGGCGCAGCGCGGCCAGCGCCTGTTCCTGCGGGCTGTTCTGGTCGCGCAGCGCGGCGCCGGTTTCGGTCCTGGCCGCGACCGAGGGCGCCATCAGCGCCTTTTCCACCGTGCTGTTGCCGCAGATCGCGCAGGCGACCAGGCCGCGCGCCTGCAGCGTGTCAAAGGCGGTGGCCGACTGGAACCAGCTTTCAAAGCTGTGTCCCTCGGCGCAGGTCAGGGCGTAGCGGATCATGCCAGTGCTGCCGGAAAGCTGTTCTCTCCACATGGCGCTTGCGGCGTCGGAATGCAACTGCCCGCGTTGCTCAGCCCCGGGCTGCGGCCTCGTGCCCGGGCCAGTTCGCCAGCGAACTGAGCAGCGCGCGCAGTTCCGGCTCGGCCACCTTGCGGGCGGCCTTTTCCGGGCGAAACCATTTGCGGCGGCGCTGTTTCTTTTCAGGGAAGCGGTCGGCCAGCCCGCGCACCTTGAGCGCATAGACTGCCACCACGCAGGGCAGGGGGCTGCGTTCCGGCCCCAGGCCCTTGTCATAGGAATAAAGCCCCAGGCAATGCGGATCGGGCTCGCCCTCGACCCCCGCCTCCTCCCAGGCCTCGCGCGCGGCCGAGGCTTCGGGGTTCAGGTCGCGGATCGGCCAGCCCTTCGGGATCACCCAGCGGCCGGTATCGCGGCTGGTGATCAGCAGCACCTCTACCCCCGCGCCCCCCTTGAGCGCGGGGCGCCAGCACAGCGCCGCATATTGCGTGCGGATGTCACGGGCGTCGGGCGCCTCGGCCGCGCGAGGCGGGGCCTTCGGGGATGTCTGGCCAGTCACGGGTCTGCCTGCCTGCTTCGGATACCGTTTACCAAACCCGCCCCGGCCGCGTGCCGCATCGCCTGCGTCTGGCCGGATCGGGCGGCGCCCTGGATTGGTTCCCAGTGTCGCCTTGTCCTATTGACAAAGTATGAAGCCTTTGCGCGGGATTTCAACCCCATGCTGACCAGACGCGGCGTCGGGGCGGCAGGCGCGCCGCATCGGCGGTTGACCGGCCCGCGCGGCGCGTTGATGATCGGCGCCGGATCCGGGCAGAAGGAAGGTCGGCACTCCCCATGGTTTTCCTGTCTGCGGGCGCCGCATGACGCCGCTGTTCCTCGGATCGGAGATTTATCGCGGCTCGTCCTATGGCGGGGGCCATCCGCTGCGGGTGCCGCGGGTCTCGACCGTGATGGATCTGGCCCGGGCGCTCGATTGGCTGCCGGCCGCGCAGTATCGCAGCAGCCCCCGCGCGCGCCCCGCCGCGCTGACGGGCTGGCATGACCCGGCCTATATCGCCGCGCTGGAACAGGCCGAGGCGCTGACCCGCGCGGGCCGGGCGCTGCCGGCGGATTGGGCGCGGCGCTTTGGTCTTGGCACCCCGTCGAACCCCGCCTATCCCGAGATGTTCCGCCGCCCCGCCACCGGCGCCGGGGGCATGATCTGGGCGGCCGAGACGCTGGCCCATGCGCCTGCCGGGGTGATCCATGTGCCGGGGGCGGGCACGCATCACGCCTTTGCCGGGCGGGCGGCGGGGTTTTGTTACCTCAATGACCTGGTGCTGGGGCTGCGGGCTTTGCAGCATGCCGGGCTGCGGCGGCTGGCCTATGTCGATCTTGATGCCCATCACGGCGACGGGGTGGAGGCCGCCTTTGCCGATGCGCCCGAGGTGCTGCTGATCTCGGTGCATGAAGAGGGGCGCTGGCCGTTTACCGGCGGGGTGGCGGATCGCGGCGCGGGGCAGGTGTTCAACCTGCCGGTGCCGCGCGGCTATAATGATAGCGAGGCGGCCGAGGTCTGCGCCCGGCTGCTGGTGCCGCGCCTTGTCGCCCATGCGCCCGAGGCATTGGTGATCCAGTGTGGCGCCGATGCGCTGGCCGAGGATCCCTTGTCGCGGCTGGCTCTGTCGAACCGCGCCTATCTGGCGACGCTGGCCGCGCTGTTGCCGCTGGCGCCGCGGGTGATCGTGACCGGCGGGGGCGGCTATCACCCCTGGGCGGTCGGGCGGCTGTGGACGGCGATCTGGGGGCTGATCGCGGGCCATGCGCCGCCCGACCGGCTTCCCCCGGCAGCGGAGGCGGTGCTGCGCGGGCTGGACTGGCGCGGCGGCGGCCGCCCCTTGCCGCCCGAGCCGCTTTACACCACGCTCCTCGACGCCCCGCGCCCGGGGCCAGTGCGCGCCGAACTGCGCGACCGCCTTGCCTTGCTGGAGCGCCGATGACCCGAAGCTTCATCGCCCTTGGACTGCCCGAAGACCTGCATGCCGCCCTGCGGCTGGTGCAGATGCGCCTGCCCTTGCCCGCCCGGGTGGAGCCGGAGGATTTTCACCTGACCCTCGCCTTTCTCGGCGATCAGCCCGATCATGTGCTGCAAGAGGTGCATGAGGGGCTGGAGGCGCTGCACATGCCGCCCTTCACCCTGCGGCTGACCGGGGTGAACGGCTTTGGCGGGGCGAAGCTGCGGCTGGTCTGGGCGGGGATTGCGCCCTCGGATCCGCTGATGCGGCTGCAAGCCAAGGTGGCGCAGGTGGCGGTGCGCGCGGGCATCGCGGTGAAAAGCGCGGGCTTTACCCCGCATGTGACGCTGGGGCGGTTTCCCACGCCCGCCCCGGATCTGCTGGCACGGCTTGAGGCGGCGATGGTGGCGCAGCAGGGCTTTTCCGCCGGGCCATGGCCGGTCACCGAACTGGGCCTTTATGCGTCTTATCCCCGGGCGCGGGGGCCGCGCTATGACCTGCTGACCAGCTATTCGCTGGGCTGAGGCAGCAGAGGCCGCAGCGCCGCCAGCAGCGCGGCCTCGTCCGCCGGGGCCAGCACGGCCGGGGCGGCGGCGGCCAGCGCGGCCTGCCGCGCCGGGGTCAGGCCCCTCAGCGCGGGGCCCAGCGTTTCTGCCGTGACGGCAAGCGCCGCGCCGGCGGCATCGAGCCGGGCAAAGACCTCGCGGAAATTCGCGGTGCCCGGACCGTGCAGGATGGCCGAGCCATGGGCGGCGGGTTCATAGGGCGTATGGCCGCCGGCATCGCCAAAGGTGCCGCCGATCACCGTCGCGCCGGCCATTGCATACCACGCGTCCATCTCGCCCAGCGTATCGGCCAGATAGACGGCGGTGCCCGGCCCCGGCACCTCGCCGGCGGATCGGGTGGCATGGGACAGGCCGCTGGCGCGGATCGCATCCGCCACCTCGGCGCTGCGGCGGGGGTGGCGCGGGGCGAGGATCAGCAGGTCAAAGACCTCGCGGGCCTGGGCGAAACCCGTGAGGATCACCGCCTCTTCGCCCGCATGGGTCGAGGCCGCGAGCAGGAGGCGCGCCCGCGCCGCGGGGGGGGCAAAGGGCAGGGTTGCCGCCTGCCCCGTGGCCCGGGCCTTGAGCATCAGCCGCGGCGCGATCCGATCCTGCGGCAGGCCGAGGGCGCGAAACCGCGTCTCCGACCCGGCATCCTGTGCCGAGAGCAGCGCGATCCGCCCCAGCATCGCCGCCGCCAGCCCGCCCGCCACCCGCCGCCAGTTGCGCGCCGACCCTTCGGACATGCGCGCGCCAAGCGCGATCACCGGCCCGCGTTCGGCCATGCGGGCGATGCGTTCGGGCCAAAGTTCGCTCTCGATCAGGATCAGCGCGTGGGGGCGCCAGGCCGCGATGAAGCGCCGCACCGCGCTGGGGCTGTCAAAGGGCGCCAGCCGCACCCGCAGCCCCGGCAGGCCCCAGCCCGCAACCATCGCGCGCGCGGTCCAGCTGTTGCAGGTGACGATGATGCGCAGCCCCGGCGTCTCGGCCAGCAGCCGCTCCAGCAGCCAGCGGACCGAGGTCAGTTCCCCGTTGGAGGCGCCATGTAGCCACAGATCGGCCCCCTCCGCCGCGCCAAGCGCCAGCCTTTCGCGCAGCGCACCGGCCCCGACGCGCCCGCGCAGCCGCTGCCCCAGCACATGCAGGATCAGGACAGGCATCAGCAGCCTGAGCAGAAGGCGATAGAGACCCAAGATGCCCCTCCGGCGCGGTGATCCCCTGCGGCATAGCCACAGCGCCCCTGCCGCGCAAGCCGGATGCGCTGCGGCGGGTATAATCTGGAATTGGAATTAGAATTGATCTAAATCAATGCGGCGCCCGAGGCCGGCGGGCAGGGTGCCACCGAACGCGCATGACCCAGGATGGAGTATTGCGATGAAGTGGCTTACCGCCCTTGTGCTGGCCAGCACGGCAATGACGGGTGCCGCCGCGGCACAGACGCTGCGTGACAGCGCGCTGGAGATCTTCAAGCCCTTGCCCTCGACCGTGCCGGCGGTGAAGGACAACCCGGTCACCCCGGCAAAGATCGACCTGGGCAAAGCGCTGTTCTTCGATCCGCGCCTCTCGGCCTCGGGGGTGTTTTCCTGCTATTCCTGCCACAACCTGACCACGGGCGGCGATGACAATATGGAGACCTCGGTCGGCCATGGCTGGCAGAAGGGGCCGCGCAACGCGCCGACCGCGCTCAATGCCGTGCTGAACGAGGCGCAGTTCTGGGATGGCCGGGCCGAGGATCTCAAGGCCCAGGCCAAGGGGCCGGTGCAGGCCGGGGTGGAGATGGCGAATACGCCCGACAATGTGGTGGCCACGCTGAAATCCATGCCGGCCTATGTCACCGGGTTCACGACCGCCTTCCCCGATGAACCCGATCCGGTCAGCTTTGACAACATGGCCCGCGCGATCGAGGCTTTCGAGGCGACGCTGATCACCCCTGCGCCCTTCGACGCCTGGCTGAACGGCGATGACAACGCCCTCACGCCCGAGGCGCAGGCCGGGCTGGCGCTGTTCATCGACAAGGGCTGTTCGTCGTGCCATTCCGGCGTGAATGTCGGCGGCCACGGCTATTACCCCTTCGGTCTGGTCGAAAAGCCCGGTGCCGATGTGCTGCCTCCGGGCGACAAGGGGCGCTTTGCCGTGACCGAAACCGCGGATGACGCCTATGTCTTCCGCGCGGCCCCCCTGCGCAACATCGCGCTGACCGCGCCCTATTTCCATTCCGGCAAGGTCTGGGATCTCTCGGTCGCGGTGGAGATCATGGCCGAAAGCCAGTTGGGCGAGGCGCTGAAGCCCGAAGAAACCGCGCAGCTCGTTGCCTTTCTCGACAGCCTGACCGGCACGCTGCCGACGATCACGCTGCCCAGGCTGCCGTCTGAGACCGCGACGACCCCGCGCCCGACCTCTGAACTGCGCTGATCCGCCGTGACGCATCCCACCCCCCGCGCCAGCCCGGCGCGGGGGTCTTTTTGCTTGGCAGGGCGGGGCGGGATTGGCATCTTGCCGGCATTGCGATCCAGGAGGTTTCATGATCCCGCATTTCCGGCTTTCCCTGCCTGCCTTCATCTGCGCCGCGCTGCTGGCGCCGCCCGCCCTTGCCGCCACGGGTGCTGCGCTCGAAACCTGCGAGATCGGCGCCACGGTCATGTCGCCCGGTCATGCGGTGCCGGGGGTGATCGAGGCCGATCATGGCGGCATGTGCGAGATCCATTTGCAATCGGGCGATATCACGGTGATGCCGGCCTATGCCCTGACCCGGGCCGAGGGGGTTGACCTGCCGCGCGGCCCCGCCGCCCCGACCGAGGGGTTCGACGCGCTGGTCGAGGGCTATTGGGCCTGTGCCAACACCGCAGGCGAGGGGTTCGACATCCTGATCGCCCCGGGCAGCTATGACATGATGGATGGTTCGGGCGGCACCATGGCCGCCACGCCGGACGATCCGCTGGGCGTGCTGTTCAGCGGCGGGCCCTGGGACGGCCGCCATGCGGTGGTCAGCAATGCCATGCTGATGATCACCCCGCCCGAGGGGCTGGCGCTGACCTGCAAGCTGAAACCGTGACAGCGCTGCACGGCTTCGGGCGGGCGGTGGCGCTGATGCTGGCGCTGCCGGTCGGCGCGCAGGCGACGCCGATTTGTCCGCAGGCCACGCTTGTCACGGTGCCGGGGCAGGGCGAGGGCGTGGTAGAGGCCACCGCCGCCTCGGGCGATTGCGCGGTGCGGCTGGCCGATGGCCGTCTGTTCGAGGCGCCGCCCGCCGCGCTGGTGCCGCTGGCCGCGGGCGACAGCCCGCCGGAGCCGGCGCTGCCGCCGGCCTTTCTGCGCTGCACGGGGGCAGGGGACGCGCGGCTTCTGGCGCTTGCGCCGGGGCTCTACATCCTGGCGCAGGGCGGGGCCGGCAGTCTCCGCCAGAGCGGGGGCGAGATCGGGTTTGACAGCGGCCCCTTGCAGGGTCATCGGGGCCGGATCACCGAAACCGGCCTGATCCTGACCCCGCCCGAAGGCGCGGCGCAGAGCTGCACGCCGCTGCCGCCCGGCTGATCACAGCGCCGGCGGGCGGCGGCCGGGCCAGTCGGTCGCGGCATGGTAGCTCTGCCCGATTGCCAGCACCTCGGCATCGGCGCCAAAGCGGCCGATGATCTGCATTCCCATCGGCAGGCCCGTCGCGCCAAACCCGCAAGGCACCGCCAGACTGGGCAGGCCGATCAGGCTGATCGGCACCACCACCTCCATCCAGCGGTGATACGTGTCCATCGCCCGACCATTGATCGCCTGCGGCCAACGCCAGTCGGCCGGAAACGGCCAGACCTGCGCCGAAGGCATCACCAGCGCGTCATATCGGGCAAACAGCTTTGCCGCGCGTGCATACCAGCGCGACCGGATCACGCTGGCCGCATGCACCTCTGCCGCGGTCACCGCCAGACCCTGTTCGATCTCCCATTGCGTCTCTGGCTTGAGCTGCGCCCATTGCGCCGGATCGTCGCGCATTGCCCCCTTGGCCCCGGCATTGAGAAAGGCCCGCAGCGTGAGCCAGGCCCACCACAGCTTTTCCGCCGGAAAGGGCGGCGCCACCTCGTCGATCTCCGCGCCCTGATCGGCCAGCACGGCAAGCCCCGCGCGACACAGATCCAGGATGCCGGGCTCGCAAGGATAGGCCCCGCCCCAATCGCCCAGCCAGCCGATGCGCCGCCCCTTCAGATCGGCGGGCGGGCGCAGGAAATCGCCGCCGGGCAGGCCAAAGGGCACGGTCGGGTTCTCGCCCGCCAGCACGCCCAGAAACCGCGCGACATCCTCGACCGTGCGCGCCATCGGGCCTTCGGTCGCCAGCGTCGCCATGAAGGTATCGCCTAGGGCATCGCCCGGCACCCGCCCGTAAGAGGGGCGCATGCCATAGACGTTGCAAAAGGCCGCCGGATTGCGCAGCGACCCCATCATGTCGCTGCCATCGGCCAGCGGCACCAGCCGTGCCGCCAGCGCCGCCGCCGCCCCGCCCGAGGAGCCGCCCGCCGTGCGCGTCAGATCATAGGGGTTGCGCGTCACCCCGAAGACCGGGTTCAAACTGTGGCTGCCATGGCCCCATTCCGGCGTATTGGTCTTGCCGACAAGGATCGCCCCTGCCGCCCGCATCCGCGCCGCGACCAGATCGTCGGCACCCGGCACATGATCGGCAAAGATTGGTGACCCATAGGTCGTGCGCAGCCCTTTCACCGCCACCAGATCCTTCACCGCCAGCGGCAGACCATGCAGCCAGCCCCGAACCGGCGCGTCATCCGCCGCCCGTGCCTCATCCATCAACACCTCGGGCGCGCGCGGCGACACGATGGCATTCACCGCCCCGTTCACCGACGCGCTGCGCGCCAGATGCGCCTCCATCACCTCCGAGGGCTTTATCTCACGCGCGGCGATCATCCGCGCCAGATCCGAGGCCGAACGATCCAGCAGCACGATATCCTCTTTCATCTGTTCAAAAATATCCTGGGGGGTGTGGGGGGCAAAGCCCCCCACCTGCGCGCCGCCGCAAGGCGGCGCAACCCGTGTGGTTCATTTCTGCAATTCGGTCCAGATCGCGGTCACATAGTCCTGTGCCTTGCCGGTGCAGGTGGGCAGGAACACGCCCGCCGCCTTGAACGCCTCGGGGATCACCACCTCGGGCGCGGTCTTCATGTCTTCCGGCATGAAGGCCTCGGACCCGGCGATGCCATTGGCATAGCGCGCAAAGGCCGAGATCATCGCGGCATTTTCCGGCACCATGATGAAGTCGAGGAACTTGTAGGCCGCGTCCACATTCTGCGCATCCTTGAGCAGCATCACCGAATCCATGAACAGCGGGTAGCCCTCCTTGGGATAGCCATAGGCCACCGCCGGATTGGCGACCCGTGCCCGCATGGTCGATCCGTTCCAGTTCACGCTGGCCGCCCAGTCATTGTTCGACAGCTTTTCGGTCGCGCCGTAATCCATGCTGATCCAGTCGGGCTTGGCGGCGATCAGGGCGTCGCGCGCCTTTTTCAGCACTTCGGCATCTTCGGAACAGGGCTGGCCGCCGGCCCACATCGTCGCCATGGCAACGATGTCGTTCATCTCGGGCACGACATTGATCTTGCCCTTCAGCTCTGCCGGCACTTCCAGAAAGACCGACGAGGTGTTGATGTCGCCGCCATAGACCGAAGTATTCACCGCGACCCCGGTCGAACCCCATTGCCACGGAACCGAGAATTTGCGGCCCGGATCCCAGCTCACATCCTGCCATTCGGGGGCGATATTGCCCTTGTTGGCCAGTTTGGCGGCATCCAGTTCGGTCACCAGACCCTTCTCGATCCAGATCGGCACATAGTTGGCCGAGGGCACGACCAGATCAAAGCCATGGCCGCCGGCCTCGATCTTGGCAAGTGCGGTGTCGTTGCTGTCGTAATCGGTCACCGTGACCTTGATGCCGGTCTCGGCCTCGAATTTCGTCAGCAGTTCGGGGCTGGTGTAATTGCCCCAATTGTAGAGTTGCAGCACCCCCTCGGCCCGGGCAAGCCCGGTGGTGGCCATCAGAAGCGCGGTAGCGGTGATCAGTCTTTTCATCAGTCTCTCCTTGCTGGTAAATCCGGGCTCGGTCGGCCCGGTTCGGGATCAGGTGAACAGGAAATCGGCGCTGGTCAGGGTGGTGGCGGTGCTGCCATGCAGCCGGATCGACTGATCGCCCCAGCCGATCAGCCAGTCCTGCGCCGATAACCGGTCGAGGTGAAGCGCGCCAAAGCCGCGGGCCAGGTCGCGGTCGATCACGATCCGGTCCAGCCCGTCCTGGAAATCGGTGATCACGTCGCGCGCCGCCCCGGCATTGGCAAAGACAAAGCGGTCGGCCCCGGCGCCGCCGGTCAGCCGGTCGCTGCCGGCCCCGCCGTCCAGACGGTCGGCGCCCGCGCCGCCCGACAGGCGGTCGCGCCCGCTGCCGCCCAGCAGGATGTCGGCGCCCAGACCGCCGCCCAGGTCGTCGGCGCCGCTGCCCCCGCGCAGGCTGTCCCTGCCGCCCCAGCCGCGCAGGCTGTCGGTGCCGCTGCCGCCGGCCAGCATGTCGTCGAAGCGCGATCCATGTAACTGGTCGGCGCCGCGCCCGCCCTCCACATGGCTGGTGAGATCGGCGATATCGGCGCCGCGCAGGATCACGCGATCATTGCCCGCCCCGGCCAGAACGACGCTGCCGCTGCGGCCATCGGTCTGGCGCAGCGTGTCGTCGCCGCTGCCGGTCACGGCGGCGATTCGATCCTCGGCGGCGATGCGGTCGGCCCAGGCGGAACCGATGACCGAGGCCAGCACGTCGGAGATGACGCTGAGCCCGCGCCCGGCCTCGACCGCGATGAAATAGCCGCGGTCGGCGATGCTGTCTCGGTTGTAGCCTTCGGAGACAAAGACCTTCTGGCTGGTCAGCAGCCGCGCCAGGCCGTCGATCTGTTCGGGTGCCATGCCGGCAAGCTCCGGCTGGCCGGACAGCGCGCGCACAAGCCCGTCGCGTGCCGTGATCTGCGCCTGCCAGAGCGCGGCGGAGGCCGGACGGAAATCGCCGCTGAAGGCGCCGTTCTGGTCTGTCTGGGTCAGCGCATCGGCCACGTCCAGCGCGCGGTCCAGCACATTATCCAGCAGATCGGCGGCGGAAGCGAAGTCGCCCGCGGCCTGGCTTGGCCCCCGGTTCACCGCCGGATGAATCGCCGAGGCCGAGCTTTCGATCCCCAGAAGGGCGGCGACGGCCGCGAAAATCTCGGGCGTGGCGGCGGTGGTGCCGGAGAGAAAGGTCGCGATGGCGGCCAGCGTCTGCTGGTGGATCACCGGGTAAAGCGCGGCATAGCCATCGCTGCTGGGGTAGTAATGCACGATGCCCGCATCGTCGATCCAATGGTCGCTCCAGCGGCCCATATAGCGGTCGGCGGGCGGGTCGGGTTCGGTCGGGGTCGTGGGTGTGGTCGGCGTGCCGCCGCCATCATCGGGCGGCTGTGGCACGGGCGCGTCGGTGTCGATCACGCCCCAGCCGCCCACCAGCGAGTGCGCGCCCTCTGCCCAGGTGGTGTTGAACCCCGCCGGCCGTTCCGAATAGACCGCGATCACCTTCAACTCGTCGTAATCAACGTCATTCGTGGCGTCGTAGAAATCGTAATAGCGCTGATAGGGGCCGGCGCCGAGCGTCCCGTCCGAGTTCAGGTAATAGACCGCCGCCCCCGCATAGGTCAGCGCGACGTTCCGCCCGCCGGGCAGGTCTTCATGCACTGTGGCCAGGCCGAGCCTGACGTAATATCTGGGCATTGCGACGCTCCGGGATGAGGGGTCAGTTTCTCTTTCGGGTCAGCAGGAAAAAGGCGGTCAGCAGGATCACGGTCAGACCCAGCAGCCCGGTGGAGATTGCGTTCACCTCGGGGGTGATGGCGCGGCGCATCTGGCCCAGCATGTAGGTGGGCAAGGTATCCTGCCCGCCGGATTTCACAAACTCGGTGATCACCACGTCATCGAGGCTGATGACGAAGGCCAGCATGGCCCCGGCCAGAATCCCCGGCGCGAGCAGCGGCAGCGTGACATGGCGAAAAGTCTGCCAGGGCGAGGCGTAAAGATCGGCCGCCGCGGTCTCCAGGCTCAGGTCCATCCCCTCCAGCCGGGCGCGGATCGGCAGATAGGCAAAGGGGATGCAGAAGGCCGCATGGGCCAGGATCAGGTAGCCCAGCCCCTGATAGCCGGTCCAGGATTTGACCATGCCGAACAGGATCAGCAGCGCGACCGCGGTCACGATCTCGGGCACCATCAGGGGCTGGTTGATCATGACATAGATGAAGGTCTGCCCCTTGAACCCGGCGCGCCGCGTGGTGCCAAGGGCGGCCAGCGTCGCCGCCGTGGTCGCCACCGCCGCCGCCGAGGCCGCGATCACCAGCGACCGCAAGGTCGCCGATTTCACCGCCTCGTTCGCCCAGGCCTTGCTGAACCAGTGCAGCGACAACCCCTCCCATACCGCGATGGAGGTGCCGCCGTTGAAGGCATAGGCGACCAGCGTGAAGATCGGCAGGTAAAGCGCCACGAAGGCCAGCATGGCGATGGCGGCAAAGCCCGGAATGCGCGCAGGCTGAAAACGGGTCTCAGCCATGGCCATTGCCCCCCTTGTTCGCGGCCCGCACATAGAACAGCAGCGCCGCCGTGGTAATCAGCAGCAGCGTCACCGACAGCGCCGCGCCCAGCGGCCAGTTCCGGCCCTGACCGAATTGCAGCTCGATGAAATTGCCGATCATCATGTTCTTGCCGCCGCCCAGCACGCGCGGCGTGACATAGGCCCCCAGCGAGGGCACGAAGACCAGGATCGACCCGGCCACGATGCCCGGCTTCACGATGGGCAGGATGACATGGCGCAAGACCTGCCAGCGGTTCGCGTAAAGGTCATAGCCCGCCTCCAGCAGGCGCATGTCGAAACGGTCGATCGCGGCAAAAAGCGGTAGCACCATCAGCGGCAGATAGACATAGGTCATGCCCATCAGCACCGCCGCATCGGTGTTGATGATGCGCAGCGGTTCGGAAAACAACCCCAGCCGGATCATCACCGTGTTGAACAGCCCCTCGTTGCGGATCACCTCATTGATGGCGAAGGTGCGGATCAGCAGGTTGGTCCAGAACGGGATGGTGATCAGGAACAGCCAGAACCCCCGCGCGCGGGGCGGGCGGGTGGCGATGAACCAGGCGGTCGGAAAGCCCACGGCAAAGGTGAACAGCGTGGTCAGCAGCGACAGCCGGACCGAGCGCCACCAGATTGTCAGATGCGCATCGGCCAGTTTCAGCGTCTCGTCAAAGATGTCGCGGGTGAACAGGATGCCCAGCCAGCCATCGGTGCTGAACTGCCATTCCACATTGCCGTATTTGCCGGGCGTCAGAAAGGAATAGACCAGCACGATCAGCAGCGGCCCGACCGCCGCCACCGCAAGGATCACCAGTGCCGGCGCCGACAGCGCCCAGGCATTGCGGACGGAACGGGCCCGGGCCTGATCTTCCAGCGCGCTCATGGCCCTAATCCTCCACCACCTGCACGGCGCCGGGGGCAAAGCGCACCCCCATGGCGCCGCCGCGCGTCAGGTCGGTTTCGCCCGAGGGGTTGCTTTGCAGCCGCGCGACCAGGGCGGTGCCATCGCGCAATTGCAGATGCACATGCGTATCGGTGCCGAGATAGACCCAGTCGGTCACGGTGGCGGGCAGGGCGCCCGGCTCGTCCGGCGGGGTCAGGCGCAACTGTTCGGGGCGCACGGTCAGGGTGACGGGGCCGTGACGGGGGCCAGGCGTGGCCAGTTCGATCACCTCACCGCCAGACAGACGCGCGCCTTCGGGGCCGAGTGTGGCGGGCAGGAAATTCGTCTCGCCGATGAAGCTTGCGACAAAGCGGTTCACCGGTCGGGTATAGATCTCGCGCGGGGATCCGATCTGCTGGATCTTGCCCGCGCTCATCACCCCGATCCGGTCCGACATGGTCAGCGCCTCTTCCTGGTCATGGGTGACAAAGACAAAGGTGATGCCGGTCTCGTGCTGAAGGCGCTTCAGCTCCACCTGCATTTCCTGCCGCAGCTTGAGGTCAAGCGCCGAAAGCGGCTCGTCCAGCAGCAGGACTTGCGGGCGTGCCGCCAGCGCGCGGGCCAGCGCCACGCGCTGTTGCTGGCCGCCCGACATCTGGGTGATCCGGCGATCCGCGAGATGGCCGAGGCGCACCAGTTCCAGCATCTCGCGCGCGGTCTGCGCCACTTCGGCCCGGGGGCGGCCCTGCATCTTCAGCGCAAAGCCCACGTTTTCGGCCACGGTCAGATGCGGAAACAGGGCGTAGCTTTGGAATACGGTATTCACCGGGCGCTTGTTGGGCGGCAGATGGGTGATGTCCGTGCCATGCAGCAGGATCTGTCCCGAGGTCGGTGTCTCGAACCCGGCGATCAGCCGCAGCAGCGTGGTCTTGCCGCAGCCAGATGGGCCAAGCAGGGTAAAGAACTCGCCCTTGCGGATCTCCACCGACACATCGTCCAGCGCCCGCACCGCAACCCCGCCCTGACCAAAGGCCTTGATGGTATTGCGGGCTTCAATGGCAATCTCGTTCACGCGCGTCCCATCCCCTGTGCCGTTCCTTTTCTCGTCGGAACTTTTGATCATGTTTTCGCCTGCCGGCGCGTCTGGCAAGTCATTTCGCGCGAATGCCCGGCTGTGCCGTGATCCAGGCACCGGATTTCTCCAGTTCCGCACAAAGCGCGATCAGCGTCTCATCCGCGCCAAAGGGGGCGGCGAGGTGGATGCCCAGCGGCAGCCCCCCGGCCGAAAGCCCCATCGGCACCGAGGCCGCCGGCTGGCCGCTGGCGTTGAACACCGCGCAGAACGGGGAATAGGCAAAGATGCCGTCGGGGCCGGTGCGATAGCCGACATAATCCTCGGTCGCATGGGCAAAGCGCCCGATCCGGGCGGGCGGTTCGGCCAGGGTCGCGGACAGGATGATGTCGCAATCGGCAAAGGCCGCCGCCATCTGCCGGCCAAAGGCGTGAATTTCGCCCACGGCCTCCAGATAGCGGGTCGGGTGCAGGGTTTCGGCATGGGCCAGCGCGCCGCGCACGACACCCTCGACCAGATCGGGGGTCAGGGGGCGGCCCTTCAGCGCCTTGCGGATGCCAAGCGCGGTGCCGATGCCGACGATATCGGTCCAGGCCGTCATCATGCGCGCGACATCGGCGCGCGGCAGGCCGGGGGTGACGATATGGCCCAGCCGCTCCAGCCAGGCGGCGGCGTCCAGCACGGCGGCGCGCATTTCGGGGTGGATCGGCTGGCCGGTAAAGGTGCCCTCGACCAGCAGGATGCGCAGGCGGGGAGGCGGGCGGCTGATCGCGTCCATATGGCTGCGCTGCAAGGCGGGCGCGTGATAGGGCGCGCCGGCATCCGGCCCGGCGCAGGCATCCAGCATCGCGGCGGTATCGCGTACCGAGCGGGTCAGGAAGCCGTCGATCGCCATGCCGGCCCAGCCCTCGCCGACATAGGGGCCGTCGGGCAGGCGCGCGCGGGTGGGCTTGAAGCCGAACAGCCCGCAGCACGCGGCCGGAATGCGCACCGACCCGCCCCCGTCCGAGCCATGGGCAAAGGGCACGATCCCTGCCGCCACCGCCGCGCCGGCGCCGCCCGACGATCCGCCGGGCGTGTGATCGGGGTTCCAGGGGTTGCGGGTGGGGCCGCCATAGACCGCCGCCTCGGTCGCAGCACCAATGCCGCCTTCGGGGCTGGTGGTGCGGCCCCAGGTCACCACGCCGGTCGCGCGGATCCGGTCAAAGATCGCGCTGTCGCGGTCATAGCGGGTCTGTGCCAGCAGGCGCGAGCCGTTATGCGACGGGAAATCCACCGCCTCGCAGCCCAGATCCTTCAGCAGGAACGGCACACCGGTAAAGGGGCCGCGCGGCAGGCCGGCGGCGATGGCGCGGCGGGCCACGCCTTCTTGCGGCAGGACCACGGCATTGAGCGTCGGGTTCAGCGCCGCGCAGGCCTCAAGGGCTGCGTCCAGCAATTCGTCCGGGCTGACGGCACGGCGGGCCACCAGCGCGGCGAGGTCGGTCGCATCACGGGCCCCGAAACGCTCCAGCATGATTCCCGTGCCTTCCTGTTGTGCTATTTGATCATATGTTGGCGGCGCAAGGCGGTTGCGGCAATGCCTTGGGCGACAGGCTGGCGTCGGTTTTGCCTCAGCCTTGGCTAGGTTGGGCAAAAGTCAATTCATTATACCTGATGGTTGACTCAGGGGCGGGGCGCGTTCATTATACCAAAAGGATGAATGAGGAGAGCCATGGACGCCATCTTTCACGCCCTGGGTGACGCGACCCGCCGCGCCATGCTGCGCGATCTGGCGCAGGGGCCGCGCACGGTGGGCGAGCTGGCGGCGCCGCATCCGATGACGCTGGCCGCCGCCTCGAAACATATCAGGGTGCTGGAGGCGGCGGGCCTCTTGCGGCGCGAGGTGCAGTGGCGCCGGCACCTGTGCCATCTGGAGCCGGCGCCGCTGCGGCAGGCACAGGCGGAACTGGCCTTTTACGAACATTTCTGGACCACGCGGCTGGATACGCTGGAGCAGATCCTGCGCGGCGCCGATCCTGCATCAGAGGGGGAATAGACCATGGATGACACGGAAATCCGCGACGACACCGCCCGGCTGCACGGGGGCGACACGCTGGTCATCAGCCGCTGGCTACCCGGTCCGGCCGAACGGATCTGGCGTTACCTGACCGATGCGGATCTGCGCCGGCTCTGGCTGGCCGATGGCGTGATGGTGCCACGGGCGGGCGCGCCGCTGGAACTGATATGGCGCAATGACGGCTTGTCTTCCCCCGGCGACCCGCGCCCCGAAGGCTTTGCCGAGGAACAGCGGATGACCAGCCGGGTGATCGCCTTCGATCCGCCGCATCGGTTGGTGATCGCTTGGGGCGCGACGGGCGAGGTGGCCTTTGACCTGCTGCCCCGGGGCGACCGGGTGCTGCTGCGCATCACCCATTCCGGCCTGGGCGATCCGGCCCCGCGCAGCATGATCGCGGCGGGCTGGCACAGCCATCTGGACATCCTGCGCGCCCGGCTGGACGGGGGCGCCGCGCCCTCGTTCTGGGGGCATTGGGCGGCGCTGCGGGCCGAATACGACCGGCAGTTCAGCGGCTGATCGCCACCTCTTGCGTCAGCGTGCCGGCGGTGTCGAAGATCAGGATGCGGTTGTCTTGGGTGACGACCGCCACCCAGCCCTGACCGCGCGTCACCGCCTGCGGCACCGCCCCGGCGGGCAGGGCCAGATTTTCGGGGAAGGGTTGCGCCACGCCCAGCGGCAGGCGCGTGACAAGCAGGCCCACGATGGTTATGACGCCCAGGATCAGGGTGAGGGTCAGCGCCGTCACCAGCCATTTCAGCCAACGCAGGCTGGGCGGCAGTTCCAGCTTTTCCGAGGTATCGTCCATGACCCGGCCCCTTGAAGATGACGATGACGACGCCCCGCAGGGGCGCTTGCGCGTGGTGATCGGCGAAGACCCGCCCGACCGTCTGGATAAGGCACTCGTGCGGGAGGTGCCAGAGAAAGCGTCGCTGTCGCGTTCGCGCCTGATGAAGATGATCGCCGCCGGCGAGGTCACGCGCGATGGCGTGCCGGTGACCGATCCCAAGACCCGCGTGGCCGAGGGCGAGGTGTTCGACCTGGTCGTGGGCCATGCCGCCGAGGTGGAGACCCAGCCCGAGAACATCCCGCTGGAGGTGGTGTGGGAGGATGCCGATCTGATCGTGGTGAACAAGCCCGTCGGCATGGTGGTGCATCCCGCGCCGGGGTCTTGGTCGGGCACTCTGGTCAACGCGCTGCTGTTTCACTGTGGCGACACGCTTTCCGGTGTCGGGGGCGAGCGGCGGCCCGGCATCGTGCATCGCATCGACAAGGATACTTCGGGCCTGCTGGTCGTGGCGAAAAGCGACCGCGCCCATCACGGGCTGGCCGCGCAGTTTGAACGCCACAGCGTGAACCGGCATTATCTGGCGCTGGTGCAGGGTGTGCCTTCAGCCGCCGATCCGCGCCTGCGCGGCACGCGCGGCGTCAGTTTCGAATCCGGTGGCATTCTCAAGATCGCCACCCATCTGGCGCGTCACAAGACCGACCGCCAGCGGCAGGCCGTGGTCTGGAACGAAGGCCGCCATGCCGTGACCCGCGTGCGCGTGCTGGAAAGCTATGGCACGCCCGAGGCGGCCAGTCTGGTGGAATGCTGGCTGGAAACCGGGCGCACCCATCAGATCCGGGTGCATATGGCCCATGCGGGCCATGGGCTGATCGGGGATCAGACCTATGGCGGCAAGCGCCGGGTGGCGGCGAAATCGGTGGGGCCTGCGGCGGCTGATGCGGCGAATGCCTTTCCCCGCCAGGCGCTGCACGCCGCGACGCTGGGCTTCACCCATCCGGTGACCGGCGAGGAGTTGCAATTCGAGGCCCCGCTGCCTCCTGACATGCAGGCGCTGGCCGATCTGTTGCGCCTGGGGGCCGAGGCGTCGGCGGGGTAAGGCCCCGGCAGGGCGGGGCGGGGCATGTTGACTTCCGCTGTGCGGCGTCCTGCCCGATGGTGCCGGGGTGCTTGTGCTTTTGGTGCCGTTGCCGCCCCAGGGGGCGGCCCTTGGTGCAGGTGGCTACGCAGGTTTTCGGCTAATGGTCTGGCCGAAACCGCCCTCGCCGGCGCCGCGCCTGCGGAGACGGCTAGAATCCCCTGGCGCCTCGCGGAGGGCGGCCGATTGCTCCCGGTGCGGCAGTGGGGGGGCACGCCCAACCAAAAGGGGTTTCCCTTGGTTGTCCGGCCCTGCGGCGTGGAAGACCCGTGCCATTCCCCGCCCGCATGGCGCAAACAAAGCCGGAACGTGCGGCGGTGCAGGCGGGGTTTTACCGCCTTGCGGCAGGCTGGGGCGGTTGACGACCGGAGCCTGCCCAATGACCCCCATCCGCATCACCAATTGCCACACCCACACCTTTACCGAGGCTCATATCCCCAGCCGATACCCGCATTGGGGGCTGATGCCCTTCAAGCGCGCGCCGGTGCTGGTGCGCGGGCTGGCGGGCCTTGCCCGGCTGCTGGGGCATGAAGGCGCCGCCGACGGGCTGCGCCGGCTGCACCGCTTTCAGGCCGAGGCGCGGGCGCCGGGGCAGGCCGCCATTCTGGAACGGCTGATCGCGCAATATCCGCGCGGCACGCGCTTTGTGGTGCTGCCCATGCAGATGGCGGGCATGGGGCAGGGGGCCTGCCGCGCCACGCTGGCGGCCCAGCATGACGAACTGGCCGATCTGGCCCGCGCCTGCCCCGGCATCGTCATTCCCTTTGCCGCCTGCGACCCTCGCCTGCCCGGCGCCGCCGAGGAGGTGCGCCGCTGCATCGAGGATCTGGGCTTTCGCGGGCTGAAGCTCTACCCCCGCCTCGGCTATGCGCCCGATCATCCGCTGCTGATGCGCGAGGTCTATCCGCTGCTGGATGCGCGGGGGCTGGCGGTGGTGTCACATTGTTCGCGCGGCGGCGTGACCGGCAATGTGACCCGGGCCGAGGCCGATGCCCTCAGCCATCCGCGCGCCTTTGCGCCGGTCTTGCGGGCCTTTCCGCATATGCAGGTCAATCTGGCGCATATGGGCGGGCAGACCGATTGGGAAAGCTATATCGCCGAGGGGATCGACCCCTATGACCCGCAGGCGCAAGCCGACAATTTCCTGATCGCGCTGCGCGAGATGATCGAAAGCGGCGATTTCCCGAATCTCTGGACGGATGTGTCCTATACCCTGTTCCAGTCCGAGGCCTTCCTGCCCTTCCTGCGGCTTTTCCTCGATCATCCGGCGCTCCGGGCGCGCACCCTGTTCGGGTCGGATTTCTACATGACGCGGCAAGAGGCGCTGTCGGAACGCGCGGTGGCGGTGCGGCTGCGCGCGGGTCTGGGCGAGGCGCTGTTTCGCCAGATCGCAGAGACCAACCCCGAACAATGGCTGGGCGAGGCGCGGGTGGCGCAGGCCGGTTGCCCGGCCCGCGCGGCGGTGGCCTGACGGGCGCAAGCGCCCGCGATTCAGGGGCGGATTCAGGCCGCGATGGTCAGGAAACGGCCTTCGTCGGCGATGAAGGTCTTTTCGGCCAGATCGCCCTCATGCGAGCCGAAGGGCATCTGCGCACGCAGCTTCCAGCTGGCCGGCACGTTGAACGCCTTGGCGGCGGGTTCGTCGGCGATCGGGCTGTAATGCTGAAGCGAGGCACCCAGACCGGCATCGGCCAGCGCATTCCACACCGCGATCTGCGCCATGCCCGCCGAATGTTCCGAGAAGGTCGGGAAGGCATCGGCATAAAGCGGGAAATTCTCTTGCAGGCCCTTCACGGTGTCCTGGTCCTCATAGAACAGCACGGTGCCAAGGCCGGCGGCAAAGGCGCGCATCTTGGCTTCGGTCGGGGCAAAGGCCTCGGCCGGGACGATGGCGCGCAGGGCGTCTTCGGTCAGTTGCCAGAACTGTTCCGAGGCGGCGCCGAACAGGATCACGGCACGCGAGGATTGCGAATTGAACGACGACGGCGCGAGGCGGATCGCCTCCTTGATCAGCGCGTCGATCTGGTCATTCGACAGGTCGGAGTTGCGGCCAAGCGCATATTGGGTGCGACGGTTCTTCAGGCTGGTGATGGTGGCATTGGTCATGGGAGGAGGCCCTTTTCTGGCGGTTCCCCCTGAAAATGCTGCTGTGCGGCATCAGGTTCAAGCCTTGAAACCTGTGCATTTCCGCAGGTTTGGCGTTCACCTGTGCAGGGCGGAATATCAGTCCGCCGCCGCCTCCAGACGTTCTTGCGCCTCCAGCCACAGGGCCTCGGCCTTGGCTTCGGCCTGTTCCAGTTCGGCGAATTTGGCGGTCCATTGCGCCAGATCGGCCTTGCGCGCCTCGTCATAGAGCGCGGGGTCGGCCAGCTTGTCTTGCAGCTTCACCCGCATCTCGGAGAGTTTCGCCAGACGCTCCTCGCATTTGCGCACCTCGCTGCGCAGGGAAAGCACCTCGTCCCGGCTGGATTTGCGGGGCTTTTCAACGGGTTTCGGGGCGTCCTTCACAGGCTCGTCCCCGGCCAGAAGCTCGGCCCGATAGGCCTCCAGATCCTTGTCATAGGGCGTCACCGCGCCGCCCTTGACCAGCCAGAGCCGGTCTGCGACCAGCGACAGCAGGTGCATGTCATGGCTGACCAGGATCACCGCGCCGGAATATTCGGTCAGCGCCTCCACCAGGGCCTCGCGGCTTTCGATATCGAGGTGGTTGGTCGGTTCGTCCAGGATCAGCAGATGCGGCGCGTCGATTGTGGCCAGCAAGAGCGACAGTCGGGCCTTCTGCCCGCCCGAGAGCCGCCCCACCACCGTCTCGGCCTGTTCGGCCATCAGCCCGAACCCGGCCAGCCGCGCGCGCAGCCGCGCCTGATGTTCCTCGGGGCGCAGGCGCTGCACATGTTGCAGCGGGGTTTCGTCGATGTGGAGTTCCTCGACCTGATGCTGGGCGAAAAAGCCGATGCGCAGCTTGGAATGGCGGTGCAGATCGCCGCCCATGACCGAAAGCTTGCCCGCCAGCAGCTTGGACAGCGTCGATTTCCCCTCGCCGTTGCGGCCCAGAAGCGCGATCCGGTCATCCTGGTCGATCCGCAGCGACAGCCGCCGCAGGATCGCGCGGTCGCCATAGCCCACGCTCGCGCCTTCGAGGTTGATGATGGGGGGCGGCAGGGCCTCGGGCTCGGGGAAGGTGAAGACCATCTTGCGCGCTTCTTCGGGCGCGGTGATCGGGGTCAGCTTTTCCAGCATCTTGACGCGCGATTGCGCCTGCGCGGCCTTGGTCGCCTTGGCCTTGAAACGATCGACGAAACTTTGCAGATGGGCCCGCCGGGCCTCGACCTTTTTCGCCTCGGCAGCCTGCACGGCGCGGCGCTCGGCCATCTGGCGGGCGAACTGGTCATAGCCGCCCTGCCAATAGGTCAGCTTGCGATTGTCGAGATGCAGGATCCCCTGCACGGCGCGGTTCAACAGGCCGCGGTCATGGCTGATGATGATGACGGTATGGGGATATTTCTGAAGATAGCTTTCCAGCCAGAGCGCGCCTTCCAGATCGAGATAGTTGGTCGGTTCGTCCAGCAGAAGGTAATCGGGCTGCGCGAACAGAACCCCCGCCAGCGCGACGCGCATCCGCCACCCGCCCGAGAAATCGGAACAGGGGCGCAGCTGCGCCTCGGCGTCGAAGCCAAGGCCGCGCAGGATCGCGCTGGCGCGGCCCTCGGCGCTCCAGGCGTCGATATCGGCGAGGCGGGTCTGAATCTCGGCAATGCGATGCGGGTCGGTCGCGGTCTCGGCCTCGGTCATCAGCGCGCTGCGTTCGGTATCGGCGGCCAGCACCGTGTCGATCAGCGAGGTGGCCGACGAGGGCACCTCTTGCGCCACGCCGCCGATGCGGGCGCGGGCGGGGATCGCGATCTCGCCGCCCTCCAGCGCCAGTTCCCCCCGGATCAACCGGAAAAGCGTGGTCTTGCCCGCGCCGTTGCGCCCGACAAGCCCCACCTTGTGCCCGGTGGGGATGGTGGCCGTGGCCCCCTCGAACAGGGGGCGGCCTTCGATGGAATAGGTGAGGTCGTTGATGCGCAGCATGATGCCCCGACTTGCCCGCCTTTCGCCGGGGCGTCAACCGCAGAGAGGCGCCGGCGCCGCACTGGACAGCGGCGCCCGCAGGGCCGATATAGGGATCATGTCCCTGCCGCCCGGATTCCTTGACGAGCTTCGCAACCGCGTCACGCTCTCCAGCGTGGTGGGGCGCAAGGTCGTCTGGGATATGCGCAAGTCGAACCAGGCCAAGGGCGACTGGTGGGCGCCATGCCCGTTTCACCAGGAAAAATCGGCCTCTTTCCATGTCGATGACCGCAAGGGGTTTTATTACTGCTTTGGCTGCCACGCCAAGGGCGACGCGCTTGGCTTTGTGAAGGAGAGCGAGAACCTGTCCTTCATGGAGGCGGTGGAGCTTTTGGCGCGCGAGGCCGGCATGCAGATGCCCGCCCGCGACCCGGCGGCGGCGCAAAAGGCCGACCGCCGCAGCCAGTTGGCCGAGGTGATGGAGGAGGCGGTCAAGTTCTACCGCCTGCAATATCGCGCGGGCGCCGGCCAGATGGCGCGCGACTATGTGGGGGGCAAGCGCCGGCTGTCGGCGCCGGCGCAGGATCGCTGGGAAATCGGCTGGGCGCCCGACAGCCGCAACGCGCTGCTGACCGCGCTCAAGGGCAAGGGTGTGCCGGCCGACCTGATGGTCGCCTCGGGCCTGATCGCCAAGGGCGAGGATGGCAGCCTGTATGACCGCTTTCGCGCCCGGGTGATCTTTCCGATCCGCGATGCGCGGGGGCGGGCGATCAGTCTGGGGGGGCGGTCGCTCGACCCCAATGCGCGGGCGAAATACCTGAACGGCCCGGAGACGGAGCTGTTCGACAAGGGGCGCAACCTGTTCAACCATGGCCCCGCGCGCGAGGCGGCGGGCAAGGGCCGGCCGCTGATCGTGGGCGAGGGCTATATGGATGTCATCGCCATGGTGGAGGCGGGCTTTCCCGCCGCCGTGGCGCCGCTGGGCACCGCCATCACCGAAGACCAGTTGCGCCTGATGTGGCGCATCAGCCCCGAGCCCGTCATCACGCTGGATGGCGACACCGCCGGCCAGCGCGCGGCGCTGCGGGTGATCGACCTTGCGCTGCCCATGCTGGAGGCGGGGCAGGGCCTGCGCTTTGCCGTGCTGCCGCAGGGCATGGACCCGGACGACCTGCTCAAGGAACGCGGCGCCCCCGCGCTGCAAGAGGTGCTGGATCAGGCGCTGCCGATGGTGACGCTGCTCTGGCGGCGCGAGACCGAGGGCCAGGTCTTTGACAGCCCCGAACGCAAGGCCGCGCTGGACAAGCGGCTGCGCGCGGCGCTGCAAAAGATCGCCGATCCCTCGATCCGCAGCCATTACGGCGAGGATATCAAGGAATTGCGCTGGTCGCTGTTCCGGCAGGGCCGTCGCCCGGCGCGCGACCCCGCCCGCCCGCTGGGGGCGCCGGGCGGCTTTCGCCCCGGCCCGCGTGGCGCCGGTCGTCCCATGGTGGTGGAGCCGCTGGCCACCACCCGCGCCTCGCTGCTGGCCTCGGCCCCCGATGATGCGGCGATGCTGCATCTGCGTATTTCGGTCGTGCTGGCCACGCTCTGCACCCAGTCGCAACTGATCGACCGGCACGAGGCGCAGGTGGAACGCATGGTGCTGCGCGACGATCTGCACCGGCATTTGCGGCAGGTGATTCTGACCCATGCCCATGACGCCGATCCGGGCAGCCGCGCCGCCCGGCTGATCCGTGCCGCCGGGCCCGATCTTGAAACGCTGCTTGCCCATCCCCAAATCCGTATCCAGCCGCATATCCGCCGCCCCGACGACACCGATTGCGCCGAGAAATGCCTGGAGATGGAGCTGGCCAAGCTCGAGGCGCATTGGAGTGCCGAGGCCGAGATGCGCGAGGCCGAGGAAGATATCGAAGGTCTGGCCGATGAGGGGCTGACCTGGCGGGTCAGCCAGGCCCGCAAGGCCGCGCTGGATGCCGAAAAAGGCCCCGAAACCGCCCGCGCCGAAGGCGTGGTGGCGGCCAATGGCGTGGAACTGGACCGCGAAGAACTGGATCATGCCCAGAAAATCTGGGCCAGCATTGATTTCACCCGGGGCGGAAAGGCCCGAAAATGACCCCCGATGTTGCGCTCGCCGCGAAACTGGCGCACGCACCCCCCTTGCCCTTCCGTGATTCGCAGGGTTGATTCGTAACCCGATACGGCTGATTCGGCCCCACGACGCGCCTTCAGGAGATCCCATGGTCAAAGACACCGACGACGGCAAACCCGAGGATCAGGAAGCCGATGTCTCGCTCGACATGAGTCAGGCCGCGGTCAAACGGATGATCGCCGACGCGCGCGAGCGTGGCTATATCACCTATGACCAGCTGAACGCCGCCCTGCCGCCCGAACATGCCTCGTCCGAACAGATCGAGGATGTGATGGCGATGCTGTCCGAAATGGGCATCAACGTCGTCGAGAACGAAGAGGCCGAGGAAGGCGAGACCGGCGGCGAGCTGGTTGAGGCCACCTCCGGGTCGCGCGAAGTGGCGATTGCCGGCGCGCAAACCGAAACGCTCGACCGCACCGATGACCCGGTGCGCATGTATCTGCGCGAGATGGGCAGTGTCGAACTGCTGTCGCGCGAAGGCGAGATCGCGATCGCCAAGCGCATCGAGGCCGGGCGCAACACCATGATCGCGGGCCTGTGCGAAAGCCCGCTGACCTTTCAGGCCATCACCATCTGGCGCGAGGAACTTCTGAACGAAGAGATCCTCTTGCGCGACGTGATCGACCTTGAGGCGACCTTTGGCCGGTCGCTGGATGGCGATGACGAGATGGGCGGGCTGGAAGAGGTGGACATGTCCGCCAACAACGCAGCCGCGCCGCGCCGCGCCAGCTCGGCAGAACCGGAGCTGGATGCCGACGGCAACCCGATCAGCCGCAGCGAGGACGAGGACGAGGATGACGACGCCTCGAACATGTCGCTGGCCGCGATGGAAAACGCGCTGCGCCCCAAGGTGCTGGAGATGCTGGAACGCATCGCCCATGACTATGAGACGCTCTCCGACATGCAGGATCGCCGGATGAGCGCGACCATGTCGGGCAAGGCCGCGCGTTTCACCGCCGATGAAGAAGCGACCTATCAGACGCTGCGGTCCGAAGTGGTGCAGCTGGTCAACGAACTGCATCTGAACAACAACCGGATCGAGGCGCTGATCGACCAGCTTTACGGCATCAACAAGCGCATCATGTCGATCAATTCCGGCATGGTGAAGCTGGCCGATGCCGCCCGCATCAACCGCCGCGAATTCATCGACGAATATCAGGGCTATGAGCTGGACCCGACCTGGATCGACCGCATGGCCGAAAAGGCGGGCCGGGGCTGGCAGACGCTGGTCGAGAAAAGCCGCGACAAGCTGGAAGACCTGCGCAACGACATGCAGCAGATCGGCCAATATGTCGGCGTCGATATCTCGGAATTCCGCCGCATCGTGAACCAGGTGCAAAAGGGCGAGAAAGAGGCGCGTCAGGCCAAGAAGGAAATGGTCGAGGCCAACCTGCGCCTCGTGATCTCCATCGCCAAGAAATACACCAACCGCGGGCTGCAATTCCTTGATCTCATTCAGGAAGGCAATATCGGCCTGATGAAGGCGGTCGATAAGTTCGAATACCGCCGCGGCTACAAGTTCTCCACCTACGCGACCTGGTGGATCCGTCAGGCCATCACCCGCTCGATCGCCGATCAGGCGCGTACGATCCGTATCCCGGTCCACATGATCGAGACGATCAACAAGCTGGTGCGGACCGGGCGCCAGATGCTGCACGAGATCGGCCGCGAACCCACGCCCGAGGAACTGGCCGAAAAGCTGCAAATGCCGTTGGAAAAGGTTCGCAAGGTGATGAAGATCGCCAAGGAACCGATCAGCCTCGAGACCCCGATCGGCGACGAGGAAGACAGCCAGCTGGGCGATTTCATCCAGGATACCAACGCGATCCTGCCGCTGGATTCGGCCATTCAGGAAAACCTGAAGGAAACCACGACCCGCGTGCTGGCCAGCCTCACCCCGCGCGAGGAGCGCGTGCTGCGCATGCGCTTCGGCATCGGCATGAACACCGATCATACGCTGGAGGAAGTGGGCCAGCAGTTCAGCGTGACCCGCGAACGCATCCGCCAGATCGAGGCCAAGGCGCTGCGCAAGCTGAAACACCCCTCGCGTTCGCGCAAGCTGCGCAGCTTTCTCGACCAGTGACGGGGCGCCGCGCCGCCTTGCACCCGACATGACGGACAGAACGCCCCCCTTTGCGGGGGCGTTTTGCTGCGCGCGCCCGCCGGATTCTGCCGATGGGCCACGCTGGCACTGGACGCCGGGCCGGGCATGGGTCATATGGGGGCAAACACCTTTCGGAGGTCCGTGATGTATTTCCTCAAGCGTCTCGTCACCTGGTGGAACAGCCAGACGCTGGGCACCCAGATCTTTACCGCGCGCAAGGGCGTGAAGGTGGGCGAGGACGATCAGGGCAATGTCTATTACCAGACCCGCGATGGCAAGCGCCGCTGGGTGATCTTCAACGGCGAGGCCGAGGCCAGCCGCGTGTCGCCCGACTGGCATGGCTGGCTGCATTTCACCTGGGACCAGCCGCCGACCCAGGCGCCGCTGCCGCACAAGGCCTGGGAACGCCCGCATCAGGAAAACCTGACCGGCACCCTGTCGGCCTATGCCCCCGCCGGCTCGATCCGCAAGGGCGCCCCGGTCGCCCGCCAGGATTACGAGGCCTGGCAGCCCGAATGACCCCGCAAGAGAGGGCATGATGTCGGAAAACACCACCGAAGTTCTGGCCGGCACCGCGGTTCTGGCCGTGGCGCTTGGTTTTCTGGTCTATGCGGCGCAGGGCACCGGCCTGACCGCCCGCGCCAGCGGCTATGACCTGCGCGCCTCGTTCCAGTCGGCCGAAGGCATCTCGGTCGGCACCGATGTGCGGCTGGCCGGCGTGAAGGTCGGCACGGTCTCGCAGCTCGACCTGAACCCGCAGACCTTTTATGCCGATGCCACGCTGACCCTGCGCGACAGCATCGCGCTGCCCGACGATTCCGCGGCGCTAGTCTCCTCCGAAGGCTTGCTTGGCGGCAATTACATCGAGATCCGCCCCGGCGGCTCGCCCGAGAATCTGCCGGCGGGCGCCGAGATCGAGGATACCCAAGGCTCGGTCAGCCTGATCGGCCTTCTGATGAAATTCGTCGGCAAAAGCGCCGAAGACGCGCTGAACCAATGAGGGTGGCGGCGCTCGCCCTCGCGCTGCTGGTGGCCGGTCCGGCGGCGGCGCAACAGGTGACGGCCGCCCCCGGCGGCATCCTGCGCTGGCTCGACAAGGTCACCGGCGAAACCGCCGATATCGAACTGGCCGATGGACAGGCCGCCATCTCGGGCCGGCTGACCATCCAGCTCGACGAATGCCGCTACCCGACCGCCAACCCCGCCTCGGATGCCTTCGCCCATCTCACGGTGATGGAAGAAGGTCAGGCCCAGCCCGCCTTTTCCGGCTGGATGGTGGCCTCCAGCCCGGCGCTGTCGGCACTGGAACATCCGCGCTACGATGTCTGGGTGCTGCGCTGCCTGACGCCGGATCAGCCGGAACTCGAGGTCGAGCCGCCCCCCGCCACCGACGAGGAATTCGAGGCCCCGCAAGAGGGCTGATCCGTTCAGTCGAACCGCGCCGGAGGCCCCTGCAAGGCCTTGGCCAGCCGCGCCTGATAGGCCGCGCGCGGGATCTCGATCCCGCCCAGGGTCGCCAGATGCGGCGTCAGGAATTGCGTGTCCAGCAACACAAAGCCGCGCGCCTTCAACCGGGCCACCAGATGCGCCAGCACGATCTTTGACGCCGAGCGGCGGCGCGAGAACATGCTTTCGCCAAAGAAGGCCCGGCCCAGCGTCACCCCATAGGTGCCGCCGCGCAGCGCGCCATCCTCCCACAGCTCCAGCGAATGCGCATGGCCGCGCGCATGCAGCGCCAGATACAGGTCGCGGATCTGCCCGTTGATCCAGGTCTCCGGCCGGTCGGCGCAGCCCGCCAGCACGCCGGCGAAATCGCGATTGGCAACGATCTCGAATCCGCCGCGCCGCATCTCCTTTGCCAGCGAACGCGAAAGGTGAAACCCGTCCAGCGGCAGGATGCCGCGCATCCGCGGCTCCACCCAGTGCAACTCCGCCGCCTCGGCGCTGTCGGCCATGGGGAAAACCCCCATCGCATAGGCCCGCAACAACAGCTCTGGCGTGATCTCGAAAGACAAAGGGGGCTCCGCTGACGCCGACCCCCCTTCATCTGTTCATAAATATCCCACGGGGGTCCGGGGGTGTGAAACCCCCGGAACCTGTCCGCTCGGCGCGGGGCTCTGGGGGTGTGAAACCCCCGGCGCTGCCTGCAAGGGCGCCGGGGATCGGTTCAGGCGAACTGCTCCGCCAGCCATTTCTCCAGCCAGTGAATGTTGTAATCACCGTTCTGGATATCCGGCTCGGCCAGCAGCATGTGGAAAAGCGGCACCGAGGTTTCCACCCCGTCGATGATCAACTCGCTCAGCGCGCGTTTCAGCCGGGCCAGTGCCTCGGGCCGGTCGCGGCCATGCACGATCAGCTTGCCGATCAGGCTGTCGTAATAGGGCGGAATCGAATAGCCGCCATAAAGCGCCGAATCCATCCGCACACCCAGCCCGCCGGGGGCGTGGAACACCTTCACCTTGCCGGGGCAGGGGGTGAAATTCGGCAGGCGTTCGGCGTTGATCCGCACCTCGATCGCGTGGCCGTTGATCTCCAGATCGCTTTGCGTGAACGACATCGACAGGCCCGAGGCCACGCGGATCTGTTCGCGCACCAGATCGACGCCGAAGATGCCCTCGGTCACCGGATGTTCCACCTGAAGCCGGGTGTTCATCTCGATGAAATAGAACCGGCCATCCTCATAGAGGAACTCGATGGTGCCGGCGCCGATATAGTGCAGCTTGCGCATCGCGCTGGCGCAGACCTCGCCAATCTCGGCGCGCATCTTGGGGGTGATGCAGGGGCCGGGCGCCTCTTCAAAGACCTTCTGGTGGCGGCGCTGCAAGGAACAGTCGCGCTCGCCCAGATGGACCGCATTGCCCTTGCCGTCGCCAAAGACCTGGATCTCGATATGCCGCGGCTTCTGGAGGTATTTCTCGATATAGACCTCGTCATTGCCGAAGGCGGCCTTGGCCTCCGACCGGGCGGTGCGGAAGGCGATCTCCAGCTCCTCGGCGCTGCGCGCGACCTTCATCCCGCGCCCGCCGCCGCCGGCGGTGGCCTTGATGATCACCGGATATTCGATTTCCGCCGCCACTTTCAGCGCGGTCTCGAAATCCGGCACGCCGCCATCCGACCCCGGCACGACCGGGATGCCCAGTTCCTTGGCGGTATCCTTGGCGGTGATCTTGTCGCCCATGATGCGGATGTGTTCCGCCGTCGGGCCGATGAAGGTGATGCCGTGATCCTGCAAGGCCTGCGCGAAGCTCGCGTTTTCCGACAGGAAGCCATAGCCCGGATGCACCGCCTGCGCGCCGGTGATCTCGCAGGCCGAGATGATGGCGGCCTTGTTGAGGTAGCTCTGCCCCGAGGGGGCGGGGCCGATACAGACCGATTCATCGGCCATGCGCACATGCATCGCATCGGCATCGGCTGTGGAATGCACCGCGACCGATTTGATGCCCATCTCGCGGCAGGCGCGGATCACGCGCAGCGCGATCTCTCCCCGGTTGGCGATCAGGATTTTCTCGAACATCTGGCTCACGCGCGCGGCCTCACTCGATGATCAGCAGCGGGGCGCCGAATTCGACCGGCGTGCCGTCGCCCACCAGAATGCGCTTCACCGTGCCAGCCCGCGGCGCGGGGATGTGGTTCATGGTCTTCATCGCCTCGATGATCAGCACGGTCTGGCCTTCGGTCACGGTCGCGCCGACCGCGACAAAGGGCGTGGCACCGGGTTCGGCCGCCAGATAGGCGGTGCCCACCATGGGCGAGGTCACGGCGCCCGGATGCTGGGCGGGGTCTTCCGGCGCGGCGGAGGCGGCGGGGGCGGGCGCTGCAGCGGCCGGGGCCGCGACGGCCGCCGGGGCCATCGCCATGGGGGCGGCGACCGCGGTCGTCACGATATTGGCCTGTTTCACCACGCGCACTTCAAGGCTGTCATCCTCGCCATATTCGCGCTTCACCGACAGCTCGGTCAGGTCGTTCTTGTTCAGAAGCTCGGCCAGCGCCTGAATGAAGGCCACGTCGGCGTCGGGGGAGTGTTTGCTCATGCCATCCTCATTGGTGTTGTTCGACCTGTGGGCCGCGCGGTGTTTGCGCAAGCAGCCCCGGCCATGGCTGGCCGTCCTTATACGCGAGGCGGTCAAGGCTGAAAAGCCTGACTGTGCCGCCGCGTCGTTCCGGCGGATTTGCCGCATTTTCGGGCAGTCGCGCGGCGGTTCGGGCGGGGCTGCGAAAAAATGCGGGCCGGAAAAATTTACCGATTGATAAAAAATTCGCCTGTGGCACAGTGATCCCAACCACAAGAAACCGAAAACGGGAGGTTTGCGCCTTGTCCAACAGCCAGCTCACGCCCGGCATCGTGCCCGCGCGTCTGCCCGCCGCCAGCTATGAGGCGAATTTCGCCGATCACGAACCGCCGCTGGATCGGCACGAGGCGCGGGTGGCGGCCGATCGCTGCTATTTCTGCCATGACGCGCCCTGCATGACGGCGTGCCCCACCTCGATCGACATTCCGCTGTTCATCCGCCAGATCGCCACCGGCACGCCGGAGGCGGCGGCGAAGACCATCCTGTCGCAGAACATCATGGGCGGCATGTGCGCCCGCGTCTGCCCGACCGAAACGCTGTGCGAAGAGGTCTGCGTGCGCGAGGTGGCCGAGGGCAAGCCGGTGGAGATCGGCCGGCTGCAACGCTATGCCACCGATACGCTGATGGCCAGGGACGTGCATCCCTTTACCCGCGCGGCGGCGACGGGCAAGCGCGTGGCGGTGGTCGGGGCAGGGCCCTCGGGGCTGGCCTGCGCGCATCGTCTGGCGATGAAGGGCCATGAGGTGACGGTGTTCGAACGCCGCCCCAAGGCGGGCGGTCTGAACGAATACGGCATCGCCACCTATAAATCGACCAACGATTTCGCCGCGCGCGAGGTGGACTGGCTGCTGAAGATCGGGGGGATCACGGTGAAAACCGGCGTCACCCTTGGCAAGGATGTCGCGCTGGCCGATCTGATGAACGATTACGACGCGGTGTTCCTTGGCATCGGTCTGGCCGGGGTGAACGCCCTGCGCGCGGCGGGCGAGGATCTGCCGGGGGTGGAAAATGCCGTCGATTTCATCGCCGGGCTGCGGCAGGCGGGCGACCGTTCGACCGTCGCCGTGGGGCGCGATGTGGTGGTGATCGGCGGCGGCATGACGGCGGTCGATGCCGCCGTGCAGTCGAAACTGCTGGGCGCCGAGAATGTGACCATCGTCTATCGCCGCGGGCGCGAGAAGATGAGCGCCTCGGGCCATGAACAGGAACACGCGACGCAGACCGGCGTCCGTATCATCTATGGCGCGGCGCCGGTGAAGGTGACGGGCGGCGCGCGGGCCGAGGCGGTGGAGTTCGCCTATACCGAAGACGGCCCCGCGGGGCTGAGGCTGATGGATCAGGGCTTCACCCTGAAGGCCGATCAGGTGTTCAAGGCCATTGGCCAGACCCTTGCCGGTGTGCCGGACAGCCTGTCGGTGACGGGGGGCAAGCTGCCGCGCCATCCGGGGCCAAAGCTCTGGTGTGGCGGCGACTGTGCCGAGGGCGGCGAGGATCTGACGGTGACCGCCGTGGCCGAGGGCCGCGACGCCGCCGAGGAGATCCACGCGGCACTGACGGGGGCAGCGGGCTGAGCGCCCGCATCAGGAGACAAGCATATGGCCAATCTCGCATCGAATTTCATCGGCATCAAATCCCCCAACCCGTTCTGGCTGGCCTCGGCCCCGCCCACCGACAAGAAGGTGAACGTGGAACGCGCCTATGAGGCGGGATGGGGCGGCGTGGTCTGGAAGACGCTGGGGTCGGAAGGGCCGCCGGTCGTCAATGTCAACGGCCCGCGCTACGGCGCGATCTGGGGCGCCGACCGCCGCCTGCTGGGGCTGAACAATATCGAACTGATCACCGACCGCCCGCTGGAGGTGAACCTGCAAGAGATCAAGGAGGTCAAGCGCAAGTGGCGCGACCGCGCCCTGATCATAAGCCTGATGGTGCCCTGCGACGAAGAATCGTGGAAGGACATCCTCAAGCGCATCGAGGATACCGAGGCCGACGGGGTGGAGCTGAACTTCGGCTGCCCGCATGGCATGGCCGAACGCGGCATGGGCAGCGCCGTGGGGCAGGTGCCGGAATATATCGAGATGGTCACCCGCTGGGTGAAGCAATATTCCCGCATGCCCTGCATCGTGAAGCTGACCCCCAATATCACCGATATCCGCAAACCGGCCGAGGCGGCGAAACGCGGCGGGGCCGATGCGGTCAGCCTGATCAACACCATCAATTCGATCACTGCCGTCGATCTGGACGATTTCGCGCCGGAACCGACCATCGACGGCAAGGGCACCCATGGCGGCTATTGCGGCCCGGCGGTCAAGCCGATCGCGCTGAACATGGTGGCGGAAATCGCGCGGTCGCGCGAAACCGCCGGTATCCCCATCAGCGGCATCGGCGGCGTCACCACCTGGCGCGACGCGGCGGAGTTCATGGCGCTTGGCGCGGGCAATGTGCAGGTCTGCACCGCCGCCATGACCTATGGCTTCAAGGTCGTGCAGGAAATGATCTCGGGCCTGTCGGATTACATGGACCGCAAGGGATTTGCCGACACGTCCGAACTGGTGGGTCGTGCGGTGCCGAATGTCACCGACTGGCAGTTCCTGAACCTGAATTATGTGACCAAGGCGCATATCTCGCAGGATGACTGCATCAAATGCGGGCGCTGCTACATCGCCTGCGAGGATACCAGCCATCAGGCCATCGAAATGGGGCCGGACCGCACCTTTACCGTCAAGGACGAGGAATGCGTGGCCTGCAACCTGTGCGTCAATGTCTGCCCGGTGGAGAATTGCATCACCATGGTCGAGATGCCCAAGGGGCAGGTCGATCCGCGCACCGGCCGGACGGTGGGCGATTATGCCAACTGGACCACGCATCCGAACAACCCTTTGGCGCGGGCGGCAGAGTGAGGAACGGGGGGCTGTCTGCCCCCCGCGCCCCCCGAGGATATTTGTGAACAGATGAAGGGGGGCCGGCGGGCCCCTCTTTCGTCAGATGGTGAGTTGCTGGCCGAGTTCCAGCACACGGTTCGAGGGCAGGCGGTAGAACTCGGTCGCGTTGGTGGCGCCGCGCGACAGGGCGATGAACAGCCTTTCCTGCCAGCGCGGCAGCCCCTCGTTCGGGGCGGAGCGATAGCTGCGATGGTTGAGGAAGAAGGAGGTGGTCATGATGTCGAAGCGTTCGCCCTGCCGGCGGGCCAGGGCGAGGGCGCGGGGCACGTTCTGATCGTCGAGATAGCCGAAATTCAGCCGCACCTTGACGAAGCGGTCATTGACGCGGTGCAGGACCAGGCGGTCTTCCTCGGGGACGAAGGGGACCGGGGCCACGACCACGGTGACGATGAAATTGAGCCGGTGCAGCACCCGGTTGTGCTTGAGGTTGTGCATCAGCGCGGGGGGCGCGCGGTCGGGATCGGCGGTCAGGAAGACGGCGGTGCCGGGCACATCCACCGGATGCGACTTGCCCAGCATGGCGATCAGGTTGTCAAAGCCGATGGAGCTGTCGCGCGACTTGCGCTGCACATGGGCCGAGCCGCGCACCCAGGTCCACATCACGAGGCAGAGGAAGGCCGCGAACAGGATCGGGATATAGCCGCCATCGGCGACCTTGGTCATGTTGGCGGCGAGGAACAGCCCCTCGAGCGCGAGCAGCGGCAGCATGACCGCGAGGCTGAGCCAGACCGGCCATTTCCAGGCGCGGTTCAAGAGGAAAATCGCGAGGATCGAGGTGATCACCATGTCGCCGGTCACCGCGATGCCATAGGCCGAGGCGAGGTTGGTGGAGGAGCCGAAGGTCAGCACGAGCGCGACCACGCCAAGCAGCAGGATCGTGTTGATGCGCGGCATGAAGATCTGGCCGAACTGGGTTTCCGAGGTGTGGCGGATCTGCATGCGCGGCAGCAGCCCCATCTGCACCGCCTGTTTCGCCACCGAAAACGCGCCCGAGATCACCGCCTGGCTGGCGATCACCGTGGCGGCGGTGGCCAGCAAGACCAGCCAGGGCAGGGCCCAGTCCGGCGCCAGCAGGAAGAACGGGTTGCTGGCGCGTTCCGGGTGGGCCAGCACCATCGCGCCCTGCCCGAGATAGGAGAGGGTCAGCGCGGGAAAGACCAGCACCACCCAGGCAATTCGGATGGGGCGGCGGCCGAAATGGCCCATATCGGTATAAAGCGCCTCGCCCCCGGTGACCGCGAGGAAGACCGAGCCCAGCACGATGAAAGAGCCCAGCCCGTTGTCGATCAGAAAGCCGATGGCATGGGCGGGGTTGAGGGCGGCGAAGATGCCCAGATCGTCGCGGATATGGATCAGCCCGAGCAGCGCCATCACCAGGAACCAGACGATCATGATCGGGCCGAACAGCGCCGAGACGGTCTCGGTGCCGCGCGACTGCACCGCGAACAGCGCCACGATGATGCCCAGCGTGATCGGCACGACGTAATCGCCCATGACCGGGGCGACCAGGGTGCTGCCCTCGACCGCCGACAGCACGGACATGGCCGGGGTGATCATCGAATCGCCGAAGAACAGCGCGATACCGACCGCGCCGATTGCCATCAGGGCCTGGGGCCGGGACTTCATCGCGCGTTGCACCAGCGCGATCAGCGACAGCGTGCCGCCTTCGCCGTTATTGTCGGCCCGCATGATGAGCGTGACATATTTCAGCGTCACGATCAGCATCAGCGTCCAGACCAAGAGCGAGATCACGCCCAGCACATCTTCGCGCACAAGGCCATCGCGCGAGGCGGCATGCAGGGATTCGCGCATCGCATACAGCGGGCTGGTGCCGATATCGCCATAGACAACGCCAATGGCGCCAAGGGTCAGCCGGGCAAGAGAGCCGTGGCTGTGGGGGGCGGACGCGCCGGGGGCTGGTTGCGACACGATGAGGTCCGGGAGGGATTCGCACTTTGCCCGGCATATCCCGCTTCGCGGCGCTTGTCAGCGGGGCATCGGCGGGCTCAGCCCTCGCTGCCGCGTGGCGGCGGGCCAAAGGCCGGGGGCCCCCAGGGCGGCAGCTTGGAGGCCTCCAGCGCCATGTCGCCCTTTTCGGGCAGCAGAACCACCCGGTCGATCAGCGCCTTGGCGGAATTGAGCAGCAGCGCCGTTTCCTCATAGGCGCGCACGGCGCGGACCTGCGCGGCCTCGGCCCGGGAACCGGGCATCTGGCGCAGGGTGCTGTCCTGTGCCACGGCCAGGCGGCTGATTTCGGTCGCGGCGAGATGCGCGATCAGCATCGGGGCGGGGCTGTCGCTGGGGGTGCCCTCCTCCGGGCGGGCGGTGGCGCGTTCGGCGGCAGAGGTGGCGGCGCGGGCATCCTGCCGCGCCTCGCTTGCGGGCAGGGGCGGCAGGGCCGCCGCCGCGCCGGTTGCAGAAATTTCCATCACACGCATCCCTTGCAGGCACCCCCGCAGCCATCTTGCCACGCGGCCCGGCGTCACGCCTGCCCTGACAGGGTTAACCGCGCGGGAAAATGCGGGGCATTCTACGCATCCCGCGGGGCATTCGCGCCGCGCGGGGTCAGGCTGTTGCGAAACAGCGTCATCAGAAAGCTGTCGGCCTCGGCATAGGGATCATGGCCGGGGCCCAGCACGGCGCGCACCTGCACGTCGAAATCGGCGTAATGCTGCGTCGTCGCCCAGATCGAGAAGATGAGGTGATGCGGATCGACCGGCGCCAGCCGCCCCTGGGCGATCCAGCTGGCGATGAGGGCGGCCTTGTCATCGACCAGCGGCTTCAATTCGTCATGCAGCGGCCCCTGCACCCGGGGCGCGCCTTGGAGGATCTCATTGGCGAAAAGCCGGCTTTCGCGGGGAAAATCGCGGCTTAGTTCCAGCTTGCGGCGCACATAATCGAGGATCTCGTCCATCGGATCGCCCGCCGCATCCAGTTCGCGCAGCGGATCGAGCCAGACCTTGAGCAGCCCGCGGATCAGCTCTGCATGGATCGCCTCTTTCGAGGGGAAGTAATACAGCAGGTTGGGCTTGGACAGGCCCGCGCGTTCGGCGATCTGGTCCAGAGTCGCGCCCCGGAACCCGGCCTGGGAAAACACCTCCAGCGCGGCCTCCAGAATCGCTTCGGAGTTCTTTTGCTGGATACGGGTTTTCGGGCGGCTGCGAGGCATGGGCGCGCGTCCTGCATTTGATCAAAATGTCGCAATCAGACTGCCGGCAAGGCCGAACCCGATTGAGCGAAGCCGGCAAAGCCGTCAATATGCAATTCGTGAACCGGCACCCCGACGCAGGCGTCTGTAACGCGCTTGACGCAGGGTTTGCCGCATGACAGCTTCAATTTGACCGCGCGGTCAAAAAAATCAAGCCGTTTCGCCCGACGACACGGCCAACCGGGAGAGCCACCATGGCGCTTGATCGCAAGCCCACGCCGAATGACCTCAATGCCTTCTGGATGCCCTTCACCTCGAACCGGCAGTTCAAGAAAGCGCCGCGCATGTTCGTGGCGGCCAAGGACATGCATTACACCACCTCGGACGGGCGGCAGGTGCTGGATGGCACCGCGGGCCTGTGGTGCTGCAATGCCGGCCATTGCCGCCCCAAGATCACCGAGGCGATCCAGAAACAGGCGGCGGAGCTGGATTATGCACCGGCCTTCCAGATGGGGCATCCGATTGCCTTTGAACTGGCCAATCGCATCATCGACATCGCGCCCAAGGGCATCGAACATGTGTTCTACACCAATTCGGGGTCCGAGTCGGTCGAGACCGCGCTGAAGATCGCCATCGCCTATCACCGGGCGCGGGGCGAGGGCGCGCGCACCCGGCTGATCGGGCGCGAGCGCGGCTATCACGGGGTGAATTTCGGCGGCATCTCGGTCGGCGGCATCGTCAATAACCGCAAGATGTTCGGCACGCTGCTGGGCGGGGTTGATCACCTGCCGCATACCCATCTGCCGGCGCAGAACGCCTTTACCAGGGGCCAGCCCGAACATGGCGCCAACCTGGCCGACGATCTGGAACGCATCGTGGCGCTGCATGGCGCGGAAACCATCGCGGCCGTCATCGTCGAACCGATGGCCGGGTCTACCGGCGTGCTCATGCCGCCGAAGGGCTATCTGGAAAAGCTGCGCGCCATCACCAAAAAACACGGCATCCTGCTGATCTTTGACGAGGTGATCACCGGCTTCGGGCGCCTGGGTTCGGCCTTTGCGGCCCAGCATTTCGACGTGCTGCCCGACATGATGACCACCGCCAAGGGCCTGACCAACGGCGTCATTCCGATGGGCGCGGTGCTGACCACGGCCGAGGTGCATGACGCCTTCATGAACGGCCCGGAACACATGATCGAGCTGTTCCACGGCTATACCTATTCCGGCAACCCCATCGCCAGCGCCGCCGGCATCGCCACGCTGGACACCTACAAGGAAGAAGGGCTGTTCGAGCGCGCCAATGACCTGGCCCCCTATTGGGAACAGGCGCTGCACAGCCTGCGTGGCCTGCCGCATGTGATCGACATCCGCAACATGGGCCTCATCGGCGCGGTGGAACTGGAGCCGATCGCGGGCGAGCCGACCAAGCGCGCCTTCAACGCCTTCCTCAAGGCCTATGAAAAGGGCATCCTGATCCGCACCACCGGCGACATCATCGCCATGTCGCCGCCGCTCATCATCTCCAGGGCGGAAATCGACACGCTGATCGGCACCCTTGCGGATGTGCTGAAAACGCTGGACTAATGGGGCAGGGGCGGGATCCTCCCGCCCCGCTTACCCCGGCAGGAGATCACGATGACCGACAGCGAAATCCGTTTGCAGGCCACCGGAACGCTTCTGATGGAAACCGACCGGGTGATGGTCTGGCGTTACGATTTCGCCCCGGGGGCCGAAACCGGCTGGCATATCCATGGCCATGATTATGTCATCACCACCCTGACCGATTGCGCGCTGCGCCTGGAACTGCCGGGCGGCGAGGTGCGCGAAAGTTTCATCCCCGCCGGCAGCGCCTATTCGCGCCCGCAGGGCACCGAACACAATGTGATCAACGCCTCGGACCAGACCATGAGCTTTATCGAGGTCGAGCTGAAGTGATCGGCACCTGGCCTTGCCGGGCGTCAGGGGCGGGCCTATCTCGGGCCGGATTGCGCCCCGGGGGTTTCGTGATGCGTGCCATTCTTGCCGTTCTGCCATGTCTGCTGCTGCCGGGGGTGGCGGCGGCTGGCGATCTGGTTCCGTGCCAGACCTCCATGCGGGGCGAGGCGGTGTCCTTCGTCTACGATCCCGACAGCCCCGATCTGCAAGACAGTCTGACCCTGCGGCAAAAGCTGGCGGGCGCTGCGGGGGACGGGGTCACCTGCCCGGGTCTGGTGACGCTGCGCGTCTTTACCCCTGAAATGACCGATGCCGACCGCGCGCCGTTCTGCCTGCAATGGGACCGGGGCCTCGGCACCTATCTGGGCTATGATCTGGGGCCGCGCGACGGGTTCCTGACCTGCAAGACCGCGAAAAAGCAGTTCTGCCAGCGGGTGAACGGGTCGAAACAGGCCGCCGCGCGCTGGACCGGCGTTGCCCGCGATCTGGCGGTGGATGCCGGGACCGAGACGCTGCTTTACAATTCGGGCGTGATGTCGGTGCAGGGGCCGGCGGCGCTGATCGGGGAAAAGCTGCTGGGCCTTGGCGCCACGGCGGTCGAAGGGATGGGCGCGGGGGCCGCCCTGGGCGCGGTGGCGGTGACGGCGGTTGCCGTGGGCGGCGCGGTCTATGTCTGCTCTGACGAGGGCGCGGCGGCGGCGGCGGTGGAGGCCGACCCGGTGCCGAAACTGCGCGCCGGCGAAGTGGCCCCTGGCGCCAACCTGCCGGAAGGCGAGCCGCGCATCACCGCGACCCCGATTCCGACCCCGGGCACGGGGACCAGCACCCCGGCCCCCGTCGCCGGAGAGTGAGAGGGTCAGATCGCGCCGATGCCGCGCAGGATGATCTGTTTGACCGTCTCGGTCGCCTCTTGCCATTGCGCATCGCTCAGCGGCGTGGCGCCGTTCAACGTTTCGATCTGATGGCCGAAATCGGCGTAATGCTGCGTGGTGGCCCATAGCATGTAGAGAAGACGCTCCGGGTCCACCGGGCGCATCTTGCCCGCCGCGATCCAGGCGCGGATCAGCGCCACGCGCCCCGCCGTCCAGTCTCGCAGCGTGGTTTCCAGATAGTCCTGGATCACCGGCGCGCCATGCATCACCTCGGCCGCCCAGACCTTTGACCCATGCGGATGCCGGCGCGAGATCTCCATCTTGGCCTCGATATAGGCGCCGATCCCCTCGGCCGGGCTGTCGGTGCCGTCCATGCTGTCGGCGGCATGCAGCCAGATCTCGAAGATATTGCCGACGACGCGGCGATAGAGTTCTTCCTTGGTTGCGAAATAATAGTGCAGATTGGCCTTGGGCAGCCCGGCCATATCGGCGATCAACTGCATGGTGGCACCGCCAAACCCCGCCTCGGCAAAGACTTTTTCCGCCGCCTGCAAAATAAGCGCCTCGTTCTGGGCGCGGATCTCGTTGCGGCGATGCGGGCGGGGGCTGTCTGACACGCGCGGCGGGCTCCGATCCGGTTGCGAATTTTTGTTGACCAGTTGGTCAGGAGGTATAGCCTTCATCTTGACCATACGGTCAGGATCAGATTCGCCGCAAGACCCGCAAAAGACGGGCGCGGAGACAGGGAGAGCAAGCTGATGCCAGCACCCGGAGAGAACCTTCGCATCGACCCCGCGCGCCTGTGGGACAGCCTGATGGAAATGGCGAAGATCGGCCCCGGCGTGGCGGGCGGCTGCAACCGCCAGACCCTGACCGATGCCGATGGCGAGGGCCGCCACCTGTTTCAGCGCTGGTGCGAGGGGGCGGGCATGACCATGGGTGTCGATACCATGGGCAACATGTTCGCGACGCGGCCCGGCACCGACCCCGACGCGCTGCCGGTCTATATGGGCAGCCATCTGGATACCCAGCCCACGGGCGGCAAATATGACGGCGTGCTGGGCGTGCTGGGCGCGCTGGAGGTGGTGCGCACGATCAATGACATGGGGCTGAAGACCCGGCATCCGATCGTGGTGACCAACTGGACAAATGAGGAAGGCGCGCGTTTCGCCCCCGCCATGCTGGCCTCGGGTGTGTTCGCGGGTATCCATACCCAGGACTATGCCTATGGCCGCACCGACCCCGAGGGCAAACGCTTTGGCGACGAACTGGCCCGCATCGGCTGGGTCGGGGATGAGGTCGTGGGCGCGCGCAAGATGAAGGCGATGTTCGAGCTGCATATCGAACAGGGCCCGATCCTGGAGGCCGAGGGCCGCAGCATCGGTGTCGTCACTCATGGGCAGGGCCTGTGGTGGCTGGAAATCACCCTGACCGGCAAGGATGCGCATACCGGATCGACTCCGATGAATATGCGGGTGAATGCGGGCCTTGGCATGGCGCGGATCACCGAGCGGGTGCATCAGATCGCGATGAGCCACCAGCCCAATGCCGTGGGGGCGGTCGGGCAGGTCTTCGTCCATCCGAATTCGCGCAACGTGATCCCCGGCAAGGTGGTGTTCACGGTCGATATCCGCAGCCCCGAACAGGCCAAGCTGGACGCCATGCGCGCCGAGGTGGAGCGCGCGGCCCATGCGGTTGCCGCCGAGCTGGGCCTTGGGTGCAGCATCGAGCCGGTCGGGCATTTCGACCCGGTCACCTTTGACCCCGACCTTGTGAAGATCGTTCGGCAATCGGCTGAAAAGCTGGGATATTCCCATATGGATATTGTCTCGGGCGCCGGGCATGACGCCTGCTGGATCAACCGCGTGGCGCCCACGACCATGGTCATGTGCCCCTGCGTGGACGGGCTGAGCCATAACGAGGCCGAGGAGATCAGCCCGGAATGGGCGGCGGCGGGGGCGGATGTGCTGCTGCATGCGGTGTTGCAGGTGGCCGAAGTGGTCGAATGACGGCAGGCCCCGGGGGCTTCGCGCCCCCGGACCCCCGCGGGATATTTAGGAACAGATGAAGGCAGGGAGGCCGGGATGGCATCGACGGTGATCAAGGGCGGGACGGTTGTCACGGCGGATCTGTCCTATGAGGCGGATGTGCTGGTCGAGGGGGGCGTGATCACCGCGATTGGCGCCGGGCTGACCGGCGACACGGTGCTGGACGCCTCGGGCTGTTACATCATGCCGGGCGGGATCGACCCGCATACCCATCTGGAAATGCCGTTCATGGGCACCTATTCCGCCGATGATTTCGAAAGCGGCACGCGGGCGGCGCTGGCAGGCGGCACCACGATGGTGGTGGATTTCGTGCTGCCGGGGCAGGGCCAGGGGCTGATGGATGCCGCGCAGATGTGGCACAACAAGTCGGGCCGGGCGAATTGCGATTATTCCTATCACATGGCGATCACCTGGTGGGGTGAGAAGGTCTGGGAGGACATGGAGGCCAGCGTGAAGGCGGGCATCACCTCCTTCAAGCATTTCATGGCCTACAAGGGCGCGCTGATGGTGAATGATGACGAGCTGTTCGCGTCGTTCCGCCGGGTGGGCGATCTGGGCGGGCTGGCCATGGTTCATGCCGAAAACGGCGATGTGGTGGCGGAACTGACGGCAAAGCTGCTGGCCGAGGGCAATGCCGGCCCCGAGGCGCATGCCTATTCCCGCCCGCCGCAGGTGGAGGGCGAGGCCACGAACCGCGCCATCATGATCGCCGATATGGCGGGGGTGCCGCTTTATGTGGTCCATACCTCTTGCGAGGAGGCGCATGAGGCGATCCGTAGGGCGCGGCAGGCGGGCAAGCGGGTCTGGGGCGAGCCGCTGATCCAGCATCTGACGCTCGACGAGAGCGAATATTTCAACCCCGACTGGGACCATGCGGCGCGGCGTGTCATGTCGCCGCCCTTCCGCAACAAGGCGCATCAGGCGAGCCTCTGGGCCGGGTTGCAGGCGGGCAGCCTGTCTTGCGTGGCGACCGATCATTGCGCCTTCACCACCGCGCAGAAGCGCTTTGGCGTGGGCGATTTTTCCAAGATCCCGAATGGCACCGGCGGGCTGGAGGATCGTTTGCCGATGCTCTGGACGCATGGGGTGAATACCGGGCGGCTGACGCCGAATGAGTTTGTCGCCGTGACCTCGACCAATATCGCCAAGATCCTGAACCTTTACCCGAAGAAGGGGGCGGTTCTGGTCGGCGCGGATGCCGATCTGGTGGTCTGGGATCCGGCGAAGGAAAAGGTGATCTCGGCCGGCAGCCAGCAATCGAGCATTGATTACAACGTGTTCGAGGGGCAGGCGGTGAAGGGACTGCCGCGGTTTACCCTGTCGCGTGGCAAGGTGGTGGTGCAGGATGGCGAGATGCGGACCGAGGAGGGCCATGGCCAGTTCGTCGGCCGCACGCCGCGCCCGGCCGTGAACCGCGCGCTGAGCGCCTGGAAGGAACTGACCGCGCCGCGCCCGGTGGCGCGCAGCGGCATCCCGGCGACGGGGGTCTGAGGGCGTCTTTCAGGCGCTGTCGGTCTCGGGGTCGTCTTCGGGATCGGCGTCGGGGCACAGATGCAGGGTTGCAGGCCAGACGGGCAGAAAGATCGGATTGAAAAGGGGATGGCCTTGCGCGGCAAGGAATGTCGGAAAAAATGGCAGAAACATCGGGGCCTCCTCCAGCCTGCCGGGGCATCCTGCGCCCGGCGCGTGACAGGGGTATGACGCGATGAGGGATCGGCCTTGCCCGGCATCCCAGGCGGCAGAGCTGGCGCGGCGGAGGGCCGGGGTGTGACCGCGCGCGCGCATGAGGCGCGGATCGAGGCCAGGACCGGCATCGGCGCGCGGCTGGCGCTGACGGTGGTCGCGTCGAGCCTTGTGATGCCGCTGGTGCTGGCGGTTCCGGCGATCGTCCGGGCCGGGCTGGACCAGGGGGCGGGCGCTGCTTTCGAGATGACGGGCGCGTCGGTCCGGGGGATGGCACCTGTCGCGATCCTGCTCTGGCCGGTGACCTTGCCGGGGGCGCTGTTGCTCTGGGCGGGGGCCTGGTATCTGGGCTGGCGCCGGGGCTGGCCGGAGCTTGGGCGCGCGGCCCTGGCCGGGGTGGCGGCGGGGGTCGGTGCCACGCTCGGCTTGCTGTTCGGGCTGGGCATGGGCGGCGATGCCTCGGCAGGTGCCGCGCGGGGCATGTCGGTCATCGCATTGGCCGCGATGCTGGCCGGGGCGGTGGCGGCGTTTGTGATCTATCACCCGGTCTGGCAGTCTGGCCGGGCCCGGAGCCTGCAATGAAGGAGAATGACAGCATGAGCCCGGTGATCGACCCGGTGATCGAGGCAAGGGGGCTGGATCTGGTGTTCCAGACCGCCGACGGGCCGGTGCAGGCGTTGAAGGACGTGAGCCTGACCATTGGCAAGGGCGAATTCGTCAGCTTCATCGGCCCCTCGGGCTGCGGCAAGACAACCTTTCTGCGCTGTATCGCCGCGCTGGAACATCCGACCGGGGGCAGCCTGACGGTGAACGGCATGACGCCGGACGAGGCGCGGCGCAAGCGGGCCTATGGCTATGTCTTTCAGGCGGCGGGGCTCTATCCCTGGCGCAGCATTGCCGGCAATATCAAGCTGCCGCTGGAGATCATGGGCTTTTCCCGCGACGAGCAGGAACAGCGCGTGCGCAAGGTGTTGCAGCTGGTGGATCTGGAGGGGTTCGGCAAGAAATTCCCCTGGCAGCTATCAGGCGGCATGCAGCAACGCGCCAGCATCGCGCGGGCGCTGGCCTTTGACGCCGATCTCCTCTTGATGGACGAGCCCTTTGGCGCGCTGGACGAGATCGTGCGCGACCGGCTGAACGAGGAGGTGCTGAAGCTTTGGGCGCGGACCGGCAAGACCATCGGCTTTGTCACCCATTCCATCCCCGAGGCGGTCTATCTTTCGACCAAGATCGTGGTGATGAGCCCGCGTCCGGGGCGGATCACCGATGTCATCGACAGCCCGCTGCCGCGCGAAAGGCCGCTGGAAATTCGCGACAGCCGGGAGTTCATCGAGATTGCCCATCGGGTGCGCGAGGGGCTGCGGGCGGGGCATGGCGATGAGATCTGAGCGCGCTTGCGGGCGGGGCCGTCGCCGGGGGGCCGTCTGCCCCCCGCGGATATGTGAGAAAACAAGAAGGGACCAGGGATGCGCAATCTGCTGCCCGTTCTGACGGTGGTGCTGGCGATTGTCGGGCTGTGGTATCTGGCCGCGGTCTGGATGAATGCGACCTGGGTCTATGATCAGGCCGCGCGCGAGGGGCGCGAGGTGTTTCTGGTCGATCTGCTGGGCGAGACGATGATGCAGGAGCGCCCGGTGCTGCCGGCGCCGCATCAGGTGGCCAAGGGGCTGTATGACGGGCTGTTCGGGCAGGCCATCACCTCGAAGCGCAGTCTGATCTATCATGGCTGGGTGACGCTTTCGGCGACGCTTCTGGGGTTTGTCATCGGTTCGGCCGCGGGGATCCTGCTCGCCGTGGGGATCGTCTATAACCGCGCGATGGATCAGAGCGTGATGCCCTGGGCCATCGCCAGCCAGACCATTCCGATCCTGGCCATCGCGCCGATGATCATCGTGGTGCTGAACAGCATGGGGGTGACGGGGATCGTGCCCAAGGCCATCATCTCGGCCTATCTGTCGTTCTTTCCGGTGGTGGTGGGCATGGTGAAGGGCCTGCGCAGCCCGGATGCGATGCAGCTGGATCTGATGCGCACCTATAATGCCAGCGGGGGGCAGAGCTTCGCCAAGCTGCGGCTGCCCTCGTCGATGCCCTATCTCTTTGCCTCGCTCAAGGTCGGGGTGGCGGCCTCGCTGGTGGGGACGATCGTGGGCGAATTGCCGACCGGGGCGGTGGCGGGGCTGGGCTCGCGGCTGCTCTCGGGCAGCTATTACGGGCAGACGGTGCAGATCTGGGCCGCGCTCTTTGCGGCGGCGGCGCTGGCCGCCGGGCTGGTCGCGCTGATCGGGCTGGCGGAGCGGGTGGTCTTGCAGCGCATGGGGTTGGTGCGATGAGCGTCTTGCCGGATATCTGGGCCGTTCTGACCGATCCGCGCGGCTGGATCCTGCTGGCGATGTGGGGCGGGGCCTGGGCCTTGAATGCCGGTCTGGCCGAGGCGCGCAGCCCGGCGCTGCGGCGCCTGGTGCCGGTGATCTTTGGCGTGACGCTGCTGGTTCTGTGGCAGATGGCGGTGCGGCTTTATGCGATCAGCCCGGTCATCCTGCCGGCGCCGAGCGAGATCTGGGCGCAACTGATGGGCAGCATTCTGACGCTCTGGGCCGATTTCGTGCAGACCTTCGTCAAGGGTGCTGTGTCGGGCTATGTGATCGGCTGCGCCGCGGCGATCGGCACGGCGATCGTGATCGACCGTTCGCCCTTTCTGCAACGCGGCCTCTTGCCGGTGGGGAATTTCGTGGCGGCCCTGCCCATCGTCGGCATCGCGCCGATCATGGTCATGTGGTTCGGGTTCGACTGGCAGTCGAAGGCGGCGGTGGTCGTGGTCATGGTGTTCTTTCCGGTGCTGGTCAACATGGTGGCGGGGCTGAAGGCGACCGAACCCATGCAGCGCGACCTGATGGCGACCTATTCGGCAAGCTATTGGCAGACATTGCTGAAACTGCGCCTGCCGGCGGCCTTGCCCTTTCTGTTCAACGGGTTGAAGATCGCCACAACCCTGGCGTTGATCGGCGCCATCGTTGCCGAATTTTTCGGCAGCCCCATCGTCGGCATGGGCTTTCGCATCACCGCCGAGATCGGGCGGCTTGGCCTGCCGATGATCTGGGCCGAGATTGCGGTGGCGGCCGTGGCGGGATCGGCCTTTTACGGGCTGGTCGCGCTGATCGAGAAACGGATGACCTTCTGGCATCCGTCGCAGAGACGAAGACAGTGAAAAACCGGGGCAACCGGCAACATGGAGGTTTGAAATGAAATTCCTGATGACGACCGCGGCGGGACTGGCCTTTCTGGCCGGGGCGGCCCATGCCGAGGATGTGACGCTCCAGTTGAAATGGGTCACCCAGGCCCAGTTCGCGGGCTATTTCGTGGCCAAGGACAAGGGGTTCTACGAGGAGGAGGGGCTGAATGTCACCATCCTGCCCGGCGGCCCCGATGTGGCGCCGACCCAGGTGATCGCCGGCGGTGGTGCCGATGTGGTGGTGGACTGGATGCCCTCGGCCCTGGCCGCGCGGGAAAAGGGGCTGGCGCTGGTCAATATCGCGCAGCCGTTCAAATCGTCGGGCATGATGCTGACCTGCCTCAAGGAATCGGGTGTGGCGAGCCCGGCCGATTTCAAGGGCAAGACGCTGGGCGTCTGGTTCGGCGGCAACGAATATCCGTTCCTGAACTGGATGAACAAGCTGGGGCTGAAGACCGATGGCAGCGATGTCACCGTGCTGAAACAGGGCTTCAACGTCGATCCGCTGTTGCAGAAACAGGCGGCCTGCATCTCCACCATGACCTATAACGAATATTGGCAGGTGATTGATGCGGGCGTGAAGCCCGAAGACCTCGTGACCTTCAAATACGAGGATGAGGGCGTGGCGACGCTGGAAGACGGGCTTTATGTCATGGAAGACAAGCTCGCCGATCCGGCCTTTGACGAAAAGATGGTGAAATTCGTCCGCGCCAGCATGAAAGGCTGGAAATATGCCGAGGCAAACCCGGATGAGGCGGCGATGATCGTGCTGGAAAACGACGAGACCGGCGCCCAGACCGAAACCCATCAAAAGCGCATGATGGGCGAGATCGCCAAGCTGACCGCGGGCAGCAATGGCGCGCTGGACGAGGCCGATTATCAGCGCACGGTCGATGCGCTGATGTCGGGCGGGTCGGATCCGGTCATCACCAAGGCGCCGGAAGGGGCGTGGACGCATCAGATCACCGACAAGGCGCTGCAATAAGCGCGGCGGAGCGACCAGGGGCGCGGCGGGGTTCGCCGCGCCTTTTCTTTTGGCTGGCGTGCTTGTAAAGTTTACAGGTCATGTAAATTCTTGCGCGGGGCCTGCCGATGCCGCTGAGCGAACTGACCGGAAGCCGCGTGCGTGAAAGGCGGCTGGCGCTTGGGCTGCGGCAGGCGGAACTGGCGCAGGCCGTGGGCATTTCGGCCTCATACCTCAATCTGATCGAACATAACCGGCGCCGGGTCGCGGGGGATGTGCTGCTGCGGCTGGCGGCGGAACTGGGCGTCGCGACAGATGTCTTGCAGCAGGGCGCGGCGGCCGGTCTGGCCGAGGCGCTGCGGGGTGCTGCGGGTGAGGCGGGCGGCGAGGCGGCCGAGATCGACCGGCTGGAGGAATTTCTGGGCCGCTTTCCCGGCTGGGCCGCGGTGCTGGCCGGGCAGCAGACCCGGATCGGTCAGCTGGAACGCGCCGTGGCCGCGCTGAACGACCGGATCGCGCATGACCCGCATCTGGGGGCCGCGCTGCATGAGGTGCTGTCGGCGGTCAGTTCGGTCCGCTCCACCGCCGGGATTCTGGCCGAAACCGAGGATATCGCCGCCGATTGGCGCGCCCGGTTTCACGCCAATCTCTATCAGGACAGCGAGCGGCTGGCCCAGGGGGCCGAGGCGCTGGTGACCTATCTGGAGGGCGCCGAGCAGACCGCGACCCCCGGCAGCGGCTCGCCCGAGGAGGAACTGGATCAATGGCTGGTCGCGCGCGACTGGCAGCTTGACGGGGCGGCGGCCGATCTGGACCAACTGGCGACCGAGGCGGCGCGCGGCATGGCGCGGGGCCTGATCCTTCAGGCCGAGGCCGATGCCGCCCGGATGCCCGATGCCGCCTTTCGCGCCGCGCGCAGTGCCGAGGCCGATGATCTCTTGCGCCTTGCCGCGCGTTTCGGGGTTTCGGCCCTGGCGGTGATGCGGCGCATCGCGCTGCGCCCCGGCGCGGCCGAGGGGTTGGTGATCTGCGACGGGGCGGGGGCGCTGATCCTGCGCAAGCCGGTCGCGGGGTTCAGCCCGCCCCGCTTTGGCGCGGCCTGCGCGCTCTGGCCGCTTTTCCGGGCGCTCACCCGATTGGGGCAGCCGATCCGTGCGGAAATCGAGATGGCCGGCCGGCGGGGCGAGCGGTTCAGCGCCCGCGCCTGGGCCGAGGCCGAACACCCGGCGGGCTTTGACGGGATCGAGGTGCGCCGGGCCGGGATGCTGCTGTCGCCGCAATTGCCCGGCACCGCCGCGCCGGTGCTGCGGGTGGGGGCCAGTTGCCGCATCTGCCCCGAAGCCGCCTGCGCCGCCCGGCGCGAGGCGTCGATCCTGGGCTAGAGGTCGATCGCGTCGCCCTCGGGCGTCTTGTCGGGCGTGACCTTCGGCAAGTCGGGCGGCTTGGGCGCGCCGGGCTTGCGGCGGATCAGGATATCGCCATTGGGCAGGCGTTCGGGCATGTCGTAATGCTGCACATCGCCCATCAGCTCCACCAGTCGCTGCAATTCGGGCTTCATCTGTTCCAGCGTGTCGCGCATCTCGCCGATTTCGGGGCCGACCTCCTCCATCAGCCCGCGCAGGAACATTTCCACCCCGCGTTCCATCAGGCCGGGTTCCTCGGGCCGGTCCTGTGCGGCAAGCGGCAGAGGCGCGGCAAGCGCGAGGGTGAGGGCGGCAATCGACAGGCGGCGCATGGGCAGGCTCCTTGACAAGGGCGCCCCTTCAATATGGGCGCGCGCCGCCCCGCTGCAAAGGGGGAAAGGCTAGAGCGCGATATCCACCGTGACCGGAAAGTGATCCGATGCCGCCAGCAGCGCGTCGCGCAGTTCGGGCACGTCCCAGCATTTCGGGTCGTTCAACGGATGCCAGATCCGCCAGCGCGGTTGGCGCTGCATCAGCGCGGGCGACAGCATGATGAAATCCAGCAGCGCCTCGAAATAGCGCGATTCCTCGGGGTTCCAGAACCGGGCGCTGGTGGGTTGCAGCCGGCTTTTCAGCGCCATGTCGGCATGGCGGTCGAACAATTGCCGTTCGGGCGGGCAGCCCACACCCATCACCACCTCGACACCGGAATGGCCGAACAGGCGCTCGAATTCATCAAGGCCCGGGCCGTCGTTGAAATCGCCCAGCACGACCAGATCGTCGCCCGCCGCCAGATGTTCCTCAACGCGCACGCGCAGCCACAGGCATTCGGCCAGTTGCTTGCGCCGGTTCTCGATGGCGATGCGCTTGGCCTCGACCGCGTTGCGCGCGCCATGCGGGGCCTTGGATTTCACATGCACCCCGATCAGCCGCAGCGCATGGCCGCGAAAGCCGACCGCCAGTTCCAGCGGCGGCTTGGAGGGGCGGATCGGTTCGGGCTGGCCATCATCGTTCAGGTCATAGTGAAAGGTGCCGTCAAAGCGCGGATCGCCGCGCGGGTCGTGGCGCACCGTCAGCCGGTCGGGATTGTAGAGAAAGCTGATCTCCTGCTCGGTCTCCGATTTGAAGCCTGTCACCGCGCGGCTGGTGGGCAGGTCATAGCGGCGGGCAAAGCGTTCCAGCGCGCGCACCGAGTTGCGCTTGCTGTTGCTATCGGGCGCTTCGATGATCATGATCCCGTCGGCCTGCATCGCGGTCATCACGATGGCAATGGCGGCCAGCTGGTCGCCCCGGCTGATGCCATGGCGCTGCGCCGGGGCGCCATCCTCCAGCGGGCGGCCATTATCGTCGAACAGGGCGTTGAACCATTCGACATTCCAGCTTGCCAGACGCAGCGGGCGCGGGGTCATGCCGCCTCGCGGGCGGAGATTTCCTCCCAGGCGGCATTGACGGCGATCAGCCGTTCCTGCGCCAGATCGACCGCCTCGGCCGGCACGCCGCGGGCCATCAGCCGGTCGGGGTGGTTGTCGCGCACCGCGGCCTTCCAGGCGGCGCGGGCATCGGCCAGCGTCGCATTTGCGGGCAGGCCCAGCACGTCATAGGGATCGCGCGGGGCATCGGGCACATGGCGCGCGCGAATGGCGCGGAAACAGGCCGAACCGACGCCGAAGATGCGCGCGACCTCTTGCAGAAAGGCATCCTCGGCCGGGTGATAGCTGCCATCGGCGACCGAGACATGGAACAGCCCCTCCAGCACATCGATCAGCACCTTGTTGTCGCCCTGAAACATGGCGCGGATCTTGCGGGCATAGAGATCGAACCCCGCGACATCCTGCCGGGCCAGGTTGAAGACGCGGGCGGCGTTCGCCTCCTCCTCGGGGGGGACGTGGAACACCTCGCGGAAAGCCGCCACCTCGTTGCGGGTCACTTCGCCATCGGCCTTGGCCATCTTGGCGCCAAGCGCGATCACGGCGATGGTAAAGGCAACGGTGCGTTCCGGGCAGGCCTCGGGCGGGGTGCGCAGCCGGTCAAAGACGGCGCCCAGCCCCTCGCCCTGGGCCAGCGCGGAAATGGCCTCGAAGATGCGGGTCCAGATCGACATGGGCATAGAATAGCGGTGAAAGACCAAGCTGTCAGGTCAAGATTTTTTGCATCAGCCACAAGTCCCAGTAGCGGCCGAATTTCCAGCCGGCCTCGGGCACGGTGCCGACCAGCCGATAGCCGAGCGCGGCATGAAAGTCGCGCCCCGCCGGGTTGCCGCCCGACACGCCGCCGATCATCGTGTGATGGCCGGCATCGCGGGCGTGCCCCTCGACCGCCGCCATCAGGGCGCGCCCCAGACCGCGGCCATGCGCCTCGGCGGCGAGGATCACCGTATGTTCCATACTGCGCGCATAGCCATTGCCGCCCCGGAACTGGCTGTAAGAGGCAAAGCCGACGGGCCGGTCGCCGGCCAGCGCGGTAAAGGTGCCGTGGCCCGCCGCCTGACGCGCCGCGAACCAGTCGCGCATGCCCTGTTCGGTCTTTTCCTCGGATGAAAAGGTGACCGCCGTGTCGCGGATCATCGGGTTCCAGAAGGCGCGGATTGGCTCCAGATCGGCGGCAAGGGTGGGGCGGATCATTCCAGAAACCTCGGGCCGTGCGGGGTGGCGATGGTGGCGCGCAGGGCGGGGGCGCCGCTGACAAGGACAAGCCGCGGATCGTCGAGCCCCGGCAGGGCGTCGCGCAGGGCGGCGGGGTCGGGCAGGGCGACCTCCAGCCGGGTCAGGCGCGCGCCGCTTTCGGGCAGGCGCTGTGTCGGGTGGAATGGGCCAAGCCATTGGATCAGCGCGGGAAATACCCCGTCAAAGGGCAGGATGCCGCTGTCGGGCACCGCCATGCGCCAGCGCAGATCGCCGCGCGCCAGGTCAAGCGCCCGGCCCGCCTGTGGCGGTGCGCGGTCCAGATCGTCGGTCCGGCAGATCCAGGTCGTCAGCCGGGGCGGGCCGGTGAAACGGTCCAGATCGAACCAGCGTGGAAAGGCCGGGCGCGGCGCGGCGGGGTCGATGGCGATGACCTCCAGATAGAGATCGCCCAGACCCAGCAGCCGGTTATGCGTGCCCATCAGCGCATGCTGCCCGCCCCCCGCCACCGGCAGGCCAAGTGCGGCTTCCAGAAAGGCCGCGCCGTCGTCCAGCGATCTGGCCGACAGCGCCAGATGATCGAGCGCGAGGGTCATTCCCGCAGGGTGATCTTGGGCGTGGCGCGCAGCGCCTGCACCAATGCGCTGAACCGGGCCTGCGTCACCTCGCCCATCAGCCCGGTGCCGCGTTCGGTCAGCCGCAATTCCAGCACGCGCTTCTTGGGCGACCAGACCAGACTGCCCGCCTGTTCCGGGTGGTCGATCGAGAACATGGCGCCAAAGCGCATCGCCTTGCCCAGCACCTCGGCCTCGGTGATTTCTTCGTCGCTCAGCAGGCGGAACAGTGGTTCCATCCGGCTGCCGGCGCGGCTGTTCTTGTAGCGGTGCAGCAGCGCCAGCCCCAGGAAGACCCGGCCGGGATGGTCGAGCCCGCCCAGATTGGCGCGGGTGGCGTTGTCGAAACAGGCCTCGGCGCGGTAATCGGGATGGGCGCGCCAGGTCGTGTCATGCAGCAGGCAGGCCGCCTTGATCAGCCGGTGCCGTTCCTCGGAACTGGCCTTGAACAGCGGCGCGATGAAGGCATAGAGCTTTTTGCCAAAGCCGGGCAGGCGGGCCTGAGTGGCCTCGGCGGCGCGGGCGGCCTCGATCAGCGGGTCACGGGCGCGCAGCCGTTCGGGCATCTGTTCATACAGCATCCCTTCGCGGATACCGTAGGACGACACGTCGATTTCCGACGGTTTCAGGATATCGACCAGTTCGCGCAGCACCTCGCAGGCCAGCGGCACCAGTTCCATGCGTTCCGCCGAGGTGCCGGTGCGCGCGCGCAGCAGCGTCAGGTCCGAGGTGGCCAGCCAATCCAGCGTGTCGAGCAGCGATTTCGGCGTCATGCGATATTCATGCAGCACGGTCAGCGGGTAATTGCGCCGTTCCATATCCAGCCGCGCGATCACCCGCCACGACCCGCCGACCAGATAGACCCGTTCATCCTTGGTCTTAAGTTCGGCCTGCAAGCTCTTGAGGATGCGCCGAATATGTTCGCGACGCTGTTTCGGCCCGCCCTCGACCTGTTGCAGGCGGAACGGTCCCAGCGGCGAGGTGGCGCGCTTGCCGACCTTGCCGCCGCCGATGCGGGCCAGTTCCATCGAGTTGCCGCCGATATCGCAGACAATGCCCTGCGCGCCCGGCCAGCCCAGCAACACGCCCTGCGCCGAAAGCCGCGCCTCCTCGTCGCCGTCGATCACATGGATATGCAGGCCTGTCTCGCGTAGCACCTGATCCTGAAAGGCGGGGCCGTCCTCGGCCTCGCGCACGGCGGCGGTGGCCACGACGCTGAGCGTGTGGATCCCCATCCCCTCGGCCAGAAGGGCAAAACGCTTGAGCGCGATCAGCGCGCGCCGCGCGCCTTCGGGGTTCAGCCGACCGGTTTCCGCCAGGCCCTTGCCCAGCCCCGCCATGACCTTTTCGTTGTAGAAATAGGCAGGCGAGCGCGCCGCGCCGTCAAACACCACCATCCGCACCGAGTTGGAGCCGACATCGACCACCCCCACCCGACTGAGCGCCCGGGCCGACGGATCGTCAAACAGCGGCTGGCCGAACAAGCCGGTTTCGTCATGCGGGTCAGGGGGCGAGGGAAGGGGCATTGGGGGCAGGCTCCGTCAGGTCGCGGCGAGGATGGGCGAGACGCCCCCCGGGGTCAAGCGCCGCAATCGCGCGGCGCCGGCCCCGCGGGCGGGGGCGTCATTCCGCCGCGACCTCGTCGCGCGGGCGGGCCAGACGCGGCACATCCTTGGCCCCCGCCGTGCCGCGACCCGAAAGCGAGGGGTTGTCCATGAAGAAGCGGTGGCAGGAAAACAGCGGCCCGCCCGTCGCGCTGGACAATTGCCGCTGATAGCTGCCATCGGGTTGCAAGACCCAGCTTTGCGCCTCATCCGCCAGATTGGCGGCCATGATCTGCCCCATGATCTGATTCTTGACCGTGGGGTTCAGCGCCTCGACCAGGGTTTCCACCCGGCGGTTGAGGTTGCGGCCCATCCAGTCGGCCGAGGACAGGAAGACCCGCGCCTGTTGGGACGGCAGCCCGCCGCCATTGCCGAAACAGACGATGCGGCTGTGTTCCAGGAACCGCCCCACCACCGATTTCACCCGGATATTTTCCGACAGGCCCTTGATGCCGGGGCGCAGCCCGCAGATGCCGCGCACCACCAGGCTGATCTTCACCCCGGCCTGGCTGGCGGCATAAAGCGCGTCGATCACTTCGGGTTCGATCAGGCTGTTGAGCTTGATCCAGATCTCGGCCGGGCGTCCGGCGCGGGCATGGTCGGCCTCGGCGCGGATCATTTCCAGCAGCCGGGGCTTGAGCGTCATCGGCGCGATGGCGAGGTTTTCAAGCCCCTGCGGCTGCACATAGCCCGACAGGTAGTTGAAGACCTTGGTCGCATCGCGGCCAAGCGCCGCATCGCAGGTAAAGAACGACAGGTCAGTATAGATGCGGGCGGTGATCGGGTGATAATTGCCGGTGCCGTAATGGGTATAGGTCACCAGATTGTCGCCTTCGCGCCGCACGACGGTGCTGATTTTCGCGTGTGTTTTCAGGTGCATGAAGCCGTAGACGACATGCGCCCCGGCGCGTTCCAGCCGCCGCGACTGGCGGATATTGGCGGCCTCGTCGAAGCGGGCCTTGAGCTCGACCAGCGCGGTGACCGATTTGCCCGCCTCGGCCGCCTCGCACAGGGCCGAGACGATCGGGCTGTCCCAGCTGGTGCGATAGAGCGTCTGCTTGATCGCCAGCACGTTGGGGTCGCGCGCCGCCTGTTCCAGAAACCGGATCACCAGATCGAAGGTTTCATAGGGATGGTGCAGCAGCATGTCCTTTTGCCGGATCGCGGCGAACATGTCGCCTTCGTGATCCTGCACCCGTTCGGGCACGCGCGGGGTGAAGGGCGGCCAGAGCAGATCGGGGCGCGAGGACAGCACCAGTTCCTTGAGATCGGCCACGCCCAGCAGGCCGCGCACCTCCACCACCTCGTCGGGGGCGGCGTGCAACTCCTCCATGATCAACTGGCGCAGTTCCGGCGGGGCGCCGGCGCTGATCTTCATGCGGATCACCTCGCCGCGCCGGCGGCGTTTCAGCGCGGATTCAAAGCTGCGGACCAGATCCTCTGCCTCGTCCTCCACCTCCAGATCGCTGTCGCGCAGCACGCGGAAGGCGCAATGGCCGCGCATGACATAGCCGGGGAACAGCATGTCGAGATGCAGCAGCAGCAATTCCTCCAGCGGCAGGCAGCGATGTTCGCCCGGCGCCGCCGGCAGGGTGACAAAGCGGGCCACCTGTTGCGGAATGGGCAGCAGCGCCTGAAGGATGCGGTGATCCTCCTCGCGCTCCAGCTCCAGCGCCAGGGTAAAGCCGGTATTGGGGATGAAGGGGAAGGGGTGGGCCGGGTCGATCGCCAGCGGCGACAGCACCGGAAACACCTTGTGCAGGAAGTGATCTTCCAGATGTTTCAGATCCTTGCCCGTCAGCTTGGAGCGGGTCAGGATCTCGATCCCCTGCGCCTCCATCTCGCGCTTGAGCTTCTTGTAGGTGATCTGCTGCATCTTCATCAGACGCCGCGCATCGTCATGGATCAGGCGCAACTGTTCGGCCGGGGTGCGGCCATCCTCCGACGGGGTCGGCGTGCCGTTGCGCACCAGCGCGCGCAGGCCCGCCACCCGCACCGTATAGAATTCGTCCAGATTGGTGGCGGAAATCGACAGGAAGCGCAGCCGTTCCAGCAGCGGCACGGCAGGGTTCGCCGCCTCTTCCAGCACGCGCCAGTTGAAGGCGAGCCAGCTGAGTTCACGGTTGAAATAGCGCCGCCGCCCGGTGATCTCGGCCTCGGGCCGTTCGACGGGGGCGGGGAAGGGTGCGCGGAGGAAATCTGCCTGTGTCATGACGTGCTTTTGTGCCTTCGTTGTAACGCCATGATGACAGTCTGGCGGGGGGCGTCAATCGCTCTCCCGCAGGCGCAGGATTTCGGCGGCAAGAGCCCGCGTGACCGGCCCGCCCCGCGCCAGCGCGGCCGCGTCCAGATCGGCCACCAGCGCCCGCGCGGCGGCCAGGCTGCGATCCATCCGCGCCGTCAGCCAGTCGATCAGCGCGGGCGGCACCGCGATTTGCCGGTCGGCGAATTGCTTGACCAGAACGGCGGTCAGCAGCGCATCATCGGGCGCCTCGATCCGGGTGACGGCGGTGGCCTGAAGCCGGCTGATCAGGTCGGGCAGGCGCAGGCCCCAGTCGCGTGGCGGGCTGGCGGCGGTGATCAGCAGCGGCAGCCGCCGTTCGGCCAGCCGGTTATGCAGATGGAACAGCGCGGCTTCGGCGCGCGGGTCGCCGGCGATGGCCTCGGCATCTTCCAGCGCGACGGGGGTCTGGCTGCGGGCCTCGATATCTGCCTGGGCCAAGGCCGCGCCCTGCATCAGCGCCGCGCCCGAGGCGGCGGCCCAGATATGCGCGAGATGGGTCTTGCCCGACCCCGCCGGCCCGATCAGCAGCAACTTGCCCTGCGGCCAGCCGCCGGCCTCCAGCGTGGCGAGCGCCAGCGCATTGGCGGGCGAGGGGAAGAAATCCTCCCGTCGCAGCGCGGCGCGGGCAGGCAGGTCGAAGGCCAGTTGTGCGGTCAAGCGCCGGGGCCCTCGGGTGGTGGGGCGGGGGTGTCATGCAAGCCGGTATAGAGCCGGCTGAGCTTGTATTGCTCGATCCCGAAGCGGGCCAGCACGCCAAGCGCCGCCGCCACCGGCACCGCGACCAGCATGCCCACAAAACCGAACAGCGTGCCAAAGGCCGACAGCGCGAACAACAGCCAGACCGGGTGCAGCCCGACCGAATTGCCCACCAAGCGCGGCGTGATCACATTGCCTTCCAGAAACTGCCCAAGCGCAAAGATGCCGGCGACGATGCCGATCGACAGCCAGTCGCCCCAGAACTGGAACAGCGCCAGCCCGATGGCCAGCGCGCCGCCGATGATGGCGCCGACATAGGGGATGAAGGTCACCGCCCCCGCAATGGCCCCGACGATCAGCCCGTAATTCAGCCCCGCCAGCATCAGCGCCACCGAATAGAAGGTGCCCAGCACGATACAGACCGAGATCTGGCCGCGCACAAAGGCCGCCAGCACCGTGTCGATTTCCCGCGCCAGCCGGCGCACCACGCCGACATGGTCGCGCGGCAGGATGTCATCCACCCGCGCCACCATTCGGTCCCAGTCCAGCAGCAGGTAAAAGGCCACCACCGGCACGACGACGATGAACACGATGGCCGAGATCACGCTCATCGCCGATCCGACCAGCGCATTGGCCAGCTCGCCGCCCTTGGACTGGATCACCGCGCCGATGCTTTCCAGCGTCTGCCGCAGGGTCGAGGTTTCGTCCTGCATCTGCGGAAAGCGTTCGGTCATGAAGGTTTGCAGGCGGCGGAAAATCTCGGGCGCCTCGTTCACAAGGCCGGTCAGCTGCTTGAACAGCATGGGCAGGATCGCCAGCGCCAGCAGGATCGTCACCAAGAGCGCCAGAACCGAGATGGTGCCCGTGGCAGCGGCCCGGCTGAGCCCCGCACGTTCCAGCCGGTCGGCGACCGGATCCATGAAATAGGCGATGGCCCCGCCGACGATGAAGGGCAGGATCACATTGCCAAGCGCCCAGAGCAAGGCCAGCAGCACCAGGGCCGCGATGCCCCAGTATTTCAGTTGAACGCGCACCGGCAAGGCCATGACGGCTCCTTCACTCGACCAGTTATCAGAAATTGCCGATCCGGCCCGAGGTTTCAAGGGGCAGGGGCGTCAGATATCCTCGCCCTGCACCATGCGCGCCGCCGCCCGGCCCAGATCGCGGCTGACGCGGACAAAGCTCGCGTCAAAGGCGGCAAACAGCGCGGCATTCAGTTGCCGGCCGGCCTCGGTCTCGGAAAAGGCCTGATAGGCCTGCATTTCCTCATCCGAAAGCGGCTGATAGGCCAGTGTCAGATAGGGCCAGAGCCATTCCTCGGCATCGGCGCGCACCTGGGCCTCCTGGCTCCAGACTTCCGACAGCATGTCGGCCTCGCTCATCTGCCCGTCCAGCGCGCCGCCTTCGGCCAGGCCCTTGTAAAAGGCGAAATTGGCGTTCAGCCCGCCCATCACATTCATCTCGATCAGGTCATTGGTCGCCACAAAGCGGCGCAGCGCCTCGACCCGGGGGGCGGCCTGGGTCTCAAGATCGGCGGCGGCCTCGCGGGCGGCGGCCTCGGTCGCCTCGTCCAGCAGGGCGCGCCGGGCCTCCAGTTCCAGCGAGAGGATCTTCTGGCCGGTGGGCGATCCGAAAAACGCCTGCGCCGCGCTCAGCGCCTGCGGATGCGCGGCCAGTTCCTGCGCCAGCCGGTTCTCGATATCGCGCAGCAGCACCGCCGGATCGTAGATGCGCGCCACGCTGGCCTCCCAGTCGGGGCCGCCGCGACCGGGGAACATCTCGTCCTGCAACTGCTTGCCGTAATCGACGCCCTCGGCGCGCATGACATCGACAATGCCGGGCAGCAGCAGCGTTTCCGAAAGTTTGCGCGCCTGGGCCGTCAGCGCCGGCGGCACCGTCACCTCGGCCCGGAGCGGCGCAGCCCCCAAGCCGGCCAGGCCCAGCAGCCCCGCCCCGAGAAGCATGCGCAGGCCCTGTCGCAGCCCTTGGCCCTTGTGCATCGAACGCTCCTTACCCTTGTCGACTCGGCCAGGCTCACAACCCGCGCCTGTCCTGTGCAACAGCTAATCGCTGCACCCCCGCTTGCCAAGGGATCGCAGGGGGTTGCCCGAACACGAGCCCGTGCGCCGACCAGGCAAAACCCGCATCTCGCGGCCCTTGCGCCCCACAGGTCTGCGCTGCGTGACATGCCCAGACGACGCCCCGCCGGGCGACCCGTCATCGGTCCCGTCAGGACGCCGAAAGGACACCCCCGGGACCCGGATCTTTTTTCTTTCGACAGGGGCTTGCGCCCATCCCCAAGCTCCGCTAAATCCCCGCCTCACGACGACCCCTGATCGCGGAGAGGTGGCAGAGTGGTCGAATGCGGCGGTCTCGAAAACCGTTGTCGGTTTGCGCCGACCCAGGGTTCGAATCCCTGTCTCTCCGCCACTTGCCCTCACGAAAGCGTTCTCCCGATCAGGCTGCGGCCGGATTTTTCCGTTATTTTCGAGGGTTATGCGGGCGGGGCTGAGCACTGGCCCCCGCGCCAGGAGGTCCGGAAGCAGTCTCTCAGGGCCGATATTCTCCGGACCTGATGACTGCGCGGTTTTGGTGTTCAGGTTGTAAGCGTCTGGACTTGTGATGTTTTTTCAAAAGAAGCCCTGCACATTTCGACGTCGGTCGCACTCGTTGTGACGGAACCGACGTCGAACTATGATTGTAATCAAGCACCTACTCTACGTTGCGGTTACGCCGCCTGCCGTCGATGAGAAGCAGGCCGGGGACGGGTCTCTGAACGTTTCAGTGAAGAAGTAAGGCCTACAACCCTTCGACCTGAATCCCATTTTCTGCCAGCCAACTCTTTCGCCATCGCCAGTCAGGAAGATGCTGCTCGACTTTTATCCAGAAGTTGACCGAATGGTCTGGAAATAGCCCATGGGCCAGCTCATGAATCACCACGTACTGGGCGATCCTCGGAGGCAGCAGAATGGCCTTCCAGTGAAAGGACACCCGGCCGCAACTACCGAATGATCCCCAGCGATAACCAAGATCTTGAACGTTGACCTCCTTGACGGACACGCCCATCCGGTTCGCTTGCTCGGTCACTTGTCGTTCAAACCAGTCCTGCGCCCGGCGGGTATACCAGCTTACCAAGATTTCTCGTCCACGATGCACAGATGCCTTGCGAAGGCAGAAGCGTCCGTTGCGAAGCGACAGATCCACCAGTTGGTTTTCCACAAGCCTGAGCCGGTAGCTTTTGCCCAAATACAGGAACCCCTCGCCATCAACGAATTCCTTGATCGGAGCCCTCTGTTGGAGCCTTGCCTTCTCTTCGATCTTGGTGTGGACCCAGAGTAGCTTTTCCTCAACGAACTCCACCAACTGCTGGTCTGCGGCCTGAGATGGCGCAATGATAGAAAGCGCGCCGGTCCGCTCGACCGTGATCTGCAAGGTCTTGCGCCGATCACTCCTGTGCACCTCAAAAGAAAGGCCGTCGACCTCCAGCCTGTGATCACTGGTTCGAGTCTGCTTGCCGCCTGTTCTAATCGGTGAAAGCGGAAGGTGACGCATCACGCTGTCCTGAGCCTTTCATCGTTTGCCTTGGCTTGCTGTATCAACTGATCGGCAAGGCTTTCAGCATTGGCCACCGTGAACCCGCTCAGTCGCCGGTCAAAGATTATCTCGAATATTTCCGAGCGCAGATTTTCCTGATCCGCAAGCTTGAAGCTGCTCCAGATGGAACGGTTGGAGCCCACCTCCTCAATGATCCGGTCAACAATCTCTACGGTAATTTGGTGGATGGCCTGCAACTGGGCTGAGTCCGTTTCCGGCCCCGCTGCGCAAGCCTCAAGCACGGTCCGCAAGAAGGGTAGATAAATCTCGGGGATGTCAGGCGCTGTCCCGTCAGCGGGTGCGCCTTCGGAGCGAAGCTCATCGATAAGGGCTTGGAGTTGTTCGATGATCTGGTCCCACTGCTGGCCGAGCCCCTCCAGGATCTGCTTCAGGCGCTCCGACATCTTCTTGAAACGAACAGGGTCCGCTTCAAGGTTCTTGCGGATGTGCGACCGGATCGCATGCTCCATCTCCGACGCTTTGGCACGACTGCCGGTCGTCTGCCCAACATGGTTGTCAAAGTTCGCATCGGTCAGCTGAACCGGCGGGATCTTCGGGTCGATCCCTAAGGAGATCACATGGTCATCGATAAGCTTGCGGACCTTTGCCCCGACATCGGACCCAAGCGACATGACATCGCGATATCGGTTGCGCGCACGGGCATGGATATAGGCCAAGCGCTTCGCATCCTTGACGAAAGGAAGGCCTTCGGGACGTGGCAGGATGATTTCGAGCGAGGTCAGGAAGTCCTTGAGCTTGACCGTAAACTCGGCCCGAGCCTTCTCGGTCGCAAGGACTTTCAGGCAGCCCTCATCATCAGAAAGGTCTTCAAGGCCGGCCCTGCGGAAAATGTCGATGACCCGGATGTGGCGATCCCGCAGCACCGGAATCTGGTCATTGAGCCCGACCAGGGCGCCTTCGATATCCTCGTCCGCATATGCGGCCAACGCAGCCTTCAGGTGATGTGCCACCCCGAAATAATCCACGACGATGCCGCAGGATTTGCCGAAGCCTGTCCGGTTGACCCGGGCGATGGCCTGCAAGAGTTCGGCTTCGCGGATCGACCGGTCCAGATACATCACCCCCTCAATGGGGGCGTCGAACCCGGTCAACAGCATGGATTTGACGATCAGGAACGCCAGCGGATCGGTCTTGGCCGGTTCCTTGTGGAACAGGGGTTTCTTGAACCGCTTGATCCAGGCTTCCTGAGCATGTCCGTCCGTCCATTGCCGCCAGGTCGGGTCATCGTTATTGCCGCCCGACATCACCGGTGCAAACTCGATCCGCGCCAGCGTGTCGCGATACCGCCAAGCCTGGACGAGGGCCTGCGTCACCGGCGGCTTGGTGCACAGCACCTCATCGTCCATTGCCTTGTCGTAATCAGACAGCGCGGCCGCCTGCGCCAGCAACTCATCCCGCGCCTCCAGAAACGCAGCATGGTAGCGGATCACGGCGAGGCGGCTATAGGCCACGACCTGCGCCTTGTAGCCGTTGGGCAGCAGGTTCGTCACATAGTGCCGCAGCATGTCGCGGGCCTTTTCCGCGATCAGTGCGGGCGCCTCGAGGATGTTGCCCTTGGTCGCATATTTCTTGCGGATCGCCTCCAATTCGTCCTCGGTCCGGTCGCGGAACATGTCCTCGAACAACCCGTCCAGCGTGGCGCCGTCCTTCACCGCGCCCTCGGCCGTTCGCCCCTCATAAAGGACCGGCACCGTCGCCCCGTCGGTCTCGGCCTCCTTGATCGTATACCGGTCGATGAAATCGCCGAAGATCTGCGCCGTCCGCTTCTTTTCACCCATGATGATCGGCGTGCCGGTAAAGCCGATCCGGGCGCAGTTCGGCAGCGCGGCCATCAGGTTGGCGTGCAGGTCGCCGGCTTGGGTGCGGTGCGCCTCGTCCACCACGACAAGGATCGTCTCGTCCTCGTTCAGCACCTCGAAGGCCGGGCCCTTGGTCACCTCGGGCACATCGTCCTCGGTCCGGTATTTCTGGATCGTGGCAAAGACCAGCCCCGGCCCCTTGCGCCGCGCCAGCCGCTTCAGCGCGCCCGCATTCGTCGCCAGTTCCACCACATCGCCCGACAGGGTCGCTGTCTCCGACAACTGCCGTTGCAGATCGCGGCGGTCGGTCACCATGATCACCTTGAACTTGCGCAAGGCCGTGTCCGTCCGCATCTTGCGGATCATGAACACCATGGTCAGGCTTTTGCCCGAACCTTGGGTATGCCAGACGATGCCGCCGCGCCGGTCATATTCGCCATCCTGCGCGCGGGTCTTTCCGGTGCGCAGCCGTTCCAGAGCCCGGTTCACGGCGCGGTATTGCTGATATCGGCAGACGGTCTTGATGGTCTGGCCGCCCACATTCATGAACAACAGGTAATGCCGCAGGATATCCAGCAGATGCGCGGGCCGGAGCATCCCGGCGATCAGCCGTTCTTGTTCCGACAGGGCCTTCTTGCCTAGGGCCGTCGCCACCGCATCCTCGGACCCGGTGCCATCCGGGCCGACCACGGTTTTCCAGCTTCCGTAATGTTCCAGCCCCGCGCCGATGCAGCCCACGCGCGCCTGATCGAAGCTTGTGGCGATCAGCAACTGGACGGAGGCGAACAGCGCAGGCGCGCCTTCGTTTTCCTCCACCTCCAGCGCGGCCTTGCGGGCGTTGTGATAGCGGCGCAGCTGGTTGACCGCCTCGGCCAGCGGTTCGGGGATGGCGGGGCTTTTCGCCTCGACCACCACCACCGGGATGCCGTTCACCAGCAGGACAAGGTCGGGGATGATGAAGCCCTTGCCCACGTCATGGCCGGGCGGGCAATCGATGCGGAACTGGTTGGCGATGGTGAAGGTGTTGGCCCGCACATCGTCCCAGTCGATGTAGCGGATGGTCTGGCCGCGCCCGCCGTCCCAGCCGGGCAGGCCCTCGACTGTCAGGCCGCGCAACAGCAGTTCCGTCACCGCCTGGTTCGCCTCCATCAGCCCGCGCTGGCCATGGCGGGTGAGCGCGCTGACGGCCTCGGACAGGCGGACATCGTCCAGCCACGGCTGGCCATCGGGGCCGGGGTTGATGGCGCGCAGGCGGTTGCGCAGACAGGCTTCGGCGATGGTGTCGCGAAAGGTGACGCGCCCGGTCAGGCTGGGGTCGTCCTTTGACCCCTGTTGCACCTGCCATCCCAGGGCGCGGCATTGGTTGAGGAAGGGCAGTTCCACATCGTCATACTCGTGACCCATGACCGGACCCTTCGGTTACAGCAAGGGCGTGACGGGAACCCGGCCGGTGAGCAGGTCGTCCATCAGGCCGGATTTCTGGAGGCGGAGTTTGTCGAGTAGGCGCTCTTCTGTCGCCAGTTTCTTCACCTCAGCCTGCAAAGCCTGAACGATTGCGTCTTGTTCGGGTCGCGAAGGGCGCGGCACAGGCAACGGCTTAAGGGTGGACTGCGAAATGTTGGTCTGTGACTCTGCCATGCCGCTGATTGTCTTGGTGATTTCGCGCTGAACCGATGTTGAGCCCATCGCGAGCGCGAGAAACGCCGGATTTTGCTGCAGGACAACCCTTAGGCGATAAAGCTTATCCGAGATCATCAGCTTGTCCCGAGTTGCAGAAACGTGCGCAACGACCGCAACCCTGCTCGATGGGCCGGCACGCGTAATCAGAATGTCGCCGGCTTCAACTTGCAGATGTGGACGGGGCTTCATGCCCTCAGGCAGTCTCTTGTTCTCATGATCGTTGTAGCCTGACCAGACCACAGCCGTCGTTTTCAGAACGCCCCACTCATGCGCAAGCGCCGCTTCTGCCGGACAATCTGGACTCCAACCCTGCGCAAGGTCCAATGTTAGGGACCCAAGGGGCACTACATCCCACTCCTTCGGCAGCCAGCCGAGTGGGGTTTGGTGGTAGAGGTGGGGGGCCTCTGGCTGTGGGAGGCGGAGGTCGCCGTTCGCGTCGATGCCGCGGGTCAGCAGGTCATGCAACAGCCCCTGCTTCATCGCCTGCAGCTTCGCCACCACCGCCTCGGTCCCCCGGATCGCCGCGTCCAGCGTGTCAAGGACTTCGGCGATTTTGGTTTGCTCAGGCAAAGGGGGAAGGTTCAGTGGCACTTTTTCCAAGATGCCCTTGGATAGTCCCCCTCGACCACCACCCGATGACCGCGCCCTCAATTCTTCATAGCGCCGTTCGAGGTTGTAGAAGAGAAAAGTGGTGAGAAGTTCATCCCTTCCCTTTAGCAGCGCGATCGACTGATTGGTGCAAAGCCGCGATAACGTGAGCGCAACGGTTCCTCTAGTTTTGCCTTGTCCTGCAAGACCAACGGCAACCGCCGGAGGATCGACCAGAGTCGCATTCGATGCTGCGAGTCCTGCCTCGGTTATGCGTCCAGGAACATCCTGGACCCGCTTAAGGTTCACATCACCTGATGCCATCCATGGAATGGTTCCCCCCCAAAACAGAGGAACTTCAGTCGACGGTGTTCCTCCAAGCGTGCAAGTGGCCACGTCGCCTAACAATATGTCTCGCCAATGATCTGGCGGGGTAACCACCTCAGACATACCCCAACCCCTTCAGGAACCCGGCCAGCTTGCCCGTCGCCTCGGCCCGCGCGCCTTCGATCTCGGTCAGGGTCACGCGATACTTGTCCCACCAGGTTTCAAACGCCGCCACGATCTGCCCACGTTGTGCGGCAATGTAGCGGGTCAGGATCTTTTCCATGTCGTCATGCAGGATCTTCAGGATCAGCGCCGCCGCATCCCCCTCGGTCAGCCCGTCCACGGCCCCGTTGATCGCATCGGTGAACTGCGCGTGCCTGGCCTTCAGCGTCTTCCTGACCTCGGCCAGTTCCTTTTTCCACCGCTTCACCTGCGCCTCGTCCACGGGTTCCGCGTCGTCATCCTCCTCCTCGCCCTCTTCGGGCGTGGCGGTCGCGGCCTTTATCTGGGCGTCCAGCTCGGCCTTGCGCGCCTCCAGCTCTGCAATCTCGCGCACGAAGCCGCCCATCAGGAAGCTGACCAGCTTGTGGTCCAGCGGGCTTTCCTTGTGGCCCTTGTCCTCCAGCGCGGTGACGATAGAGGTGCGCCAGGCATCGACCACGCCCCGCGTGTCGCGCGCCATGAGGGTGAGGAAGTCGAAGCGCGAGGCCTGCCAGAACTGCGCTATGATGCCCCGCACGGTGAATGGGTCAAGCATGGCCAGCCCCTCCAGCGTTTCCGAGAAGCTGGACAGAAGTTCATCGCGGAGCCGGATGAGGGCGGCGGCCTGATCAGCCCCGGCCAGCGCCACGATCCCGTCCTGATGCGCGACCCACCAGGCGTTGAAGGCGGTATGGATTTCCGCCTCGCGCGCTTGCAGGCCCGCGTCGGCCTCGATGGCGGGTTTCAGGTCGGATTTCGCGGTCAGGTGCGGGGCGAAGTCGAGGTATCGGTCATCGCGGGGGACCAGCAGGTCCATCGGGTTCAGCCCATGGGCGCGGAACAGGTCGGCCTTCGCCGCGACCTCGGCTCGCGGGATGCCGCCCACCAGATGCGCGCGCACGTCATGCGGTTCGGGCGGCGGCGCGTTGTCGGCATAACGGCGGATGTTCAGGTTGAAGTCGTTGTCGCGCAGGGTGTCGATGTCGACGATGGCCGAAAAGCCGGGGATCTCGCGGTATTCTTCGAAGGTGGTGACGATCTTTTCGATGTGCTCAGGCATCAGGTGGTTCTGCGCCCGGCCTTCGAAATATTCGCGGTCGGCGTTGATGAAGAGGATCTTGCCCTGCCGGCCCTTCGGCTTGCCAGACACAAGGTTCGCGCCAATATGGACGCGCTGGCGCAGGACAATTACGCAGGCCGGGATGCCGGTGCCGTAGAACAGCTGGGGACCGAGGCCGATGATCGCCTCGATCTGGTCCTGTTCGATGATCTTCTGGCGGATCTTGCCCTCGTCGCCCCCGCGAAACAGCACCCCGTGGGGCATGACGGTGGCAATCATGCCGCCGTCGCGGGTGACGTGCAGCATGTGCTGGAGGAACATGAGATCGGCCTTCTTGGCGCCGCGCGGAACCTCGTGGAAAAAGCGTTCGGGGAACTTGGGCTGCCACGTGTATTCGCCGGACCGGTCCTTGTCCTTTGACCCCCAGGGGAGGGAGAACGGGGGATTGGTCAGGATGCGGTCGAACCGGCGGAGTTCGCCGTTCTCGACATGCTGGGGCTCGCCCAGAGTATCCTCGTTGCGCAGGTCAGCGCTGCTGATCCCGTGCAGCAGCATGTTCATCTTGGCGATGGACCAGACGGTGCCCGCGTTTTCCTGCCCGAAAAGGTTGGCCTTGCGCCCATCCTGTCCGTGCTCGTCGATATAGTCCTTGGCCGCGATCAGCATGCCACCCGACCCACAGCAGGGGTCATAGATGTCATGTTCAAGGGTCGGCTTCAGGAGGCGCACCATCATTCGGACTACGGACCGAGGCGTATAGAATTCACCGCCCTTCTTTCCAGCGGAGTCAGCGAATTCGGCAATCAGGTATTCGTAGGCGGCGCCAAGCAGGTCGGGGAATTCGAAGTCCTCGTTCCGAAGGCGGATTTCCCCGAAATGGGTGATCAACTGGCGCAGCTTCTGGTCGCTGATTTTGCTCTGGCCAACCTTGCGCGTGAAGTCGATGTGGTCGAGAACGCCTTCAAGCGCGATGTTTTCGGACTCGATCCCTCCAAGGGCCTTGTTCAGCTTGTCGCCAATGTTTTCATGGGCTTCATCAACAAGGAAGGTAAACCGGGACTGCGGTGGAACCCAGAACGTGCCGCTGCGACCATACCAGACTTTGTTTTCTGCATCCTCGGCCGCGCGATCCGGCGCGATCCCGTTTCCAATGCGCTTTTCAATTACCTCCTGCCGGGCCTGCTCGAAAACGTCGGAGCAGCGTTTCAGGAATAGCATTCCGAAGATGTATTCCTTGAATTCTGATGCATCCATCTTGCCGCGCAGAATATCGGCAGCGCTGAACAGGTGGCGCTCAAGTTGTGGCAGGGTCAAAGGCATTGGTTGCTCGCTTGGAAGGTCTGAGCAAAGTGCACCAGCCTTCAGCCTAGGGCAATGTCTGTGGCTCCTGAATCGTGACCAGACGCGTCAGTTCGCTTGACTGACTATCCCAGTTCGCGGGAAACGGCTCGAACATACGCACCAGCGTCACCTCTGGCCCCTTCTTCCCGTCCAGGATCGCCTCGACGATGTCGGGCGCGAGAAGCGTCAGGCGCAGGACGCGGGTCATGTAGGAGGGCGCGATCCCCTCTCGCTCGGCCAGTTCGGCGATGGTGGCGAACTCACCCGACTCGAGCATCCGCTTCCAGCGGAAGGCGCGGGCCAGCGCCTTGACCAGCGTGCTGTCCGGCGTGCGCTCTGGTCGGACGCGGTCGGGCAGTTGCATCTCCTTGCGTCCGCCGCGCTTCACGATGCGGAATGGCACGTGGATTGTGACCGTCTCGGGGACCGCCGTCGCGCGGGTCATGCTGCTGCTCCGATGCTGCCAGACAGCATCTCGCGCGCGAGCCCTCCGAGGCCGTCCATCCGGAGCCGGAAGTTGACCCCGTTCGTGCCGATATCGACGCGCTCGACCAGCAACGTGACTATTCGCGCCTGCTCGGCGGGGAAGAGTTCGTCCCACAGCGGGTCGAGCTGTTGCAAGGCCGCGCGTGCGTCGGCCTCGGAGATGTCCTCGGCATAGGCACGCGCTGCCTTCCACGTCCCCGCCACGATCTCCGGCTGGCGGAACACCACGCGCAGTTGGTCGATCACGGCGGCTTCGATCTCGCCCGCCGGGACGCGGCCGATGGGACACGCCCCCGCGCCGTGCTTCAGCACCGTCTGGCTGACGTAGTAGCGGTAGAGCCTGCCGCCCTTGCGGGTGTGTGTCGGCGAGAAGGCCGCGCCATCGGGACCGTAGACCAGTCCTTTCAGGAGCGCGGGTGTGTCGGCGCGAGTCCGGGCAGCCCTCTTGCGGGGGCTCTCCTGCAGGATGGCGTGAACGCGGTCCCAAGTCTGGCGGTCGATGATCGCATCGTGTTCGCCGGGATAACTGTCGCCCTTGTGGACCGCCTCGCCGAGGTAGGCGCGGTTCGAAAGCATCCGATAGAGGTACTTCTTGTCGATCCTGTTGCCGCGCGGCGTCCGGATGCCGCGAGCGCCGACGTCTCGCGCCAGTTCCGTGCAAGACCCGATCTCGATGAATCTGGCAAAGATCCAGCGCACATGCGCGGCGGTGTCCTCGTCGACCAGCAGCTTCCGGTTTTCCACCCGATACCCGAAGGGTGGCACCCCACCCATCCACATGCCCTTTTTCCGGCTGGCGGCGACCTTGTCGCGGATGCGCTCGGCCGTGACCTCGCGCTCGAACTGGGCGAAGGAGAGCAGGATGTTCAGCGTCAGCCGTCCCATCGACGTGGTGGTGTTGAAGGACTGGGTTACCGAGACGAAGGTGACTCCGTTCCGGTCGAACACCTCGACCAGCTTGGCGAAATCCGCCAGCGAGCGGCTGAGGCGGTCGATCTTGTAGACCACGACCACATCGACCAGCCCGTCCTCGATATCGGCCATCAACCGCTTCAGGCCGGGGCGTTCCAGCGTGCCGCCGGAGATGCCGCCGTCGTCATACTGATCGCGGACGAGCACCCAACCCTCGGACCGCTGGCTGGCGATGTACGCCTCGCAGGCCTCGCGTTGAGCGTGGAGGCTGTTGAACTCCTGCTCCAGTCCTTCCTCTGAGGATTTCCGGGTGTAGACGGCACATCGCAGCTTGCGGACAACCTTCGATTTTTCGGGCGGCTTCGTCATGTCCGCCCCTTGTGGTTCTTGAGCCCGAAGAAGACCCAGCCGTTCCAGCGCGTGCCGGTGATAGCACGCGCGATGGCGGACAGGGACTTGTACGGCCGCCCCTGCCATTCGAAGCCGTCTGCGGTGACGGTGACCACCTGCTCGACGCCCTGCCATTCACGCAGGAGGCGCGTGCCGGTGATAGGGCGGTCGCGGTCGGCGCGGATGCTGCGCTTCGCCCGGTCGCCGCCGTCCAGTTCCTCGCCGAGCCGCTCCAGCCGCCGGATCGTCTCCGGCTTCAGCCCGCCATAGGCCAGTTCCTGAATGCGGTAGGCCAGACGGGATTCAAGGTAGCGGCGATTGAACGGCGGCGGCTCGCTGTCGAACAGATCGCGCCACTGCGCTTTCAGCTCGGGCGTCGGGGTGGATTTCAGCGCGGCCAGTCGCGCGGGGATGGGATCATGCGTCGTCATGCGGGTCTCCGGTGATTTGCATGCCGACCAACGCTCTTTGCGGGCGGAAGGTGTAGCGAAGTTTCTCCCATGTCGTCAGAGAGTTCGCTTGACTTCCTCAAGCGCAACCGGACCAGCCCGAGGGCCAGGATGCGGCACAACTCGGCGCGGCGTTCGGCGGGAGACATCAGAAAAGGTGACAAGGCATTGGGGCCGGACATGGCAGACCTTTCGGGTGCATCTGCCAGTCAAAGGCCAATCCGGTGCCCGAAATGGGACAGTTGGCACAAGCTTTCTTGCGGGACTCACTGACGTCCTGCTTAATCGGACCAGTTTTCAGAAGCTGAGGAGGTCAATTTGGGCCAGCGCTACAACAGGATTGGTCGTGAAACCCTGCAGATTGCCGACACCGCCCCCATGGAATTGTTACGGCAGATCGTCGAATGGCAAGAAGACGAAACGGACGATCAGCGCGACCTGGATTGGCCGGCTTCCGAAGACGAAGATGCGTTTCGCAGATCCGTAAAGTCCCTTCTCGACGAGCAGACGATAGAGTTCCTGCGCCCAATCGAAGACCGCTGCGTCCGGATCAATCAGCTCGCGTCTGCCAATGGCATTAAGTCACTGTCCCATGTTGCGAAAGAGCGGCTGAGCCACGAGCAATACCAAGAGTTTGATGCGCAGCCCAACGAATTGTGTCGCTGCATCTGGATGTTTCTTGGACGTCAGCAAGACTTCCGGGATGCGGAGGCCTTCCATGCGGTTCGTCAGTACCGCGACCATGGCAGGATGTACGATGCGTTCGAAGCTGATGCGGGCGCCGCCACGATCACCAGCGTCCAGCAGATGGACCCCGGGACTCTCGCCGGGCTCCTGACGACAAGACTGGACCTGCCGTCGAAAGTTGACATCAGCACTCTTCATCTTCAGGCGACGCCAACCCATCGTCCTTCGCTCCTGGTCATTGTCCGCCATGCCGGACCCTTGTCCAGCGTGTTCCATCACAAGGACGGTGGTCAGCGAAAGACGATCTACTTCCGCCCGTCGAACGAGGCCTCGCTGGTCTGGACGCCTGACGAGGGGTTGATCGAGGCTTGCGGGGCGAGCCCTCAGGTTCGCATGTCGGTGGCAGAGACGTTTGCCGAGGTCGTGTTCAAGACCGACCTCTCGAAGAAGCCGCTCAGCTGGCGATATTACGACCTCTCGCGATTCCATTCCTCGTTGACCCTGCCGCTGCCGCCTTGGGATGACGTGGAGGTAGGGCTCGCCAAGATCATCGAAATCGAGATGCGCCTCGGGACCTGGGCTCGAAGGTTGTCGCTTCGAGTGACAATCGATGATGATATCGAGGATACGGCGGAGCGTTGGATCGGCGGAGGTCGCCTTCTGAAGCGGGTAGAGGGTTTCAGCCGGGTCAATCTCGCGGTGAAGTACAAGCGGCCACCCAAAGAAAGGCTGCGATCCCTGGAGATATCCTTTGGCGATCGTCGGTCCAATCTTCAAAGCAAGCCATCGGTCGACGATCGCGATCTCGGATATCGTCTGTTGCAGTTCTGGGGCATCCTGAAACGACTGCAGCCTCTCGAATACAAGGAAATCGCCGAGATCCTGCCGAATCTGCTGGAACTGCATGACCTTCCGGAAGATGAAATCTCATGGGGCCATCTCAGGCGACTTGGCCTCGATCCGCAGCGATTGATGGACGGTGGGGTCATTGCCTTCAAGGCAAGGCAATCCAGAATTCTCTCGGATCAAGGCGACGAGGAAATTCTCGTCGAGATGGGCAAACGTGAAGGAGAGGTCGAAGCGGAGGACCTTTTTCACGAACCATCCGGGAAACTGGTATCTGAAGACACCCGCCTTTACGTTCTGAAGCGCGATTGGCTCGACGAAATCGTCCTAAACGCGCTACGTCCCCTGATCGGCAGGGGTCGGATTGAGAATGTGACCGAGGACTTGATTTCGCTCGGCACCTGGCGTGGGGATCACCAAGACATTCCGTTGTTCCTGGTGCGTCGGATCGACCAACTTGAACGTCTTCAAATGTCTGACCATATGCTTCGCAGCAGGCAGGGCGGTGGCATCGGAGTAGTACTTACGGCGGTCGGAACTCCTTTGACCCATTTGGGTCCGAACGTAGTTGTGCCACTACCGGAAATTCTGTCAGACGGAAAACTCGACGACGCATCAATTGCCGATCTCAGGCAACGGTTCGCAGCAGGACGGTGGCTTGCGATGGGCGGAACCGAGGTCGCGCTGATGAGCTTCGGAAACCACCTTGCGATGCTCTATATTCCTGGAAAGGTGCCGTTGCCGGTACTGGGGCCAAATCAGATCAAGATTCTGAGCAAGTTGGTGAAGGCACACAAGGCAAGCGCTCCTGGGGTTGCGACAGGCGAGCTGATCGAGGGCACAGGCGTGCGCAGCCCCGCTGATGCCTGGAAATCAAACGTCAGGAAGTCGGTGGTTGACGTCTACTTCGAGAACGCTCAGCGCGGGCTGTGGCGTCTGAAGTCCGCCTGATAGCCGACATATGAGGTCGGACGCGGGTCCGACCTTTCGCGGGCGACGGTCCGATATTTGATCAGCCACTCAGGTCTCCTCAGACAACTAGAGGAGCCTCAAATGGCCTATCCGTTCGACCACCGCCGCGATCGCCCTGCAACCCACGCCTGGACCGCCAATATCGACCCAGCCGAATGGCGCTGCGTTGAATGCGGCAAACTGCTGGGCGTGCGTCATGGCGCACGTCTGCATATCCGGCTGCAGCGGCATAACTACGGTAAGCATGCGCCGAGAGCCGCGGTTATGCAGCCTTGACGTTGGCTTTTTCCGACGGCTTCCACTGCCACGGCAGCAATTCCGGCAGTCGAGAGACCGGCAGGTCTGAGATCCGGGCGATGACGTCT
>NZ_VKKX01000001.1 GCF_008271655.1 Gemmobacter caeruleus
CAATGGCTCTGGACTTACAACAACGACCGCCCGAACATGGGCATCGGCGGCATCACACCCGCACAGAAATTGAAAATGGCCGCGTGAATTCTACGGATGCACCCCGTTAAAAATGGGGGGATTACCCAGGCGCCGGTGCAGGGGGTTTACACGCTGGACAGCCCGCTGATCACCGCCGAGAACGCGGCGGAATACTACTTCCCCGACAGCCCCTATTGATCCAGCCGATTGATAACGCGAGGCGCGGAAGAAACTTCGCGCGCCTCGCAATTCGAGGGGCATTCGGGGCAGGTCAGAGGCAAATACCAGATGGCGCCGACGGTTCCCGGGGGTGAGGGGCCGCATCTTCGGGTCGGTGTTCCGTCAGAATGGCCCTTCCACGACCCAGTCCCAAACCGGCCCGCGACTGCGCTGTGACGATGACCGCCCGCGCGATCCTGCCTCGCCTCTGGTTGAAGGGGAGTGGCGCGGCAGTCGATCGACATCCGGGCGGGCGGATTTCAATTCTTGACGACCAGCCGCGCCCGTGATCCGGCCCAGATCCGCAGCCCTGCCGCCGTCAGGACAAGAGCGCCGACCATGATGCCGCTCCAGCCGCCAGCGGACCACAGCGGCCCGGCCAGAAACGATCCCAGTGCCCCGCCCATGAAGTTGAACACGACGAAAGCGGTGTTGAGCCTGCTGCGCTCGGTGTCCGACAAGGACACCAGCCGCGTCTGCCCGAGGATCAGGTTCACCATGACCGCGATATCCAGCACGATCACCGCAACAACCAGGCCGATGATCGAGGACTGCGCGAACCAGGCACCGATCAGCGACAGGGCAAGCAGACCAAGCGCCGCGCCGGTGGCCGGAACAGACCATCCCTTGTCATGCATGATGCCCGCGCGGCGGCTGGCGATTGCACCGGCAAGACCCGCCAGCCCCATCAGGCCGATCTGGGATGTCGTATAGTGGAACGGATCTGCGCTGAGCAGAAAGGTCAGCGCCGTCCAGAACATCGAAAAGACCGCAAAGCTCGCCCCGGTGATCAGCAGCGTGACGAGGGCGGCTGGATGTCGTGCAACCGAGGTGAAGACCGACCCGAGCAGGCGGGCATAGGGGACCGGCTGTCGCGACGGGAGTTTCGGTATCGTGAGGCCAAGCACGATTGACAGGCCAAAGGCGATGGTGGCGCCCAGAAGATAGACTTGCAGCTTAGGGACTATTGTCTGAGCGGTCTTGGCCTCGCCTGCCTTCAGGAAAGCTATTTTCAGGACGGGTTCGCGTCCGGCCAAATCGAGCCGGTGCTGACAGACTGGTGTGCGTCTTTTACCGGGCATTACCTCTATTATCCCAGCAGGCGACAGCCGACCGCCGCGTTCAGGTTGATCCTTGATGCCCTGCGCGCGGCTGTCGATTGAGGCTGGCGCGCAGGGGTGATTGCGGCGCTTCGGGGCCGCGCGACCCGTCATCGGGCGATTTGGCACCTTCAAACGGGGTCAGACGACGACCCGGGGTCAGACCCGGGCCGCCCCCCCCTCAGCCGTCGATTTCCTCGGCGATCACGGCGACGCAATCGCCCGGTTTCACCAGACCGGGGAAATGCCGCGCGGTGAACAGGCCGGCGCGGCGGCTGCGCAATTCGGTCGGCGGCAGGCCGGTGCGGCCGGTCGGGTAGATCATCGCGACGACCTGGCCCTTTTCCACCCGGTCGCCCAGATCGGCCAGAAAGCGGATCAGCCCCGCCTCCTCGGCGAAGGTGAAGCAATCGCCGTCGGGCATGTCGAGCCATTGCGTCGGCGCGGCGGTCGCCTCGCCTTGCAGGATGCCGGCGGCGATCAGCAGATTGCGGCAACCGCGTATCGCGATCTCTGCCGTGCGCGCGCTGGCCGTGCCGCCCCCGCCCAGTTCGGTCGTCACAAAGACGCGGCCCATCTCCTCGGCGGCGGTGTCATACATGCCGACGGCGTCGATCTCCAGCATCTGCACGCTGTAGGGGGCGCCAAAGGCCCGCACCAGGCGAAAGGCCTCGGCCTGCTGGGCCTTGTCGGGCAGGATATGCGCGGCGCAGAACGGCAGGAAATCCAGCGTCTTGCCGCCCGAATGGAAATCCAGCACCACATCGGCCATGGGCAGCAGCACGCGCTGGAAATAATCGGCGATCTTTTCGGTCACCGTGCCGTCGGGCCGCCCCGGAAAGCTGCGGTTGAGATTGCCGCGGTCGATGGGTGAGGTGCGGGTGCCCGCCGCGAAGGCGGGCTGGTTCATCGCCGGCAGGATGATGACCCGGCCCCGGATCTCGTCGGGGCGCAGGCTGCGGGCCAGATCGAAAAGCGCGATCGGCCCCTCATATTCATCGCCGTGATTGGCGCCGGTCAGCAGGGCCGTGGGGCCCTTGCCGTTCTTCACCACCGTCACCGGGATCATGACCGACCCCCAGGCCGCGTCATCGCGGCTGTAGGGCAGGCGCAGAAAGCCGTGCTGCACGCCATCGGCATCGAAATCCACCGTGGCCGAGACGGGCGAGGGTCGCAGGGGGCTGGTCATCCGTTCAGTCCTTCACGAACAGCTTGCGCGGGACGTTGGACAGGCATTCGACCCCGGTCTCGGTGATCAGAATGGATTCCGTCAGCTCGAACCCCATATCCTCCAGCCAGAGGCCGGTCATGAAATGAAAGGTCATGCCGGGTTGCAGCACCGTGCGGTCGCCCGGGCGCAGCGACATGGTGCGCTCGCCCCAATCCGGCGGATAGCTGACCCCGATCGGATAGCCGGTGCGATTGTCCTTGATGATGCCATGCCTGGCCAGCACGTCAAAGAAACCGCGCGCGATATCCTCGCAGGTATTGCCCGGGCGGGCGGCGGCCAGCCCGGCCTCCATCCCCTCCAGCGTGGCCTGTTCGGCATCGAGAAAGGCCTGCGTCGGCTTGCCCAGAAACACCGTGCGCGACAGCGGCAGGTGATAGCGGTGATAACAGCCGGCGATTTCAAAGAAGGTGCCCATGCCGGGCTGCATCGGTTTGTCATCCCAGGTCAGGTGCGGCGCGCTGGCATCGCGCCCCGAGGGCAGCAGCGGCACGATTGCCGGGTAATCGCCGCCGAAATCGGCCTCGCCGCGAATGCCGGCATCATAGATCTCGGCCACCAGATCGCATTTGCGCATGCCGACCTCGATCTTGTCAAAGATGCGGGCATGCATCTTTTCGACGATGCGCCCGGCCTTGCGCATATAGTCGATCTCTTGCGCCGACTTGACCGCGCGCTGCCAGTTCACCAGCGCGGTGCTATCGACAAAGCGGGCATTGGGCAGATGGCGCGTCAGCGCGGCAAAGGCCGCGGCCGAGAAATAGTAATTGTCCATCTCGACGCCGATGCGCAGGCTGCCCCAGCCCCGGTCGGTCAGGATGCCCGAAAGGTAATCCATCGGGTGCCGCTCGGTCGATTGCACATAATGGTCGGGGTAGCCGATGATGTTCTCGTCGCGCAGATAGGCGGTCAGTTTCGCGCCATTGGCATCCTGGCCGCGGCCATACCAGATCGGTTCGCCCGCGGGCGGCACGATCACGCATTGATGCACATAGAACGACCAGCCGTCATAGCCGGTCAGCCAGTTCATGTTGGACGGGTCGGTGACGATCAGCAGATCGACGCCCTTCGCCTCCATCGCGCGCCGGGTCTTTTCCAGACGGGCCGCGAATTCGGCGCGGGTAAAGCGCAGTTCAACATCGGGCATGGGTCGGTCCTCCTTCGGGCGCTGCGGCCCGGATGTTTGTTCCTAGACGGTAAAGCGCCGGCCGGCGCCGGCGGCGCGGGCGCGGCTGACGGCCAGCGCGGCAATCGCGGTATCCTGAATGCCGGTGCCGGTCAGATCGGCCAGCGTGATCTGGCTGGCCGCAACCCGGCCCGGGGCCAGCCCGGCGACGATCTGACCCAGCTCGGCAAAGGGCTGGTCCGGCGCGACGGTGCCGGCGGCAATGGCATGGTGCAATTCGCCCAGCACCCGGGTCTGTGACAGCCGGTCGGCGACATAGGTCGCACGCGCGAGCAGGGCAGGGGCGATTTCGTTCTTGTGTTCGGCATCGGAACCCATGGCGGTGATGTGCTGGCCCGGGGCCGCCGCGTGCAGGATGGGCGCGGTGGCCGGGGTCGTGGTCACGATGATATCGGCGTCTCCGGTCGCCTCGTCCACTGTTGCGCAGGGCCGGGCAGTCAGCCCGCGCGCCGCCAGCCGGTCGCAAAGCGCCGCCGCCCGGGCCGGATCGCGCGCCCAGATGCGCAAGGTCCGCAGGGGGCGCACCAGCGACAGCGCCACCGCCTGCATCTCGGCCTGCATGCCCGCGCCCAGGATGGCGGCGGTGGCGACGTCGGTGCGGCTCAGATATCGCGCGGCGACGGCCCCGGCGGCGGCGGTGCGCACATCGGTCAGATAGCCGTTATCCAGCAGCAACGCCTGCACCAGCCCCGTGCGCGCCGACAGCACGACCATCATCCCGTTGGTCGAGGGCAGGCCAAGGGCGGCATTGCCAAAGAAGCCGGGGCTGATCTTGATCGCGAACTGGTCGATCCCGGGCACATAGGCCGTCTTCACATCGACCTCGCCGCGATGTTCGGGAATGTCCAGCCGCAGGATCGGCGGCATGGCCACCGGCTCGGTCGCAAGGGCGCGGAAACCCGCCTCGATACAGTCCACCGCCGCCAGATCTAGCGGCACCAGCGCGCGCAGGTCGGCTTCGGTCAGGATGGTTACCGGGTCTCTCATGCGGGCTGTCCTTGCAGGATGCGGGCAAAGGTTTCGGGCGCGACATTGGCGCCCGACAGGATGCAGACCGTGGCCGGACCGGGGCGCAGCCGGCCCGCCAGGATCGCCGCGATACCCACGGCGGCCGCGCCCTCGACCGCGTCGCCGGTCACGGCATGGATATGGCGCATCGCGGCGGCGATTTCGGGCTCTGCGACCAGGATCACCTCGTCCAGCAGGGCGCGACACATCGCAAAGGTCACCCGGTTGTCCAGCCCGATGCCGCCGCCCAGCGAATCCGCCAGCGTGGGCATCTCCTCCACCGTGACGGGGTGGCCGGCGGCCAGGCTTGCGGCCATCGCGGCGCCGCGCTCCATCGTCACCCCGATCAGCCGGGTTGCGGGGCTGCGCGCGCGGATCGCGGCGGCCACCCCGGCGGCAAGCCCCCCGCCCGAAAGCGGGATCAGCACCGCGGACGGGGCCGGGCATTGCGCGAGGATCTCCAGCCCCAGCGTGCCCTGTCCGGCGACGACGGCGGGGTGGTCAAAGGGCGGCACCTCGGTCAGCCCTTCCTCGCGGACGGCGCGGGCGACCTCGATCATCGCCTCGTCCTGGCTCTGGCCGGTGATGCGCAGCTCGGCCCCCAGATCGCGCACCGCCTGCACCTTGTTTGCCGGCACCAGATGCGACAGGCAGACGACCGCGCGCGCGCCCGCCGCCCGGGCCGCATACGCCAGCGCCCGCCCGTGATTGCCGGTCGAGGCCGTGACCACCCCGCGCCGGAGCTGATCGGGGGGCAGCGACAGGATGGCATTCGTCGCCCCGCGCAGCTTGAAGGCGCCGGTTTCCTGCCGGTATTCCTGCTTGAGCAGCACCCCCGGCAGGCGCGGATCGGCCCGCATCGGCGTCAGCCGGACCCGGCCGCGCAGACGCGCCTCGGCCGCGCGGATGTCGTCGGGGGTGACGGGCAGCGGCGCGCTCATGCCGGCAGGCCCAGCGTCATCAGATGCCCGGGCGCCAGCGCGCCCTCCAACCCGCAGATTCGCGCCACGTTCCAGGCGGCGGCATAGTTCGACGACAGCGCCGGCAGCCCGGCCGCCCCCTCGATCCGGTCGATCACCCCCGCCGCGCGCAGCGCCGTGCAAGAGATGAACAGCGCGTCCGAGGCAGGGTCGGCGGCCTCGGAGGCCAGCGTCACCAGATCGTCGGGGGCGATGCGCGCCATGTCGCGGTCATCGGTCATTTCAAGGCAGGTGAAACGGTCGATCGCAAGGCCCGCCGCCTCGAACATCGCGGCCATGGGGCGCGAGGTTTCGACCGTATAGGGCGTCAGCACCGAGATGCGCCGCGCGCCCAGCCGTGCCAGCCCGGTCAGCGCGGCCGAGACCGGCGTGACCACCGGGCAGCCCGGCTTGCCGCGCGCGACCTGCGCCCGCACCGCCGCATCGCCGATACAGACCGAGGCCGAGGTGCAGCCATAGATGATCGCGTCCAGCGGCTCGTCCGGCAGGATCAGCGCCGCGCCCTCGGCCAGATCGGTTTCCATCGCCCGCAGCGTGGCGGGCGTGACCGGATTGGCAAAGGGGATGCGGTTCACATAGATGCCGACCCCCGCCGGCGCCAGGATGCGGGCGTAATCCACCTCGGAACTGTGGTCGGTCGCCAGCGCGACCAGCCCCACCCGATGCGCCACGGCGCGCGGATCAAGGCGCGGGCGCCGGGCAGAGATGCGGATATCGGTCATTTTGCCAACCTTCCGAAACGATGTTCCAGCCAGCGCAGGATCACCACCGAGACAAGGCTCATCGCCAGAAAGAACATGCCCACCATGGTCATCGGCTCGATATAGCGATAGCTCGAATTGGCGACGGATTTCGCCTGGTTCATCAGTTCCAGCACCGTGATGGCCGACAGCAGCGGCGTTTCCTTGAACATGGCGATCAGGTAATTCGCCAAGGCCGGGATCATCGGCGGCACGGCCTGCGGCACGATGACGTGGATCCAGGTCTGGCGCGGGGTCAGGTTGGTGGCGCGCGCGGCCTCCCACTGGTCGCGCGGCACGTTCTCGATGCCGGCGCGATAGACCTCGGCGGTATAGGTCGCGTAATGCAGCCCCATGCCGATCACCCCGGCCGCCAGCGGCGGCAGCACGATGCCGATATCGGGCAGGACGTAAAAGATGAAGTAAAGCTGCACCAGCAGCGGCGTGCCGCGGATGAATTCGATCACCAGCCCGACCGGCGCCGCGATCAGCCGGTTTTCCGACCGCCGCAGGATGGCAAAGGCCAGCCCCAGCCCCGCGGCGACCACCGCCGACAGCAGCGTGACCAGCAGCGTCAGCCGCAACCCTTGCAGCAGGGTGGGCATGATCTCGGCGACAAAGTTCCAGTCCCATTCCATCTCAGCGCACCCCGTCCAGCCCGCGCGTCATGCGACGTTCCAGCGACCGCATCCCGGCGGATATGAGCAGCGCCATCGCGAAATACAGGATCAGGATCATGGCAAAGGGGATCAGCGTGTTTCCGGTCTGGGCCCGCACGATCTGGGCCTGAAACGTCATGTCGGTCAATGAAATCAGCGACACGACCGCTGTCGCCTTCAGCAACTCGATCGCGTTGTTGCCAAAGGTCGGCAACATCAGCGGCAGCGCCTGCGGCACGATCACATGGCGCATCCGCTGCGCCCCGGTGAGGTTGAGCGCCACCGTCGCCTCATACTGGTCGCGGGGCACCGACAGGATGGCGCCGCGCACCACCTCGGCGGCATAGGCCCCGACATTGAGCCCGAGCGCGAGGATCCCCGCCGCCAGAGGCGACAGGGTGATCCCCATGAAGGGCAAGACGAAATAGGCCCAGAACAGCTGCACATAGATCGAGGTGCCGCGAAAGAATTCGATATAGAGCGTAGACAGCCAGCGCACCGCCCGCCAGGGCGCGAGCCGGCCCATCCCGGCCAGAAACGCCGCGACAAGCGCAAGGGCAGAGCCATAGATCGTCAGTTGCGCCGTCACCAGCGCCCCCTGAAGGATCAGATTCAGATAACCGGACCAGTCGGCCATGACGGTAGGCTTTCCTTGGAAAAGACGGCCGGGCGGCGCAGCATCGGCACCGCCGCCCGGCAGGGATCATTCACCGCAGAGCTTGGCGCGGCTGGTGGACATGGCGGCGGCGGCGGAAAAGCCGTAAGGCTCCACGATGGCGGCAAATTCGCCTGAGGCCTTCATCTTGGCCAGTTCCACGTCAAAGGCATCGCGCAGCGCCGTGTCTTCCTTGCGGAAGGCCGCGCCATCGCAATAGACCGGCGCGCCGACGACCGGGGCCACCATTTCCAGGTTGGGATCGGCGGCCTTGGCCATCAGATCCGAAATCGACAGGACCGGCAGCGAATAGACGTCGATCCGGCCATCCTGCAACATCTTCAGCCCCGATTGCCCATCGGGCACCACGATCACCCGGTCGCGCGGCACCCCGGCCTCAAGCGCCAGCTTTTCCTCGGTGCCGCCGCCGGGCGCGCCGATCCGGGCATCGGGATTGGCCGCGATATCGGCATAGGAGGCAAAGCCCTTGGGGTTGCCCTTGGGCAGCAGGAAAGCCTCGGCGTCGCACAGGACGGGTTCGGAATAGGCAACGGCGGCGCAGCGTTCGGGTTTCATGAACAGGCCGGCGGTGATGGCGTCATGGCGGCGGGCCTGAAGCCCCGGGATCATCGCGCCATATTCGCTGATCGAGGCGACGACCTCGGGCACGCCCAGGCGCTTGAACACTTCGCGCGCGACATCGGGGGCCGCGCCCGAAACGGTGCCATCGGCCGCCACGGCGGTAAAGGGCGGTTCGTTCGCAATGGCGATGCGGGCAAAGCCCTGCGCCTTGAGGTCATCCAGCGTCTCGGCCATGGCGCCCAGCGGGGCGGCCATCAGGGCCAGGGTCAGCAGCGTCTTCTTCATGGGGTGGTCCTCTCTGTCGGGGGCGGGATCAGACACGGTGCCCTGCGGCAATGATCTTGCGCAGGAAGGTTTGTGTGCGTTCGTGTTCTGGGTTGCGGAAAATCTGGTCGGGCGGGCCCTGTTCGACGATGCGCCCCTTGTCGAAGAACAGCACGCGGTCCGCGAATTCATGGGCAAAGCCCATCTCATGCGTGACCAGAAGCATGGTCATGTCGGTCTCGGCGGCCAGTCGCTTCATCACCAGCAACACCTCCTCCACCAGTTCGGGGTCAAGCGCGCTTGTCACCTCGTCGAACAGCATGATCCGGGGTTGCAGCGCCAGCGCGCGGGCAATGGCGACGCGCTGCTTTTGCCCGCCGGACAGTTGGCTGGGCATGGCGCGGGCCTTGTCGGCCAGGCCCACCATTTCCAGCAGTTCCATCGCGCGGGCCTCGGCCCGGGCGCGCGGCTCGGCCTTGGTCAGCATCGGCGCGAGGGTGATGTTGTCCAGCACCGACTTGTGCGGGAACAGGTTGAAATGCTGGAACACCATGCCGATGTGACGGCGCATGTGATGCAGATGCGCGGCATCGGCCGGCACTTCGCGCCCGTTCCTCTGCATGTGATAAAGCTGTTCGCCGCAGACCTCGATATGCCCGCCCGAGATGGTCTCAAGCGTCATGAGAATGCGCAGGATCGTGGTCTTGCCCGATCCCGAAGGGCCGATCAGCGCCAGTTTCTCGCCCGGCATGACATCGAAGGACAGCCCGTCCAGCACCCTGAGCGTGCCAAAGGATTTGTCCAGTTCCTTGATGCGGATGATCGGTGCGGTCACGCCTGTCTCCCCGGCTGCTGCTGGGGGGACAATTGTCACGACTGCAAATCATGTCAATTATTAAATAATATCATGACAATTAAAGCCGCGATGCAGGACGATTTCGCGCGTCAGATGGAGGGCAGCAAGGGCTCCGGCCGTTCGGACAGCAGGTTGGCCAGGGTGGCAAGGCCGTGGCGCAACTCCTCGACGCGGGTCGAACCAAGCGCGAGGCGAATCGCCTCTTGCCGCCAGCGGTCCGAGGCGCGAAAGGCGCTGCCCGCCGCCACCGCGACACCCCGCTGCCGGGCCTGGGTCACGAACTGGTCTTCGGTCCAGCCCTCGGGCAGGGGCAGCCACAGATGCAGGCTGTTGCGATGGCAGGCCGGCATCGCCGACCCCAGCACCCCGGCGGCGATGTCGTGCCGCTCGGCCATGGCGCGGGCCTGCCAGGCCGCCAGATCGGCCACCGTTCCATCCAGAATCCATTGCGCCAGCAGGTCGGCCATCGCCGGCGTCGCCATCCAGTTCGCCACCAGATGCCGGTTGGACAATGCGGTGGCATGGCGTGCCGGGGCATGCAGATAGGCCATGCGCATCCCCGGCACGGTGATCTTGGTAAAGCCGCAGATATGCAGCACCCGCTCGGGCGCCAGCGCGGCAAAGGCGGGCGCCCGGTCGGGGATCATCACGTTCAGGATGTCATTCTCGATGATCGCCAGATCGTGCCGGCGGCAGACCTCGACCAGCTCGGCCCGGCGGTCGGCGGGCATGATCATCGCCAGCGGATTGATGACATTGGGCTGAAGATACACCGCGCGGATCGCCCCCTTGCGCGCGGCATCATGCAGGGCGGCGGGCAACATGCCCTGCGCATCCATGCCGATCCCCTCCAGATGCAGGCCCAGATAGGTGCAAAGCGGCATGAGAATATGATGGGTCAGCATCTCGGCCGCGATGCCCGCGCCGGGCGGGGCCACGCTCATCACCGCGGCGGTGATCGCGGGGGTGGCGCCATTGGTCAGGGTGATCCCGGCCTCCTCGGCCGGCACGCCCTGCCGGATCAGCCAGTCGGTCGCCACGGCGCGGTGATGCCGCATCACCATATTGGGCCGGAAGGACAGCGCCGAAGGCGCGGCAAGGTTTTCCGCCAGCCAGGCGAAGCCCGCGCGCATCCGGTCCAGATGCACGGCCTCGACCACGGGTTTGAGGATCGACAGGTCGATCATCTCGCCCGGCCGTTCCGGCAGATAGGGCTGCCGCGCCTCGGCGCCGGGGCCAAGCACGAAAGACCCGCGCCCCACCTCGCCGGCGATCAGGCCGCGGCGGATCAGTTCGTCATAGGCGCGGCTGACGGTCTGCACCGAAAGGCCCAGCTGATCGGCCAGCTTGCGATGCGGCATCAGCCGATGGCCCACCGGCAGATCGCCCGCCTCGATCGCGCGGGCGAATTGTTCGGCCAGCGACAGATAGGCGGGGCGGGTCAGGGCGGCGGGGTCGGGCATCCAGTTTGTCATGATTGAAAATCTGGTCAAAATCATATCAATCTGCAATCGAAGATTTGCGGAGCGACCCTGATGAAACTCGACGCCATCGACCTGCGCATCCTGGAGGCGGTGCAGCGGGATGGACGGATCACCAAGCTGAAGCTGGCCGAAAGGGTGGGGCTGTCGCCCACGCCCTGCTGGCTCCGGCTGCGCAAGCTGGAACAGGCGGGCATCATCGCGAGCTGGCACGCGCGTCTGGCGCCGCGCCGCGTGGCGCCCTTTGCCACCGTGCTGGTGGAGGTCATCCTGGCCAATCACCGCCAGGCCGATTTCGACCGTTTCGAACGCGCCGTCGCCGCCATGGACGAGGTGGTGGCCTGCTGGTCGGTCGGGGGTGGGGTGGATTATTTCCTCAAGATCATGACCCGCGATATCGACGCCTATCAGCGGCTGGTCGATGGCATGCTGGGGGCCGAGATCGGGATCGACCGTTATTTCACCTATATCGTCACCAAATCCGTGAAAGAGGATGAGTGCCTGCCCATGGCCCTGTTCGCCGGCGGGTAGAGAGTTTCTCTATTTTCCGGCCCCGCGGCGGGCGATCCGGTCCATGATCGCGGTCGGCTTTGGTCCCCTTTTCTGCCGATGCTGCGCCAGACTGGCGCCAGACATTCAGGAGACCATCCGATGAACGCCTGTTCCCCGCATCCCGTCCATCCGGCGCTGTCCGGTCTGAGCGACCGCGCGCTGTTGCGCATGCTTGGCCATATCGACGGGCGCTGGACCGCGGCGCCGGATGCCGCCGATTTCGCGGTGACCGATCCGGCTTCGGGCGGGCTGGTTGCCCGGGTCGCGGCACTTGGCCCCGCCGAGACCGACGCGGCCATCGCCGCCGCCACCGCCGCCTTTCCCGCCTGGCGCGACCGCCTGCCGCAAGAACGCGCCCGCATCCTGCGCCAATGGGCCGCGCTCATGCTGGCGGCGACCGAGGATCTGGCGCTGATCATGACGCTGGAACAGGGCAAGCCGCTGGCCGAAAGCCGGGGCGAGATCGCCTATGCGGCCGAGTTTCTGGAGTGGTATGCCGCCGAGGCCATGCGCATGAATGCCGAGGGCGTGACCCCCCATCTGCGCGATGTGGAGATGATCGTCCGGCGCGAGGCGCTTGGCCCGGTGGGCATCGTCACGCCCTGGAACTTTCCCGCCGCGATGATCACCCGCAAGGTGGCGGCGGCGCTGGCGGCGGGCTGCACCTGCGTCGTGCATCCGGCGGCGCAGACCCCGCTTTCGGGCCTTGCGCTGGCGGAACTGGCCGAACGCGCCGGGCTGCCGGCTGGGGTGATGAATATCGTGCCGGGCGAGGCCGCGCCCATCGTCGGTCGCATGTGCGCCGATGACCGGCTGCGCGCCATGTCCTTTACCGGGTCTACCGGCATCGGTCGGCTGATCGCCACGCAATGCGCCCCCACGATGAAACGTCTGGTGATGGAACTGGGCGGCCATGCCCCGCTGATCGTCTTTGCCGATGCCGATCTGGACCGGGCGGTGCAGATCGCGATGGATGCGAAATTCGCGACCTCCGGGCAGGATTGCCTGGCGGCGAACCGCATCTATGTCGAACGCGCCATCCTGCCCGCCTTCACCGCGCGCCTGGCGGAACGGATCGCCGCGCTGCGGGTGGGGCCGGGGCTTGATCCCGCGACCCAGATCGGCCCGCTGATGCATGCCGGCGCGCTGGCCAAGGTGGCCGAACAGGTGCGCGATGCGGTGGCGCGCGGCGCGCAGGTGCTGACGGGCGGCAGGGTGCATCCCGATCTGCCGCTGGCCTATCTGCCGACGCTGTTGACCGGCGCGCCCGACGCCGCGCTGATCCACCACGAGGAAACCTTCGGGCCGGTCGCCTCGGTTCTGGCCTTTGACAGCGAGGCCGAGGTGATCGGTCGCGCCAATGCCACCGAATACGGGCTGGCGGCCTATGTCGTCACCCGCGACGGCGCGCGGGCGCTGCGGCTGGCGCGGGCGCTGGAATTCGGCATGGTCGCGGTGAACCGGGTCAAGATCACCGGCGGCCCCATCCCCTTTGGCGGCTGGAAACAGTCGGGCCTGGGGCGCGAAGGGTCGCGTCACGGGATGGAGGCCTTCACCGAACTGAAATACCTTTGCATCGACACGGCCGCCTGAGCGCGGGAAAGGAACCATCATGCTGGATCGCGACAACGACCTGAACGCCTGGGATCGGGATCACTTCTTTCACCCCTCGACCCATATGGGCGGCCATGCCCGGGGCGAGACACCGCGCCGGGTGATCGCCGGGGGCGAGGGCTGCTTCATCACCGATACCGCCGGCAAGCGCAGCCTTGACGCCTTTGCCGGGCTTTACTGCGTGAATGTGGGCTATGGCCGGACCGAGATCGCCGAGGCCATCGCCGAACAGGCGCGCGAACTGGCCTATTACCACGCCTATGTCGGCCACGGCACCGAGGCCAGCATCACGCTCGCCCGCATGATCATCGAACGCGCGCCCGCGCATATGAGCCGGGTCTATTTCGGCCTGTCCGGGTCGGATGCGAACGAGACCAACATCAAGCTGATCTGGTATTACAACAACATCCTCGGCCGGCCCGAGAAAAAGAAGATCATCTCGCGCTGGCGTGGCTATCACGGCTCGGGCGTGATGACCGGGTCGCTGACGGGGCTGTCGCTGTTCCATGCGCATTTCGATCTGCCGCGCGCACCGATCCTGCATACCGAGGCGCCCTATTACTATCGCCGCGAAGATCGCTCGATGACCGAGGAGCAGTTCAGCGCCCATTGCGCGGCCCGGCTGGAGGAGCTGATCCTGGCCGAAGGACCTGATACCGTCGCCGCCTTCATCGGCGAGCCGATCCTTGGCACCGGCGGCATCGTGCCGCCGCCCAGGGGCTATTGGGCGGCCATTCAGGCGGTGCTGAAGAAATACGACATCTTGCTGGTGGCCGATGAGGTGGTGACCGGCTTTGGTCGGCTGGGCACCATGTTCGGCTCGGTCCATTACGGGATGGAGCCGGACCTGATCACCATCGCCAAGGGCCTGACCTCGGCCTATGCGCCGCTGTCGGGGTCGATCGTGTCGGATCGCATGTGGCAGGTGCTGGTGCAGGGATCGGATCAGTTCGGCCCGATCGGCCATGGCTGGACCTATTCCGCCCATCCGATCTGCGCGGCGGCAGGGGTCGCGAACCTGCGGCTGATCGACGAAATGGGGCTGGTGGCGAATGCGGGCACGGTGGGCGCGCATTTCCGCAAGGGCCTGGCCGATGCCCTGGGCGGCCACGCCCATGTCGGCGAGGTGCGCGGCGACGGGCTGATGGCGGCGGTGGAGTTTGTCGAGGATCGCGACGACCGCCGCTTCTTTGACCCGGCGCGCAAGGTTGGCCCCGCCATCGCGGCGGCGCTGCTGGAACGCGGCGTGATCGGCCGCGCCATGCCGCAGGGCGATATCCTGGGCTTTGCCCCGCCGCTCTGCATGACGGTGGCCGAGGCCGATACCGTGGTCGCGGCCGCGGCCGATGCGGTGAAATCCGTGCTGGGCTGAACTGCGCCCCCCCCGCCTTGCCCCCTGCCTTGCCCGCGTGGCGGGGCAGGGGGCCTGTTACCCCGCGGCGCCCGCCCGTTCCCGCCGCGCGTCAAACACGAAGCCCAGAAAGTTCAGCAGGATCTGCGCGGCCAGGATCGCGGTCGCGCCGGTCGGGTCGTAATCCGGCGCCACCTCGACCAGGTCGATGCCGACGACCTCGTGCCGGCGGGCCAGGGCCTGCAACATCTCCAGCACCTCGTAATAGAGAAAGCCGCCATGGCTGGGCGTGCCGGTGCCCGGCGCGATGGAGGGGCAGAAGCCGTCGATATCCAGCGTGACATAGACCCGCGCCCCGGCGGGAATGCGCGCGATCACCGCCTCGGCGCCCAGGGCACGCATCTGCCGCACCGACAGAATGTCGGATCCCATGCGGCGGGCATCGTCATAGCCCTCTTTCGCGGTGGAGGAGACATTGCGGATCCCGACCTGGGTCAGCCCGGTGACATAGGGCTTTTCCGCCGCGCGCCGCATCGGGTTGCCATGGCCATAGCGCACGCCATGGCGTTCATCGACGAAATCCAGATGGGCGTCGATTTGCAGGATGTGAATATTGCCCTGACCTTCAAAGGCGTCGATGCAGGGAATATTGACCGAATGATCGCCGCCGATCACCACCGGCAAGGCCCCGGCTCGCAGGATCGCGGCGACGCCTTCGCGGATATTGGCGTGGCTTTTGGCGGTGTCGGTATGCACGATATCGGCATCGCCCAGATCGACCATCCGCACATCGGCGCCCAGATAGGTGCGGTCGTCCTCGTGGTCATAGGCGCCGGCATGGCCAAAGCTGAACAGGGTCGAGGCCTCGCGGACCGCCCGCGGCCCGAACCGCGCCCCGGCGCGGAACTGGGTGCCAAAGTCGAAAGGGGCGCCCAGCACGGCGATATCGGCCTCGATCCGCGACCAGTCGGCGACATAGGGGCGCTTGCCAAAGGTGGGAATGCCGACAAAGGGCAGGTTCAGGCGGCCGCTGGCATAGCCATGCGCGGGGGGCGGGGCGTCGGTCATCGGGGCTTCCTTGCGCCAAAGGGGGTGGCGGCCAGGATAGCGCGGCCCGGGCATTGTTGAACTTCATGCTGTCAATGCTATCATGAATAACCCTCATGCAAGCGGGGCCATCTTGCGCAATATCCCGACCGATCTCTTGCGCAGCTTTGTCAGCGCGATCGACACCGGCAGCTTTACCCGCGCGGCGGGGGCGGTCGGGCGCACGCAATCGGCGGTCAGCCTGCAAATCCGCCGGCTGGAACAGATGCTGGGCGCGCGCCTGTTCCTGCGCGATGCGCATCGCCTGACCCTGACCGCCGAGGGCGCGACCGTCGCGCAATATGCCCGGCGCATGCTGGCCCTGAATGACGAGGTGCTGGCCCTGCTGCACAGCCCCGGCCTGTCGGGCCGGGTGCGGCTGGGCGTGCCCTATGAATATGCCGCCGCGCTGCTGCCGGTGGTCCTGGGCCGTTTCGCGCAATCGCATCCCAATGTGACACTGGAGGTGACCAGCGACCTGACGCGCAACCTGCTGCGGCGGTATCGCGAGGGCGCCTTTGATCTGGTTCTGGCGCTGCATGACCCCGACAGCCCCGGCGGGCGGGTGATTGTGACAGAGCCGCTCTTGTGGTTCGCGGGGGCGGACCATGACCGTTGGCAGCAGCGGCCCCTGCCTCTGGTGCTGGCGCCGCCGCCTTGTGTCTATCGCGGCCGCATTCTGGCGGCGCTGACCGCGCAAGGCGTGCCGCTGCGCGTGGCCTATCTCAGTTCCAGCCACGAGGCGGTGCTGGCGGCGGTGCGGGCCGGGCTGGGGATCAGCGCCATGGCGCAAAGCACCATCCCCGCCGATGCGCGCCTTCTGCCCCCGGGCGCGGGGCTGCCCCCGCTGGGCAGGCTGGACCTGCGGCTGCATGGCGCGACCGGCCGCGCCCCGCAAGAGGCGGTCAGCCACCTTGCCGATTACATCGCGCAAAGCTTTCTTGCGCCGCCCAATCGGGCCTCGTGACGCAGGCCGCTGATTTGAAACCATAATTTTGGCACAGCAGCCGCAATCTATGGCGCCACAGCCGGAGACGGCCCGTCCCGGCCGGACCTACCCTGTGCCCTGCACCGGCGGGAGGCCGGCACTGCGGGAGGAAATCATGGATTACAGGATGCTCATCAACGGGGCGCTGGTCGCAGGGGACCGGATGCTCGACGTCATCAACCCGGCGACGGAAGAGGTTTTCGCGCGCGTGCCCCATGCGACCGAGGCGCAGCTGGATGAGGCAGTTGCCGCCGCCACCGCCGCGCAAAAGGCCTGGGCGAAAACCGGCATGGCCTAGCGCCGCGCCAAGATCGAGGAACTGGCCGCCGCCATCGGCGCCAATGCCGCCGATCTGGCCCGCACCATCACGCTGGAACAGGGCAAGCCGCTGCCCGAAGCCACCGGCGAGGTGGAATGGAGCCAGGGCTATCTTCTGCACACCGCCTCGCTGGAACTGCCCGACCGGGTGATCCAGGATGACGCGCAATTCCGCATCGAAACCCGGCACAAGCCGCTGGGCGTGGTCGGCGCCATCGTCGCCTGGAACTTTCCGCTGCTGCTGGCCTGCTGGAAGATCGGGCCGGCGCTGATGGCGGGGAACGCGATCATCCTGAAACCCGCGCCGACGACGCCGGTCACCGCGCTGAAACTGGGCGAGATCTGCGCCCGGGTGTTTCCGGCGGGTCTGGTCAATATCCTGACCGACAACAACGACCTTGGCCCGAAGATGACCACCCATCCGGGCATCGCCAAGATCGGCTTTACCGGATCGTCGCAGACCGGCAAGCGCATCATGGCCAGCGCCGCCGACACGATGAAGCGCGTGACGCTGGAAATGGGCGGCAATGACCCGACCATCGTGCTGCCCGATGTGGATGTGCGCGCGACCGCCGAAAAGGTCTATGGCGGCGCCTTCTTCAACGCGGGTCAGGTCTGTCTGGCGATCAAGCGCGCCTATGTGCATGACGCGATCTATGACGAATTCTGCGACGCGCTGGCCGATATCGCCAAGGCCGCCGTGGTGGATGACGGCATGAAGCAGGGCACCACCGTCGGCCCGATCCAGAACAAGGCGCAGTTTGAAAAGGTGAAGGGCTATCTTGAGGATGCCCGCACCAGCGGCCGCATCATCGCGGGCGGCGAATTGCGCGGCGGCAAGGGCTATTTCATCGCGCCGACCATCGTGCGCGACGTGACCGACGGCCAGCGCATCGTGGATGAGGAACAGTTCGGCCCGATCCTGCCGGTGATCCGCTTCGACGATGTGAATGACGTGATCGCGCGGGCCAGTGCCTCGGAATACGGGTTGGGCGGGTCGGTCCATTCCGCCGATCTGGACAAGGCGACCGAGATCGCGGGCCAGATCGATTCCGGCACGATCTGGGTGAACCAGCAGCTCAATATCGGGCCGCATATCCCGATGGCGGGCTTCAAGGGGTCGGGTCTCGGGGTGGAACAGTCGGTCGAGGGGCTGGCCGAATACACCCAGATGCAGGTCATCAACGTCGCCCGCGGCTGAGCCGCGCCGCAGCGCATGCCGGCCCCTGTCGCCCTGCGGCGGGGGCCGGCCCTGCCATGGAGTTCTGAACATGTCCCATGCCATGACTGCCAGCGCGGCGCCCCGGGACGGGCTGTCGCATGTCGCGGGCCCGGCCGAGCCGCCGCTGAAAGACATCACCATTCCGCAATTGCTGCGCGACACCGTCGCCGCCCGCCCCGAGGCCGAGGCCCTGGTTTTCTGCGAAAGCGGCGACCGGCTGAGCTGGCGCGCCTTTGCGCAGGCGGTGGAACGCTGCGCCGCCGGGTTGCTCTCGCTGGGCGTGACCAAGGGCGACCGCGTCGGCATCTGGTCGCCCAACCGGCTGGAATGGGTGCTGACCCAATTCGCCACCGCCCGCATCGGCGCCATTCTGGTGAACATCAACCCGGCCTATCGGCTGTCGGAACTGGAATATGCGTTGAACAAGGTGGGCTGCCGGGTGCTGATTACCGCCGCCGCGTTCAAAAGCTCCGATTATGTCGGGATGATCCGCGAACTGGCGCCGGACCTCGTGGCCGACAGGCCGCAAACCCTGGCCCGGTTGCCCGACCTGCGGCATGTCGTGGTGATGGGCGAGCCGGCCCCCGGCATGATCGGCTTTGCCGCGCTGGCCGACCGCGCGACGCCTGACCTGCTGGCGCGGCTGGACGCGATCAGCGCCGACCTGTCGCCTGCCGATCCGATCAACATCCAGTTCACCTCGGGCACCACCGGCATGCCCAAGGGCGCCACGCTGTCGCATCGCAACATCGTCAACAACGCGCGTTTCGTGACCGACCGCATCGCGCTGACCCCGGCCGACCGGCTGGTCATTCCGGTGCCGCTTTACCATTGCTTCGGCATGGTGATGGGCGTTTTGGGCGCGGTCGGCAAGGGCGCGAAGATGATCTTCCCGGGCGAGGGCTTCACCCCGGCGCAGACGCTGGATGCCATCGCGGCCGAGGGCGCGACCGCCTGTTACGGCGTGCCCACGATGTTCGTTGCCATGTTGCAGGAACTGGATCGCCAGCACCGCGACCTTTCCACCCTGCGCACCGGCATCATGGCCGGCGCGCTGTGCCCGATCGAGGTGATGAAGCGCGTGAACCGCGACATGCACATGCGTGAGGTGACGATCTGCTATGGCATGACCGAAACCTCGCCCGTCTCGTTCCAGAGCTTTACCGACGATCCCACCGAAAAGCGCTGCGAAACCGTGGGTCGCATCCACCCCCATCTGGAGGTGAAGCTGGTCGATGCCGCGGGCAATACCGTGCCCGTGGGCGAAAAGGGCGAACTTTGGACCCGCGGCTATTCGGTGATGTCGGGCTATTGGGGCGATGAGGCCGCGACGCGCGGCGCCATCACCGAGGGCTGGATGCATACGGGCGATCTGGGCGTGCTGGACGATGAGGGTTTTTGCACCATCGTCGGCCGGGTCAAGGACATGATCATCCGCGGCGGCGAAAACATCTACCCGCGCGAGATCGAGGAATTCCTGATCCGCCACCCCGAGGTCAGCGATGTGCAGGTCTTTGGCATTCCCGACGACATCTTTGGCGAGGAGGTCTGCGCCTGGGTCGTGCTGAAACCCGGCAGCAGCCTGACGGCCGAGGGATTGCGCGACCATTGCAAGGGGCAGATCGCGCATTTCAAGATCCCGCGTCATCTGCGGGTGGTGACGGATCTGCCGATGACTGCCACCGGCAAGCCGCAGAAGTTTGTCATGCGCGACCGCATGCAGGAAATGCTGCGCAGCGAAGCTCAGGCGGTTCAGAACGCCTGATCGTCCAGATGGCAGGCAATGCAGCGGCGGGTTGGCCCGGAAGGCCGGCCCGCCGCGCTTTCGTCAAGGTGGCAGCTCTGGCACAGGTCATGGAATTGCGTCTCCAGCAGCGGGGCGACCCGGTGATCGGTGACATGGCAGGTCATGCAGGGCGGGCCGATGGTGCGGTCGGCAAATTCGTGGTGGCAGGCGGCGCAGGGTTTGCCGAAATGCGACGAATGGCTGAAGGTCATCGGCAGCACCCGAAGGCCGCCGCCGAAACGCGCGGCACGGTCGGGCAGGGGCTGGCCCAGCGGCAGGCCGGCCACCACCAGCACGACCCCGGCCAGAAACAGCGCGGCCAACGCCCACTTCACAGCGCCACCTCGCGGATCAGGACGAACAGCGCGACGGTTGCCCCGCCCGCCATCAGATAGGCCGGAACCGCCGCGACCTGCGGCCGCAGCCGCCCGAAGGCACAGATCAGCGCCAGTGCGACAAGCCCCGCCCCCTGCCACCCATGCGGCAGGTAGAACCCCGACAGCAGCACATGCAGCAGCGCCGCCGCCAGACAGGCCAGCGCCAGATGACGGTGCAGCTTGCGGAAATGGCGATAGGACGGGTGCAGGCGCAGCCGGTCGGGCATGCGGGCCAGAATGCTCAGCCCCGCCAGCAGCAGGACTGCCGCCAGACCCAGCCACATGTGCAAGGGGCCGCCGGGCAAAAGGTAGAACCGCGCCGCCGCATCGCCCGCCAGAAACCAGAAGGCGTGCAGCAGGGTCACCCCCAGCACCCAGTAACCCAGCCGCTCATGCGGGCGGGGCGGGCCGCGCGGGGCGGGGATCATCTGGAAGATCAGCCCCGCCAGCGCGACAAAGCCGATTGCATTGCCGAAATCCCAGAACGCCCCGCCCGCGCGCCAGGGGTCGGCCAGGGCCGCGACCGCAAGGATCAGCCCCGCCAGCAGCATCGGGTCAGGGCCAGGGATATTCCGCGATCTCGATGCCCGCGCGGCGCAATTCCTCCACCACCACGCGGCGATAGCGGACCACATCGCCGATCGGTGCCGCGCGGCGGCGCGTGACCTCGGCCTCGGTGAAATGGCCGCTGCCATCCGACCATTGATCGAGGATATAGTTCATCACCTCGGCGATCTGCGCGTCGGTCATGTTATTGGCCACCACGCCCGGCACATGCATCACATAATCGCGCCCGGATTCGATACTGACGATAGGGCCGACCGAATTGGGGAAGCCGGGGATCCCGCCTTCCACCGTGCCCAGACCCTGCATCCCGTGACAGCCCGAACAATGCAGCACATAATTCGCGCGCGGCGAGGTGGCGGTGTTCATCGCATGGCCCGGCACCGCCGAAACCGCCAGGGCCACAAGCGCGGGCAGCAGGGTCTGTTTCATCGTTGCTCACTCCTCGGTCGGGCGCATGGCCTTCAGGTCGTTCTGGGTGGTGGTGCTGGCCCGCATCGCGGCGATCTGGTCGGGGGTGACCGATTGCGCGCTCTGCCCCAGATCGGCCAGAACCCAGCTGGTGATCGCGGCCAGTTCCTCGTCCGTGGTGCCGGCGACCGGCACCATGACCAGACCCATGTAGCGCGTGCCCTGCACGGTCAGCGGCTTGGCCATGCCCTTGGTCACGATGCCGCTGATATAGGTCGGCGCCTGATCGCCAAGCGCCTGCCAGAAGCCCGGCCGGTTCAGCGGCGGCGCAATGCGCCTCGAACAATGCGGCGCCGTCAGTGCCGGCCCCCTCTGCGAGGGCCGGGCCGGACAACAGGCCCGCAAGGGCGATGAAGACAGTCTTGCGCATCAATCGGCCATGCCCACGACGATCGACACGGTGCAGTGATAGCCCTTGTCGGTATTGGCGGTGCACCAGTTGATGTCGTTGTAGAGACCCATCTGATAGCCGGGACGTTCGCCCTTGTTGTTGTTGCAGAAGGTGGCGGTCGGCACGAAGGGCTTGCCGCAGCAGTCGTTGTAGCTGATCAGGTAATCCTTGCCGTCCTCGGGGTTGGAACAGGTGCCGACCCAGGACACCGCCGAAACGGTGCTGCCCGGCGGGCAGGAGGTGAGCGAACCGCCGGATTCCTCGCACAGGAAACCGTCGATGGCACATTGCCGCCAGTAGCTGCACGGATCCGAGGCGCCCCCCTCGGTCGAGGCAAAGGCGCGGCGGTCAAAGGGCAGTACCGGCACCGAGACGGCGGCGCCCAGCAGGGCAAGGCCGGTCCGGGCCAGAAAGGACCGCCGGCCGTTGCGGCGGGCAGAGGAACGGATATTCGCCTCGGTCGCGCCGTCGAGGCGCTTGAGGAAGCTGTCGATGAAGCGGGTCATGATCGGTTTCCTTCTTGATGTCACGATCGGTCAGTTGATCATCCCGGCCACAGCGGCCTGATAGGACGGGATGCCGGTTTCAGAGGCGGTGAACAGGCTTTCCAGCTGTTCACGGCTGTTCACGAGGCCCTTGGCGGCCACCTTGCCCTCTTTGTCGAGCAGGACGGCGAAGGGCAGTTTGGAGACCTTGAAGCTCATTCCCAGTTCCGAGGACAGGACATAGGGAAAGGCCTCCAGGTTCTCGGTCTCGATCAGGCGGCGGTGCAATTGCTCGCGCCCGTCAGAGGCCATGATCACATCCAGCCAGCCCTGTTCGTCGGCCCGGATGGATTTGAGCGCGGGCAGCAGCGCCTTGCAGATCGGGCAGCTGGTGGAGAGGAAGAACACCAGCTGCGCCCGCCCCTCCGCTTGGCCAAGGGTGAGGCCCGGCCCGTTCAGGTTGGGCAGCGCCAGCGGCGGCACCTTGTCGCCCAGGCCCGGCCCCGCATCCGATACCATCGCGCCCACCGGCGAGACGCGCTCGAACAGGATGCCGATCTGACGGGCCAGGGCAAAGATCACCGCAAGCTGGATCAGCACCACGACCCAGAGCAGGATGTTGGAAAAGATCAGAAGGGTCATGTCAAAGGTCTCCCTGCCGGATATGGGGCAGATGCGAGGCGAGGCGCTCGATGATGGTGTAGATGGCGACCAGGACCAGCGCGCCGGCGATGGCCACCGCCGCCCCCGCGCCGGGCAGGGCCGCGGCGGGCAGCAGCGCCACGCCCAGCGACAGCGCGGCCAGCACCGCGTTGCGCCCCAGCGTGAAGCCCGACACCAGCTGCGGCAGGCCGCCACAGCCACAGTCGATGCGGCTGCGGCCCTGCATCAGCGCCGTGGCCATCAGCAGGCCGTAGCCCGCGAACAGCCCCGCCGCCAGCAACCCGCCCCAGGGCCGGGTGCCCGGCACCAGCAGCATCAGCACCGTCGCGCCCTCGGCCAGGATCAGGCCCCGGACGATCGGCGCGGCCCAGGCCTCGGGCACCAGCCCGTAACCCTGGGCAAAGCCCACCGTCTCCAGAAACGCCTCGACCTTGTGCCAGACGGCCCGTGCCAGCACGATCACCAGAAAGCTGGTGATCGTCACCGAGGCGAGTGCGGCCAGCGCGCCCATCTCAGTAATCGGTCGCGATCATGGTGGCGAAGGCGGCCAGACCTTCGCGCGCGGCGCCTTCGGTCAGGCTGACGCTGTCGCCCAGCGTCACGTCATAGCGATGCACGCCGCCCATGTGATCGACGCCCACCAGTTGCGGCACCTTGCCCATGCTCACCGCGATGTTGGATTCGCCATGCGCCGCGCTGCGGCCGACCAGCTTTTCGCTTTCGGTGTTGATCGCCCAGATCTCCTCGGCCGGGCGCTTGTGCGACCCGTCCGCGGCGGCCGAATGCATCAGCACGAACAGCGTATGCGAGGCCGCGTGATAGGCCATCAGGTTATAGCCCCCCGGTGCCCAGCCATCGACGGCAAAACCGATGGTCTTTGACAGCACCGGTGCTGCGCCGCTGTCATCGACCATCAGCAGCTTGCCATCATAGGTGACATAGGTCAGCAGCCCGTCCACCCGCACCGCATTGCCAAAGATCGGCGTGCTGGCGGCGTCAAAGATCTTGTCCGATTTCGCGGGTTCCGACACGGTGCCATCGGCGGCGACGGTGTATTTCACCAGGCTGCCATCGCCGCAGATCGTGGTGAAGGCCAGACCCTCGGTCGCGGGATAGGCGGTCCAGCAGCCGGGCGTCGGCACCTCGACCAGATCCTTGCCGGCGGTCAGATCGACCACATTGACCGAGGTCGCGGGCGTGGCGTTCTGGACGAACAGATATTTGCCATCGGCCGACAGGTTCAGCGCGCCGCGCTGGCTCAGCGTTTCAGCCATCTTGTCCGACACCACGATCTCGCGCTTTACCGCCAGGGTCGCGGGGTCGAATTCCTCGATCACGGCCTCGATCGGGCCGCGGGTAAAGCGCTTCATGTAGACCGATCCGGTGAACAGCGACGGGGCGCCGGGCGACATCAGCATCTGGCTGAACGTGCCCATGCCCATATTGCCCTCCAGCGAAAGGTCATCGGCATTCAGCACCGAGATCTGGCTGGGGCCGGAAATGCCCATATCCATCAGAAAGATATGGTTCCCTTCCGAGATGCGCTCCTCGACGACAAGGGTTTCCGGCTGGATCCCGGCTTCCTGTGCAAGCGCCTGAGCGCCCGAGGCGGCCAGGACCGAAAGTGAAAGGATGAGATGGTTTCTCATTGGCAACCTGCTGAACTGAGTTGACGTTTGATGCAGAGCGGTGCGGCCGCCCCAAGGGGGGCCGCGTCAGGGCGGGCGTCGGTGACGGGTCAGATATCCGCGCGGGTCGATGGGCATCGCGATGCCGGGCCGGGGCATTCCGGCCGTTCCTCCGCGACTCGCGGCGCTGATTGTCCTCGACCGCCTCCCCTCGGTCTTGGACCATCAAGAGACCATGATGTCGCAGCCCGGTCTTGGACGCCCGCGCCAGAAGCCTTGCGACTTGCGCCAAAAAATGCCTGTCAGATCAATGCTCACGCCGCGCTTGCAGGCATTGGTCGTAATATCCGCCGGGCGACATGTCATAGATCTGGCGGAAGCTGCGGTTGAAATGCGACAGGTCGCTGAACCCGGCGCGATAGGCCAGATCCGAGATGGCGGGCCGCAGGTTCAGCCCCGCCGCCCGGTGCAGATGTCCCAGCACCAGTTTCATGCGCCGTTCGCACAGCACGCGGGTAAAGGTGGTGCCATTGTCGCGGAAATCGCGCTGCAACTGGCGGCGCGACATATGCACCAGCCCGGCCAGCCGCTCGATCGTGAAATCGCTTTCCGAAACGTGGCGGTCGATCGTGTCGCAGATATGGCGGAACCGGCCATGCCGGTCGCGAAAGCCCGCGGCATCGCCGGCGCGATCCTCGGCGCGGAACATCATCGCGATGAAATCGAACAGGTAATCGGCATGGGCCTCATCGGGGCCGCCGGCGTCGATCAGCGCCTCCAGGCTGGGGCGCAGCGGATGGGCGCGCGCCACGCGCCGCCCGGTGGCCGGATCGCGCGCCACGCCCTCAAGACACAGGCTGCGCGGCAGATGCACCGACAGGAACGAGGCGCTGTTGCCATTGAAGGTCAGTTCGGCGGGCAGGGTCGAATCCATCAGCAGGCTGTCGCCGGGCGTGAGCAGCGCCTCGCGGCCATTATGGGCGATCTGCATCTCGCCGGTCTTCTGCATCAGCAGGAACATGTATTCGTGATCGTCACGCCGGATGCCGGCGCGCAGGCGCTCGATCTGGTCGATCTCGCATTCCATCTCGGCGATATCGACGCCATGGCGACGACGCAGCCGGAAAGTTCCGACATTCTTGCGCGAATTCTTCAGTGGCTTGCTGTAATAATGCCCGCAATTGGACAGGATGCAGCTGTTCCACTCTTCAAATCACATCATGCCTTTTACTCCCCTAAAAGGCGACATGCAGCGATTTGCCGGCGTTCCGGGCGGCCTTGCGACCGCCGGAGATCTGCCGCGCCCTCCCTCCCCGAAGGGGCGGCGGTCCGCGTGATACTGCGTCACGGCGGCGAATCGCTCAAGGGGGCATATAGCATGACAGGCGGCGCGTCCGGGGGCGCGAAATCCCCGGCACAGTTTCAGGCGCGGGCGGAAGCTGAGTGGGGCGATGGATGAATCTGTCAGATATGACCTATAATCTGCGCTTATACGCCATATATGGTATGATAGTGAAATTACATCGCCAGCGCCTTCTCCATCTCCTGATGGGCAAAGGCCGGTTCCAGCTGGTCCAGATCGCCCTCGCGCAGCCCGTGGCGCCGCATCAGCCCCGGCCAGAGATCGCGGATCCGGCGCGCCATGACACCCGCGCGGTGCAGCGCGTCGCCTTGCCTCAGGCCAAAGAACACGGCCGCCTCGATCGCCATGTCGATGGACGCCGCAAAGGGCGCGCCCTCCAGAATGGCGGTCTTGAGCTGGCGGTGCCGCTCGGGCTGCGGGTTCACGTCGAACAGGGGCGAAAGGCTCCATTGTCCGGCGCCGGCATAGATGAAACCGTGGTTCTTCAGATGGTCGTCGGTATTGGTGACCAGCACGGTAAAGACGATCCGCATCCACAATTCAACCAGATCGGCGCAGGGGTCGTCGCTGTGCTGGCGGATGAACTGGGCGATTTCGGTATAGGCGCCCTGTTCGGTGCCGCGGCGCTCCAATGCGGTGCGGGCCGAGATATAGGGGATGCGCGCCGGCCCGTCGCGGTCAAAGCGGCGGATCAGCGCGATAGGGCTGTCGGTGGTTTCCAGCACGAGCCGGGCCTCGGGCGCATTCAGCCCCACGGCCCGCGCCAGATGCAGCGTCGCGACCTCGATCCGCTCCACCGGGCTTGCATCGGTGGCAGAGGAAAATTTCGCGATCCAGAGCTGGCCATCGTCCAGCACATTGGCCTTGGGCCGCGCCCCGCCAATCGAACCGCCGGCACCCGCCATCTGCCGCAGGGCCGCGTTGGAAACCTCGCCGCGCCGTTCGATCCTGGCCGCAATGCCGCGCAGAGTTTCAAGGTCGATCAGCCGCGGGATCGGGTCGGCGCTGCCGGTAATCACCTGACCCTGCCCGTCGCAAAACCGCAAGGCGCCCTGGCGGGTCGCGTCATCGGTCAGGGTCAGCATGTCGAATTCGCTCAGCCCGGCGCCGTGCAGCCGCTCCATCAGCATACGGCCCCAGGCATCGGGTGCTGCGTCCTGAAACGGCCCGGTCAGGCTGTCGCGCGGATCGCCGCTGCGCCCTGACGAGGCAAAGAACGGCGCAAGGCCCAAAGGCAGATCCGGCGCCAGCGCAAAGGCCCTGCCATCGGCGATCCAGTCGGGGCCATAGCTGAATTCGGAATGCTGGCGCCCGCGATCCCGGCCAAAGCGCAGCTTTCCGACATGCACCAGCCCCTCGCCCAGATGGACCTCGGCCTCTTGTTTCGTCGCGGCCATCAGAAGCTGACCCCCTTGCGGGATGACCCCGGGGCAGGGGGGGCATCGCCCGGCGCGGCACTGGCCGGCTTGAACCGCCGCCCGCGCTTGGGCAGGGCGTCAAGCGCGCGCGACAGGCCGACGGGGTCGGTTTCCGGCGCCATCAGATCGGCCAGACGTTCCGGGCTGCCAAGGGCCGCCAGCACGGCGGCAAGATTGCCGATCCCGACCCCGGCATCGCCCTTTTCCAGCCGGATCAGCGTGCGCTCCGACACATCCGCCCGCGTGGCGAGTTCGGCAATGGAAAAGCGCCGCGCCAGCCGGGCCAGACGCAGGTTCTGGCCAAGATCGCTGAGGGAACGCAGCGCCTTGAGGTTGGACATGATCGCCTCATATGGCATGGATACCCCATATATATGCCTGATATGGCATCATCTTGCAATCCATTCACCGCCATTCCGTGCAGGGCGGTCTGGTCACGCAGGCGTCAGACCGGCATCGAGCAGGGTCTGGATGTGGCGCGGGCCGACCGGGCGGATGCCCAGCGGGTTGAGCGCCTTGATCGAATAGTAACCGCGCGTGATGTGATCCATGTTCACCGTCTCGCGCACCCCCGGCAGGTTCAGGATCCGCGCCATATAGGCCGAGAGGCGCGGGTAATCCGCGATCTGGCGCAGGTTGGTCTTGAACAGCCCGTGATAGGCCGCGTCAAAGCGGATCAGGGTGACGAAGGTGCGGATATCGGTCTCGGTCAGGCGGTCGCCGAACAGATAGTCGCCGCTCAGCCGCGCCTCCAGCAGGTCGAGCGTTTCGAACACGCCCGCCACGGCCTCGTCATAGGCGGCCTGCGTGCTGGCGAAGCCCGCCTTGTAGACGCCATTGTTCAGCCGGTCATAGATCACCGGGTTCAGCGCCTCGATCTCCCCGGCCAGATCGGCGGGGTAAAGCCGCAGATCCGAGGGCAGCAGATGGTCAAAGGCGGTGTCGAACATGCGCAGGATGTCGGCGCTTTCGTTGCTGACCATGACGCCCTGCTGCATGTCCCACAGCACCGGCACCGTGGCCCGGCCGGTGAAATGCGGGTCGGCGCGGGTATAGATCTGGTGCATGAATTCGGCCCCGAACAGCGGATCCGCATCCGCGCCGGGGTAACCGCCAAAGCGCCAGCCCTGATCGGTCAGCACCGGGTTGACCACCGTCACCGGGATCATCGCCTCCAGCCCCTTGAGCTTGCGCGCGATCAGCGTGCGCGAGGCCCAGGGGCAGATCAGCGCGACATAAAGCCGGTAGCGCCCGGGTTCTGCCGCGAAGCCGCCCGTCCCGGTCGGGCCGGGGCGGCCATCGGGGGTGATCCAGTTGCGAAAGCTGGACACCTGCCGCACGAACCGGCCCTGTTCATCGGCCTTCTGCACCGGCTGCCAGTTTTCCACCCATTTTCCGTCCACAAGCATGCGCGCACTCCTTACCGGGCGTGAAACACGAAGGACCGCATCGAGATCGAGCCGAGGTCGATCGCATCGGTCATGTAGGTCAGATTGTCCCCGCCATCCGAGGCGCCCGCAATGGTCAGCGCGGGCAGATAGTGATCGACCGAGGGATGCGCCATTTGCAGCAGCGACCCCAGCTTGGCCCGATTGGCAAGCGTCGCGAAATCGCGGTCGGTCAGGCGGTCGGCGAACAGGCTGTCGAATTCCTGCGCGAAATCCAGCGGCCGGCTGTTCGGCCCCCATTGCACCGCGCGCAGATTATGCACCACATTGCCCGACCCCAGGATCAGCACGCCGCGATCGCGCAGCTGCGCCAGCTCGCGCCCGATTTCCAGCTGGTAGTCCAGCCCCTTGGACATGTCGATGGAGATCTGGAATACCGGCACATCGGCATCGGGATAGAGGAATTTCAGCACCGTCCAGGCGCCGTGATCCAGGCCCCAGGTGTCGTCCTCCTCTGCGTGATGGCTGGCCAGCAGGCTGACCACCTCGCGCGCCAGTGCCGGGTCGCCGGGGGCGGGATAGCGTTGCTGGAACAGCGCCTCGGGAAAGCCGTAGAAATCATGGATGGTCTTCGGCATGGCCGAGACATCGACCAGCGTCGTGCCCCGCGTCATCCAATGCGCCGAAACGACAAGGATCGCGCGGGGGCGCGGCAGGTCGCGGCCCAGTTCGGTCCAGGCGCGGCTGTATTTCGTATCCTCGATGGCGTTCATCGGGCTGCCATGGCCCAGAAAGACCAGCGGCATCCGGTCACTGGGGGCCAGCCCGTCGCGCAACGAGGCAAGGGTCCGGGTCGTGTTCATCGTCGCATCTCCTGTCGCCGGAAGGGAAGGGGAGGGCGCCGCGCGGGCGCCCGCCGATGGTCAGGCAAACTGGCCCAGCAGCCGGTCAAGGACGGGCAGGCGCAGCGCCAGGGCGCCCCGGCCCAGCAGGGCGATCACCCCCTGAACCATCGCCCAGAACAGAGGGAATTCCCAGCCGCCGCCTGCGCCGGAAAAAAGCCAGCCATTGCCGGAATGCACCCAGACCGCGCCCAGCAGCACCGGGATCAGCGCCACCGCCACCAGCCGGGTCGCCACGCCGAGGATCAGCGCCGCCCCGCCCACCAGCTCGGCCAGGATGGTCAGATAGGCCAGCCCGCCCGGCAGGCCGAGGCTTTCGAAATAGCCCACGGTGCCGGCGACGGTAAACACATTCACCTTCAGCAGCCCATGCGCCAGAAACAGAACCCCGCTGGAAACCCGAAGCAGCGCGGCGGCGATATTGACATTGCGATCCATTTTCCTGTCCTTTCAGGCGATTTGCCATTGCGGCGCGATGGCGGTGCCAAGGCCCAGCACATAGCCGAACTGGATGTTCAGAAAGCCCAGCGGCTCCAGATACCGCGCGTTCTTCAGCGGGCCGGCATCGACCGGCACCAGACCGATATCGCGGGCAAGTTGGCTCACCCGGTCCCGCGCCGCCGCATCGTCCGAGGCGACGAAGGTCTGGAGCGGCTGGCCGTTGACGGCAAGGCCCGTGCCGTAATGCTGCGCGAAGATGGTGTTGAACGCCTTCACGACCGAGGCGCCGGGCAAAAGCCGGGCGATTTCCTCGGCGGCAGAGCTGTCATGCCCGACGACAAGGCCCGAGAAATCGGCATTGATCGGGTTCGACAGGTCGATGACCAGCTTGCCGGCGAAATCGGCCACCTTGGCCACATCCGCCGCCGCGCCATAGGGCGTGGCGAGGATCACCACATCCGCCCCGGCCACGGCCGCCTTCAGATCGGCGTCGCGGCCATGGGCCACCGCCGCATGCCCGGCCTTCGCCAGCGCCCCGGCAAGCCCGGAGCCGATATTTCCATTCCCGATGACCGCGATATTCATCTGCTTTTCCTTTCTGCCGCCCCCTTCGGGCGCCGTGTTTCGATGACCGATATTTACGGCTTGGCAATCATGAACAAAATGGCGATGTTATGGATTGACTATCACCTATATGTTCCGAATGATCCGATGGACACGCTTGACCAACTCCGCGCCTTTGTCGCCGTGGCGCAGGCCGGTTCCTTTACCGCCGGCGCCGATCAGATCGGCGTGTCGAACCGGCTAAGCTCGAAATATGTGGCCGAGCTGGAGGCCCGGCTGGGTGTGCGGCTGTTTCAGCGCACCACGCGCAAGGTTGGCCTGACACCGGCGGGCGAGGATTTGCTGGCCCGCGCCCCCGCCCTGCTGGAGGAGCTGGAGACCCTGCTGGCCGGCATCGCCGAAGGCTCGCGCGGGTTGACCGGCACGATCCGCATCGCGGCGCCGGTGACCTTTGGCGAGATCTATGTCGGGCCGATGCTGGGGCGCTTCGCGGCACTGCATCCGGGGCTGACCTTCGATCTGCGGCTGGATGACGGCTATACCGATCTGGCGGCGACCGGCGTCGATCTGGCCTTTCGCATTGGCGCCACGGGGATGCAGTCGCTCCGGGTGCGCAAGCTGGGGGTGGTGCGGTCGGTGCTGGTGGCCAGCCCTGCCCATGTCGCCACCAATGGCACCCCCGACAGCCCCGAGGCGCTGGCGCGGCACGCCTGCATCCTGGACAGCAATCGCCAAATGCCGCGCCGCTGGGTCTTTCTGCAAGGCGGGGCCGAACATGTCGTGCATGTCGAGGGGCGGTTTCAGGTCAATTCGGGGCGCGCGGCGGGGGCACTGGCCGCCGCCGGGCTGGGCCTGGCCTATGTGCCGCGCTTTGCCATCGCCGAGGCGCTGCAAAATGGCGCCCTGATCCCGGTGATGACAGGCTATGAGGGCACCGCCACGACACTGAGCGCGGTTTACCTGGAAGGGCGCGCCCTGCCGCGCAAGGTGCGCGCGCTGATCGACTTTGCCCATGACGACATCCGCGCGGCGGGCATCCTGTAACCGCCCGGATCGCACCGCGGCGGCGAAACGGCGGGGACAGGTCGCCGGGGAGCCGAGATCTGTCAGAGCCCGAGGCTTCTTGGATTCCGCAACTCAGCGCCGCAGGATGACCTCGAACACCGCGCCCGGCCCGTCGCCGATACAGCGGGCCTCGCCGTCATGGGCGCGTGCGGCGTCGCTGGCAATCGACAGGCCAAGGCCGCATCCGCCCGATTGATCGGGGTCGAGCCTGACGAAGCGGTTGAAGATGCGCTCGCGCTGGTCGGGTGGCACACCCGGACCATCATCGGCAAAGCGCAACGTCACCGATTCCGGCTCGAAGGTCACCGATACATCAAGGCAGCCGCCTGCCCGCAAACCATATTTCGCGGCATTGTCGAGCAGGTTGACCACCATTTCCTCGATCAGCACAGAGTCGCAATCGACCGGCCTGGGCGTTCCCGTCACCGAAAACCCCACCTCAATGTCGTGCGGCAACTGGGCTTCGGCAAAGGCGCGGACCCGCTCGCGGACCACCGCAAGCAGATCGGTCGGCTGGTTGAATTCCTTGAGGCTGCGGCCCCGCACCCGTTCCAGCGACAATAGCTGCGAGGTCAGCCGGCTGGTTGCCTGCGCGCTTTGCGCAAGGCCGGCAACGCGGGCGCGCAGTTCCGTCTCGTCCGGGGCGCTCATGGCGGCCTCGGCCTGGCTTTGCATCGCCGCGACAGGGTTGCGCATCTGATGCGCGGCATCCGAGATGAACCCGTCGCGCAGGGCGAAGGCGCGGGCCAGACGCTCGAACAGCGAATTCGTCGTTTCCACCAGCGGGCGCAGTTCCGGAGGAACCCAGCGGCGGATCGGGCGCAGATCATCGGCGCTGCGCTGGCCGATCGCCTCGCGCAGATCAAGAAGCGGCTTCAGGCCCAACTGGATCCCGAACCACAGGATCAGCGCGGCCGTGACCATCAGCGTGCCGAGAAGGATGATCGACTGGATCACCAGCTTGCGCGACAGCGGGTGCCGCTGGGTCACGGTCTGCCAGACCTCGACCGTCACCCAGCCGACTCGACTTCGTCATCCTCGACGAGCTCGGCTATCTGCCCTTCGCGCAATCCGGCGGCCAGCTCCTGTTCCACCTGATCAGCCGCCTCTACGAGCGCACCTCGATCATCGTCACCACCAACCTCGCCTTCGGCGAATGGCCGTTCGCCATGGGCCTCGGACCAGTGGCGGCTCCATGGCTCACTCTTCGGCGACGCAAAGATGACCACCGCGCTCCTCGACCGCCTGACCCATCACTGCGAGATCGTTGAGACCGGCAACGAGTCCTGGCGCTTCAAAAACCGTGCCTGACCCCGATCTGGGCCTGACCCGCCTAGACTCTATGATCAGTTCCGCCGGCTCAGGCCCAGATCTCAACACCACAAGCGGGGTCAATTTTGTGCGCCGATTGACAGTCACAGGCTCAAACTACCCATTTTGTTAACAACTTGCATTTCCTGCCATCTTTCCGTTGCAGTTTGGCGTCGTTTTTCGACCGTCCCAAAGCTCAGTCCAAGGGAGAGGCATTCACGGGCAAAAGCTGTGACGTACTGCAATTCAACTATGGTGATCGGCCTTGGCTGATCAGCCCAGGACGCCCCACGCGACCTGGGCCGAGTGCCTTTAGGCGCGAGCCCAACACGAGGCCACGCAGAACCCAAGGAGGTCGAGCGGCAGCGATGAGCCGGACATGGATCGCAGCCCGGGCAAAGAAGGCCGGGGTCAAGGTCGATGCGCAGGCCCGGCAACCTGCGCAACCTTCAGGCCTCGGCGCATCGCATGGCGGTGCTGGCCGAACGTGGCCGGGTGACGCGCAGCTTCAGGCGGTGATGAAGCTGCGCACAAAGGGCGTGGCCGGGCGGGCGCGGATGTCTTGCGGCCGGCCGATCTGTTCGATCCGGCCCATCGACATCACCACCACCAGATCGGCCAGTTCCATCGCCTCTTCCTGATCATGGGTGACAAAGACCGTGGTCAGCCCGGTATTGTCATGGATGTCGCGCAGGCCCTGCCGCAATTCCTTGCGCACCTTGGCATCCAGCGCGCCAAAGGGTTCGTCCAGCAGCAGCATCCGCGGCTCGATCGCCAGCGCGCGCGCCAGGGCCACGCGCTGTCGCTGGCCGCCGGACAGCTGGGCGGGATAACGCGCGCCGATATCGGGCAACTGGATCAGATCGAGCAGCCGCGCCACCCGGCGGCTGATCTCCGCCGGGTTCGGGCGGGTCGCGCGGGGGCGGGCCTTCAGCCCGTAGGCGATATTTTCCGACACCGTCATATGTCGGAACAACGCATAGCTCTGGAACACAAAGCCCGCGCGGCGTTCCTGCACGCTCAGCCCGGTGGCGTCCTGCCCGTCGAACAGCACCCGGCCCGAACTGGGAAATTCCAGCCCGCCCAGAATGCGCAGCAGCGTGGTCTTGCCCGAGCCCGAAGGCCCCAGCAGCGCCACCAGCGCCCCCGAGGGAACCGAGAGCGAGACCGGATGCAGCGCCGCCGTGGCGCCAAACAGCCGGGAAATTTCGTCGATTTCGATATGCATGGGCGGCCTCTCAGGGACGGTGGGTTGCAGCAAGCTGGTCGGCATGGCGCCGCTCCAGCCCGGCTTTCAGCAGCAGGGTGACAAGGGCCAGCAGCGCCAGCACGACCGCCAGGCTGAAGGCCGCGACCGAGAGATATTCCTGATAGAGCATCTCGATCGTGATCGGCATGGTGGCGGTCTGACCCCGGATCTTGCCCGAGACCACGGCGACCGCGCCGAATTCGCCCATGGCGCGGGCATTGCACAGCAGCACGCCATACATCAGCGCCCAGCGGATATTCGGCAGCGTCACCGTGCGAAACACCCGCCAGCCCGAGGCCCCGAGCGTCAGCGCCGCCTCTTCCTCGCTGCGGCCCTGTTCGATCATCACGGGGATCAGTTCCCGCGCGACAAAGGGAAAGGTCACGAACAGCGTGGCCAGCACGATACCGGGCAGCGCAAAGACCACCGGCGCGCCCTGTGCCACCAGCCAGCCGCCGACAAGGCTGTTGCTGCCGAACATCAGCACGATACACAGCCCCGCCACCACCGGACTGACCGAAAAGGGCAGGTCGATCAGCGTGATGAGCAGCGCCTTGCCGCGAAAATCGAACCGGGTGATGAACCAGGCCGCCGCGATGCCGAAAACGGCGTTCAACGGCACCGAGATGGCGGCGATGGTCAGGGTCAGCCGGATCGCCGCGCGGGCGTCCGGGTTGGCCAGGCTGCGCAGCGCGGCGCCCGCGCCATCGGCCAGGGCCTCGGCAAAGACCGCGACCAGCGGCGCCAGCACCAGCAGCGCAAGGCCCAACACGGCAATGCCGGTCAGCGCCCATTGCAGGGCCGGCGCCTCGGTCGTGGGGGAACGGTGATGAAAGGCGGGAATGTCAGACATCTTGCAGGCTCCGGCGGCTCCAGATCTGGATGAGGTTGATCGACAGCAGCATGGCCAGGCTGATCACCAGCATGGCGATGCCGATCGCGGCGGCGGCGTCATAGTTGAACTCCTCCAGCTGGATGACGATCAGCAGGGGCGCGATTTCGGTCAGGCGGGGGATGTTGCCGGCGATGAAGATGACCGACCCGTATTCGCCCACCCCCCGCGCCAGCGACAGCGCAAAGCCGGTCAGCGCGGCGGGGGTCAGGATCGGCAGGATCACTCGGCGCAGCGTGTGCAGCCGCGTGGCGCCAAGGCTGGCCGAGGCCTCCTCGATCTCGCGGTCGATCTCCTCGATCACCGGTTGCACGCTGCGCGCGACAAAGGGCAGGCCCACGAAGACAAGGGCGATGAAGATGCCCCATTGCGTATAGGCGATCTGCCAGCCCAGCCGCGCCGCCACTTGGCCAAAGGCGCCGTTCGGTGCGTAAAGCGCGGTCAGGGCGATGCCCGCCACCGCCGTCGGCAGCGCAAAGGGCAGGTCCACCGCCGCATCCAGCAGGCGCCGCCCGACAAAGCGGTAGCGCGCCAGAACCCAGGCCAGCACGAGGCCGAAGACCAGGTTGAACAGCGCCGCCGCCAGCGCCAGCCGGAACGATAGGAACAGCGCCGCCCAGACCCGCGGGCGGTTCACCGTTTCCCAGATACCGGCCGCGCCATAGCTGGCGCCCTTGGCCAGAAGGGCGCCGATGGGCAGCAGGACGACCAGCGACAGCAGAGTCAGCGTGATGCCCATCGACAGGCCAAGGCCGGGCATGGCGGATCGGCGGATCAGGGGGCGGCCCATCATCGCACCTTACTGCGGCACATAGATCTGGTCGAAGATGCCGCCATCGCCGAAATGTTCGGGCTGCACTTTGGACCAACCGCCGAAATGGGCGATATCCACCAGATCAAGCTTGGGAAAGCGCGCCACATCGGCCGGGTCGGCCCTGGACGTATCCCATGCGCGATAGAAATGCCGGAAGGCCAGCGCCTGCCCCTCGGGCGAATAGAGATAGTCGAGATAGGCTTCGGCCAGGGCCCGGCTTTGGTCATCGGGGATATTGGCCTCGACCAGCGCGACCGGCGGTTCGGTCAGGATGCTGACCGAGGGCACGACGATGTCGAACTGATCGGCGCCAAGTTCCTCTTGCGCGAGATAGGCCTCGTTTTCCCAGGCGAGCAGCACGTCACCGATGCCGCGCTGCGTGAAGGTGGTGGTGGCGCCGCGCGCGCCGGAATCCAGCACGGGCACATTGTGGAACAGCTTGCCGACAAATGCCTTCGGATCCTGCCCGTTCCGTTCGGCCCAGGCCCAGGCGGCCAGATAGTTCCAGCGCGCGCCGCCGCTGGTCTTGGGGTTGGGGGTGATGACCTGCACGCCGTCAGCGACCAGATCGCCCCAATCCTTCAGGCCCTTGGGATTGCCCTTGCGCACCAGAAAGACGATCGTGCTGGTATAGGGCGATGAATTGTGCGGCCGCGCCGATTGCCAATCCGCCGGCAGCTTGCCCGCCGCCGCGATCTTGTCGATGTCCGAGGCCAGCGCCAGCGTGACGACCTGCGCCTTGAGCCCGTCGATCACCGCGCGGGCCTGCGACCCCGATCCGCCATGGCTGGTTTCCAGGGTCGGGGCGGGGTGGCCCTGGGCCACCCACCAGTCGCTGAAGGCGGCGTTGACATCGCGATACAGCTCGCGCGTGGGGTCATAGCTGACATTCAGCAGGCTTTGCGCCTGCGCCGCTTGCGGCGCGCCAAGCGCCAGCAGCGCCAGCGCCAGCCCGCCAAGCGCGCCGCGCCACAGCCGGGGCAGCGGCCAGCCGGTCAGCCTTTCGCGCCCGGTTTCGATGATGACGCGGCCATCGGTCAGCTCTGCGACCTTGACGCCCTGGGCGGTCTGCACGGCGGCGGCGGGGGTGGAAAGTCGGATCGTGGTCAGCATGTCGTTTCCTTCAAGATCAGGGGAATTGAGGTCAGGGGGCGGGCGATCAGCGCCGGCCCAAGGGCAGGACCGGCGCGATCCGCGCGGCCCAGAGATCGGGGTCGCGCCGGGCCAGCAATTCGATCGCGGCCTCGGCGGGGTGACGGGTGAACAGGGTCAGGGGCTGGCCCTTGATGCGATGCAGCGCGCCGGTCTGGCGATGCACCAGCTGCACCGACCAGGTCCGATGATCGCCCTGCGCCGGATGCATCGTTCCGGCCTGTGCGGGCAAAGCGGCATATGCGGTCATCTTGCGATCTCCCTTGTGGCAGGCGGCGGGGTGCGGCCTTGTCCATAAATAACGACATTTCAGGTCGAGTATTGCAAGGGAATATTCACGTCAAATTTTGTCGTATATATGGAAAATCCTTCTCCCGCTTGCCGGAGAAGTCACATAGAGCATTGTATAATAGTGATAAAATTCGCCTCCACCAGCCAGACAATATACACGATAAAAAATATAGACATTAATGGGAAATGGTGCATTCTGGTGCGGTGGCCCGGCGGACCGGGCGTGAAAGGGGGCAGGATGACGGCCGAACTCGACCTGATCGACCGCAAGATCGTGGCAGAGCTGATGCGCGACGCGACGCTGCCGGTGGCGCGCATCGCAGACAGGGTGGGCCTGTCGCAAACCCCCTGCTGGAAGCGGATCCAGAAGCTCGAATCTGCGGGCGTGCTGACCGGGCGGGTGGCGCTGGCCGATCCGCGCAAGCTGGGCTTCGGGCTGACCGTCTTTGTCGGGATCGAGGCCACCGACCATTCCGCCGAATGGCGCGAAACCTTTGACCGCGCCACCGCAGCCCTGCCCGAGATCATGGAGATCTACCGCATGGCGGGCAGCTTCGACTATCTGCTGCATGTCGCGGTGGCCGATATGGCGGCCTTTGACCGGCTGTATCGGCAGCTGACCGAAACCGTGCCGATCCGCAGCATGACCTCGCATTTCGCGATGGAGCGGCTGCGTTTCAGCACCGCCTATCCGGTGGCAACGGCGGCGCGGTGAACCCTGCCGGGGCAGGGGGCTCAGCGCGCGGTCAGCCAGACCCCGACCAGCGTCGCCGCCAGCCCCGCGAACATCATCGGGGTCAGCGGCTCGGCGAACAGGGCCCAGGCCCAGACCATCGTGACCGGCGGGCTGAGATAGATCGCCGCGCTGACCTTGGCGGCGGGAAACATCCGCAGGCTGGTATAATAGACCGAATAGGCGCCGAAGGTCGCGATCAGCACCAGCCAGACCATGCCAAGGGCAAAGTTGCGCGTCAGCGGTGGCGCCAACCCGTCACCCGCCATCAGCGCGCAAAGCCCGAACAGCGCCGCGCCGGTCAGGCTCTGGATGCACAGGGCCTGATGCACCGGCAGATGCAGCACCTTGCGCCCCTTGTGCAGCACCGAGGCCAGGGCGAAGACCAGCATGGACCCGGCCGTGATCCCATAGGCCCAAAGCGGCGCCGCGCCCCAGGTCAGGCTGTCGAAGGACACGACCAGAACGCCGCTCACCGCGATGGCGGTGCCCAGCCATTGCCGGGGCGACAGCCGCTCGCCCAGCACGGGTTGCGCCAGGGCGGCAATGGCCAGCGGCAAAAGGTCAGAGATCAGCGCGACCAGCCCGGTCGGCACGCGCTGTTCGATCGCCAGCGCGAAACCGCCCAGATAGAGAAACACCGACATCACGCCGAACCCCATCTGGAACAGCACCGCGCGCCGGCCCGGCCTTGGCCCGAAGGCCAGCGCGAAGGGCAAGAGGATCAGCCCCGACAGCAGCGTGCGCCAGAACAGCAGCAGAACCACGCTTGCCTCCGCATTGGCAAAGCGGATGCCGATGAAGCCCGAACTCCAACCCAGGATCAGCAGCACCGCCATCAGCGGCCAAAGCAGCGGGTGGCGCGGCGGGGCAAGGGTGGTGGCGGGCAGGCTGGTCATCGGGGCCTCGATCTGATGCGCCTTCGTCATAGCGGGTGTCGCAACCGCGCGCATATGACAAATTTCGATGGAACGATGAATTCATGGCGCCATGTGTAATGGGATATTGCCCCGTAAGGCTGCCGGGGGCATCCTGTAGGGCAACAGGGGGTCAGACCATGACAGATCTTTCCAGCCGCCGCCTTGATATCGACGCCCTGCGCGCCTTGCGGGCAATCCGCCAACAGGGCGGTGTGACCCGCGCCGCCGAGATGCTGGGTCTGACGCAATCGGCCGTCAGCCACAAGGTCAAGCGGCTGGAAACCAGCCTCGATTGCGATCTGCTGGCACTACGGCCGGGCGGGCCGCTGTTCACCGCGGCGGGCGACGATCTGCTGGACTATGCCGCGCGCATCCTTGATCTGCATGACGAGGCGCTGCTGAGCCTGACCAAGACCGATCTGTCCGGCCGCATCCAGCTCGGCCTGACCGAAGACACGACCTGTTCCGACCTGTCGCGCATTCTGGGCCGGTTTCACCGTCTGCATCCGCAGGTCGCCGTCCGCACCCGCGTCAGGATGAGCATCGAGTTGCGCGCGCTGCTGGAGCGGGGCGAGCTGGATGCCGCCATCCTTCAGGTCTTTGCCCATGAGGTGCGGCCGACCGATGTCGCGCTGCTGCGCGAGGGCCTGCATTGGGTCAAGCTGGCGGGGCTGGCACTGCCCGAGCGCGGGCCGATCCCCTTTCTGTCCTTTGACGACGCCTGTTTCTATCGTCATTGGGCGATGGATGTCGGGCAGGATGACGGCGCCTTGCTGGAAACCGTGTTCGAATGCGCCAGCGCCGCCGGCATCGTGGCGGGCGTGCTGGCCGGGCTGGGCGTCGCGCTGCTGAGCGACCGCCACATCCGCCCCGATATGGAGGTGATCGACACGCGCCTGCCGCCACCGCCCGGTCTTGTCTATGTCGTGCGCCGGGCCCGCCGCGCGCGCAATCCCGCGCTGGACTGCCTGGTTGCCGGCATCGTGGCCGAGGTCAGCCGCCAGGGCGGTCTGTCGCTGGTGGTCTGAGGCCGGATGCCGCAGGACCACGCGCGACGTGCCGTGGTGACAGTCGCGCCGCAGGGTGTAGGATCGGGCAGAATAGCCGCAGCAGGAGGCACGCATGGAATACCGCGTTCACGCCCGTCGCATTGATGCCCATGGCAGCCTGGCCGTCGCCGGCGCGGCAGAGGTCACGCTGGACACCGACCTGGCCGGCCGCCCCGACGCCATGAACCCGGTGGAGCTGCTGCTTTCGGCGCTGGCGGCCTGCATGCTCAAGGGTATCGAGCGGGTGATGCCGATGCTGCATTTCCAGCTCGACGGCGCCGAATTGCGGCTTGAGGCCCTGCGCCAGGACGCGCCACCCCGGTTGACCCTGATCCGTTACGAAATCGTGGTGGACAGCGCCGAAACCGACCAGCGCCTTGATCTTTTGCACCGCAACATCCTGAAATACGGCACGATCTCGAACACGCTCGCCGCCGCCGTGCCGCTGGAGGGCACCCTGCGCCGCGCGGCCGGCAGGGGCTGAGCCGGTCAGGCCGGGAATCTGTCGCGCGTCCGATTGGCAAAGGCCACCAGCGACAGCATGACCGGCACCTCGACCAGCACGCCCACCACCGTCGCCAGCGCCGCCCCGGAATGGATGCCGAACAGCCCGATTGCCACCGCCACCGCCAGTTCAAAGAAATTGGAGGTGCCGATCAGCGCGCAGGGCGCCGCCACCCGATGCGGCAACCGCCAGAGCCAGGCCCAGCCATAGCCAAGCGCGAAGATGCCATAGGACTGGATCACGATAGGCACCGCGATCAGCCCGATCAGCAGCGGCTGGGCCAGGATCACCGGCCCCTGAAAGCCGAACAGCAACACCACCGTCAGCAAGAGACCGAGCACGGAAACCGGCTTGATCCGCGCGGTAAAGGTCTCGACCGGGATGCCCCGCGCGATCAATGCCCGCCGCGTCAGCGCCCCGGCGATCAGCGGAATCACGATATACAGGATCACCGACAGAATCAGCGTCGCCCAGGGCACGGACAATTCGGTGACACCCAGCAGCAACGCCACGATGGGCGCAAAGGCCACGACCATGATCAGGTCGTTCACCGAGACCTGCACCAGCGTATAATTGGGATCGCCGCGCGTCAGCTGCGACCAGACGAAGACCATCGCCGTGCAGGGTGCCGCACCCAGCAGGATCAGCCCGGCGATATAGGCCTGCGCCTGTTCCGGGTCGATCAGCCCGGCAAAGAGATGCCCGAGGAACAGCACCGCCAGCCCGGCCATGGTAAAGGGCTTGACCAGCCAGTTGATGACCAGCGTCACCACCAGGCCACGGGGCCGGCGACCGACCTCTTTCAACGATGCCAGATCGACCGCGATCATCATCGGATAGACCATGGCCCAGATCAGCACCGCGACGACAAGGTTGACCGACGCATATTCCATCCCGGCCAGCACGCGGAACAACCCCGGCACCGCCGCGCCAAGCGCCAGCCCCGCCAGGATGCAGATCGCGACCCAGAGCGTCAGCCAGCGTTCAAAGAGACCCATGCGCTTTCCTTTCCCGGGATGTTCGGTCGCGAAACTGCCCGAAAACGCCGCCGCGCACCACTGCCGCGTTTGCTCCTGCGCTTCGCCACGCTGGCATAAATACATTACATAAGACTGATTATCCGATATGTGCCGCATGCCGTGGCGCATTCTAACCGGGGTGAGGCCGAAGGCCTATCTCGCTGAACAGCAAGCAGAACTGACATGGCCTGAGGCTCGGCATGCGCCTTTGCCCCCCCCCGGACGGGTCGTCAGACCGATCACAGCGGGTCAGCCGATGGCAGGAAGTTTGATGCGGTTGTAACCGCCCATTGCGCCATCGCCAGACGACCGCCATCAGATTCCACTTTATTAGTAACCCATGATTACTATATATGTCGCTTATGAGTTACCGAATCGAACGCCTTGCCATGTTGCTCAATGACGCCTCGCGCGCGATGCGCCGCCGGTTCGAGGCGCGCTCGACCGAATGGGGGCTTTCGGCGACGCAATGGCGCCTGCTCGCCATCATCCTCAACGAGGGACCGCAGACCCAGGCCACCCTGGCCGAGCGGCTGGACGTGGAACCGATGAGCGTGTCGCGCCTGATCGACCGGATGGAAAGCGGCGGCTGGGTGCGCCGCATCGTCCACCCCGAGGATCGCCGCGCCCGCATGGTGGAGCCGACGGAAAAGGCCGCCGCCGCCGCGCCCGAGGTCAAGGTGATCATCGAGCGGATCTATGACGAGGCCCTGCTGCATCTGACCGATGACGAGCGGCGCATCTTTCATCACGCGCTGTTACGCGTGATCGACACCTTGAACAGCCCGGCCGAAGGTGCCGGACCCGAGACAGAGCCAAAGCCATGAGCGACATTCCCGAAGCCCCGCCCGCCACCGACAGCCGCTCCGCGACCCCGGCCGCGCCGCGCCGCACCAGCCCGCTGCGGCGGCTGGTCACCATGATCGGCCTCCCCGCGGTCGTGGCCCTTGGCGCGGGCTATTTCTGGCTGGCCGGCGCCGGCACCGAAACGACCGAGAACGCCAATCTCCACCTTGCCCATATCGCGGTGGCCCCCGGGATCGGTGGCCGGGTGACCCGGGTCGGGGTGAGCGAGCTTCAGCATGTCAGCAAGGGCGATCTGCTGTTTCAGGTGGACCCGGAGCCTTACAATCTGGCCGTCGCACAGGCCGAAGTGGCGCTGCGCGCCGCCCGGATGCAGGTCGATCAGCTGAAGGCGGGCTATCGTCAGGCCGCCGCGCAGGCCGCCGTCTCGGCCGAGAATGCCGAGTATCAGCAGCACGAGCTGGACCGCACCGAGGCCCTGTTGCGCAAGGGGGTCGCCACCCCGTCCGAGCTGGACGACATGCGCCACACCGCCCGTCAGGCCGAAGATCAGGCGACGGTCGCGCGGCTGGCCGTCTCTGCCGCGTTGACCGCGCTTGGCGGCGACCCGGAGGCCGAAACCGATGGTCATCCGGTCGTGCGGGCGGCGCTGGTCGATCTGGACCGCGCGCGCTACAACCTGTCGCAGACCACGGTGACCGCCCCGGCCGACGGGCTGATCTATCAGGCCGCGTCGTTCCGCGAAGGGGCGATGGTCACGGCGGGGCAATCGGTCTTTGCGCTGGTCGAATCCGACGAGGTCTGGGTCGAGGCGAATTTCAAGGAAACCCAGCTTTACGCCATGGCGCCCGACCAGAAGGCCGAGATCGAATTCGACGCCCAGCCCGGCCGCAGCTTTGCCGGCACGGTCGAGGCCATCGGCGCGGGCACGGGGGCCGAATTTTCGCTGCTGCCGGCGCAGAATGCCACCGGCAACTGGGTCAAGGTCACGCAGCGCGTGCCGGTGCGCATCCGGCTGGATCACCCCGACCAACTGGCGGGCCTGGCCACCGGCCTTTCCGCCAGCGTGACGGTCGAGACCGGCGCCCCCGGCCTGTTTGGCGCAGCCCGCGCCGCCGAGTAACGGATCGGACCGATCATGACCGCCCTTGCCGCCGCGCAGCCCGAGGTGAAACATCGCGGGCTGATCACCCTGTCGATCATGCTGGCCACCATCATGCAGGTGCTGGACACGACGATCGCCAATGTCGCCCTGCCCTCGATGACCGGCGATCTGGGCGCCTCGCAGGATACGATCACCTGGGTTCTGACCAGCTATATCGTCGCCTCGGCCATCGTGACGCCGATGACCGGCTGGCTGGCCGACCGCTTTGGCAAGCGCGAGCTGTTTCTGGTGTCGATCATCGGCTTTGTCGCCACCTCCATGGCCTGCGGCATGGCCTGGAACCTGACCTCGATGGTGGTGTTCCGGCTGTTGCAGGGCCTGTTCGGCGCCGCGATCGTGCCGCTGTCGCAGACCTTCCTGCTGGATATCAACCCGCGCGAAAAGGCCGGGCAGGCCATGGCGATGTGGGGCGCGGGTATCATGGTCGGCCCGATCATCGGCCCGACGCTGGGCGGCTGGCTGACCGAAAGCTACAACTGGCGATGGGTTTTCTTTATCAACCTGCCGGTCGGCATCATCGCCTTTCTCGGCTCGGCCGCCTTTCTGCCGCGCAGCCAGCAGCGCCCGCGCAGCTTTGATCTGATGGGTTTCGGCCTGTTGTCGCTGGGCATCGGCGCGATGCAACTGATGCTGGATCGCGGCGGCGAGGTGGACTGGTTCGCCTCTGGCGAGATCTGGATCTATGCGGTGCTGACCTTTGCCGGGTTCTGGATGTTCGCCACGCATATCCGCCACACCGAACATCCCTTTCTGGACCCGCGCATCTTTGCCGACCGCAACTTTGCCACCGGGCTGGTGTTCATCTTTGTGATCGGGGTGCTGCTGCTGTCATCGCTGGCGCTGCTGCCGCCCATGCTGTCGCGGATCCTCAGCTATCCGGTCATCACGACCGGGCTGGTCATGGCGCCGCGCGGGGTGGGGACCATGGTCTCGATGCTGGTCGTGGGGCGGCTGGTGCGCATCATCGACCCGCGCCTGCTCGTGGTGACGGGGCTGTTGCTGACCGCGCTGTCGCTGTGGGAGATGTCGGGCTTTTCGCCGCAGATGGATGCGGTGCCGATCATCCGGTCGGGCATCGTGCAGGGGCTGGGCCTCGGGCTGGTTTTCGTGCCGCTTTCGACAATCGCCTTTGCCACGCTGGAGCCGCGGTTCCGCGCCGATGCGACCAGCCTGTTCAGCCTGGTGCGCAATATCGGATCGTCCGTCGGGATTTCCATCGTCTCGGTGCTGCTGACGCGCAACATCCAGATCAATCACGCCGAACTTTCGGCCACCATCACGCCCTGGAACCCGGTGCTGCGGCAGTTGAACCCGGCGGCGGCGACCGGCAATCCGGCCGCCCTGTCCGGCATCGACGGGATGATCAACGCGCAGGCGGCGATGATCTCTTACCTCGATGATTTCTGGCTGATGATGTGGATCACCCTGGCCGCCATTCCGCTGGCGCTGGTCCTGCGCAAAGCGGATTGAGGGGCGATCACCCCGCAACCAGCCGCAGGTCGCCGGGATGCCAGCTCAGCGTCACGCTGTCGCCCTTGCGAAACGGCGTGGCCGAAGGCGGCAGGATGGCAAAGACCTCGCCCGCCGGGGTGGCCAGCGTATACTGGATCGAATTGCCCAGATAGGCCGCATAGCTGACCTCGGCGGAAATGCCGCCCGGCGCCGCACCTGCCGAAAGCCGCACCTGATGCGGGCGCAAGACCAGCTTGGCCGGGCCTTTGGCACTGCTGGCCAGCGGCAGGTCATGGGTCTGATCGAGCAAGCGCACCCGTGTGGCGGCGCCGGCCTCCAGCACCTCGACATCCAGCAGGTTCGCGTCGCCGATGAAATCCGCGATAAAGGCCGAAGCCGGGCGTTCATACAGGTCGTGCGGCGTGCCTTCCTGCGCGATCTCGGCATTCTTCATCACGATGATCCGGTCGGAAACCGCCATGGCCTCTTCCTGATCGTGGGTCACATAGACCGCGGTCAGGCCAAGGCGCTGCTGGATCTGGCGGATTTCCTCGCGCACATGGCGGCGCAGCTTGGCGTCCAGGTTCGAGAGCGGCTCATCCAGCAGAAGAACCTCGGGTTCCAGCACGATGGCCCGGGCCACCGCGACGCGCTGCTGCTGCCCGCCCGACAGTTCCGACGGCAGCCGCGCGCCAAAGCCCTTCAGCCCCACCATCTCCAGCCCGGCCTCGGCCCGCTGGGTCATTTCGGCCTTGGGCATGCGCTTGACGCTCAGGCCATAGGCCACGTTTTCCAGCACGTTCATATGCGGGAACAGCGCGTAGGACTGGAACACCATCGACACCCGCCGATAGGTCGCGGACAGATGCGTCACATCCTGCCCGCCGATCAGGATCCGCCCCTCGGAGGCGCTTTCCAGCCCGGCGATCAGCCGCAGCGTCGTGGTCTTGCCGCAGCCCGACGGCCCCAGCAGCGTGCAAAGCGTGCCGGGCTGGATGTCCAGCGTCAGCGGCTTCAGCGCCGTCACCTCGCCATAGCGCTTGGTGACATTCTCGAAACGGACAGAGCCCTTGGTCATCTCAGAACCTTTCATGTCATGCCGCCACGCGGTCGGACCGGCGCAGCCGGCGGCGGCCGATCACCGCCTGCAAGGCCAGGATGGCGGCCAGCATCGTGACGATCAGCACCGTCGAATAGGCGATGGCGATGCCGAATTCGTTGTTCTCCACCCGGCCGACGATAAAGCTGGTGGCCATGTTGTGCCGGGCCGAGACCAGAAAGATCACGGCGGAAACCGAGGTGATCGCCCGCACGAAGCTATAGGTGATGGCGGCCAGGATCGCCGGCCCCAGCAGCGGCAGGATCACCCGGCGCAGCGTGGTGAAACTGTTCGCACCCAGCATGATCGAGGCCTCGTCCAGCGATTTGTCGAGCTGGCTCATCGCCGCGATGCCGCCGCGCACGCCCACCGGCATGTTGCGGAAGACAAAGACCAGGATCAGGATGATCGCCGTTCCCGTCAGCTCGATCGGGGGAAAATTGAAGGCCATGACATAGGCCACCCCGATCACCGTGCCCGGAATGGCAAAGCTGAGCATGGTGGAAAATTCAAACGCATCCTTGCCGGCGAATTTCTGCCGCACCAGCAGATAGGCCGTCGCCAGCCCCACCATCGCCGTCAGCGGCGCGGAAATCGCGGCGATGGTCAGCGTGGAAAAATAGCTGTCCCAGGCCGCGCCGGTAAAATGCAGCCCGTTGCGGAAGGTGATCGCGAAGGCCTGTTTGTAATGCGCCAGCGTGAAGCTGTGGTTATAGCCCCAGAGCTTCACGAAACTGCCGAACACGATCAGCGCATAAAGCACCAGCGTAAACGCGGCCCAGGGCAGCGCGGTGGCATAGCAGGCCCATTTCAGGCCGGGATTCAGGCTTGCATGCTGGCCATTATCGGCCTTGCCGGTGACGGTGGCATAGCTTTTGCGCCCCAGCCAGCGGCGCTGCACCAGAAAGGCGCCCAGCGTCATCGCCAGCAGGATCATCGACAGGATCGCGGCCTTGGCCGGATCGGCGACGGTGCCCACGATGGCGAAATAGATCTCGGTGGACAGCACGTTGAAATTGCCGCCCAGCACCAGCGGATTGCCGAAATCGGCAAGGCTTTCGATGAAGCCCAGCAGAAAGGCATTGGCCAGCCCCGGCCGCATCAGGGGCAGCGATACCCGGCGAAAGGTCTGCCAGCGGTCGGCGTCAAGCGTCTGGCTCGCCTCCTCCATCGAGGGGCTGATGCCCTCGACCACGCCGATCAGCACCAGAAAGGCAATCGGGGTGAAGGACAGCATCTGCGCCAGCCAGACCCCGCCAAAGCCATAGATCCAGCGGGTCTTTTCCATGCCAAAGGCCCAGTGCAGGAATTCGGTCATGGTGCCGGCGCGGCCAAACAGCAGGATCAGCGCAAGGCCGATCACGAAAGGCGGCGTGATGATCGGCAGGATGGTCAGCACCCGCAGCAGTTTCTTGGCGACGAAATCGGTGCGGGTAAAGATCAGCGCGAAGGCAAGGCCCAGCGTCGTGGTGCCCAGGCCGGTTGCCAGCGCCAGCGCCAGCGAATTGACCGCCGGCCCGCACCAGCCGCCCGCAAGGCAGGCCAGCGACCAGGTTTCGGCGGCAAAGAAGCGCGGCAGAAACTCCGACAGGCCGAACCCCGCGCCGCCCTTCAGCTCAAAGGCGCGGATCAGCACAAAGGCCATCGGGTAGAAAACGAAGACACCGACCAGCGCGACGATCAGCCCGACCAGGCCGGTGACAAAGGCATCCCCCCTGCCCCGCCCGCGCGCCGAAATGCCGGTGGTGGTGATGAACAGCAGCGCCAGCGCGGTGACAAAGGCGCCCAGCCCCATGCCCGGCTGCGCGGCCGTGCCAAGCGCGGCAAGACGCGGCCCGTCGCCCAGGATCAGGAGACCCTGCGCCACCAGCAACACCAGCCCGGCAACGCCGCAGATTACCCATGCCTTCGCCCGTGCCTGCGGATCGCGCAGCAGGAAACCCGCCGCCAGCGCGGCCAACAGCGCCAGCCCCGGCCCCGCCAGCCAGACGCGCCCCCCCAGCACGGCGACAAGGCCAGACGCCCCCGCCGGATCGCCCGGCCAGCCAAGCGACAGAACGCCCCCCGGCACCATATACCATGGCAGCAGGACAAAGCCGGCCACCCCCAACAGGCCCCAAAGCCGTGCGGTGCGCGTCATCGTGATCTTCCCTGAACGAAGATGGCCCGCGCTGTGACGGCGCGGGCCGGATGGGTCATTCCTCGATGGCGCCGCCGGCGCCCTTCACGTCCTTTTCCCACCGTGCCAGCAGACGCTCGCGGGTTTCCGACGCGCCATAGGTGGCAAAGTCATAGTCGATCAGCTTGATCGAGGCCATGTCGGGCGCCTCCGGGTCGGTGGCGGCACCGGGGTTCGAGGGGATGTTGTAGACGCCGACCTCAAGCCCGGGCGACTGCCCCTCGGCCGAAATGACATATTCCACCCATTTCTTCGCGGCCTCCAGATGCGGCGTGCCCTCGACAACCGACACCGCGCCCAGTTCATAGCCCGTGCCCTCGCAGGGGGCGACGATCTCCACCGGGAAGCCGTCCTTCTTCAGCTTCACCATGTCATGCATGAAGCCGATGCCGATCGTCGTCTCGCCCCGCGCGGTGGCCTTGCCGGGGGCGGAGCCCGATTTCGTATACTGGTTCACATTGGCGCCGATCTCGGCCAGCAGCTTGAAGGCCTCATCCTCGCCGAACAACTGCACCAGGGTCGCCAGTTCGGTATAGGCCGTGCCCGAGGAATTGGGGTTCGCCACCTGGATCTCGCCCTTGTAGTCGGGCTTGGCCAGATCGCGCCAGCAGGCCGGGGCGGGCAGGTTCTTTTCGGCCAGAACCTCGGTATTGTAGATAAAGCCCAGCAGGCCCACATGCACCCCGACCGCCTTGCCGCCGGTCATGTTGGTCATGTTCTGCGCCCACCCCAGCAGGCCCGAGACATCGACGCCGGTCGCCTGGGTCAGCCCCTCATTCGCGGCGATGATATGCGGATCGCCCGTGCCGCCCCACCAGACATCCACCTTGGGATTGCCCTTTTCGGCGCGCAGCTGGGCCAGAACCTCGCCGGTTGATTTGCGCACGATGGCCACGTCGATGCCGGTCGCGGCCTCGAAATTCTGCGCCATCAGATCGCACCAGGTCTGTTCATTGGAACAGACCACGTTCAGATCCTCGGCCATGGCCGCCGAAGCCGACATGGCGGCAGACAGCGCCAGCGCGCTGATGAAAAGCTTGTTGGTCATGTTTTCCTCCCGTTGCCCCGGCCTGCCGCTTCCTCGGGCGGCGACCGGGCTGGGCAAAGCCTGCCATGCGGTTGCCCTTGCAAGCGACCCCCGGAACGGTGAACAGCGCTGCATCACGCCGGGTTTTTGATGAACAATGTTACAAAAGCCCGGCAAACGGGTCACAAATGAAACCCGAAACCCCCTCCCCGCCCGTCGGGCCGCAGGGCATCATGGCCCCGCCGGGCGGGAGGGCGCGGCAAGGACGGAGGAGCCATGTCCAGCGCGGCACCACATCAGGGGCCTGTCGTCGTCATCGTCGATGACGATGCTGAATTGCGCGCCAGCGTCGCGGCGCTGCTGGCCGAGAACGGCTTTGCCCCGGTCGCGGTGCCCGACAGCGCGGGCTTCTTTGCCGCCGCCGCCGCCGGGCCGGTGGATCTGGCGCTGATCGACCTGCGACTGGCGGGGGAAAGCGGGCAGACGCTGGCCATCCGCATCCGCGAGACGATGGGCCTGCCCATCGTCATGCTGACCGGGCGCGGCGACGAGACCGACAAGATCATCGGGCTGGAAACCGGCGCCGACGATTACATGATGAAGCCCTTCAACCCGCGCGAACTGGTGGCGCGGCTGCGCGCGGTGCTGCGCCGGTCGGGCCACCCTGCCCTTGCGACGCCCGACCGCAGCCAGAGCCGGATGCGCAGCTTTGGCGCCCTGCGGCTGGATCAGACCCGGCGCGAATTGCTGGGGCCGGACGGGGCCGAAATCCCGCTTACCAATGCGGAATATCGCCTGCTCGATTACTTTCTGCGCCACCCCGACCGCATCATTCCCAGGTCAGACCTGCTGCGCGAACTGGGCAATGACCTGTCGCTCTATATGGATCGCACCATCGACGTGCTGATCCTGCGCCTGCGCCGCAAGATCGAACCCGTGCCCTCCAAGCCCGCGCATCTGCAAACCCGGCGCGGGCAGGGCTATATCTTCGTCACCGCGCCATGACGCGATGGCAACGCCCCACGGTGCGCGCCCGGCTTTGGGGGGCGCTGGCCGCGCTGGCCGCCGCGACGCTGATCGTGGGGGCGACAAGCTGGGTCACGCTGCATCAGGCGACCGGGCGCCTGGACCGGCTGCATGACGAAACGCTGACCGCGGTAGACCAATCACTGACCCTGTCGCGCCGCGCCTCGGATCTGGCGACGGGGGCGCCGTGGCTTCTGACGCTGCAAAGCCCGTTCCGCATCCGGCAAGAGGCCGAAACCGCGCGCGGTCTCATCGCGGGTATCGCCGGAAGCCTCGCCCCGGGGGAGGGCGCGCTGGCCGCGATGCTGCGCAGCATGGATGCGGCGGTGCTGGATCTGGCGGCGGCGGCGACGGCGCGCGCGGGCTTTACCGACCAGATCCTGCGGCTGAACGCGCGCACCGCCGGGATCGAACGGCAACTGGTCGCCCGCGCCGCGGTCGAACCCTTTGCGCAAGACTGGCTGACGCTGCAACGCATCACCCGCGCGCTTCTGGGCGCGGGGCGCGCGACCAATCTGGTCAGCGTCGGCGAATTTCACCGCGACTATTTCCGCCTGACCCACGGCATTGCCTTCAGCCCCGCCAGCCGCCCCTATCTGGACGAGATGCGCGCCCTCGCCGAAGGCCCCGAAGGGTTGTTCGAGCTGCGCCGCCGCGAACTTGGCCGCCAGATCGCCGCCGAGGCGGCACTGGCCCGCATCCGGCTGGGCGCCGAGGCGGTCAGCCGGCACGCGGCCGAGGTCACCGCCCGCACGCAGGCGCAGATCGCGGCGGAACGGGCGCGCACCCTGTCCGCCATCGCCTTTGCCCGCGGGATCATCGTCATCGTGGGCTTTGGCAGCGCGGTGGTGGCCTTGGCGGCGGCGCTGTTCGTGTCGGGCTATGTCACCGCCAATCTGCGCGCCATTTCGGATGCGATGATGCGGCTTGCGGTCGGGGACCGTTCCTCGCGGCTGCCGCGCGGCGAACATGCGGGCGACGAGATCGGCAAGCTGTTCCACGCCTTCCGGGCCTTTCGCGCCAATACGCTGCGGCTCGACCGGTCCAACCGGCAACTGGCGCAGCGCAATGCCCTGTTTGAAAACCTGTTCGACGGCATGTCGGACGGGCTGGCGATCCTGTCGGATGCCGGCGCGGTGGTGGCGCGCAATCGCCATCTGGCAACCGTGCTGGGCCTTTCGGACAGCGTGTTTGACGGCCGCCCCGACATGGCCGCGCTGTTGCCGGGCGCCGGCTGGCAGCGCATCGGCCCCGAGGGACTGACCGAGTTGCACCACAGCGATGGCCGGGTGGTCGAACTGCGGCAAAGCCCGCTGGCCACCGGCGGCGCGGTGATGCTGCTGACCGATGTCTCGGCCCGCCGCGCGCTGGAGGACCGGCTGCAACAGGTGCAGCGGACCGAGGCGCTTGGCAAGATCGCGGGAGAGGTGGCGCATGATTTCGGCAATATCCTGTCCACCATTTCCACCAGCCTGCATCTGCTGGAAACCGCGCCGCCGGACCGCGCAGGCGCGCTGCATCAGACGCTGGGCGCGGCGCTGGATCTGGGCACGGCGCTGACGCAGCGCCTGCTGGCCTTTGCCCGCCGCCTGCATCTGGAACCCGAGGTGGTGGATCTGAATGCGCTGGTCGAGGGGATGGAGGATCTGATCGCGCTGGCGCTGGAGGACCGCATCGCGCTGCACCTGCACCCCTCGGGCGGGCCGCTGGCGGTGCGGATCGACCCGGGCCAGATGGAAAGCGCGTTGCTGAACCTCTGTCTCAATGCCGCGCAGGCGATCGAGGGGGCGGGCGCCATCACCGTCACGCTGACCCCCACCCCCGAGGGCCGCGCCGCAATCGAGGTCCGCGATACCGGACGCGGCATGACACCCGAGGTGCTGGCCATGGCGATGGAGCCGTTTTTCACTGCCCGCCCCGATGGCACCGGCACCGGGCTGGGGCTGGCCATGGTCTGCGGCTTCATCCGCCAGTCGGGCGGCGATATCGACATCCGCTCGGCCCCCGGACAGGGCACCACCGTCCGGCTGGTGCTGCCGCTGGCCACGGACGCCGCCCCTGCCCTGCCGCCCCTGGGCCGCGTGCTGCTGGTCGAAGATGCGGCAGACGACGCCGCCCATGCCCGGCGACTGCTTGCCCAAGGCCGCCTGACCGAGACCGCCAGCCTGCCCGACGCCCTGCGCCTGATCGCCGACAGCCCGCCCTTCGATCTGGTGCTGACCGACCTGCATCTGAACGGCGCGGCCTCTGGCTGGTCCATCGCCGAGGCGGCGCTGCGCCGCGACGACCGCACCCGCGTGATCGTGACTTCGGGCCATCTGCCCGAGGCCGACCCGCTGGGCGCCCGCTTTCCCGGCCGGCTGTTTCGCCTGCCCAAACCGCTTGATGCCGCCGCACTGGCCGCCTGCCTGCAAGGAACCCGATCCGCATGACCCCGATGCCCAAGGCCCTGATCTTTGATTGCGACGGCACGCTGGTGCTGACGGGCGATCTGCATTTCGACGCTTTCACCGAGGCTTTCGCCCGGCAAGGTGCCGCGCTGGACCGTGGTTTTTACCATGCGCGCGGCGGGCTGGCGCGGCAGGGGCTGATTTCGGAATGGGTGGCAGAGACCGGCGCCGGGCTGGATGTCGCCCGCGCCGTGCAAGACAGTATCGACGCCGCCGCGCGGCTGGCGCGGGCCGGGCAATGCGCCCCCAATCCGCCGGTGGCGGCGCTGGCCCGGGCCTGGGGCGCGCGCCCCTCTGCCGTGGCCTCGAACGGTGAGGCGGTGGTGGTCGAGGCGATCCTGGGCGGCGCGGGCCTGCGCGATCTTTTCGACACGGTGGTCACGCTCTGTGACGTGCCGGCGCCAAAGCCCGATCCGGCGATGTTCCTGCTGGCCGCGGCGCGGCTTGGCACCGCACCGGCCGATTGCCTGGTGCTGGAGGACAGCGCGCAGGGGATGGAGGCCGCCCGCCGCGCGGGCATCCCCGCGCTGGATGTGCGTGAGGCCCCTGCCCTCGCGGCGGTGGCCGCGCTGACACAGCGCCTGGCGGCTGCCACCCCTGCCCTGCCGCGCCTCTAGCGAAAGATCGCGCCCAGTTCGGCCCGGCTGGAAATCCCCAGCTTGCCATAGATCGACTGCACCTGATTGCGGACCGTATGGGGCGATTTGCCCAGCCTTTCCGCGATACGGCCGGTGCAATCGCCCCCGGCCAGCAGTTGCGCGACCTGAAGCTCCTTGGGGGAAAGCAGATCGCGCGGGCCTTCGCGGCGCACCTCGACACAGCGGATGTCGATCCGTTCGCCGCGCAGCGCGGCCGGCGCGACCTCGATCACCAGACCCAGCTTGCGAATGCGATGCCGGCCCAGCCGGGTGAATCGCGACAGATAGCGCCTTGGCACCACACCGCCATCCTGCCAATCGGGGAAAAAGCTGCGCAGCGTGTCGATCGACCGGGGCGAACGGGCCAGCACGGTGCCGCCCGGCTCCAGGTCCATGAACATCTCGTCATAGGCCTTGCCGGCGTTGCAGCTCAGGTCGCAATGCTGCACCGCGCTGTCCAAAAGCGGCACGACGCGCGCAAACAGTGCGATTTCGGCGGCGTTCCAGGCCGGGGCGGCATCGCCCTTGCGATAAAGCGACAGGAACAGATGCGGCCGGTTCGGATCGGGCCGGCCGCATCGCGAAAGGGTCGCGTATAGACCCTTGCGCGTCGCGGGGTCAAGGCGCGATGCCCCCCGCCGCCGGCAGGGTGTGGCGCGGGGGCGGCGGATCTTCGACCATCGGCTTGCGATTGCGTTGGTGCCGCTCCACCAGTTTGCGGCCCTGCCGACCGGTAATCACCGTCCGGCAACACGCGCTCCGGTCGCGCGTCGCGGGCAGGTCGGGAAAGATCGCGAGGATCTCCGCGCGCTGTTCCGGCGATACCGAACGGATCGCCTCGGGTCCGGTGAACAGGCTTTCGGTCTCCGCCCCGTTGGAAAAGACGACCTCATGCTGATCGAACAGCAGATGGGTATAGGTCACCTCGTCCAGATCGCCCGCGATCTCGATCCCCGGCAGGGCCAGAAGGTGCCGCGCCGGGCACAGCACCTCGGGCACGCCGAACATCCGCACCGCGATGCGCGAACGCAGCATGACCCGGTGCTGCGGCGAGACCAGCAGATCGGCGGCTGGCACCCCCTCGCCCAGCGTGCCGGCGCCGATCCGCACCGGGCGCAACTTGTCCTGCCGGGCCAGCGTATCGCGGCACAGCCGGCGCGACCCGATCCAGCGGATTGCCTGAAGCCCGTTGTCGCGGGTCTGCACCAGATCGCCCACGGCCAGATCCTGCACCGGCACATCGCCCGCGGGCGTCAGGATCAGCGTGCCCGGACCAGAGCAGATCACCTCGGTCACCATGCCATCCGTCGCCGCGACGCGCAGCGCCTCGCCATCGCCGGAATTCGTCTCGCCGGCGAACAGTCGATAGGTGCCGGGCGCGACATCGTGAAACGTCACCGTGACCTCCTGCACGGTGGTTCCGGCGGGCGCGTCCTCGGGCGCGACCTGCAAGCTGACCGGCGCCACCGATGCCACCGGCGCGCCTGCCGACATGATGCCTGCCTCCTGCCTTGGCCTGCGCGCAATCGCGACGTGGCACCGCCGATGCGACGACGCAGGCCTGTTTGCCTCATGATTTTCGTTGTTGCGCCGCATCTCTCACCGGGGCGGGATGCGGTTCCTGCGATTCAACTAAGGGCAAGCCGGGCGGCCCGGACATAGGCCGAACGCATCATTCGGCACCAAAAACCGGGGCGCCACGATTCGGGCCGCCGCAGCCCGGCACGGAAGACTGGCTACAAGATATGGTGCGCCGCTTTACGGGAAATTTCATCTTTTTCACGACATATCAATGGGATGAACGAAATCTTGACGACCCGCCCTGCCCCGCCGCCGCGCGAATTGTAGAAATTTCTTGCAGCATGGCCCATCTTGGCGCATTCCTGTCGTAGCGCAGAAGGGCGAGAATTGCGCCTTTTCGCGCTACGACAACAAGAACAAACTCGAAATGAGGGGCTGAGGGCGGAATAACCGCGCCAGCCGAAGACCATGAGGGCAGTATGTCAGCAGAGCGCGTCTTTGCCGAGCTTCAATCGGATGCCTCCACGTTGCATGACTCGATCCGCATGCACCTGGAGCGCAATTTCGCGCCTGATGCGCGCAAGCATCTGCGTGGTTTTTCCTCGGCAGAGGCGGCCGAATTCCTCGGGCTGGCTCCGGGGCATCTGCGCAAGCTGCATGCCGAAGGCAAGATCCCCGATGTCGGGCTGGATGAACGCGGGCGCAAGGTCTATTCCGCCGAGGATCTGGCGCAGATCCGGCTGGCGCTTGCCCGCACCACGCGCGACCCTTCGCTGTATCTGCGGGGCCGCGTCGGCGACGAGCCTGTGCAGATTCTGTCTTGCGTGTCGTTCAAGGGCGGCTCTGCCAAGACGACCAGCGCGGCGTATCTGAGCCAGTGGTTCGCCTTGCACGGCTATCGCGTGCTGATCATCGACATGGACCCGCAGGCCTCGCTGTCATCCATGACCGGCCTGCGCCCGGAGATCGACTTTACCCATCAGGGCACGATCTACGATGCGATCCGCTATGAAAACCCGCTGCCGATGGAAGAGGTGATCCGCAAGACCTATTTTCACGGCCTGGACATCGCGGCGGGCGGGCTGATCCTGTCGGAATACGAGACCGAGACACCCTATGCCCTGCGCCGCGGCGCCGAACCGCCGTTCTACCTGCGGCTGCGCGAGGCGATCCAGTCGGTTGAAGCGCAATATGATCTGGTCTTTATCGACTGCCCGCCGCAACTGGGCTTTCTCACGCTGTCCTCGCTGGTGGCCTCGTCCTCGATCCTGATCCCGGTGGTGCCGAATTTCATCGACGTGGCCTCGCTTGCGCAGTTCCTGACCATGACGGCCTCGCTGCTGGATACGATCCGCGACGCGGGCATGACACTGGATTATGACTTTCTGCGCTACCTCGTGTCGCGTTTTGAACCCTCCGACGGGCCCCAGGCGCAGGTGGCGGGGCTGCTGCGGGCGAATTTCGGCAAGCGCGTGATGACAGAGGCGTTTCTGAAATCGACCGCCGTGTCGGATGCCGGCTTGACGCACCAGACCCTGTTCGAGGTCGGGCGCGGCAGCATGAACCGCAACACCTATGACCGCGCGATGGAATCGGTGAATGCCGTCGCGCGCGAATTGGAGCAGGATATCCACAAGGCTTGGGGGAGGCTCTGACATGGCCCGCAAGAACATGTTCGAGGGGATCACCCCGGCATCGCGCCCCGAAACGCCCGCGGCCGAGGCACCACCCCGCCCCGCCACCCCGCGCATGCCCGAGGTGTTTCAAAGCGCAGGCCCGATTGCCGCGATTCGCAACGATCTGCGCAGCCTCGGCAGCCGTTCGGTGCAGGAAATCGACCCCGAGCTGATCGAGGATACCGGCCTCAAGGACCGGCTGGGCGATCTGGACGAGGATATTGCCGACCTGCGCGCCAGCATTGCCGGCCATGGCCAACAGGTGCCGATCCTGCTGCGCCCGCACCCGGCGCTGAGCGGGCGCTATCAGGTTGTCTATGGCCGCCGCCGGCTGGCCGCCATTCGCGGGCTGGGCATTCCGGTCAAGGCGCTGATCCGCACGCTTTCCGACGAAGAGGCGGTGCTGGCGCAGGGCCAGGAAAACAACCTGCGCAAGGATCCGTCCTTTGTCGAAAAGGCGCTGTTCGCCGGCGATCTGGAGGAGGCGGGCTATGACGCCCGCGTGGTGCAAGAGGCGCTGAACGTCAATCGCAGCCACACCTCGCATATGCGCAAGGTACGCGAGGCCTTCCCGCGCGAGGTGCTGGAACGGATCGGCGCGGCGCCCTCGATCGGCTGGAAACGCTGGTATGAGTTGGCGCTGCGGCTGCTGGAACAGCAGATCGACCCGCGCGGCATCCATCCGGCGCCCTTTGTCGCCGGCACGACCTCGGACCAGCGTTTTGCGGCCTGGGTCGCGGCGCTGCCCGCCGCGCGCCCGGCCAGGCCCCCTGCCCCGGGCCTTGTGGTGCAAGACAGCGCCGGCGCCGATCTGGGCGAAGTGAGCTTGCAGAAAGGGCGCTTAAGCTTTCGCGCCACGGCCCGGAACGCGGCCTTTGCCGATTGGCTGCATGCCAATGCGGGCGCGGTCTTTGCCCGGCTGCATGACGAATTCACGGCCAGTTCCGGCACGCCGGACTGACGGAATGCAACGATAACAACAGAGGAGCAGTGTCGGAAAAGGATAGGCCTCCCGAATGGAACCACCCGGAAGGCCCGCGCAAACCACAGGGCGCCAACCCTGAGAATGCTCATCTTCTAGCCAGAGCAACCTAGCGCAGGCCCGAATCACACGCAACATCGCATCGCGGTGATCCGATGTCTTTTGTCCTTTTTCTGGGGATAACGGGCGCGTTTCTCGCTGCGATCCTGCAAGAATGCCCTTTCGGTGGCCCTGATCGTTCCGTGTGAACGCATCATGCAACATGTCATGTCTTCGTCCGTGTCCCGGCGTGCCCAGCCCGCTGGCCGCCAAACCCGCACGCCCCCTGCCCCGCAAGACCCGCGCTGGCAATTGCTGGCTCTGGTCCGCACCTGCCGCGACAAGCTCGCCCTGCGCGACCGCGACATCACGGTATTGCGCGGCCTGTTGTCGCTGGTGCCGGCTGGCGCCACGCCGGTGCAACGGGTGGTCTTTGCCTCGAACCGCGTGCTGATCGAACGCTGCGACGGGATTGACGAACGCACCTTGCGGCGGCGCCTGGCGCAGCTACAGACCGCCGGCCTGCTGATCCGCAAGCCCAGCCCGAACGGCAAGCGTTATCAGATCCGCGATGCGGATACCGAGGCGCGGCTGACCTATGGCATCGACCTCACGCCGCTTTTTGCCCTGCAATCGCATCTTGAGGGGCTGGCGGCCCTTTGCGGCCAGGAGGCCCTGCAACGGCGCAGTCTGCGCGCCATGATCCGCGATCTGCTGTTCCGCCACCCTGATGCCGGCACCCCGGCAGAGCGTGAAGAAGCCCGCCTGTCGCTGCGCCGCGTGCTGAGCATTGCGCGCCTGGAGGCCATCTTGCGGATGCTCGCGCCGGAAAGCCCCCCCACGCCAGCGCCCCAAATGACCGTCAGCGACAGTCAAAATGACCGGCACATTCAGAGGTCGGATAAAGAAGATCTTGAATCTGAACCTGCCGAGAAATGCCAAAAGCCGCAACCTGCGCCGGAAACCCAACCTGACGAAGACCTGACGGTTGAGGAATGTCTTGATCTGGCACCAACTGCCCGCGCTCTGGCCCCCGAACCGCTGCGTTCTTGGGATGGGATGATCGACCTCTCTGCCCGGCTTGCTCCGGCGATCGGTCTGTCACCGCAAATCATGCAATCTGCCCGCTCGGCCCTGGGGCCACATGGCTGCGCGCTGGCCGTTCTGGGATTGATCGAAGCCTTGGGGCGGATTCGCAATCCACAGGCCTATTTGCAAGCGTTGATCCTGCGCGCCGGCAATCAGGGGCTGAATTCGGTGCGGATGTTCCGGTCGCTGGTCCGGCCGATGGCTGAGGCCGCGTGATGTATACCGGGGTAAACGTCCGGGATGGGTTTGCCGATGTTTACCGGGGTAAACACGGCACAGGCGAGAGGACGAAAAGGGCAGGGGTCAGGCGACCCTCAACATCTGCACAGACGCGCAGGATCCGCGCTCAGGATGCCGCAGTCTGCGCCAGACCTTCGACGATGACCACATGCGCCACGGCCGCGCCGTCCCGGGCCTGGCGGGCGGCTTGATATTCGGGCGAGGCATAGCATGCCCGCGCAGCCTCAAGCGTCGGGAATTCAATCACCACATGCCGATCCAATGCGGGCCCTTCGCAAACATCGGCCTCACCGCCCCGCGCCAGAAACCGGCCGCCAAAGCGCGCAAAGGCGGCGGGTGCAAGACTCTGATACCCGGCATAGGCGACGGGATCGGTGACGGTGACATGGGCAAGCCAATAGCCGGGCATCACGGCTGTCCTTCAAGGCTGATACGCGCGATTTCAGCGGCATCTCGCAAATGGTCATTCACCGCGGCGGCCGCGGCTTCGGGGTCATGAGCGCAGATCGCCGCGCAAATCCGCTGCATATGCGCATGGCCCGAAACGCTGCGATCGCTGGTGGCAAGGGTAATGGCGCGCAAACGAGAGATACGGCCATTCAGGCGCTGCACGATTTCCCAGGCAATATCATGCCCTGCCGCGTCAAAGATCACCTGATAGAAGTGGGTCGTGGCGCCCAGCAGCCGGTCTGGCTGCCCGTTTTCGAAGGACAGTTTCAGGGCATCCAGCGCGGCCCGCAGGCGTTTCTTGGTGCCCTCATCGGCGCGGGTGGCACAGGCCGCCGCCGCTGCGGCCTCCAGCAGGCGGCGGATGTCGTAGATCTGGCGCGCGCGCGGCCAATCCAGCGTGGCAACCACCGGGCCGCTGCGGCCTTGCGTTTCGACCAGCCCCTCGGCCTCCAGATAGCGGATCGCCTCGCGCACGACTGATCGCGATACGCCCAACTGATCGCACAGGGTGCGTTCCACCAACCGGCTTCCGCCGGCAAACCGGCCCGAGATGATCGCCTGTCGCAACCTGTCCACCGCCAGTTCGCGGAGCTTGGTGGGCGAATGCGCAATGCGCAGATCGGCGTCATGTGTCTGGTCCATGGCGGCACGATAGGCGCAGCGCTGCGCCAAATCAAGTTGTTCTTGACATGCTGTATGATGGTATACCAACATACAGACAGAAAGCAGGAGGCTCAGATGGCGGCACAGATTCGCAAGACCTATCTCAATATCGAGACGACGCTGATCGAGGGCGGGCGGGCGGCGCCCAAGCCGCTGAAGCTGGTCTCGGCGGCGGTCGTGTTGCAAAACCCCTGGGCCGGGCGCGGGTTCGTCGAAGACCTGAAACCCGAAATCCACGCCATTGCGCCGGAAATCGGCGCGCTGCTGACCTCGATGATCCTTGAGGCCGCCGGCGGCGCCGGCAATGTGGAGGCCTATGGCAAGGCCGCCGTCGTGGGCCTTCATGGCGAGCTGGAACATGCCAATGCGCTGATCCACACGCTGCGCTTTGGCAATCATTACCGGCAGGCCCTTGGCGCCAAGACCTATCTGGCCTTCACCAATGTCCGCGGCCCGGCCAATACGCCGGTGATGATCCCGCTGATGGACAAGCATGACGAGGGCCGCCGCTCGCATTACCAGACGGCGCATTTCTCGATCCCGGATGCGCCGGGCGCGGACGAGATCCTTGTGGCGCTTGGCGCGGCGACGGGCGGGCGGCCGCATCACCGGATTGGCGACCGCTACCAAGACCTCAAGGATCTGGGCAATGATGTCGCGAACCCTGCTTCTGTCTGATGGCGCATCGGTTCGTGTGATCGAGGCAGGGGCCGGGAATGCGACGGCGGCGCCCCTGCTGCTGATCCATGGCGTTGGCATGCGGGCCGAGGCCTGGGGGCCGCAGATCGCCGCCCTGGCCCGGGACTTTCGCGTGATCGCGGTGGACATGCCCGGCCATGGCGAAAGCGACCCGTTGCCCGGCGATCCGCGCTTGCCCGATTATGTCGCCTGGGCGGCCCGGGTGATTGAGGCCCTGGGCCTTGGCGCCGTCTCGGTGGCGGGGCATTCGATGGGGTCGCTGATCGCCGGCGGGCTGGCGGTGGAGCGTCCCGATCTGGTGACCCGCGCGGCGCTGCTCAATGGCGTTCACCGGCGCAGCGACGCGGCCCGCGCGGCCGTGCTGGCGCGCGCCGCCGAGATCGCGGCGGGGCAGGGGGGGATCGACGCCCCCCTGGCGCGCTGGTTCGATGCAGGCCAGGCCGACTTGCGCGCGCAGGTCGCGGGTTGGCTGCACGATGTCTCGCCCCGGGGCTATGCCGCGGCCTATCGCGCCTTTGCCGAAGGCGATGGCGTTTATGCCGACCGGCTGGGCGCGGTGCGGTGCCCGCTTCTGGTGCTGACCGGCGATGGCGACGCCAATTCGACGCCCGAAATGACCCGCGCCATGGCCGCCATGGCGCCGCAGGGCAGGGCGGTGGTGATCGAGGGCCATCGCCACATGGTGAACCTGACCGCCCCCGAGGCGGTGACCGCAGAATTGCAGCGCTGGCTGGAAACCGAGGAGAGATCGGCATGAGCGACCCTATCGACCCGCGCGCCCTGCGCGATGCCTTTGGCTGCTTCATGACCGGCGTGACGGTGGTGACGGCACTGGATGAACAGGGCAAGCCCCTGGGCTTTACCGCCAATTCCTTTTCCTCGGTATCGCTTGACCCGCCGCTGTTGCTGGTGTCGATCGCCAACCGCTCGGCCAATCTGGAGCCGTTCTGCAAGGCCAAGGGCTTTGCCGTGAACATTCTGGCAGAGCGGCAAAAGGACGTGTCTGCCATTTTCGCCCGCCCGTCGGAGGACCGCTTCGCCAGCGTCTATTGGCGGCACGGGCCGGTGGGCTCGCCCCTGATCGCCGAAGTCTCGGCCTGGTTCGATTGCACCATGGAACAGGCGATCCCGGCGGGGGATCACACGATCCTTCTGGGGCGGATCGGCGCGTTTGACGCCAATGCCCATCCGGGCCTTGGCTATTATCGCGGCGCCTATGTCACCCCGGCGGCCACCGCCACGCAACTGCCTGCCGGGCCGGATGTGGTGCTGTCGGCCATCATCCAGGCCGAGGGCCGTGTGCTGTTGGTCGATGACGGGCGGGGCGGGCTTTCGGTGCCGATGGCGCGGGTGGGCCGCGAAGGTGTGCAGGCGGCGTTGTCGGCGCTGTTTGAAAGCCTGAATATTCAGGCCGAGGCCGGATCGGTCTACGCCGTCTACGAGGATGCCACACTGGGCACCCAGCATCTTGCCCTGCGCTGCCCCGCGCAGGCGGGCACGCCTGCCAAGGGCGCCTTTGTCGATCTTGCGCCGGAAGGCATGGCCGATGTCACCGACCCGGCGCTGCGCAGCATGTTGCAGCGGCTGGCCGAGGAAACCCGCATGGGCAATTACGGCACCTATTTCGGCACACATGAACAGGGACGCGTGCAACGCATCGCGGAAGGACAGAACTGATGAAATTCTCGCTTTTCATCCATATGGAACGGGTCTCGGCCGAAGACGACCAGAAGCGGCTGTATGACGAGATGATCGAACTGTGCCGCATCGCCGATGAGGGTGGCATGCATGCCATCTGGACGGGCGAGCATCACGGCATGAACTTTACCATCGCGCCGAACCCGTTGCTCAATCTGGTGGATCTGGCGCGGCGCACCAAGAACGTGCGCCTGGGCACCGGCACGGTGATCGCGCCCTTCTGGCATCCGATCCGGCTGGCGGGCGAGGCGGCGATGGCCGATATCATCATGGATGGCCGGCTGGATCTGGGCATTGCGCGCGGGGCCTACAGCTTTGAATATGAACGCCTGCTGCCCGGGCTGGATGCCTGGGGCGCGGGCGGGCGGATGCGCGAGCTGGTGCCGGCGGTCAAGGCGCTCTGGGCGGGCGATTACGAACATGCCGGGGAATATTGGCAGTTTCCCAAGACCACCGCGTCGCCCAAGCCGCTGCAAGCCGACGGCCCGCCGATCTGGGTCGCGGCGCGCGATCCCAACAGCCATGAATTTGCCGTGTCGCAGGGCTGCAATGTGCAGGTCACGCCGCTGCATCTGGGCGATGAGGAAGTGGTCAGCCTGATGGAGCGTTTCAACGCCGCCTGCGCCGCCAACCCGACCGTGCCGCGCCCGAAAATCATGGTGCTGCGCCATGCCTATGTGGCCGACAGCGAGGCCGATGCCCAGCTTGCCGCGCAGGAAATCAACAGGTTCTATTGCTATTTCGGCGCCTGGTTCAAGAACGAGCGCCCGATCTCGCAGGGTCTCATCCAGGAACTGACCGAGGCCGAGATCGCCGCGCATCCGTTCTATTCGGCCGAGGCCATGCGCAAGAACCAGATCATCGGCGAGGCGCCGGAGGTCATCGAACGCATCAAGGGCTATGAGGCCCTGGGCTATGATGAGTTCAGTTTCTGGATCGACACCGGCATGAGCTTTGAGCGCAAGAAAGCCTCGCTGGAGCGGCTGATCCGCGACGTGATGCCCGCCTTCGCCTGAACAGGAGCGCCCGATGGATCGGTTTCAGCACTATATCGACGGGGTTTTCGAGGATGGCGCGGCCAGCTTTGACAGCCTTGACCCGGCGACGGGCGCGCCTTGGGCGGTGATGCCCATGGCCAGCGCGGGCGATGTGGACCGGGCGGTGCTGGCGGCGCATCGGGCGTTCACCTCGGGCGCCTGGCCCGCGATGACCGCGACGGCGCGCGGCAAGCTTCTGCACAGGCTGGCCGATCTGGTGCAGGCGGCAGCCCCGCGTCTGGCGGCGCTGGAGACCCGCGACACCGGCAAGATCATCCGCGAAACATCGGCCCAGATTGCCTATGTGGCGGAATATTACCGCTATTACGCGGGGTTGGCCGACAAGATCGAGGGCGCGCATCTGCCCATCGACAAGCCGGATATGGAGGTCTGGCTGCGGCGCGAACCCGTGGGCGTGGTGGCGGCGATCGTGCCGTGGAACAGCCAGCTGTTCCTGTCGGCGGTCAAGATCGGCCCGGCGCTGGCGGCGGGTTGCACCTTGGTCGTGAAGGCGTCGGAGGATGGCCCCGCGCCGCTTTTGGAATTTGCGCGGCTGGTCGATCAGGCGGGCTTTCCCCCCGGCGTGGTCAATATCCTGACCGGCGGGCCAGAGGCCGGGCGGGCGCTGACCACCCATCCGCAGGTGGCGCATATCGCCTTTACCGGCGGGCCGGATACCGCGCGCCATATCGTGCGGGCCAGCGCCGAGAATCTGGCCAAGACCTCGCTCGAACTGGGCGGCAAATCGCCCTTCATCGTGTTCGACGATGCCGATCTGGACAGCGCGGCGAATGCCCAAGTCTCGGGCATTTTCGCGGCCACCGGGCAAAGCTGCGTGGCGGGATCGCGCCTGCTGGTGCAGGCCAGCGTCAAGGATGCGTTTCTCGCGCGGCTGAAGGCCAAGGCGGAAGGCGTGGCCATCGGCGCGCCGGGCGATATGGCGACCGAGGTCGGCCCGCTTTGCACCCTGCGCCAGCGTGACCGGATCGCGGATCTGATCGCGCGGTCGCTGGCGGCGGGGGCGCGGCTGGTCACCGGGGGCGTGGCGCCGGAAGGGCAGGGCTTCTATTTCCCGCCCACCATTCTGGATTGCTCGGACGCCCCCGATGCGCCCTGTCTGCGCGAGGAATTCTTTGGCCCGGTCCTGTCGGTCGTCACCTTCGACACCGAGGCCGAGGCGCTGGCCAAGGCCAATGATACCGAATTCGGGCTGGCTTCGGGTGTGTTCACCCAAAGCCTGACCCGCGCCCATCGCATGATCCGGGGCATCCGCGCCGGGATCGTATGGGTGAATACCTACCGTGCCGTTTCCCCCATCGCGCCATTCGGCGGGCACGGGCTTTCTGGTCATGGCAGGGAGGGAGGCCTTGCCGCGGCTCTGGACTATACGACGGTGAAAACGGTTTGGCTGCGCACCTCGGACGATCCGATCCCGGATCCGTTCGTGATGCGCTGACAGGCCATAACAGGGAAGAGAAACTGATGAAAAAGACCATGATCGCGCTGGCGCTGGCCAGCGGCCTGACCTCCGCTGCCCATGCGCAAGACATGGTGTTCACCAGCTGGGGCGGCACCACCCAAGACGCGCAGGCCGCACATTGGGCCGCGCCCTTCACCGAAAAGGGTGGCCCTGCCGTAGTGCAAGACGGCCCGACCGATTACGGCAAGATCAAAGCCATGGTCGAGGCGGGCGCCGTCACTTGGGATGTGGTGGATGTGGAATATGACTGGGCGCTGCAAGCGGGCAAGGCTGGCCTGCTGGAGCCGCTGGATTTCACCGTGATCGACAAGACCAAGCTCGACCCGCGCTTTGTGTCGGATTTCGCGGTCGGCTCGTTCTACTATTCCTTCGTTCTGGGCTGGAACCCGGCGAATTTCCCCGATGCGTCGCCCGCCACGCTGGCCGATCTGTTCGACACCGCCAAATTCCCCGGCAAGCGCACCTTTTACAAATGGTCGGCCCCCGGTGTGATCGAGGCCGCGTTGCTGGCCGATGGCGTGGCGCCCGATGCGCTCTATCCGCTGGATCTGGATCGCGCCTTCAAGAAGCTGGATACGATCAAGGCTGACATCATCTGGTGGGAAGGTGGCGCGCAAAGCCAGCAGCTTCTGGCCTCGGGCGAGGCGCCGATCGGTTTCTTCTGGAATGGCCGCCTGTCGGCGCTGCAAGCCGATGGCATGGAGGTGGGCATCAGCTGGGATCAGAACATCACCGCCGCCGACGCGCTCGTGGTGCCCAAAGGCACCAAGAACAAGGAGGCCGCGATGAAATTCATCGCCGAGGCGACCAGCGCCGAAGGCCAGGCCGCCTTTGCCGCCGCCACCGGCTATGCGCCGGTGAACCTTGGCTCGGCCGATCTGATGGACCCGGCGATCCGCGCCACGCTGCCCGATGCCCAGACGGCGGTGCAGGTGAATGCCGACATGGCCTATTGGGCCGACCACCGCGATGAGATCGGCAACCGCTGGTATGCCTGGCAGGCGCAGTAAGCGCCGTCTTTCCCCCCGGCGCACAGCCGGGGGGCCATCCCGACAGAGGAGGATCGGAGATGTTTTCCGCCGCTGCCCCCCGACGCGGGTCGGGGCTTGGTTTTGCCATGCCTGCGATCCTGCTGCTGGCCGCGTTTTTCGTCATTCCCGTGGTGTTCCTGCTGACGCGCTCGGTGACCGAGCCGCAGCTGGGCCTGCAAAACTATGCCGCACTTGTGGGCAGTTCGACCTATGCCAAGGTGTTCTTCAACACCTTCTTCGTGGCGGGTGTGGTCACGCTGGTCACGGTGCTGATCGCCTTTCCGGTCGCCTGGGCGCTGGCCATCATGCCCGCGCGCTGGTCGGCGGTGGTGTTCGCGATCATCCTTCTGTCGATGTGGACCAACCTTCTGGCGCGCACCTATGCCTGGATGGTGCTGCTGCAACAGACCGGCCTGATCAACCGGATGCTCAAGGCCATCGGCCTGATCGACCAGCCTTTGCAACTGACCAACAATCTGGTCGGCGTCACCATCGGCATGGTCTATATCATGCTGCCCTTCATGATCCTGCCGCTCTTGGGTGTCATCAAGAAGATCGACCCCGCGATCCTGCAAGCCGCCGCTTTGTGTGGCGCAACCAAATGGCAGGCGCTGACCCGCGTGCTGGTGCCGCTGGCCACGCCCGGCATCGCCTCGGGGGCGCTGATGGTTTTCGTGATGTCGCTGGGCTATTTCGTCACGCCCTCGCTGCTGGGCGGCACCGCCAACATGATGCTGGCCGAACTGATCGCCCAACAGGTGCAAAGCCTGGTGAACTGGGGCATGGGCGGGGCGGCGGCCTTCCTGCTGTTGCTGGTCACGCTGGGGCTTTATGCCGTGCAATTGCGGTTCCTGGACCGGAAGGAGGCCGCCTGATGCTGCTCGACTTCAACAAGCTGGGCGCGTGGAAATGGGCGCTGTCGGCCATCTGCGCGGTGATGAGCCTGTTTCTGCTGCTGCCGATCCTGTTCATCGTGGCGCTGTCTTTCGGCAGTTCGCGCTGGCTGATCTTTCCGCCGCCGGGCTGGACGCTGAAATGGTATGAGGAACTGTTCGCCGATCCGCGCTGGATTGGCGCGGCGCTGACCTCGGCCAAGATCGGGGTCATCGTTATGGTGATCTCGGTGGCGCTTGGCCTTCTGGCCTCGCTGGCCTTGGTGCGCGGCACGTTCCGGGGGCGCGAGGTGCTGCGGGCCTTCTTCCTCACCCCCATGGTGCTGCCGGTGGTCATCGTCGCCGTGGCGCTTTATGCGGCCTTCCTGCGGCTGGGGCTGAACGGCACGCTGGTGGGCTTTGTCATCGCCCATGTCATCGTGGCGCTGCCCTTTGCCATCATTACCATCACCGGCGCGCTGGAGACGTTCGACCCCGCCATCGAGGATGCCGCCATCCTCTGCGGCGCATCCCCATGGGAGGCGCGGCTGCGCGTTACCCTGCCGGGCATCCGCCACGGCCTGTTCTCGGCCGCGATCTTTTCCTTCCTGATCTCGTGGGATGAGGTGGTGCTGGCGATCTTCATGGCCTCGCCCAGCCTGCAAACCCTGCCGGTCAAGGTCTGGACCACGCTGCGTCAAGACCTGACGCCTGTGATTGCCGCCGCCTCCACCCTGCTTGTCGCACTGACGGTGCTGCTGATGATTGCCGCCGCCGTCCTTCGCAAAGGTAAATCCGAATGACCCCGTTCCTGCATATCAACGGCATCCGCAAGACCTATGGCCCGGTGGTCGCCACCGACCATGTGGAGCTTTCCATCGCGGAAGGCGAGTTCATGACCTTCCTTGGCCCCTCGGGGTCTGGCAAATCCACCACGCTTTATATCCTGGCGGGGTTTCAGGATCCGACGGCGGGCGACATCAGGCTGCGCGGCCAGTCGATCCTGCAAACCCCTTCGCACAAGCGCAATATCGGCATGGTGTTCCAGCGCTACACCCTGTTCCCGCATCTGAGCGTTGGCGAGAATGTGGCCTTCCCGCTGCGGGTGCGCCGGATGGGGCAGGATGAGATCGCGCAGAAGGTGAAGCGCGCGCTGTCGCTGGTGCGGCTGGACGGGTTCGAGGACCGGATGCCCGCCAAGATGTCGGGCGGCCAGCAACAGCGCGTCGCGCTGGCCCGCGCACTGGTCTATGACCCCCCGGTGCTGCTGATGGACGAGCCGCTTTCGGCGCTGGACAAGAAGCTGCGCGAGGAGATTCAGTTCGAGATCCGCCGCGTCCATCAGGAAACCGGGGTCACGATCCTTTATGTGACCCATGATCAGGAAGAGGCGCTGCGCCTCTCGGACCGGATCGCCATTTTCAACAAGGGCAAGATCGAACAGGTCGGCACCGGGCCAGAGCTTTACGCCAACCCCGCCACGCATTTCGTGGCCGATTTCATCGGGGATAGCGCGTTCTTGGCCGGTGAACTGGCAGGCGTGGCGCAGGGCCGCGCCGGCCTGCGCTTTGCCGACGGCTCCACCGTCGCCGCCGTGCCGCTGCATGGGCAGGGCATGGCGGGCCAGGCGGCGGAGTTGATGCTGCGCCCCGAGCGCATCGAATTGACCCCCGAGGCCGGGCCAGAGGGCGCCAGCCTGCCCGTCACGGTCGAAGACCTGACCTTTCTGGGCAATAACACCACCGTTTCCGCCCGCACGGGTTGGGGGGCGGCGCTGACGGTGCGGCTGAATTTCGGGCATCCTTTGGCGGCCCGCATCGCGCGCGGCGACAAGCTGCATATCCGTTGGGCCCCCGAGGCCGCCCATGCTTTTGTGAAAGGCTAAGCCATGCGGTTGACCGACCCGACCCTGTTGGAAACCCGCGCCTATCTGGCGGGGGAGTGGGTGGAAACCTCTGCCCGGCTGGCGGTGCATGACCCCGCGCGCGGGGCCGTGCTGGCCGAGGTCGCCGATTGCAGCCGGGCAGACGCCGCCGCCGCGATCAAGGCGGCCAAGGAAGCGCAACCCGGCTGGGCGGCGCTGACCGGCAAGGAGCGCGCGGCGATCCTGCGTCGCTGGCATGACCTCGTGCTGGCAAATGCCGATGATCTGGCCGCGATCCTGACCGCCGAGATGGGCAAGCCGCTGGCCGAGGCCAAAGGCGAGATCCTCTATGGCGCCAGCTATATCGAATGGTTCGCCGAGGAGGCGAAGCGGATTTACGGCGAAACCATCCCCGGCCATCAGCGCGACAAGCGCCTGATGGTGATCCGCCAGCCAGTTGGCGTCGTGGCGGCGATCACGCCGTGGAACTTTCCCAATGCGATGATCGCGCGCAAGCTGGCCCCCGCACTGGCCGCGGGCTGTGCCATCGTGGCCAAACCCGCCGCCGAAACCCCGCTTTCGGCCCTGGCGCTTGCCGTGTTGGCCGAACGCGCGGGGCTGCCCAAAGGCGTGCTGTCGGTGCTGCCTTCCACCGATGCCGTCGGCTTGGGGCTGGAGTTCTGCGAGAACCCCTTGGTGTCCAAAATCAGCTTTACCGGATCGACCAATGTCGGCCGCATCCTGATGCGGCAAGGGGCGGCGCAGATCAAGAAACTGTCGCTGGAACTGGGCGGCAATGCGCCCTTCATCGTGTTCGACGACGCGGATCTCGACGCTGCGGTGCAGGGCTGCATCGCGTCGAAATTCCGCAATGCCGGGCAGACCTGCGTCTGCACCAACCGGATTTACGCACAAGCCGGCATACACGATGCCTTCACCGCGCGTCTGGCGCAGGCCGTGGCCGCCCTGCGCGTTGGCCCCGGTGACGAAGGGGCCGAGATCGGGCCGCTGATCTCGCCCGCCGCTTTGGCCAAGGTGCAGGCCCATGTGGCCGATGCCACCGCCAAAGGCGCGCAGATCGTCACCGGCGGCGCGGCATTGGAAGGCACGTTCTTTGCCCCCACCGTCCTGTCGGGCGTGACCGCCGAAATGGCCGTGGCGCGCGAGGAAACCTTTGGCCCCGTCGCCCCGGTGTTCCGGTTCGACACCGAGGCCGAGGTCATCGCCGCCGCCAATGACACGGAATTCGGCCTCGCCTCCTACGTCTTCACCCGCGATGTCGCGCGGGTCTGGCGGGTGATGGAGGCGCTGGAATACGGCATGGTCGGCATCAATACCGGGCTGATTTCGACCGAGGTCGCGCCCTTCGGCGGCATCAAGCAATCCGGTCTGGGCCGGGAAGGCAGCCGACATGGCATCGAGGATTACCTGACGATGAAATATGCCTGCCTGAGTGTCTGAAGCGCTGAGGGCACGGCGAGGCCAGCCCTTGCAAAGCGACATGCGACGGCAGGCCCTGAGATGCGGTCGATGCCTGCAAAGAGGCGCACTTGCCCTCGGCCGCCTGGGCCCCGGTGATGTCGATGCGAAAGAGGCCGATGGCGGGCTTGAGGCGGAACCGCCGGGCTTTGTCCCCTCGGAACCCGGCGGCACGACATGCCGAAACGCTGAAGGCATCCTGCGGTGCTGATCTTGTCAGATGGGCCTGACAACCACAGGGAATAGAGCCCGTCGTCGAGCAGCAATCTGCCATCGGAAAGGGGCGCCGATGGTCTTTTGGGCTGCGGCAGCACAGTGGTTTCGTCTGCCCGGTCGCGCGGTCCGCGCCGCCGTGGCTCAGGCAAGGCTTGTCCAGATCCCGCCCTCACGCCAGCTGTCTGCACAGGCCTGGGTGAACAGCATACCCTTCAACCCATCGTCGGGGCCGGGTAGATTGAGCAAGGAAGCGGCGTCAATCATGGCGCCGCCACGGCGCATGGCCACTTTCAGACCAGCTTCGGCATAAAGGTTGGCCCAAGCATCCGTGAGCGCCTCCCCGTGGCCCCGAGGCAGATGTGCCACATGCTGCGCCTCGGCGCGTATGCCTTGCCCGCTGCCGCGGATGAAAATGCGCTCAGCCTCATCCCGGGGCGTGAAGCGCAGATGCTCTGGCTTTTCCTGATCCCATTCGAGCGTACCCTTTTCGCCCCAGACGCGGATGCGCAGCGCGCAGTACTGGCCAAGCGTGGCATTGCTCAGGTGCATCAGCGCCGGTGCGCCGTTGGTCAGGCGCAAGTTGATATGGGCCGTGTCGGGTTGAGGCTTGGCGCCACCGCATACAAACATATCGGCGCGAAGCTCGGCCACATCGAGCCCGGTCATCACATGCAGCAGATGGTAGGCATGGGTGCCAATGTCACCCACAATCATGCTGGGCCCCACCTGGAGCGGATCTTGCCGCCAAGGCGCGCCTTCCTCGGATTGGGGTGCGATGTTCCAGTCCTGCAAATATTCGACCTGCACCTGTTGCACTTTGCCGATCTCGCCTGCAGCAATCAGCGCTTGCGCCTGTCGCACCATGACGTGTTGCGAAAAGGGATAGGTCATGGTCAGGCTCACGCCGGTCTCGCGCTGGAGCGCGACGAGCCTGTGCGCGTCCTCCACGGTGGTCGTCATCGGCTTGTCGAGAATCACGTCGATTCCCGCGCGCAGGAAGGTGGCGGCAATTTCAGCATGGCTGGCGTTGGGTGTGCAGATGGCAACGGCCTCGATGCCGTCCTGCCGCGCGGCCTCTTGATCTGCCATGAGGCGATAGTCGGTGTAGCTGCGTCCGGGCGCAATGCACCAGTCGCGCGCAGAGGCCGCGGCGTTTTCGGGTCGCGACGACAGCGCCCCGGCGACAATGTCCCAGTGGTTTGAGAGCCGGGCGCCAGCAAAATGCCAGTTGCCCACCAGACCGCCACGCCCGCCGCCCACAAAGCCGAGCCGAAGCCGTCGGCCAAGCGGCGGAATGCGCAGGTTGCTCGTGTCGGTGAATGCCATGTCGGTTCCTCCGTTGGTGCGTTGCAATGATGTAAGCAATGAAATGAGCAAAATGGCAATCACTGCAATAATTGTTGCAATGGCATTGCAGGCTTGCTACCAACAATCATCGCAGCGGTCGGAGGTGACTCGCTGACGAGGAGGAGATCACCCCGGCCCAACCGGGGTGAAGGGGAGCCGGGTTCAGAGCCGGATCAGGGAGAAAAGACCGGCGCCAGCGCGGCAGCCGGATTGGATCTTGCTGCCTGAATTGGGTCTGACCGCAACATCAACCCGCCATGCGGGATGGTCCAGCCGCGATGAGGGCGGACCGCAACGGAGGAGAAGACCATGAAGAAATTCCTTTTGGCCACTGCGATGACTGCCCTCATGGGCACCGGCGCCTATGCCGAAACCATCGGTGTGGCGATGTCGCTGTTTGACGACAACTATCTCACCGTGCTCCGTCAGAACATCCAGCGCCATGCCGACGATCTCGGCGTGACCGTGCAGATGGAAGATGCGCAGGGCGACATCGCGCGCCAGCAATCGCAGATCGAGAACTTCGTCGCCGCGGGCGTTGACGGCATCATCGTCATGCTGGTCGATGCCGACTCGGGCAAGGCGATGTCGGACATTGCCGCCAAGGCCGGTGTCCCGCTCGTGTTCGTCAACATGCTGCCCGCCAACATGGATGGCTTCCCGGAAAAGCAAGCCTGGGTTGGCTCGGATGAAGAGCAGGCCGGCAACCTCGAAGCGAGCGAAGTCTGCAAGCTCGTCGGCGGGCAGGGCGACACCGTCATCCTGATGGGTCAGCTCGGCACCACCGGCCAGCGCGGCCGCACCAAGGCCACCGAAGAAGTGCTGGCCTCGGACGCTTGCAAAGGCATGAACGTCCTCGACAAGCAGACCGCGAACTGGATGCGCACCCCCGCGCTCGACCTGATGACCAACTGGATGACCTCGGGCATCAAGCCCAAGGCCGTGATCGCCAACAATGACGAAATGGCGCTTGGTGCCATTCAGGCCCTGAAGGCGGCGGGCGTGTCGATGGATGACGTGGTGATCGGTGGTGTGGACGCCACGCAAGACGCCCTGGCCGCCATGAAGGCGGGCGATCTGGACGTCACCGTCTATCAGTCGGCCAAGGGGCAGGGCGAAGGCTCGCTCGACACCGTGCTGAAAATCGCGAAGGGCGAAGCTTTCGAGCCGATGGTGCATGTGCCGTTCGAACTCGTGACGCCGGCGAACCTCGATCAGTACATGGCGAAGAACTGATGAAAAACGGTGCGGCGGCAAACCCCGCCGCACCGATTGCGGGCCGCGAAGCCCGAGAAAGCCGGGGAGGGGAAAATGGTCACTGCGCGGACCCAGGAGGCAATCGAGCGTGTGAAGGCTGCGCTGCCGGATGCCGTTCTTGAAATCGAAGGTATCCGTAAGGAATTTCCTGGCGTGGTTGCGCTCGACAATGTGCAGTTTCGCCTTCGTCGCGGCACCGTTCACGCGCTTATGGGCGAGAATGGCGCCGGCAAATCCACGCTGATGAAGATCATCGCGGGTATTTACACGCCCGACCGCGGCACCATCCGGCTGCGCGGCGAAGAGGTAAGGCTTGCTGGCCCGCTTGATGCGCTTGAGCGGGGCATTGCAATGATCCACCAGGAACTGGCGCTCATGCCGTTCATGACGGTGGCCGAAAACATCTGGATCCGCCGCGAGCCGCGCAACCCGTTCGGCATTATCGACCATGCCGAGATGGCCGCCAAGACCCAGGCGCTCTTTGACCGGCTCAATATTCAGATCGACCCGCTGGCAGAGGTGCGCTTCCTGACCGTCGCACAGCGCCAGATGATCGAGATCGCCAAGGCGGTCAGCTACGAATCCGATGTGTTGATCATGGACGAACCCACCTCGGCGCTGACCGAGGCCGAGGTGGAGCATCTGTTCAAGATCATCCGCGATCTGCGCGCGCGCGGCATCGGCATTGTCTACATCACCCACAAGATGAACGAGCTGTTCGAGATCGCCGACGAGTTTTCGGTGTTCCGCGATGGCACCTATGTCGGCACCCATGCCAGCAGCGACGTGACCCGCGACGACATCATCCGCATGATGGTCGGCCGCGAGATCACCGACATGTTCCCCAAGGAAGTGGCCGAGATCGGCGCGCCGGTGTTGCAGGTGGAAAAGCTCACCCTCAATGGCGTGTTCCACGACATTTCCTTTGAGGTGCGCGCAGGCGAGATCTTTGGCCTTGCCGGGCTCGTCGGCTCGGGGCGCTCGAACGTGGCGGAGGCGCTTTTTGGGGTGCGTCCGGCGACATCGGGCACGATCCGCATCAATGGGCGCGAGGTCGATATGGCGTCGCCCGCCGTGGCCATGCGCGAAGGCATGGCCTTCCTCACCGAGGACCGCAAGGACACGGGCTGCTTCCTGCCGCTCACCGTGCGCGAAAACATGCAGATTGCGGCCCTGCACGACCAGCATGTCCGGCTGGGATTGGTGCAGCAGCGCGAGGTCGATGCGCGTTGCGCCGAGATGAAGGATGCCTTGCGTATCAAGACCCCCGACCTCGATGAGCGCATCGAGAACCTTTCGGGCGGCAACCAGCAAAAGGTGCTTCTGGCGCGCTGGCTGATGACCAAGCCACGCATCCTCATTCTGGACGAACCGACGCGCGGTATCGACGTGGGCGCCAAAGCGGAAATTCACCGCCTGATTTCCAAGCTCGCCAAGGATGGCGTGGCGGTGGTGATGATTTCGTCGGAACTGCCCGAGGTGCTCGGCATGTCGGACCGGATCATGGTGATGCACGAGGGGCATGCGACCGGCATTCTCGATCGGGCAGAGGCGGATCAGGTCAAAATCATGGAACTTGCGGCGCGCTGAGCGCTGTCGCCAGGCGTGTGAACGGCGCGCCAGAGGGAGGAAGAAATGTCGAATCTGGATGTAATCGAACCAATGGCAAAGACCCGGCGGCGTTTGCCGCAGGAGCTGAACATTCTCTCGGTGCTGATCGGTGTGGCGCTGGTCTTCGAGGTGCTGGGCTGGATCGTGCAGGGGCAGAGCTTTCTGGCCAACTCGCAGCGTTTGACAATCATGATCCTTCAGGTTGCGGTGATCGGCATCATCGCCGTCGGGGTGACACAGGTGATCATCACCGGCGGCATCGACCTCAGCTCGGGCTCGGTCGTGGCGATGACGGCGATGATCACCATGAGCTTTGCCCAGACGAGCGATTTTGCCCGCGCGATCTATCCGAACCTGACCGACATGCCCGTGATCGTGCCGCTGTTCATCGGTCTGACACTCGGCCTGGCTGCCGGTGCCGTGAACGGAGTGCTGATTTCAAAGACCGGCATTCCTCCCTTCATTGCCACGCTCGGCATGATGGTGGCGGCGCGGGGCGTGGCGAAATGGTATTCCAATGGCCAGCCGGTTTCGTTCCCGACCAAAAGCTTTGCGGCGATTGGCAGCGGCGCCTGGCCGGTGGTGATCTTCCTCTGCGTCGCGGCTTTCTTTCACTTTGCGCTGCGCTACACGCGCTACGGCAAATTCACCTATGCGATTGGCGCCAACCCGCAGGCCGCGCGTGTTTCCGGTATCAACGTGCAGCGTCACCTGATCAAGGTTTACGCTGTGGCCGGGCTGCTTTCGGGCCTTGCCGGGATTGTGACCTGCGCGCGGGCCGGCACGGCGCAAGCGGGCATGGGCATCATGTACGAGCTTGACGCGATCACCGCAGCCGTGATCGGCGGCACCTCGCTCTCGGGTGGTCAGGGGCGCATTTTCGGCACGGTGATCGGCACCGTCATTCTGGGTCTGATGATGTCGGGTTTCACGTTCCTGCGTATCGACGCCTACTATCAGGAGATGGTGAAAGGCGGGGTGATCGTGGCCGCCGTTGTGGCCGACAATTATCGCGCCCGCAAACGCTCCAAGGCCTGAAATCACTACCTCCCCACTTCCGCCCCTTTCGGGGCGGAATTTTTTTGCAGCAACCATGCCCGACCAGATCCTGACCTCGCCTCCTCTGCTTGCATTGTGCTGCCTTGCCGTCGTTCTGGTGGGGCTGTCGAAAGGCGGGTTTGGAGGCATGAGCCTGATGGGCGTGCCGATCCTTGCGCTCGCCATGCCGCCGATGACGGCAGCGGCGCTCTTGCTGCCTGTTCTGGTGGTGATGGATGCCATGGGGGTTTGGGCCTGGCGGCGCCATGTTGACAAGCCGCTTCTGCGGCTGATGTTGCCGCCCGCGCTTCTGGGCATAGGCTTTGGCTGGCTGACCGCCGAGATGGTGTCCGACGCGATGGTGACGCTTATCGTGGGGGTCGTATCGCTCGCTTTCGTCGCCTGGGTGCTTTGGCGACGCTGGGTGCGGCTCAGCCAGGGGGGGCGGGCGCGGCCATGGTTCGGGCGGCTCTGCGGGATGGTCGCGGGCTATACCAGCTTTGTCGCGCATGCCGGCGCACCGCCCTTGCAGATCTACCTCATGCCGCGCGGCCTTGACCCAAAGCGTTTCACGGGAACGTCGGTCGTTTTCTTCGCGGTGACCAACATCGTCAAACTGGTGCCCTATGCCGCGCTCGGCGGATTTGACAGGCAGATCCTGCTGCTCTCGGCCGCGCTCCTGCCGCTGGCGGTTGGTTCCACCTGGGCGGGGGCGCAACTCGTGCGGCGGATGCGTGCCGAGATGTTCTACCCTTTCACCTATGCCTCGATCGCCCTGGTCGGTGCAAAGCTGATCTGGGATGGTCTCGCCGGCCTCTGACGGCCTCAGAGGCCGGTGACAGTGGGGATCCGCGGTGTGTCGGTATCGTTTTGCACCCGCGCGGCCACTGCCACCGTCAGCGCCTGCGCAAGGCACATCGGCGCGGCGAGAGAGCGCGAAAAGGTGTAATCATGCTCAGGCACCGCAAACAGCACGCGCGCCGATTTGGTCAGCGGAGAAAGGGTGCTGTCCGAGATTGCCACGATAGGGATGCCTGCCTCGCCCGCCGCTTCGACGATGTTCACCACTTCGGTGGCATAAAAGCGGAATGAAATGGCGATCAAGACATCGTCAGTGCGCATGTTGCGCGCCATGTGAGTGGCAAGCCCGCCGCCCGGATCAAGCAGCACGCAGCGCTTGCCGAGCATGGTGAGTATATAGCGCAACAGGTCCGCCACCGGCGCTGAGCGCAGCTGACCGATGATGTAAACCGTCTGCGCCCCGTCGATCAGATCGGCCGCCGTGCCCAGATCGGCGGGGCTGATGCGTTCGAGCATGTCTTGCAGCGAGGCAATGTCGCGCACCACCAGTTCGCGCAGAAAGCCGTATTCAGAACGGTCTTCGCGCTTGCTCAGCTCGCTGTCGAGCGCGCGGCGGCGTGCCTCAAAGCCCGGCGCGGCGGTGGCCAGGCGCTTTTGAAACAGCGCCTGCAATTCCTTGAAGCCGTTGTAGCCCAGTGCCTGCGCAAAGCGCACGAAGCTCGACGCATGGATGCCACAGCGCTCGGCGATCGAGTTGACCGAATTGACCGCAACCTCATTGGGGTTTTGCGTGAGATAGACCGAAATCCGTTGATAGGTCTTGCTCATCTGATCGTAGCGCTCGTGAATGAGCCGGATCAGTTCCTCATAGGTCTCGGGCGTGTTTGTCGTTTCCACTGGTTTCCCCCCGTTTCGAAGCTCTGGCGCCGCGCAGACCCTCTGCCCGAAACTCTGCAATCGCGCCAAGAGTTTTGCAATGTTTGTTGCGGGCTGTTCTGACGACATTTCCTCATGGGTCTGGCGCAAAAAGATGTGGCGCCCAGGAGGGAGGCCTGGGCGCCGGGAGGAAGGACAGCACGCTGTCCGACATCACTGCCAAACGATAGGGGCGTCTGGCAGCCTTGCCGGGCCGTGGAGAGGGCACCGGCAATCCTGTGTCACGCTGGCACGCCGAGCCAGCTACGCTCGCGCGAAGAGCGCTGAATGGTTTCCACAAGGGTTTGAATGCGCAACCCGGCGCGAAAGTTGAACGGTTCGGGTGCTTCCCCGGCAATGGCGGCCACATAGCCCGCCACTTCGATGGCCTTGAGATCGTTGAAGCCAAGCTGATGGCCGGGAGCCACACAAAAACGGCCATAGGGCGGGTGATCCGGCGCGGCCTCGATCCGGCGAAAGCCCCGGCGGCCCGGCGCATCGGCGGTCGCGTAGAAATGCAACTCGTTGAACCGCTCCTGCGAGAACGCAAGCGCCCCTTTGGTGCCGTAAACCTCGAAATCATGCTGCATCTTGCGCCCGGTGGCGATCCAGTTGCCCTCGATCGAGCCTTGGGCGCCGTTGGCGAACCGCACGAAAGCGCGGCCCACGTCATCCACCTCGACCGCGCGGATGCCACCCTTGCCGTCCGGGCGTTCGGCGATCATCGTGACGCAATCGCCCATCACCTCGGTGATCGGGCCGAGCAGCATTTCCGCCGTGGCAAGAGCATGGCTGCCAATGTCGGCCAAAGCGCCGCCCCCCGCCGGATCATGGCGGAACGTGAAGGGGCCCGCAGCATCGGCCATGTAATCTTCCGCATGCAGACCACGATAGCCACGAATTTCGCCCAGTTCCCCGGCCGCGATCATCTCTTTGGCAAGCTTCAGCATTGGATTGCACAGGTAGTTGAACCCGACCTGGGTTTTCACGCCCTTGGCCTCGGCCGCTTCTGCCATCTCGCGGGCATCCGCAGCCAGGGGGGCCAGGGGCTTCTCACAATAGACGTGCTTTCCCGCGGCAATGGCGGCCAGCGCCATTTCCTTGTGAAGCGCGTTCGGGGCGGTGATGTCCACCACGTCGATCTCGGGATCTTCGATCACGCGCCGCCAGTCTGCTGTCGCATGCGCAAAGCCGAAATCCGCCGCCGCACGATGAGCCGCCGCTTCGGTCACATCGGCAACCGTGTGCAGTTCCAGCTGCATCGGCAGGTCAAAGACCTTGGGCGCCGAGGCAAAGCCGAACACATGTGCCTTGCCCATGAAACCGGTGCCGATGAGGCCGATGCGCAGTTTGGGTTTTTGTGCCATTGTATTGTCCCGTTCAGGCCAGGGCCGTGGCGCGATTGACCACAAGGTCGGGGTCAATGCTGCCATCGAGATAAGCGAGTGCGTTTTCAATGGATGAGATTGCCATGCGCTCGCCACACTCGGCGGTCAGACCCGCGATATGGGGCGAAAGCAGCGCGGTGTCCTGGGCCGCGAGCGGCGATTGGCCATCCGGTGGCTCAATGTCGAAGACATCCAGCCCCGCAGCGCCAACCTGGCCCGATGCCAGGGCCGCCGCCAGCGCGGTCTCGTCCACCACACCGCCCCGGGCGGTGTTTGAAAGGATCACGCCCCGTTTCATGACGGCGAATTCGGCGGCCCCGATCGCAGCTTTGTCGCCACGCGGAATATGGACGGATATGCAATCGGCCCAGGCCAGCCCTTCATGCAAATCCAGCGCCGGCGCGACCTCGCCCGCTGGCCAGCCCTTTTGCGCCAGGAACGGATCGTAGGCGCGCACCTCCATCTGGAAGCCCGACGCCATGCGCGCCAGATGCCGACCAATGCGACCATACCCCAAAATGAGCAGGCGCTTGCCCGAGATTTCCTGTTGTTCCAGCTTGTTGCGCCAGTTCCAGTTTCCAGGCTCACGGACGGCACGATCCGCGCGCAAGACCCGCTTTGCACAAGCAAGAAGGTGCATCATGGCGTGTTCGGCGACAGAAACGGAATTGACGTCACCCACGATGGTCAGGCCGATTCCGCGCGCATTGAGCGCCGCAAGATCGACGGAATCGTAGCCGACCCCGTGCCGGGACACGACCTTCAGGCGTTCGGCCAGACCGATGGTCGCAGCCGAGAGCGGTTGCGTGCGGATGACAATCGCATCGGCGCGGTGGACAAGAGGCGCATAGGAGGGTTCCGAAACCTCCTCGACATAATCCACGGTGATGCCGCGGGCGGGGAGCGTTTTCAGCAGGGCCTCGCCCGCAGGGTGGAGCTTACCGGCAACCAGAAGATGTGCCATCAATATTCCCCCGTGGTCGCGGCTTTCACATGGTCCCCCACCAGCTTGCGCCAGCTCGCAACCGACGCCCCCGCCGCCGCCGCCAAAAGCCGCGAGTCGCCGGAAACGGTGGTCAGATCAAAGCCCCAGCCAATAGCGCGCGCGGCGTAATCCGGCGTGCCGCAATGCAGGCAGGCGCGGATGCCATTTCGGGCGCAAACCGCCTGAATATGGCGGACCATCTCGATCATCTCGGGTTCTTCGCGGTCAAATCCGGGGGCAAGGCGGCCGTCTTGCGTGCCGAGCGTCAGGTCCGCCGGACCGATATAGATGCCGTCCAGGCCGGGGGTGGCGGCGATGGCCTCAAGGTTTTCCACACCGGCCTTGGTTTCGATCATCGCCAGCGCCAGAACCTGATCGTTGGCCGCGGTGCCATAGCTGCCATAGGCAAAGGTGGCGCGGGTGGGGCCAAAGCTGCGCTGACCATGTGGCGGGTAACGCATGAAGCTGACGAATTCCGCCGCCTCTTCCGCCGAATTGATCATCGGGCAGATGATCCCCATTGCCCCGGCATCAAGCGCCTTCATCACGATGCCGGGCTCGCGCCACGGCACCCGCGCCATCGGCACCACGCCCGAGCCTCGCATGACCTGGAACATCGGCAGGACCGAACTGTAGTCCAGCGCGCCGTGCTGGATGTCGATGGTGATGCTGTCATAGCCCTGAGCGGCCATGATCTCGGCGGTGAAGGCATTGCCGATGGAAAGCCAGCCGTTCAGCGCGGGGCGACCCTCGGCCCAGATTTTCTTGAGCTTGTTTTCAAACATGGCCGCCCCCTCAGAACACGATCTGCGCAAGTTTGGTGTCGAGGTAATCTTCGATCCCCTCGATGCCGCCCTCGCGGCCCATGCCCGAGAAATTGGTCCCACCGAACGGTGCTTCCGATGCGGCAAGGGCAAAGCTGTTGATGCCGACCATCCCCGCCTTCAGCGTGGCAACGGTGCGCCGTGCGCGGTCGGCCGAGCGGGTGAAGGCATAGGCCGAAAGGCCCATGGTGCAGGCATTGGCACGGGCAAGCACCTCGTCTTCGGTGGCGAAGCGGGTGATCGCGGCAATCGGGCCAAAGTTTTCTTCGGCAAAGACCTTCATGCTGTCGGTTACTTCGCTGAGCACGGTGGGCTGATAGAAATGGCCTTCATTATGCTCGGTTGCGCGCGCACCGCCGGTGGCGAGCTTTGCGCCCGCCCGGAGCGCATCCTGGACAATGGCGTCGATCTCTTTCAGGCGGCCCTCGTTGATCAGCGGCCCCATGCCGGTGGCGGGGTCAAGCCCGTCGCCCACCTTGATACGCTCGGCCCGCTCGACAAAACCCGCCACAAAGGCGTCGTGCAGGCTTTCATGGACGAAGATCCGGTCGGGCGTGACGCAAACCTGTCCGCAATTGGCAAACTTGGTGGCCACGGTCAGATCAAGCGCAAGGGTCAGGTCGGCATCGTCATAAACGATCAGCGGCGCGTTGCCCCCCAGTTCCATCGACACTTTCTTCACCGTATCGGCGGCGTCGCGGATCATCTGTTGGCCCACGCGGGTAGAGCCGGTGAGCGAGACTTTGCGCACCCGCGCATCGGCCATGATCGGCGCGTAGGTGGCTGCGGTCGAGCCGACCACGAGGTTCACCGCGCCCGAAGGCAGGCCAGCCGCGCGCAGGCAATCGACCATCACCATGGCCACGCCCGGCGTCTGCGACGAAGGCCGCAGCACCACCGGACAGCCGGCTGCCAGTGCCGGCGCCAGCTTGCGCGCGGGCAGCGCGGCGGGGAAGTTCCATGCCGTGAAGGCGCCGACAATGCCCACAGGCTCGCGCGTCACCTCAAAGCGCCCGCCCGGCACGCGGCTGTCGATCACCCGGCCATAAATGCGGCGCGCTTCTTCGGCAAACCAGCGGAACTGGTCGCAGGCCAGGCTCCATTCGCGCCCTGCTTGCACCAGGGGCTTGCCGGTTTCGAGCGAGATCATCCGCGCCGCTTCGTCGGTGCGGGCAATCATGGCATCCGCCGCCTTGTGCAACGCATCGGCTCGGGCAAAGCCGCCCATCTCGCGCAGCGGCTTGAGCGCCGTTGCCGCCGCGTCGAGCGCGGCCTGAGTTTCCGCAAGCGTGGCCATCGGCGCATCGCCAAGCGCCTTTTCGGTGACGGGCGACAGAACCGGCGCGCTGGCCTCGGGCTGGCGCCACGCGCCGGCGATGAACAGTCCGAAATTGCGATACATCAGCCCACCTCGCTCACGTTGACGGTGCGCCGCTCGGCCAGCGACCTCAGCGCGGCTTCGGCCAGCAACAACGCCTTGCGGCCATCGTCAAAGCCCACCTCGGGTGCTTCGCCCTTTTCGACAGCATCGACGAAGCTGTTGATTTCGGCGGCAAAGGCTTCGGCGTAGCGGTCGATGAAGAAGTTTTGCAGCGGCGCTCCCTGCGCGGTGAAGGTCTCGGTGTGCAGCGTCATGTTGTCGATGCGGCGGTTTTCCGAAACCGCCATACCCAGATCGCCCAGAGCTTCGACACGCTGGTCATAGCCATAGGTGGCCCGACGCGAGTTGGTGATGACGGCCTGCTTGCCCGAGGCGGTGACCATGGTCACCACGACGGTGTCGTAATCGTCGTATTTCGTCATCAGATCGGGCGCCACGAGGCGCGAGCCAACCGCCGTTACATCGGTGACTTCCTCGCCAAGAATGAAGCGCGCCATGTCGAAGTCGTGGATCGTCATGTCGCGGAAGATACCGCCCGATTCGGCGATGTAGGCTTCCGGGGCCAGGCCCGGATCGCGCGAGGTGATGGTGACTTGATGCAGGTTGCCGATCTTGCCCGCCGCGATGGCCTTGCGCACCGCGCGGTGACCAGGATCGAAGCGGCGCACGAAGCCCAGCATGATCGGCACATCGGTGCCGGAAATGGCCTTGGCACAGGCATCAACCCGGTCAAGCGAAAGGTCGATGGGCTTTTCGCACAACATCGGCTTTTTCGCGGCCACGGCCTGCTCGATATAGTCGGCATGGGTGGGGGTAGAGGTGGCAATCAGCACCGCATCGACCCGAATCGAGGCGAACAGCGCTTGTGCCGTTTCAAACCGCGTCACGCCCAGTTTCGCGGCAATCTCGATGGCTGCGGGTTCATAAACGTCGAACACGCCGGCAAGATTCGCGCGCGGATGTTTTGCAATGTTTTCGGCATGCATTCGGCCAATGCGGCCGCAGCCGAGAACGGCGATATTCAACATGTTGGTCCTCCCAGATCAGCTTTGCAATAATCATTGCAGAGTTGTTGCATTGTCAATATGCATTTCGTAATGTCAGAAAACCCCATCCGCAGGAGGAGGCGAGATGAACAGGAATACCGTTCGCCTGACCATGGCTCAGGCTCTTGTGCGTTACCTTTGCAACCAGTTCACCGAAATCGAGGGTGAGCGCGTTCCGCTGTTTGCCGGGCTGTTCGGCATATTCGGCCATGGCAACGTGACGTGCCTTTCCGAAGCGCTTGAACAGGTCCAGGACCAGTTGCCCACCTATCGCGGCCAGAACGAACAGAGCATGGCGCTGGCAGCCATCGGCTTTGCCAAGGCCAAGCAACGCCGCCAGATCATGATTGCGGCCACGTCGATCGGCCCGGGGGCTGCGAATATGGTGACCGCGGCCGGCACGGCCATGGCAAACCGCCTTCCCGTGCTGCTTTTGGCGGGGGATACCTTTGCCAACCGTCTGCCGGACCCGGTTCTGCAACAGGTCGAGCATTTCGGCGATCCGACGTTGACGGTGAACGATTCGTTCAAGCCCGTTGTGCGCTATTGGGATCGTATCACCCAGCCCGAGCAGATCATCACCTCGCTGCCGCAGGCGATTGCAACCATGCTCGACCCCGCCGACTGCGGCCCTGCCTTCATCGGTCTTGCGCAGGATACGCAGGAAAGGGCCTTCGATTACCCCGAAGTGTTCTTTGAGCCGAAGGTCTGGCGCATTCCGCGCCCGCGTGCCGACCGCGATTCCGTGGCTGCTGCCGTGGCGCTGCTGAAATCGGCCAAGAAGCCGCTGATCATTTCGGGCGGTGGCGTGCGCTATTCCCTGGCCGAAAACGAGCTTGCGGCCTTTGCGGCCAAGCGTGGCATTCCCGTTGTGGAGACCATCGCCGGCAAGGGCGCGCTGACGCATGACCACCCGGTTCACGCCGGACCGATCGGCATCGTGGGGTCCACTTCGGCCAATGCGTTGGCGAAGGAAGCCGATGTGATCCTGGCCGTGGGCACGCGGTTGCAGGATTTCACGACCGGTTCATGGACCGCGTTTTCGCATGAGGCGCAGTTCATCTCGATCAACGCCGCGCGGTTCGATGCGGTGAAACACCGCGCGCTTTCGGTTGTTGGCGATGCGAAGGAAACCATCGCCGACCTGGATGCCGGTCTTGGCGATTGGGCCGCCCCGGCGGATCTGATGCCGAAAGCGAAGAGCCTCTTTGCCGACTGGAACAAGCTCCTCGACAGCCATCAGGCGCCCACCAACGCGGCGGTGCCGTCCTATGCGCAGGTGATCGGGGTGATGAACAAGGTGGCCCGTCCGAATGATACGCTGATTGGCGCGGCCGGCGGCACACCGGGCGAGATCACGAAGAACTGGCGCGTGAAAGACCCCAATACCTTCGATTGCGAATTCGGATTCAGCTGCATGGGCTACGAGATCGCGGCGGGCTGGGGCGTGGCCATGGCGCAGGAAGGGCCGGGGGCCGCAGGTGGCACGCCGATCGTGATGCTTGGCGATGGCACCTATATGATGATGAACTCCGACATCTATTCGGCGGCGCTGACGGGTCACAAGATGATCGTCGTGGTTTGCGACAACGGCGGTTATGCGGTGATCAACCGGCTGCAACAGTTCAAAGGTGTGCCGGGCTTCAACAACATGCTCGTCGATTGCAACATCAAGAACCGCGCCAACCCGCTGCATGTGGACTTTGCCGCCCATGCCCGCGCCATGGGCGCCCATGCCCGCCATGTGGAAGGCCTGGCCGATTTCGAGGCCGCGCTTGAATGGGCGCAGGGGAATGACGGGCCGACGGTGATCTCGATCGTCTCTGACGCCTGGACCTGGGTGCCGGGCGATGCCGATTGGGACGTGGGCGTGCCGGAAATCTCGAATTTCGAGAAGGTGCGCGAGGCGCGCAAGTCGCAAGACGCAATTCGCGCCAATCAGCGCGTCGGGGTGTGAGATGAAGGCAAGACTTGGCATTGCGCCAATCGCGTGGTGGAACGACGATCTGGCCGAACTTTCGGATGATGTCAGCCTTGAGGAATGCCTGCGGCAAGCCTCGGTGGCGGGTTTCACCGGCATGGAAACCGGGCGCCGTTTTCCCATGGACATGGCTGAACTGGGCCCGATCCTTGCGAAATACGGCATTTCGGTCTGTGGCGGCTGGTTTTCGGGCCTGCTCCTCGATGGCGATATCGAGGTGGAGAAGGAGCGCATTGCGCAGCAACTGGCTTTTTTCAAGGCGGCGGGCGCGCCCTGCATCGTTTACGGCGAAACCGCGCGTTCCATTCAGGGCGTGAAATCGGCGCCGCTGGCCACGAAGCCAAAGCTCACCGAGGCCGAGATTGCCGCCTATGGCCGCAAGATCAGCGATTTTGCCGACTGGTGTGCGCTTCAGGGCATGCCGATCAGCTATCATCACCACATGGCTGCGGTGATCGAGACCGAGGCGGAGCTTGATCTCTTGATGAAGCACTCGTCGGTGCCGCTCCTGTTCGATGCGGGCCACATGGCCTTTGCGGGCGGTGACAATCTGCGCGTGATCGAGAACCACCATGCGCGGATCACCCATGTTCACACCAAGGACATTCGCCGCGCTGTGGTCGATGGGCTTGATCGCACGAAAGAAAGCTTCCTCGATGCGGTTGTGAAGGGGGCCTTCACCGTGCCGGGGGATGGGTCGCTCGATTTCGAAGCCATCGTGAAGGCGCTTGCCGCGAAAGGCTATGAGGGCTGGTTCGTCGTTGAGGCGGAGCAGGATCCGAAGGTGTCGCCGCCGCTTGAAATGGCGAAAAAGGGGCATGAGGAACTGCTGCGCGTGATGGCGGCGGCTGGCTATGAAGTTGATCAGGCGGAGGCCGCAGAATGAACCGTATTGACGGAAAGATTGCCGTCGTCACCGGCGGAACTCAGGGGCTCGGGGCGGCGATCGCGCGCAGCTTTGCGGCGGCGGGTGCGGCGGGCATTGCCATTGTCGGGCGCGGCGCCGAGAAGGGCAGGGCGGTGGCCGAGGCGATCACCCATGAGACCGGCGTGCCGGTGATGATGATCGCGGCCGATCTCGGCAATATCGACGATGTGCGCGGCATCATTGCATCTGCCGACAAGCGCTTTGGCCGGGTGGATATCCTGGTCAACGCAGCGGGGCTGACCGATCGCGGCAACATCCTGAACTCGACGCCCGAGCTTTTCGACCGGATGTTCGCCGTCAACACCCGTGCGCCGTTCTTCCTGATTCAGGATGCCGCCAAGGTGATGATCCGCGAAGGGATCGAGGGGCGCATTATCAACATCGGTTCGATGTCCGGTCTTGCTGGTCAGCCGTTCCTTGCACCCTATGCAGCGTCGAAGGGTGCGCTTGCGACGGTCACCCGCAACGCGGGCTTCGCGCTGATGCGTCACCGTATTCATGTGAACCAGCTTGATATCGGCTGGATGAACTCGGACCACGAGCGCGCATTGGTGCTTTCGGAAACCGGCGATCCCGATTTCATCGCCCGAGCGGCAGCGGCCAAACCCTTCGGGCGTATTCTCGACCCGAAAGAGGTCGCGCGCGCGGTGCTGTGGATGGCGGCCGATGACAGCGGCATGATGACGGGCGCGGTCATTCCCTTCGATCAATCGGTGTATGGCGGTTATGACGACGCGCCGGTGCCGGCCGCCAAGCTGGAGGGCTGAGACATGCAGACGATCAAGGGTCCGGGTGTTTACCTCGCCCAGTTTGCGGCCGATGAAGCGCCCTATGATTCCTTGCCGAGCCTTGCCAAATGGGCGGCGGCCAAGGGTTTCAAGGGGGTGCAAATCCCCACCTGGGATACGCGGCTCATCGACATGAAACAGGCCGCCGAGAGCGATGCCTATTGCGACGACCTGCGCGGGGTTCTGGCCGATAACGGGCTGGAGCTGATCGAACTGGCCTCGCACATCACCGGTCAACTGGTCGCCGTTCATCCGGCGCACGATCAGATCATGGACAGCTTTGCCCCCGAAGCGGTGCGCCGCAACCCTGCCGCGCGGCGTGCCTGGGCCGAGGAGCAACTGCGCTTTGCCGCGCGCGCCTCAAAGCGGATGGGGCTGACCACGCACACCACATTCACCGGCTCGCTCGCCTGGCCCTATCTTTACCCCTATCCGCAATGGCCGGAAGGATTGATCGACGAGGCCTTCACCGAACTGGCTGCGCGCTGGAAGCCGATCCTCGACGATTTCGACGCCCACGGTCTTGATGCCTGTTTCGAGATCCACCCCGTTGAAGACACCCATGACGGCCACAGCTGGGAAATGTTCCTGGACAAGCTCAATGGCCATACGCGCGCCAACATCATGTTCGACCCGTCGCATTTCGTGCTTCAGGCGCTCGACTATCTGGCCTTCATCGACCACTACCACGACCGCATCAAGGCCTTCCATGTGAAGGACGCGGAGTTCCGCCCCGATGGCAAGTCGGGTGCCTATGGCGGCTTTCAGCCCTGGGACAAGCGCGCGGGCCGCTTCCGCAGCCCCGGAGACGGGCAGGTCGATTTCAAGGCGATCTTCACCAAGCTCTCGACCTATGGCTATCAGGGTTGGGCGATGCTCGAATGGGAATGCTTCATCAAGAATCCCGAAGACGGGGCCAGCGAAGGCGCCAGGTTCATTGCGGATCACATCATCCGCATTTCCGATCGGGCCTTCGATGATTTTGTGAAATCTGGTGCAGATCGCGCCTCGAACCGGGCCATGCTCGGGCTGGAGAACTGACATGAATTATCAACGACCTCTGCGCCTGGGCATGGTGGGGGGCGGCGAGGGCGCCTATATCGGCAACATCCATCGCCTTGCCTCGCGCCTTGATGGTGCCTGGCAACTGGTGGCGGGCGCCTTTGACGTGGACGCGGAAAAGGGCCGCGCCTTCGCGCTGTCGCAGGGCATGGATGAGGCGCGCAGCTACGGCACCTATCTCGACCTCATCGCAGGCGAGAGGGGCCGCGCCGACAAGGTGGATGCCGTGGCGATCTGCACCCCCAACTTCACCCATTACCCCATTGCCAAGGCGCTGATCGAGGCGGGTTTTGACGTGATCTGCGAAAAGCCGATCACCGCCACGCTCGAAGATGCGGTGGCACTGGAAAAGCTGGCGCGCGAAAGCGGGCGGTTTGTCGGCGTGACCTACACCTATTCCGGCTATCCGATGGTGCATGAGGCCCGTGTGCGCGTGGCCGCGGGCGAGATCGGTGCGGTGCGCAGCGTGCAGGTGGAATATCCGCTTGAATGGATGTCGAAACCAATCGAGCGGCAGGGCAATGCGCAAGCGGCCTGGCGCACCGATCCGAAAAAGAACGGTCGCGGCGGCTCGATCGGTGATATCGGCACCCATGCCTATCACCTCGCGGGCTTTGTGACGGGCCTCAAGCTGCAAGCCCTGACCGCTGACCTCGCGACCTTTGTTGAGGGGCGGGCGCTTGACGACAATGCCCATGTGATGATGCGCTACGAGGGCGGGGCGCGGGGCCTGCTGTGGTCAAGCCAGGTGGCGCTTGGCAATTCCAACGGTGTCCGGCTGCGTGTCTTTGGCGAAACCGGCTCGCTCCAATGGTTTCAGGAACAGCCCAACGAACTGCTCTACACGCCGCTCGACGGCCGTGTGCAGATCATCAAGCGCGGGGCCGATGATCTGTCGGTGGATGCGAAGGTGCGCACGCGCACGCCGCCCGGCCACCCGGAGGGTTATCTCGAAGCCTTCGCCAACCTCTATGTGGGCTTTGCCGAGGCAATTCGCGCCCGCCGCGACGGCCGCGCCCCGGGGGCGCTCGGGCAAAATCTTCCGCTGGCCTATGACGGTCTCAAAGGCGTGGCCTTCGTTGAAGCCGTGGTTGACAGCGCCGAGGCGGCCACCCCCGCTTGGCTGACGCCGGTTGCGGTGTGAGACGGCCCTGAAAGCAGAGCTGCCGGTCGGCTTGCGCTGACCGGCATCGCCAAATGAGGATGGCGCCCGCTTAATGGCGCCGAGATGTCACTCGCTGGCCAATTCCGATGGTCTGAAATTGCGACCGGCCACGGCGCAGCGACACCAGCCCCCGATCCTGGTCCGACAGCCGCGCGCAGGGGCCTGCCCGATGACCACCGACCACGCAAAGGGCAGCGTCCTGCCGCAGCCGGGAACGTCGCCGCTTGTTTCCCGCGGGCGCACATCCCCTTGTCGCCTGAGCAAAGCCCTTGTCCCGAACCAATAGAAACATCCCACTTCTGGCGCCTGCAACATATGTTGCAATGATATAAAAAGTGGTGTTTTTGTTGCATGGGAGGATTTCATCATGCAGCAGAATCAGCAGTCGGATGCGCTTCGACTGGATGGCGTTGCCCATTCCTATGGCCCGAACCAGGTGTTGACCGGCATTGACCTGCACGTCGCGCCGGGCGAGGTGGTGGCGCTTGCGGGTGAGAACGGCGCCGGCAAATCGACGCTGATGAGGATCATCGGGGGCTATCTTGCGCCCGGAGCGGGCCGGGTGACCTGGCAGGGCACCCCTGTCCCCGCCGATCTTCACCGCGCCGAGGCGCAAGGCATCAAACTGGTGCATCAGGAATTCGCCCTGCTCCCCGACATGACGGTGGCCGAGAATATCCATCTGGGGTGCGAGCCTTTGCGCTTTGGCCTGATCGACCGGGCGCGGATGCGACGGGACTCGGCGGCGGCGCTGGCTCTGTTGAACGCAAGGATCGACCCGGACACACCCATGGCCCGGCTGCCGGTGGCAAGCTGGCAGATCGTCGAACTGGCCAAGGCCTTTCATGCGCGCCCGCGTCTCTTGCTGATGGACGAGCCAACCGCCGTGCTGGGCCGGGACGAGACTGCGGCGCTGTTTGCCCGCATCCGCAGCTTCACCGCCACAGGCGGGGCGGTGATCTTCACCTCGCACCGGCTGGACGAGGTGCGCGAGATCGCCAACCGGGTGACCGTGCTGCGCGATGGTCGGATCACGCTGGACCGGCCGACGGCCGAGGTCAGCGAGCATGATATCGCCTCGGCCATGGTCGGGCGTGAAATGTCGGACCTGTTCGCGCCGCGCATCGCCCCCGCCGCCTCGGCGCCCATCCTGAAGGTAGAGGGGCTGACCGTGCGGCGCGAGATCGGCGCGCCGGTGCAGGATGCCGGGTTCAGCCTGCACCCTGGCGAAGTGCTGGGTATCGCCGGGCTCGTCGGTTCGGGCCGGACCGAGATGATGGAGGCGCTGGCGGGCCTGCGCCCGGCAACTGCCCGCCGCTTCACCCTGCGCGGGCAGGACCGCCCGCTGCCCCGCAGCCGCGAGGCATGGCGCCTCGGCATCGCTTACCTGACCGAAGACCGCAAGGCGCGCGGGCTTCTGCTGGACAAGTCGCTGGTGGTGAATGCCGACCTGACGCTTGGCGCGCTACGCGGTGCGGCGGTCATTGACGCGAAGGGCGAAAGGGCGCGCTATCTGGCCGCGCAAGCCCGGTTCGACATCCGCGCCGCCTCGGCCGAGACAGCGGCGGGCAAGCTGTCGGGTGGCAACCAGCAGAAGCTGCTGCTGGCCAAGACACTGGCGCCGGAACCGGACATCGTGATTCTGGACGAACCCACGCGCGGGGTGGATATCGGCGCCAAGGCGCAGATTTACCACCTGATCGCCGAACTGGCTGCCGCCGGGAAGGCCGTCGCCGTGATTTCCTCCGAATTGCCCGAACTGATCGGCCTTGCCCACCGCATTCTGGTCATGGACCGGGGCCGTGTCGCGGGCGTGCTGACCCAACCCGAAAACGGACATTTGACCGAGGGCGAGATCCTGCGCCTCGGGCTTGGCCTCGCGAACCAGGAGCTTTCCGCATGAGCGATACGACGATCCCCCGGCCTGCCACCAGCATGCGTCACAGTATCGGGCGTATGGGGCCGTTGCTGGCGCTGCTGCTGCTTTTCGTGCTGGGCGCGGTGTCCAGCGACACCTTCCTCACGGTCGAGAACATCCTGAACGTGCTGACCCGGTCGTCCATCATCGGCATCATCGCCATCGGCGCCACCTTCGTCATCACTGCCCGCGGTCTGGACCTTTCGGTCGGCGCGATGGCGGCGCTGGTGGCGGGGTTGTCGATCATGGCGATGAATGCGCTGTCCGCCAGCGTCTCGCCCGTGCTGGCGCTGTTGCTCGGCATGGGGGCGGCGCTGCTGATCGGTGCTGCGGGCGGGCTGGTGAACGGCGCGCTGACCGTCTACGCCCGGATCGAGGCCTTCATCGTCACGCTGGGCACCATGGGCATGATGCGCTCGCTGGTGACATGGATGTCGGATGGCGGCTCGATTTCGCTCGACTTCGCGCTGCGCGACGTGGGGCGCCCGCTCTATTATGGCACGGTTCTGGGGATTCCGGTTCCGGTGCTGGTTTTTGCGGTGCTGGCCCTGCTGGGCGAGATCGTGATGACCCGGCTGCGCTTCGGTCGCCATGTCACGGCCATCGGTTCTAACCCCGACGTGTCGCGGTATTCGGCGATCCCGGTGGATCGGGTGCGGCTGGCGACCTATCTGCTGCAAGGCGTCTGCGTCGCCCTTGCCACGCTTATCTATGTGCCGCGCCTCGGCGCGGTCACCCCTTCGACAGGCATCCTGTGGGAATTGGAGGCGATTGCCGCCGTGATCATCGGGGGCACCGCGCTGGCGGGCGGACATGGCAGGGTCTGGGGCACGGTGGTCGGCGTGCTGATCCTCGGCCTTGTCGCCAACATCCTGAACCTTACCGCCTTCTTCAGCCCCCATCTGAACGGGCTGTTCCAGGGCGCCATCATCGTCATCGCCGTGCTGCTGCAACGCAAGCGCGCCGCTGCCTGAGCCTGACTTTCAACCGGAGGAAACCATGAAATCCCATCTGTCCAGACGCCATATGCTGATCGCCGGCGCCGCCGGCCTGACCCTGCCCGCCGCGGTGCCCGCCCTGGCGCAGGAAGCCGGCAAGACCGCCCGGATCGGCATCGCCATCCCCGCCGCCACGCATGGCTGGACCGGCGGCCTGAACTACCAGACCGAGCGCACCATCGCCGCGCTGAAGACCGCTTTCCCCGGTCTCGACTTCGTGCTGACCACCGCAGGCGACGTGCAGGCCCAGGTCAACAATGTCGAGGATCTGGTCGCGCAGGGCATTGATGCGCTGGTGATCCTGCCGATGGAAAGCGACCCGCTGACCGAGCCGGTGAAGGCCGCGAAGGCCCGTGGCATCTTCATCACCGCCGTGGACCGCGGCCTGTCGGAAGAAGGGGTCGAGGATCTGTATGTCGGCGGCAATAACCCGCAATACGGCACCATCGCGGCGCAGTATTTCCGGCAAAAGTTCCCGCAGGGCGGCAAGATCGTGGTCATGCGCGGCATCCCGACCGCCATCGACAACATCCGCATCGAGGCCTTCAATGCCGCGCTGGAAGGTTCGGGGATCGAGGTGCTGGACATGCAATATGCCAACTGGAACCCCGACAAGGGCTTTGAGGTGATGCAGGACTTCCTGACCCGGTTCGACCATATCGACGGGGTCTGGGCAGGCGACGACGACGCCGCGCTTGGCGCCAAGGCCGCCATCGAACAGGCGGGTCGGGCCGAGGGGATGAAGCTTCTGGGCGGGTCCGGCATGAACCGGGCGATCAAGATGATCATGGACGGAGATCCGCTGATTGACGCCGACATCTTCTACCCGCCGACGCTGATCATCCCGGCGATCTCTGTCACCGCGATGCGCTATGCGGTGCAGGGGTAATCCCCCCCGAAAGTAAGGGGCTGCATAAGTAGAATTTTCTCGGCAAGATGAACGAGGAGATTCTGAATGAAGACAAGCAGATACACTGAAGCGCAGATCCTTGCTATCCTGCGCCAGGCC
>NZ_VKKX01000002.1 GCF_008271655.1 Gemmobacter caeruleus
CCGCGCCAAGCCCGCACCCTCCAGGTGATCCATGAAACGCGCCCCTCGCAGCCGTCAACGCCATGATTTATATGCGAAATATCACGATTACGACAGCGAAATCAGCGACTTACTTGGAGAATGTGGGTTACAGCGGCGATGAGGCGGGCGAGGGCGCCTATACCATCACCGCGCGCATGGGCGACACGATCCTCAACAGCGCCGCCACCACCTTCAATATCGGCGGGTCCAGCGTGATTTCGTCCGATCTGGGGCAGTCGAACGATTCCGACTGGTTCCGCGTCAATCTGGTGGCCGGACGCAGCTATGGCTTCCAGCTGACCGGCGATGGCTCGGCCAATTCGCTGGACGATGGCCGGGTGCAGATCGTGACGGCCAGCGGCCAGATCCTCGATACCGACTATACGGGCGGCACCGCCACGCTGAACCCCGCGACCAGCGGCACCTATTATGTGATCGTCAGCGATTACAGCAATGACGAGGCGAATGAGGGCAATTACCGCCTGACCGCGCAGATGAGCGACACCATCGTCAACAACGTCGCCACCACCTCGGTCCTGGCGCGCAATGGTTCGGTCACCTCGACCATCGACGCGCCGAACGATACCGACTGGTTCAAGGTCTCGTTGCGCGAAGGGCTGGCCTACGGGTTCAAGATCACCGGCAACGGCACCAATCCGCTGTCCGACCCGGATATCTATCTGCGCGACACCAACGGCGCCGATATCCTGGTCTATGGCAATATCGGTTCAGGCACCTCCTCCACGATCAGCTGGACCGCCGATCAGTCGGGCACCTATTTCGTGCAGGCCGGCAATATTCTGGAAACCGATCTCGGCGGCTACAAGATCACCTCGATCGCCACCGATACGATCCGCGGCGATACCGCGACCGCCGCCACCCTGCTTGAGGGCGAAAAGCGGCTGAGCCGGGTCGATGTCGGCAATGATGTGGACTGGTTCGAGATGAACCTGGTCGCGGGGCGCAGCTATACGTTCAAGCTGAACGGCAATGGCGCGGCGCCGCGTCTGGCCGACCGTTTCCTCGCGCTTTATGACGAGGATGGCGCGCGGATCAACGCGGCCTCCAGCAGCGGTTCGTCCAGTTCGGTCATCACCTTTACCGCGACCGAGAGCGGCACCTTCTATCTGGGCGCGCAGGGCTATTACAGCACCAGCACCGGGAATTACACGATCTCGGTCGGGTCCAATGCCAGCCGCTTTGTCGGCAGCGGCGCGGGCAATGACATGGCGGGCAATGGCAAGGCCAATGTGATGCTGGGCTATGGCGGCGCCGACAAGCTGGCGGGGCTGGGCGGCAATGACGTGCTGCGCGGTGGCACCGGGCGCGACATGCTGCTGGGCGGCGGCGGCAATGACCGGCTGTTCGGCGATGCCGGGGCCGATACGCTGAACGGTCATGCCGGCGACGACATCCTGACCGGCGGGCGCCATGCCGACCTGTTCATCTTTGCCCGCAATGGCGATCATGACGTGATCCGCGATTTCACCAATGACGTGGATACGATCCGTCTGGCGGGCTTTGGCCTCAGCTCGGTGCGGGCCGCGCTGAACAAGGCGGTGCAGGTGGGCGACGATGTGGTGTTCGACTTTGGCCGCGGCGATACGCTGACGGTCGAGGACACGACCCTGACCGCGCTGCGCAACGACCTGCTGGTCTGAACCCGGCCTGGCCGGACGGCGATCCTGCAATCAAGGGGGCGCCCAAGCGCCCCCTTTTTCCTGCGCAGCTCTCTGTCGCCGGCGGGACAGCCGCGTCGCCGCCGGCACAGCAATCGCCGCCGCGCCGCGCTTGGCTGACCCGGACAGGAGGCCCATCCCATGCGACTTTCCGCCTTTTCAGCGCCGGGCCGGTTCTGGCGCGGCAATCTGCACAGCCATTCCACCCGCTCCGACGGGGTCTTGCCGCCCGAGGAGGTCTGCCGCCGCTACCGTGCCGAGGGCTATGACTTTCTGGCGCTGACCGACCATTTCATCGGGCGCTACGATTATCCGATCGTGGATACGCAGCCCTTTCGCGCGCCGGGATTCACCACCCTGACGGGGGCCGAACTGCATTCCGGCCCGATGCGCAATGGCGAGCTGTGGCACATTCTGGCGGTCGGCCTGCCGCCCGACTTTGCGCCGCCCGCCGCGCCGGATTTCGCCGTGCATCCCGGCATGGAAAGCGGCCCTGCGCTGGCGGCGCGGGCGGTGGCGGCGGGGGCCTTTGTCGCGATTGCCCATCCGCAATGGTCGGGCCTGACACTGGACGATGCCCGCAGCCTGACGGCCGCCCATGCGGTCGAGGTCTATAACCACGGCTGCGCCATGGGCTGCGACCGGCCCGACGGCTTTGCCATTGCCGATCTGCTGCTGTCCGAGGGGCGGCGCCTGTCGATGATCGCCACCGATGATGCCCATTTCTCGGAGCCCGATCATTTCGGCGGCTGGGTGATGGTCAAGGCCATCGAGAACACGCCCGAGGCGCTGCTGGCCGCGCTGAAGGCGGGCGATTTCTACAGCAGCCAGGGGCCGGAGTTGCGCGACGTGGTGATCGAGGGCGACCGGATTCGGGTCGAAAGTTCGGCCGTGGTCAGCATGATCGTGCAGGGGCAGGGCACGGCTGCCCGGGCGGTGCATGGCCATGCGATGACCCGCAGCAGCCTGCCGCTGGAACGCTTTGCCGCCTCGCCCTGGTTGCGGGTCACGGTGATCGACGCGGCGGGGCGGCGGGCCTGGTCTAACCCGGTCTTCCGGGCCGAGGCGGAGGGCGCCGCGTGACTATTCCTCCAGATCGACCAGCCGCAGATAGCTGCGGGCCTTGGCGCAGGGCTTGACCCGGTAGGGCGCGGCAGGTTCGGCAAAGGCCGGGGCCAGCGGCGCCGGCTGCGTGCCGGCGCGGATCAGGTCTTGCGCCGGGTCGGCTCGCGTCAGGCGCGGCGGGGTCAGCGCGCTGCAACTGGCCGCGACGATCGACAGCCGGCGCGGCGCCCGCCCGATCTGCCCCGACAGCGCCAGACAGCCAAGCGCCATCTCGCCCCGGCCGCCATCGCCGGCCAGCGGCATCAGGATCATCCGGCCGAACAGCGACGGCCGCCCCAGCCCGGTCTCGGCGGCCAGCGTCAGGTCAAGGATCGCGGGCCGCAGGAAACAGGCATCGAGCAACCCGGTCAGCCGCGCCCGCGCCATCGGATCGAACAGCGCGCTCAGCGGCATGCCGCGCCCGTCCATGCCCAGGATGTCGCACAGGCTCATGCCGGCGATGCGCAGCCGGGCGATGCCGGGGGCGATGCGTTCCGCCAGAAAGGCCCCTTGCAGCGCGCCGCGCAGCCCCCGTGGATCAATCGCGCCGCGCGGTGGCAGCGCGCCATTTTCGCGCAACCCCTCCCAGTAGCTGCGCACCTCCTCGATCATGGCGCGCATCTCGGTTTCTCGCCGTGCCCGTGCCTCGGCATCGCCGGGGCCTTTGCCGCCGAAAAAGGTCAGGACCATGGCTGTCGCTCCGCTGGGCCGGAACCGGGCGCCGGTGGACAGCCCCGCGCGAATCCGCCATGGTCGGGCGGGTCACGGGCGTCCAGAAGGCTCAGGGGCCGGGAATGGGTTACTGTGATCTTAATATAACCGGATTCGCCGCAAATTTGCGGGATTTCTGAACCATTGGTAAATGCGCGTCGCGCAAGGAGAATGCCATGACCGTGTCGATGACCGGGTTTGCCGCCGGCAAGGGGCAGGGGCCGGGCGCCTCGTGGGTCTGGGATCTGCGCGCGGTGAATGGCAAGGGGCTGGACCTGCGGTTGCGGGTGCCGGACTGGATCGACGGGCTGGAACTTGCGCTGCGGGGCGAGCTGTCGCGCGCACTCAGCCGGGGCAATGTCAGCCTGACGCTGCGAGTCACCCGCGAACAGCCCGAGGCCGAGGGGCTGCGCCTGAACCCCGCCACCCTGCGCGGCGTGCTGCTGGCGCTGGCCGAGGTGGAGCGCGTGGCGATGGAGGAGGGCGTCACGCTCGCGCAGCCCTCGCATGCCGATGTGCTGGGCTTTCGCGGCGTGGTCGAGACCGGGGCAAGCGACGAGGATACGACGCCGCTGCGCAATGCGATCCTGGCCGATCTGCCGGCGCTGATCACGGCTTTCAACGCCATGCGCCAGGCCGAGGGCGCCGCGCTGGCGCAGGTGATCGGTGGCCAGATCGACCGCGTGGCCAGCCTGCGCGACGAGGCCGCCGCCGCCGTGGAAAACCGCCGCGCCAGCCAGGCCGAAACGCTGCGCACCCAGCTTGCCCGCGTGCTGGAGAACAGCGAGGACGCCGATCCGCAGCGCCTGGCGCAGGAACTGGCACTGCTGGCGGTCAAGACCGACGTGACCGAGGAGCTGGACCGGCTGGCGGCCCATGTCACCGCCGCCCGCGCGCTGCTGGCGGAGCCCGGCCCGGTCGGGCGCAAGTTCGATTTCCTGATGCAGGAATTCATGCGCGAGGCCAATACGCTCTGTTCCAAGGCGCAGGACATTGCGCTGACCCGGATCGGGCTTGACCTCAAGACGGTGATCGACCAGATGCGGGAACAGGTTCAGAACGTGGAATGACCATGACGCGCAAGGGTTTGCTGCTCATCCTCTCCTCGCCTTCGGGGGCGGGAAAATCGACGCTGGCACGACGGCTGATGGATTGGGATCCGACGCTGCGCTTTTCCGTTTCGGCCACCACCCGCGCGCCGCGCCCGGGCGAGGAAGACGGGCGCGAATATTACTTCAAGGCCCGGGCCGAATTCGAGGCGATGGTGGCCGCGGGCGAGATGCTGGAACATGCCGAGGTGTTCGGCAATTTCTACGGATCGCCCAAGGGGCCGGTCGAACGCGCCATGGCCGAGGGGCGCGACACGCTGTTCGACATCGACTGGCAGGGCGGCCAGCAGATCCGCAATTCGGCGCTTGGCCGCGATGTGGTGTCGATCTTCGTGCTGCCACCCTCGATCGCCGAGCTTGACCGCCGGCTGCGCAGCCGCGCCCAGGACAGCGACGAGGTGATCGCCGGGCGCATGGCCAAAAGCCGCGACGAGATCAGCCATTGGGCCGAATATGATTACGTCATCGTCAATCACGACATCGACACCGCCTTTGCGCAATTGCTGACCATCCTACAGGCCGAACGCATGCGCCGCGACCGCCAGCCCGATCTGCCGGGCTTCGTGCGCGCCCTCAATCAGGAGTTCGAGACGCGATGATCTATGCCCTGGACGGGATCGCCCCGCAGATCGCCCCGGATGCCTGGGTGGCGCCGGATGCCAATCTGATCGGGCGGGTGGTGCTGGAGGCGGCGGCCTCGGTCTGGTTCGGCTGCACCCTGCGCGGCGATAATGAGGAAATCCGCATCGGCGCCGGGTCGAACGTGCAGGAAAACTGCGTGCTGCATACCGATATGGGCTATCCGCTGGTGATCGGCCCCGATTGCACCATCGGCCACAAGGCGATGCTGCATGGCTGCGTGATCGGCGCGGGCAGTCTGATCGGCATGGGGGCCACGGTGCTGAACGGCGCCCGGATCGGCCGGGGTTGCCTGATCGGCGCCGGCGCGCTGATCACCGAGGGGAAGGAAATCCCCGATGGCAGTCTGGTCATGGGCGCGCCGGGCAAGGTGGTGCGGCTTCTGGATGCCGCCGCGCAGGACAAGCTTTTGCGCTCTGCCGCCGGCTATCGCGCCAATGCCGCACGGTTCCGCGCCGGGCTGCGGCCGGTGGGCTGACCCCGCGCCGCGCGGCCATGCCGTCGCCAAAGGCGTCGCATTTCCATGGGAACCCTGTCGCCCGGCCGCAGCCCGGCGAGCTGTCAGTTCACCCCTCGCGTCCGGCCAGACGGCGGCGGATGATGCGGGTCAGACGGCGGTGCAGCGGCGTGATGCGATGGCGCAGGTGCATGGCGGCATAGACCGGCTGACGCAGCACCGGCGCATCGCTGACCGGACGGAAGCGCCCGGTGGCGCACAGGGTTTCCGCTGTCTTTTCCAGCACATAGCCCGCGCCCCCCATGGCGGTCAGCAGGGCGGCGACTGTGCCGCTTTGCCCGACCGAGATCGCGGCGCCGGCCAGATGCGGGGTGACCTGGCGGTGCATCGCCTCGAAGGCGGGCGAGAAATGCGCGAAGACGAAGCTTTCGGCCTGCACCGCCTCCAGCCGGTCGGTCTCGGACGAGACCATGACATAGGCCACATCCCCCACGCTTTCGAAATGCAGATCCGGGTGCGGCTTGGGCGAGAACATCACCGCGAAATCCTGCGTGCCGGTCAGCAGGTCGGCGCACATCTGATTGGAATAATCCGGCTCGATATAGAATGCCGCTTCGGGCAGGGCGCGGCGGAAATCGGCGACCCAATCGCCGATATGCTGCGCCGCCAGATCGTTCTGGATCGCCAGCCGCACCAGCTGGCTGCCATGCAGCGGCACCTGGATGCGCCGCCGGGCCTCGTTCCATTCATGGCGCAGGCTGCGCGCGTGCCCCTCGAACCGTCCGCCCTCGACCGTCAGGTCGGTGCCCGCACGCGACCGTTCGAACAGCCGCGCGCCAAGGGCGGTTTCCAGCGCGGCGATCCGGGCCGAGACGGTGCTTTGCGTGATGCCCAGCCGCTCTGCCGTGCGGTTGAAGCTGCGCGTTTCGCACAGGTCGAGAAAGGTCTCCAGCAGGTCGATCTGCATGCGCCACCTCCTGATCGGTTTTCTCGATCAATAGGGCGGCTGCGGCCGAATTGAAAGCCCGGTGCCGCCTGATACTCTGCGGCAAAAGCGGAGGATGCGATGGCGGAATTTCCGACACAGGCGCGGGTGGTGATCATCGGGGGCGGGGCGGTCGGGGCCTCGTGCCTCTATCATCTGGCCAAGGCCGGCTGGACCGATTGCCTGTTGCTGGAAAAGAACGAACTGACCGCTGGTTCCACCTGGCATGCGGCGGGAAATGTGCCCACCTTTTCCGCCAGTTGGTCGATCATGAACATGCAGCGTTATTCGGCGCAGCTCTATCGCGGCCTGGGCGCCGAGGTGGACTATCCGATGAATTACCATGTCACCGGCTCGGTCCGGCTGGGCCATACGGCGGAACGGCTGCTGGAATTCAAACGCGTGGTGGGGATGGGGCGCTATCAGGGGATGGATCTCGACATTCTTGCGCCCGACCAGATCCGCGATCGCTATCCCTTTCTGGAAACCCATGACCTGACCGGCGCGCTGCACGATCCCTATGACGGCGATATCGACCCCGCGCAGCTGACACAGGCGCTGGCCAAGGGCGCGCGCCAGATGGGCGCGCGGATCGAACGGTTCTGCCCGGTGACTGCCGCCCGGCGCGACGGCGGCGTCTGGGTGCTGACCACGCCCAAGGGCGAGATCCGCTGCGATATCGTGGTGAATGCGGGCGGCTATTACGCCGCCGAGGTGGGCCGCATGTTCGGCCGCCGCGTGCCGATGATGGTGATGAGCCACCAATATCTGCTGTTCGACACCATCCCCGAACTGGAGGCCTGGTCGAAAGGCGCGGGGCAAAAGCTGCCGCTGTTGCGCGACGTGGACAGCAGCTATTACCTGCGGCAAGAGAAATATGGCTTCAACCTCGGGCCTTACGAAAACCCCTGCCGGGCGCATTGGGCCACCCCCGACGATCCGATGCCCGAGGATTTCAGCTTTCAACTCTTCCCCGACGATCTGGAGCGGCTGGAATGGCATATCACCGATGCCATGGCCCGCGTGCCGCTGCTGGCCGAGGCCAATCTGCAAAAGGTGATCAACGGCCCGATCCCCTATACGCCCGATGGCAACCCGCTGATCGGCCCGATGCCGGGCGTGCCCAATGCCTTTGAGGCCTGCGTCTTTACCTTCGGCATCTGCCAGGCTGGTGGCGCCGGCAAGGTGCTGGCTGAATGGGTGACCGAAGGCGCGACCGAATGGGACATGTGGTCCTGCGACCCGCGCCGCTTCACCGGCTGGGAGGACCAGGATTATTGCGTGCAGAAGGGGATGGAGGTCTATGGCCACGAATACGCCATCCATTTTCCGCATCACAGCTGGCCCGCCGCGCGCAACCGGCGCCTGTCGCCGGTGCATGACCGGGTCAAGGCGCTTGGCGCGCAATTCGGCGCCTTCAACGGCTGGGAACGCGCGCTGTGGTATGCCCGGCCCGGCGACGATACCTCCGAGGCGGCGCAACAGACCTGGGCGCGCAAGGGGCCTTGGTTCGATGCGGTGGCCGGCGAATGCGCGGCGGTGCGCGACGCGGCGGGCATCCTGGATTTGCCGGGCTTTTCGCGCTTTCGCCTGTCGGGTCCGGCGGCGCGGGACTGGTTGGGCCGGATGATCGCGGGCAAGGTGCCGGCGCCGGGTCGCATCGGTCTGGGCTATTTCGCCGATGACAAGGGCCGGATCGTCACCGAGATGTCGATCATGTGTCTGGCCGACGATCTGTTCTTTCTGATCACCGCGGCGGTGGCACAGCTGCATGATCTGGAATGGCTGCGCCGGCATCAGCCGCCCGAGGGTGTCACGATCGCCGATGTGACCGAGGATTTCGCCTGCCAGATCCTGACCGGCCCGATGAGCCGCGCCATCCTGGCCCAGGTCACCGAGGCCGATCTGACCCGGCCCTGGCTCAGCCACCAGTCGGCGCAGATCGCGGGCCGCTGGTGCCAGTTGGTGCGCGTCTCCTTCGCCGGCGAGTTGGGCTGGGAGATCCATACCAAGACCGCCGACACCGCCACGATCTTTGACGCCGTCATGGCGGCCGGGCAGGCGCATGGGCTGCGTCCCCTTGGCATGTTCGCCCTGAACAGCCTGCGGGTGGAAAAGGGTTATCGCGCCTGGAAGGGCGATCTTTCGACCGATTACACCCTGCTGCAAGGCGGGCTGGAGCGGTTCATCGACTGGTCCAAACCCGATTTCATCGGCAAGGCCGCGCTGGAGGCGGAACGCGCCGCCGGGCCGCGCCGGCGCTTTGTCACGCTGGTCATCGCGGCCGGCGATCACGACGCGCCCTATATGGCGACGATCTGGCATGGCGGGCAGGTGGTGGGCGAGCTGACCTCGGGCGAATGGGGGCACCGGCTGGGTGTCTCGATCGGGCTGGGCATGATCCGCGCCGATCTGTCGGTGCCGGGGACAGAGGTCGAGGTGGAGATCTTTGGCCAGCGCCATGCCGCGGTGGTGCAGGAGGATCGCCCGCTCTGGGATCCGCAGAACCAGCGGCTGCGCGGGTGATCCGTTTCTTCGACGAAGAAACGGGGTGAAAGTTTTCGACGAAAACTTTCCATCGCGGGATGGAAAGCAACAGGAGCAGGATGATGGCGCAGATACCTTCCAAAGCGCAGGCGGTGATCATCGGGGGCGGGGTGTCGGGCTGTTCGGTGGCCTATCATCTGGCCAAGGCCGGCTGGCGCGACATCGTGCTGCTGGAACGCAAGCGCCTGACCTCGGGCACGACATGGCACGCGGCGGGGCTGATCGGGCAATTGCGCGCCAATCAGAACATGACGCGGCTGGCCAAATATTCCGCCGAGCTTTACCGCAAGCTGGAGGCCGAGACCGGCGTCGCGACCGGCATGAAGACCGTGGGGTCGATGACCGTCGCCCTGACCGAAGACCGCATGCAGGAGATTTTGCGCCAGGCCACCATCGCCGACATCTTCGGGGTGGAGGTGCATCGCATCACCCCGGCAGAGGTCAAGGCGCTCTATCCGCATCTCAATACCGACGGTGTGGTGGGCGGTGTGCATCTGCCGGGCGACGGGCAATGCGACCCGGCCAATATCGCCATGGCCCTGGCCAAGGGCGCGCGGATGAACGGCGCTACCATCCTGGAGAATGTGAAGGTCACAGGCGTCACCGAGGCTGTCGAGGGCGCGCGCCGCCGGGTGACCGGCGTGAGCTACGAGGGCCCCGACGGCCCCGGCTTCATCGCGGCCGACGTGGTGGTGAATTGCGGCGGCATGTGGGGGCGCGATCTGGCGGCGCAGAATGGCGTGACCGTGCCGCTGCACGCGGCCGAGCATTTCTATCTGGTGACCGAGCCGGTGGCCGGCCTGACCGACATGCCGGTGCTGCGGGTCGTGGACGAATGCGCCTATTACAAGACCGATGCCGGCAAGATGATGCTGGGTGCCTTTGAGCCCAGGGCGAAGCCCTGGGGCATGGGTGGCATCCGCGAGGATTTCGAATTCGACACCTTGCCCGAAGATTGGGATCATTTCGCGCCGATCCTCGACATGGCCACCCGCCGCATGCCGATGTTCGAGACGGCGGGCATCCACACCTTCTTCAACGGGCCGGAAAGCTTTACCCCCGACGATCGCTATTACCTTGGGCCGGCGCCGGAACTCGCGGGCTATTGGGTGGCGGCGGGGTATAATTCGATCGGCATCATCTCCTCCGGCGGGGCGGGGATGGCGCTGGCGCATTGGATCACCGAGGGGCACGCGCCCTTTGACCTCTGGGATGTGGACCTGCGCCGGGCGCAGCCCTTTCAGAAGAACCGCGCCTATCTGAAGGAGCGGGTGACCGAAACCCTGGGTCTGCTTTACGCCGATCATTATCCCTATCGCCAGGTGGTGACCGCGCGCGGCGTGCGGCGCACCCCGCTGCATGAGGCGCTGAAGGCACGCGGCGCGGTCTTTGGCGAGGTCGCGGGATGGGAGCGCGCCAACTGGTTCGCGGTGCCGGGGCAGGAACGCGACTACCGCTATGCCTGGGGCCGGCAGAACTGGTTTGAAAACCAGCGCGCCGAACATCTGGCGGTGCGGCAGAAGGCGGGGCTGTTCGACATGTCTTCCTTCGGCAAGATCCGCGTCGAGGGGCGCGATGCCTGCCGGTTCCTGAACCGTCTTTGCGCCGGGCAGATCGACGTGGCGCCGGGGCGCATCGTCTATACCCAGATGCTGAACGAACGGGGCGGGATCGAATGTGACCTGACCGTCACCCGGCTGAGCGAGACCGCCTTCCTGCTGGTGGTGCCGGGGGCCACGCTGCAACGCGACCTGGCCTGGCTGCGCGGCCATCTGGCCGAGGATTTCGCGGTGGTGACCGATGTGACAGCGGGCGAGGCGGTGCTGTGCCTGATGGGGCCGGAGGCGCGGCGCATCTTGCAGAAGGTCAGCCCGAACGATCTGAGCAATGCCGCGCATCCCTTTGGCACGGCGCGCGAAATCGAGATCGGCATGGGCCTCGCCCGGGCGCATCGCGTGACCTATGTCGGCGAATTGGGCTGGGAGCTTTATGTCAGCGCCGATCAGGCCGCCCATGTTTTCGAGGCGCTGCTGGAGGCCGAGCCGGAGCTGAAACTCTGCGGCATACACGCGCTGGACAGTTGCCGGATCGAGAAGGGTTATCGCCATTGGGGCGATGACATCACCGATGAGGATCATGTGCTGGAAGCGGGGTTGGGTTTTGCCGTGCGCGCCGCGAAAGAGGGCTTCATCGGCCGCGAGGCGGTCTTGCGCAAGCGTGAGGCCGGGCTGGCGCGGCGGCTGGTGCAGTTCCGCCTGACGGACCCGGCGCCGCTTCTGTTCGGGAACGAGGCGGTGCGGCGTGATGGTCGGATCGTCGGGCCGGTGACCAGCGGCAATTACGGGCATCATCTGGGCGGGGCCATCGGGCTGGGCTGGGTGCCCTGCGCGGGCGAGACCGAGGCCGATCTTCTGGGATCGCGCTATGAGATCGAGATCGCGGGCGAGCGTCATGCGGCGGTGCCGTCGCTGGTGGCGATGTATGATCCGGCCTCGGACCGGGTGCGCATGTGACGACCGGGGACGGGGGGCTGTCTGCCCCCCGCGCGGCCTGCGGCCGCCCCCCCGAGGATATTTCTGAACAGATGAAGGCAGGAGGGCGTCATGTCTGAAGCGGCAGAGGCGGCACGGGGGCGGCGGGCGGGCGGGCGCGCGGCGCGGGTGGCGGAGCGGGCGGCGCCCCTGGCCGAGGCGCTGCGCCCGGTGCGCCCGGGCCTGCAAGGCGGGCAGTATCGCCCGCTGAGCGAGGCGGGGGTGGCGCAGATCCATGCCGCTGCACTGGACGCCTTGGAGGAGATCGGGCTGGCCAATGCGCCGCCTTCGGGGGTGGAGATCCTGACCGGGGCGGGGGCGGTGCGGGGCGCGGACGGGCGCATCCGCTTTCCCCGTGCGCTGGTCGAGGACATGCTGGCCAAGGCCGCGCGCGACATTACCCTGCATGGCCGCGACCCCAGGCATGACCTGCATCTGTCGGGCAGCCGGGTGCATTTCGGCACCGCGGGCGCGGCGGTGCATGTGGTCGATCCGCTGACGCTCGACTATCGCGACAGCACGGCGCAGGATCTTTATGATGCGGCGCGGATCGTGCAGCATCTGGACAATGTGCATTTCTATCAGCGCACCATGGTCTGCCGCGATCTGGCCGACAATTTCGACATGGATATCAACACGCTTTATGCCTGTCTTTCGGGCACGACCAAGCATGTCGGCACCTCGTTCAGCGATCCGTCGCATGTGGCGGGCTGTTTCGAGCTGCTGCATGCCGTGGCGGGGGGCGAGGAGGCCTGGCGCGCGCGGCCCTTTGTCAGCAATTCCAACTGTTTCGTCGTGCCGCCGATGAAATTCGCCGAGGAATCCTGTCAGGTGATGGAGGATTGCGTGCGGCGCGGCATGCCGGTCCTGTTGTTGTCGGCGGGGCAGGCGGGGGCCACGGCCCCGGCGCCGATCGCGCTCGCTATCGTGCAGGCGGTGGCGGAATGTCTGGCGGGCGTGGTCTATGTGAACGCGATCCGGCCCGGGGCGCCGGCGGTCTTTGGCACCTGGCCCTTTGTCAGCGATCTGCGCACCGGCGCCATGTCGGGCGGCAGCGCGGAACAGGCGCTGCTGACGGCGGGCTGTGCGCAGATGCACCGTTTCTACAACCTGCCCGGCGGCGCCGCGAGCGGCATCACTGACAGCAAGCTGCCGGACATGCAGGCGGGCTGGGAACAGGCGATCACCAATGTTCTGGCCGGACTGTCGGGGCTGAACATGTGCTATGAGGCCGTGGGGATGCATGCCTCGTTGCTGGGCTTCTGTCTGGAAAGCCTGATCCTGGGCGATGACATTCTGGGCCAGGTCTTGCGCTGCGTGCGCGGCATCGACGTGACACCGGATTCGACCGCTCTGGAGGCCATGCGCGAGGTCTGTCTGGGCGGGCCGGGGCATTATCTGGGTTCGACCCAGACGCTGGGCCTGATGCAGACCGAATATATCTATCCTGCCGTCGGCAACCGCATGTCGCCGAAGGAATGGGCCGAGGCCGGCAAGCCGCTGTTGCTGGATCGCGCGATTGCGCGCAAGAATGAGATCCTCGCCAAGGCGGGCAGCCAGATCGCGCCCGAGATCGACGCCGCCTTGCGCGCCCGTTTCAACATCCGCTTCCGGTGATTGCCATGATGCCCCTGCATCCCGCGAAATTCTACATTGACGGCCAATGGGTTGACCCGATCGCGCCAGACAGGTTGGGGGTGGAGAACCCCGCCACCGAGGAGATCATGGCCGAAATCGCGCTTGGCGGTGTGGAGGATGCCGACCGGGCGATCCTGGCGGCGCGGGCGGCGTTTGACGGCTTTTGCGCCACGCCCTCGGCCGAGCGCATCGCGCTGGTGCGCCGGATTCTGGAGGCATACAACGCCCGTCATGAGGATTTCGCCCAGGCGATGCGCTTGGAGATGGGGGCGCCGATCACCTGGTCGCGCGACGCGCAGGTCTGGGCGGGGCGGGTGCATATCGAAAGCACCCTGGCGGCGGCCGAGGAAATGGTCTGGGAATGGTCGCGCGGCGATACGCGGATGCTTTATGAGGGGATCGGGGTTTGCGGGCTGATCACGCCCTGGAACTGGCCGATGAACCAGATCGCCTGCAAGGTGGCGCCGGCGCTGATTGCGGGGTGCAGCATGGTGCTGAAACCGTCGGAAATCGCGCCGCTGTCGGGGCTGTTGTTTGCCGAGATCTGTGACGCGGCGGGGGTGCCGAAAGGGGTCTTCAACCTGGTCAACGGCATGGGGCCGGTGGTCGGGCATCGGCTGGCCAGTCACCCGGAGGTGGATATGGTCAGCTTTACCGGATCGACCCGGGCCGGAACGGCGGTGGCCACTGCTGCCGCGCCCACGGTCAAGCGTGTGGCGCAGGAGCTGGGCGGGAAATCGGCCAATATCATCCTGCCTTCGGCCGATCTGGCGGCGGCCGTGCGCGGCGGGGTCGAGGGCTGTTTCGGCAATACCGGGCAAAGCTGCGATGCGCCGACGCGCATGCTGGTGCCGCGCGCAAGCCATGAGGCCGCCTTGGCGGTGGCCGCAGAAGTGGCGGCCGAGGTGGTGATCGGGGCCACGGGCGAGGCCGGCACGACGATGGGCCCGCTGGTATCGAAGGTGCAGTTCGACAAGGTGCAGGCGCTGATCGCGGCGGGGATCGCCGAGGGCGCGCGGCTGGTCGCCGGCGGGATCGGCCGGCCCGAGGGGGTGAACCAGGGCTGGTATGTGCGCCCCACGGTCTTTGGCGACGTGACCAATGACATGACCATCGCGCGGGAGGAAATCTTTGGCCCCGTCCTGTCGATCCTGCCCTATGACACGGTCGAGGAGGCGATCGCCATTGCCAATGACACGCCCTATGGTCTGGCGGCCTATGTGCAGGGCGCGCGGGACGAGGCGCGCGCGGTCGGGCGGCGGCTCCGTGCGGGGCAGGTGAACCTGAATTACCCCGATTGGGATACTTTCGCGCCCTTTGGCGGCTACAAGCAATCGGGCAACGGGCGTGAATATGCCGGCTGGGGCATTCACGACTTTTGCGAGGTGAAGGCGCTGGTCGGTTACGGCGCCGACTGAAGCGCCGCCACCAGCCGCGCGGCCTCGGCCTGCGGGTTGGTCAGGGGGGCGCGATCCTCGCCGGGGTGAAAGCGCGCGCGGGTGGCGGTCGGCATCGGCGCCGGGGTTTCGATCCGCACGCGCGGGCCGATGCGGGCGGTTTCCTGCTGCCAACTGCGCGCGAGCGCGATCTGGGCGGATTTGCTGGCGCCATAGGCGCCGTAATTCATCTCGCCGCCCCTGGGGTCGTCGAGGAACAGCGCCTGACCGGCGGGGGCAGCCTGCAAGAGCGGCGCCACCATCGGGATCAGCACGCCGGTCGCGCGGATATTGGTCGCGACCGACTTGTCCCAATCCTTCACGTCAAGGAAATGTGCCGGGGCCAGGGGGGCTGCGTGGATCGCGGCATGGATCCAGAGATCGAGCTTGCCCCAGCGGTCATGGATCGACCGGCAGAGCCAGGCCATCGCCTCGTCATTGGTGATGTCCATCGGGGCGAGGGTCAGTTCGCCCGCGCCGGGCTGCTTTTTCGCCTTCACGCGGTCGTCCAGTTCCTCCAGCCCGCCGACGGTGCGGGCGACCGCCACAACATGCCAGCCGCGCCCGGCCAGTTCTTCGGCCAGGGCGGCGCCAAGGCCGCGCGAGGCGCCGGTGACAAGGGCAATGCGGTCAGACATGGGGGCAGACTCCGGTGCGGGGCGGCAGGCGCCCGGGGGTTTCACACCCCCGGACCCCCGTGGGATATTTGGGAACAGATGAAGGGGCAAGGGGGCGCGGCCCGCAGAATGCGGGGCGCGATGCCGCAGGGGCGCGGATCAGGCCGCGGGTTCCTTCATCTCGAACCCTTGGGCCAGCTTGTCCGAGGGTGGGATCGGATATTCGCCCGAGAAGCAGGCATCGCAGAATTTCGGCGCCTTGGGGTCGCGGCCCGCGGCCTCGCCCGCGGCGCGGTAAAGCCCGTCGAGCGAGATGAATTTCAGGCTGTTGACGCCGATCCAGTCGCGCATCTCGTCTTCGGACATGGTGGCGGCGAGCAGCTTGGAGCGTTCGGGCGTATCGACGCCGTAGAAGCAGGGCCAGGCCGTCGGCGGCGAGGCGATGCGGAAATGCACCTCGGCGGCGCCGGCATCGAGGATCATGTCCTTGATCTTGCGCGAGGTGGTGCCGCGCACCACCGAGTCGTCCACCAGGATCACCCGCTTGCCCTGGATCAGCGCGCGGTTCACGTTCAGCTTGAGCCGCACGCCCATGTTGCGGATCTGTTCGGTCGGTTCGATGAAGGTCCGGCCCATATATTGATTGCGGATGATCCCCATGGCGTAGGGGATGCCCGATTGCTGCGAATAGCCGATGGCGGCGGGGGTGCCGCTATCGGGCACCGGGCAGACCAGATCGGCATCGACCGGGGCCTCTTTCGCCAGTTCGACCCCGATCTGGCGGCGGGTTTCATAGACCGAGCGGCCCATCAGGATGGAATCGGGGCGCGAGAAATAGACCTGTTCAAAGATGCAGAAGCGCGACGGGGCGGGCGAGAAGGGGCGGGTGGATTGCACCTTGTTGCCCTCGATCACCACCATTTCGCCCGGCTCGATCTCGCGCACATATTCGGCGCCGACGATATCGAGCGCGCAGGTTTCCGACGACAGGCACCAGCCGCTGTCGCCCAGCCGCCCCAGCACCAGCGGCCGCACGCCATGGGCGTCGCGCACGCCGATCAGTTTCGTCCGCGTCATGGCGACCACCGAAAAGGCCCCCTCGACCCGGCGCAGCGCATCCTTGATGCGTTCCGAGATATTGGTCTGGATCGAGCGCGCCATCAGGTGAATGATGCATTCGCTGTCCGATGACGACTGGAAGATCGAGCCGCGTTCGATCAGTTCGCGGCGGAGTGCGGCGGCATTGGTCAGGTTGCCGTTATGGGCGATGGCAGCGCCGCCCATCGAAAATTCGCCGAAAAACGGCTGCACGTCGCGAATGGCCGTCGCGCCCTTGGAACCGGCGGTCGAATAGCGCACATGGCCGATGGCCAGCGCGCCGGGCAGGGTTTCCATCACATCGGCGCGGGTGAAGTTGTCGCGCACATAGCCGAAGCGGCGGGCCGAGTTGAAGCCCTGTTCGGGGTCATAGGTGACGATGCCGCCGGCCTCTTGTCCGCGATGTTGCAGCGCGTGCAGGCCGAGTGCCACGAAATTCGCCGCATCGGTCACGCCGATTACGCCAAAGACGCCGCATTCCTCCTTGAGCTTGTCGCCATCGTCCATTGGGTCGAACGGGGTGCCAGGAAGGGCGCGCATGGAGGCTCTCCAGAATCCGAAGGGGGGCGTTCTGGCCCCCCTTTACCGCCTTGTCGTCAGAGTGTCACGCCCCGATGCGCCGCGCCGCAGCACGTTCGCGTCAGCCGCCGGTGGTGGGCGCCGGTTGCGCGGGGCTGATCGCCGGGTCGGCCGGGGCGGCGCAGACCGCGACCAGCCCTTCGTATTTGCCGACGATCCAGCCCGGCGCGTCGCTGGGAAGCTGGCTGTCGATATTGCCCTGGAACGAGGAAAACACCTTGGCCGAGCGCGAATTGTCCACCATGGGCACGGTCTGGCCGGGCAGGGCGCGGTCATAGACGATGAAGGCCACCGCCACCAGCAGCACGCCCCGTGCCACCCCGAACAGGAAGCCGAGCGCCTGATCCAGACCGCCCAGGAAGGACTGGTTCACCCAGGAGGACAGAAGCGGCGTGAACAGGGCTGCCAGCACCAGCCCCACGGCAAAGACCGCGGCAAAGCCCACGATGATCGACAATTCGCAGCTGTCGCCGATCAGCTTGCTCAGCCCCGGGATTTCCTTCACCAGCGGCTGTGCCTGGGCGGCAAAGACATAGGCGAGGATCGCGGCGCCGATCCAGCCGGCAATCGCCATGATCTCGCGGATCAGGCCGCGCGAATAGGCCAGGATCGCCGACAGCACGATGACCGCGGCCACCACGCCGTCAATGATGGTGAAACCTTCCATTCCGTCACTCCCCAGGGGCGGTTCAACCGGCCCCGAACATTTCGCCCACAAAGGCCGTCAGATCGGCCATTTCGCGCAGGCGCATACCCTCTGCCTGTCCCGCCTTCGACCGGGCGGGCAAGGTCGCCTGTGAGAAACCAAGTTTCGCCGCCTCTTTCAACCTGTTTTCGGTCTGCCCGACCGGCCGGAGTGCGCCGGAAAGCGAGATTTCCCCGAAAAGCACCATGTCGGGCGGGATTGCCACATCCTCGCGCGCGCTGAGCAGGGCGGCCGCGATGGCCAGATCGGCGGCGGGTTCGCTGACGCGCATGCCACCAGCCACGTTCAGAAACACGTCGAGCCCGGTAAAGGGGATGCCGCAGCGCGCCTCCAGCACGGCGAGAATCGTGCCGAGCCGGCCGCTGTCGATGCCGACCACCGTGCGGCGTGGCGTGCCCAGGGTGGAGGGCGCGACCAGCGCCTGCACTTCGGTCAGCACCGGGCGGGTGCCCTCGATCCCGGCAAAGACCGCCGAGCCGGGCGTCGCGGCCTCTCGGTCCGACAGGAACAGCGCCGAGGGGTTCAGCACCTCGGACAGCCCGTCGCCCGTCATCTCGAACACGCCGATCTCGTCGGCGGGGCCAAAGCGGTTCTTCACCGCGCGCAGAATGCGGAACTGATGCCCGCGCTCGCCCTCGAAATAAAGGACGGTATCGACCATATGTTCCAGCACGCGGGGGCCGGCAATGGCGCCTTCCTTGGTGACATGGCCCACGATCACCACCGCGACGCCGCGCCGTTTGGCAAAGCTGACCAGCTCATGCGCGGCCGCGCGCACCTGGCTGACCGAACCGGGCGCGCTTTCGACATTGTCGAGCCACATGGTCTGGATCGAATCGATGATCGCGAGCGCCGGGCGTTCGGCATCGAGCGTGGTCAGGATGTCGCGCAGGTTGGTTTCGGCGCCCAGACCCACGGGGGCGGTCTGCAAGCCCAGCCGCTGCGCGCGCATCCGCACCTGAGCCGCGGCTTCCTCGCCGGAAATATAAAGGCATTTCAGGCCGGTGCGGGCGAAACTTGCGGCGGCTTGCAGCAGAAGCGTCGATTTGCCGATGCCGGGATCGCCCCCCACCAGAATGGCCGAGGCCGGCACGAGGCCGCCGCCCAGCACGCGGTCCAGCTCGCCAATGCCAGACGAGGCGCGGGGCGGCGGGGCCTCTTCGGTGGCCAGATCGGTGATCGGGATGCTGCGCCCCTTGGCAGTCGGTTTCGGGCCGGCGGAGAGCGGCGCCTCCTCCACGATGCTGTTCCACGATCCGCAGGCATCGCATTTGCCCGCCCAGCGGGGATGGGTCGCGCCGCAGACCGAACAGACAAAGGCCTTTTGCCTGGCCATCAGCGCCACGCCTCGGCGGTCAGGGTCAGCGCGCGCTTGCGGGCCTCGAAATCCCAGCAATCGGTGACCAGGATCAACTCATCGGCCTGCGTGGCGGCCACGATCCCCTCCAGCCCCGCGCGCACCTGATCGGGCGTGCCGCAGGCATGGCAGCCCAGCATGGCACTGACCTGCGCCTGTTCGCGGGGCGTCCAGTCAAGGGGGCCGGGCGGCAACTGGTGGCGCCGGTCGCCGCGCACCAGCCCCAGAAACCCCTTCTGCACCGTGGTAAACAGATGTCGCGCCTCGTCTTCGGTCGCGGCGCAGGCCACGTTCACCGCCACCATCGCATAGGGCGCCGCGAGCCGGGCCGAAGGTTTGAAACGGTCGCGATAGAGATGCAGCGCCTCATGCAGCGCGGCGGGCGCGAAATGCGAGGCAAAGGCATAGGGCAGGCCCAGTTCCGCCGCCAGCAGCGCCCCGAAATGCGATGAGCCGAGGATCACCACCTCCACCTCTGCGCCGGCGGCGGGAACGGCGGTGATGCCGATCTGGTTATCGGCGGCGAACCAGCCCAGCAATTCGACCACATCCTGCGGAAAACGGTCTGCCCCCTGCGGATCGCGGCGCAGCGCGCGGATCAGCGTCGCCCCGTCGGTGCCGGGCGCACGCCCCAGCCCGAGATCGATGCGCCCCGGATGCAGCCGGGCCAGCGTGCCGAACTGTTCCGCCACCACATAGGGCGCGTGATTGGGCAGCATGACCCCGCCTGCACCAACCCGGATATGCGAGGTCGCGGCGGCGACATGGGCGATGACGACCGGCGTCGCGGCCGATGCCACGCCCTCCATATTGTGATGTTCGGCCACCCAATAGCGGCGAAACCCCAGCCCCTCGACATGGGCGGCGATGGCGGCGGCATTGCGCAGGGCCTGGCCCGGCCCCTGATCCGCGCGCACGCGCGTCAGGTCGAGCAGGGAAAGCGGTGGACGGGTCATTGCGGGCTTTTCAGGAAAAGTGACATCAGGATACAGGCGGAGAACAGATAAAGGCCCCAGGCGGTTTCCACCGTGGCCAGCCCCACGCCCTTCACGATCACGACATACAGCGCGATCAGGAAGATATCCGCCATGGCCAGCTTGCCCAGCACCACAAGGGCCGGTTCCACCCGCGGATCCAGCAGCCCGAAATCGCGCAGGGCGCGGCCCAGCACCTTGAGCAGCGGCGCGAAGATGGCGCAAAACGTGACCAGCAGCGCCAGCACCACATCGCTTTCCCACAGCGATTGCAGCCCCGAGATGACGGAGATTTCCGAAAGCCCGAACATTGGCAGCAGACCCGCGCGTAACAGCGGGGCAAACCAGGCGATCGGGAACAGCACAAGAAGCAGGAGATTGAGCGTGCGTGACATGGCCGCGATCCTGCGGTGAAAGCAGGGCAGGCGCAAGTGGGCCTATTGCGGCAGCGGGTCGGATTTGATCCCGTGCAGCGGCACCACATTCAGTTCGCGGGCCGGTTCGGGGCGGTCCTCGAAATCATAGCCCAGCTCGGGCAGGATCTCGCGCAGATCGGCCTCCAGCCGGCGAATCTGGCTGTGGTTGCGGCGTTCCTCGGTTTCGACATCGGTCAGCCAGCGGCGCAGTTCATCGACGGTCAGCCGGGCCAGCTGGATCCGCTCGGCCAGCGCATCGGCATCGCCCTGCCGCGCGGTCAGGAAGTTGCGCGCGCGCCCCACCTTGTCGGCGGAATAGGCACGGGCCAGATCGCGGCTCTGAAAGCTCATCTGCGCGGCCAGTTCCAGCAGCTCCGGCTCCAGCTGTTGCAGATCGGGATGTTTGCGCAGCAATTCCATGCGCTGCCGCATCTCCTCGAATTCGGTGGACAGGCCGAAGACGCCGGTGCGGTCGGCGGCATGGGCCAGGCTATAGGCGCGCTTCACGTCCTCCATGCCGATCTGGAAGGACCGATGGGTCTTTTCCAGCTTGGCCATGCGGGCATTGGCGGGGATGAAGAAGCAGACGCAGACCATGATCGCGGTCAGGGTCAGTTGCACCCACATGCCCGCCGCCGGCAGCGCGACCGAGCCCCAGGTGAGTTGCAGCGTGGGCCAGGGCATCTGGCCGATCGCCGCCAGGGCCGAGATCAGGACAAGAAAGCAGGTGATCGCCACGATCGCGCCAAAGGCGAGGTTCTGGCCGACGCTCAGCGCCAGCCGCAAAAGATGATCGTTGTCACGCACCTTGCACCCCTTGAAGTCCCACGCGTTAACTTTTTGCGCAAGTCCATGGGAAAGCAACACATTTTCGCCACAATCCCACGGGACGGAAACGATCATGGCGGGCCGCGCGGGGATTGTTCCCGCCCGGGCATCAATGCCCGGCGCGTTCAGCGCAGCGATTCGATGGGGCCTTCGGCGCGGCCATGGATGAATTGCTGGACGTAAGGGTCTGGCGTGGCGTCCATTTCCGAAACCGGCCCCGTCCAGCGCACCTTGCCGCCATGCAGCATCGCCACATTATCGGCAATGGCACGAACCGAAGACATGTCATGCGTGATGGTCATCGCGGTCGCGCCCATCTCCACCACGATTTCGCGGATCAGGTCGTTGATGACACCCGACATGATCGGGTCCAGCCCGGTCGTGGGTTCGTCAAAGAAGATGATCTCGGGATTGGCGGCGATGGCGCGGGCGAGGCTGACCCGTTTCTGCATGCCGCCCGACAGTTCGGCCGGGAACAGGTCGGCCACCTGCGGGCCAAGCCCCACGCGGCGCAGCTTTTCGATGGCGATCTCGCGCGCTTCGGCCTTGGGCCGGGCCAACGAGCCGCGCAGCAGGCGGAAGGCCACGTTTTCCCAGATGCGCAGGCTGTCGAACAGCGCGCCGCCCTGAAACAGCATGCCGAACCGCGCCAGAAAGGCGTCACGGTCGCCGCGCGTCACGTCCTGCCCGTCCAGCGTGATGCTGCCGCCATCGGGCTTGATCAGGCCGAGGATACATTTCAGCGTCACCGACTTGCCGGTGCCCGAACCGCCGATGATCACCATCGAGGTGCCCTTGGCGATGGTCAGATCCACCCCGCGCAGCACGGCATTGCTGCCAAAGGTCTTGTGAACGCCGCGCAGCTCGATCATGAGAAGAACAGCTCCGTCAGCAGGTAGTTCGCGGCAAAGATCAGCACCGAGGCCGAGACGACGGCGGATTTCGTGGCCCGCCCCACGCCCTGCGCGCCGCGCCCCGAATTCATGCCGTGATAGCAGCCCATCAGCGCCACTAGAAATCCGAAAGCCGCGCCCTTCAGCAGGCCCGAGGTGATGTCCCACATCTCCAGGAAATCGACGGTGTTCTTGATATAGGCGGCCGAGTTGAAGTCGAGCCGCTGCACGCCCACCAGCCAGCCGCCCATGATGCCGATGCTGTCACCCACGGCCACCAGCACCGGCACGGCCAGCGTGGCGGCGACGACGCGGGGAACGGCAAGGTATTTCAGCGGGTTGGTCGAAAGCGTCACCAGCGCGTCAATCTGTTCGGTCACCTTCATCGTGCCGATTTCGGCGGCGATGGAACTTGCCACGCGCGCGGCCACCATCAGCCCGCCCAGAACCGGACCCAGCTCGCGCGCCATGCCGATGGCCACGATGGCGGGCACCACGGCCTCGGCGCTGAACCGCTGGCCGCCGGCATAGATCTGCAAGGCCAGCGCGCCGCCGGTGAACAGCGCGGTCATGCCGACCACCGGCAAAGAGAACCAGCCGATCTGCATCAGCGCATGCAGGAATTCACGCGGATAGAAGGGCGGGCGGAAGATGTGGCTCACGACCTGCGCGGCATAGATCGCGACACGGCCAAGATTGGACAACAGGCCCAGAACCATGCGGCCCAGACCCGCGAAGGGCGAAAGCAGGATCACACTTGCCCCCGGGTGGTGGCCGAGACATAGCGCCGGTTGTAGCGGTGGCCCAGCGAGGTCAGCACCTCATAGCCGATGGTGCCGGCGATATCGGCCAGATCGTCCACCCCCTGCATCGGGCCGAGGAGATCGAGCGCGCGCGGGATCTCGCGCAGATGGGTGACATCGGCGGTGATCAGGTCCATCGACACGCGACCCACCAGCGGCACCGGGGTTTCGCCATCCCACAGCGTCGCCTTGCCGGAATAGCGCCGGGTCAGCCCGTCGGCATAGCCGGCGGCCAGCGTGGCGATCAGGCGCGGCTCGGTCGCGGTATAGCCGCAGGAATAGCCCACAATCTCGCCCGGGGCGACCTCGCGCACCTGAATGACCGGCAGCGACAGGCCCACCACGGGCCGCGCATCGGCAAAGGGGCGCCCGCCATAGAGGCCGACCCCCGGCCGGGTCAGTTCAAAGTGATATTCCGGCCCCAGCAGGATGCCGCCCGTGGCCGCCAGGCTGCGCGGCACGCCGATCCCGTCGGTCAGCGCGTGAAATTCGGTAAGCTGCGCCGCGTTCATCGGGTGGTCGGGTTCGTCGGCGCAGGCCAGATGGCTCATCACCAGTTCGGGGCCCTGTTCCAGCACCAGCGGCGCCACCGCCTCCCATTCCGGGGCCTCGAGCCCCAGCCGGTTCATGCCGGTATCAAGCTGGATGCCGAAAGGATGGCCCGGCAGGCTTTCCAGATGCCGGGTGATCTGATCGACCGAATTGAGCATGGGCGTGAGGTCGAGATCATGCACCATCTCGGTGTCGCCGGGCATATGCCCGCCCAGCACGTTGATCTGCGGCCCCGGGCCAAGCGCCTGGCGCACGGCGGCGCCTTCCTCGGCCACGGCCACGAAGAAACGCCGGGCCCCGGCCTCGGCCAGCGCCCGCGCCACGCGACGCGCGCCCAGGCCATAGGCATCGGCCTTCACCACGGCAGCGGTCTGCGTGGTCGGGTCACTCATACGGTCCAGCGCGCGCCAGTTGGCGGCGATGGCGTCAAGGTCAATGGTCAGGATCGCGGTAGCCATGTTCGCGGTTTTGACAGGGCGTGCAGGAAGGTCAAGGGGAAATGCCGGGACCGGCGGGGGATTGCCGCAGAAGGAAGATGAGTATTTGGGCAAGGAGCAAGACAAAACCCGCCAAGGGGGCGGAGAACGGCCCAAAGCGGGCAGGGCGGCGGCGGGCGGCGCGCGCCCGCCGGGCCGGGTCAGCCGAGATAGGCCCTGAGCGTGGCCGCGGTGCCATGATCGCGCAGGCTGGCGACCCAATGCGCGAAATCGGCCGCAAAGCCCGCATCCCGCGCCAGATCGCCATAGATCGTCGGCTGGTCGAGCCAGGCCTGCGGATCGGTCTGCGCGCGCCGGGCGAGCGGGTTCAGCTGATCCCAGTTGGGGTCATTGGGGGCGATTTCCGTGCCGCTGTCGCTGGTGCCGGCGCAATAGCGGCACCAGAGCGCCGAGACGAGCGCCAGGCCCCGCGCCGGTTTTCCCGCCGCCCGCGCGTCGCGGATCGAGGGGATGATGAACTTGGGCTGGCGGTTCGACCCGTCGAGGCAGAGCCTGCGTTCGGTATCGGCGACCTCGGGGTTGGAAAAGCGCGCGCGGATCAGATCGTAATAGGCCGGGATCGCGGTATCTGGCACGGGCGGCACATAGGGGATGACCTCGTCGCGTTCGACCTTATCGAGAAAGCCCGTGATCAGCGGATGGGCCATTGCCTCATGCACATATTCGATATCCATCAGCCCGCCGGGATAGGCGATGATGGCATGGCCACCATTGAGGATGCGGATCTTCATCATCTCATAGGCGTGGACATGGTCGGAAAAGGTGACGCCGACCTGTTCGAGCGGCGGGCGCCCGGCGGGGAAATGGTCTTCGATCACCCATTGGCGGAAGGGTTCGCAGGTCACCGGAACCGGGTCGTCGGCCAGGCCGAATTGCGCCGCCATGGCGCGTTCGCGCGGGCCGGTGGCGGGGGTGATGCGATCGACCATGCCATTGGGAAAGGCGACATGCGCGTCGATCCAGTCGGCGAGAGCCGGGTCCGACAGGCGGGCAAGGCCCACCACGGCGGCGCGGGCAACCTGGCCGTTGCCGGGCAGGTTATCGCAGCTCATCACCGTGAAGGCGGGCGTGCCGGCGGCGCGGCGGGCCTTGAGCGCGGCGATGATCGCGCCAAAGGCGGTGCCGGGCGCCGCCGGGTTGGCGGCATCGGCGGCAATCTCGGGCGCGTCGGGGTCGAACTGGCCGGTGGCCGCGTTGATGAAATAGCCGCCTTCGGTCACGGTCAGGCTGACGATGCGGATCTCGGGCCGGGTCATCGCGGCGATCAGGCTGGCATTGCCGGCCTCGACCGGCAGGAAGTCGATCATCGCGCCCACCCGCCGGCAGGTGCGGCCGGCGGGATCCAGCTCGATCACGGTCGAGAGGCAATCCTGCGCCAGCAGCGCGTCGCGCATCCGGGCATCCGGCGCCCGCACCCCGGCGCCGAGAATGGCCCAGTCGTGGCCGAGGCCGCGATTGAACAGGTCGTCCAGATAGACGGCCATATGGGCGCGGTGAAAATTGCCCAGCCCGATATGGACGATGCCGGGCGTCAGCTTGGAGCGGTCGTAGCGGGGGAGTTGAGCGTTCATGTCATGCCATCCAGTTGCCGCCATCGACCCCGAAGGTCTGGGCGCAGATGTAGTCGGCCTCGGGCGTGGCGAGGAAGATCGCCATGCCGGTCAGGTCTTGTGCGGTGCCCATGCGGCCAAAGGGCACGGCGGCGGCGACCTCGCGTTTCTTCTGGCCGGGGGCCTTGCCTTCATATCTGGCAAACAGGCTGTCCACGTGATCCCAATGCTCGCCCTCGACCACGCCGGGGGCGATGGCGTTCACGGTGATGCCATGGGCGATCAGGTTCAGCCCGGCGCTTTGCGTCAGGCTGATGACGGCGGCCTTGGAGGCGCAATAGACCGCGACCAGGCTTTCGCCGCGCCGTCCGGCCTGGCTGGCCATGTTGATGATCCGCCCGCCGGCGCCCTGGGCGATCATCTGCCGCGCCGCCGCTTGCAGGCAGAACAGCGTGCCCGCGACATTGACCGAAAAGATGCGGTCGTAATCGGCGCGGGTGATTTCCACGATCGGTTGCGCGGTGAACAGCGCGGCATTGTTGATCAGGATATCGAGCCGCCCCATCTGCGCCACGGCCTCGGCAAAGCCCGCTTCGATACTGGCGGGGTCGGCCACGTCCATCTGCACCGCATGGGCGCCCGGCCCGAGCGCCGCGGCGGCGGCCTGAACCGCCGCCGCGTTGATATCGGCCAGGGTGACCGTGGCCCCCTCCGCCAGATAGGCGCGCGCGAATTCCAGCCCGATGCCGCGCGCGGCCCCGGTGATCAGCGCGGTCTTGCCCGCCAGCCGCATCACGCAGTGCCCCCCATGGCCATGCCGTTCGCGTCAAAGCGATAGAGCTTGTCGGCGGGCGGGGTCAGGCGGATGGTCTGGCCGTGATGCAGCCCGCGTTCGCCCTGCACCCGCACCGTCAGCTCGCCCACCCCCTCGGCCGTGACCTTGAGGAAGGTGTCGGAGCCCAGATGTTCGGCCAGCCCGATCACGCCCTGCCAAGGGCCGTCGGCGGTGACCTCCAGATGTTCGGGGCGCACGCCCAGCGTGGTGCAGCCGTGTTTCGCGGCCTCGGCCCCGGTGATGAAATTCATCTTCGGGCTGCCGATGAAGCCGGCGACGAACAGGTTGCGCGGGCTGTGATAGAGCTCCAGCGGGCTGCCCACCTGTTCGATGCGGCCGGCATTCAGCACCACGATCTTGTCGGCCATGGTCATGGCCTCGACCTGGTCATGGGTCACATAGATCATCGTGGTCTTCAGCGACTGGTGCAGTTCGCTGATTTCCTGCCGCATGGTCACGCGCAGCGCCGCGTCGAGGTTCGACAGCGGTTCGTCGAACAGAAAGGCCGCCGGTTCGCGCACGATGGCCCGCCCGATCGCCACCCGCTGCCGCTGACCGCCGAAAGCTGGCCGGGGCGGCGTTCCAGGTAATTGGCCAGGTTCAGGATGCGCGCGGCATGTTCGACCTTCTTGTCCTGTTCGGCCTGGCTCAGCCCGGCCATCTTCAGCGGGAAGGCGATGTTCTTGCGCACCGACATATGCGGATAGAGCGCGTAGCTCTGGAACACCATGGCAAGGCCGCGTTCGGCCGGCGCCGCATCGGTGGCATCGCGCCCGTCGATGACGATCTGCCCCGAGGAGATATCCTCAAGCCCCGCGATCAGCCGCAGCAGCGTGGATTTGCCGCAGCCCGACGGGCCGACGAAGACGACGAATTCACCATCGTTGATCTGAAGATCGAGCGGCGGAATGACATTCACATCGCCAAAGGTCTTGGTGACGGAAGAAAGGGTAATCTGTCCCATGTTTTACCTCACTTCACCGCGCCGAAGGTCAGGCCGCGGACGAGTTGTTTCTGGCTGAACCAGCCGAGGATCAGGATCGGCGCAATGGCCATGGTCGAGGCCGCCGAGAGTTTTGCGTAGAAAAGGCCCTCGGGCGACGAATAGGAGGCGATGAACTGGGTCAGCGGCGCGGCGGCCTTGGTGGTCAGTTGCAGCGTCCAGAAGGCTTCGTTCCAGGCCAGGATGATGTTGAGAAGCAGGGTGGAGGCGATGCCCGGCACGGCCATCGGCGTGAGGATATAAAGGATCTCGGAACGCAGGTTGGCGCCGTCCATCCGCGCGGCCTCAAGGATTTCGCCAGGGATTTCCTTGAAGTAGGTGTAAAGCATCCAGACCACGATCGGCAGGTTGATCAGCGTCAGCACCACCGTCAGGCCCGCCCGGCTGTCCAGAAGCCCCAGATCGCGGAACAGCAGATACATCGGCACCAGCACGCCCACGGCGGGCATCATCTTGGTCGAAAGCATCCACATCAGCAGATCCTTGGTGCGCTTGCCCGGCACAAAGGCCATGGCCCAGGCGGCGGGGATCGCGATGACCAGCGCCAGCACGGTGGAGCCCAGCGACAGCACGACCGAATTCCAGAAATGCAGCGCATAGTTCGACCGTTCCTGCACCTCGGCATAGCTGTGCAGCGTCCAGCCCGAGGTCAGCACCGCCAGCGGCGACTTGATCGCGTCGCCCTCGGTCTTGAAGGACAGGATGATGATCCACAGGATCGGGAAGAAGATCAGAAAGCCGATGGTCCAGGCCGCGATGGTGACGGCGGCGGTCTTACCGGCAGAGGATTTGCGGGCCATGTCTCAGCTCTCCAGGTTCTTGCCGATCATGCGCATCAGGAAGAAGGCAACGATATTGGCGAGGATGACGGCGATGATCCCGCCCGCGCTGCCGCCGCCCACGTCGAAATTCAGCAGCGATTGCTGGTAGACGAGGTAGGGCAGGTTGGTCGAAGCCGTGCCGGGGCCGCCATTGGTGGTCACCAGGATCTCGGCAAAGACCGACAGCAGGAAGATGGTCTGGATCAGCACGACCACGGTGATCGAGCGCGTCAGATGCGGCACGGTTAGATAGATGAAACGGTTGAGCCAGCTTGCCCCGTCCATCTCGGCCGCCTCCATCTGCTCGCGGTCCAGACTTTGCAGCGCGGTCAGAAGGATCAGCGTTGCAAAGGGCAGCCAGCTCCAGGCGACGATGATGATGATCGACAGCAGGGGCGCTTGTGACAGGAAATCAAAGGGTTGCAGGCCAAGGGCCTTGGCCAGATGGGCGAACATGCCGTTCACCGGGTTCATGAACATGTTCTTCCACACCAGCGCGGACACGGTGGGCATCACGAAGAAGGGCGCGATCACCATGACCCGCACGATGCCCTGACCCTTGAAGGGCTGGTCCAGCAGCAAGGCCAGCGCGATGCCGCCGATCACGGTGATGAGCAGCACGCCCCCCACCAGCAGCAGCGTGTTCAGCAATGCCGCGCCAAAGGCGGGTTGCGCGATGAAATAGTAATAGTTGTCGAGGCCGGTCCAGCTTTCCATCCCCGGCATCAGCAGGTTGTAGCGCAGGAAGCTGAAATAGATGGTCATCCCGAGCGGCACGATCATCCACAGAAACAGCAGGATGACAGCAGGGGAAACCATGAGGCGCGCAGCCGTCCGGGAATGTTCGGTCGCCATGGCAATGTCCTGAGAAGGAGAAATGGAAAGGGCGGGGCCGCGGAGAGAAGAGAGGGCAGCCCCGCCCGGGAGGAACAAAACCTGGGGGTTCCGTTACTTGATGTAACCCGCGCGGGTCATTTCCTGCGTCACCGCCGCCTGGGCCTGGGCCAGCGCGTCATCCGCCGAGGACGACCCGGCCAGCGCCGCCGAGAACAGTTGCCCGACCATGGTGCCAAGGCCCTGGAATTCCGGGATGGCCACGAATTGCACGCCGACATAGGGCACTTCGTCCACGGTCGGATGGGTCGGATCGGCCGCGTTGATGCTGTCCAGCGTCATCTTGGCGAAGGGCACCTTCTGGTATTCCGGGTTCGCATAGAGCGAGCTGCGGGTGCCCGGGGGCACGTTGGCCCAGCCCTCTTTCTCGGCCACGAGGGCGAGATATTCCTTGGAGGTCGCCCAGGCGACAAAGGTCTTGGCCGCGTCGATCTTTTGCGAACCGGCGGGAATGCCGAGGTTCCAGGCCCAGAGCCAGTTGCCGCGCTTGCCCAGCCCGTTATCGGGCGCCAGCGCGAAGCCGACCTTGTCGGCCACGGTCGATTCCTTGGCATTGGTCACGAAAGAGGCGGCGACGGTGGCGTCGATCCACATGCCGCATTTGCCCTGCTGGAACAGCGCGAGGTTTTCGTTGAACCCGTTGGACGAGGCGCCGGGCGGACCATAATTGTTCATCAGATCCAGATAGAAGTTCAGCGTGTCCTTCCAGGGTTGCTGGTCGAACTGGGGTTTCCAGTCGGCATCGAACCACTTGGCGCCAAAGCTGTTGGACATGGCGGTCAGGAAGGCCATGTTCTCGCCCCAGCCGGCCTTGCCGCGCAGGCAGATGCCATAGATTTCGGCATCCTTGTCGGTCATCGCGGCGGCGGCATCCTTGATGAAGGCCCAGGTCGGCGCTTCGGGCATGGTCAGACCGGCCTTTTCCATGAGGTCGGTGCGATACATCACCATGGAGCTTTCGCCATAGAAGGGCGCGGCCACCAGATTGCCGTCCACGGTCAGACCGCCGCGGATGGCGGGCAGCAGGTCGTCCACGTCATAGTCGGCGGGCAGGTCATTGAGGCTGACCAGCCAGCCCTGCTTGCCCCAGATCGGCGCTTCATAGGTGCCGATCGTCATCACGTCGAACTGGCCACCCTTGGTGGCGATGTCGGTGGTGACCTTCTGGCGCAGGACGTTTTCTTCCAGCGTCACCCAGTCCACCTTGATGTCGGGATGCTTGGCGTAAAAGTCGTCCATCAGACCCTGCATGCGGATCATGTCGCCGTTGTTCACGGTGGCAACGGTGATGGTCGTCTCGGCCAGAGCGGCGCCCGCAAGGGTGAGCGCAACGGTCGCGCCAAGCATGGCGCGGTAAGTCATGTTCATCAGTGATCCTCCCTGAATGCGTGAGCAAATCATCGCATTGCGGGTAAATGCTCACATGAGAGGGTGAGTCGTCAATCCCCTTCTTCCGCCGCAACTGCGAGGGTCAGGCGGGCGCCAAAAGCGCCTCGGCCGTGGCGCTGTCTGTGATCAAGCCATTGAGAATGCGCGATTTCAGTGCGCCGCGAATCGCCGGAACCTTGGTTGCGCCCGCAGCGATCCCGATCGCCGGCCGCTCCAGCCCGGGTTCGACCCGCACCCCGCCGGTGCGGGTATTGATGCCGAAATCAAGATAGCGCCCCTCCGAATCGAAGACCCAGCCGGCCACTTCGCCCGCCGCGCCCGCGGCCCGCATCTGCGCCAGTTCATCGGAGGAGACAAAGCCGTCGGTATGCAGCGGCGCGTCATTCGACATCTGGCCCACCCCCACGAACAGCACATCTGCCGTTCGTGCCAGTTCCAGCACGCGCTGCACCGGGGGCAGGGCGTGGAAGGCCGCGCGCAGCGATTCATCGGGCGACACCACGGGCACCAGCATCGGGTAATGCGGCGCGCGCACCTTGTCGGAGATGCGCATGACCACGTCAAAGAACGAGGCCGACCCATCCGGCGCGATATTGCCGATTAGCGAGACCAGCCGGTGCTGCGGCGCCTCCAGCGGCTCCATCGCATCGACCAGCCCGCGCAGCGCCCGCCCGGTGCCAAAGCCGATCACCAGCGGGTCGGGCATGCGCAGGAAACGCTCCAGTTCCGCCGCGGCGGCCGAGGCGATGCCCGGCACCGGATCGGCCCCCGGCCCCAGCCCCGGCAGCACCCGGCAGCGCGTCAGCCCGTAACGGTCGCGCAAGGCGCGTTCCAGATCCATGCAGGCGCCGATCCGGTGATTGAGCCGCACCTGGATCAGCCCGTCGGCCATGGCGCGGCTGACCAGCCGCTGCGCCCGCTGGCGGCTGACGCCCATCTCGGCCGCGATCTGGTCCTGGGTCATGCCCGCCACATAGTAAAGCCAGCCCGCGCGGGCGGCCTCGTCCTGAACGGTGGGTTCCGGGTCGGTCTTGGGCGGGCGGCTCATGCGGGGCCTCGCAGGTCGGGATGCAGGTCAAGAAAACGGCTGAAGTCGTCAAAGACAAGATGCGGTGTGGCATCCTCGGGCTGGGTCAGGGCGCGACCGGCCATATGGCTGCCGCCGGTAAAGCGCCAGACCGTCATGCCGGCGGCCAGCCCGGCGCGAATGCCGGTCAGGCTGTCCTCGATCACCAGACAACGCGCGGGATCGGTGCCGCAACGGGCGGCGGCATGCAGGAACAGGTCGGGCGCCGGCTTGCCCCGCGTCACCATGGAGGCGGTGAACAGCCGTGGCCCCACCAGATCGCCCAGCCCGGTCAGCCGCAGCGACTGTTCCGCCCGGCGCGGGCTGGAGGATGTTGCCACGCAGCGCGGCAGCGCCAGCCCGTCCAGCGCCGCCCGCACGCCAGGCATCACCGTCAGATCGGCCTCGAAGGCCGCCATCAGCCGGTCGCGATAATGCGTCTCGAATTCGGGGGGTAGGTCCAGCCCGAACTGGTCGCGGATGGTCTGCATCACCGTAGGATAGCTGCGCCCCAGAAAATTGCGCGAGACATAGTCCAGATCGACCTGCACCCCTCGCAGGGCCAGTTCGTGAATCAGCATCGACAGCGAAATGATCTCGCTGTCGATCAGAACCCCGTCGCAATCGAAGATCACAAGGTCGAACTGGCGGTTTGCGGCATCCATGCCCCGGGTTTAGCGGCAAGGGGCGGCGTTGTGCAACGCCTTCAATACCCCTCGTCCTGCGCCTGCCAGGGCTGGACCAGGTTGCCAAAGCGGGTAAAGCGTCCCTCGAAGGACAGTTCCACCGTGCCGATCGGCCCGTGACGCTGCTTGCCCAGAATGACCTCGGCCTTGCCATGCACGCGCTCGGCCTTGTCCAGCCATTCGGGGAAGCGCGGGTCATCTTCCGGCGGCTTGAGGCGTTCGTGATAATATTCGTCGCGATAGACGAACATCACCACATCGGCGTCCTGTTCGATCGAGCCGGATTCGCGCAGGTCCGACAATTGCGGGCGCTTGTCGTCGCGGCTTTCCACCGTCCGGCTCAGCTGTGACAGGGCGATGACGGGGATATTCAGCTCCTTGGCAATGGCCTTAAGGCCCTGGGTGATCTCCGACACCTCCTGCACGCGGTTGCTTTCACCCCGGCCGGTGCCCTTCAGCAGCTGAAGATAGTCCACCATCAGCACATCCAGCCCATGCGTCCGCTTGAGCCGCCGCGCGCGCGCCGCGACCTGGCTGATCGGCAGGGCCGGCGTGTCGTCGATATAGAGCGGGCAGGATTCCAGCGATTTCGCGGCATCGACAAAGCGGCGGAATTCGGTTTCGGTCATGTCGCCGCGACGGATCTGTTCCGACGGCACCTCGGCCGCCTCGGACAGGATCCGCGCGGCCAGCTGTTCGGCGCTCATCTCCAGGCTGAAGAATCCGACCGCGCCGCCCTCTACCGCGCCTTCATGGCCTTCGTGGGTCATGCCGCGCTTGTAGGCCTTGGCGATATTGAAGGCGATGTTGGTCGCGAGCGAGGTCTTCCCCATCGAGGGGCGCCCCGCCAGGATGATGAGGTCAGAGGGGTGCAGCCCCCCCATCTTCTTGTCGAGGTCGATCAGCCCGGTCGAAATGCCCGCCAGCCCGCCGCCGCGCTGATAGGCGGCATTGGCGCTGTTCACCGCATCGGTCACGGCCTTGAGGAAGGACTGAAAGCCGCGCTCGGCCACGCCCTGTTCGCCCAGCTTGTACAGCCGCTGCTCGGCCTCGGTGATCTGTTCGCGCGGCTCGGAGGTGACCTCGACCTTGGTCGCCTTGGCGGCGATGTCGCGGCCCAGCTGGATCAGTTCGCGCCGCACCGCCAAATCATAGATCATCTGCGCGAAATCGCGCGCGGCAAAGGCGCTGATCGCGGCCCCGGCCAGCCGCACCAGATAGGCCGGCCCGCCCAGTTCCTTCAGCCCGGCATCGTCCTCGAGAAAGGCCTTGAGCGTGACGGGCGAGGCAAGCGCGTTCTTCTGGATGCGGGCGGCGGCGATCTCGAAGATGCGCTGATGGACGGGATCGAAGAAATGTTCCGCCTTCACCAGCGCGGCGATGCGGTCATAGGTGTCGTTATTGGTCAGGATCGCGCCCAGCAATTGCTGCTCGGCCTCGATATTATGCGGCAGGGCCTCCAGCTGGCTCGCCGGCTGCTCCCCGGCGGCGGGCGCCTCGCTGCGGATTTTTGCGACTTCGTTCATCCCTGCCTCGTTCCCCCGGATTGATATTGGCCCCCGGATTGGTGTTGGCTCTAGCCTGCCTCAGGCCCGGGTGGCAATCTGGGCAAGTCGGTGCATAAGCGCGGCCGGGGCCTGTGGATAAGCCTGCGGCCGGGCAAAGATCGCGGAACCGGCGGCCGCCCGCACAAGATATCGCGGTGCATCCGGTCGCAGACTACCACGTCTGACGATTCGGCGCAGGGCTTATCCCCGCGCCGTCCACAGACATTTCGTGGCGGCAAGTGGCGCCCGGGTCACCCCTTGGCGCGGGCGGCCTGCCAGGCGCGCGGATCGTTCAGGAAGGCTTCGACCCCCTCCAGCGTCTCGGCGTCGAAACTGCCTTGCGCCCGGGCCTCGGCCAACATGTCCCACCAGGTGCAGAGATGGATCAGCTTCACCCCGTGATCGGCCAGCCGCGCCTCGGTTTCCGGGAAGATGCCGTAATAGAAGATCACCGCCGTATGCCCGCAGGTCGCGCCTGTGTCGCGGATCGCATCCACGAACGAGAGTTTGGACCCGCCATCGGTGGTCAGATCCTCGACCAGCAGCACGCGCTGGCCTTCGGTCATCGCGCCCTCGATCCGGGCATTGCGGCCATATCCCTTGGGCTTCTTGCGCACATAGGTCATCGGCAGGGCCAGACGCTCTGCCACCAGCGCGGCAAAGGGAATGCCCGCCGTCTCGCCGCCGGCGATATTGTCAAAGGCCTCGAACCCGGCCTCGCGCATCACCGTGACGGCAAGGAAATCCATCAGGGTCGCGCGGATGCGCGGATAGGAGATCAGCTTGCGGCAGTCGATATAGGTGGGCGAGGGCAGGCCGGAGGCCAGCGTGAAAGGCTCGCGCGCGTTGAAATGCACCGCGCCGATTTCCAGAAAGGCGCGGGCGGTGAGGCGGGCGATTTCTTCCTTGGACGGGAAAGAGGTCGGGATCATGCGGGGCATCCTTTCAACGCGCGGTCGAGTTTTCGTCGAAAACTCGGAAATTTACGGATTTTCGTCGAAAATCCGCGTCAGGCTTCAACGGTCCAGTGCAGCGGAAAACCGGGGTCGAATACGGTCACCGGGCCGGCCTCTGTAAAGATCTTGGCCGGATAGGCATGCGGCGCCTCGTGTTTCACCAGACGGATCGTGCCTTCATTCACCGGCAGGCGATAGAAGGCCGGGCCGTTCAGGCTGGCAAAGGACTCCAGCCGGTCGAGCGCGCCTTCTTCCTCGAAGACATGGGCGAGGCAGGACATCGTATTGGTCGCGGTGAAGCAACCCGCGCAGCCGCAGGCATGTTCCTTCAGCGCATCGACATGCGGCGCGCTGTCGGTGCCCAGGAAGAAGCAGCCCGCGCCGCTGGTGGCGGCCGCCCGCAGTGCCAGGCGGTGCTTTTCGCGCTTGGCCACCGGCAGGCAATAGTAATGCGGCTTGATCCCGCCCACGAGGATGTGGTTGCGGTTGATGATCAGGTGATGGGTGGTGATCGTTGCCCCCAGATCGGGGCCGCCGGCGCGGGCATAGGCCACGCCTTCCTCGGTGGTGATATGTTCCATCACCACCCGCAGGCCCGGGGTCGCGCGGCGCAGCGGGTCCAGCACGGTGTCGATGAACACCGCCTCGCGGTCAAAGATATCGACCTCGGATGTCGTCACCTCGCCATGCACGCACAGGGGCAGGCCGATCTCGGCCATCACCTCCAGCACGCCGCGCACCCTGTCGAAATCGCGCACGCCGCCATGGCTGTTGGTGGTGGCCCCGGCGGGGTAGAGCTTGACCGCCTTCACCAGCCCGCTTTCGGCCGCCGCGCGCACATCCGCCGCCTCGGTCGCCTCGGTCAGATAGAGCGTCATCAGCGGTTCGAACCGCGCGCCTTCGGGCAGGGCGGCAAGGATCCGGTCGCGATAGGCCGCGGCCTGCGCCCCGGTCACCACCGGCGGCACGAGGTTCGGCATGATGATCGCGCGACCGAAATGGCGGGCGGTTTCGGGCAGCACACCTTGCAGCATCGCGCCATCGCGCAGATGCAGGTGCCAGTCGTCGGGGCGGCGGAGGGTGAGGCTCTGGGTCATGGGCGCGGGCTATCGCAATCGCCGGCGATTTTCCAGTGGATTCGCGGCGCCCCGCACCCTAGCCTTCGCCCGAGCAGGAGGGAGACGGACATGCTTTATCATGGCGGTTGCCAATGCGGCGCGGTGCGCTATCGGGTCGAGACGAGCCTGGATCAGCCGGTGACCTGCAATTGTTCGCGCTGTCAGAGGCTGGGCTCGGTGCTGGTCTTCGCACCAGCCGCCGACTTTGTGCTGGAAAGCGGGCATGACGCGCTGACCGAATACCGTTTCAACCGTGAGGTCATCCATCATCTGTTCTGCAAGACCTGCGGCATCCAGAGCTTTTCGACCGGCACCGGCCCGGACGGGGCGGAAATGGTGGCGGTCAATGTGAACTGCCTTGACGGTGTGGACCCGCGCGAGGTCGCCGCGCGCGCCTTTGCCTATGACGGGCGCGCGCTGTGAGGGCGCTGGCACTGGCCGTGCTGACTTTGGCGCCCACGCTTGCCGCCGCGCAGGAGATCGACTGCGCGCAGGCCATGGCGCAGGTGGAACTGACCTTTTGTGCCGAACAGGACTGGCAGCGCGCCGATGCCGATCTGAACGATGCCTACAAGGCCGCGCTGGCGCTGATGCGCCAGATCGACGCCGGTCTGGCCGCCGATCAACAGGGGGCCGAGGCGCATTTGCGGGCAGGCCAGCGCGCCTGGGTCAGCTTTCGCGACGAAGCCTGCGCCGCCGAAGGCTATGTGATGCATGGCGGATCGGCAGAGCCGATGGTGATCTATGGCTGTCGAGCCGGCCTGACCCGGCAACGCGCCGAGGGGCTGTGGCAACTGGCGGGCAGCGGCGGCTGAGCTTCAGCCCAGCTGCGCCTCCAGCTCGGCCTGGCGCTTGCGAAAGCGTGGCGCCTGCAACCGGGCATTGACCGACCGGCACACGCCAAGCGCGCGGCGCGGCTGGCCCGCGCCCTCGACATGCGCGAGAATGGCCTTGAGCCAGGGGCCAAAGACCCGCCGACGCCGCCAGAGCGCATGGAACAGGCCCGGCGTCAGATTGCCCTCGCCGGCGGCGGTCAGCAACAGCGGCAGGATGCCCATGGCCGCCAGCGGCACCTCGGGCTGCGGCCCGAGGAAGGGCGTGCGCAACTGCCGCACGAAGGGTTTGGTATAGAGGGCCGCATGCATCGCATCGGCCATCTCGCGCGGGTCATGCAGAACGAAGACCTCGCCGGTGCCCTCGATCATGTCGGGGCCATAGCCGAAACGGTCGGTGAAGTTCAGCCGCCGCGCGGCCAGCGTCCGGCGATCCCAACCGGCGACGGCGGGGTCTTGCGTGGCGCGTGGCGCGAGGGCCAGCACGGTGGCCCCCGGCGCGCAGACCGAAAAGGCACAGGCCGCATAGGCCCCCATCCCGGCGCCGTAAAAGACCACGCGGTCGAAATCCTCAAAGAAGGCGTCATCGACCAGCCGGTCGAAATAGCGATAGACCGCCGGGTCGCGATACCAGGTGTCGCCTTCGGCCATGATGCACAGCTGCGACCACCCCTTTGCCGCCGCCACCGACAGGGCAAAGGGCATCTGGTCGGGCCGCGCGCGCACCTGATCGACGGTTTCGAAGGACACGAGCAGGGTTGACCCCTCATCGGCGAAAAAGGCGTGATGGCGGGCGCCCAGCGGCTCGAAATAGCCTTCTTCCTCGCAGATCTCCTCCAGCCGCGCGAGCCAGCTTGCCCGGTCGGTCGCCATGGAGGCGTCATAGCGCGTCGCGGCGCGCGAGGGATGGGCAGTCTCTGACATGGTTTTCCCGGCAGTCTTCAATCGGATAAACAATATCTCGCAATGTCGCGTGTCGAAAGCAGGCAGACAAGGGGGCAGGGCCGGGGCAGGGCCGAAACAATCCGGGGCCACTGTTTCGGGCGCGGCTCAGGTCGCGGGCGGGCGCATCGCCGGGCTGTGGCGCCAGATCAGCCGCGCCTCGGCCGGGCTCAGCACGCGGCTGGCGGGCGTGATCAACAGCCGCCCGAACAGCGCGCGCCAGCTTTCCTCGGTCATCAATTCGGTGAAACGGTCGTGGCGCCATTGGACGGCAGCGGCGTGAAGCCGCGCCAGTTCGGGGTCGGCCAGCAGCGCCGCGCGCAGGGGCCGGCTGTCCAGCGCGGCGATCGAGCGATCCTCGATCGTGTCGAAATTGCGGTCCACCCAATAGGACATGTCAAACGGCCCGATCTCGCGATTCGCGCGGCCCCGGTCGCATTTGACGATATAGCTCTCCATCGCGCCCAAGGCGTAATGGTTCAGCTGCGCCAGGCCGTAACAATCGCGGCCGAAATCGGAAAAAATCCGTGTGGTCAGGAAATCGCCCGCCAGCGGCCGGCCCGACCCGTCGAACCAGCGCGCCTGTTCCAGCCGGGCGGGATCGGGGTCGCGGGGGCGATGGACGCCCAGCCGGCCATAGGTGCCGTCATTGCGAAACAGGGTCTTGAACAGCGCCGCCCGCCAGGGCCAGGGCAGGGCGGCGGGGGCCGCGCGGGTAAAGATCTCGGTCACCGGGCGGTCCTCATAGGCCACCACGCCGGCATTGCCGAACATCCGCCAGGTCAGCGGGATCGCCGTCGCCTCGGGCAGCGCCGACCAGAGCGCGGGCAGCCGGTGATCGCCCACATGGATGTTCACGAATTCATCGACATCCAGCACCATGAGCCAGTCGGCCGCCTTGACGCGCGGATGCCGCCCCGCCGCCTTCAGCGCCGACCATTGCGGCCCGCGCGCCCAGGGGCCGGGATTGCGCAGATGGGTGACATGGCCAAGCGCCGCCAGCCGGTCGAGCATGGCATCGGTGCCATCCTCGCAATCGTTGGAAAACACCACAACATGATCGAAACCCAGCACCAGGTGATGCGCCAGCCATTCCAGCAGGAACGCGCCCTCGTTCTTGACGGCGGTGATGGCGACCGCCCGCATCAGGCCGCCTGCGCCGCAGCCCTGGCCCGTGGCGCGCCCCGGCGCGCCGCAGGCAGGGGATCGGGCGGCAAGAGCCGTTCGCGATGCGCGGCGATCCGGGTCAGCATCGCCAGGAATTCGGGATGCGCCGCCAGTTCGGCGATCTTGTTGCGGTGCCAGCGCACGGCGCGCTGATGCAGCGTGTTCAGCCGCTGGTCCGACAGCAGTTCGGCCATCCAGCGCTCCACCTCGGCATCATAGCGGCGGATCAGGTCACAGGATTCGTCATTGGTGTCGTTATAGGCCCAATACTGGTAATCCATCTTGTCATTCACATGATTGACCTTGCCGCGCGCGGACTTGACCAGAAAGCTGTCGATGGAGCGCAGCTGGTAATGGTTGACCTGCGCATGGCTGTAATCGGCCTGCACCAGCAGCTTGTGATGCGCGGGCCGCAGCGGCGTCGCCCCCGGCAGTTCCAGATGCAGCGGCGTCTCGAGATCGGGCTTCGGCAGCGGCAGATGCACGCCCACACGTTCCACCTGTTTCAGGATATCGGCGCGGAACAGCGATTTGGGAAAGGCATGCGGCACATAGCGCGGGCCAGAGGTCGCATTGGCGCGGGTGAATTGCCGGGTGATCGGCCCCTCCTCAAAGCCGCGCTGCCCGGCGGTGCCAAAGCGGCGCCAGGGCACGCAGATCGCATGGGCGCCCGGGCTGGCGGCGGCGGTCAGTGCCCGGACCGACCCGTCGCCGATGCGCGAGGCCAGAAATTCGTCGGCATCGCAGACATAGACCCAGTCGGCCTTGCGCACCTCATGATAGCGCGCGCCCTGTTTCAGCGCCTGCCGCTGGATCGACTGCCCCGGGCGATAGAGCGTCTGGTGATGCCGGGCGAGACCCATCCGTTGCAGCCGATGCACCATCTTGGCGGTGGCGTCGTCGCAGTCATTGGTGCAGATCACGAACTGGTCGAAACCAAGCGCCTTGTGATGGGCGAACCATTCCAGCAGGAAGGCGCCTTCGTTCTTCATCGTGGTCAGGACGGTATAGATCTCAGCCATGGTTCAATGCTCGGCCTCGCCGCTATGTTCGACGGTGAAAAAGAAATCCTCGGGCAAATCGCGCATGTGCAGGTCATCGGGAATGACGCCCGGCCCGGCCAGAAACACGGCCGATCCGAAATGCTGCTGCATGCGGCAAAGCCGCTCCATGCGCGGGCCGGTCAGCTCGGCATAGAAGGTGCGGTAATGTTCGGTCTGCATCAGCGCCGCGATCTTGGCGCGGTGACTGGCGATCGAGAAATCATGCGCCGCCCGGATCTCAGGATCGGCCAGAAGGCGGTCATATTCGGCCCGCGCCGCCGGGATCATCCGCTGGATTGAACGATCCTCGTCAAGATTGTGGTTCATGCGGAACCAGTAGTTCAGCCCCTGATCGCGATCGACATGGTTCACCCGGCCCCGGTCGCGCTTGACCAGAAAGCTCTCGGCGCTGCGCACGGCGTAGTGATTGAGCTGCACCCAGTCATAGCCATAGGTTTCGGTCGTCGATCGCCAGGCGTTGCGATAGGCCTCGCGCGGCATCGGCCGGCCCGACCCGTTCAGCCAGCGCACCTCGGACCACAGGTCGGGGCGCAGGCCCTTGGGGCGGTGGACGCCCAGCTTCTTGTAGATGTCGATATTGCGAAACAGGGTCTTGAAGCCCCAGGCCTGATGCGGCTTGCGCACCAGTTCCGGCGCGCAGCGGTCGAACTGCTCGATCAGAAAGCGGTCGTCATAGGCATGCACATCGGCATTGCCGAACAGCCGCCAGGTGAGCGAGATCATGTTGGCATCGCCCATGGCCTGATAGAGCGCGGCCAGCGTGCCGTCGCCGATCTTGACGTCGATGAATTCATCGACATCCATGCAGATGCCCCAGCCGCAATTCTGCATCACGGGTTCCTGCTCGGCCGCTTGCAGGGCGGCGTGCTGGGGTTTCAGCTCGCCGCCGGGCACATAGGGGTTGATGCGGTGCTGCACGATGCCCTTGCGCATCAGCAATTCCAGCATCGTATCGGTGCCGTCGGTGCAATCATTGGTATAGATCAGGAAATCGTCCACCCCGATGGCGCGGTGATAGGCCAGCCATTCCAGGATGAAGGGGCCCTCGTTCTTCATCGTGGTGACGATGGCGGTGCGCCCGGCCTGGGTCGCGGCGGCAGGTCCGGGGCGGGGGCGCGAGACGGGCGCGCGCACGGGGCGGTGGTTGAACACCTCGCCCGCCAGCGCGATCAGCGCGGGATCTTCCACCAGCGAGGATTTGGGCGCCAGTTCCGCCGAATTGCGCGCCGGCACCCGCAGCGCCATGGCGCGGTAGAAATGCGCGACGCCCGAGGGGTCGGGCTTGGCATAGGCCACGCGGATCATGCGCCAGGTGTTTTCCAGCCCCGCCTTGCCCGGCGCCACGCCCCAGCGGGCCATGCCGCGCCGCTGGTCGAATTGGCGGCAGATATGGTCGCCGAACATCGCCTGCGCGTCGGGCCGCACCCGCCAGGGATAGACGCGATGCCCCACCAGCAGGATGACCCCATGTTCCGCCGCCGCGCAAAGGTCGAATGCGCCCTTCTGCCCCGGACCCGCCGGCGCCAGCATATCGCAGGCATCCAGCGTCAGCACCGCCCGCGCCTCGGTCAGAAAGCGCCATTTCAGCGCCTCGTAGATCAGCCCCTCGCCCAGGGGGGCCAGCCAAGGATCGGCGGCGGGCTGTTCCATCCGGTCCTTGCCGGGGGCGTCGGGCGCGAGAAAGGGGTGGGTCTCCGGCCCCATGCCGGGCTTGCCCAGCGGCAGCGGGCAATCGACCAGCACCACGATCAGCCCGGTGCCGGTCAGCCGGTGGCGCAGCGCCTCGGCAAAGGCGGGCAGGTCGGCATCGGCGGCGCGGTTCACGATCACCGCCCCTTGCAGCCCGTGATGGCGGGCATGATGGCGCAGCCCTTCGGCCACCTGTTCGGGCGTTTCCAGAAAGCGAAAGCCCAGCGTCACGTTCAGCCCGTGAAACAGCGCGCCCTCGGCCTCGGCCACCTCCAGATCCAGCGTATCGCCCCCGGCCAGCGCCAGCCGCAGCGCGCCTTCGGGCTGCGCCACCACGGCCAGCAGTGCGCCCGAAACCCCGCGCAATTCCTGCGGATGGGCACAGCCCGGCGCCCCGTCCGGCGCCAGCGCGGCAGGATCGCTGCCCTGGGCAAAGCTCAGATAGACCCGTTCGCTCCGTCGCACGGCATCAAGCAGCGCCGGCAGGCCCGGCAGATCGAGACGCCGCGCGCAAAGACGGCGCAGCAGCACCGTGGCGTCGGGTCGCGCGCCCGGCATCACATCCTCCGGGCGCAGGCCCGGAGCCGAGATGTCGTCTGACATGACTGCCCTCAAACGTCTTTTCTTCAGTGGTGGCTTCAAGGCCCCTTGTGCCCGACGTTAGCACCGCCTTTGCCGCGCCGCCAAGCCGCCGGGGCGGCAGAAATCGCATAAACCCCGGCGGGAATGGCAGAAATGCCGCAAAACCATTGGCAATCCGCCCCATCTTCGCCAGAATGTTTCCGAAAATGCGATAATCGGGGGCCAGACCGTTCTGGCGCAGCCCCGAGGGAACGAGTGGGCAGGAAAATGGCACGCAAGCGCGAGGTGGGAACGCTCTGGATCGGCGGGGGCTTGAGCTGGATGGAACAGCTCTGCCTCAAATCCTTTGTGGATGCCGGGCAGAAGATCACCCTGTTTCATTACGAGGACATCCCGAATGTCCCCGAAGGCGTGATCCTGCGCGACGGGCGCGAGATCCTCGATACCGACAATTTCCTGAAATACGAAAAAAAGGACAGCTTCGCGCTGTTCGCCGATCTGTTCCGCCTGCACATGATCCACAAATGCCCGGGCATGATCTGGGTCGATACCGATGTCTATTGCCAGCGGCCGATGGACTATGACAGCGATTATGTCATGGGGTTCGAACTGCCCGGCAACCGGCGCATCAACAATGCCGTGCTGGGCCTGCCGGCCGACAGCGACCTTTTGCGCGCGATGCTCGATTTCACAGCGGATCTGTATCCGAAGCCCGATTTCCTGCCGAAAGAGGATCACGAGGCCTGCCTCGCCGCCGCCGCCGCCGGCACGCCGCTGCATGTGTCGCAACTGACCTGGGGGGTGTGGGGGCCGCTCATGGTCACGCATTTCGCGCACAAGCTGGGGCTGGCCGACAAGGCGCTGCCGCTGCCGGCCTTTTACCCGGTGCCGTTCCCGCGTCGGCTGGAATTCCTGCGCCGGGCCGAGGTGGTGGACATGTCGGTCAGCGACGAGACGACCGCCCTGCATGTCTGGGCCTCGAACAAGCGCGAGATCGGCCTGCGCCATAACGGCATGCCGCCGCCGGGCAGCTGGTTCGACCGGGCCTGCAAGGCGCATGACATCCAGCCCGGCAAGGCGATGATCAAGGGCCGGGGCAAGCACCAGTTCGACACCGCCCTGGTCGAACAGCTGGATCTGGAGGAGGTCACCCGTTTCGGCGATGTGGGGGGCAATGCGCAGGGCGTGGCGATCGCCGCCTATGAACGCTGGGATTGCGATATCCTGATCATCGACATCACCGGGCGCGGGCAATGGCCCGAACGCCCCTCGCGCTGGCTGGAGGGGTATCTCACCATGCTGCGCGACCATGGCGTGCCCGAGGAAAAGATCCGCGTGGCCGCCACCGCGCAAGACCTGACCGGCTGCACGCTGATCTGCAACCTGTCGGGTTTTGGCGATATCAACAAGATCTCGCATCTGGAGCCGGTGCTGCAACGATGCCTGATGCCCGATACCGTGATGATCACCGATATCCGCAAGGGATCGGGCGCCTATCCTTTCCTCAACCGCTTTGGCAGTTGCGACACGCTTTCCACCCGCAAGGTCGATGACGTGCCGGTGACGCGGGCGCTGTTCCGCCCCACGGCCGAGGCGGCGGTTCAGGCGGCGGGCCTGCGCGCCGAACAGGCCGCCGTGCCGGGCGAGCCCGCCGACTGGGCCGGCATTGCCGCCATGCTTGCCGGCGAAAAGGGCTGGGTGCGCGATGGTGACAGCCATTCCTTCCTGTTCGTGCCGCGCGGGTCGGATACGCTGGTCGTGACCTTTGACAATCTCGACATCGCGATGACCAAGCGCGAGGACCGCCGCCCCTGGGGCTATGGCTTCATCGAGAAACAGGGCTGGGACATGCTGGGCGTCATGGCGAATGGCTGGACCTGGTATCGCGACCCCTGGGTGCATGAGCAATTCGACGATCTGGCGACCTCGGCCTTTTTCGACGGCTACAAGCGCGTGGTGTTCTACGGCGCCTCGATGGGGGGCTATGCCGCCTGCGCCTTTTCGCCGGCCTGTCCGGGGGCGGATGTGGTGGCGATCAGCCCGCAATCCACGCTGGACAAGACGCTGGTCCCCTGGGAAACCCGCTATCACACCGCCTGGGACCGCGATTTCAGCGGTCCCTATGGCGATGCCGCCGAGGTGTCAAAGGCCGCCGGGCGGGTGATCCTGCTTTATGACCCCTATGAGCCGCTGGATAGCGGCCATGTCGCGCGCTTTACCCAAGGCAATGTGCTGAAGCTGCGGGCGCCGCTGATGGGGCATCGGCTGGGCTCCAGCCTGCAACAGATGGGCGTCCTGTCAAAGGTGACCACCGGCGCGCTGAACGGCACGCTGACCGAGGCGGAGTTTTACGGCCTGTTGCGGGCGCGCAAGGGCTTTGCCCGCTATCAGAAGGAACTGTTCAAGCGGGCCATAGCGCGCGGCCGCCCCGATCTGGCCCGGCGCATCGGCCGTTTCGTGCTGACGCGCGGTGGCAACCGCTTCATCCGCAAGAGCATGGCAGAGCTGGAGACCGCCGAGGGTTGAGCGGCGGAAAGGGGGCCGATGATCACCGCGATCGAGGACTATTTCGCCAAGGGCTGCGGCCGCTGCGCCCGCTTTGACACCGCCGATTGTGCGACCCGGCTCTGGGCCGGGGGGCTGGCCGCGCTTCGCGCGCTTTGCCGCGAGGCCGGTCTGGACGAGACGCTGAAATGGGGCCATCCCTGCTATGCCCATGCCGGGCGCAATGTGGCGATCATCGGCGCCTTCCGTGCCGATTTCCGCCTGACCTTCTTTGACGCCGCGCTGCTCGACGATCCGGCGGGGCTGATGGAACGCACCGGCCCCAACAGCACCCGGCCCGAAACCATCCGCTTTCACAGCGCCGAGGAGGTGGCGGCACGCCGCGCGGCGGTGCTGGCGCTGCTGGCGCAGGGCCGCGACCATGCCGCGCAGGGGCGCCGCGCCCCGCGCGCGACCGTGACGCCCGACTGGCCGGACGAACTGCGCGACACCCTGGCGGGCGACCCCGTGCTGGCCGCGGCCTTTCACGCCCTGACCCCGGGGCGGCAGCGCAGCTACCTGATCCAGCTTGCCGGCGCCAGGACCGCTTTCACCCGCCGGGCGCGTCTGGCCCGCTGGCGCGATCGCATCCTGTCCGGCAAGGGCGCGACCGAGCGCTGAAACCCGCTGTTTCGGTTGGCATTGGGGCCATCTAGCGTAGAATGTTCATCAGTGAATGAAATATTGACATAGGTGAACATTTTAGCGAGAAAGGCAGCATAGCCCGCCAACCACCTTACGGAGCCGCGCCATGTCGAACGATCCGCTGTTGCAACCCTACAAGCTGAAGCATCTGACCCTGCGCAACCGGATCATGATCACCAGCCATGAACCGGCCTATCCCGAAGACGGCCTGCCCAAGGGCCGCTACCGCGCCTATCACGTCGAACGCGCCAAGGCAGGCGTGGCGCTGACCATGACTGCCGGCTCTGCCGCCGTTTCGCGCGACAGCCCTCCGGTCTTCAACAACATCCTCGCCTGGAAGGACGAGGTGGTAGGCTGGATGAAACAGCTGGTCGATGAATGCCACGATCACGGCGCGGCGGTGATGATCCAGCTGACCCATCTCGGCCGCCGCACCCGTTGGGACAAGGGCGACTGGCTGCCCGTCATCGCGCCCAGCCATGAACGCGAGGCCGCGCATCGCGCCTTTCCCAAGCGGATCGAGGAATGGGACATGACCCGCGTCATCCGCGATTTCGCCGATGCGGCAGAGCGGATGAAGGCCGCCGGCGTGGACGGGATCGAGCTGGAGGCCTATGGCCACCTGCTTGAACAATTCTGGTCGCCGCTGACCAATGACCTGGAGGCGCCCTATGGCGGCAGCCTCGACAACCGGCTGCGCTTTACCTTCGACGTGCTGCGCGGCATCCGCGACCGCTGCGGGCCGGATTTCATCGTGGGGCTGCGCTATACCGGCGATCAGGATCTGCCCGGCGGCATGGGCAAGGCTGAGGGGCTGGAGGTCAGCCAGAAGCTGAAGGATAGCGGGCTGGTCGATTTCCTCAACGTGGTGCGCGGTCATATCGACACCGATCCCGGCCTCACCGACCTGATCCCGATCCAGGGCATGCGCAGCGCCCCGCATCTGGATTTCGCGGGCGAGATCCGGGCCGCCACCGGCTTTCCCACCTTTCACGCCGCGCGCATCCCCGATGTGGCGACCGCGCGCCATGCCATCGCCTCGGGCAAGCTCGACATGGTGGGGATGACCCGCGCCCACATGGCCGACCCGCATCTGGTGCGCAAGATCGTCGAGGGGCGCGAGGATGACATCCGCCCCTGTGTCGGCGCGAATTACTGTCTGGACCGCATCTATCAGGGGGGGCTGGCCTTCTGTCTGCACAACGCCGCGACCGGCCGCGAGGAGACGTTGCCCCACAGCATCCCCGCCGCGACGGCCCGCAAACGCATCACCATCGTCGGTGCCGGCCCCGCCGGGATGGAGGCCGCCCGCGTCGCCGCCGAACGTGGCCATGCCGTGACCGTGTTCGAGGCCGCCGACCAGCCCGGCGGCCAGATCCGCCTGACCGCCCAGGATGAACGCCGGCGCGAGATGATCTCGATCATCCGCTGGCGGCAGGAACAATGCGACAAGCTGGGCGTCGAGTTCCGCTTCAACACCTATGCCGAGGCCGCCGATGTGCTGGCGACCGATCCCGATGCGGTGATCATCGCCACTGGCGGCCTGCCGCATACCGAGGTGCTGGCCGAGGGCAATGACCTGGTCCATTCGGCATGGGATATCCTGTCGGGCGATGTGAAGCCCGGGCGCAATGTGCTGATCTATGACGATGCGGGCGACCATGCCGGGCTTCAGGCGGCCGACATGATCTCTGCCACCGGCGCCGGGGTGGAGATCGTGACCCCCGACCGCAGCTTTGCCCCCGAGGTCATGGCGATGAACCTGGTGCCCTACATGCGCAACCTGCAAGGCCGCGACACCACCTTTACCGTCACCTGGCGGCTGGATCGGGTGACCCGCGACGGCAACCGCCTGCGCGCGACGCTGGGCAGCGATTACGGCGCCGCCAGCCGCGACCGGCTGGTCGATCAGGTCATCGTCAATCACGGCACCCGGCCGCTGGACGAGCTTTACTTCACGCTCAAGCCGATCTCCTCCAATCTGGGCGAGGTGGATTACACCGCGCTGACCTCCGGCGCGCCGCAAGCGGTGCTGCGCAACCCCGAAGGCCGGTTCAGCCTGTTCCGAATCGGCGACGCGGTCTCCGCCCGCAACACCCACGCCGCCATCCACGATGCGCTGCGACTGGTGAAGGATCTGTGAACGGCGGGGCAGGGGACGAAAAGCGCCCCTTGCCCGGTCCCTTCGCACCGGGTGGAGATGCGGACTTCCTTGATATGACTAGTCAATTCCGCTTATGGCCCTGTGCGGACCCTGAAGCACCATGCAGCGTGCAACAGCATTGAGTCCATAACAGACACTCGCGTCACAAGATGCGTAGCTAGACAGGCGTATCCATGAATGGCTCTGCAACAACCTGATGGTTGTCCTCATACATGACATAACCCACGCGATCCGAGCGAATGATCTCAGTTGGGTAGCCGTGTTCGTCCAAGAGAGCGACGAGGTCAAATGCTCTGGAAATAACGTCAGTGGCGTCCTCCTTGAACCAACTCAAACCAGCGGTAAACTCGAGGTTGCGATGGCTTTTGACGGCTGAACGGCTGAACTTCTTGGGAACTGAGAGGTTGGCCCTGAACCAAGACAACGCTTCTTCAAGCCGTTCTGCGGAATATGGATCCAGCAATCGATCAGCGCGCAATTCGTAAGCAGCGCAGAAGAAGCCTTCCCTTGCTCTGCTGCCAATGAGACGATTGGGCCGAACAAACCGGATGAACATGCTGTAACCTTGATTGAATGAACAGATAATCTGTTTGACCATCTTTTCTACAAAGATTTCGACGAATTTATGGAAGTCCACTTGGTCCCGCAAAACGATCGTCTTGCGAAGCGCGGCGAATGAGCGCTCTCGGTCCGATTGCACACTCCGGGTCGGAGCGCAGCAAGTGGTAATGTGGACGCGAACCTGCCCTGCGCGAGGCACTGCCGAGGGGCGGCGTCAGTGGAAACAAAGGCCGTAACGGCAGTTGCCTGTCCCCTGTGCTTGCCTGAGACGGATTTTGTTTGGTGGAGCCAGGGAGGATCGAACTCCCGACCTCTTGAATGCCATTCAAGCGCTCTCCCATCTGAGCTATGACCCCACCGGGTGTCGCCTGCGCATATGGGTGCGGCGCGGCGATGCGGGCTATCTAGGGGATGGCGCGGGGGCGCGCAAGGGGGAAATTGCAGCCCCGTCGCCGCCCACGCCAAACTTGCCCCGCCGCAGCGAACCCGCTAGGAACGGCCAAACCCTTGCAAGAGGCCTGCCATGCGTCTGTCGCGCTATTTCCTTCCCGTGCTGAAAGAAAACCCCGCCGAGGCGCAGATCGTCTCGCATCGCTACATGCTGCGCGCCGGCATGATCAAGCAGCAGGCGGCGGGCATCTATTCCTGGCTGCCGATGGGCTACAAGGTGCTCAAGCGCATCGAACAGATCGTGCATGAGGAGCAGATCCGCGCCGGTCACATCCCGCTGCTGATGCCCACGCTGCAACCGGCCGATCTGTGGCGCGAAAGCGGCCGCTATGACGATTACGGCCAGGAAATGCTGCGCATCAAGGACCGGCACGACCGCGACATGCTCTATGGGCCGACGAATGAGGAGATGATCACCGACATCTTCCGCGCCCATGTGAACAGCTACAAGGATCTGCCGCTGACGCTGTATCACATCCAATGGAAGTTCCGCGACGAGGTGCGCCCGCGCTTTGGCGTGATGCGGGGGCGTGAGTTCCTGATGAAGGACGGCTACAATTTCGACCTGACCAAGGATGACGCGCTGCACGCCTATAATCGCCATATGGTCAGCTATCTGCGCACCTATGAACGCATGGGCCTGACCGCGATTCCGATGCGCGCGGCCTCTGGTCCCATCGGCGGCGACAATACCCATGAATTCCTGGTGCTTGCCTCGACCGGCGAATCCGAGGTGTTCTATGACGACCGCGTGACCGCGCTGAAACTGGGCAATCGCGAGGTCGATTTCGATAACCGCGCCGAGGTTCTGGGCATCTGCGAGGAATTCACCTCGCTCTATGCCCGCACCGACGAAACCCATGACGCGACCCTGTTCGACGCCATCCCCGAGGCGCATCGCAAGGTGGGCCGCGGCATCGAGGTCGGGCAGATCTTCTATTTCGGCACCAAATATTCCGACAGCATGGGCGCGACCGTCGTGACCGCCGATGGCAATCGCGTGCCAGTGGAGATGGGCAGCCACGGCATCGGCGTCAGCCGCCTGCTGGGCGCGCTGATCGAGGCCAACCATGACGACAAGGGCATCATCTGGCCCGAAGGCGTGACCCCCTTCCATTGCGGCATCGTGAACCTGAAACAGGGCGACGGCGCCACCGACGCGGCGTGCGAGGGGCTTTACAAGGCGCTGAAGGCCAAGGGGCTGGACCCGCTTTATGACGACCGCGACGAACGGGCAGGGGCCAAATTCGCCACGATGGACCTGATCGGCCTGCCCTGGCGCATCACCGTCGGGCCGCGCGGCCTGGCCAATGGCGTGGTCGAACTGACCAGCCGCCGCAGCGGCGAAAGCGAGGAAATGTCGGCCGAGGCCGCGGTGGACCGTATCGCCGCGATCTATGCCGATCACCCGTGATCCACATCCGCCGATTGTGCGCGATTTGCGACAGCAAGGGGCCTTCGGGCCCCTTTTTCATGCCCGAAACCCGATTTTGCGTTGACCGGGGCGGTAAACTGACTCAGATTTTCATCAAAAGATAAAAGAAAATTGAGGCAGCAGATGAAACACGATCCCGCCGAGGTCATCGCGCGCGAGGCCGCATTTCCCGCCATGCACCGTCAGGGCCATGCCGGCTTTGTCGCCGATCTGAAACTGCTGCGCGACCAGCATTATGGCGAATTCCTCCGCTCCACCGCGCAGAAATTCCCCGGTGTGAACGAGGTTCTGGCCGCCTTTGACGATGCCCCGCCCGAGGAATTCGCCCAGGCCTATGTCCTGACCGAAGACCAGATGGCGCAACTGCGCAAGACGCGGGTGCAGAAGAAATACCTGCGCCGCTTCGGCAATATCCGCCGGAGCTGGGCGCTTTTGCTGCAATATCTGCCCGAGCTTATGGTCAAGGGCGCCCCGCAACGCGAGGTGCTGGAGCTTTCGACCGCCCATGGCGCCACGCTGGAGATCCTGCGCCACAAGGGCCATAGCGTGCTGGGCAGCGATTTCCCCAACTTTCTGGGCAAGAACAACGAACACGACAGCCGCGAAAGGGGGGTCAACAGCTTTGTCCCCGGCCTGCATCGCGACGACCACGGCTTTGTCAACGACGCGGGCGAGGCCGAGGGCTGGATCTATCAGCCGCTGATCGAAAGCCTGGGGCTGGATGTGACGCTGTTCGATGCGGGGCAGGTGCCCTATCCGTTCGAGGATCGCCGCTTTGACACGCTGATCTCTTTCGACGCGATCGAACATTACTGCCATCCGCGCGACTGGATGAAGCTGGTGGACGAATTCACCCGGCTGGCGCGGCGCTCGGTGCTGATCGTCACCAACCCGGTGCAGGAACACAAGCTGGAGGATGCCGATTACATGGCGGCCTTCTACGCCTTTCAAAAGGCGATGCGCCACTATCGCCGTGACGGGTTTGAATGCGTGACCGCCGGCATGTATCGCCATCAGCTGACGGTGTTCAAGCTGATGCGGACGGGTGACTGACGGGGGCGCGGGGCGATGCTGCGGATCCTCGCGCTGGCGGGGGCGGTTGCGGGCGGCGTGGGCCTGTCGCAATTCCCCGAATTCTCGCAACAATATCTGCAACGGCTGGCCGGGCAGGTGGATGCTCTGTCCGAGGTGGTGCGCGATTTCGACGCGACTGCGACGCGCAACCTGCTGACCCGCGAACAGGCCCTGGCCGACATGACCGGCACCGCTTTCCTCGAGGACCGGCGCAGCGATCTGACCCGCACCTTTGCGCGCCATGACCGGCTGTCGGCCAATCTGGCCGATCTGCGCGCGGCCAGCCCCTTGCAACGGCTGACCATGCCGCAAAAGCTGGGCGATGGCGAAACGCTGGCCGCGACCTGGGCCGATTTTCGCCCCGCCGTGCCAGTGACGACCGACGGGCTGATCACCGCCGGCATCGGCTTTCTGGGCGGCTGGCTGGTGACGACGGGGCTGCTGGGCCTGCTGGCCTGGCCCTTTCGCCGCCGCCGCGCCGTCTGAGGCTGGCGCGAAGGTGAAGCCCCGCCGGCTTGACCTTTCGCCGGCCCGCCGTCAGGGTGCGCGGCGCAACTGACAGGGGTTCCGCCTTGGCCACGACCGCGCCGTTTTCCCGTTTTGAATGGATGATCGCCTGGCGCTATCTGCGCGCCCGCCGCGCCGAGGGCGGTATCAGCGTCATGACCTGGATCAGCGTGATCGGCATCGCGCTGGCGGTCTTTGCGCTGATCGCCACCATGGCCGTGCGTGCGGGGTTCCGGGCGGAATTCGTCAGTTCGATCCTGGGTGCCAATGCCCATGTCACCGTCTACAGCGCTGGCCAGCAGGATGCCTCGGGCCGCATGGTGCGGGGCTTTGCCGATTATGACGCCCGCGCCGCGCGCATCCGCGCCCTGCCCGGCGTGACCCGCGCGGCCCCCATCATCCGCGGGCAGGTCATGGGCACCGCCAATGGCGTCAATGCCGGGGTGGAGGTCTATGGCATGGCGGCCGATGACGTGACCGGCGTGCCCAGCCTGACCACCGGCGACGACGATTTCGGTGATCTGCAACGCTTTGAGGATGGCATCGCTATCGGCTCGGGCGTGGCGCGCGAACTGAATGTCTCGGTCGGCGACCGCATCCGCATCATCTCGCCCGACGGGGTGAAGACCGCCTTCGGCACCAGCCCGCGGGTGAATGCCTATGAGGTGGTCTATGTCTTCACCACCGGCAGCCCCGAGATCGACCGCACCCGGGCCTATCTGCCCTTTGCCGAGGCGCAGACCTATTTCAACCGCGAGGGCATCGCCGACGAGATCGAGGTGATGGTCGCCGATCCCGACCATGTGGAGACCTTTGAACTGCCGCTGTTGCAGGCGGCGGGGGATGGGGCGCTGCTCTGGTCCTGGCGCGACAGCGCGGGGAACTATCTTCAGGCGCTGACGGTCGAGGACCGGATGATGTTCATCCTGATGTCGATCCTGGTGCTGATCGCGGCGATGAACATCGTCTCGGGCCTCATCATGCTGGTCAAGAACAAGGGCCGCGATATCGGCATCCTGCGCACCATGGGCCTGGGCGAAGGCTCGGTCCTGCGGGTTTTCTTCATCTGCGGCGCGATCACCGGGCTGGCCGGCACCGCGCTTGGCATAGTCATGGGCTGCGCCTTTTCCTACTGGTTCACGCCGATCTTCGATTTCGTGAACTGGGTCGCGGGGGGCGGGGTCTGGGATCCCACGGTGCGCCCGATCTACCACCTGAGCGCGCGTTTGCAGGCCGGCGATGTGGCGCTGGCGGCGGGGCTGTCGCTGATCCTGTCCTTTGTCGTCACCATCTTTCCGGCCTGGCGGGCCGCCCGCATGAACCCGGTGGAGGCGCTGCGCTATGAATGATCACGCATTGCGGCTGGAGGGGGTGACCAAGGCCTATAATCGCGGTCTGCCGGGCGAGGTGCAGGTGCTGCGCGGGGTCGATCTGACGCTCGCACGCGGCGAGGTCGTCGCGCTGGTTGCGCCCTCGGGCGCCGGAAAATCGACGCTTCTGCATATCGCGGGGCTGCTGGACAGCGCCGATGCGGGGAGGGTAGTGATCGGCGGGCAGGATCTGACCGGGCTGGGCGATGCCGCGCGCACCCGGGCCCGGCGCGAGGCCGTGGGCTTTGTCTACCAGTTCCACCACCTGCTGCCCGAGTTCAGCGCGCTGGAAAACGTGGTGCTGCCGCAGCTGGCCAATGGCGTGGCCCCCGCCGCCGCCGAGGCGCGCGCGCGCAGGCTGCTGGAGGCTGTGGGTGTGGCCGACCGCGCCCATCACCGCCCCGCCCAACTGTCGGGCGGCCAGCAACAGCGCGTGGCCTTTTGCCGCGGCCTGGCCAATGCGCCGCAGCTTCTGCTGGCGGATGAGCCGACCGGGAACCTCGACCCTGCGACCTCGGATCAGGTCTTTGGCGCGCTGATGGGACTGGTGCGGGAAACCGGCCTTTCGGCGCTGATCGCCACCCATAACCTCGATCTGGCGGCGCGGATGGACCGGGTGGTGCGGCTGGAGGCCGGGCGCATCCTGTGACCCTTGCGGCGGCGCGGGGGGCGTGGTTCTGTGGGGGAAAGAGGAGTGCCCCATGCGTCTTACCCCCGCCCTGCTGATCCTGTCCACCCTGCCGCTGGCGGCCTGCCTCAAGGCCGAGGAACCGGCCCCGACCGGTGCGGGCGATTTCGCGGCCTATTGTTCGGGCTGCCATGGCGCGGGCGGCAAGGGCGACGGGCCGATGGCCGCCACGCTGGGCAAGCCTCCGGCCGATCTCACCCGGCTGGCGGGCAAGGATGGCAAGATCGACATGGCCCGCACCATGAGCAAGATCTACGGCGCCTCGGCCAGCCACAGGGGCGATCTGATGCCCGAATTCGGGCCGCTGCTGGAAACCGACAAGACCGTCCTTTACGACAGCGGCGACGGCATCCCCACGCCCACGCCGCTGCGGCTGGTCCAGGTCGCGGAATATCTGCAAACGCTTCAGGCGCGCTGATGTTCGCCCGCCATCGCCGGTTCCTGCTGGCCTTCGTGACCGGGCTGGCGCTTGGCGGGGCGAGCCTTGGCGCGGGCGTGGCGGCGGGGCAGGCGGTGCTGCTGGCGGCCAACGGGTTCTTCATCACCTATCTGGCGCTGATGCTGCGCTTTGCCCGCAGGCAGACCCCCGCCTCGCTGCGTGCCCATGCCGAACTGACCGATGAGGGCGTGCCGCTGATCGCGGGGCTGGCGCTTGGTGCGGTCGCGCTCAGCCTGACGGCGATCGGCTTTGCGCTGTCGGATGCCAATCCGGTGGTGGCGGCGCTGGCCGTGGCCTCGGTGCCCCTGGGCTGGTTGACCCTGCATGTGCTGGCGGCGTTTCACTATGCCGCGCTCTGGTATGGCCAGGACGCGCGCGGGCTGGTCTTTCCCGGCGCGACCAAGCCCGATGCCTGGGATTTCCTGTATTTCAGCCTGACCATCGGCATGACCGCGCAGGTGTCCGACGTGGTGATCGAACGCCCCGCCCTGCGCCGTCTGGTGCTGGCGCATGGGGTCGTGTCGTTCTTTTACAATACGGTGATCGTGGCGCTGGCGGTGAATGCGGCTGTGGGGTGAATTTATAGTAGCCCCTCAATTGTAGGCTTCTTCTTCAGATCTAGGGAAATGGGGTCATTTCCCAAAATAAGCCCTAGATTGCGAAGCTCGTCTAGGGAATAGTCAAAGCTCGCGATGTTTCCACAAAAATGGTTTTTTAGTGTTGATACTGAGACTTTTTTGGGTCCCCAAAAGGTTCTATTCTTCATTGTCATTAATATCCTGCGTGCCCCAACGTCAACTTGGCTGCGCTTTGATAGGCCAATAATGGATTTCTCCATGCCCTCAAGCGCAACATCATGATGGTCAATGCCGAAGTAGTGGCTATGTGTGTGCTGAACAGTTTCGATGTTTGAGGTGCCAATCATGACGACCTCTTTCTGTTCGTGTTCCGGATGTTCAGCTTCATACCTCAAGTATTGCGCGACGGCTATATCTGGATCGCGGCTAACCATCTCCCAAGTCAGAAAGTTTCCGTCTGACCAGTCGAATACTAGAATCCAGTTATTGAAGTTTCCTGCCTTGCTTTTCTCTATGCTTGTCATCGCCCTGATCACATTTTGATTTACATACCCAGAGAGCTGGTGATCGGATGATGCGCTGTTGATAACCGCCTCAGCAAGAGCGCGCATCTCTTGGAGTTTAATTTCGTCTTTGGGCTGCAATCGCTTAGTTGTTTCAATTTCGTGTAGTGCATTTGAAAAGTGCTTGAAGTACTTGTCGCATCCCGGAAGGTAGTATGGCTGTTTGCTGAACAGCTGTGGCTTGAGTTTGTGCCAGTCCTTCATCGCCTGCAAGGGCGACTTGCAGCCGAGGGCTGATTGCGGGAGCTGCTGGTTGTAGAGCCAAACGTAGCGGTGCAGCGTGGTTTCCAGTTCCTCGCCCGACCGGAAGTGGTGACTTTGCAGGACCTCCTCGATCCGGCCGTTGAAACGCTCGACCATGCCGTTCGTCTGGGGCGATTTCGGCCGGGTCAGGCGGTGTTCGATGCTCAGTTCGGCGCAAAGCTTGTCAAACTCGTGCTCGCCCGTCGCGGCGCGCTTGCGCAGGCCGAACAGACGGTCGGTGAACTCCTTGCCGTTATCGGTCAGAATGGTGCGGATGCGGAGCGGGCAGGCGCGCTCCAGGTCGCGCAGAAAGCGCCGGGCATT
>NZ_VKKX01000003.1 GCF_008271655.1 Gemmobacter caeruleus
GTCACCGCCAAACCTAGAAAAGACCCCATCAACGATACAAAACACCCTGACGCGGGGTGGAGCAGCCCGGTAGCTCGTCAGGCTCATAACCTGAAGGCCGCAGGTTCAAATCCTGCCCCCGCAACCAAATCTTCCAATAAAACCAAATAGTTAAATGTTGAGCGTTTCGCTTGTGTATAAGCAAACGCAAACACCTCAACAACAACTCAACGTTACACCAGGCCCCCCACAAGGGGGCTTTTTGCGTTCCGGGCGGGGCGTCGTCCGTCTGCTTGCGCCAGGTTGCGGGACGTGCCCGCAAGCCATATATGACTGAGTCATACCCTTGGAGGCGCGGATGACCGTCAAGACCACCCTAAGCTTCACCGACCGCCATCATCAGTTCCTGTCGGAAAAGGTCGGACAGGGCGTGTTCGCAACGCAGAGTGCCGCCGTCGCGGCTGCGTTGGAACAGATGATGCAGGATGAGGAGGAGCGAAATGTTGCCCTCCAGGCCCTCGCGCAGGAAATCCGTGCCCGCATGGAAACGCCGCGCGAAGCCTTCATCGACGAGGACGGCGCCTTCGCCGCCGCCCGCGCCTCGATCGAGGCTGCGCGCGGAGCGTGACCTACCGAATCCGTTTCCACCCTCTCGTCGCGCGTGACCTCGACGCAATCGTGCGATGGATCCTCGGCTATGCCGGGCCGGATATCGCAGCGCGGAAGCTGGCCGAGATCGAGGAAGCCATCGCGACCCTGAGGGACACGCCGCACAAGGGAAGCATTCGCGATGAGATCGCCCCCGGACTTCGGGCCATCCCGGCCGGGCGGAAAGCTGTCATCGCGTTCGTGGTGGACGACGAAGCCGCTGAGGTGCTGATATTCGCCGTTACCTACGGTGGCGCAAACTGGGTCTCGAGAAGCAAGGCGCGCGGTCGCTGACCACACACCCAGCCCGTCGCCACCGGTCGACCTTGTAATGACCAGATTTCGACTTGCGTGGGTGGCACTATAGTGAAGAATTGAATCATGGATGAGGAAACACAGCAGACACCTGAACAATCGGTCGCCAACCGCGTGCTATCGATGTTCATAACCGCGGTTGGGGAAGACGAAGCGCTGGTCGAAGTGGCCACGCGCCTGAAACCCGTCTTGCTCGATGGCGATACAGTCAACGAAGCTGCATTGTATCAGGCGATATTCGGCGACGACTCATGATCACCGTTGATCGCATCCTGATTAAAGAGTTCCGGGGAATCCGTGACCTGAATGTTGATCTTGGCAGTGCGAACTTTGCAGTGTGCGGCCCGAACGGCACTGGTAAAAGTGGCATTGTCGATGCGCTCGAATTTGGGCTGACAGGCACGATTTCCCGCTTGGTCGGAAAGGGTCGCGGCGCGCTGTCGGTCAAAGAGCATGGCCCGCACGTTAACAGCCGCACCCATCCCGAAAAAGCGGTAGTCACACTAGAGGTTTCGATCCCTACCCTCGGCAAGAAGGCGACTATAACTCGTAACGTAAAATCGCCCAAGGCTCCGACGATCACGCCGGATGACCCGGCTATCCGCGCCGTGTTCGAGCATGTGCAGCGTCACCCGGAGTTCTCGCTCTCACGGCGCGAGATCATCAAATACGTCTTGGCCGAACCCGGCGTGCGCGCCGAGGAAGTTCAGGCCCTGTTGCAGCTCGAAAAGCTCGACACCACTCGCAAGCTCCTGCTGAAGATATCGAACGCCGCGATGCGCGACCTTAAGGCGCTGGAGGGTGAGCGCGACCGCTCCGCCACCCACTTGATGCGCGCCCTTGGCATCGCCGAACTGAAAGCGCCGACACTGCTTGCTGCGGTCAATGCCAAACGGGCTGCATTGGATCTTCCAACCATAACCAAACTCGAAGCCACCACGTCCTTAAGGGACGGGCTGGAAACACAGGGCGCCGTCACTGCACCCAAGGTTCCCAAAGTCCAGGCTAAGACCGACATTGCCGATGGGCGGGCCTTGCTTGAAGCGATCAAAGCACCTGAAACCGAGGCAGCATGGTCGGTCGTGGTCGATGCGCTCACCGCCCTGAAAGAGAACGAAGCCAGACTTGCCGACATTTCCCGCGACGGAATGCTCGCCACCGCCCTTGATCTTTTCGATGACGAGCATTGCCCTGTTTGCGAAACCGCTTGGGAGCCCGCGGAGTTTCGTGCGGTGGTCGAGGCCCAGCGCGAGCAACTGAAAGCGGCGGCGGCCGAACGCAAACGGGTCGAGGCCTTGATCGAACCCGTCGTCGCCGCGCTGGAGGGGCTGCGGCCGATGTTGCGGCAATTGGCGGTTTATGCCCGCGACCTGCCGACGCCGCTCGACTTTGAACCGTTTGCGGTGGTGGCCAATGAAGCGGCCCGCCGCGCCGAAGTGCTGCGCCGCTTCCTGCCTCTGGACGATGCCATCGCCGCGCTGGACACCGATTGGGTGGACATCCAACCGGCGCTTGACCAGATCGCCAGCCTCTCGGCCAGCGTCGATGCTTTGCCGGAGCCGACCGACCGCGACGCGGCGCGTGATTACCTGACCGTGGGGCAGGAACGCATGGAATCGTGGCGTCAGGCGATGACGAAACATGCAGCGGGGAAGGCCAAAGCCGATGCCGCCGCCAAGGTCCACGCGCTGTATGGCACGACCACCGACAAGGCGCTCGAGGCGATTTACAAGGAGGTAGAGGCGGAGTTCCGCAGCTACTATCGCGACATCAACGGCGACGACGAAAGCAAGTTCGAGGCGCAGCTCACGCCCTCGCTTGGAAAACTCGGCTTCGAGGTCGATTTCTACGGCAAAGGCTTCTTCCCACCCGGGGCCTACCACAGCGAAGGCCATCAAGATGGCATGGGTCTGTGCCTCTACCTCGCCTTGATGAAGCACTTACTTGGCGACCAGTTCACCTTCGCCGTTCTGGACGATGTGTTGATGTCGGTCGATGCCGGACATCGGCGCGAAGTCTGCACCCTGCTCAGGACCAAGTTTCCAACTACACAGTTTGTGCTTACCACGCACGATCCGGTGTGGCTGAACCACATGAAAAGCAGCAAGCTCGTTCCAGCCAAGAGCGCGCTCACCTTCCGCAAATGGCATGTCGATCATGGCCCAAAGGAGTGGAAACAAACCGACGTATGGGCCGAGGTCGATGGACTGGTCGCCGCAAACGAAATACGCGCCGCATCCGGTCAGCTTCGCCATTACCTCGAATATGCCGCAGCCGAATGGTGCGCCCGGCTGGGCGGGCGCGTCGAATATCGCAGCAACGGCAAATACGACTTGGGCGACCTGTTGCCCGCCGCGATCAGCGCCTTGAACGATCTCTACAAGAAGGCCAAGGCGACCGCGCAAAGCTGGGGCGACAATGCCCGCGTTGACGAGATCAATGCGTGCCATGCGGCCTTTACAGCCGCCGTTACCAAATCCCAGAGCGAGCAATGGGAGATAAACCCAGCCATCCATTACAACGAATGGGCTAACCTCCAGCGGCAGGATTTTGAGCCGGTTGTCGCCGCCTTCAAACGTTTGGAACGCGAGTTTGAATGCCCCGCCTGCGGCGACCTGATCTATGTGGTGCAGACCGGCAAGACGAAGGAAGCTGCCCGCTGCGGCTGCGCCAAGGTCAATCTAAACTTGAAGCCAAAGCCCAAGGAAGTGGGAGCCTAGCCACCGTTGGGTTCCCGTCACACAGAGCGCGGTTAGATTGACAAGACTCCAGAAGGGGGTCGGTCAGCAACGGGCCACGAACTGGCAATTGAGCCCTGCCGCGGCGAACGACTGCTACCCGCCCTTACCCGCACGCCCGCGCCTGGTCTCGCAACACGGCGTAGTCGCTGAGCATCCGGACAATGACGGCCCCCTCCGGCAGCGCTTCAACCTCGTGAGCTGCGCGCGCCTGATCGGCGGCGGTGTAGTCGACCACGGGCGGGCAGGGCGCGTGGGTCTCAGAACCGCCCGTCGCGCAGCCGGTCAGCCAGAGCATCACGATCAGGAGGGCGGCGGGCGGCGGCGTCGAGCATCTGGCGGTGGATGGCATCGTTTCTCTCTCGGGCATCAAGGCGTTCGGCGGCGCGCCCGGCGCGTTCACCGGCGCGACGCAAGTTGAAAAGGAAAAGCAGGATCGCTGCGGCGGAGACGAACAGGCCCAGCGCCTTGCGCGCCGGGCCATGGGTGAGGAGCCAGCCGATCACCGCTGGCCCCGTTTCCAGTCGTCCAGTCGCGCATGGATCGTGACGGCGATGCCGATCAGGGCGATGGCGATCAGCACCCAACGCAGGGTGTCGAGGTAGGGCACCAGCGGCTGGATGGTGGACTGGGTTTCCGCGAGGGCGTCCTGCAGAACTTCCACCCCGGCCGCGCCGACTGTGGCCGCCCCAGCTGCACCGCCCCCGCGCAGGGTCCGGCTTTCCGACAGGACTTCGCGCGCGGGCGGCAGTTCAGAGGCGAAGGGCACGGGCCGCACCGGGAAGGGATCGCCCCAGGACCGGGCGGGCCCGAGGTCGATATGCATGAAGCCGGAGCGGGGATAGTATCCGAACCCCAGGAACCCGACCGCCCGCGCCGCTGCCTCGAAGGCCGAAGGATCGTGGTTCGCCATCGCGATGTCAAAGGCTGTGCCCTGCATGTGCTTGGACGCGGGCGCCCCGCCGACAGCGCGATTGTGTTCCGGGCTGCGGTAGGCCGAGCGCACGATCAGCGGCTTGCCCAGCCGATCGCGCAGGGCCTGCAGCTTGTCCATCGCCTCGGTGTTGATCTTGATCGCGCCGGTGCCGCGGCAGGCGATCTCGGCGGCCGAGAAGTTCGGCCAGCGCCAGGTGTTGGCGGGCACGTCGCGCCAGTGGGGGTAGGTCAGGGTGGGCATGGGATTCTCCAAATGAAAAACCCGCCTCTGGGGCGGGTGGGGTGTCGGTTGGCGAGGTTCGGATGGGTCAGTCGGATCGGCCGCGCTGGAAGGCGTCGAAGAGCATGTCGCGCATCGAACGGATGTCCGTTTCGATCCGGTCGAGGCGGTCGCCATCGGCCTTGCGATCCTCGCTGCGCTGGCGGTCGATGCGGTCCCGGTCGGCGACCAATTCGCGGTCGAGGCGGTCCAGCAGAGCCTCGTTGGTGAAGGCCTTGCGGGTGATCGCCGCAATCAGGGCCATGGTGCCGCCGATCAGGGCGGTCAGCGCGGCGGTGATCCCGTGGTCCCGAAAGGCCCGCGCGACCGCGTCGGCGAGGGTGGTCTGGTCGTTCATGGTGGTCCTTTCATTGCCGCGAAGCGCGGCCAGTCAGAAGTCGGTTTCCAGGTAGACCCCGGCGCAGTCATAGGCGACGGCGGCGGCTGTCGCCCCGGTGTTCAGGAACAGCCGCGGCGATAGGAACTGCGTCGCGGCGGGCAGGTCGGCGGTGATCTCCTGCTCGAAGATCGCGCCGGAGACCTCGTCCACCACACGGACCCACACGGAACTGCCGTTCGGTGGTGCGGCGATGAACAGGGTCAGCACGCCGCCTGTGGCGATGGCAAAGCTCGCCCCCATGTCGGTCAGGGTCGGTGCGCCGGTCCCGTCGTTCGCGACCAGTTGCCAGCGGGTGTGCGTCCCGCGCTGGAAGCCGATCCCGATGCAGTTGATGGCCGCGGCCAGCGTCAGGGTGGTGGCCAGCGCTACGGTCGATCCATAAAGGCCGAAGAACCCCATGCCAGTCGCCTGCAGGGTCGTTAGCGAAATCCGCGTGACGAAGGTCCAGCCGCCGAGGCTCGCCGCGTTGCCGCGCCAGCAGGCCCAGCCTGCGGATCGCTGGTCGGCGACCGAGTCCACGACGGCCGCAGAAGTCAGCCGCCAGCGCCGCATGCTGGCGGCCAGGTTCGTGGCGGCCAGCGTCGGGTGCGACACGGTCCCGACCGAGGTGATCGGCAGGCCCTCGGTCGTGATCGTGGTGCTGACCGAGGGGGACCAATTGGCGATGCGGTTCACCCCGAAGTGGGGCTGGAGCGGAAAGTCCCGGCCGGAGGGGCGCATGACGTCGATCCACGGCGCACCGGCGCGGCTGCGGGCATAGACGGCGGCTTTCCCTGCAGGCGGAGGTGACGGCGCTGCGGCCAGTCCCGGCAGAACGGTCGGCTGCGGCAGTTCCACCTGGCCGCTGGTCCGGTCGATCCTGATCGCGTCGAAGAAGGCCGAGCCATCCGGGCTGACCTTGAAGCTGAAATCGTCGTTGCCCAAGAGACCGATCAGGGCACGGGCCGAGAAGCCGGTCTTGAAGGCGAAGGCAGCGTCATTCCCGGCGGCGGCCTTGTTGACCGTCGCCTCGATCCCGGCCCCGGCGTTGTTCAGAAGAACGGCCGGTGTGTTCACAGACAGCCGATTGTAGCTGTCAGCCGTCGCGCCACCGAGGCCCAAGAACTGCGCGGTCAGGTTCGCTTGCGGCATGCCGACCTGCGTGACCGCATTGGCGAAGGTGACGGTGGGCGTGTTCACCACCGTGGTGCCGCCCGCGCCAGCCGTAGCCGAGCCGATGTTTACGACCGTGGTCGACCCGGAAGCGCCGCCTGTGCCGATGTTCACGGTCTTCGTGACGCCCGTGGTCGTGGCCCCGGTGCCCATGCCGTAGGTGGCGGTCGTAGTCGCCGTGCCGATCGAGGCGCTGGCTGCGGAGACCGTCACGGTCCCGGACGCCGTGAGCGTCCCTGAGAAGGTTTTATTGCCGCTAAAGGTTTGCGTGCCCGCGAGGATCGCCAGTTCCGACGAGGTGTTCGGCAGCGTGTAACTACGCGTCGCCCCGGCGCTGATCCCCGCCAGCGAAAAGGTGGCCTTCTTCGTCGGATCGGCGTCGTTCACCAGACTGAAGACCGCGTCCGACACGTCACGCGGCTCGCCCACGACCTCCCAGGCGCTGCCGGTCCAGACGAGGAACAGACCCTCGGCCGCGACCCAGACGAGCCAGCCGGTGCGCGGCACCAGCCGGATCCATGCGCCGTCGACCCAGAAGGCGATGTTCAGATCCCACCCGGCCCAGAGGCCGGTCGCGCCCGAGGCCACAAGGTGCCGATTGCCATCGGCCGGGCTGGCAGGAGGCGTGGTACGCGTCCGGTCGAGGACGGAAAGCTGCACCATGGCGTCGAGCAGCCGCAGCGCCTCGTTATGCGTGACATGCTTCTGGGCTTGGGCGGCCAGGAGGTAGGGCAGGCCCAGATGGGTCGTGGTGTCGGACATGAGGGTTCCCGTCAGAACTGAAGGGTCACGGTCGCAGGCGTGCCGCGGCCGAGGCGGTTCGAGAGTTGGTAGATGCGGATCGCCAGCGTCTGGCCGGGCCCGAGCGGTGCGCCCCAATCGGCGGTCTGCTGGGCGGCGGTGTAGAGGACGGAGGCCATGGTGCTGGTCAGCGTGCGCTTGATTGTGGCCGCTTCGAGGATATGGACGTCGTAGCTCTCCAGGTCTTCGGCGAGTGGGACCTCGACCTGCTCCCAGGCATCGGCCACCAGCGCGCGGGATCGCCGTGTCCAGCGGATGGTCAGATCGCCCGAGCTGCGGGCGGTCCGCCATGGCTGTTCGACATGCACCGGGGCGAAAGGGACAAGCCCCCGCCCGGTCGGCGTGAAGCCCAACGCGGCATAGCTCGCATCGCTGACCGCGCGCGCGGCCGGACCCACCCGCCAGTTCCACGGCAGTCCGAGATCGGCCTCGGCAATTGGGAGTGAGGCCAGCGTTGCATCCAGCACCACGACCCGCGCCCCGGCCGGGGCCGGGTTGCCCATCGCATGTTCCGTCCCGCGCTGGCCGCGCAGGAGGCGGGTCAGTCGGTAGCGGCCAGCGGCGATCAGTTCGGCTTGGCCAGCCTGGACGATCTCCCAGACCCCGTCCGCCGTCTCCACGGCCAGTGCATTTGCCCCGCCGAACAATGCGACGTCCGTCACGCTCTCTAGCGTCCCCGACAGGAGATCAACGACCAGCTGGTTGCCCAGATCGAAGCGCGAGGTCGGCCCTGGAAAGAAGTCGAAGGCCAGCGTGCCGATCCGCGCCCGACTGCCGAAGGTGGTCAAGAGGTTGAACCCGTCGGTTGACGCGCTGCGGAAGACGGCGATCTCGCCCGGCCAGGGGCTGGCATGGGCGGCGATCAGGGGGCGATGCGCGGGCTGGTCCTCGCTGATCTGCGGCAGGTCCAGCATCACCACTTCGGGCACGGCGAATACGACGGGGCTGGCGAGCGAGGCCGGGCGGGGATCGCCGGGTGGCAGGTCATAGGCGGCGCGGTCCTGGCGCACCGCCTCGATGCTCCGTGCCTCGGCATCGGCGACCGAGGCGAGGCGGAACTCGACCTCCCGACCGTCATGCGCCAGCCGGATCACATCAGCCGGGTCCAGCGCCAACCGCGAGGGCGGCAGGCGGAAGGTTGCACTTTCCCGGCCGATCCACGCCTCCATCAGCGCGCGGCGGCAGCGGCGTTCGGCCTCCTCGGGCGGGATCGCCATGGGGAAGGACTCGGAGGCGATGCGGGTGGTATCGACGGTAATCCGCCGCGCCTCGACGAGGGCAGCGTCATAGTCCTCGTCCGCGCGCGCAACTTGCCACTTCAGCGCCTGCGGCAGTTCCGTCTCCTGGCCACGGATCAGTTCAAAGGCCTCGCCCTCACGGCTGGAGACCAGATCGTCGATGGATAGCGTGGCGACGGAGGCGCGCCCGCGCATCACGAAACGGATCACGCCCTCCGTCTCGATGGCATCGAAGCCGAAGTGGCGGGCCAGCGTGGAAATCGACGCGCGGGGGCTTTCGAGGGCGACGATCACATAGCCTTCGACCGCGCCCCAGAGGCCGGTGACGTCAATCATCGCCTCATCAAGCCCAGCGCGCAGGCAGAGATGACGCACAAGGGCCGCCAGTGACACCGCGCCCAGCCGCCCCGTCAGCCAGTGACCAAGCCGCCAGTTGGGGCCGTCCGTCCAGACCCCGGTCAGTTCGGGGAAGAACGGATAGGGTCGCGCATCCCAGGTCCATGCGGCGCATTCCGGGACATGGACCATCCGGCCGCCGTAGACCGACGACGTCGGGTTGTTCGCACCCTGACCCCACCAGAGATAGCTGGCCTCGAGATAGGCGCGCTGGATCGCGTCATCGCGCCAGCCGCGGGAGAAGTATGGCGTGAAGCTCTCGGACGACTTCGGGTCGAAGAAGACGTTGGGCTGGTTCGTGCCCCGGTCGATGGCGGGACAGCCGAGTTCGGTGAACCACACGGGCTTTGACTGCGGCACCCATGCCGTCGGCGTGCCGCTCTCCACCCCGCCCGGCCGGTTGAAATGCGGGTTCGACCACCAGGCCCGCAGATCCTTGTAGCGGAAGACCCAGGGCTTGCCCGCGGCGCCGTCGGAGATCGGGGTGCGGATCTGGGCCGACCGGTCGGCCGCCGAGGCGTAGAACCAGTCGAAGCCCTCGCCGCCTGCGATGTTCGCCTGCAGATAGCCCCGGTCATGGATTGCGGGCCAGCCTTGCAGGGCATCCGCATGGTCGAAGCCGTCGCGCCAGTCCGACAGCGGCATGTAGTTGTCGATGCCGATGAAATCGATGTTGGCATCCGACCAGAGCGGGTCGAGGTGGAAGAACACGTCCCCGGTTCCATCGCCTGGCTGGTGGCCGAAATACTCGGACCAGTCCGAGGCGTAGCCGACCTTGGTGCCCGGCCCGAGGATCGCCTTGAGATCCGCCGCCAGCACCTTGAAGGCGGTGACCGCTGGGTAGGCGCTTGCCCCCGACCGGATTGTCGTCAGCCCGCGCATCTCGGTGCCGATCAGGAAAGCATCGACCCCGCCCGCCACCGCGCAGAGATGGGCGTAGTGCAGGATCATCCGGCGCAGGCCCCAGTCGCCCGAGGGGCCGGTCCAGCTGACCGTGTCGCCCGACACCGCGAACTGCGCCGGGGTGGCGGCGCCGAAGAAGGCCGAGACTTGCGTGGCCGCAGCGGCGGTCTTGTCTGCCGTCCCCGCGAAGCCTGCCGCCGGGGAACATGTGATCCGACCGCGCCAGGGGAAGGAAGGCTGGCCCGGCGTCGCGGCATTGTTCGAATAGGGGTTCGGCAGGGTGTTGCCGGGCGGAACGTCCATCAGCAGGAACGGATAGAAGGTGACGCGCAGGCCGCGCGCCTTCATCTCGCGGATCGCCTGCACCACCGCGAAGTCGGCAGGCGTGCCGCCATAGACCGGGCGGTCCTCGGCATCACGGCTGACGAGATGCGCACTCGCCCGCGCCACGCCGTTGACTGTCCAGACCTTGGGGCTGGTGACCTTGGTCGCCACTTCGACGCCAGGCTTGATCGCGCAGTTGCCCGCGCGCAAGTCATTGCCGAACCAGGCGACGACGAGGCTGACGCTTTCGACCGCAGGTGCCATGGCCTGCAGCCGATCGAGGGCCACAACGATATCGGCCTCATCCGGCAGCGCGTTCAGGTTCTCGGCCGAAGTCGTGCCGCCAGTCGTCTGGCCGAAGACCGTCGTCGTCGCCCCGACTGTCTTTCGGACAGCCTCAGTCGCATAGGTGAACTCGCCCGAGGCGGGGATCATCGTCACCGCCTTGACCAGCCCCTCGGCCGTGTCGGGAGCCGCGAGCGGCCGGAACACCTCGAAGCTGAGCTGCGGCAGGCGGTTGCCGTAAGTGGAAAGCGCCAGTTCCTCGAAAACGACATAGGCGGTGCCACGATAGGCGGGGGTGTTGGCCGCCCCCATCTTGGCAGCAATGAACGGGTCGGCGGCTTGCGTCTCGCTCCCCGGATACCAGCGCCAGGTGATCCCGGTCATATCGAGCGGCTTGCCGTCGGCCCAGATGCGCCCCATGCCGGTGATCGGGCCTTCGCAGAGCGCAACGGCGAAGCTGGCGTAGTAGAGGTACTCGGTCGTCTGGACCCGGCCACCGCCCCCGCCCTTGCCACCGCCCTGCGTGGTGGTCCTGGTCTCCTCGCGGAAATCGGTGGCCCAGATGATGTTGCCACCGATGCGCATGCGGCCGTAGAGGCGCGGGATGATCGCTCCCTCCGTCGCTGATGTGATCCGAAGACTGTCAAGACGCTGGCCCTCGATCTTCTGCGTGGGGGCCAGCGAGGACACGATCCAGCTGTCGACCACCGAGCCGATTGTGGAGCCGATGAAGCCACCGATGGCAGCCCCGGAGAAGCCGAGGATCGCGCCGCCGAACGCCCCGCCGATGGCGGAACCGACAGCGCCGAGGACAAGCGTGGCCATATGAAATTCTCAGCGTGCGGGGAACAGGAAGGCGAAGGCGATCTTGCGCGCCCAAGCGGGCGTCAGCAGTTCCTCGATCACGCCCAGTCGCTCATAGGCGTGAAGGAAGGTGTCGGGGCCGGTGAGGATCCCGACATGCTTGGCGATGGCGCGGGGCATCATGCGGAACAGGATCAGCGCACCGGGTGGGGCTTCGGCCGGTGCGATTTCCGGCATCATGCGGCGCGCGCCGTCCGCCAACACCTCGCGCGGGCCGGTCTCGCCCCAATCGCGGCTGTAGGGCGGGATCGGGAACGGCTCCGGGCCGACGACCTCGCGCCAGACACCCCGCGCGAGGCCGAGGCAGTCGCAGCCAACCCCGCGCAGGCTGGCCTGGTCGTGGTAGGGCGTGCCAAGCCACGACCGCGCGACGGCAATGACGCGGCCGGGATCGGCTGTCGGGACGGGCGCGGTCACAGCACTGCCCCTTCGTGGCCGCCGTCCCTGGTGGCGTATCGCAGGACTGCGTCCTGGCCCGGGATGTGCGGGAAACCCCGGAAGTTGGCGACATTGGCGAACTTTGTCCCGCAGGTCGCGATCCGCTTGTCGCAGCCCGCCCGGACCACGAAGGCATCCGTCGCCGCGATGGGTCGCACCGGCGCCTCGAGCAGGGTCAGGATCGCCACCCCGTCGACGAGGTCGTGCGACAGCACCTCGACGCGCCGCCCGGCGTTCGCACCGGTCGACCACTCGATCAGCCCGAAGGCAAACCAGCCCGCCGCGAAATTGCCAAGGCCGGAGGCTGTAAAGGCACGGTCGCGCAGCACATCGATGATCGCGCCGCTGCCCTTGAAGGCTGGGGCCTCGAGGTTCACGCCGCAGCGCGCATCGCCCAGCGCTGCATCGCAGCTCGCCTGAAACGTCCGCCCGACTGTCTGGCCGAGGACATGGGCCAGTGACCGCACTTCGGCCACGAAGGCCAGCCGCCCGCGCCTGATCTGTCCGATGGCCCCGCGACGCAGCAGCACGCGCTGCGAAGGGGCCGACCAGTTCACCCGCCAGACCTCGACCGCTGCATTATCCCATCGGCCATCGAGGATGTCGGTCTCGGTGATCCGGTCCGACGACAGCACGCCTTGCGCGTCCTGCGCATCGACCGAGAGGTCGGAGCCGGATCGCACCTCTGACGCCGTAAGCCCACTTTCCGGTTCGAACTCGGTCCCGTCGAACGCCAGCGTTCGGTCGTGGTCGGTGAAACCGAAGGTCACGCCATCGGCGCGGGTGATGCGCCAGCACCACGCCAGCGTCGTCGTCCCCTCGTCGAGATGCGCCTGCAGCGCCGGGTTCAGGGTCTTCATGTGCGGATTTCCACGAGGGGGATCGAGGTGATCGAGCCGAGGCGTTCGAGGTCGAGGGTTACGTCGAGGGCGTCAGTGTCGAAGCGGACGGGGACGTCGAATTCGAAGCCTGCGGTGATGGCCACGCCTGCGGCCGGGGCGGTGGTGAAGGTGACGAGGCCGGTCGCGGTGGAAACCGACCAGCCTGAAACCTGCGGCGTGCCGTTCAGGGCGATGTTCACTGTTCCGGCGACGGGCTTGGTGATGGCCCGTGCCCAGGACTGCGCGCCAGAGGTGTAGCGTTTGGCCAGTTGAAACAGGGTGGCCGCCCCATTGCCGGTGCCGATGGGCTGGTTGGTAGGGCCCGGCGTCTGCGACGGCAGGCAGGACTTGAAGTCGGCCCAGTCCTTGAAGCGGAAGCCGTGGAGACGGCCGTTCCGCGCCTCGAAGAAGGCGACGACCGCCGCCAGATCGTCGGCGCGGCGAATGCCATAGGCCACGTCGAAGCGGCGGCGGCTGTTGGCCCAGCTCGCATTGCGTTCCTCGGCCCCGCTTGCCAGTTCGACGATCTGGGTGCGCCGCTCGGGGCCGCCGCGCGCGCCCCGGCTGATGTTGTCCGGAAACCTGACCTCGTGAAACGCCATCACATCCCCCTTCGGCCCAGCGACACGGCGCGGGCAATGTCGCTCGCGACCTGCGTGCGGGACTGGCGGAAGCTCTCGGCGTCGCGGGCGTTGATCGTGACGTTGACAGTCGAGCCACCCGCCTGGCCGTACCCTGCCGCCTCCCGGCGCGAGAGCACCCGTTCGCCGCGTTGCAGGATTGCGGGCACCTCGTCCGGCCGCAGACCGGCCCAACCGCCGTTGTGCATGCGCGGGGCATTGGCAAAGGCCAAGGCCGGGACCATCCGGGCAGGACCACGGGCGCCGACCATGCCGCCCGCATGCAGGATGTTGGCGAAAATCCCACCCGCCGCGCCCAGCGCGCCGGAGAGGGCATTGGCGATCGGGCCGAGGATGAAACGTCGGGCCGCCAGTTTCGCGAGATCGGCAATCATGGACGTGACCAAGTCGCGGAAGTCGAGCTTGCCGGTCTTCACGAAGTCACCGATGGCGTTCTCGGCGCTCTGGAACGCGCCGACCAGCGCGCTGCCGATGTCCCCGCCGATGTCGCGTGCCTTGGCGGCATAGTCGGCGAGCGCGGCGGTGACGGCCTGCCAGCCGGTAAGGGCCGTGTCCGCGCCCTCGGCCGCTGCCGCCCCGGCGGCGCGCGCGGCCCCGCCCGCACCTTCGGCGGCCGTGGCGGTGTCGTTCAGTCCTGTCGTAAGGGCATCGGCCGCACCAGCCGCATCATCCAGTGCCGTCTCCGCCTCGGTCCCTGTTCCGTTCACTGCATCCTTCAGCGCCTGCCAGCTGGCGAGCGGCCGACCGGCGGCGTCAGCCAGCATCCCTGCCGCTTCGCGATAGCCATCTGCCCGGGCGCGGGCGTCGTCGGCCATGGCACCGAGCCCGAGATCGGGCGGCTCGAGGTAGGTCCGCGACAGCGCTGCCGAGAAGGCATCGGCGGCGGCGGCACCTGCAGCGGTCGCGGCGCCCTCGAAGGGGTTGCCGATGCGGCCGAGTTCCACCGGGTCGAGGATGCCGATCCGCACGCCACCTTCGCCTGTCGCCCATTCGGGCAACAGCGCAAGGGCAGCGTTCAGGGTCTCGATGAAGCTGTTGATGCGGGTGACGACGCCATTCAGCATCGCCTCGACGCCCGAGATCAGGCCATTCGCTGCCTGGAAGGCGAAGTCGCCGATGGCGCCTGGCAAACTGCCCCAGATCGCAACCGCAGCGTCATAGGCCCCCTGGAAGATCGCGGCTGTCCGGTCACCGAAGCTGACGACGCCTGCGATGGTGCCCTCCAGCGCCGAGAGGCCCGCCGCCTTCAGGCCCTCCCATCCGGCCGACATCCGCGCCAGGGCCGCGTCCAGCGACAGGCCGATGCGAGACCAGACTTCACGGGCAAGATCGCCCAGCAAGCGAAACGCCTCGCCCACCCCGCCGACCCGGGCGACCAGCTGCGAGAACTGGTAGACCAGTTCGCCCGCACCGACGATCAGCGCCCCGATGCCGGTCCGGATCAGGGCGCCGCGGAGGAAGACCAGCGCGGTGGCAAGGCCGCGCACGGACAGGGCAGCAGCGGCAAGGCCCGCGACCCAGCGCCCGGCCATGACGGTGGCGAAGGTCGCGGCATAGGAGGCAAGTCGGCCGAGGTTGCCGATCAGCGTGTCTATGGCCGAGCGCAAAATGCCGCCATCGGAGGCCAGCGCCACGAAGGCATTGGCCAGTGCCTCGATGGTCGGGGCGACGGCGACGGCGATGCGGTTCCGGAGGCCATCGAACACGAGGGATACGGTGCCCAGAGCGAGTTGGGTGCGACGCAGGGCTTCCAGCGCATCGCCGTCCAGCACTGCGCCGAGATCGGATGCCTGATCCCCAAGTCGGGCCATCTCGGCGCCGCTGTTCCGCAGGAGGGGGATCAATCGCGTCGCGTCCGAGGCCATGGCCTCGAGATAGAAGGTCATCTCCTGCTGGCTCAGACCCGCGCGTTCGAGGGTGTCGACATAAAGTTGCAGCGCCTCGGGGCCGGAAAGGCGCGCGAACTGGTCGGCCGTGACGCCCACGCGCGGGGCCACGTTCTCGAAGAAATCCGCCATCGGCCCGCCGCCGGTCTGGAGGAAGTCGCCCACCCGGTCGTTCACGTCCTTCAGGATGTCGGCCAGCTTCTCCTGTTCAATGCCGACTGTCCGCGCCCCGGCCGACCAGCGCTGCAGCGCATCGGGTGTTGCATTGGCGACCTGCGCGAACTGCCGGATCTGCGCCGCGCTCTCGGCGGTGGATCGGACGATCAGGCCGAGCGAGGCTGTAGCGGCCGCCGCGGCGGCCCCGAGGGCAAGGCCCGCACGGCGTGCGAAGGCCGCAAGCCGGGTGTTCGCCAGTTCCATCTCGCGCGACAGGCGGCCAAAGCCACGGGCACCGGCCTCGCCCACACCCTCCAGTTCGGCGCGCACGCGACGTCCGCCCTCCGCCACGAGGCGGACGGAGACCTTCTTCTCAGCCATTCTGGCGTCCTTCCATCTGCTCGTTGAGTTTGCGCACCATCACCGCCTCGATCTCGGGCAGCAGTTCGGCTGCGATCAGGGCGTCGACGCCCAGCGCCTCTGCCAGTGAAAGCGCAGCGCCCATGTCCCATCCGATCACCGCCCCCGGCGCGATGCGCAGCTGACCGCCGAGGCGCTGGGTCAGGTCCCAGACCTGCCAGCCCTCGACCGTCTGCGGTCGGTTCAGCCTTGCGGGGCAGTCCGGGCAGGGACCTGCGCAGACCGCGCAGTAGCCGTCGCCCCCGCCGAAGGACCAGTCGGCGAGGGCGCGGAGGCGTTTTTTTCCTGATCCAGCATCAGGCCGCGGGCGACGTATTGCGCCTGGAAGGCCTCGAACACGGGCCAGATTTCCAAGAGGGCATCGATCCCGGTCGGGCTGACCGGGACAAGGTTGCCCGCCTCGTCGCCGACGCCTTCCCAATCCAGCACCGCGCGGCGGGCGACAGCCTTGGCCATCGCGAGGGCCATATCCTCCTGGCTGGAGCTTTCCGAAAGGCCGTCGATCAAGGGATCGGCGCGGGCAGAGACCATGAGCGCGGTGGTCAGGGGAGCGACCAGGACGCGCAGGCCGGGCAGCAGGTCGAGCCATTCGGGCCGGTTCGAAAGGTTCAGTCGGATCATGGTCAGTATCCCGTGACGGTGTTGACGAGGACGGCGGTGCACATGCGGGCGGGGCTGGTGGCCTTGGCGGCCTGCCAGTCGAAGGTCGCCTGGATGCCCTGGGGCCCGGGGATCTCGATCCGCGGGACCGGCAGGTAGACGGCATGGGCGGTGAAGGTGAAACTGGCGTTCGCGCCGAGGCTGTAGGCGAACTCGAGCTCGCAAGGCGTGCCGTCGATGGCTTGGGTTACGAGGGCGCTATCGGCAAACCGCACCTCGATCCGGCCGGTCAGTGCCGCCATGCCGGGGTCGGCGCCCTCGATCTTGCCGTCGTTGCGGATGGTCTCGATCCGGTCGAGGCCGTTGGAATAGGTCACCTCGGCGGAAATGACGTTGCCAAGCGGTGTGCCGTTGCGCGTGATCGCTCCGTTGAAATGCCCGAACCGCTGCAGTGCCAGCGACGTCGGTGTGCCTGCGGCCGTGGCGGCTGCGACGTTCTCGCCCTGCGCCACAAGTCGGGCCGTGGCGGTCAGCAGCCCCGATCGCGCCATCTGCCACGACAACTGGTCGCAGACGCAGCCAGTGTACATCGCATAGCGCGGCACTTCCGGCATCGCCGTCTCGATGGCCATCGACGGCAGCGTCCAGTTCCCCGACTGGAAGGTATGGGTCTTGGGCGTCGTGCCCGTGGTCGTCGGCTGACCGAAGGCCGCCTTCAGCCAGAGGCCAAAGTTCTCGACGTCGATCGGCACCACAACATCCCCATCGGCCGTGACCGCGTCCTTGATCGGGGCCAGCGGGTCGCGCCCCTGGCCTAGCAGTTCCGAGGCGATCAGCGGCTGCTCGGACCCGAGCGTAGTGCTGGCGAAGGGCACCGTCCGGTAGCCCGAGGCGGGCGGGGTGCCGTAGACGGTCTCGAACGCAAGCGCCATCTGCGCCCGCGCGCCGTGTGCGCGTGCCATGGGGGTCTCCTTTGAGTGTGGGGGATGTCAGGCCAGAGGGCCGGTCGTGGTGTAGTGCAGGACGACGGTGATTCCCGCTGCCTTAAGGGCGGCGGCACCCTCGATGGGCAGGTCGACCGAGGCCGGGGCCTCGGGTTCGATCCAGTCGCAGAGGCCGCCCAGCGTCCGGTCAGCTTCCAGCGCCGCGCCGATGGCGGCGATCAGGTCATCGAAGGCGCTGGCCCTGGCGGTGCCCGCCTGGACGACGACTTCCAGCTCGGCCCGGTGCTGGTAGTGATAGCGCAGCGGTGACAGTGTCACCTCTGGCTCGCCCGGCTGGCCGTCGCGCAGGATGATCAGACCAGCTGTCGGGATCCGCTCGGGCAGGACCTCGTCACGCAGGGTGAGGGCGGCAAGCGGTTGCAGCCGCGCGTGCAGCGCGGTTAGGACAGTTTCGCGGGTGGTGGGCATGATCAGGCCATCGGGAGTGCCGAAAGTCGGCAGGATTGAAGAGTCGCGACGTCGGTCTCTGTCCAGCCCGCCTAACCGTTCGTCACTGACGGACGCCGAGCCTTTCTAGGGTTGCCCGGTCAGGCGCGCCGGTTTCGGGTAGTCCGACCGATGCCTGATAGGCGCGCATAGCCCTCTGGGAGGCTGGGCCCCATTGTCCATCCGGCGTGCCCACATCGAAACCTCCGGCATTCAGGAGGGTCTGAATGGCGCGGTAGTCGTCTGTGGAAAGCGACAGGGTGGTCCATCCGCATGCCGCGGCGACCTCCTCGAAGGCATCCTGCGCCCCGGCAAGCTCGAACAGTGCATCATGTTGCTGGCCGTTTGACTCGACCAGCCGGATGAACAGGCGGTCGGCATCGTAGATCGACCGGATGAACGTCTCTGCATCCCGCCCGAACAGACCCGCCCCTTTGTTGGAGGTGAGACTGCTCCAGCGAGACTGCTGCGACGGCTGGTCATCGATGCGCAGCGTCATTTCGAACGAATTCCGGCGGTAGTCGTTCATCAGGAAATCGTCCTGCACGAAGACGAATGCCGTCTCGCCTTCGATGCAGCGCGCGACGAGGGCGGTCTGGCCCATGAAGTTGTTCGGCTGAAATTGCGAATGGTTCAGCGCGACGATCTGCGGACTGTCGTCCACCGCCGCCCGGCTCGATTCAATCGTCCACCAGCCGGAAATCCGGTGCCCATCCCGATTGGCCTGCTCGAATGGCGCGAGCGTATAGTCGATGGCCGAAAACCGCGCATCCGCCCACGCGACGGTTTGTGCCGCACCCTCCGGCGGCGTCGCCGGTTCAGCCGCGGGCGCTGCGGCCGGAGCTGCTGCCGGAGGCTGAGCGACCATCACAGGGAAAGCGATCCCGTATTTCGCCTGCAGATACCCCATCTGCAGCTGCGCCAGCGTGAGGCGTTCGGTTTCGGCGCGGCTGAGCGCAAGCGCCTGGATCAGCCCGCCGCCGGTTGCAGCTTCGCGTTCCGCCTCTTCGATACGCTGTTGAGCAGCGGCCATTTCACCGAGGATCTGCGCTGCACGCGCCTCGTCAGGCTGAACAGCCGGTACTGTCACTTCGACAGTTGCGCCACCCGCTTCCGCGTTGATCCGGTTTTCGATGAGTGTCTTGGCGAGAAGAAGCGCCTCACGGCGTGCTTCGATCAGCGTCAGGATCAGGCCGCCGTCGTAGCGCGCGGCTTGCGCGTCGATCTCGGTCAGCTGCCGTTCGATATCGGCCAATTCTGTGGAAAGGGAGGTGTCTTGCGCGAAGGCCGGAAGGGCCGCGGCGAGGGAAATGGCGAAGACGAACGGTTTCAACGACATTGGCAGCTCCGAAATCTGGTCACTTTCGGAATCAGGCTAACTATGCAGATTTCAGCCATCAAGCGAACTCGCCGATTTCGGTATAGGTCCCTGTCCGAATCTGTCACCCATCCTGTCGTGATGCGTCCCTCTACCGGGATCATGCCCGGGTCAGTGTTCCCCGCCGCCTTTCGGCAGCGGCAGGTTGGCCAGCCGTCGCGGCAGGTCGGCGCGGCTGTGCAGGAAATCGACAATAATCACCTGCTCTGGGTTTTCGACGAAGACCACGAAATGCTGGCCTGCCCGCGCGAAGCGCAGGTCCTCGGCCAAGGCGGGGTCGATGAGCCGACGGCAATCCTGTGACAGGGCGGTGCCCGCGGCGATCTCGCGACAGGTGGAGATCAGGTCGTCCTCATACGCCGCCGCCTGTCGTGGACCAAAGGTCTCGATGGTCCAGCGGGCAATCTCGATCAGCGAGGCCTCCGCCTGCCTTGTCAGACGCCAGGGTTTCGGCATCAGGTATTTGTACGCGCAGCGGCAAATGCCCGACGGATGGCATCTTCGCCACTGCCCTCGGCCAGATCACCACGTCGGGCCTCGTCCAGACCAGCCGTCAGGCGTGCACGCAGTTCGGTCATCTCCGCCTCTTCGCGCTCGAGAAGGCGCAGCCCGGCGCGCAGGGCCTCCGAGGCGTTCTGATACCGGCCGGTCGAGACCAGACGGTCGACGAGGTCGGATTGCGCTTCTGTCAGGACGACGTTCCGGGTGGCCATGGGAATCTCCCTGCGTATCATTGGCAATATATGCCAATCGGTCTTCCGTGTCGACAAGCCCCGTCAAGATCGTGTTTCAACCCACCCTGCCACGATCCGCCCCGGCACGCCATCGATGGCCCGCTCGGCATCCCGCGCCAGATCCAGTCGCTTGCGCAGCTTGACCTGCGGCACGAGGAGGAAGATCGGCACAGTGGTCAGCCCGCGACCGGTCTTCGCGCGGGATGCCACGGCGCGCCCTTTGCTGTTCAACCGCCCCTCGGCCACCAGCAGGCTCGGGCCGCGGCGGCGGTAGATCAACCGCAGGCGCAGCCCCGTGCGGCGTTCCCATTCGCCGGGGGTAATGCGGCCGCCGCGGGTGGACTTGCCTGCGGCGGCGGTGGGAATCGCCAGCCAGAAGCCGTTGCGCGACCGGATCAGCGGCCCCGTGTCATGCGCGCCGACGATCACCGGGGCATTCGACCAGACCAGCGCCGCGGCGTTCAGGCTTTCGCCGCCCTTGGGATAGGTGGCCAGCCGGATCGAGTTGCCGAGCCGGGTGCCGAGCCCCGCGCCGGTGATCTGGCCGCGCCAGGCGGATTTGAGGCCCGCGCCCGCCTCGCGCATGGCGATGGTGACGGCCTTTTCCCCGGCAGCGATTTCCACCTGCATCAGGGCGGCGAGGTCAGGATCGATGGTGAGCTTCAGTTTCATCGGATCACGCCGGGCGCAGGTCGAGGGTCCAGATCAGCCGTTCCCGGTCGCGCAGGGGTTCTCCCTGGATGACATGGCTGTCGGCACCGATGACGATCATGTCGCCCGGGCGCGGGGCAGGCAGGTCGGCCACACGCACGTCGACCACCGTCGTGTCGCTGACGAAGCGCCCCGCGCCGAAGTCGGTGAGGCGGTCGGGTGCGCGGCGGATGATGCGGATCGGGCGTTCCTCGGAGGTGGTGGCCGAGATCCAGAGGGCCGGAACCGCCATGTCAGCCTGGGTGAAGATGCGGTCCATGGCAGCGGCAAAGACGGACATGGGTCGTGTCCATCAGTTCGACGTGTGCAGGCGGATCGCCAGCCGGGGCCGCTTGTTGACCGGCAGGATCGAGGCCTCGGTCATGACGTCGATCCAGCGACCCTTCTCGTCCAGATGCTGGCGGGCATAGAGCGGCAGGCCGATGGTGTTGGCGGTTTCCAGGAGGTTCGCCGGGCCGCCATAGGTCGTGAAGGTGTCCATCGTGCCGAGCGGGAAAGCGATCCCTTCGTTCGCCGGGACCAGCCGTTCGGTCGCCTTGGTCGAGAGGGTGACTGTGCCCGAGTATTCCTCGAACAGGATGCCGCCGAAGGGGAAGTTGCGGCGGACATCCTCGCGCAGGGGCTGCGCGCCGGTCGAGGCGTAGAACTTGTAGGCCTCTTCCGTCTTCGGATGCGCGATCAGCTTGTCGAAGAACTCCCGGCTGACCAGCGCATGGACGCTGGTCATCGCCTCGCCCAGCAGATTGTCCTCGATGGCGCGCAGCACCTCGCGGACCTTGCCTTGCACGTTGGTGCCTGCGGTGCCCAGCACGAAGTCCACCGAGATCTGCGCCAGGCCGAATTCCGTGAAGTAGTTGTAGAGGGTCGTCCCGGCCCCGTCCTTCACGATGCCGCGCAGCGCATTCATTTCCATGTATTCGCGGGTCTGGGCGTGCTTCCGGCGCATCAGCAGCAGCTTGCGGTTCATCACCTCGACGAGGGGATCGGCAGCATCGAACGCGCCGCCCAGCGCGGGCTGTCCCTGGATGTCGGCAGGCAGGACCACGTCGTCATGCGGGATCCACGGCAGGGCGAAGGACCGCATGGACCGGCCTTCCCGGGTGCCGACCGTGGCGGGTCCGCCAAGGGGGACGGAGGGAAGGAGGCTCAGGACGCCTTCGTATTGCTCGATGATGACCGAGCGCTGGCTGACCCCTTCGAAGCGGAAGAGGCCGATCTGGGCGAGGCGGGTGTAGAGGTTGGGCAGGATGTTGATGGCCTGCGTCATCTCGGCCAGCGAGTAACCGCCAGCGTCGAAGGGATTGCGGACGAGGGTCATGGGGATGCTCCGGGGGATGAGGGGGATCAGACGCCGTCGCGGGCGATGATGCCTGCGGCGGCCAGCTGGCTGATCTTGGTGGTGATCTTCGCCGCGTCATCGACGGTGGCGTCGTAGGCGAGGCCAGCGCGCGAGACGATGGCCGGGCCGCGGGCGACAACAATGCCGGTGGCGTCCGCCAGCGTGGCATCGACGGCATAGAGCAGGACGGCCGAGGCAGTCTGCGCGCCATCGGTGCCGCCGCTGGTTGCCAGCTTGTATTTGCCACTGGCGGTGATGCGGCCGAGGACGGCGCCCACGGGATAGGGCATGCCCGCGAGCACGGTGATCACCTCGCGGGTGTAGTTCGGGTTGACCTCATATTTGAGGACATCGCCCATGCTGGGCGGTTCCGTCAGGACGGGCATGGTTCAGACTCCAGGATGTTGGGGAAAGGGGGCGCCCAACGCGGGCGCGGTAGTGGTGGGCGCAGTGATCAGCGCGAGGCGGCGGCCGATTTCTTCGCGGCCGCCACGATGGGGCTTTCCTTCGCGCCAGCCGCCGGGGCGGAGGCGATGATGCCCGCGGCATCACTGCGGGCGGCGAGATCGGCCAGGACCTTGGTGCGCAGGGCTTCCGGCTTCACGCCCTTTGCGACCGCATCGGCGGCGTCGATCTGGATGCCGAGCCGGGCGGCCTGCGCGCAGACCTGAGCGACCTCGGCCGCTTCGGCCCTGATCGCTTCGGGCGACATGTCGGCCGCCGCGGTTTGCGGCGGTGCGACTGCCGCGGGCGCGGCCGGTTCCGGCGGGGTAGCGGCCGTGGGCTGCGCATGGTCTTCGGGGGCGGTGGTCATCATCGGGCCCTTTCCTTTGGGGGTGGATGTGAGGGTGGATGTGCCGCGGGGTGCGGCGGCGAAAGCGCGGAAGGCGGTGACGGGATCGGCGACCTCGTCGGCGAGACCGGCGAAGATCGCCGCCTCGCCGCGGAAGACGGCGGCCTCAGTGGCGAGCGCCTGAAGCGTGTCGAGGCGGCGGCCGCGCCCTTCGGCGACGGTCTCGGCGAAGAGTTGGCGGAGGTCTTCCAGCTCGCCCGCGATCCGGGCGCGGACGGCCTCAGGCAGCGGCTGATACGGGTTCGCATCGACCTTGCGGGCCCCGGCATGGATCAGCGTGACGGCAATGCCCTTCTGGTCGAGCGCCCCGCTCATGTCGCTGTGCATGGCCACGACACCGATGCTGCCAACGGCGCCGGTGCGGGGCAGGATGATCCGGTCGGCCTGTGAGGCCAGCGCATAGGCGGCCGAGAGGGCGTGATCGGCGACGAAAGCCTGCACAGGCTTGACCTGACGCGCTGCGCGGATGCGATCCGCCAGATCGAAGGCACCGGCCACCTCGCCCCCAAAGCTGTCGATGTCGAGGGCAATGCCGCGGATGGCGGGATCGGTGACGGCCGCCTGCAGCTGGGCCGCGATCCCTTCATAGGAGGTCAGACCGGAGGATTGCCCGATCCAGGCCCCGCGATGCACCAGCGTGCCAGCGATCTCGATCACCGCGATCCCGTCGACGACCGCGAAGGGCTGGCCGCCGTTGCGCGCCTGGCGGCTGGTCAGGTCGTCGCCGAAGAGAGAGGCGCGCGCGGGCAGGCTGGCCGCATCCCGATCTATGGCCGCAATCTCCAGCCCCTCGACGCTGATTTCCCGCCCAACGATCCGGGGGCCAAGCCCGGTCAGGAAGGCCAGCGCCTTTGCGGGATCGACCATCAGCGGTGTGTTGAAGACTCGCTGGGCGATCTGGGTGTGGTGCATCATGCGTCCTCCGCAGGCCTTGGTTCCCGGTTCTCGCCGTCGTCATCCTGATTGCTGCCGTCCTGCCGATTTTCCTGCTGGCCCTCGGCATCACCCGGCCCAGTGCCGCCACCCGCCGCCTGCGCGGGCGACCCCGGCCGCCGGAAGTCCAGACCCAGTTCCGCCTCGCGTTTCCGTTCCGCAGCAATTTCCCGGTCGACCTGCTCGGCGTCGTATCCCCGCTCGGCGATGGCCTGTGTGCGAGATTTCAGGCCCGCCTCGATCTGCAGGATCTCGGCCGCGGCATCCTTGGCCGGGTCGATCCAGTCCCATTTCGTGGGAAGCCAGTCGCAGGCGAGGTAAGCGCGCCGGTCGCTGGCATAGCCCGGCAGGTCGATGGCGCCCGCCAGTACGGCCATATCCATCCAGCGGGTCCAGACCGCGCGGCAGAGCTGATAGACCATAACCGAATGCTGGAAGGCCGAGATGCGGCGGCGAAAGTCGACAAGCGCGATCCGGGTGTTCGAGAAGTTCCCCTTCGCCGTGTCACCGGTCAGATACCCATAGGGCACGCCCAGCGCGGCGCCGATCTGAAGGAGTGTGCGGTACTGGAAGGGCTCATAGGTGGACCCGGAATCCGGCGTCGAGGGCGTGGTGACATCCTCGCCCGGGTCAAGGCGCACCACCTGACCGGGTTCGACCTCGAGATCGTCTTCGGCCGGATCGAGGGCAGTTTCCGGAGCGGGGGAGGTGATGAACATGGCAAACATCGCCGCGGTTTTCTTCCGCTCCAGTTCCGCGTCGTCGTAGAGATCGAGGGTGAACAGCTTCACCACGGCCGCGGCGAAGCGCGATACGCCGCGCAGCTGCCCCGCCTCGACGGGGTCCAGGATGTGGATCACCTCCGAGGCTGGAACCCTGACGGTTTCGCCGATGAGCCCCGGATCGGTCATGTCGCCCGGATGGCGGCGCAGGAAGTGGTAGGCCACGCGCCGCCCGATCCCGTCGAACTCGATCCCCTGCCGGATCGATCCCGCGCCGGGCAGCACGCGGGTCATGTCCTGGGGCAGCATTTCCGAGGGGAGCATCTGCAGCTGCATCGGCACCGTCAGCCCGTCTTCCGACCGCCGCGTGCGGATGCGCAGGAAGACCTCGCCCGCCAGGAACACCTCGCGCGCGGCCCGCCGCTGCAGGCCGAAGAAATCGGTCAGACCCTCGGCATCGGCCTCGTCGGTCCAGGCGAGCCAGAGCTTCTGCAGCTCCTCCTTCTTCCCTGCATCCGCGATCTTCGAGGACGGTTTGATTCCGTCGCCGACGACATGGTTCGCGAAGGCGTCGACGGCGTTCGCGGCATAGCCGTTGTTGCGCACCAGCCAGCGCGCCCGGGCGGTGATCGTCTCGCCGGAAGCGGCGATCAGCGTGTTCACATGCGAGCGGGTGGCGCGGAACCCGCGCATGCGGCGGTGGGATTGTGCAGCGTCGAACCCACCGATGATGGACCCGAGCCGCGCGCGGAAGGCGTCGAAGACCATCGGTCACAGACCCTTCGTGGCGATTGTGCCCCAGCGGCGGCGACGGGGTGTGGCAGAGGCGGTAGCGATCCGGCCCTCCAGATCCCGGATCGCCGCTGCCAGTTCGGCGTCCGAGCCATAGGTCACGGTCTTGCCATCGTAGCTGACGCTGCGCAGCCCCGCGAAGCGGGCTTCCTGCAGCGCGGTCAGCAGGGCCTGCATGCGTTCCAGGTCCATCAGTCCCTCATGAAGTTCGGGGTGTAGGCTCGCCGTTTTCGGCGTGGCGTGGTCAGGGTTCCGGCCTTTGGCTGGGCCGGGTCTTGCGTGGCACTGTCGGTTGCGGTGGCCGTGGGCATGCGCGTTTCCACGCCCGCTTGCGCTTCCAGCCGCCGCCATGTCGCCTCGTCCCACCGGTCGGCGCCGAGGATCCACGCTGCGGCACGGGCGTAGACCCGGCAGTCCAGCGCCTCGTTCCGCTCGCGCATCTTCTGCCATTCCTGACGGGCATAGCCGCGCTTGTTGCGGATCGTGACCAGTTGCTCGGCCACCAGCTGCTTCAGCCATTCGGTGTCCGCCCAGCCGGGCAGGTGGATCGTGCCGGGAGCGTCGAGCACTCCGGTGGCGCGGTCCTCATCCGACGGGCGCTCGATCCGCAGGAACCGGTAGGTCTCTGCCTTGAAGGTCGCCGTTGCCACCGACCAGAGCCGCGCGCCGCGGCGCAGGCGTTTCCCGCCGATGGTCGCATCGACATATGTCGGCCCCGAGACCGGCGCTGACCGGTTGAAGCCCTCAAGCCCCTTCAGCGGCGCTACCTGTTCGAACCCGACCTTGCGCGACCAGGCATAGACCGCCGCAGCCTCGTAGCCAGTGTCGATGCCAAGCCGTGCTACCGTCATGAAGGCGCCGTTGGCATGTTGCCAGCTGCGCCCGAGCAGGGCGGTGAGCTTGTCCCATGCGGCCGGATCATCAGGCCCGCCCGGGATGACGATGTGATCGACGAGCCAGCTTTCCATGCCCCGGCCCCAGGCCCAGATGTCGACTTCGATCCGGTCCCTCTGGACGTCGGCCCCGGCGGTCAGGAACAGCCCCGCCACAGGCACGGTGCCCGGCTTCCAAGCCTCCCGCCGATCCGCCAACCGCTGCCATTCCGGCGCGTCGCCGCTTTCGACCCATGTTTCGCCCAGAAGCGTGTTGCGCGCGGCGCGCAGCGTCTCGTCCGACCCTTGGGCCGCCAGCCACTCCCGCGCGACGTCGGACCAGCTTTTCCAGCCCAAGGGCGAATAGAGCGCCGAAAGGTGGAAGCCGATGGCCTTCGGATCCCTGGAGACCGCAGTCGCCCGCCACTCCCCGCGGGCCAGCATCTCGGTCTTGTGGTGCTCGGCGATGGGCCTCTCGCAGCCCGCGCAGTGATAGGCGGCGGTTTCCGGCTTCCCCGTGGCCCAGCGCAGCCGGTCGAACTGCAGCCACTGCATGGTGCTGCAGTGGGGGCAGGGTACAAAGTAGCGCCGCTGGTCCGATGCCTCGAATTCCCGCTCGATCCGCGACAACCCCCGGATCGTGGGCGTCGAGACCATGAACACCTTGCGCCGGTGCGAGAAGGTCGTCGTCCGCGCTTCCGCCAGCGTGACCGGATCGCCCTCTTCGTCGGCCGAGGCCGGATAGGCGTCGACCTCGTCGAGGAAGACATAGCGCGCAGGCATCGACCGCAGGCCGGTCGCCGAATTCGCCCCGGTCAGCACCAGAATGCCGCCTGGAAACTCCTTCGACAGCATCGAATTCCCGGCATCACGCGACCGGGCCGGGTTCACCCGTTCGCGCAGCGCCGGGCTGTCCGCGATCAGTGGATCAAGACGGCCGCGTGAGGTGCGCTTGGCCAGTTCGAGGCTCGGCAGAACCGCCAGCATCGGCCCCGGGGCGTGATGGATCACGAAACCGATCCAGTTGTTGCCCGCTTCCGTGGCCCCGACCTGCGCTGCCTTCATGAAGGTGATGCGCTGGGCGGGATGGCCGGGCGACAGCGCATCCATGATCTCGCGCAGATAGGGTGCGCGGGCGGTGCGATACCGCCCCGGCTCGGCCGCGCCGCGCGACGACAGCCAGCGATGTTGATCCGCCCATTCTGACACCGTCAGGTCCGGGTCGGGGCGCAGCCCCTGTCGCCAGACCCGGAGCAGGTCTTCGGCCCCGTCGAAGCCGAGGTCGAGACCCGCGGTCAGGTCGTTGTTGTCATCCTCATCATGCAAGCGAGACCCGGAGGTCGGCGAGGGCGTCGAGCTGTTCGCGGACATGGGCTTCCAGCACCCTCTGCATGATCGCGGTCTCGATCGTCACCGATGCCCCGGATTGCCGTTCCACCTCCGCCATGATCTGCGCCGCCATCAGCGCGGCCACCCGTCCGGGCCAGGTCACCCAGACATCCCGTTCCTGCCGCGCGAGGCGGAACACCAGCGTTTCCGCCCGCGCGCGGTCGACCAGCGCGCCCTTCTTCTTCTGGACCGCCAGCTGGCGTTCTTGCGCAGCATAGACCGTCAGCAGCGTGCGCGCCTTGATGTAGGACGAGGTCTCGCCCGCACCACTGGCCAACCCATCCCCACCCAAGGACCGGCGCTGCTGGTCGGGGTCCGTCATCTCCGCCCGCCGCACGTCCGAGGCCGCGGCGTTGATCGACCCGTCGTTGAAAACCACCAGCCGCCCGTTCTTGCGCGCCTTTTGCACCCCGCCGCGGGACAGGCCGGAATGCGCGGCGTACTCGCGTTCGCTCATGCCCTTCATGGCGCTGTGAAGCCTATCAAGATATTGAAAATAAACAGGAAAAGACGATCATTCCCGTTGATTGTCTCCCCCTCCGGAGCGATTCTGCGATCAGGAACTCACCCTGGATCGGAGGCCAAACCATGACCAAAACTGCCAAACCCACCCCCAACGCGCCCGAGGCGCTGATGCTCGACATCGCGAAGCGCCACTTCTTCGTCGAGACGCTGGATACCTGGAACAGCGACGGGTTGGATTTCCACGACGTCGCCGTCTGGTCGATCCGCGCCGCCCTGATTGAGGCCTATTCCGCGGGTCTTGCCGCGGCCCGGCGCTGAGGGGGGTCAAAGACATGACCATGGCCATCACCACCATCCGCATCGACTATTCTGCCCTTCCCGAGGGGTTCGACCTGAGCCGCCCGGACGCCATCGCCGAGGTCATCGAGCAAGCGCTGCGCGAGAGCGGGATCCCGGCCGAGGCATCCGACGTCCTGTCGCACCTCAAGATCGAACTGCCGACTGCCCAGCTTGGCGCCGCCAGCCGCGCGCTGGCCGAGATGCGGCTGATCTGACCGGAGCGATCAGAAAGCACTGATATTGCTCCGATTTGCCTACGATCATTCGCCCGACAGAGCGATGGTGTTCGCACCGGAACGATGCAACTCACCGAAGGACGCCCCGCCATGACCATCCGCCGCGCCACCGACAATTCCAAAGCCCTCGACGCCTTCATCGCCGCCAAGGCCGAGATCGACGTGATGCTGGAGCGCCTGAAGGCCCTCAGCGACGACCACTTCGAGACCCACCCCGACGAGATTCATTGGGGGCATGTTGGCACGCTGAAGCACTATGCGGGCCTGCTGCGCCAGATTACCGACAGCGCCTTCAAGGAAGGCGAACACGCCGCCTGACGCGCCCACACGGCGCGATGGCCGCCCCGTCCGACGACGGGGCTTGCCTCCGTAGAAGGCGCGCACACCGCGCGCCCACAGCCACGGAGGCCGCGATGACCACCCCGTCCGATACCCAATCCCTGATCCTGTCCCGAGCTGCGACCCGGCCCGGCAATCTCGCCCTGCCGCTGCCCGAGGGGCTGGTCGGCGCCGCCGCCAAGATGGTCGTCGGCAAGATGATCGCCCGCGGCTGGCTCGAGGAGGTCGAGGCCAACCTGCGCCGCAGCGAGCCGATGTGGCGCGAGACCGGCGACGGCCACGGCACCACGCTGATTGCGACCGAGGCTGGGCTCGAGGCCATCGGGATCGAGCCGCTCGCGGCCAGCGCTGTCGCCAGTGCGCGAAAGGTGAAGCCGAAACCGGTGCAGATGCCCGACGACACCGATGCCGCGAAGCCAGTCGCGATCCGCGCTGGCACCAAGCAGGCGCAGATCATCGCCATGCTCCAGCGCCCCGATGGCGCAACGGTCGCGGAGATGGTCGAGGCCACCGGATGGCTGGCGCATACCGTCCGCGGCTGCATCTCTGGCGCCCTGAAAAAGAAGCTGGGTCTGCCCATCGCCGCCGAGAAGGTCGAAGGCAGGGGGACGGTGTATAGGCTGCCCAGCTGAGCCTTCAATGAATGCCACACTGCGCCGCCGCCCCACCCGGGTGGCGGTCCTTCGTTGCCATGACCGAAGTTTATTGTTGCCCGCCAAGCATTTCTTCTGTGTACCTGCGACACGGACATAGCTTTAGGTAGATTGGGTATCGGGGTATCATCCTCAGATGATTGCTGCGCTATTGTGCATCTTTTCCGGTATAGATGTCGCCGCGGCTGCTGACTGAAGAGGTTAGAATGGGTAGAGCTAAGCAGCTGATGTTGGAGATGGAGGAAGCCCAATGGGAGGAGGCCGATGTCTCTTTCTGTTGTCCGAACTGCGAATACGACGTGGATGGAACCACCAGCTTGCCTGTTGTCTACGAACACGGTGGCGAAGAGCATCTGCCAATAAGCATTCGTTGCTTTAGCTGTAATTCAAGCTTCGATGGATGGGTTAAGACCGACTGGTTCACATGCGAGATTGAACTCGATGAACATCCAGATGTAGTTGTCAAAGCTAATTCGGCGCGCGGTTCGACCAGTGACTATGAAGAATATGATCATGATTATTTTGAGTGGCTCGAGCAACAAGAGCTCTCTTCTAGGCCAATACTGAAGGCCTTTCTACGGACGATCGATGATGTCGCCGCATTGGCCTCTGAGATATCTTTGGAGCCGAAACCTCAGATGCTAGCGCGAATGCTGTTGGCGCAGAGTGTCACTGCTCTCGAGGTTTTCTTGTCTGACACTTTGATACTGGCAGTTCTGAGTCACAAAGCGGTCCAAGAGAAGTTGCTTCGGTCAAAGAGCCTCGAGATTGGAACCAAGCAGTTCAAGTTGACGGACGCTTTCGGCGTGGAAGATTTTGCAAAGGAAAAGTTGCTAGAACATCTGCGATCAATTTCCTTTCACAATATCACCAAGGTTTCAAACCTTTATCAAATTGGAATGGGCGTAACCATTTTGCCTGAGGGTGATGCCGCAGATATAATTCAAGAAGCGATCAAGATACGCCACGACTGTGTCCATAGAAACGGAAAGAACCAAGAAACTGGTGAGTTGAATGTTGTCACTCAAGAATCGTTACATGACTTGACCGATACGCTTTCAAGGATGGTCAGGTTCGTGGATGATCAGGTGAGAGCTTTTGATACCAGATCTTGATGCCTTCCGCCCCGTCGCCATCTCCCACCGCCGCACGGCGACATCGCAATAGGCAGGGTCCAGTTCGACCGCGCAGCAGCGCCGTCCGGTGCGTTCGGCGGCGATCAGCTGCGTGCCGGAGCCGCAGAAGGGTTCGAACACGAGGTCGCCGGGATCGGTGAAGGCCTCCAGCACCGCCTCGACCAGCGCCACGGGGAACACGGCCGGGTGGGATCCGGCGGCGCCCAAGCCCCCTTTGTGGCGCATGATGCGGAACACGCTGTCCGGGATGCGGTGGCTCTGGATCTCGTTGCCGTAGCCGGTCTTGCGATGAACCGTGCCGTCCGCCCCGCGCAGGCCGCCGCCGCCGAGGGTTTCGCCTGCGTGCTTGCTCTCCACGGTCTTGTTCGGCTTCCGCGGCTGGCGGTTGAAGTGGAAAATGAACTCGTGCGACGGAGCCAGCCGCCCATTCCAGTCGCCCGGCAGGCCGGGCCCCTGGTCCCAGACATACCAGCCGAACCGCCGCCAGCCCTGCGTCCGCATCCAGTCGACCCAGCCCTGCCAGTACGGGACCCACTCACCGTCCCGATGGACGAGGCCGAGGTTCACCAGAAGCTGGGCATCGGCGGTGACGGGCGCTGCGGAAAAGACGCCCTGCATCAGCGCATCCCAATCGCCGACCTTCTCCTTCGCCGCGCCATAGTCGCGCTGCTGGGCGTAGGGCGGGGAGGTGAACATCAGCGCGGCCTGCGCGCCGTCCATCAGTCGCGCCACCACGGCGGGGTTGGTCGCATCGCCGCAGATCAGCCGGTGATCGCCCAGCGCCCAGATATCGCCCAGCCGGGTGATCGGCTCGGCCGGGGCCTCGGGGATCGTGTCGGCGGCGTCATCGTCGATGGGCGCGCGGTCGTCGGCATCGTTCAGCAGCGCGTCCAGTTCGTCCTCGGGGATGCCGATCAGCCCGAGGTCGAAGTCCTCGGCCATCAGCCCGCGCAGTTCCTCAAGCAGAAGCGCCTCGTCCCACCCGCCCAGTTCGGTCAGCTTGTTGTCGGCGATCCGGTAGGCCCGGCGCTGCGCCTCGGTCAGATGGCCCAGCACGATGACTGGCGCCTCTGCCAGCCCGAGCTGGGCTGCGGCCAGGATGCGGCCATGGCCTGCAATCAGTTCCCCATCGGCGGCGACAAGGCAAGGGACCGTCCAGCCGAATTCGGCCATGCTGGCGGCGATTTTCGTGACCTGATCAGAATCATGGGTCTTGGCGTTGCGGGCATAGGGGCGGAGGCGGGCCAGCGGCCAATGCTCGATCCGGCCGGGCAGGAGGGGCGCGTTCATGCTGCGAGCCGCTTCGCCTTGAGCACGGCGAAGGTCTCGCCGGTTTCCGCCAGAACAGCCTCCTGACCGGTGAAGGACTGCCAGCGCTCGATGGCGACATCGACATAGGCCGGGTTCAGTTCCACGCCGAGGCAGACCCGGCCCGTGGTTTCGGCCGCGATCAGCGTCGTGCCCGAACCCATGAACGGTTCATAGACAGCCTGACCGGGGCTGGAGTTGTTCAGGATCGGGCGGCGCATGCATTCCACCGGCTTCTGCGTGCCGTGCACCGTGTCAGCGTCCTGATCCCGGTTGGCGATGGCCCAAAGCGTCGTCTGCTTGCGGTCCCCTGCCCAGTGACCCTTGCCCTTGGCACGCACCGCATACCAGCAGGGTTCGTGCTGCCAGTGGTAATCGCCCCGGCTGAGCACCAGCCGGTCCTTGGCCCAGATGATCTGCGACCGGATGGCGAAGCCAGCGGCCACCAGGCTGTCCGCCACGGTGGCGGCATGCAACGCCCCGTGCCAGACATAAGCGACGTCGCCCGGGAACAGTGCCCAAGCCTCGCGCCAGTCGGCCCGGTCGTCGTTCAGCACCTTGCCGGTGCGTTTGGTCTTGGCCGCGCCCGCCTGGTTGCGCCAGGAGGGATCGTACTCCACGCCATAGGGTGGATCGGTGACCATCAACAGGGGGCGCACATCGCCCAGCAGCCGCCCGACCACATCGGCCGCGGTGCTGTCGCCGCAGATCAGCCGGTGCGCGCCCAGCAGCCACAAGTCGCCTGGCACCGACACCGGCGTGACCGGCAGGTCCGGAACATCGTCCTCGCCGTCGACCGGGCCATCGCCGCCCAGCGCCTCCGAATCCCGCAGCAGGGCGTCCAGATCTTCATCGCTGATGCCCAGGAGCGAAAGGTCGAAATCCTCGGCCAAGAGCCCAGCGATCTCGTCGCGCAGCAGGGCTTCGTCCCATTCGCCGAGCTCCGTGAGCTTGTTGTCGGCGATCCGGTACGCCCGGCGTTCCGCCTCGTCGAGATGGCTGAGCCGGATCACCGGCACCTCGGTCAGCCCCAGCATCGCGGCCGCCAGGACCCGGCCATGCCCGGCGATCAGCTCGCCGTCGTCGGCCACCATGCAAGGCACGGTCCAGCCGAACTTCGCCATGCTGGCGGCGATCTTGGCGACCTGGTCGTCGCCATGCATCTTGGCATTGCGGGCATAGGGGCGCAGCCGGGCAATCGGCCAGGTTTCGATCTGGCTCGGCGCGAAGACGAGGTCCATGGGATGGGGCTCGGGATGTGGGGGAGGGAAATGAAAAGCGCCCGCGAGGGGGGTCCTCCGGGCGCAATGCTTCGATGATCAAGGGGTAGGTCAATGGGGGCAGGTCTGTCAACCCGAAAAGTGAAGCGGATTCAACGGCTTCTAATGAATTGGCGTTCCGGGGTGGCTTCCGGCCACCTGGCTTCCCCGGAGGTGGCTTCCCTGGCTTCCCGCCGGGGATCCACCGTGGCCAGATCGTGATTCCGCAAGCCGCTGATCTGACTCAAGATTTTCGGCTCCGGGTCGCAAGGTGGCTTCCGCCTGGCTTCCCCGGTGAAAATGCCTCACGCTAGCGAACCGCCGCGCTGCGCCCCCCCGCATACGTTCAGGGCCGGGGAGGAACCAGAGAAGGGGGGAGGGTGCACGATCGGTGGGTTGAGAGGCGTGGTCAGCCTCCAGATCGTCGGCTTTCGGCGGCGGTCGCCGCTTGTTCCCGGATGCATCGGCGTCTAACGTCCATCTGATAGAAATTGCTGGGCTTTCAGGCTGTTTGGCCATGCGTTTCGAGTAGACTGGAGTGCTGCACCGATTCGATCCCGGTGCAAGTGGGCGGAGGGAAGATGACGGTTCTGGAAGATATCAAGAATGGCGCTCAATTGCGTGGCGTCGTTCCAGGCCAGCCCGTCGAGGTTGTTACTGTCGAGTGGATTGGGGATCAGGCAATAAACCTTGTCTATCGCGTGCCCGGTGGCGGTGTTGCTGAAACAACCCTGTATCGTGATGATCAGGCCCGAATTGAACTGGATGCCCGCGGCCGGGCATGGTCCTTCGATGCCGATGGTGATCTCTTGCGCCTTGTCACTGAGGCCAATCGGATAAAGCTAGCGCATTACTTCGACCCCTATCTCGCCATTCATACCAGCCTGGTTGATCCGCTTCCTCACCAGATTTCTGCCGTCTATGGCGAAATGCTGCCGCGCCAGCCGTTGCGTTTTCTTCTGGCCGACGATCCGGGTGCTGGCAAAACCATCATGGCAGGATTGTTGATCAAGGAATTGATCGCCCGCAGCGATCTGGAACGGTGCCTCGTCGTGGCCCCCGGTAGCCTGGTTGAGCAGTGGCAGGATGAACTTGGAGAGAAATTCGGGCTGGAATTCGATATCCTGACCCGTGACATGATCGAAAACTCCCGGTCCGGAAATCCGTTCAGCGACCGCAATCGACTGATCGCCCGGCTTGATGTTCTGGCTCGGAATGAGGAACTGCAGGACAAGCTGGCACAGGCGGCGGAGTGGGATCTGATCATCTGTGACGAAGCCCACCGCATGTCCGCGACCTATTTCGGTGGTGAAGCCAAGTATACCAAGCGGTATCGCGTCGGTCAGAAACTCGGCGAATCCTGCCGCCACCTGCTTCTGATGTCGGCGACCCCTCACAATGGGCATGAGCAAGATTTCCAGCTGTTCATGGCGCTGCTGGATGGTGACCGGTTCGAGGGTCGGTTCCGTGATGGCGTGCATTACGCGGATACCGCCGACATGATGCGGCGCCTGACGAAAGAAGAACTGCTGCGCTTCGATGGCCGCCCGCTCTTCCCGGAGCGCCGTGCCTATACCGTCAAGTACGAACTGTCGCCTGAAGAGGCCGCGCTTTACGCTGCCGTGACCGAGTACGTCCGCAACGAGATGAACCGGGTCCAGCGCTTTGCGGCCGAGGATGGTAAGAAACGGAACAACGTCGGCTTTGCCCTTCAAATCCTACAGCGCCGCCTCGCATCCTCACCGGCCGCGATCTACCAGTCCCTGAAAAGGCGGCGCGAACGGCTGGAAGCTGAACTAGCCGAGGCGCGCCTGATGGTCCGCGGCAAGAGATCCGGTTTCGATACCCCGGACGTGCCGGATGACGCCCTGCAGAACCTGGAGGAACTTGGCCAGGACGAGATCGACGACATCGAGGATCGGATTTCCACGACCGCGACCACGGCCGAAACCGTCGATCAGCTCGCCCTTGAGGTCGAAACGCTGCAAGGCCTTGAACGAATGGCGCTGGGCGTTCTCAGCTCTGGCCAAGACACCAAGTGGTCGCAGCTGAACCGCATCCTCGATGATGAGCTGATGGTCGACTCGCACGGCAACCGCCGCAAGCTGATCATCTTCACCGAGCCGAAGGACACCCTCTACTACCTGCATGATCGCGTAAGGTCGCGTCTTGGCCGCGCCGATGCGGTCGAGGTGATCCATGGCGGCGTATCCCGCGAGGATCGGAGGAAGATTGTCGAGCGGTTCATGCAGGACCGTGACATGCTGGTGTTGATCGCGAACGACGCGGCTGGTGAAGGTGTTAACCTCCAGCGTGGCCACCTGATGGTGAACTACGACCTCCCCTGGAACCCGAACAAGATTGAGCAGCGGTTCGGCCGTATCCACCGGATCGGCCAGACCGAGGTCTGCCATCTCTGGAACCTTGTCGCGGCCGACACGCGCGAGGGTGAGGTCTACGCCCGGCTTCTGGAAAAGCTGGAAGCAGCACGCGAGGCGCTAGGTGGTCGGGTCTATGACGTCCTCGGCGAGCTGTTCGACGGCACGGCGCTGAAGGATCTGTTGTTCGAGGCGATCCAGTATGGCGAGCAACCCGATGTGAAGGCCCGGCTATTCCAGGCCGTCGATGGTGCAGTCGATCAGCAGCACCTGCTCGATCTTCTAGCCCGTCGGGCGCTGACCAATGACACGATGCCTGCCGCCAAGGTGCAGGAAATCCGCATCGACATGGAACGCGCTGAGGCCCAGCGCCTGCAGCCGCACCATATCCAGAGCTTCTTCGTCGAGGCGTTCAAGCGCCTCGGTGGTCAGATCAAGCCGCGGGAAGAGGGGCGGTGGGAGATCACCCATGTCCCGGTCAGCATCCGCGAACGTGACCGGCAGATTGGGACAGGGTCTCCGGTTCAGAAGAAGTATGAACGCATCTGCTTCGAGAAGGGCAAGGTGAACCAGCAGCCCGTGGCAACGTTCGTCTGCCCTGGCCACCCATTGCTTGAAGCTGTCATCAGCATTGTGCGCGAACAGTACGACCACCTGATGAAGCAGGGTGCGGTCATGGTCGACGAAACCGACCTCGGCCAGGACTTGTCTGCCATTTTCTTGCTGGAACACAGCGTCCAGGACGGCCGCCCAACCAGCACCGGCAAACCCCACATCATCTCGGAAAAGCTGCAGTTCGCTTCGATCGACAAGACAGGGAAAGCGGCGAATGCGGGGATCGCCCCCCACCTGAACCTTCGGCCTGCCACGGCAGAGGAAATCGCGCTGGTCTCCGACAAGCTGCACGAGGACTGGCTGCGGAACGACCTGGAAAAGGCGGCGATCCGCTTCGCCACCGTCGATCTCGCCCAGAGCCATGTGGCCGAAGTGAAGGCACGACGCCTGCCCGAGGTCGCCAAGGTCGAGCAGGAGGTAAAGGCCCGCCTGAAGAAGGAGATCAACTTCTGGGACAACCGCGCCGCCGAACTGCGCGAGGACGAAAAGGCTGGGAAGAAGACCCGCCTGAACTGGCAGAACGCAGAGCGCCGGGCCGAGGACTTAGCCGACCGTCTGAAACGCAGGATGGAGCTGCTGGAGAAGGAACGCTTCATCTCCGCCCAGCCGCCGCGAGTGCGGGGTGGCATGGTCGTCGTGCCGAAGGGGCTGCTGTTGGCGAAGGCTGCTGTTGCAGGCGGGGCCAAGGCCAGCGGCTTTGCCGAAGACGCGGAGGCCCGGCGGATCAGCGAATTGAAGGCCATGAAGGCGGTCATCAAGGCCGAGCGGGCGTTGGGCAACGAGCCGTCCGATGTGTCGGCGCAGAAGGTGGGCTACGACATCTCCTCGTTCGATCCCAAGTCTGGGCATCTGCGCTTCATCGAGGTCAAGGGCAGGATCGATGGTGCTGACACGGTCATGCTGACGCGACAGGAAATCATCACGTCTCTGCATGAACCCGGTAAATACATCCTGGCCATCGTTCAGATCGAGAGTGGCTACGCGCAGGAACCACGGTATGTGCGGGGCGCGCTGTCAGACCACGAACCCTCGTTCGAGCACACAGCCATCCAATTCAACTTGAAGCGCCTGCTGGAGCGGGCAGAGGTGCCCAATTGAGAATCGACAAAGCGCTGATCATCGATGAACCTTGGATCACCAAGATCATGAATGGCACCAAGATCTGGGAAATGCGCAGTACATCCGCAAAGCAGCGCGGCTGGATTGGCCTGATCAAGAAAGGCAGTGGCCATGTGGTTGGCGTCGCCAAAATGGTCGGAGCTGACGGGCCGCTATCTGATCAGAAGATGATCGACAACGTCGACAAGCATCATATTCCGTCCGACATCTTCCTTGCCGGAAAGTTCTCCAAGCATCGCCACGCGTGGATAATGTCCAGCGCAGTTCGCCTTCACCGGCCCGTCCGATACCAACACAAAAGCGGTGCTGTTATCTGGGTCGCTCTTGATCAACAAGTGACCGATGCCTTGGCAAACGATGAAGCGGTAAAGGCACTCGTATGACCCAACCCTACAAGAAGAAACTGATCGAAGTCGCCATCCCGCTTGAGGCCATCAACGCCGCCTCGGCGCGGGAGAAGTCGATCCGGCATGGGCACCCCAGCACCTTGCATCTGTGGTGGGCGCGGCGGCCATTGGCGGCATGTCGGGCGGTTTTGTTTGCGCAGCTGGTGGACGATCCCTCCAGCCACCCCGACCAGTTCCCCACCCATGAGGATCAGGAGCGCGAGCGGCAGCGGCTGTTTGCCATCATTGAGGACCTGGTGAAGTGGGAAAACTCGACCAACGAAGAGGTGCTGGAACGCGCGCGGGCGGAAATCCGGCGGTCGTGCGGTGGTGTGCTGCCGCCGGTCTATGACCCGTTTTCAGGCGGCGGGTCGATCCCGCTCGAGGCGCAGCGGCTGGGCCTGCCTGCCTATGGGTCCGACCTGAACCCGGTGGCGGTGATGATCGGCAAGGCGATGATCGAGATCCCGCCCAAGTTCAAGGACATGCCCCCCATCCACCCCGGCATCAAGGAGCGGTCGTTCTACCGCAACGCCGAAGGGCTGGCCGAGGATGTGAAATACTACGGCGAATGGATGCGCGAGAAGGCATGGGAGCGCATCGGGCATCTTTACCCGCAAGTGGACCTGCCGAAGGAGTATGGGGGCGGGAAAGGAACGGTCATCGCGTGGCTTTGGGCACGGACAGTTCCAAGCCCGGACCCCGCGTTTGCGGATGTGCAGGTCCCGTTGGTAAGTAGCTTTGACCTTTCCACCAAGAAGGGCGAAGAGGTTTGGATAAAGCCAGTCATCCGCGGAAAGGACTACCACTTTGAGATACGATCAAAGTCTTCTGGGCACATTTATGAAGAACAATCTGGCACGGTGAGCCGCGCCGGAGCCAAGTGCTTGGTCTCGGGCGCGGCAATGCCGTTCAAGTATGTTCGTGACATGGCCAAGAAGGGTGGGATGGGACAGCGGCTTATGGCTATCGTTGTCAGCGGACCAAAGGGCCGGTTCTTCCTCCCTCCAGATGAAACCCAAAGCGCACTGGCGCAGGCAATTCACCCAACCTACCGTCCTGACTTGAATATATCCCACTGGCCAGGCCGCACTAATGTTGTCGAATATGGGCTAACAAACTTTGGAGACCTTTTTACGAATAGGCAATTGGTCCTCCTGAGCACCCTGAGCGATCTTATTCATGAAGTGAGGGCGCGAGTTGAGAGCGATGCTGTCGCGAGCGGATTAGACAAAGACGAAGGAGGCCTAAATCAAGGGGGAGTTGGAGCAAGAGCCTATGCCGAAGCTGTTGGCGTCTATTTGGGCTTCGGTGTGAGCCGCTTGTCCGACATCCAAAACTCTTTGTGCAGATGGGAAACCTCCAAAACTCAAGTGCGAAATCTGTTCGGTCGGCAGGCTATCCCGATGATTTGGGATTTTGGCGAGAATAACGCTTTTGCGGATGCTGCCGGTGATTTTCGAACCAGTTTAGGTAGCATAGTTAAGGTAATTGACAGATTTTGCCCTGCGGCCACTGGATTCGAAGTAAATGCTGATGCGCAAACGGTAAAATACCCAAGTGGCACAGTTATTTCTACTGACCCACCATACTACGATAACATCGGCTATGCCGATCTCTCTGACTTCTTCTTTTGTTGGCTCAAACCAGCTTTAAGGGAGATTTATCCTGAGCTTTTTGCGGTCTTGGCCACGCCGAAAGGAGAGGAGTTGGTGGCTACTGCGCATCGACATGGCGGACGAGTCGCCGCGGAAGTCTTTTTTCTGGAGGGAATGAGTCGGGCGATTGCCGGGATGGCGACGCAGTCTTCAGACGATTATCCCGCAACGATCTACTACGCTTTCAAGCAAAGCGAAATTGACCAGGAAGGTATCAGCTCCACCGGTTGGGCCACATTTCTGCAAGCGGTGGTCGAAGCTGGCTATGCCGTCGTCGGAACATGGCCCATGCGCACCGAGATGGCAAACCGCATGATCGCTTCGGGCACCAACGCCCTCGCCAACTCGGTCGTCCTCGTCTGCCGCAAGAAGGAAGCCTCGGCCGAGGTCATCACCCGGGCAGAATTTATCCGCGCCCTGAAGCGCGAACTGCCCCCGGCCATCGGGGAGCTTCAGGCCGCCAACATCGCCCCGGCCGACATGCCGCAATCGGCTATCGGCCCCGGCATGGGCGTCTTCTCGCGCTACAAGGCGGTGCTGGAATCCGACGACAGCCCGATGACGGTGAAGGCCGCGCTGCAGCTGATCAACCGCGAGCTCGACGAATACCTTGGCGGCATCCAGGGCGAGTTCGACGCCGACACCCGTTTTGCCATCACCTGGTTCGAACAGAACGGGTTGAAGGCGGGCGACTATGGCACAGCGAACAACATCGCCACGGCGCGCGGCATCTCGGTCGAAAGCGTGAAGCATGCCGGGATCGTGGAAAGCGCCGCCGGAAAGGTGCGCATCCTGAAGCGTGACGAGATGGATGCGGAGTGGGAGCCGGATGCCGATGGCCACCTGACCGTCTGGGAATGCTGCCAGCATCTGGTGCGGCTGCACGAGAAATACGGGATCGGCTATGAGGCGGCGGTGATGTTGAAGAAGTTCGGCCCGAAGGCGGATGACGTGCGCGACCTGGCCTATGTGCTTTACAACATTTGCGAAAAGCGGGGCGACGCGAAGGAGGCGACCGCCTACAACGCGCTGATTGCGGACTGGACTGACCTGACCCGCGAAGCCGCCACCGCGCCGCTGACCAACCGAAGCGGTCAGATGAGATTTGAGGTTTAAGGGGTAGAGCCATGGCAAAAAGCACGCGCCAGTATGTGTTCGAGGGCATGGAATTGCTGCCCGAGGCGCTGATCCCCTTTGTCGAACGGCGGCTCGAAGCCTCGTTGCAGGGGCATTGGCAGGTTCAGGTTCTGGAGAAGATTCCGGGCCTGCGGCCGAACAGTCAGGGCAAGGTCGGTTGGGACCAGGCGGCGCTGCTCAACGCGATGGACCGCTTCTGGATGGAGGCGTTCAAGACCGTTCTGGGGCGGGCCGAGCGGTCGATCGTCAACGAGCTGGTCGATGTGCGCAACAAGCTGTCGCACAACGAGACCTTCACCTATGACGATGCAGAACGCGCGCTGGACAGCATGCGGCGGCTGATGGAGGCGATCAGCGCCTCGGACGTGGCGGACCAGCTGGGCAAGATGCGCGACACGATCCTGCGCACCAAGTTCACCGAATTGCAGCGCAACGAGGAGCGGAAGAAGAGCCAGCGGTCCGACATCTCGGTCGAGACGGTGGCGGGTCTGCTGCCGTGGCGCGAGGTGGTAGAGCCGCACCGGGACGTCGCGACGGGGGAGTTCCAGCAGGCCGAGTTCGCGGCCGACCTCGCCAAGGTGCACAACGGCAGCGCGCCGTCAGAATACCGCAACCCGACCGAGTTCTTCTCGCGCACCTACCTGACCTCCGGCCTGTCGACCCTGCTGATCGGCGCGGCGAAGCGGCTGTCTGGCACCGGCGGTGATCCGGTGGTGGAGTTGCAGACGAACTTCGGGGGCGGCAAGACCCACTCGATGCTGGCGCTCTACCACATGGCGGGCGGTACGCCGGTCGAGGATTTGCCGGGGCTTGACCAGCTGTTGTCGCGTGAAGGGCTGTCTGTGCCGGGCAAGGTGAACCGGGCGGTGCTGGTGGGCACGTCCTACGGGCCTTCGGATGCGGCCAAGCGGCAGAAGGATTACGGGCGGCCGATCCGCACGACCTGGGGGGAACTGGCGTTCCAGCTTGGGGGCGAGGCGGGCTATGCGCTGGTGGCCGAGAACGACGCCAACGGCATTGCGCCAGGGTCAAACCTGCTGGAAGAGCTGTTCCGGCAATGCGCGCCATCGCTGATCCTGATCGATGAATGGGTCGCCTACCTGCGCCAGATCTACAAGGTGGAAGGACTGCCGTCGGGCTCGTTCGACTCAAACCTGTCCTTCGTGCAGTCGCTGACCGAGGCGGTGAAGGCCAGCCCCGGAACGCTGCTGGTGGCATCGCTGCCCGCGTCGCAGATCGAGGTCGGCGGGGAAGGTGGCCAGGAGGCGCTGTCGCGCCTGAAGCAGACCTTCAGCCGGGTCGAGACCGGCTGGCGCCCGGCCGACCAGGAGGAAAGCTACGAGATCGTCCGTCGGCGGCTGTTCAAGGAAATCCCGGGCGACAAGTTCCACCATCGCGACAACACCTTGAAGCAGTTCGCGAAGATGTATCGCGACAGCCCGAACGAGTTTCCGCAGAACTGCGAGGGTGAGGACTATCGCCGGAAGCTGGAGAAGGCGTATCCGATCCACCCGGAGTTGTTCGATCAGCTCTACACCAGCTGGGGTTCACTGGAGAAATTCCAGCGCACCCGTGGCGTGCTGCGGTTGATGGCTCAGGTGATCCACGAGTTGTGGATGAACAATGACCCCTCGGTGATGATCATGCCGGGCAGCGTTTCCATCAGCTCGGCGCGCGTCGAACCCGAATTGCTGCATTACCTCGACGTCTCGTGGCAGTCGATCATCGCGGGCGACGTCGATGGGCCGAACTCGACGCCCTACCGGATTGACCAATCCGCCCCGAACCTTAACCGCTACTCGGCCACCCGCCGTGTGGCTCGGGCGATCTTCATGGGAACCGCGCCGACCCATGGGCAAGACAACAAGGGCCTCGATGATCGCCAGATCAATCTTGGCGTGGTTCAACCCGGTGAACGTCCCGCCATCTTCGGCGATGCCCTCCGCCGTCTCGCGAACAACGCCAGGTTCATGCATGGCGATCTCGGCCGATATTGGTATTCGATGTCTGCCAGTCTGAATCGGTTGGCGGCCGACCGGGCCGGGCAGATTGAAGAGCCGCTGGTCCTGCTGGAAATCGACAAAGCGCTGGCGACCTACATCAACGGTTTGGGCGACCGCGGGCATTTCGACACCGTGCAGGTCGCGCCCAGCAGTTCTGCAGACGTTCCCGACGAAGCCGGTGGCGTTCGTGCCGTCGTGCTTGGCGTCGCTCACCCGCACACCGGCCGCGAGAACTCCGATGCCATGGCAGAGGCCAAGGATATTCTGCTTCAGCGCGGCTCTACACCGCGGGTCTATCGGAACATGCTCGTCTTCCTCGCGGCGGAGTCACGCCAGCTCGACGGGCTGAAGGAGGCCATGCGCTCGTCCCTTGCCTGGGCGGGGATCGTCAAGGACACGGATAGGCTGAACCTCACCCAGCGCGACAGCGCGCTGGCCAAGGCCAAAGTTGCCGAGGCGGCCGAGACGGTAAAGACGCGGCTCAAGGAGACCTGGTGCTACCTCCTGTATCCGATGCAGGATGGTGCGCAGGCTGATGTCGAATGGATCGCGTCGAAGGTTCCGGCTCAGGATGGACTTCTGTCCCGTGCCAGTAAGAAACTGGCCAGCGACGAGGGCTTGCTGCCGGAGCTTGGTCCGGCTCGCCTCGACCGCGAACTGCAGAAGTACATCTGGAATGGAAAAGGCCATCTGTCGCTCAGGGATCTCTGGGAATACCTGAACCGCTACATCTACCTGCCACGGGTCAAGGATCGGAACGTCCTGATCAAGGCCGTGCGCGCGGCTGTCGGCGCAATGGTGCCTGGTCCATTCGCCTATGCGGAACGATGGGACGAGAAGAGCGGCCGCTACATCGGCCTCGTTCTGCAGAATGCCGCGAATGCCCCGGTGGTCATCGACTCCGACAGCGTGATCGTGAAGCCAGAGGTGGCGGAAAAGCAGGCGCTCGAAACCGCAGCGGCCGCTGTCGCGCCATCGGAACCGGCGCAGACACCGACGAAAGCTGCAGCAGAACAGACCGGCCTGAAGCCAACGGCAGCTGTTGTGCAGCCCGAACGTGATCCGACGCGGTTCATCGGGACGGTCATGATCTCCGCAGACCGGCCAGCACACGAGATGCGTCAGATCGTAGAGGCGATTATCGAGCAGCTTACTGTGCTGCCCGGCAGCGAGGTGACACTGAAGCTCGAGATCGATGCCGAGGTTCCAAATGGCCTCGACCGAAGCAAAGTGCGCACTTTGCTCGAGAACGCGAATACGCTGGGGTTCATAGACAAAGTGATCAAGTGATTGAATGCGTGACGGTCATCGACCGTCACGCGATTTCCACGGCCGCGCCTTCGGCATCACCGCCGTCACCTCGACCTCGCGCAGCATCCCGCCCGCGATCAGTCCCTCACGGATCCAGCCCAGCGCCTGCCACCAATCGTCATATCCGCGTCGGGCGGCCTCGATCTGCTGCGGGTGGGGGGAGAACGTGACCGGGCAGGCCAGGAGGTCGACGGTCTTCCATGTGGCACGCGCGCCCGCGCCACGCACGCGGATGCGCTCTGTGCCCACGACGATGGCGCCCGCATGCGTGCCGTGCTGGTTCTGCTTGACGATGGTCGGCACGCATCGCGGGACGGCGCCGGGCATCCAGTCCGGGGTCAGCCCGGCGCGGGCCAGTTCGGCGACGCGGATCGCCATGCGCTTGCCACCGAGGCTGTCAGGGATCCCGGCGACGGTGGCCGCGATCACCTCGGCGTCCTCGTGGGTGTAGCCGCCGATCTTGTGCTGTCCGCCGTCGATCTTGCAGCCCAGCACGGCGCGCTGCAGCAGGACGTATTCCAGGCCAAAGCCGAAGCCCTCCTCGGTGACGTCGGGTGGAAGGGGCAGTTCCAGCTGCGCCTGTTCAACCCGGAACGCCCATTCCAGCGCGGCCTGCACGCCCAGCGCGCGCTTCACCCTGGTGCCGCTGACGCGGCCGTGGAAACTCATGGCTGCAATCCTTCAAGGAAATCCATCTGCGCCGGGCGCTGGGCGGCATCCATCGGCCGCCAGATCCACGGGCCCGAGGCCATGGGCAGCTGCGAGAGAGCGCCACGCATGTGCTGCTGCCAGAGGGTTCGAGCGGGCGAACGCCATGGTTCGAGAGAGCCCGCGAGGTCCGTTGCCGAGCAGTCGCAGAGAGCGTGCCCGATGGGCCAGCCCATCAGCCATCCGACGAAGAGCGGGTTCAGCCGCCGCCGCGACCGGCTCTTCAGGATTCGCCGCGAGACGACGCGCCCATGCGAGGCAATCATCGAAGCCCAGAGCGGGCGCGAGATCGGGGCGTGCGGCAAGGACCGCGGCCCATCCGGCAAGGTCACTGGGGCCGGGCGGGTGAAGCCCTGCTCCGCCCGGTAGTGCAGCAGGTCCATCCGGGACTTGCCGTCGGTGCGGGTGATGCTGGCCTCGGAACTGCCCTTCCAGTTCTGCGCTGCCGGAGTCGGCCACTGGTTCGGCAGGGCCTTCGCGATGCCCAGCGCCAGCGCCTCGGCCTTGCGGGTGAAGTCGCTGTTCCCGGCCGGGTTGTAGTGGCCGGTGCCGGGGTGCAGGCTCATCGGTGTGGGCCAGGATGAAGATCCGCAGCCGCTCGTGCGGCGCGCCGACTTCTGCCGCCGAGAACAGGCCCGCCGCAGGCGTGTAGCCCATGCCCCAAAGCTCTCGCAGGACGGTCTCAAGCCCGAGGGTGACGTGACCGGCGACGTTTTCGAGGAAGACCCATTCCGGGCGGCACTCGCCGATGACCCGCGCGACATCGGGCCAGAGGTGGCGAGGATCATCGGCGCCGCCGCGTTTCCCGGCCGCGCTGAAGGGCTGGCAAGGGTATCCGGCGAGGACGGTGTCGAAGGCGCCGCGGAATGGCCGGGCGTCGAAGCTGCGCAGGTCGGTCCAGATCGGGGCCGGGTCGAAGTATCCGGCGCGCTGGGCGGCGATGAGGACCGCCCTTGGCCAGTCCTCCCATTCGACGAAGGCGCGGGTGTGATAGCCGGGCTCGGCGAGCATGAGGCCCAGATCAAGGCCTCCGCCGCCTGCGCAGAGGGACAGTCCGTGCCGGGGACGTGACACCATGCCATTCACCGCACCCCGCGCTCGCGCAGGCGCTCAGGCGTCACCAGCCCCCGGGCCAGCATGGCGTCGCGCATCGTGTTGCTGATCGCGCTGACCGGCAGGTAGCGGTCGGAGTTGACCAGATCGGCGTAGAAGGCGGGGAGGTCGGTGATCGGTTTTGCCGACGGGGCAGAGGCAGGGGACGCTTTGGGCTTCCGGTGCTTCCGCCCGGCATCCTCGACCTTGCGCCCTGCTGCACGCTGCATGGCGCGGTCCAGCGCCTTCGGTCCATCGGGCGGTTCGGGATGCTCCTCGCGGCTGGCCTCGGCCGTCGCAATGATCTCCGCCTCGGTCAGGCCCAGTTCGTCGCGCCAGCGCTGGACGTGCAGCCGCGGTGGCCAGCCTTGCCACCAGCCGGGCAGGGCGTCGGGGTCAAGGCCGAGTGCTGCGAGCAGGTCCCCGAAAACCTCATCGGAAATCGTCTCGCGCGCCTGCGCGCCCTCCTCCTCCTTTACTGGTTTACTTAGAGGTTCCCTTACAGGGTTAGTGTCCGAATTCCGGACACGGCTTTCGGGATTTTCCGGACACGGCTCGGCCGGAAAATCGGACACGGCTCCGGCGTCTTCTCCGTGTCCGAAATCCGGACACGGCAGGGCGTCGGCCATGCCGTCGACATCACAACCATCGGCTTCGTCGAGGCTTTCCGCGGCGCCGTCGTCCCCGTGTCCGATTTCCGGACACGGCACCACAGCCACGGGTGTGAAGCCCGGCTCGAACCCCAGGATGTAGCGGGTGGGCAGCTGGCGCTTGGTCACGGGGTCGAGCCGCGGCACCCGCCGCAGCAGGCCCACGGCCTCGAGCTGGCCAAGGTGATCGTTCAGTGTGGATCGGCTTATCTCGCAGTCGTGCGCCAACCGGTCCTGCGAGGGGAAGCAGCCGTAATCAGGGTTGAACCGGTCGCAGAGGTGCCAGAGCACGATCTTGGTCGTGGGCTTCAACCCGCGCTGCTTGATGGCCCAGTTGGTGGCCTCGTGGCTCATGGCGCGGGCCTCCGCGGGGCAGGGGCGATGCGCGTGGTGAACCCATGGTCCGCCAACGCGCCCAGCGCATCGTCAAGGCTCCGCACTAGCGCCCAGCCGAACCCCTGCGCCAGAACGGCATCGCGGAACGCCTCCTGCTCCGGCCGCAGCCGCCCCTTCGGCGCCTTCAGCTCGAGGAACAGCACGCGGCCGTCGCAGATCACCATCAGGTCGGCGAAACCTGCATGGACGCCCATACCGACAAGGATCGCTTGGCGCTTGGCCCCGCGGGGCCCGGCTTCGGTGACCTCATTGGCGCAGTGATGGATGATGGCCGAGCGGGGCAGGGCGATGCGCAGCGCCTGCACGACGGCGCGCTGCAGATCGGCCTCGGGGGTGCCACGGCGCTTCATCGGCGGACCTCTGGGTCGAGGGCCTGCGCGCGCCGATGGCGCGCGGGGCATCGGGCCTCGATGGCGAAGAGCAGGGCCCGCGCATCGCGGCGTTCGCGTTCCGACTGGCCGTGGGTGGTCAGCACCTGACAGGCGAGGCGGACGAGGTGATCGGAATGTCGTGCGACATTGGCGACGACGGTGCGCGCCTCGGCCAGACGCTGCGCGCGCCAGGCGGGATCGACCGCAGGGCGCCGGGCGGGGCGATGCGGGGCGGCCATCAGCGCCGCCCCCGGGTTTTCGGCGCGGGGCGGACCTGTTCTTGCGCGCGGATCCAAGCCTCGACCGAGGTGCGCCGATAGAACACCTTGCGCCCGATGCGGGTGCAGGGCGGGCCTTCGTGGCGGGCTTCCCATCGGGCGAGGGTGTCGCTGGCAACGCCCAGCTCACCCGCAAGTTGGTCGCGGCTGATCCAGTCCGCGAGAAGGTTCAGGGGCTGGCCCTCGGGGGCAGCGGTCGTGGTCTGCATCTCGTACTCCCATCCAGATCCCGGTCGATGCCGGAGACGGGGCGAGGCAAGCAGAGCGATGGGACCGGAACCTAGGCGGAGACCGGAACAGGCCTGGCAAGGGCCATTCCGGCCCAAGTTTCATTGGGGATTACTGGCCTGACCGGAATCCGGAATTGCAGATGCGCCCAGCGCTATTCCGCCATTTCCGGTGATTGTCGGCGCGTTGATTCTGCTGATCAGCGCGGATCGCCGCCTCGAGCCGCATTCATCGGCAGAAGGCAGGGAATCTGGTCCGGAAGCGGGCATCGGCCGTTCCGGCGCTTCCTGCGGTGTGGTGTCAGGGCAGGGCGGGGAAGTCCGGTCGGCGGTGCGCCTCGACCATGGCGCGCAGTTCGGGCGGTGAGATCACCTCGACGGTGTCACCCCACTGGTAGAGGTGCCAGGCCATCTCCAGCCACCCTCCGGCGGTGAAACGGACGGTCAGGCTGCCGTCGGCCTCGGTCGTCACCTCCTGGTCAGGATGAAACAGGAAATCCCGCGCGACCGGCGCCGCCGCGGGCGCGAACCGCCATTCGACCGGGGCAAGCTCTGCCTCCGAATGGAACGACCCAAAGGCGCGCGCGGCATGGGCGCGCAGGTCGAAATCCGGATCGCGCTTGAAGGACGATGGCAGCAGCTGGGCCTTGCGGATCCGGTCGAGCCGGAAATGCCTGTAGGTCGTTCCGTTCCCGATTTCGCGGGCGATAAGATATCCGCGCATGCCGAACAGGACGCCATAGGGTTCGATCTGCCGCGTCCGCGGGCTGGCGTCCTGCGCCCCGGCATAGTCGATTTGCATCGTGAACGGTCCCTTCAGTGCCGTTTCGATGGCCCCGAGGATCAGCGGGTCGTACTTGGCCCGGGGGCCGGGGCGGCAGGCATGGCCACGGGCTTCCAGCACTGCCTCAGCATCCGCCTCGGCGCGGCGTGCGTGGGAAGACGGCATGGTGGCCAGAAGCCGGTCCCGCAGCGACGTCAGCGCCGAAACCTCGGTCAGGGCACCGTCCCGCTCGGCCCGGCGAATGCCCATCTCAAGTGCCGACAATTCGCTGTCGCGAATGCCCTGCCCATGGAGCAGTTTCTGTTCGTTCAGCTTCCACCATTTACGCCGGTCCTTGTCGATGCGGATCTCGACCATGGGGAAGGCTGCCTCCAGCGCCTTGGACATGCGCTGCGCGGTGCGCAGGTTCACGCCGAAGGTCTCGGTGATCTGCACCAGGCTGATCCCGTCCGCTTGCGCGGCCGCCACTTCCGCCAGCCGCATGATGTCGATGGCTTTACCCAGACGCTTGTTCACACTTCTTGATCCCTGACCGAACCTGTCAGGGTGAGATAGTGCAAATTCGCGCGAAAGGCGAGTAGCCTGAACCTGTCAGATCAAGGCGATTCCCATGATCCCCAACGGCCAATGACGGGCAATCAGCCCGAACAATAACGCACGCCTGTGGGAGGGGCGGGGAAATGGTGCCGACATCCAGATACGCGCCGACAAGTCTCTGTTTGCAAACAGCATCCCTGCCGCATGCCTTTCTGACCTGGGTTTTATCGATTGCAGAAAGGAGACCGCCGCGATGAACCTGCCGCCCCGCCCGTTCTATTCCCTGACCGAGATTTCTGCTCGCTGGGGTTGCACTGCTGCCGATGTCGCCGGGTGGTCCGCGACCGGCCTTCTTTCGCTGAACACCAGCATCGCCTCGGTCATCTGCGGCAGGCAGCCCGTGGCGGGAATCGTGCAGGTGAGCGCGGCCGACATGATGCGGATGTTTCGTCGCCATGGGCCGAGCGATGAGGAATGCCGGGTCTACCGGATCCGGCTTCCGGGAACCACCGAGTGGCAGTTCATCACCGACCCGACCGATGGAGTGCTGGTGAAGATCACCGACCTGCTGCTTCTGGCCGACGAGGTCCACAAGTTCGAGGACGAGCGCGATCTGCTGCGGCGCCCGGCATCGCCGCCGGGATCCGCGCCGCGCTACGATTGGGACGGGGTGAACCTGATGCTGTTCCGCCGCATCAACGAACGGGGCCTTCCTGCGACGCAGGGCGAACTGATCAACGAGGTGCAGGACTGGTTCGCCCAGAACTCGCCCAACGGCGACATCCCCGAGGAAAGCACCACGCGGAAGAAGATCGCGCCGATCTGGCGGGTGCTGCGCGAGCGGGACTGACCGGCAGGGCGGCGATCAGGCGCTTTTCTGCTCCTGGTCGGCGTCATGGACCAACTGCGGCCGCGGCCGGAAAATGCTGGCGACTGCATTCACCCCGTGGCGGAGGGGCGAGTCCATCAGATGCGCATACCGCTGGGTCGTCGTCATCTGCGAATGGCCCAGCAGCTTGCCGATCATCTCGAGCGAGGCCCCGCCGCTGACAAGGAGAGACGCGAAGGTATGGCGCAGGTCGTGGATTCGCACACCGGGCAGGTTTGCCTGCTTCTGGATCCCGACCCAGAACCGGCGGATTTCCTTGACCGGCTGGCCGGGCGTGTCGCCGGGAAAGAGCCACGGGTTCCCCCGCGGCACCAGCAGGCTGCGCTGGCGGACGATGGCGGCGACGTCGTCGGAAATCGGGATGCGGTGGATCTTGCGCTGCTTGGTCGTGCTGGCCGGTTTCGACCAGCTGAGCAGATCGAGGTTGAACTGTTCGAACCGCGCCTGCCGAACCTCACCCACCCGGGCGCCCGTCAGCATGCAGAGGCGGATGATCCCGGCCGCGCGCTGATCCTCGCATGCGTCCAGCACCTTGGCCAGACGGGCGATCTCCTCGAGCGACAGGAACCGTTCGCGCTCCGTCTCGATCCGGCGGCGAAAGCCGCTGGCCGGGTTGTCGGTGCGCATCCCCCACTCGATGGAGAGCGAGAACATCTTGCGCAGCACCTCGCCCACCCGGTTGGCGCGCACCGGCGTGGGTTTTGGCCCCTGCAGCTTGCGGGCCCGGTTGTTGGGCTTCGCCTTCGACGGTCGGGCCCGACCCGCGGCGATCTTGTTCAAGAGCTTCTCGACATCGGCCTTGGTGATTTCCGTCACCAGCTTCTTGTTCCAGTCGGGGCCGACCAGCTTGTGCATGATGGTGTGATGGTCGGCCGCGCTGCGGGGCGCGAGGTTGGGCGTGTGTTCCGCCAGATACCGTTCGATCAGATCACTGATCCGCGGCGCCTCCCGGGCAGCCTGGCGCTGGCTCAGGGGATCGCCACCCTCGTCGATCTCGCGCCGCAGCTGCTTGGCCCGCTCCCGGGCGGCCGTCGCGGTCCATTCCGGCCAGCGCCCGATCGTCATCCGCCGCTGGCGCCCCGCAACCCGGTAATCCAGCGTGAAGGCCCGGTTTCCGGAAGGGTAGATGGTGACCGAAAACCCCCGCACATCCGTGTCGAAGATCTGGTAGTCCCGCCCCAGGTTCGCCGCCTCGCGGACGGTTTTCTCATTCAGTTTCAGCCTCTTGACCATGCATCGCTCCATCTTGCTCGTCCCGACATGAGGCGTGGATTCGCGCCTGGATCAAGGCAAGCATGGCGGGAAGACCGGAAAGGAGGCGGAGACCGGAATTGCTCTAGCCACAACCTCTCCGGACTTGCAGAAGTCGACGTCAACGCCAACACTTATCCATGCAACTATGGCCCTGTTGTTGTCGGCTTTGGCCCGGAGCCCGCGGAGTTATGTTGTGAAAATGTACATCGGTCGGCGCTCCGCTGCGACTAGGTCCATTAAGGTGCGTGAAGTGAATGATGGTCTTCGCTTCCGAGGTAGCAATAGTTGCGCCAAAGGTCGTCTGATACGGAGTGGGTCGCTGCATCTCGCACGAACGAAGAAGTTGAAGGTGAAATCACTGCAGGTTGTGCGCTGCGATCGTCGCGTCTAGAGTGAAGCGTGGGGCCAAGGTGGCAGTGCGCATTCACGGCTCGGAGCCACTCTTTGTGGTTGCATAGATCTTGGCAGGATTGAGAAAAATGGGTGGGACGCTTGCACTCTGGTACGATGAGCGCGAAACGGGCGCCGAGATAATTCGTGACGCGCAGCGAATTCTCGGGATTGAACAAAGTGGTATTGTTCGGCCAGAAGTCGAGCTACATTTCAACCTATGGCGCGATCTTAATGCATCCCTTGAAACAAACTTTCTTGATGTCGGAATTAGAGTGCGAAGCTCATTCCAGCAAGTTAAACAGTTTTATTTGTATGTTCCGCGCCGAATAGGGAATGATGATCTTCAAGATCTGAGCCAAATGCTAAAGTTCGGTCAAACTCTAGATGCGGTGTTCAATTCAGTGGTTGCTCTAGGGGATCAGGGAGATCGATACTATAGAACGGTCGAGTCTGGGCGTCACTTCACAACCGTTCACTCCGTAGATTTTAGGCTGAACGGTGATGTCCGTGTAGAAAGCCTCGAGAATGATGATGGCTCCACTGGTTCATTGATCGTCTTTACGGAGGGCTTGTGCGCGCGGCTTCGGCAGCAGCAATCTGAGGGCTGCATAAATTCCTATATTCGTTTTCGTCTTTATCTCAAGGGGGATGCGTCTGAGCTGTTTAGCCAAGAGGTCAATGTCAATGATAAGTTTACAGTACCGATAATTGGTCGCCTAGAGCTCACAGAGTTTCGACTAAATGAGAAACGCAGCTATCCAACCAGAATTGCAGAACTGGCTAGAAATGGGCAGTTCTACGTGCGGCAGATCCACTATTTCTTGATTAGAGACCTGCGCTATGAACTTACGATGCAGCACAAACAGTTTCGTAAAGTTCGTAGGCTGGAGGGAAAGCTCTGGCGACACTATTTGTTGCGGAACGGTGGCAGTGAGAGTGTTGCAGAATATGAACGTCTAGCGGATAGGATGGTTATCTATCACTGGCGGGAGGATGCTCAGGACAACAGGCCGGTCGAGGACTTCGTAGCATTTGCAAGTTTCCGAGCTACTTCCCGCAACATTTGGCTCTATCTTATCTTCGCGGTTCTACTAGGCGCATTCGGCAGCACGCTGGCCGTTGGGCTCGCGAATCTCGTGAATTGGTCGCGAGCCGGAACCCCGGTCGCACCGCCTGGATGGGAGGGGTGGCTGATGCTCGTCGTCCTCCTCCTTGTCTCCTTGCTCGTCCTGCGATGGGCCGGATGGGGCGTTCTTGGTTTGATCTCCCGCGGGGTCGCGTGGTGCAGGGCAGGCTATGCCAAGCTCTTCAGGCGGCTCAGATGATGGCTCCGAAAGTGTCTTCCCTAATCACGCCCACATGTTGTAGGAAGAAGTCATGAGGACCCTAAACCACTGCATGGCATCATCTGTAGAGCGCGCGGCCGGATCCACGGACGCGTTCGCAGTTCCGCTTTTGTCCATCTGGTGCGAGCTCCGTCACCTTGAAGCCGTCTATCCAGGCTTTAAACATTGGTATTGGGGCAAGGTTGTGCCCGGAGTCGCCCTAGGAAGTCGGCGTATATTTACTTCGACCTACAATGGTCGAATTAGTGGCATCGTGATCGCAAAACGCGAGAGTGAGAAGAAGATCTGTACTGTTTGGGTTCCATCAGAATTCCGCGGCCGGGCCATTGCGCGTGAGCTGATGGAAAGTGCGATTACTTGGGTGGGAACTCCACGGCCGCTGTTCACAGTGCCGGATGGGCGGATGTGCGAGTTTTATAAGCTTGTCGATTTTTTTGATTTCGAACATCGTGAGACAGTAACCGATTTCTATGGTTCTGGGCGTATTGAGCACGTTTTCAATGGGGCTCTGACGCCGCCGGTTCACGCTTGAATTCTTTGAAGCCAGTTTGAGAGCGACTCAGTATCTCCAGATTGGACCAACAAGAACGGTATGCCTAGGCGAACTGCCTGCGACCTAGAGTGTTCAATTTCTCTCTCTTGAAGAAGTTCTAATTCCGCTTGTGATATGTTTGGCCTGCTTGCCGCGCGTCGCCTTTCAATGATCCGGTCTCTTGTATCATGGATTGTTGCAATGCCGTACGGGGCTAGATCGTCGAACGCTTCATCTTGGATCGGAAAGGGCTTCGCATCTAGCTCTATAACTGCGTGCCCGTCGAGGAGCACTCTAGGCGAATGCAGAAGCCCTCGGCGACGCAACTCTTTGGCTAGCGCCAATTGGTTTTCCCAGGCAGACGTTGTGTCGAGGTTGACTAACGGGCAACCTATGTCCCGAAGCACGCTGCTAGCAACTATGTGCTTCCATTTTGGCTCGCGCTTAACTAGCGCGGAGATGGTCGAAGTCTTGCCAGAGCGAGAAGCGCCGGTCACGAGGAACATACTGTCTCTCTCTAAGATAACAAGTTGCGCGCAGCGCCTGATGTTTGCCACGATGGCTCGTCTGTCAGGCCCTAGAAATCGAGATTAACGCTTTGTCAGCTTCACCTCAACACCACCTCAACCACAGGAAGCAGCCCGTTGGCGCTTTCTGGGGGCAAAGCACGCTGAAAGCCTCCTGATGTCGCCGAGTGGTGAAGGAGTCTCTGACGGAAACCCAGAAAGGTTCGCTAACATATTGATAAAAAATATTTTTCGATTATGGCGTCGTTCGGCTCATAACCTGAAGGCCGCAGGTTCAAATCCTGCCCCCGCAACCAGAATATTACAACGATATCAAGAAGTTACGAGCCGTCCGCAAGGGCGGTTTTTTGCTTGCGCATTTTGTGTCAACACCATGTCAACGTTTTACGAGCGCCGTACCAAGCGGGCGTCAGCCCACGCTGTGGGACACTTTCAACGTGCTCGTAGCGGAAAATGCTGGTGGGGAGTGAGCCTGCCAACAATGCGGAAACGAACTCTTCCTTGGCAATCTTTGTCGCGTACTTGCGCCAGACGTTCGTGATTGGAGGAACACACCAAACATGATCGTCGTGGAAGTCTAGGAAGACAAGCTTAGTGCTCTCGTCCCAACGTCGAGTAATCTGAGGTACCCGCCAATTGAATGGGACCACGTCCTGCCGGGGGCCCGACCGCTCGTGAAACCGAATCTGCGCAAAGAAATCCAGGTCACGCTTTAAGCGTCGTCCATCCACTACCCAGATCAGATTGTCATAGAACGATTCACGCTCTCGCCGCTCGACTGTCGAAAGATGCGAATGTTGGAACTCGACTACCAATCCTGTTTCCGTTTTGATGTCGGCCACATGGCGCGTGCCGTCTACTGATTGCACCATTGTTTCGCGCCATGCTGCTGGAAACCGATGCTTCCAAGATCTGTGCCACTCGGTTTCATTCTCGTGCCAAAGATCACAGTGCTTCCTGCCCTTATGCGCCCAATGCCAAATCCTGACTTCACCACATTTTGTGGTTACCGCAGCTCTGCAAATGGGACACTGCCCGACAAGATTGCGTTGCGGAGTCGTTCTTTCGCCTCCAACGAGTGCATATTCCAAAGCTTCTTATCCGTATGGTCATCGCCCGATAACTGAGCCCAAACTGGCTGTCTGCTGTCAAGGCCGCGTGTAAGGGTAATCCCCCCATTTTTAACGGGGTGCATCCGTAGAATTCACGCGGCCATTTTCAATTTCTGTGCGGGTGTGATGCCGCCGATGCCCATGTTCGGGCGGTCGTTGTTGTAAGTCCAGAGCCATTGC
>NZ_VKKX01000004.1 GCF_008271655.1 Gemmobacter caeruleus
TGTGGCGTTGATGTAAACCGAAATGCCTAAAACCCGACGATTTACGTCGGGTTCTAAGTATCTGACATATTTGAGAGATTTGGTTGCGGGGGCAGGATTTGAACCTGCGGCCTTCAGGTTATGAGCCCATGGACGGCCAAAACCGAATAATCAGCGGAACCAGTCACTTACGGGGCAAGCCTTTGTTTTAGCGTGATTTTGACCCTCGCAAACATCCGCGTCAACACGGATTAAGAGGCAAAACCGGCACGAAGCCCGCAGTCGCAGGTTGATGTGGTGTTGATGTAGCCCACGCGCCCATCCCACTTGATCATAATCGCGCACCACTGCATTGGCGATCATCGCCGATGTTCCTGCAGGCCAAGCTCGACCCACATCCAGCCGAAATCGTACTCGGCAATCGGACCCTCGCCGTGCCCGGCGCTCCGGTTCTCCAGCATCTTCAGCCAGTCGATCACCTTCTCGCGCCCAGCGGACGTGCGCACAGCCTGGCGCGGTGACTTGCCGCCCAGCGCCGGAATCGGCGCGTCTAGCGTTTCGCGGTAGTGCTTGTCCAGGTGATCCCGCATGAGCTGGCGCGCGATCTCGGGCGGGATTTCATCCGCCGCCTCGCGTGGCTCGTCACGCCGTTGGTCCGCCCGCATCTGCTCAACCGTCCGGATCGTGGTTAACGGCGCCCTCAGCAGATCCCCGGCAGCCGCGCCAATCAACGTCTGGACCTTGGCCGCGCGCTCGGCAGAGTTGACGGTAACGACCAGCGTCTTGCCCGCCAATTCCAGCGAACCCAGAACGGTGGCGCCCTCCATCTGCGTATCCAGCATGATGCCGCCGCCCGCCTTGCCACCGCGCCCCTTCCGCGTGGCCAGCCAGTTCCAGAACTTCGGTCCTTCCGGCAGGAAGCCGTTCACCCGGTCCAGCCGCTCCGCCACTGCTTTCTGCGTTACGCCGCTGGCAAGCGGGTACCGCAAATCGTGGAACAACACATCGTCGCCGTCCGAATTGGTGAACTGCGGCTGTGCCGGGCTGAGGGCGCGGTCAATCTCGATGAACAGCCAGGCGGAGGTGAAGATGGGCGCGCAGCCCATCAGCTGATCGTGCGAGAGCCGCAGCGCATCTCGCTTCTTCAGCTTCAGGGCATCGCGCAGCCCGGCAAACAGGAAATCCACCGCCTCGGCCCGGAAGGGCAACAGCGCCCCGGAGATCACATGATGATCACGCTCGGACACCACCCGCACGGCAATCCGGTCCCATTGTTTCAGCGTGCGCGTGGCGGATTTCTCTCTCACCATGACCGGCGCGGCATCCGACAGCAGGTCGCGCAGCACCATCGACGTGCCGGGCTGGACATCGCTGACTTCGTATAGACTGACCGGCGCATCCCGCAGCGCGGCGAAATAGGCCCGGTTCAGCGCCGTTTCCTTCCAGCCGCGCCTTTTCAGATAGAGATCGACGATGTTGCCGTCTTCATAGCGCTGTCCAAGGAAATCCTCGAACCCACACCCCCACAGGACGCCTGACCATTGTTCGCCCAGCAGGTCGGCCAAGCCGCCCTGATCGATCTCGAATTCTTCGAGCGCGGGCATCAGGTGTTCGGCGACCACATCTTGCAGCCGTTCCCGCCAGTCCCCTTCCCGGCCGATGAAGGCCAGAAGGCCGGAAATGTCGTTGCGTTCAGCCATAAATCCTCACAGCCGCGGATCACCTTTGCTTAGCAGGATCTGCGACCGTTAGGCCAGACAGTGGGCGGGACAGAGCAAAGATCAGTTTGCCTGCGAGCAGCGTAGCACATCAACCCGAGCACCAATGGAAGATCATCAGAGCGCAGGATGCTGGCAGTGAGTCTGACAAAATCTCCATTTTACTCTTGGAAAGTTTGCCTTTGATGCTGCCAAGACTCCTCCGAACGGCCATCTGGCGTTATGGCTGAGGAAACGTCGGGAGAACCAACATGCTCAGCCACCATGCCTCAGTGCGATGCCAGCAACGCGGCATCAGGCACGACTTGCTTCGTGACCTTCTGTTCCATGCCGACATTGAATTTCACGTTGGCAACAATTGCCGCCTGATCAGAGTGAGCCGGTCCCACGCCGTCCGCGAACGACTTGACCAGCGGCTTTCACGCTACGCGGTCATCGTCAGCGATGACAGCCAATGTGTCGTCACGGCCTATCCCGTAAGGTCCAGGGCGGCCATCTCTCGATCGAGAAGGGCATGAAATGAGTGAAGCCAAGCGAGACATTTTCGAGCAGGTGCATCATCACGACCGGCAACGCTTGCGCGCGGTGCTCGGAGATGCACGGCAAGGCTACACGCTCCGGGATCGCCAGCGGTTCGACGCAGCGCTCGAACTCGGCAAGCGATACAATGCAATCATTCGGGAAGTGAAAGGTGGGCGAAGTGCGTTTGAAGGCCGCGTGATCGAAATCCTCGATGAGTACGGTTACAGGACCGACACGTTTGATGTCGCAAAGTGGAAGTTGTCAAAGGGAGTTGAACAGGTCGACACCACCGTAAGGTCAAATCCGAAATACCGATCAATCCCTCAGAAGTCGCTGATCCACTATCTGTCCGCCATTCAGGCGCTCGCCGAGTTCGCAGGCGAAGATATTGAGAACGCACTCATCTCATTTCTGAAGGCCGCCCGGATGTGGAAAGACGAACCGCTTCCCGATAGCGCTGAAGACAACTGGGATGCGATCAGCCGACTGCACCATATGCTCACCGCAGTCTGTCAGGGGGTCGCAGCACAAACCGGCATGATGGATGTATTCCGCCGTCTCTATTCTATGCCGCTAACGTGGCGATACCTCGAGCAGCGCCTGCAGCTTGGCACGATCAGCAATTTCGCTGGCGACTTTAGTCCAGTCGATCGATCCCCACTGTTCGACATCAATATCGACGAGACCTTTCCTTTTCCATCGGTTCCGCTGTTGCGCATTCCTCTCGCCTGGGGCGACCTCGCCGTCGAAATCGAAGAAGGCAAAACCTGCATAGCGGCGGAACCTGGCGACGCTCGTGGGGACGGCATCTTCATGCGTCGTGAGGCGCGGGTAATCCAATATCGGGACATCCACCTGGCCATCGCTCCGCTGAACGACCGCGACGTTGGTCCAGTCCTGATGTCGCGGGGCCTTGTGGGGCTTCGCATCCCGTCATCGTCGCCAAAAGTGTCAATGGTGTTCGGCACACTCCACTGGTTGGATACATTGGCAATCCAGCAGGAAGTTCTGCATGACGGCGGTTGGCGACGGATCAAGCTGGAGTTCGATCCTGATCAGGATCGACTGGATCATCAAATAGCCGGTCCCGGCGACGATTACTCTTGGGAATGCGATCCCGTCGAATACCCGGGAGTTCTCAATTCCGGGGGTGACTATGTGGTCTATCACCGCATGTCGGTCGATCACTTGCACCATTGGCTCATTGGCGATCACGCACTTGACGGCGAAGGGGCGAACTGCCCGTGGTCCCCGTTTGACGGGGAACCGTGGACTGAGCGTCCCGGGCTCGTGCTCCCGCCGACCGGCAACCTCTGGGAAGATGCATTCCACGATGCGGACGGGAAAGCTTTACCACTCCTGAGTCCAGTTCGCACAAACGCATTCTATGTGGAAGCCGCCCTTCACAAGGGTCGAATCCACAAGGCCTTGCTCAACCAGGCCGAAGCACTTCGGCGGCAAGCCGTCCATCTCGTGGAACAACGCCGTATTGAAGCAATCGCGGCGCAGGAACGGCTGATGGCTTCCTGGAAATCCGCTCAGCATCCTCAGTCGCTCGGGGAAACACAGGACAAAGGGACGAGAAATGACACCGAATAATGCCAAGTTGATCCCCGAAGCGACCTACTGGTGGCAATTACTTCCCGCTCTGCCCGAGCGCGCCAGCCAAGAATACTACGCGCTGCGCCGCATCTGGGCCGACCACACGATGAACACGACCAAACGCGGCCGCGGGTTCTACTGGTGGGGAACGGAAGACAACATGACGCCAGTCCTGTTCCAGAACTGGGCAGTTCTCGAATCTCCCGAGAGCTTCGCCCCGTTCATTGAAGCGTGCGGCCACAAGGTAAGGAACCTCCGCCGGGTCAGGTGGGCATACGCCTGTGAGGAAGCTATCGCAGTCGGCTCTTTCCCGGGCGTTGAGGGTCGATTTCTCATCCCGGACATCGTTCTGCACTTTGAAGATGATCTGGGGCCCGGGCTTTTAGCATTCGAAGTGAAGCGCCCCAAGGTTCGTCCGACCGAAAAGGATGCGAACAAGCTTCGCGCCTACACACGTCTCGGCTCCATGCGCGCCATCGAGCGCAAGGTTGGTTGTTTCCTTGTCGGATCGACCATGGTGAACGAGGCTACCGCGCTTTCAAGAGACGCCCCTGTAGTTTCTTGGGAGCAGCTGCTGGAACTGCAGCGGTCTGCGATGATGCGTGAAAATCCGACCCTCGTACCATGGCTGGAGCGGACCTATGCCTTGCAGGGGATCGGCATGGCCAAGGCGCCGCCACCTGCTGCACGCAACGGGCATGCGTCAGAGGAGGCCAGAACTACCATAGTGAGCCTGAACATGCCGGAACGGCAAAAGCGCTTCCTCCTCGGCGCAGAAACCGTCGAAGCCCATCTCGGTGGGACCAAGGTTCTTGCGCCCATGGAATGGCTGACGCAGGAGCCGAGTCGTGAGCACCTGTCAGCAAGCCGACTGCAAACGACAGCAGCAAGGCGGATTTGTCGATGGGGCGACGGCTGGAATCCGCGGCAGGAGCACTGAGATCGGCCATGCCAAGGTGGGCCGCGCGGCCGCCCACCTGCTTCACCTCGTTTGTCCACAGCTTCATTCGGACCACCCCCTTGCTCCGAATCGAAGCCAGCGTCAGGGTGCATCCTTGAGGAGAGCAGCCCTCAACCAAAAGCATAACAGGTCTATCGGAACACCAGTCGCTCTGACCGAAGGCGCCTCGGCGCCTCTCGAGTCGTTGCGCCCGATCACTTAACCCGTGCCGCCCCCGGCACGGGCTGCAGGCGGTATGAGTTCGGCCCGTCCTCGGTTCATGTGAGGATGATCTGTCATGGCTTTGCCGCCCCGCGTTTACTACACCCTTCAGGAAGTCACCGCCCGTTGGGGCTGCAACATCGCCGACGTCGCAGGCTGGGCCGCGGCGGGCAAATTCCACATCATGACCGGCATCGGCCTGGTGCGTTGCGGCGAGGAGATCGTCGCCGGTCGGGTGGTTCTCTCGCCGATGGACTTGATGCCGTTGTTCCGGCGCTGCGGGACCGGCCCGACCGAGGGCGTAGTGCGCCGAATCATGACGGGCGACAAAAGCCAATGGCAGATCATCACCGATCCTGTCGGCGGGGTCACGGTGGCGGTCGCGGACATGATGATCATGGCCGATGAGGTGCATGGCTTCGAGGAAGAGAACGATATGGTGCGGCGTGTGCCGAGCGGGCCAGGTGCTGCCACTCCCTACGATTGGGAGGGCATGAACATTGCCCTGATCGTGCGGATCCATGACCACGGGCTGCCCGCCACTCAAGCCGAGCTGGTTGCCGAGATGCAGGACTGGTTCGCGGATCGGTCGGACGGCAAGAAGATGCCAGACAGCCGTTCGATCCGGCGCCGGATCACGCCGATATGGAGGGCGCTGCGACGGGAGGAAGCGTGATGATCAGGGTCCGTGCGGGCCCGGGTCAGGCGGTCTTTCGGCCGCCCTGATCGTCAGCGTCATGGACCAGCCGTGGCTTCGGCCGGAAGGCGCTGGCGACCGCGTCCACCCCGGCGCGCAGGGGTGAGTCCATCAGGTGGGCATAGCGCAGGGTCGTTTGCATCTGGCTGTGCCCCAGAAGCTTGCCGATCATTTCCAATGATGCGCCGCCGCTGACCAGAAGCGAGGCGAAGGTGTGGCGCAGGTCATGGATCCGGACGTCCTGCAGCCCGCACTGCTTCTGGACCTGCGCCCAGAAGCGGCGCACCTCCTGAACCGGCTGGCCGGGCGTGTCGCCGGGAAAGAGCCACGGCGATCCCTTCGGCACCAGCAGCTGGCGCTGGCGCACAATGGCAGCGGTCTCGTCCGAGATCGGGACTCGATGGGCGCGGCGCTGTTTCGTCATCGTGGGCGGCTTCGACCAGCTCATGTGTTCGAGGTTGAACTGTTCGAACCGCGCCTGTCGCACCTCGCCCAGCCGGGCGCCGGTCAGCATGCACATCCGGATGATGTCGGCCGCGCGCCGGTCCTCGGCGGCGTCCAGCGCCGCAGCCAGCTTGGCGATTTCCTCCTTGGACAGAAACCGTTCGCGCGGGGTCTCGGTGCGGCGGTGAAAGCGCTGGGCAGGATTGTCTTCGCAACAGCCCCACTGGACCGCCAGCGTGAACATCTTGCGCAGCACCTCGCCGATCCGGTTGGCACGCACCGGCGTGGGCTTCGCGCCCTGCAGCTTGCGCGCCCGGTTGTTGGGCTTTTCCTTGTGGGGCCGCGCCCTGCCCTCGGCGATCTTCGTCAGGAGCTTGTCGACGTCGGTCGGCGTGATCTCCGTCACCAGCTTTCGGCCCCAGACGGGCTCCACCATCTTGCCCAGCGCCGACCGCTGGTCTGCCGCGCTGCGTGCTGACAGTTTAGGAAGATGGTCGGCGCAGTAACGTTCGATCAGGTCGGTCACGCGGGGGGCTTCGCGCTTTGCCTCGCGCTGGCCCAGGGGATCGACCCCGGCGTCGATCTCGCGTCGCAGTTCCTTGGCCCGCTCCCTTGCCGCCGACACGGACCATTCCGGCCAGCGTCCAAAGGTCATCCGGCGCTGGCGCCCCGCATGGCGGTAGTCCAGCGTGAAGGCCCGTCCGCCGCCGCGGTAGATGCAGGCGGCAAAGCCTCGAACGTCGGTGTCGAAGATCTGGTAGTCCCGCCCCGGCACCGGCTCGGCGTCGCGCAGCACTTTCTCGGTCAGCTTGATGCGTTCGGGCATGGCTTCGGTCCTTCTTGCATCCGACATGAGGCGTGGTTTCGCCTGGTTATCAAGGCAAGCATGACGAGGATGGTGGCGGGGAGGCGGAGGGTGGCAGGAAGGTCGCCAGAACCGTGCCACCCCTTGTTTTCATGGGATTTCGGCGCTGGGCGTATCGATGCGCGACTGGCGACGATAGGCGCAATTTGACGTGTGAAAGAGCAAGCACGGTCGTCGCGCTGCAAATCCGGCATTCAATGACCAGCAGAGCGACAAATCCTCAAGGAATTCAATGGGTGGCAGGGGTACTGTGTCGGGTGCCACCCCCTCTTTGCACGTCAATGCCGGTCAAACACGGTCAATGCGACTGTTCGCCGGTGTTTGCGGCCTTGGCGTCCGTTTCGCCCATTTGGCAAGACCGGCCGTTATCGTCCCCCGCCACCCGACCACCATCGGAAACCCCAACAAAACCAGGGGTGGCACAAAGGCGTCATCCTTTCTGCCACCCTCCGCCTCGCCGCCACCCCTCGGGCTCTGCGCTCACTGGTCCCTGCAAGACGTCCCCGATCTTCGGGGCCAGGACCAGGAGACCCCGATGCCGCATCTCGGATCGATGCCAGACCCAAAGGACAAACCCCGCTCGCTGCTGGTCGGCTGGATCAGCCGCCTCGACCTTGCGCTGGAACTCGGCCTTTCGGTCGACACCCTGCGCCGCTGGGAGGCCATGCGGACGGGTCCGCCCTGCGTGCGCGCCGGGCGGAAGGTGTATTACCGCCGTGCCGCCGTCGAGGACTGGCTGGAAGAGCAGGAACAGGCCGCCCCGCGCCGCCGTCGTGCCGGAGGACGCCGGTCATGACCATCCAGCCCCGCAGTTCCGCCTGGCCCGCCGACCGCGTGGCCGAGGCCCGCGCCGTCATCGCCGATGTCGCGCATCACAGCGATCTCCTGATCCGGCTCGCCTGCAACGTGCTCGTCCAGCATGGCGAGACCCCGGGCGAGCGTGCTGATGCCCAGCGCCTGCTGGTGGTCGTCGATGCACGACGGCCGGTACGGCGCGCCCAGCGCGAAGACCAGGGGAGGGCCGCGCGATGATGCGCCGTGGCACACCCGAGGCCGATCTGCAGCGCGCCGTCGTGCAGGCGTTGCGCATCGCCCTGCCTCGCAACGCCATCATCCACCACTGCGCCAACGAGGTGACCGAAGCCGGGCCCCGCGGGGCGAAGCGCCAGGCGATTCTTGTCGGCATGGGCGTGCATGCCGGTTTCGCGGATCTGATGGTGATCTGCGAAGGCCGCGTGCTGTTCCTCGAGCTGAAGGCGCCTAAGGGGCGGCTGCGGCCGGAACAGGAGGCATTCCGCGACGCCGTTCTGGCTCAGGGGTTCGGCTGGGCGCTGGTCCGCAGTCTCGATGACGCGCTGGGCGCGCTGGCCGATCACGGCTTCACCACGCGGATCGCCCCTGCCCCGCGGAGGCCCGCGCAATGAGCCACGAAGCCACCAACTGGGCCATCAAGCAGCGCGGGTTGAAGCCCACGACGAAGATCGTGCTCTGGCATCTTTGCGACCGCTTCAACCCGGACTACGGCTGTTTCCCCTCGCAGGACCGCCTGGCGCATGACTGCGAGATCAGCCGGTCGACGCTGAACGACCACCTCGGCCAGCTCGAGGCCGTAGGCCTGCTGCGGCGGGTGCCGCGGCTCGATCCCGTGACCAAGCGCCAGCTGCCCACCCGCTACATCCTGGGGTTTGAGCCGGGGTTCACACCCGTGGCTGTGGTGCCGTGTCCGGAAATCGGACACGGGGACGACGACGGTGCGGAAAGCCTCGACGGTGCCTATGGTTGCGACGTCGGCGGCATGGCCGATGCCCTGCCGTGTCCGGCTTTCGGACACGGGTTTGGCGGTGAAGCCGTGTCCGATTTTCCGGCCGAGCCGTGTCCGGAAAATCCCGAAAGCCGTGTCCGAAATCCGGACACTAACCCTGTAAGGGAACCTCTAAGTAAACCAGTAAAGGAGGAGGAGGGCGCGCAGGCGCGCGAGGCGATTTCCGACCAGGTTTTCGGAGATCTGCTGGCAGCGCTGGGCCTCGATCCCGCCGCCCTGCCCGGCTGGTGGCAAGGCTGGCCACCCCGGCTGCACGTTCAACGCTGGCGCGACGAGTTGGGGCTGAGCGAGGCGGAGATCATCGCCGCGGCCGAAGCGAGCCGCCAGGAGCACCCCGAACCGCCCGATGGGCCGAAGGCACTGGACCGGGCGATGCAGCGCGCCGCCCAGCGCAAGGTGGAGGATGCCGGGCTGAAACGGCGCAAGCCCAAGACGCCCTCCGCCCCGGCTGCGAAGCCGATCACCGACCTCCCCGCCTTCTACGCCGATCTGGTCAACTCTGACCGCTACCTGCCGGTCAGCGCGATCAGCAACACTATGCGCGACGCCATGCTGGCTCGGGGGCTGGTCACGGCCGAACGTCTGCGCGAGCGCGGGGTGCGATGACCCTGCATCGACCGATCAGCCGGGCGGGCGCACGATCCGCGAAGCGTGCGCTGGGCGTGCAGGCAGCTCTGGAATGGGCGTTCCGGAGCGAAAAGGCGCAACTGGAACTGCCGATGCCCCCAGACGTCACTGAGGAAGGCTTCGGCTTCGGCCTCGAGTACGTCCTGCTGCAACGGGCCGTACTTGGCTGCAAGATCGACGGCGGCCAGCACAAGATCGGCGGTTACACTCACGAGGACGCTGAGGTCATCGCCGCCACCGTCGCCGGGATCCCCGACAGCCTCGGCGGCAAGCGCATGGCGATCCGGGTCGCCGAACTGGCCCGCGCCGGGCTGACCCCGGACTGGATGCCCGGCGCAGTTCCACGCTGCGTGCCGATCATCGTCAAGCAGAACCAGCATGGGGCGCATGTGGGCACCATCGTCGTTGGCACCGAGCGCATTCGGGTGCGTGGTGCTGGCGCGCGCGCCACTTGGAAGACCATCGACATCCTCGCCTGCCCGGTCACGTTCACGCCCCACCCACAGCAGATCGAAGCCGCCCGGCGCGGCTATGACGACTGGTGCCAGGCGCTGAGCTGGGTTCGGGACGGGCTGATTGCGGGCGGGATGTTGCGAGAGGTTGAGGTGACAGGGGCGATGCCGAAGGCGCGGCCGTGGGAGGGGAGCCGGTGACATGTCAGACGGACCGTCATATTGCAGCTCCGGACTGTCCGACCCACGCTCGGCCCTTTCATGTCCGTTCAGACCCTACCGGGCCGCTTCTCCGGTGTTTGGGCGCCCCAATATCCGCCTCTCCGACTTCAAGCTCTCGACCATCACCTTGAAGCCATCCCGAAACGACGTCCCGGACGGCTGCAACACCAGCCTCGGCTCGCAAGGCGCATTCCCAGATTGTCGCAACCCTCCAACCGGCCAGCAACAAAGCCGATCGAACTGCCCCGTCCCGCATCACATTCGCGCTGAACTTCGACGCCCAGAACTCCGGGCGTGTTGCTGGAGTGCTTGCGTAACGGCAGCCCGGGTGCCGGTGCCAGAAGCACCCGTGCACGAAAATAACGGCCTTGTATTTCGGCAGCACAAGATCCGGCTTGCCGGGTATGCCTTTCGCATGGAGGCGGTAGCGGAAGCCCAGCGCGTGCAGGGACCGCCGGAGCACCAGTTCCGGCTTCGTATCCTTTCCGCGGATGCCAGCCATCATCCGGGAACGGGTCTGGCTGTCGACGATGTCGGTCATTTGCCTCCTGGCCTCGGCCGATGGACCTAGTATACAGCCAGTGATCCGAATTCGAGAGGTCTCTGATTTGCCAGCCACTTTCGGCATTGTCGATCTGTTCGCAGGTCCGGGAGGCCTTGGAGAGGGGTTCGCCTCGCTGGAGGCTGGCGGCCAGCACCCGTTCCATATCGGCATTTCCGTGGAGAAGGAGGCATCGGCACATCGGACACTTCGGCTCCGCGCCTTTCTGCGTGACCATGTCTCGCGACACGGCGCCCTGCCGGAAGCCTTCGTGAAGTTCCATGCCGGTCTGACGGACGAACCGGACTGGTCCGGGGTGGATGCCGCCGCATGGGCAGAGGCGACAGCCGAAGCTCGCTGTCTCGAGCTGGGCAGTGAAGCAACCGCAGCAGCCATCGACGAGGCTATAGGTCGGCTGCGACAGCGCTTCGACGACACGATCCTGATCGGGGGCCCGCCCTGCCAGGCCTATTCGCTAGTCGGACGGGCCCGTTCGCGTGGCATGGCGGACTATGTTCCCGAGGAAGACCACCGGCATTACCTGTTCCGCGAATACATCCGTGTGCTGGATCGGCTGCGACCGGCCGCCTTCGTCATGGAAAACGTCAAGGGCATGCTGTCCTCGACCGTCGAAAGCCGCCTTGTGTTCGAGATGCTGATGGAAGACCTGGCCTCGCTTGGCACGGGTCACGGTCATCATTACGAGCTGCGGGCGATCCGTCTCGCGGACGGAAGGGCCATTCTGCAGGAAGCCGCAAAGCCATCCGATTTCATCGTGCGTGCCGAGGAGTTCGGTGTCCCGCAGCGCCGCCACCGCGTCATCATAGTCGGCATCAGGTCAGACCTGGCGGCCCGGGCGGACGGCGCAAGCGTTGCGGTATCGGGCGCCACCCGAACGGTGGCAGAAACCATCGGCAACATGCCCTCCCTGCGCAGCGGCATCAGCCGCGCGACCGATACCGCAGCAGCATGGCAGAGGGAGGTCGCAGGATTCGCAAAGCTTCTCGCGAAAATTTCGAAGGGCGACGAAGACGGTACCCTCGCATCGGAATTCCGGGAGATCAGGGAAGTCCTGAAGCACGGCGCCGAAACCCGCCGCTCCTCCTCCATGCTTCCTGCGGGCTATGGAACATCGAATGACGACCTGATGCGCTGGCTGGAGCGTCCAGGCTTCCACGCACTGGCCCAGCACGAAACCAGGGGTCACATGTCCTCGGACCTCGGCCGCTACCTGTTTGCCGCCGTCTTTGGCAAGGTGCGTGGCTACAGCCCCAAGGCGGTCGATTTCCCGCTTGCCCTCAGCCCGGATCACCGGAACTGGCACAGCGGTGTCTTCAACGACCGCTTTCGCGTCCAGCTTGCGCACGAGCCCTCGACAACGGTGACCAGTCACATCTCGAAGGACGGTCACTATTTCATCCACCCGGATCCGCTCCAGTGCCGCAGCCTGACGGTGCGCGAGGCTGCCCGGTTACAGACCTTCCCCGACGACTATCTCTTCCTCGGCAACCGGACACAGCAGTATGTCCAGGTTGGAAATGCGGTCCCGCCTTTCCTGGCAAGGCAGATCGCAGCGCTAGTCCATGCATCCCTGACAAAACCGGACACCCTCAACCTCTGAGGCACCTCCTGCACCTTGTAACAACAATCCGTTCGCGCCAGAGTAGATCGTGATCGTACTGCCAAGGGTTCGCATGCAGGAAATTGTTGTTTCAAGACGGGCAGATGAGGCGCGTCATACGGCCGCGGCGAGCACTACGGGTTCGTTGATCATCTCCAACAACATTTTGGCGCATTTCGCGTCTGGCAACCGAAGTGCAGACCCGCATCAGCAATGATCAGAAACAGCTGGCTTAGTCTTTAGCCGAGGCAGAACGCATTGAAGTACATCTCAAATCCTCCGGACGCAGCATCGTTGATGACCACTGCACGAAGCTTCGGCAACTATGACCTGCCGGGCGCGCTCGCCGACCTAATCGACAACTCGATCAAAGCACGCGCAAAAAATGTCCGAGTGCACTGCGTCTTCTCCAACGTCGACCCGGTTGTCCGCATCATTGATGACGGCTGCGGAATGAGCCCAGATGAGCTTCAAGTGGCGATGCGCCCCGCTTCGACCAATCCAACAGTTGAGAGATCCCCAGACGACCTAGGTCGTTTCGGCTGGGGCATGAAATCAGCATCCTTCTCTCAATGCATGAAGCTGACAGTAGTATCGCGCAAGAATGGTGAACTGTCTGCTGCTGTATGGGACCTTGATGACGTCGACAATTGGAAGATGGGCGTCCTTTCCGAGAAAGAGATCGAAACACTCATTGATCCCTTACTCAAGGTTTCTGACGGGACAGAGATAATCTGGAATAAGTGCGACAGGCTTTTTGAAGGCGGCACCCTCACTCAGGAGCAATTCAACCATCTGATCGTGCACACCCGAAACCAACTCTCACTCACCTTTCACCGTTTTCTAGCCGGTGAAGTTCGTGGGTGTCGGCTATCGATCTATATCAACGGCACACCGATCGCCCCCTACGATCCGTTTTATAGTACACATCTAGCCACTCAGGCGTTGGGCCGCGAGGAAATTCGCCATGGACGATCGAATAGAGTTCGCATCCAACCTTACATATTGCCACACTATTCAAAATTGGTCCTCGCAGATTTTGATCGTCTCTCCGGCGCTGAGGGGTTGCTCCGCAACCAAGGTTTCTACGTCTACAGGCAAAATCGGCTAATTATCAGTGGGACTTGGTTTCGGCTCGTAAAGCACGGCGAGCTCTCGCACCTCGTTCGAATTGCAATAGATATCCCCAACACTCTCGACTCAATCTGGAAGATCTCGGTCGACAAGTCCGACGCCCAGCTGCCTGCCTTTCTTCGGAACCGCCTTCTGCAGATTATCGGATCGCTTCGCAACAAATCGGCAAAAGTCATTCGCTCCAAGGGAGCGAAGATAGCGACTGGTGGTAATATTTCTGTATGGAACCGCCATGTTCATGATGGTCAAATTCGCTACCTCATCAACCGCACTCATCCCGTCATCGAGGCTCTCTTCGATCCGAAGAGAAATTCAAAAGCGACCACAAATTCAGCGCTGCAGATCATCGAACAGTCAATGCCTGTTAACAATCTTAGTCAGGATCTTGGAGGCGATTCTGTCAAGGTTAACCAGGTCACCTTAAACCCACGGACAATCATCGAGCAGCTTGAAATCGCGCTACCGTCGATGCTTCTCGACGCAGGCGGCGCAATGGAAAGGCTTACAGCTGAATTGCGCAGAACTGAACCCTTTGCGCAAAACTGGAAACTCGTGGAAGGCCACATTCGAGAAAAGGGTTGGATAAAGTGAGAAACCTCGACGCTGAGCGTGCCTACCTGCGGCTGAAGATTGCCGCGAGATTTCAGCAGGAACTCTCTGGTGGAGCTGCCATTCCAAAGGAGGCAATCGCAGAAGAAGTCAACGCGTCGCCCTTTTCATTAACTCCCGACGAACGCGACCTTCTCGTTCGCGAGCTCGAGGAAAGTTTCACTACAACCCAAAAGAGAGGTGCCACAGTCCTTGCCGATTATAAGCCTTGGCTGAACAAACGCCGCGGAGGGATAGATTGGTATTACTGGGACCGACTGCGCCGCTACTACATGGAGGGCAATCGATTGCCACCTCAAGTAGTCGCCACACTCGACATTGTGACTGACGAAGTGCTCGATTACTGCGGCGACCCTAGCACTAAAGAGGAGTGGAAGCGCCGAGGTATGGTTATGGGGCATGTGCAGTCCGGAAAGACAACAAACTACTCAGCACTGATCTGCAAGGCAGCCGATGCTGGCTACAAAGTCATCATTCTGCTGGCGGGGATTACCAATTCGCTTCGTTCACAGACGCAGGAACGAATCGACGATACCTTCATTGGGCGAAAGTCGGTCTTTAATGCAGCCGTTGTCGAGGGCCTCCCTCTCCAAAGCTACGCAGCAAGAAAGCGCACTCCGGCCTACGGAACATCTCGTGACCGCGATTTCACAAAGGATGCAGCGGGGGTGTTCTTCAGTCTTGAGGCACACAATGAGCCAATTATCTTTGTCACCAAGAAAAACAGTCGAACGCTAGAGCTCTTGAGAGATTGGCTCAATGATCAGTCAGATGGGAAAAGACTGGCTTATCCCATGCTGCTCATCGACGATGAGGCTGACAACGCCTCCATTAACACAAGCAAAGATTCCAACCAGACAACTAAAATCAATGGATTTATCCGTGAAATCCTGGAGAATTTCGAGCGATCAACATATATCGGATATACAGCGACACCCTTTGCAAACATCTTCATCGATCCCGACAGCGAATTTGCGATGCTAGGCGATGATCTGTTTCCGCGTAACTTTATCAAGGCGCTTGACCCACCGTCGAACTATATAGGCGCAAGTAAGGTCTTCGCCCCCGATGGCGTGCTTCGCGCGAGCACCGTGCGCGTGATCAGCGACTTTCATGCTATTCTGCCTCTCACTCACAAGCGAGCGCAACCCGTCAACGCATTACCTCCTTCATTGAAGGAGGCCATTCGTGTTTGGTGCCTTGCGCGTGGCTTGCGCTATCTAAGAGGGCACGAGCACAAGCACTGTTCAATGATGATTAACGTGAGTCGCTTCAACGATGTTCAAGAAAGCGTTCTCGGCCTTGTCTATTCCTATCTCGAGGCCATTCGGAACGCACTTCTGTCTAACGGAGCCTTGCCATTTCACGAGATTAGTGATGCTTGCATCAGCGATCTCGCCGCAACATTTGGGAAGGAGTTTTCTAGCGGAAATCACACCTTCGAAGAGGTGCTGCCCATCTTGGGCGATGCCTTGAATGGGACATCTGTTCTAACGGTCAATATGCGCGGCGGTACGCTGGACTATGCACGACACCGCAACACAGGTCTTCGAGTTATTGCCATCGGCGGCCTTGCCCTTTCACGAGGCCTGACGTTGGAAGATCTCACGGTGTCCTACATTCTACGGAACACTGCAGCTTCGGACACGCTCATGCAGATGGCGCGCTGGTTCGGCTATCGCCCCGGATACGAAGACCTCTGTCGTGTATATCTTCCTCAGATCTCCCTTGAACACTATGAGGAAGTGAACGAAGCGATCGAAGAGCTGCGCTCCGAGGTGAAGAGGATGCAGCTCAACGGTCTCACCCCACAAGATTTTGGACTACGTGTCCGTGAAAGCCCCACCGCCATACGCATTACCGCAGCAAATAAAATGCGGACTGCGCAGAAGATGATAATTGCGCAGAGCTATGCGGGTCGCCATGTTGAAGGCTATGCGTTGTTCGATGACTGCAGCGTGAATGAAGATAACCAGACCGCGGTGACCGACTTCCTATCAGAGCTGGGGAGCGCTAACTTGAGGGAAGGGCATCTTTTCTGGGCAGACGTCAAAGGCTCATCGGTCCTCAGTCTGCTCGATCGGTTCCAATTTCCAGATGCTCATGGTGATCTCAAACCCGTGAATGGTCGTAGGTCGCTGCTTGGCGACTATATCTCTGACCGTCTCAATGCTGATCTTTCATATTGGGACGTCGCCATACCCCATCTGCGGACTCCAGGCGCAGAGACCGTCCGTGTGTTTGGGTTGGACATTCCCGTGCGCCGCAGAGAAGGGGGAATGATCGTCGACGTTGCGTCGGAAGGGGCGAGGATCTTCCGGGTTTATGGGATGAAGAACCGTGTGGCCGACCCAGGCGATGTGGCTCTCGGAATGGGACCCGAAGAGATCAGCAGTGCCTTAGCAGAAAGGGACGATCCGGATGGAGAGCGCGGCGATCGAGCATTCTGTCGCCATCGCAAGCGGCCGCTGCTCGTGATCCACGTCTTCCGAACGAACGGAGTTGCGACCTCCGCTGACGGCAGCGGCGCAGTAGTTCCAATCCTCAAGGATCCGGTGGTCTCCCTGAGCTTTGCGCTGCCGGCCACCGCTGTACGTGCCAAACCAAGATCATACCAAGTCAATAAGGTCTATGTCCGACAACTCGACATGATGGCCGAGCCCGATGACGACGAAGTAGCAGTCGAGGCAGGCGATGTCTGATCCTTGGTCGAACATCGCAGCTAGCGGGCAAGTGGGCATCGATAACTTGCGTCGTGCAAGCGCTGAGCATCCTCTGGAATTTTGGTGGGGGCGGGATCACTCTGGGCGCTGCCTGCTAGCTCTCGATTATGCGGTTGCGAAATCGCGGCCCCAGTTTCCTGAGCTAGCAGGGCTTGAGATCGTGACATTTTCCCGTGATGCCAAGGTCGGACGATTGGTGCTGACACTTGTTGATGACACTGACCGAGACATCTTCCTCGCCCTCTGCAATGACATGATCCATGCTACAAGCAGTCTCGGGCGAGGCGACAGCCAAAATGGGGTCTTGATCGTCATCGCGCGGCTAGCCAGATGGCGCGAGCTCTTCCGAAACCGACGCGACCGGCTTTCATTCGAACGGGTCATTGGTCTTGCGGGTGAACTCTTCTTCTTGCGCGATTGCCTTCTTTCACGTCTCGATGCCGCGACTGCGGTCAGCATGTGGCGTGGCCCCTACGGCGACGAACAAGACTTCGTCGTGGGTCGCAGCATCATTGAGGTAAAGACCCAGCTTTCAACAGCTGACGCCAAACTGCAAATTTCCTCCGAGAACCAGTTGGACACCACTTCAGGCGCTGTCATTCTCGTTCACCAACTGCTCGGTCAAGCCCTACCTAGTACAGAACATGCGCTGTCGCTCAACAAGCTGGCGGCTGACATTCGCGGCATGATCTCAGCGGTTTCGCCTGCCTCAGCTGACACATTCGATTCCGGACTCCTTGCAGCAGGGTATGTCCCTCTCGCACCCTACGACGAGCCCTTCTGGATTCTCGCACGACGCGACGTGTACCGTGTCGAGCAAGCATTTCCGCGGATCATTCCCACGATGTTGCCAACAGGCGTTGAAAAAGTGCGGTACCATCTCCGGCTAGATGCCTGCCTACCGTTTCAAGTGGATGCGACGCAAACTCTCGAGGCACTCCTCAATGAGTGACGAACTCGCAACTGATTTCGACACCTTCTGGGACGAGCTTGACCTTGAAGTCGAGGCTTCTGGTGAACTTTCCCCCGCCGCCTTTTTTTCTATCTTCGCGCGGCTGGCCGCTGACAATGGTGATTGCGCCGATCTCTCCTACACACCGGTCACTCGAGAGGGTCGCGGTGGCTTCCAAATCGACGGCATGGCGCTGGACTTGGAACGAAACGAGTTGCATGTCGCCGTATGCGACTTCCGACAGTCGCGAGAACTCGAGACGGTCAACGCGCGCGAAATTGAAAGCCATTTCATGCGTGCCAGCCGGTTCATCGAAATCGCCTCCCAACACGACTTCATCTCGGCACTTGAAGAGGAGAGCCCGGCATTTCAAGCAGCGTATCCGATCTTCGAGAGCTTGCAGAAGGTCAGACGCATCCGCATATTATTGTTAACCAACGCTCGCCTTGCAATTCGCTCTCAGCCGGAAGCAATCGGTGAGATCCTTGGCATTCCCGTAGTTAGGAACATTCTCGACTTGCGCCGGTATGGCGAAATCATGCGTTCTCGTGGCGCTCCCGAACCAATCGAAATCAATTTTGAGACACTTAACAATGGTCCTTTGGCGTGCCTTCCAGCGCATGGCAGCAGTGGCACCTATGAGGCGTACCTTGTCGTATTGCCGGGCGAACTCCTAGCAAAGATTTACGGGCTATGGGGAGCAAGGCTGCTAGAACAAAATGTCCGCTCATTTTTGCAGGCCAAGACAAAGGTGAATAGGGGTATCATCGAAACGATTCAGAACTATCCAGGTATGTTCTTTGCCTACAACAATGGAATCACTGCAACCGCATCGGGTATCTGCACTGTTCCGCTCAAGGGTGGCGGGCTTGGCATCTCCTCAATTCGAAATCTTCAGATCGTCAATGGTGGGCAAACGACTGCGTCGATTCTTTATGCAAAAGATAATAGCAAAACGGCCGACCTTTCAGAAGTCTTCGTTCAAATGAAGCTTTCGGTGGTAACTCCCGAGCTGATCGAAGAGGTTGTTCCCGACATCTCGCGGTTTGCGAACACACAAAATAAAGTCAGTGAAGCTGACTTTTTCTCTAACCATCCATTTCATGTTGAGATGGAAAAGCTCTCGCGACGGCTGCCCGCACCTCCAAAGCCTGGATCATTCGTTGGCACCAAGTGGTTCTATGAACGGGCAAGAGGTCAATATCGATACGGCCAAGCATCAGGGCAATTGAGTGATCGGCGCAAGTTCGAGGTGGAGTTCCCTCGTGATCAAGTAATTAGCAAGACCGAAGTGGCTAAATATGTGCTCACCTTTGATCAACTGCCGCACATCGTCAGCCGTGGAGAAACAAAGTTTTTCCTCGATTTCGCGGAACGGATTGGCACGGAATGGGCTGCCAACCAAGAGAATTTCAATGATGCCTACTTTAAATCTCTCATCGCGAAAGCAATCATCTTTCGTCATTTGGACAAACAGATAGGTCGATCTGACTGGTATAAGGATGATCGAGGCTACAAGGCGCAAACAGTCACATATTCGATTGCATGGCTCATTCATCATCTTGAGAAGGAGCTCAGCCGTGGGCTGGATTTGATGAGAATTTGGAACGAGCAGGGGCTGCCGACAGAGCTTGATGAATTGCTAATGCATATTGCACCTCGTATCGCCATCGAACTTCGAAATGCCCCACCGACCGTCAAGAACGTTGCAGAGTACTGCAAGCAGAAGATATGCTGGGATGCAATTTGCACACTCAATCTTTCGATACCATTTTACGAGAGCGTCTCCATACCGCAGGAGGACGTACGCAAGGGTCTGCGGGACGCCCGTGAAATCAAGCGCACGGATAAGGACATCGAGTTCGACATCCTTCTCACGAAGATTCCCGCGGCAGTTGGCCAGATTGTCGATTTCGCTCGCTCGCGCCGACTGCTCAGCCCAAAATCCAATGCCGCCCTTACGAAACTGGCCCGCGGAAAGCTCAATCTCGCTATCCCCGAGCGGAATGCGATGAAGAACCTGGTGCAGCGAATGCAAGAAGCAGGTTTCGACTTCAGGAAGCTTGTCTGATTCAACAGGAAGCTATGGTTTTTGATGTGAGGCGCGCCAACCAAGAAAGCTGTCCAGAATTCAATTCTGAGTTTCCTTAAGACCCGCTTCAACAGTTATTGCATCGCGACTTTCCTACCTACGGCAGCCCCCTCCTCTGGTTCCTCCCCGGCCCCGAACGTATGCGGGGGGGCGCAGCGCGGCGGTTCGTTAGCGTGAGGCGTTTTCACCGGGGAAGCCAGGCGGAAGCCACCTTGTGCGCTGATGCCGGAATTCTTGAGTCAGATCAGCAGCTTGCGGAATCACGATCTGGCAGGGGTGGATTCCCGGCGGGAAGCCAGGGAAGCCACCTTCGGGGAAGCCAGGTGGCCAGAAGCCACCAGAGAAAGCCAATTCGTTAGAAGCTGTTGAATCCGCTTCACTTTTCGGATTGACAGACCTGCCCCCATTGACCTACCCCTTGATCATCGAAGAATTGCGCCCGGAGGAACCCCCTCGCGGGCGCTTTTCATTCCCCCTCCCCCCACATCCCGAGCCCCATCCCATGCACCTGGTCTTCGCGCCGAGCCAGATCGAGAGCTGGCCGATTGCCCGGCTGCGCCCTTATGCCCGCAATGCCAAGATGCATGGTGACGACCAGGTGGCGAAGATCGCCGCCAGCATGGCCAAGTTCGGCTGGACCGTGCCCTGCATGGTGGCCGACGACGGCGAGCTGATCGCGGGTCATGGCCGGGTGCTGGCGGCCACCATGCTAGGGCTGACCGAGGTGCCGGTGATCCGGCTCAGCCACCTCGACGAGGCCGAGCGCCGGGCCTACCGCGTCGCCGACAACAAGCTGACGGAACTGGGCGAATGGGACGAGGCCCTGCTGCGCGACGAGATCGCGGGGCTCTTGGCCGAGGATTTCGACCTGACGCTCCTGGGCATCAGCGACGATGACCTCGACGCGCTGCTGCGGGATCCCAAGGCGCCGGGCGGGGATGGCCCGGTCGAGGGCGAAGACGATGTTCCGGAGTTGCCGGTCGCGCCGGTGTCCGTGCCGGGCGATCTCTGGCAGCTGGGCGCGCACCGGCTGATCTGCGGTGACAGCACCTTGGCCGATGTCGTTGGGCGCTTGCTAGGGGATGTGCGGCCCCTGCTGATGGTCACCGATCCGCCCTATGGCGTGGAGTACGATCCGTCCTGGCGCAACCAGGCCGGGGCCGCAAAGACGAAACGCACCGGCAAGGTGCTGAACGACGACCGCGCCGACTGGCGCGAAGCGTGGGCGCTGTTCCCCGGTGACGTCGCCTATGTCTGGCACGGTGCGCTGCATGCCGGGACCGTGGCCGACAGCCTGGCGGCCGCGGGCTTCGCCATCCGGTCTCAGATCATCTGGGCCAAGGACCGACTGGTCCTCAGCCGGGGCGATTACCACTGGCAGCACGAACCCTGCTGGTACGCGGTGCGCACCAAGGGCAAGGGTCACTGGGCAGGAGACCGCAAGCAGACGACGCTCTGGCAGATCGCCAACAAGGATCAGGACGCGGCCACCGTTCACGGCACGCAGAAGCCGGTCGAGTGCATGCGGCGGCCGATCCTGAACAACTCCAGCCCCGGCCAGTCGGTCTATGAGCCCTTCATGGGTTCCGGCACCACGCTGATCGCGGCCGAGACCACGGGGCGGGTCTGTTTCGGGGTCGAGTTGAACCCGGCCTATGTCGATGTGGCCATCGACCGCTGGCAGTCGTTCACAGGGCAGGAGGCGGTGCTGGTGGTAACCGGTGAGACTTTCGCGGCCCTAAAGGCCCGGAGGCTGGCAGCATGAACCAACCCATCGCCATCCGGGAGGCTGCAGCCAGCCCTGACGAAGTCGCCGCTCTTGCCACCGCGGTGACCGAGTTTCAGGAGAAGCTGCGCGACGCGAAACGCTATCCCCGGATCCATGCGCTGCAACAGGATCTGCAGGCGACGCGCCAGCGCCTCTCCGTGCTGTTCGGCGAACGCCGTGGCTGGCACCAGTCCAAGTCCGCCTTCTCGCCCTCGGTGCTGGCGCGGCGCGGATTGTTCAATGGCCGCGGCAATCACGCTGATCCTTGGCCGCGCGAGCTTGTCGACGACGGGTATTTCTACCGCAAGGACAGGAAGGCCGCCGCGGTGGCCGCGCATCTCTACGGTACTTTCGATGCCGCGAAGCGTCAGGACACCGAGGCCACGGCTGCGCTTTACGGGCTTCGCGTGACCTGGCCCGAGGATTTCCCGAGCTGGTATCTCCCAGGCCGAACCACGCTGATCGTCTGCACGCCGCTTTCTGGACCTGCGTCATGATCATGCCACCCGGACGGGTCGAACTCTGGCCGCTCGCCCGTCTCCGGCCCTACGCCCGGAATGCCAAGACCCATGACGCCGACCAGGTCACGAAGATCGCCGCCAGCATGGCCGAATTCGGCTGGACCGTTCCCTGCCTCGTCGCCGCGGATGGCGAGCTGATTGCGGGCCATGGCCGCATCCTGGCCGCAACCCAGCTCGGGCTGACAGAGGCGCCGGTGATCGTGCTGGGCCATCTGACCGAGGCGCAGCGTCGGGCCTACCGGATCGCCGACAACAAGCTGACCGAACTGGGCGGGTGGGACGAGGCGCTGCTGCTCGAGGAACTGCGCGGCCTGATGGCCGAAGATTTCGACCTCGGGCTGATCGGGATCCCCGAGCACGAGCTGGACGCGCTGCTGCACGATGCCGACGACCGCGCGCCCATCGACGATGACACCGCCGACACCATCCCCGAGGCCCCGGCCGAGCCGATCACCCGCCCCGGCGACATCTGGGCGCTGGGCGATCACCGGCTAATCTGCGGCGATGCGACCGACCCGGCGGTAGTTGCGCGGCTGATGGACGGCGCGCTGGCCTCGCTGATGTTCACGTCCCCGCCCTATGCCCAGCAGCGCGACTATGGCGCGGCGAAGGAGAAGGTCGGCGACTGGGACACGCTGATGCAGGGCGTGTTCGCCGCAGCACCCGTCGCCGCCGAGGCCCAGTTGCTGGTCAATCTCGGCCTCGTCCACCGCGATGGCGAGTGGATCCCGTATTGGGAGAGCTGGCTCGACTGGATGCGCGCGCAGGGCTGGCGGCGCTTCGGCTGGTATGTCTGGGACCAAGGGCCGGGCCTGCCCGGCGACTGGAACGGCCGCCTGGCACCTTCCCATGAGTTCATCTTCCACTTCAATCGCCAGCCCCGCAAACCGAACAAGACGGTCGAGAGCAAGCACGCAGGCGAAACCCTCGGCGGCGGTGGCCTCCGCGGGGCCGACGGCACGGTCCACCGCAAGACCGGTTCCGGCAACGCGATCCAGAGCCACCGCATCCCGGACTCTGTGTTCCGCATCATGCGCCACAAGGGCGGGTTGGGCGCGGCCGGATCGCACCCGGCCGTGTTCCCCGTCGCGCTGGTCGAGGCCATGCTGGAGGCCTTCACCGATCCCGGCGAATTGGTGTTCGAGCCCTTCTGCGGCTCAGGCACCCAGCTGATCGCGGCTGAACGCACCGGGCGGCGCTGCTGCGCGGTGGAACTGGACCCGGTCTATTGTGACGTTGCCGTGCGGCGGTGGGAGATGGCGACGGGGCGGACAGCCAGCCGGGTCACGGAAGCCGAGGCGGCGACAAAGCCTGCGCGCCAGTCGAGAAAGCGCGCATGACACAGTCCCGCCGCATGTCCCTGGTCGAAGCCGCAACCAACGTGATCGTCGGCTATGCCCTCGCCGTCGGAATGCAGATCGTGGTGTTTCCAGTCTTCGGCATCCACATCGCGCTGGGCGATCAGCTGGCAATCGGGCTTGCCTTCACAGCCATTTCGCTGGTGCGAGGCTATGTGTTGCGCAGGTTGTTCGAGAGATTCCGTTGACGGGAAATCCGCAGTTCTCTACCGTTCGCCCAAACGAAGGCTCAGAAATGAGCTTTGACGGCGGCATAAGCCCCCTCAGGTCGGCAGTGAAAACCCTGACGGCATCGTTGTACGGACTGCGGAACCACGAACGATCGGGTCTCGCGCGAGCATAAGCTTCCCGCCGGGGAGCGCCCCTCCAAGGCGCCGCGCATTCGCTTCTCACGAAGTTGAATGGAGACCCCTTGGATGGGAAAGCTGTCGAATATTCGTCGAACCAAGATGCTGGCGCAGGGCGGCCGGTGCTATTACTGCGACCTGCCGATGTGGGATCCGGAGCTGGATAATGCCGTGCCGGAAATCTGCCGGGCACCAGCCATGCGGAAGTACCTCCGCTGCACGGCAGAGCATCTGCACCCCCGCTCCGACGGCGGTGCCAACGTGGCCGCGAACATCGTCGCTGCCTGCTGGTACTGCAACACAAGGCGGCATCAAAGGAAGGAGCCACCCTCCCCGGACATCCATCGCGCACGAGTCCGAGAGAGGATGGCAAATGGGAAATGGCTGGCCGCGCAACTGAAAGACATCAGCAACGCTGTCGGCACGGGTTCGGGTGCCAGAAGGGTCTGATGCTGCAATCCTGATCAGGGCAGCTTGTACACCGTCCCCCTGCCCTCGACCTTCTCCGCGGCGATGGGCAGACCCAGCTTCTTCTTGAGCGCCCCGGAAATGGCTCCCCTCGCGGTGTGGGCTTGCCAAGAGGTCGCCGCCACGATCTCGGCGATGGACGCCCCCTCGGGGCGCTGGAGCATGGCGATGATCTGGGCCTGCTTGGTGCCAGCGCGGATGGCGACGGGTTTCGCGGTGTTGGTGTCGCAGGGCGTCTGCACCGGCTCCGGTTTAGCCTTGGGCTTCACCCTCCGCGCGCTGGCGATGGCGCTGGCCACCACCGGCTCGATCCCGATGGCCTCCAGCCCGGCCTCGGTGGCGATCAGCGTGGTGCCGTGGCCGTCGCCGGTTTCGCGCCACATCGGCTCGCCGCGACGCAGGTTGGCCTCGACTTCCTCGAGCCAGCCGCGGGCGATCATCTTGCCGACCACCATCTTGGCGGCGGCGCCGACCAGCCCCTCGGGCAGCGGCAGGGCGAGGTTGCCCGGCCGAGTCGCAGCGCGGGACAGGATCAGGGACTGGGTGTCGGACGGGGTGGTCATCGGGGCCTCCGGGCGCTGTGGCGCGCGGTGTGCGCGCCTTCTACGGACGTTCGCCCGACTTACGCGGCCCCACTGGGGCCACGGTCCGGGCTCACCCCCGTCGTCGCACGGGACGGCCGTTGCGCCGTGTGGGCGCGTCAGGCGGCGTGTTCGCCTTCCTTGAAGGCGCTGTCGGTGATCTGGCGCAGCAGGCCCGCGTAGTGCTTCAGCGTCCCGACATGGCCCCAATGGATCTCGTCGGGGTGGGTCTCGAAATGGTCGTCGCTCAGGGCCTTCAGGCGCTCCAGGATCACGTCGATCTCTGCCTTGGCGGCGATGAAGGCGTCGAGGGCCTTGTCGTTCTGGGCTGTGCGGCGGGTGGTCATGGCAGGGTGTCCTACACTGAGTTGCATCGTTTCCTTGCGATCAGACTCGCTCTGTCGCGCCGCCTAATCAACTGAATACCAATCGATATCATCAGCTTGATCGGATTATCCACGCCATGAAGGGCATGAGCGAACGCGAGTATGCGGCGCATTCCGGCCTCTCCCGCGGCGGGGTGCAGAAGGCGCGCAAGAACGGGCGGCTGGTGGTCCATGACGATGGCTCGATCAACGCCGCAGCCTCGGACGTTCGGCGGGCGGAGATGACGGATCCCGACCAGCAGCGCCGCAGCCTGGGTGGGGACGGGCTGGCCAGCGGCCCCGGCGACACGACATCCTACATAAAGGCGCGCACGGCGCTGACGGTCTATGCGGCGCAGGAACGCCAGCTGGCCGTCCAGAAGAAAAAGGGGGCGCTGGTCGACCGCGCGCGGGCGGAAACGCTGGTGTTTCGCCTGGCGCGGCAGGAACGGGATGTCTGGGTGACCTGGCCCGGACGGGTGGCCGCACTGATGGCGGCGCAGATCATGGCGGAGGTGGAACGGCAATCCGGGGCATCGGTGACGATCGAGACCGCGATCATGCAGAGGGTGCTGGAAGCCCATGTCCGCGAACAGCTCGACGCCCTCGCCGACCTCCGGGTTTCCCTCGGATGACGACAACGATCTGACGGCCGACCTCGACCTCGGCTTCGATGGCGCCGAGGACCTGCTCCGGGTCTGGCGGCAGGGCCTGCGGCCCGATCCGAACCTGACGGTGTCGGAATGGGCGGATCAGCATCGCTGGCTGTCGTCGCGGGGCGCGGCCGAGCCAGGGCGGTACCGCACCGCCCGCGCGCCCTACCTGCGCGAGATCATGGATGCGCTGTCCCCAGGCCATCCCGCCCAGCGCATCACCTTCATGAAGGCCGCGCAAGTCGGTGCGACCGAGGCGGGCAACAACTGGATCGGTTTCGTGATCCATCACGCCCCGGGGCCGATGCTGGCGGTGCTGCCGAGCCTCGAACTGGCGAAGCGTACCTCGCGCGGCCGTCTTGATCCGCTGATCGCGGATAGCCCCGCGCTGCGCGAACGGGTCAACCCGGCCCGGTCGCGGGATGCCGGGAATTCGATGCTATCGAAGGAGTTTCCCGGCGGCATCCTGGTGCTGACCGGGGCCAATTCGGCAACCGGCCTGCGGTCGATGCCCGCGCGCTACGTCTTCCTCGACGAGGTCGACGCCTATCCAGCCTCGGCCGACGAGGAAGGCGATCCGGTCACGCTGGCTGAGGCGCGGACGACGACCTTCTCGCACCGGCGCAAGGTGTTCATGGTCTCGACGCCGACGATCCGGGGGCTGAGCCGGATCGAGCGAGAGTTCGAGGCTTCCGACCAGCGTCGGTACTTCGTGCCCTGCCCGCATTGCGGAGCGATGCAGTGGCTGCAGTTCGACCGCCTGCGCTGGGCAAAGGGGAAGCCGGAAACCGCCGCCTATCATTGCGAGGGTTGCGAACGCCCCATCGCCGAGCACCACAAGACCGAGATGCTGGCCCGCGGCGAATGGCGGGCAACAGCCGTGTCCAGGGATCCGAAGGCCATCGGCTTCCACCTCTCGGCGCTCTATTCGCCCTTGGGCTGGAAAAGCTGGTCCGACGTCGCGCGGGAATGGTTGGCGGCCCAAGGGTCGGACGAGACGCTGCGCGCCGCACGCAACACGCTTCTGGGCGAGACATGGGTCGAAAGCGGCGATGCGCCGGAATGGCAGCGGCTGGCAGATCGGCGCGAGGTCTGGAAGCCGGGCATGGTGCCGATGGCGGGGCTGTTCCTGACCGCCGGGGTGGACGTCCAGAGGGACCGCATCGAGGTCGATATCTGGGCCTGGGGCCGGGGCCTCGAGTCCTGGCTCGTCGATCACATCGTCATTCCGGGCGGGCCCGATGATCCGGCAGCTTGGGACAAGCTGGCGGCCCTCCTCGGTCGGTCGTGGCAGCACTCCAACGGCGCCTTCATGACGGTGGCGCGCCTCGGCATCGACACCGGTTACGAGGCTGCGGCCGTCTATGCCTGGTCGCGCAAGGTCGGCTTTGAACAGGTGGCGCCGCTGAAGGGCCTCGAGGGCTTCAATCGTGCCGCCCCTGTGTCTGGCCCGACCTATGTCGATGCCACCATCGGTGGCAAACGCCTCCGCCGCGGCGCCCGTCTCTGGTCGGTGGCCACGGCAACGTTCAAGGCGGAGACCTACCGCTTCCTGCGGATCGAACGGCCCTCGGACGAGGACCGCGCCACCGGAATGCTCGACGCTCCCGGCACGATCCACCTGCCCGGATGGGCCGATACCGAATGGCTGAAGCAGCTGGTGGCGGAACAACTGGTCACGATCCGCAACAAGCGCGGCTATGCCCATCAGGAATGGCAGAAGATGCGCGAACGGAACGAGGCGCTGGACTGCCGGGTCTATGCCCGCGCCGCCGCGTGGATCCTTGGCGCCGACCGCTGGGACGAGGCCACCTGGCGACGACTGGAAGCGCAGGCGGGCGTGGAAACACGTCTGCCGGTGGCTGTCGCCGCGGCCGCCACACAACCCGACCCGGCCCAACCCAAGGCCGGAACCCTGACCACGCCACGCCGGAAACGGCGGGCTTACACCCCGAACTTCATGAGGGACTGATGGACCTGGAACGCATGCAGGCCCTGCTGACCGCGCTGCAGGAAGCCCGCTTCGCCGGGCTGCGCAGCGTCAGCTACGACGGCAAGACCGTGAATTATGGTTCGGATGCGGAACTGGCCGCGGCCATTCGCGATCTCGAAGGTCGCATTGCCTCGGCCAGTGGCACATCTGCCCGCCGCCGTCGCTGGGGCACCGTCGCGACCAAGGGGCTTTGACGATGGTCTTCGACGCCTTCCGCGCGCGGCTCGGGTCCATCATCGGTGGCTTCGACGCCGCGCAATCCCACCGCCGCATGCGCGGGTTCCGCGCCACCCGGGCGCATGTGAACACGCTGATCGCCGCCTCAGGCGAGACGATCACCGCCCGGGCGCGCTGGCTGGTCCGGAACAACGGATATGCGGCGAACGCCGTCGATGCCTTCGCGAACCACGTCGTCGGGGACGGCATCAAGCCCTCGTCCAAGATCGCCGATCCCGCAAAGAAAGAGGAGCTGCAGAAGCTCTGGCTCGCCTGGACCGACGAAGCCGATGCAGAGGGGCTGACCGACTTCTTCGGCCTGCAGCGCCGGGCTGCGCGGGAGGTGTTTCTGGCAGGCGAGGTGTTCCTGCGCATCCGCACCCGGCGGCCGGAAGACGGGCTGACGGTGCCGATGCAGCTGCAGATGCTGCCCTCGGAAATGCTGCCCCAGGACATGACCCGCGTCCTGCCCGGGGCGGGGTCGATCCGGCAAGGCATCGAGTTCGATGGCATCGGACGGCGCGTGGCCTATCACTTCCTGCGCCGCCATCCGGGCGACCTGACCGATCCGGGGCTGGCGGGCGAGACGGTGCGGGTTCCAGCCTTCGAGGTGATCCACATCCTCGACCCGGTCGAGGCGGGTCAGCTTCGCGGCGTGTCGCGCTTCGCGGCGGCCGTGGTGAAGCTCTTCACGCTGGACCTCTACGACGACGCGGAGCTGGAGCGGAAGAAGACCGCCGCGATGTTCGCGATGTTCATCACGTCGCCAGCCCCGGAAACCGCCCTCGATCCGGCCGAGGACGATCTGGAGGTGGAACCGGGTCAGGTGGTGCGACTGGACCCGGGCGAAGATGTCACCACGCCGTCCACCCCGGACTCGGGGTCCACCTATGAACCCTTCCAGTACCGGACACTGTTGCAGATCGGCGCCGCGCTGGGCGTGCCCTATGGCTATCTGACCGGCGATACGGCGAAGGGCAACTACTCCAACACCCGGATCGCCTTGGTGGACTTCCGCCGCCGCATCTCGGCCATCCAGCATTCCGTGATGGTCTATAAGCTCTGCCGCGCGGTCTGGACGCGCTGGATGGACATGGCCGTACTGGCGAGCGCCATCGACCTGCCGAGCTATGCAAGTGAGCGGCGGGCATACCTTGCCTGCGACTGGCTTCCGACCAAGTGGGATTGGATCGACCCGGCCAAGGATGCCGCGGCAGAAATCCTGCAGATCGAGGCTGGCCTGAAATCCCGCACGCAGGCCATCGCGGAGCGCGGATACGACGCCGAGCAGGTGGACCGCGAGATAGCTGCCGAACGCAAGCGCGAGGCGGAGCTGGGTCTGGACTTCCGGCGGCCGGGATCGCCCGCACAGGCGGCGGGTGGCGGCGCGCAGCCGGGTGATGCCGAGGGCCAGCGGCAGGATCAGCAGGACGGCAGCAATCAGGAAGACGACGGCGAGGACCGGGAACCCCGGCCCGCGGAGGAAGGATGATGCATCACACTCAGATCGCCCAGCGCGTCTTCAACACGCCCTTGATGGTCGATCCCGCCAAGGCGCTGGCCTTCCTGACCGGGCTTGGTCCGCGGATCGTTGGGCGGGACATCAGCATCGAGGGGCTAGATATCGCTGCCGAAGATCGGGATGCCGCCAAGCTCCCTGCGCGCGCCTCTCTCTTCGGCGATGATCTCACCAACCGCCAGGCGCGGAATGGTGGCCAGCCCTTCGCTGTGGTGGACGGGATTGCAGTGATCGAGATCGCGGGCACGCTGGTGCATCGCGGCGCCTGGATCGGGCAATCCTCCGGTCTGACCTCCTACGAGGGCATCGCCGCCCAGCTTCAGGCGGCGCTCGCCGATCCTGCGATCCGCGGCATTGCGCTGGATATCGACAGCTTCGGTGGTGAGGTCGCGGGAGCCTTCGATCTGGCTGATCGCCTTCGCGTGGCAAGGGCGCAGAAGCCGGTCCATGCCTTCGTCGCCGATCACGCGCTGTCGGCCGCCTACGCCCTCGCTTCCCAAGCCGACCGGATCATCCTGCCCCGCACCGGCGCCGTCGGCAGCATCGGCGTTGTGGCCATGCACAGCGACATGAGCGGGGCGCTCGATCAGAAGGGCATCGCCGTCACGCTGATCCATGCCGGGGCCCGCAAGATCGATGCAAACCCGTATCAGCCGCTACCCGAGGCCGTCCGCGCCCGGATCGCGAGTGAACTCGAAGAATTGCGCCAGCTCTTCGCCGAAACCGTCGCCGAGGGTCGTGGCCGCCGCCTCGACACCCTTAGGGCGCTGGGCACCGAGGCCGCCGTGTTCCGCGGCGAGGCGGCGGTCTTCGCCGGTCTTGCCGATGAAGTGGCCGATCCGGTCACCGCCTTCCGCGCTTTCGCCGCCGCACCTCGCGGCACATCCACCCCCAGAGGAAAGGGCCCGATGATGACCACAGCCCCCGAAGACCATGCACAACTTGCGACTGCGACTGCGACTGCCGCCAGCACTCCGCCGGAACCGGCCCCGCCCGCGGCAAGCGCGCCGCTGCAAGCCACGGCGACCGCTATGTCGCCCGAAGCGATCCGGGCCGAGGCGGCCGAGGTCGCGCAGGTCTGCGCGCAGGCTGCCCGGCTCGGCGTGCAGATCGATGCCGCCGATGCCGTGGCCAAGGGTGTGAAGCCCGAGGCGCTGCGCGCCAAGGTCCTGGCCGATCTCGCCGCCCGCAGCGATGCTGCGGGCATCATCGCCACCGCCCCGGCCATGGGCGCGAAGGAAAGCCCCATCGTCATGGCTGCGAAGAAATCGGCCGCCGCGTCGCGCTGACAATTCCGCCCGCGCTGGGCGCCCCCATCCCCCAACATCCTGGAGACTGAACCATGCCCGTCCTGACGGAACCGCCCAGCATGGGCGACGTCCTCAAATACGAGGTCAACCCGAACTACACCCGCGAAGTGGTGACGCTCCTCGCGGGCATGCCCTATCCCGTCGGCTCGGTGCTGGGGAAGATCACCGCCAGCGGCAAGTACACCCTGTCGCCCGCGACCGGGGCCGACGGATCGCAGGTCGCCACTGCCGTCCTGCTCTATGCCGTCGACGCCACGCTGGCCGATGCCACCGGCATCGTGCTGGTCCGCGGCCCCTCCATCGTGTCGCGCGCGGCCCTCGCCTACGGCGCCACCGTCGATGACGGCACCAAGATCGCCGCCAAGATCACCCAGCTGGCCGCCGTCGGCATCGTCGCCCGCGACGGCGTCTGATCCCCCTCATTCCCCCGGAGCATTCCAATGACCATCGTCCGCAATCCCTTCGACGCTGGCGGCTATTCGCTGGCCGAGATGACGCAGGCCATCAACATCCTGCCCAACCTCTACACCCGCCTCGCCCAGATCGGCCTCTTCCGCTTCGAAGGGGTCAGCCAGCGGTCCGTCATCATCGAGCAATACGAGGGCGTCCTGAGCCTCCTCCCCTCCGTCCCCCTCGGCGGCCCCGCCACCGTCGGCACGCGCGAGGGTCGCTCGATGCGGTCCTTCGCCCTGCCGTGGATCCCGCATGACGACGTGGTCCTACCTGCCGACATCCAAGGCCAGCCTGCGCTGGGCGCGTTCGATGCGGCTGATCCCCTCGTCGAGGTGATGAACCGCAAGCTGCTGCTTATGCGGCGCAAGCATGCCCAGACCCGCGAATACATGGAGATGAACGCGCTGCGCGGCATCGTGAAGGACGGGGCAGGCACCACCCTTTACAACTACTTCACCGAATTCGGCCTCGCGCAAATCTCCGTCGACTTCGTGCTGGGCACAGCCGGAACGAACGTGCAGGGCAAGGTCCGCGAGGTGCTGCGGGCCATCGAAGACAACCTTCTGGGCGAGGCCATGACCAGCGTGCACGCCCTCGTCAGCCGCGAGTTCTTCGACAAGCTGATCGCGCATCCAAAGACCGAGGAGGCTTACAAGTTCTACGCCTCGACCGGCGCCCAGCCCCTGCGCGAGGATGTGCGGCGGAACTTCCCCTTCGGCGGGATCCTGTTCGAGGAATATTCGGGCACCGTCACTCTTTCGACCAAGACAACCGAACGGCTGGTCCCCGCGAACGAAGGCATCGCCTTCCCCTTGGGCACGATGGACACCTTCACCACATATGGCGGCCCCGCGAACCTCTTGGAAACCGCCAATACCATCGGCCTGCCGCTCTACGCCCGCCAGCATCTCGACGAGAAGGGGCGCTGGATCGACCTGATGACCGAGGCCTCGATCCTGCCGGTGAACAAGCGGCCGAGGCTGGCGATCCGCTTGCACACGTCGAACTGACGGACGCACCCCGTGTCCGTCTTTGCCGCCGCCATGGACCGCATCTTCACCCATGCCTCCATGGCGGCCCCGGCCCTCTGGATCTCGGCCACCACATCCGAGGAACGCCCGATCCGCATCATCCGCCGCGCTCCCGACCGCGTGACCGACTTCGGCGCGGGGCGCTTCGTCAGCGACACGACGGTGGTGGACGTCCGCGTGGCCGACCTGCCCGCCCCGCGCCCGGGCGATGTGATCGTCATCGGTGCCGACAGCCATGTCATCCAGGGCGAACCGCTGCGCGACCGGGAACGGCTGATCTGGATCCTCGATCTCCGCCCGGCGTGATTCGATGAAACTGAAGCTCACCATCGATCCTGACATCGTCGCGATGATGCAGGCAGAAGTCGCCGCGGGCGAGATGGCAGTTACCAACGCCATGCGCGAGGCGGGCGCGGGCCTGAAATCCGCCTGGCGCGGGCAGATCACCGGCGCGGGCCTTGGCACCCGGCTCGGCAACTCGATCCGGCTGGCCACCTATCCCAAGGGCGGCGAAAGCCTGAACGCCGCGGCGCTGGTCTGGTCGAACGCCCCGGTGATCGTCGGCGCGCATGACGCGGGGCCGCTGATCCGGTCACGCAACGGGTTCTGGCTGGCCATCCCTACCCCGGCCGCAGGTAAATCAACCCGCGGCGGCCGCATCACCCCCGGCGAATGGGAACGCCGCACGGGGCTGGGGCTGCGGTTTGTCTACCGCCGCCGCGGGCCCAGCCTGCTGGTGGCTGAGGGGAGGCTCAACAGCAAAGGCCGTGCTGTGGCGTCCCGCGCAAAGACCGGCCGCGGGCTGACCACGGTGCCGATCTTCCTCCTGGTGCCGCAGGTCAAGCTGCGCAAGCGGCTGGATCTGGCGCGGGATGCCGAGCGGGCTATCGACGGCGTTCCGGGGCGGATTGTGGCGGGGTGGCGAGCCAACTAAGAACGAGTATGATGTCGCAATTTCACAAGATCTGAGAGATTGAACTCCGTGAAGGAGTAAGCACTAAAGTCGCCATCGCAATACAGGTGCACTGTGTGGAAAGAAAAACTCGAGGAATTTCTTGGCGGCCCGCGCCTGGCGCGTATGGAGCAAAGCCTGGGCAGAGACGCCGCGCAGTACGTTTTTGACAGCACGAATATCTCGCGGATCCCCGACTTCGATATTGCGTGGTTCTTTCGGGCAATTGAGGCTGGATATCTTAGGGAATTGCCGAACGGCGACTTTATTGCGCGACAAGATGGCGGCGTAGAGAGGGTTTATTGGCATCTCAACAAGAGTGATCCGCAAGGCCCAGGTCGGGTTACGGCCGCCGTTGAGGCAATCATTGCCATCGGCGCTGTCGCACGCATGGTCGAGCAGTTTGGTTGGGAAGCTGACAGGATCGGTCTTCAGTTTAAATGGGGTCGCCACTGGCCCTTCGACCTCACGATCCGCGAAGCGGATGGCGGTATCGGCATCCAGTGCGAAGTGAAGACAAGAGCGGCCGAGGTAGACAGTCTTTGCCAATACCTGCAGAATATACTGAATGGAGCGCCTCCGGTCGCCAAGCTTCCGGCCAAGACCAAGTCTAACTTCGAGCCGAAGGCCATGTGCCTGATCGAAACACCACCAAAGGTGTTCTGGGCACTGGGGCCTGATGGATACGAAAAGGTGTTCCGCGTCGCGAGAACTGAGGAAACCAACCGACCGTTACTGATTGCGGCGGAAAACAATGCGCTGCACCGGCTTCATGTCGAAGGCAGCTGAAGGCCAGTCATGCCCACCACCCGTGAACTCGTCCTCGCCGCGCTCCACGCGCGGCTTCAACCGCTTGCTGCCCTGACCCTCCGTGACGAGGTGCTGCCGGAGCGGATCCCCGCGGCGGGGCTGATCATACTGCGCGACGGCCAGCCGAGTGAACCCGAGGTAACGCTTTCGCCGCTGCGCTATCACTACCAGCACCGCGCCGAGCTGGAGGTCGTCGTCCAGGCGGGTAACGGCCGGGCAAGCATCTTTGACGATCTGATCGCCGCCATCGGCACGGCGCTGGAAGCAGACCGGACGCTCGGCGGCCTTTGCGATTGGGTCGAAGCCGAGGCCCCGGCCTCGGTCGACCTGCCCATCGAGGGTGCGGCGGCGCTGAAGGCGGCGGTGATCAGCGTCGTCCTGCACTACACCACCACCGGCCCCTTGGCCTGACATCCCACTCACAAGGAGACCCCAATGGCACGCGCACACGGCGCGCGGGCGCAGATGGCGCTTGCGTTCGAAACCGTTTACGGCACCCCGCCCGTCAGCGGCTATCGGCTGATGCCTTTCGCCCGCACCACGCTGGGCGCGGAACAGCCCCTGCTGAACTCCGAACTGCTGGGCTATGGCCGCGATCCCTTGGCCCCGATCAAGGACGCCGTCACCGCCGATGGCGAGGTGGTGGTGCCGATCGATGTGGAGGCCTTTGGCTTCTGGCTGAAGGCCGCGTTCGGCGCCCCGACCACCACGGGGACCACACCCAAGACCCACACCTTCCAGTCGGGGAACTGGACGCTGCCCTCGATGGCCATCGAAGTCGCCATGCCCGAGGTACCGCGGTTCGCGATGTATGCTGGTTGCGTGATGGACCAGTTGTCCTGGCAGATGAACCGCTCGGGCCTGCTGACCACCACCGCCCGTCTGATCGCGCAGGGCGAAACCATCGCAGCCGCCACCGCGGCAGGGACGCCCACCGCGCTGGGCCTGCAACGCTTCGGCCATTTCAACGGCGTGGTGAAGCGCAACGGTACGGCGCTGGGCAACGTCGTCTCGGCCGAGATCACCTATGCCAATGGCCTCGACCGGATCGAAACCATCCGCAACGACGGCAAGATCGAGGGCGCCGACCCCGGCATGGCGGCACTGACCGGCCGGATCGAGGTGCGGTTTGCCGATAGCGCCCTCGTAACCCAAGCCATCGACGGCACGCCTTGCGAGCTCGAGTTCGCCTACAGCCTCGGCGCGAACGCCAGTTTCACCTTCACCGCCCATGCCGTCTACCTGCCGGTCCCGCGGATCGAGATCCCCGGGCCCCAGGGCATCCAGGCGACCTTCGACTGGCAGGCCGCCCGCGCCGCCAGCCCCGCCCGCATGTGCACCGCCGTCCTCGTCAACACCGTCACGGGATACTGACCATGATCCGCCTGAACCTCACGAACCGGCCCGAATGGCTGGACTTGCTGCCCGGCCTGCGAGTCCTTGTGGCGCCGCTCACCACCGCGCTGATGGTCTCCGCCCGCGCCGATCCGGCCATCGATGGCCTGTCGGAGGCGTCAAGCCAAGAGGACATGGCACTGGCGATGGCCAAGGCCGTCGCCCGCCGCGCGCTGCTGGATTGGGAAGGCGTCGGCGACGATGACGGCAACCTCGTGCCCGTCAGCCCGGCCGGGATCGACGCCCTTCTCGAAATCTGGCCCGTCTTCGAGGCCTTCCAGGCGCAATACGTCGCCCGTGGCCTGATGCTGGATCAGGAAAAAAACGCCTCCGCGCCCTTGCCGACTGGTCCTTCGGCGGGGGCGACGGCTACTGCGCGGCCTGCACGGGCCCCTGCCCGGACTGCCCCGCAAGACTGAACCGACCGCAGACAGTCGAAGGCTGGCAAGTCTGGGACCTCACCCAGCGTCTTGGCGGCCAGCTGCGCATCGCGCCAGGGGCGGTCATCGGATGGGACATGGGGGCGGCCCTCGCGCTGGCACAGGCGCTGGGCGTCAACGCACTGATCACCGCCGAACTGCTGCCCGAGATCGAGGCGGTGATGGTGCGCAAACTCAACGAGCAGATGGAAGGACGCCGGAATGGCTGAGAAGAGGGTCTCCGTCCGCCTTGTGGCGGAGGGCGGACGACGGGTGCGCGCCGAGCTGGAAGGCGTCGGCGAGGCCGGAGCACGCGGGTTTGGCCGCCTGTCGCGCGAGATGGAACTGGCGAACACGCGGCTGGCCGCCTTTGCACGCCGGGCGGGGCTTGCCCTGGGTGCAGCGGCGGCGGCCGCTACAGCCTCGCTCGGGCTGATCGTCCGCTCCGCCGCCGAGAGCGCGGCGCAGATCCGGCAGTTCGCGCAGGTCGCCAATGCCACCCCCGAGGCGCTGCAACGCTGGTCGGCCGGGGCGCGGACGGTCGGGATCGAGCAGGAGAAGCTCGCCGACATCCTGAAAGACGTGAACGACCGGGTGGGGGATTTCCTGCAGACCGGCGGCGGGCCGATGGCGGACTTCTTCGAAAATGTCGCCCCGCGCGTGGGCGTCACGGCCGACCAGTTCGCCCGCCTCTCCGGCCCCGAAGCCCTCCAACTTTACGTCGATACCCTCGAGCGCGCCGGTCTCAGCCAGCAGGAAATGACCTTCTATCTGGAGGCCATGGCATCGGACGCCACGCGCCTGCTGCCGCTACTGCGCAACGGCGGGGCCGAGATGGCCCGGCTTGGGGATCAGGCATCGGACCTTGGCGCGGTGCTGGACAGCGACGCGCTCGAAGCCCTACGCCGCACCCAACTCGCTCTGGGCACCGTATCCCTCGTGTTCGACGGCCTGCGCAACCGCATCGCCGTCGCCGTGGCCCCGACCATCGAGGCGCTGGCCAATGCCTTCGTGGCGCTCGCCTCCGATGGCGGGATCCTGCGCTCGGCCATCGACACGCTGATCGGCAACCTCGGCCGTCTCGCCTCCTACGCCGCCACTTTCGCAGCTGTCATGGCCGGGCGCTGGGTGGCCGGGCTTGCCGCCGCCGCGCTGTCCGTGCGCGGCTTGGCCACCACCTTGGTGTTCCTCCGCGGCGCCCTGATCCGCACCGGGATCGGGGCGTTGATCGTCGGGGCGGGCGAGCTGGTCTATCAGTTCTCGCAGCTTGTCGCCCGGGTCGGCGGCGTAGGGGAGGCGTTTCGCCTCCTCGGCGATCTGGCCCGCGAAGTCTGGTCGCGCATCGGCCTGTCCTTGGACGCGGCCCTCGCGCGGATGGCGGCCGGATGGGAGGGACTGAAGGCGGCGGGACTATCGGCGCTGGAAGGCACCATTGCAGGCGTCGTCAGCTTCGGCGACCGGACGGCGGCGATCTTCCAGGGGGCCTACGACGCTGCCGTCGCCATCTGGGGCAGTCTGCCCGGTGCTATCGGCGACTTCGCCTTCCAGGCAGCGAATGGGCTGATCTCAGGCGTCGAGGCGATGCTGAACGGCGTCGTCACGCGCATCAACAGCTTCATCGAGACCCTGAACGCGGCCCTCGCGCTGTTGCCCGAATGGGCCACGGGCGAAGGCGGCGTGAGGATCGGCATCCTCGACCCTGTGGAACTGGGGCGTATCGGCAATCCGTTCGAGGGAGCCGCGACCGCAGCCGGTGCCGCCGCCGCGGATGCCTTCTCCGCCGCGCTGGCACGCAGCTATCTCGAACCGCCCGATCTCGGCCTCGGGACCATGGCCGACGACGCCCGCGCCCGGGCAGATGGCTATCGCGAAGCGGCCGGAATGCTGGCTGACGCTGCCGGTCGGCCGCTCGCCAGCTGGCAGGCGCTGAAGGATGCCGTGACCGGCACGGGGGCCGAAGCCGAAACCGCTCTGTCGGATGCCGCCGCTTCTGCCGATGCCCTGACTTCCGGGCTGAACGACACCGCCACCGCGGCCGATGGCGCGGGCGGCGCCGCGCGTGACGCCGGGGCGGCTGCGGCGCAAGGCACGGACACCGCCCTCACTGGCTGGCAAGCAGTCACCGCCGCGCTCGCCGACTATGCCGCCAAGGCGCGCGACATCGGTGGGGATATCGGCAGCGCGCTGGTGGGCGCCTTCCAGAGCGCCGAGAACGCCATCGGTGACTTCGTGAAGACCGGCAAGCTCGACTTCCGCGACCTGGTCACCTCGATGATTGCCGATCTCGCAAAGCTGGCGGCGCGGCGGTTCATCCTCGGCCCCATCGCCAATGCCCTTTCCGGCGCGCTGGGCGGCGCGGGCGGGATCTTCGCAAACATCCTGCATGCGGGCGGCATGGTCGGCGCCCCTGGTCCCGGCCGCATGGTCCCTGCCTTGGCCTTCGCGGGCGCGCCGCGCATGCACAGCGGGGGGTGGGCCGGTCTGCGGCCCGACGAGGTGCCCGCGATCCTGCAGCGGGGCGAGCGGGTCCTTTCCCGGCGCGAGGCGGCAGGGTACGGCCAAGCCAGCGCCTCGACGGTCAATGTCACGATCAACGCCCGCGACGCCGAGAGTTTCCGCCAGTCGCGAACGCAGGTCGCCAGCGACATCGCCCGCGCCGTGTCGCTCGGCCGCCGCGGCATGTGAGGAACCGCCATGGCATTTCACGAGGTCCGGTTTCCGGACAACATCAGCCGGGGCGCGCGTGGCGGTCCCGAACGGCGCACACAGATCGTCGAATTGACGAGCGGCGCCGAGGAGCGCAACGCCAGCTGGGCCAACAGCCGCCGCCGCTATGACGTCGCCTACGGCATCCGCCGCGCCGACGATCTGGCGGCGGTCGTCGCCTTTTTCGAGGCAAGGAATGGCCGCCTCCACGGCTTCCGCTTCAAGGACTGGGCCGACTTCAAGTCCTGCCTGCCGTCACAGACGCCCGCCTCAACCGATCAAACCATCGGCACTGGCAACGGGTCGGCCACGCAGTTCCAGCTGGCCAAACGCTACACCTCGGGCGCGCAGTCCTGGACGCGGGCCATCACCAAGCCCGTCGCCGGAACGGTGACCATCGCCTTGAACGGCACGTCCCAGGCTTCCGGCTGGTCGGTTTCCACGACCACCGGTCTCATCACCTTCACCACGGCGCCCGCCGCTGGCATGTCCATCACCGCAGGCTTCGAATTCGACGTCCCCGTCCGCTTCGACACCGACGCCCTCGACGTCACGCTCGACCTCGAACGCCTCGGCTCGATCACTTCCATCCCGCTTCTGGAAATCCGCACATGAAATCCCTGAACCCGGCGCTGCAGGCCCATCTCGAGGACGGCACGACAACGCTCGCGTGGTGCTGGCGCATCACCCGCGCCGATGGTGTGACCTTCGGCTTCACCGACCACGACCGAACGCTGTCGTTCGACGGCACCGAGTTCGAACCGGAAAGCGGGCTGACCGCGTCAGAGGTCCGGTCGGGATCCGACCTGTCGGTCGACGCGCAGGACGCGCAAGGCGTGCTGTCGTCGGACCGGATCACCGAGACGGACATCCTCGACGGACGCTGGGACGCCGCAGTTGTCGAGGTCTGGCGGGTGAACTGGGCCAGCCCGGCGCAGCGCGTGCTGCTGCGCCGAGGGGCCATCGGCCAGATCCGACGCGGGCGGCTGGCCTTCGTGGCCGAGGTGCGGTCGCTGGCGCACATCCTTGGCCAGACGGTCGGGCGGACGTTTCAGGCGAGTTGCGACGCCGCGCTGGGCGATGCGCGCTGCGGCGTAAACCTCGAGGCCCCGGTCTACAAGAGAAGCGGCGCGGTGATCGACGTACTGCGGGATCGGGCCTTCACCGCTTCCGGCCTTGGCACCTTCTCGGCAGGCTGGTTTGCCTTCGGGCTGGTGGAATGGTCGACCGGCGCGAATGCCGGGCGGCGGGTCGAGGTGCTGTCGCATGACCTCGTCGATGGCGTGGCGATCCTGACCCTGCTGGAAGCGCCGGTGCGTCCGATCACGGCGACGGATGCCTTCGTGATCCGGGCGGGCTGCGACAAGCGTATCGCGACCTGCGGGACGAAGTTCGCCAATGTCGCCAACTTCCGGGGCTTCCCCCACATCCCGGGCCAGGACGCGGTCCTGCGCTACGCGACGAAAGACGGCGGCCATGAGGGGGCGGTGCTGTGATCGTGCCCGTCCCGGCCGCCGATCCGGCCCGCGTCATCGCCGTCGCGCGGTCGTGGCTTGGCACGCCCTACCACGACCAGGCCAGCCTGCGCGGGGTCGGCTGCGATTGCCTCGGCCTCGCGCGCGGCGTCTGGCGCGAGGTGGTCGGGCCAGAGCCGTTCCCGATACCGCCCTACAGCCGGGATTGGGGCGAAACCGGGCCGCGCGAGGTGCTGGCCGATGGGGCGAGGGAGATGATGCCGGAGGTTCCGGTGCAATCGGCAGGCCCCGGTGCGCTGGTCCTGTTCCGGATGGTGCCGCGCGCCATCGCCAAGCATGTCGGCATCCTGACCGGTCCTGACACCTTCCTTCACGCCTATGAACGCCTCGGCGTGATCGAGGAACCGCTAACACCCACCTGGCGACGCCGCATCGCCTTCGCTTTCAAATTCCCTGCACGCTGAGATTTTCCCATGGCCACCTTAGTCCTCGGCGCTGTCGGTTCCGCCATCGGCGGGGCCTTCGGGGGCGCGATCCTCGGCTTCTCTGGCGCAGCCATCGGCGGCTTCATCGGATCGACCATCGGGTCGGTGGTCGACAGCTGGATCGTGTCCTCGCTGGCGCCTGCTCAGAAGATCGAGGGCCAGCGCCTCGACAGCCTGCGGATCACCTCGGCCACGGAAGGCGCGATCATCCCGCGCCTCTACGGGCGCATGCGCATTGGCGGCAACATCATCTGGGCCACGGATTTCCGCGAGGAGACGAAAACCACCACGCAGGGCGGCGGCAAGGGCAGTGGCGGCGGCCGGGTCCAGACGACGGAATACCTCTACTACGCCAGCTTCGCAGTCGCCTTTTGTGAAGGCCCGATCACCGGCATGGGGCGCATCTGGGCCGACGGCAAGCCGCTCGACATGACCGGGATCACCTGGCGCTGGTATCCGGGGAACGAGGCGCAAGCGGCCGATCCGTTCATCGCGGCGAAGATGGAAGCGGCGAACACCCCGGCCTATCGCGGCACGGCCTATGTGATCTTCGAGGAATTGCCGCTCGCCACATACGGCAACCGTCTGCCGCAGCTCAGCTTCGAGGTCTTCCGGCCGCTCGCGGATCCCGACACCGCCGAGGGGCTGGTGAAGGCGGTGACAATGATCCCCGCCTCGGGCGAGTTCACCTATGCGACCGAAGCCGTGCGCAAGACCGTGGGTGCCACGGCCACGGTGTTCGGCCAGACGACCGGCGGCACCACCTCGGCCGAGAACCTGAACGCGTTGCCGGATGAAGCCGACATCGTCGTGGCGCTGGACCGCCTGCAGGCCATGGCCCCGGCCGTCGAGAGCGTCAGCCTTGTCGTCGCCTGGTTCGGCAACGACCTGCGCGCGGGCAACTGCACGATCAAGCCAGGCGTGGAGGTGGCGGCGAAAGTCACCAGCCCCAAGGTCTGGACGGTCAACGGGGTTTCCCGCGCTGCAGCCCATCTCGTCAGCCGCGATGCCGAGGACCGACCGGTGTATGGCGGCACGCCTGCAGATTTCGCGGTGGTGCAGGCGATCCGCGAGATTAAGGCGCGCGGGCTGCGGGTGACCTTCTATCCCTTCCTGCTGATGGACGTGCCGCCCGGCAACACGCTGCCGAACCCCTACAGCGCGAATGCCGCGGCGCCCGGCCAGCCCAGCTTCCCCTGGCGCGGCCGGATCACCTGCTCCCCGGCGGCAGGATTCGCAGGGACCGTCGACAAGAATGCCGCAGCGGCGACGCAGATCTCGGCCTTCTTCGGCGCGGCCACCCCGGCACAGTTCGCGATCTCTGGCGACACGGTCAGCTGGACCGGCCCGTCCAGCGACTGGGGCCTGCGCCGCATGATCCTGCACTATGCCCATCTCTGCGCGGTCGCGGGCGGGGTCGATGCCTTCCTGATCGGGACCGAGATGCGTGGACTGACGACGATCCGGTCGAACGCCAGCGCCTATCCGGCCGTCACCGCCTTCAAGGCGCTGGCGGCGGATGTGAAGGCCATCCTCGGGCCGGGCACCAAGGTCGGCTATGCGTCCGACTGGTCCGAGTATTTCGGCCACCAACCGGGGGACGGCAGCGGCGATGTCTATTTCCACCTCGACCCGCTCTGGTCCGATGCCAACATCGATTTCATCGGCATCGACAACTACATGCCGCTCTCCGACTGGCGGGATGGCTTCGACCATGCCGATGCCCTACAAGGTTGGCCTGCGATCCATGATCGCGGCTACCTGCAGGCCAACATCGCAGGCGGCGAGGGCTTCGACTGGTTCTATGCCAGCGCGGCCGACCGGTCGGCGCAGATCCGGACGCCCATCACCGATGGAGCCGCGGGCAAGCCCTGGGTGTTCCGCTACAAGGATCTGCGGGCCTGGTGGTCAAACCCGCATTTCAACCGGCCGGGCGGGGTGGAGAGCGGCACGCCGACGGCATGGGTGCCGCAATCCAAGCCTGTCTGGTTCACCGAACTGGGGTGCCCCGCCATAGACCGGGGCACCAACCAGCCGAACGTCTTCTTCGACCCGAAGTCGTCCGAGAGCTTCACGCCTCACTTCTCCCGCGGCTGGCGCGACGATGCGATCCAGCGCGCCTATCTCGAGGCGAGCTACCTCTGGTGGGACGCCCCAGCCAATAATCCGGTTTCGGCCATTTACGGCGGCCGGATGGTGCATGTCCCCGAATGCGCCGCTTGGACCTGGGATGCCCGACCCTATCCGTTCTTTCCCGAACTGACCGGGATCTGGACGGATGGTCCGAACTGGCGGCTAGGTCACTGGCTGACGGGCAGGCTCGGCGCGGTGTCATTGGCCGCGCTCGTGCGCCATCTTTGCCTGCGCGCCGGGCTCAATGAGGCGTTAATCGACGTCAGCGGCCTCTGGGGTGCAGTCGAGGGTTATGTGATCGGCGCGCTGGAAAGCCCCCGCGCATCGATTTCCACGCTGGCCCGCCACTTCGGCTTCGACGCCATCGAGACGGAGGGCATGATCCGCTTCGTCATGCGCGGGCGGGCGTCCAGCCTGACCCTCACGGTGGATGATCTCGTCGCCAGCCGCGAGGGCGAGGCTTTCGAGCTGACCCGCGGCCAGGAGACCGAACTGCCGCAGGCCCTGAAGTGGCAGGTGGCGCGGGCGGATGAGGACTATGACGCCGCCCTCGTCGAGGCCCGCCGCATCACGGTCGATACGACGCGCATCGCTTCCGAGTCCTTCCCCATGGCAATCCCGCCCGAGGAAGCCGAACGCCGCTGCCGCCGTGCGCTGATGGAAGCCTGGATCGGCCGGGAAAGCGCCACCTTCCGCCTGCCACCCTCGCGACTGGCCCTCGATCCAGCCGACGTGATCCGGCTGGCGCATGATGGCCGTGAGGTGGAATTCCGCCTCGTCTCCGTCGCCGATGCCGAGGCGCGCGGGATCGAAGCCGTCCGCCAGGATCGGGCCGCCTACGACCTGCCGCCCGGCGATCCCCGACCGGCCTCGCTCGCCAGCCCCGTCGTCTTCGGCACGCCGGATGTGGTGATGCTGGACCTCCCGCAGATCTCTGAGGACCAGCCTGCGCATCGCCCCCTGATTGCCGCGCATGCCAGCCCCTGGCCCGGCGAGATCGCGGTCTTCCGCAGCGCCTCAACGGATGGTTTCAACCTGCTGACCACCTTCGGCAGTCGGGCCCGGATCGGCACGCTGGCCTTCGACTTCTTTCCCGGCCCAACCTCGCGCTTCGATCTGGGCAACGCGCTGGTCGTCGATCTCCTGTCGGGAACGCTGGAGAGCGTGACGGATGTTGCGCTGTTCGGCGGGGTCAATGCGCTGGCGGTCGAGAGTACGGCTGGCCAATGGGAGATCGTGCAAGTGGGTCAGGCAGAACTGGTCGCACCCGGCCGCTATCGCCTGTCCCGCCTCCTACGCGGCCAGCGCGGAACGGAACATGCCATGGGCAATCCGACACCGGCCGGGGCGCGGGTCGTGGTGCTGGACACGACACTAGCCTCCCTGCCCATCGCCGAGGCTGACCTTGGCTTGCCTTGGAACTGGCGTGTGGGTCCAGCCGCGCGTTCTGTCACGGATGACAGCTATGCTGCGCTGGGCTTCACCCCGACCGGGCGGGGTCTTGTGCCCTTCTACCCGGTCCATCTCGAACAGCCGTGGCGGGTCGCGCGCGCCCCAAGCGATCTGACCATCCGCTGGACGCGGCGCTCCCGCGCGCTGGTCGCCGATGCCTGGGAACAGGTCGAGGTGCCGCTGGACGAAGACGTTGAGTCCTACGATGTGCAAATCCTCGACGGCGCTGCGATCAAGCGCACGCTGACCAGCAGCACGCCCTCCGTCCTCTACACCGCCGCGCAGCAGACTTCCGATTGGGGCGCGCCGCTCGGGCCCGGCCAGACGCTGGCGATCCGCATCTACCAGCTCTCGAGCCGCCTCGGCCGCGGCACGCCCGCGTCCGTGACCCTCCAGTTCTGACGGGATTTCCCATGTCCGATACCACGACTCATCTGGGCCTGCCGTATCTTCTGGCCGCCCAAGCCCAGAAGCATGTCACCCACAACGAGGCTCTGCGCCTGCTCGATGCCATGGTGCAGCTCTCCGTCCTCGATCGCACACGGACGGCCCCGCCTGCCAGCCCGGCCGACGGAAACCGGCATCTGGTCGCTTCGGGCGCGACCGGCCTCTGGGCCGGATGGGATCTGAACATCGCCTTCTGGGTGGACGGCGCGTGGATCCGGCTGGTGCCGCGCATCGGCTGGCTCACTTGGGTCGCGGCCGAGGGCCTGTTCCTCGTCTGGACCGGCAGCGCCTGGGATGTGGTGGGCGAGCCCCGCGATGTGTCGGACGCGGTCTTCAGCCTGGTGAACGACGCAGATCCGACGAAGAAGGCGACCTTCTCGCTGGCAGGGATCAGCGCCGGGACGACGCGCAGTTTCACCCTGCCGAACACGTCTTCCGAACTGGCGATCCTCGCAGGCACCCAGACATTCACCGGCAACAAGACCTTCTCTGGCACGCTGACAGCATCCGGAACCGTGACGGTGTCGGCGGGGTCGGCCAGCATCGGGACGGCCACGACGACCGCCACCTACGGGATGGGCACCGGCGCCACGACCACGGGCGTGACCAAGACCGTGAACCTCGGCACGGGCGGCGCGTCCGGATCAACGACGGTCGTGAACATCGGCTCGGCGACCGCCGGGGCGGGCGGCACGACCGTCATCAACACCCCCTCGGTCACCTTCGCCAATGCCGTGACGCAGGTCGGCATGCCGCAGGCGAACCTGACCGCGCAGCTTCTGGGCCTCGGCGGGGCGACGGCCGACAGCTACAACCGGCTGTCGGTCAACACGCCCGCAGTGCTGCTGAACAACGCTGGCGCGGGGATCGAGGCGACGGTGAACAAAGCCGCCGCAGGCAATGACGCTGCCTTTGCCTTCAAGACCGGGTTTTCGGCTCGGGCGCTGATCGGTCTCCTTGGCAATGACGATTTCAGCTTCAAGGTCAGCCCGGATGGCTCGGCCTTCTTCGACGCGATCCGGATCGATCGCACCAGCGGCCAGGTGGAACTGCCGCAGCCGACAGTTCTGCCGGGGCTGAGCGCTGCGCCGACCCCGCCGCCCGCAGGGAAGGCCGCCGTCTACGCCCGCAACCGCGCCGGGGCGCCGTGGATCGACGTGATGCGCCCCTCGGGGCGGGACTTCCCCCTGCAGCCGCATTTCGGGGTGAACCGGATCGCCAACTGGGCGCCCTCCACCGGCACGACGATCACCAGCGAAGGCCTGCCCGTCACCTCGGTCGGCACGGTCTCGCATCCCACGCTGGCCGTCACGAACCTCGCCGCCTCGATGCGCCGCTGGCGTCTGACATCGGCGGCGATCGCGGACTCGGTCTCCGATCAGCGATCCGCTGGCTGGGCTTGCTGGCGCGGCAATGCGGCGGGCCTCGGCGGCTGGACCTTCGTGACGCGTATCTCGCTGACGACGCTGCAGGCGACAGGCATGGGGTTCTTCGGGCTCTATGGATCAACCGCAGCACTCGCCATCACGCTGACGCTGGCCGCCGTCGTCAACTGTATCGGCATCGGCTTTCAGCGCGGCACCCACACCCGCTGGCAGCTGGTCGCAAACGACGGCACCGGGGCTCCGACCCTGACCGACATGGGCGCGAGCTTCGCCATCGCCACAGGCGGCGTGCTGACGCTCTTCATCGCCACCCCGCCGAATGGCAGTTCGGTCTGGGTGCGCGTCGTCGACGAGGTCTCAGGCGCGATCTTCGAGCAGGAGATCACCACCGACCTGCCCGCCGCGACGCAATTCCTGTCGCCGCGGCTGTTCCTGAGTACCGGCGCCACGGCCGCCGCAGTCGCTTACGACTGCGCTGGGGTCTATGTCGAGACGGATTTCTGACCGACCGCGCCTCGCGGCAATGAAAGGACCACCATGAACGACCAGACCACTCTCGCCGGGGAGGTCGCGCGGGCCTTTCGGGACCACGGGATCACCGCCGCGCTGACCGCCCTGATCGGCGGCACCATGGCCCTGATCGCGGCGATCACGCGCAAGGCTTTCACCAACGAGGCCCTGCTGGATCGTCTTGATCGCGAACTCATCACCGAACGCGACCGGACTGACAAGCAGCGCAGCGAGGATCGCAAGGTCGATGGCGACCGCCTCGACCGGATAGAGACCGACATCCGCTCGATGCGGGACATGCTCTTCGACGCCTTCCAGCGCGGCCGATCCGACTGACCGCCTGGCGACCATACCACGACGACCACATCCCCCGCCCCAGAGGCGGGTTTTTTCATCTGGAGGATCCACCATGCCGACCCTGACCTACCCCCATTGGCGCGATGTGCCCACACACGCCTGGCGCTGGCCGAATTTCTCTGCCGCCGAGATTGCCTGCCGCGGCACCGGCGCGATCAAGATCAACACCGAAGCCATGGACAAGCTGCAGGCCCTGCGCGACCGGTTGGGCAAGCCGCTGATCGTCCGCTCTGCCTATCGCAGCCCCGAACACAACCGCGCCGTCGGCGGGGCCCCTGCCTCGAAGCACATGCAGGGAACGGCCTTCGACATCGCCATGGCGAACCATGATCCCGCAGCCTTCGAGGTAGCAGCGCGGGCGGTTGGCTTCCTGGGGTTCGGGTATTATCCCCGCTCCGGCTTCATGCACATCGACCTTGGGCCCGCTCGTTCGTGGGGCGATCCGTTCCCGGCGCGGCCGGTGCCTTTTGCACCTGAACTGCCACTGGCGCGCGAAGTGCTGTCGGCAAGCCGCACGCTACGTGGCGGCGGGGCGGCCGGTGCCGCCACGGTCGGCGCAGCTGGGGTCGAGGTACTGCAGGACGTTCTCGCCGAGACCCAGTCCACCATCCAGCCGCTGGTGCCCTACCTCGACACGCTGCGCTGGGTGCTGATCGCCATCGCGCTGATCGGCATCGCGGTCACCATCCACGCCCGGCTCGACGACTGGAAGCGGGGCCAGAGATGATCGGCTGGCTCTTCACCCGCGGCCCGGCGCGCAAGGCGCTGGGCCTGATCCTCGGAGCGGCGACGACCCTGCTGTTCCTGCTGAATCTGCGCCGCGCCGGGGAGCGTGCCGGGCGCGCCGCCGAACGCCTTGAAGCCAGAGAGAGAAACCATGCCATCCACCGCCAGATGCTCGATGCCGCCAGCCGCCGCCCCCCTGATCGCGATGCTCTGGCTGAGCGGCTGCGCGACGGCAGGTTCTGACAGTGCCCCTTGCCCGCCGGTGGTGGAATACAGCACCGCCGAGCAGACCCGCGCTGCGGTCGAGGTCGAGGCGATGCCGGAAGAAGCCGTGCTGGTGCGGATGATGAGCGATTACGCCGTCCTGCGCGATCAGGCGCGGGCCTGCAGGTGAATACCGGGCCGGGCATTGCCATGCGGGAAGCACCAGACGCCTCGACCGCAGCACCATGCCCGGCCCGGTTCACGGATTCACAGTTTCAAAAAGCGGCAGGGATTCGCTGCGCAGGGATCATCGCACGGCAAGCTCCGGTCTGTCCCACGGCGAGATGAGCACAATTGTGCACATCAGGAGAACGGGGCCTATGCGGTTTCCTGCACGCTCAAAGCGCCATAACCTCCTTGGCGCAGGAAACGGGTGCATTACGACCTCATCTTGGCATGGCAACGCCCCCGATGCAGGTTACCGTACCTACGCCACCCCGCCCTGCCCCAAGGAGAACGCATGGCCCATTTCTTCACTGCCGACACCCATTTCGCGGATGACCCGGTGCGGCGCTTCTTCGACCGGCCCTTTGCCTCGGTTGAGGCGATGGACGCCGCGATGATTGCTCGTGCGGGCGTGGTTGGACCCGATGACGACCTGTGGATCATCGGAGACTTCGCCGCCTGCGAGTCCGACGCCGGACGCATGGCCGCGCAGGCGGGTTTTGCCGCGCTGCCGGGGCGGAAACATCTGGTGCGCGGCAATCACGATCCCGACTGGCTGGTTCGCGCGCTGCCATGGGCATCGGTTCACGATCTGGTCGAGATAGGCATCGGAGAGCGCCGCTTTGTCCTGTGCCACTATCCGCTGGTCACCTGGAACGGCGCGCGGGCCGGAGCGATCCAGCTTTTCGGTCATGTCCACACCCGCTGGCGCGGTGCCGAGGGTCAGGTGAATGTCGGCGTTGATCAGTGGGATTTTGCGCCGGTCACCCCGGATCAGGCAGAGTTGGAGGCATTGATGCTGCCTCCGTCTCGTTTGCATCAGATGGCTGAGGGTGTGGAGACGGTCGCAGAATGATCGACCTATGTTAGCAGCAAAAAGGGCTGCGAGGGGCGAAGAAATTGGAACCAGAAATCAAATCGCGAAACCGGACACAGATCAGGCTGTCGTCTGCCGGACCGGGCGCGATGTCCCGATCCGGCGACGATAGCTTAGGGGCGCGGCGGCAGACACAGCTTTTCGCGAATCGCTCCAAGCACCTCAACAGGGTTTTCGCCTTCCACAAGTCGCCGCATCGGCGTGGTAATATATTTTTCCACATCATCCGTGCTGATCAGGGCATCAAGGGGAACTGCGAAAAGCCAGCTTACCTCGTCTGAGTGAAGCCAGCGATACTCGTCGGTGACGCACTCCTCGATATAGCCTGACGAGTTGGGGCCTTCGCTATCAAACCCCCATGCGTCCTCAAAATCTCTGGACGGCGCATACGCCGCAAGAACCTTGGCGCGTTTTCCGTGTTGCCAGTCGCCCTCAACGCCAACGTCGCAGGTAAGCTGGATGGCCAGAGTTATCCAACCGACATCCTTCTTTTTCCCGTTTGGTGCCTGCCTGACTTTGTAATAAGCCTCCCAGACCGGATATATCCATCCACTATCCTGAGAACCTTCATCAGAATGCTCTATAACAAGTTTCTTCTCGTCGCATTCGATCACACTGAATGCCTCGCAGAGCTTGTCGAGGTTTTCAGAAGATCTCAACAGATTCTGGGCAGATTGCCAGATGGCTTCGTCAGTGGTCATTTGTGCCTCTCGGTAAAATTGAATTGCGCTGCAGGTACTGATCCGACCGCATTTCCGGGATCAAACTGCCTGCCTGCTGCGAAAGTAAAACTTGCGGCCGGCGGCATCATGATATCAGGAGGCCATGATCCCAGCACACTTCCCTTCGGAGTGCCCCTGAGAAAATCTTCAGCCGTTCTGGTCCACGAAATCAATCCGGGATCGTCATTTTTTTCGGTGGACAGACGGCGCAGCCGCTCTGTTACCGCTGGCCATGTCAGGCTATGGAATGTCAGTTTGGAAAACTCTCCCTCGGCTACCTGCATGGCTTCCGTATGCTTCATCTCCGCTCCGAGCAGAGTATAGCCAATCACGTTCCGATTTTCAGCGGGCAGGCCGCCGCGGAGACATTCGCCATCACGAAGTGTCCGGACTTCACGACCGACTTGCTCATCACCGAGAGGTGCGCCCCACTTCACCTCCACGATCCAATAGGCAGGGCCATCATCAGTGCGAATTCTCAGGACCACATCCGGCTCTGCATTTTCTTCCGGGTGCCTCAGATACGGCCAGAGAAAGATTTCTGCGTCACCACGCAATTCCTGACCGATCAGTGCCTTCAGTGCCAACTTCTGCGCAGGTGCGGAAAGAAACTGGATCGTGCCAAACAGCGCCGAGGTTATCAAATCCTCGCGCGGCTGCTTTCCAACGCCGTCTATCACCCGATCGAGCCTAGCTTTTCTTGCGTTTATCGCATGAAACATTACCCACCCCCGTCATGCCTTGAGATTTCCGGTCACATATCATTCAGGTTTCCTTTTGATACGACTTCCACATTCTCCCCCCATCTGGCCACATACCATTCCATTTCCTGCCGCCCGCCAGCCCGGAACCGCACCACCAGCGAGCCGTTGGGCAGCCGCTCCGTTTCCTGCTTCGGATGAAAGACATAGGTCGCCGCCTCGTCCGCGACTTCGGGCAGAAAGCGCCATTCCACGTCCTGCGGCTCTTCGCGCCAGATGCCGAAGCTTTCGGCCAGCCAGTCCTGCAGGTCGAAGCCCTCGGGGCGCTCATAGATGTCATCCTCCAACGCGATGCGCTCAAAGCCGGCCAAGGCAAACAGGCGCAGGTCGTCTTGGTATTCGCTCCAAGCCAGCAGGTATTGCCGACCCTCACCGAACAGCATGGCGATCGGGCCAAGCCGGGTGTCGCGCGACAGCTTGCCCGAAGCACGGGCGCGGTGGTCGGCCGAGATCATCGCCCCGGCAAGAATCGCCTCGCGCAGCTTGCGCAGGATGTCGGGGTCAATGCGTTCGCGAGGACCGGGGCGGAAGGCGACGCCATCGGCCATCAGCTGCGCCTCGAGGTCGGCAGCGACGCGACGGCGGCGGTCCTCGCGGAACATCGCCTGCACCTTGGACAGCAGCCGTTCCAGCGTTTCGGCGGTGTCGAGGTCGCCCTCGCGCCGTGCGATGCTAGCGGCCCGGTGCCCGGCCGTCAGTTCGTCGATGGTGGGTTCCACCATCTTTCCCAGCGTGCCAGCTGGAAAGCGCCAGTATTTCTGGCCGTTCTCGCCCGGACGCTCCTCGAGCTGGGGGAAGGCGCGCAGCACGGCATCGCGCATCCGCTCGGCCGTGCGCCGGGACACGCCGAAGGTCTGTTCGATGTCGGCAATCGAGACACCTTCGGCCGAGCCCTGCATCATCACGGCCAGCCGCAGCAGATCTTCCTGACGGGAATAGCGCATGATGCCTCATTTGCCTCTGGCTCCGACTTTGGCCGTTGCGGTCGCGCCCTGTCAACGGCCGAAGCCGATGGGCCGGGCAGCGCCTTCCTTCGCCGCGGACTCGCGCCGCAGTTCGGCGAGGATGGTCGTCGTGTCTTCCTTACCAAGGGCGCGGATCCGGCGGGCGACATTGGCGAAGTCGCCCGGGGCCAGCCGGTCCAGCGCCGCGACCTCTGCCGGGACCGGCGCCGCGAAGTGCGCGGCCCAGGCAAGCGGTAACTGATCCGGGCGCAGCCAGTCGAACCGGATGCGGAAGGTGAAGCGCCGCTGCGTTGCCGGGTCGAGGTGTTCCGCCAGGTTGGTGGTGCAGACTAAGGGGAGCGGATGGCTCTCCATCCAGGTCAGCATCTCGTTGACCTGGCTCACCTCCCACTGACGGACAGCATTGCGCCGGTCGGCAAGCAGGCTGTCGGCCTCGTCGAAGATCAGCAGCGCCCCCTCGGCCCGGGCATCCGCGAAGGCGCGGGCAATCGCCTGCTCGGTGCCGCCGACCCACATCGACAGCAGGTCCGAGGCCCGCTTCTCGATGACCGGCAGGCCCAGTTGCCGCGCGAGGTGGCGGGCCCAGGCGCTCTTGCCCGTTCCGGCCGGACCGTCGAGGCAGAAGGACAGCCGCAGCGGTTTGGGGGTGGCGGCCAGTCGCGCTTCCAGCAGGGTCAGGCTGGTATCGGTGTTGGCCAGCGTCGGAACCCACGGCACCTCGGAGTGGTGGCGGGGCGGCGGCGCGACACCGCCATTGGTCACCTTGGCCGACGCCCCGAGAACCTGCTCGAAGGTGTCGATCCCGCCGCCGCAGGCCCGCGCGACCCGCATCGCGTCTGCCACCAGCGCCGGTGGCTGATTGTGGGATTCCGCGAGCGACGTGATCGCCGCGGCATCTTCGATTGCCACATGCCGATCCGCCAGGCGCTGCCAGATCCGTTTGCGGATTGGCCCTGCGGGCGGGCGCATCTCGGCCGAGAAGGCCATCCTGCGCAGAAAGGCCGGATCGCAGGTCTCGATCGAATTGGTCGTCCAGAGGGTCGGGACCGGATTGGTTTCCAGGAGCCGGTTGGCAAAGACTTTCGACGTCCGCTCCGGCCGGAAGAAGGGAAGAACGGGCCGACCTCCAAACAAATCTTCCATTTCATCCAGCAGCAGGACGGTGTCACGCCTCGACGCCAGCATCCGACCCGCGATGCCCAGTTCGGCCAGTCGCTCGCCCCGCGACGGTTCTTCGCCGCTGTCGTCCGCCTCGCCGACCGCGCGCAGGCTGGCGCCAAGTTCACGGGCCAGAACCTTGCAGAATTCGGTCTTGCCCGTCCCCGGCGGCCCGTAGAGCAGGATGTTCACCCCGCGCGTACCCTCGGCGAGGGCCTTCTGCAGGAGCTTGCGCATGATGGCTGCACTGTCGCCCAGCCCCGTGAAGTCGCCCCATTCCGCTTCGGGCGGCGGTGCGGGCGGGAACAGGAGCGCGACGAGTTCTTCGATGTTGCCGAAGTCGGCCATCAGCGCACCGGCGAGGCGATCCGATACCGTGTAGGGGATCGACTGGCGCGACCAGTTGCGCCCGTCGTTCTGCAAGAGCCCCGAAGTCCGCAGCCGACCATCTGGCCGAAGCGCCGCACGGACGGCAGTGTGATCGGCACCGGCGAACTGGGCGATCAGGAACGGCAGCGTCACGTCCTGCGTCTGGAGTGCCCGGTCGACCACATGCTCGAACATGTCGAAGCTGCGATAGCTGGCGAAGAACTCGAGGATCCGCGCCTCCACGTCGGTCAGGCCGAAGTGCTGCCCGAGGCGCGCCGCGTTGATCCGGACGAGGTTTTCCTCGCGTGGATCATCACCGCCACGCAGCTCCTCCAGAAGACCGCGTACTCTCCCCCACCAGGCCGCCCCTGGCCGGGTTCGCGGCCGTTCCGGGCATTCGACGTCGGTCAGGTATTCGATCCAGCCCGGCACCTCCTTGGCCACCTTGCTGCCGGGGCCGAAGCGATCGGCGAGGACCGCGACGAGTTCGAGTGCGAGATGTTTTTCCGTGGTCATCTTCTCTCTCCGTTGATGAAGAGAGGATGCAGTACGCGCACGTCAGAAACGGACGTATCGAACGGCGAAGCCCGGTGATGCCTGCCAATGCGGGCTTATGCGCGCCGTTGCGGTTTTTCTGGTGTCGTGTTGATGTGGCGTTGATGTAAACCGAAATGCCTAAAACCCGACGATTTACGTCGGGTTCTAAGTATCTGACATATTTGAGAGATTTGGTTGCGGGGGCAGGATTTGAACCTGCGGCCTTCAGGTTATGAGCC
>NZ_VKKX01000005.1 GCF_008271655.1 Gemmobacter caeruleus
CGTGAAGTGATGCAGCATGTCCGCCTCAGCAGTCGGCAGATCGAGCAATGCCGCGCGCTGTCGGTCGGTCAGAATGCTGCGTCGTGGCATGGTGGCCTTTCAAAAGAGCGTTGTCCGTATGAGGATCCTTCACCGGACATGTGTTGCAAAGTTTGGTAGGATCAGAAAAACCACACCGCAGAACATAGCGTATAGGTGGTACGATTTGATTCGCACATGAGGCCCTTTATCCGTACATTCAAACATGACCATGACCAAAATTGGCTACGCCCGCTGCTCGACCAACAAACAGGACCTGGCCGCGCAGCGGCAGGCTTTAGGCGGCTTGGGAGTATCGGAGGGCCGCATCTATACCGATCACGGGCTGACAGGCACCAATCGCGCCCGTCCTGGTCTCGACCAAGCCCTGGCTGCCGTGCGGGAAGGCGACGTTCTGGTCGTACCAAAGCTAGATCGGCTCGCCCGATCCGTCCCCGATGCACGCGCCATCGCAGAGCAACTTGAAAAAAAGGGTGTGAAGCTTGCCATCGGTGCATCGGTTTACGATCCGACTGATCCGATGGGCAAAATGTTCTTCAACATTCTGGCCACCTTCGCCGAGTTTGAGGCCGACCTGATCAGAATGCGGACACGGGAAGGTATGGCCATCGCCCGCGCCAAGGGGAAACTCAGAGGAAAGCAGCCTAAACTCTCTGAAAAACAGCAAAAAGAGCTGACGCGCATGCATGCGTCGGGCGACTACTCCATCAGCGACCTTGCCGAGCTCTTCTCCGTTTCAAGGCCGACAGTCTACAGAACCTTGCAGCGTGCAGGACCCAGTATCAGCCCTTAGCGTAGGATTTCGCCCCGTCCGGCAGCAGACCCCTTATACCGGGCGCGACCTTCTCCAGGCGCGCCACGAGAGCGGGGACGAGGACGAACTCGACATAACCGTTCGGCGCGATCGTGAAGAGCCGTTCGGCCTGTGCGGGGTCGAAGGCCTGCTGACCGAGGACCGCGTCGTCGAGCTGGGCGAGTGCCTCGGCGATCAGCGGTGAGAGTTCGAGCGCGATCGGGGTCGGCTGGATGCCATAGCGCTCGCGGACGAACAGCTGATCCTGAAGCATCAGTCTTAGACGCGACAGGGCATTGGACAAGGCGGGCTGTGTCATCCCCAGGCGCTCGGCGGCCCGCGTGACGCTGCGCTCCTCCATCAAGGCGACGAAGATCGGCAACAGGTTCAGGTCGTAGCGCACGCAGTCATCCTGTCATCCGTATATCTGAAATTAGAAATATAAACTTCTAGAATATGTCAACAAGGCCCATCTACCATCCATCGGCGGCGGACGCCGCGAACATGGAGGTTCAGATGAGCAAGGGTAAGGTTCTCGTTGTTGGATCGAACGCGACGCAGATCGGTCTGCGTAGCGGCGGTACCGCGACGGTCGGTCAGTGTCTCAACGAGACGGCGGTCCCCGCGCTGGCTCTGCTCGACGCCGGCTATGATATTGTTCTCGCCACGCCCAATGGTGCCAAGCCCCACATCGACGCCGGCTCCGTGTCGGTTGATCATTTTGGCGGCGATGAGACGGCATTCCAGCGCGCCAAGGACTTTTTTGCGAGCCACCCGGCCATGAACGACGTCCGCACGCTGAAATCGGTCGTCGACGAGGGTCTGGACGGCTTCGTTGGCGTGTTCGTGCCGGGAGGTCACGCGCCCATCGTCGACCTGATGGAGGACCGCGATGCGGGCACGATCCTCCGTCACTTCCATGCGGCGGCCAAGCCGACCGCGCTCCTCTGCCACGGGCCGGTGGTCGTTGTCGCCGCGCTCGACGATGCTCCGGCCTTCCGCAGGGCGCTGGAGGAAGGCGATGACGCCGGGGCGGCCGACCTGGCCCAAGACTGGATCTACGCGGGCTACCGCATGACCGTCTTTTCGGCGAACGAGGAGAAGATCGCCGAGGAGCAAGTGCTGAAGGGCGAGCTCTACTTTGACATGGAAAAGGCGCTGCGGTCGGCCGGTGGCGACGTGTCGGTCACCGACGAGAACTTCGCTTCGAATGTCGTCGTCGACCGGGAGCTGATTACGGGTCAGAATCCGGCATCGGACCGGGCCATGGCCGACGCGTTGATCGAAGCCCTCGATCGCGCCGCTGCATGAGTACCAGGATGACCGGTGGGGCGCTAAGGGTGCGCCCTCTCACGGATATAACCAAGACAAGGAACGGTGCCATGACAGACAACGTGAAGATCGTCGCCGTCCTCACCGCCCGTGCGGATACCGTCGACCGTCTGCGCGCTCTGCTCGACGCCATGCTAAAGCCGAGCCGTGCCGAACCGGGCAATTTGCGCTACGATCTCTGGCAGGACCAGAGCGATCCGAACCGTTTCGTGCTCGACGAGCTGTACGCGGACGCAGATGCGGTCGCCGCCCACCGTGCGACGCCCCACTTCCAGAACTACCTCTCTCAGATCGGCGATCTGGCCGAGCGCGCCGCGTTTGTCCTCAACCCCGTCTCGGCGACCTGAGGATGGTGCCAATGGGCAAGCCTGTAGAGTGGGTGGGTTAGGCACGGCTTGTACAGGCGTTCGACACAGACGAGTTGCGGATGATCGGCCTGTTGGCACCTGCGCTTCGCGTGGTGCCTTACGGACCTAATTCATCCACGCGGCTAACGCTGAGGCGGAGCCGCGATCCAGCGAAAAATCAACAACTGACTTGAAGGAATACAGTTATGACCAAGGGTATCGAAGGCAAGGTCGTTCTCATCACCGGCGGCAGCACCGGCATCGGCGCAGAAACCGCGCGTCTTCTCGCGGAACGCGGCGCGAAGGTGGCCATCGCCGCGCGGCGCAAGGACAGGCTCGACGAGGTCGTCGCGGACATCGCCGCAAACGGCGGCACGGCACGTAGCTACGCGCTCGACGTCACCGACAAGTCGGCGGTCCAGTCCGTCGTTGCCGCAATTGTTGCCGACTTCGGCCGCCTCGACGTGCTGATCAACAACGCCGGGCTAATGCCGATCCGTCCGATGTCCGAGGTCAACACCGACGAGTGGGACCAGATGATCGACGTCAATCTGAAGGGTACGCTCTACGGCATCGCGGCGGCCCTTCCCGGCTTTCTCGAGCAGGGCAGCGGTCACATCATCAACTTGAGCTCGGTTGCGGGCATCAAGGTCTTCGCACCGGGCGGCACGGTCTACTCCGGCACCAAGTTCGCCGTCAGCGCGATCAGCGAGGGCTTGCGCCACGAGGTGGGTGAAAAGGTCCGTGTCACGTCAATCGAGCCTGGAGCTGTCGAAAGCGATTTGAAGTTCACGACGTCTGGCACGGCTGCCGAGACTGTGCTCGACTTCTACAAGCAGGCCATCCCGGCGGCATCGGTGGCGCGTGCTATCGCGTTCGCTGTCGAGCAACCTGATGACGTCGACGTCAACGCGATCGTCATCCGGCCGACCGCACAGCAGTTCTGATTTCAACGAGGAGGCGGGGCCGCGCGTGTTCCGCCTCCTGGGGAACGTTCTGGCCCGCTCGTCTGTTACTTTGCCGAATGATATCTGTCCGTTTAACTTGAGGAGTTATTTATGCCCAAACTTGCCCTGTATGTACCACTGAAGGCCAAGCCCGGAAAAGAGCGCGATGTCGCAGATTTCCTGACCTCGGCATTGCCACTCGTTCAAGCTGAGCCCGGCACTCTGACCTGGTATGTGATCGAGGAAGGTCCCGGTGCTTACGCGATCTTCGATACGTTCGACACAGAGGAGGATCGGCAGACGCATCTTGACGGCAAAGTTGCCGCCGCACTGATGGATAAGGCAGAAGAACTGTTTTCTGAACGGCCGCAGATTCACAAGTTCACCCTGCTGGCCGCGAAATAGCGGAGCGGTCGGCACCCTAGGTGTTCAGTCCCGGCATCTGGTGGATCGGGTCGAGGATGAATCGATCCGGCTCTGATGTCCAGATTTTGCAGATGTATTCGTAGGGCGTGAGACCGCCGAGCGTCTTCAGCCTGCGTGCAAAGTTGTAGGCTGCCAGGAAGTCCGCGAGGTGCGTTCGCAGCTGATCGTGGGTTTCATAGTGGAAGCGTTTCACGGTCGCGTCCTTGATCGTTCTGTTCATTCGCTCGACCTGACCATTGGTCCACGGGTGGTTGGGCTTGGTCAGCCGGTGCTCGATCCCGTTCGCCTCGCAGATCATGTCGAAGCGCATTGGCCGAGAGTAGATGGTGTTCCGGTTCCGGGGCTGCTCGGCGAACTGGATGCCGTTATCAGTAAGAATCGTGTGGACCTGGTAGGGCACGGCTTCGAGCATATGCTGCAGGAACTCCCAGGCCGTCTTTCTGTCAGCAGTTGCAACGAGTTGAGCGACGGCGAACTTGGCGGTCCGGTCGATTCCGACGAACAAGTAGAGCTTGCCCTCGGCGGTCTGCACCTCGGCAATATCGATGTGGAAGAAGCCGATGGGATACCGCTTGAACTTTTGGCGCTTGGGCTTGTCGCCTTCAACATCCGGCAGGCGCGAGATGCCATGTCGCTGCAGGCACCGATGCAGCGCTGACCGCGTCAAATGCGGGATCGACGACTGCAGGGCATAAAGGCAGTCGTCCAGTGGCAGGAGCGTGTGGCGCCGGAACGCGACAACCATCGCTTCCTCGGCCTCGGTCAAAACCGTCGACCGCGGTTCCGTAGGCCCGGTCTTCATATCCTCGACCGTCGCCCGCTTGCGCCACTTCGCGACCGTCTTGGGGTTGATGCCCAGTTCCCGGCTCAACTGCGCGAGCGAAGCTTGCGATCGCTGTATTGCTGCTCTGACGGCGTGCGTGGTCGTGGCGCTCCCGTGACGAACCTGTCCCATAGTGCTTCCTTCCATTCCTTCGAAAGGATCGCACCATTAAACCGTGGGATCAAACACCTAACAAATTGTCAGTAAATGCCCAAGCGATCCGTAGGGGGGGAATCTACAATGACAGGATATTGTTTGCATCAAGCGGGAAACAATATGCCGCACTGACTTCATCAACATTCCAACATGGGGAGTAAATACACATGAGACTGTTTTCATCTGGCCGCAGGCTGGCATCTGCTATCGGTATCAGCTGCATGACTTTCGCCTGGGCGGGCCTCGTGCATGCTCAAGATGCCAACTGGCCGACAAAGCCGATCGAACTCGTGGTTCTGAACGCGCCGGGTGGCGCTTCTGATGTCTTTGCGCGCAGCCTCGCCGCTGCTGCACAAGACGTGTTCAGTCAGCCTGTCGTCGTCGTGAACAAACCTGGTGGCGGTGGAGCCACGCAGATGGCGGCCATCCGCGCCGCTGCGCCAGATGGCCATACCATCGGCGTATCCGTCATGACCCATTTCACCGCGATGCAAACCAATCTGGCGGGCACCTTCGCGCCGGACGATTTCTCCTGGATCGCTATGCTTCAGGAAGATTCCTACCTGCTCTAGGTGGCAGAAGACTCGCCCTACAAGACATTTGCAGATGTGGTTGATGCCTACGCGGGCAAGGACACGCAGATTTCAATCGGTGGCTTTGGTCCGATCGGGTCGGCCGCGAACATTGCGTCACATCTCGTGTTTGAATCGGCCGGCATCAAGCAGAACTGGGTCAGTTTTGATGCCTCGTCTGAAACCGTGACAAATGTTCTGGGCGGACATGTCGAGATCGGCGCCGGCAATCCCAATGCCGTGCTAGAATTCGTTGCGGCTGGTCGTCTTCGTGTTCTGGGTATTCTTTCGGCGGAACGGTCAGCCTCGCTGCCCGACGTTCCAACATTTGCCGAACTCGGTTATAATGCAAACACCAACTGGGCGAATGTGCGCGGGATCTTTGGCCCCAAGGATATGCCTGCAGATATCCAGCAAAAGATTGCCGATGGCATGTTCGAGGCGATGCAGAAGCCCGAGTTCCAGGCTTTTCAGACCGCAGCAGGGATCAAGGGTCTGACCGTCGGACCGGCTGAATACGCAGCCTTCGTCGAAAATGTTGTGGAAGTTGCGCGGGTCGGGCTAGAGGCGGTGGGCATTTCGCAATAGGTTTCCCACATAAAGACAAGGTGCCCACGCAATTCTGCGTGGGCGTTTTCCTTTCAGAATCCGTGCAGGCGGTCCGCCCATTGCCAGCCGATCATAAGCCCTTTGATCCGGGGCAGCAGCAGCAGACTGCCCACCAGAACAACGACACTGATCGACAGCGCCGTCGCCATCGGACCAAGGGCGGTGTAAACAATCATGAAATGCAGCATAAAGCCTGCAATGTGGCACATCAGCAGGATGGTAAAATAGGCCGGGCCGTCATCTGCCTTTTGCGCGGCAAAGCTCTGTCCGCAGGCCTCGCAGGCGGGGGCCACTTTCAGATAGCTGGTAAACAGCCTACCATCGCCGCATTTGGGGCAGCGATGACGCAAGCCGTTCCTCATGGCGGGTTTTCTCTGGCGCAGATCGTTACTCATGGCAGCCTCCTGAATTGACTGCATGATATCACATAAATGAATCCGATCAATATGCAGACATGCGGCAAATCAACTCAGCTTTTCCGTTACCACCTGTGCAATGACCCGCCCGTTTGAAGCCAGGGTGATGCTGTGCCTGTCAGGCTTAGCGCGATCTGTGTGGACCGCGGCTGTCACGCGCTCTCCGGCGTCAACATTGCCCAGAAAAACGATCTTGCGTCGCGTGAGCATTCGGGTCGCCGCCTCGGGGTACAGCGCCCATTCCGCCCTGTCAGCCAGCGCCGGATAATTCGCGCAATACAGCAACCCGGCCGCGTTGAATTCTGTGGTGGGGCATGGGGTGACATCCGTTTGCAGGGTGTCACCAGCAGACCCTGCTCCGCGATAAAGCTGTGCCGCTTCTTCGGCAAAGCCATCATCAGCACCCGCCTCCATCATCGGCAGGTCTAGCTTACCCACTGGCTGTGCCCGCCGGATATGGGCATTTCCACCCACACCATGGCGCACAAAAGCCGTGATCAGAGTGACCTCGGCAAAGTCCTCACCGCCGATATCCAGGCTGTGAAACGAGATCAGCCGGGTTGCCGACAGCCGCCGCAAGCGCGAGGCGATTGTCAGCAGTGCGCCGGGCCTTGCCAGCTCGGGCTGCGCAATCCGTTCTGAAATCGCACAGAACGCCGCATAGACCGGCGCGCCTGTCGCGTCGTGAAACACCGCTGCCTGCTGCCCCATCGCATCTGCGATCTGCCGCCAATGCACATCGCCCAGATGTCGCAGCAACCAGCCCTCGGACAGCCCGCGCCAGCCGCATTCCGCCATCCCCAACCGGCGCTGCCCAATCGTGTCACAGCGCTCAATCCGCTCATGCTTCATTCCGCAGCCTGTGTTCTGACGCTGGCCTGCGCCGCGATCTGCTCCGCAAGATAGCGCGCATCGTCATCAATCCCCAGAAACCGCCCCGACCCCCAGGTGTTCAGCCACCCCAGGCCGATGAAATAAACACCCGGCGCTTGTGTAACCCCGCGGCGATAGACGGGGCGGCCCTGTGCATCGAAGCAGTCCGCCTCCAGCCAGCCATAGTCCGGCCGGAAGCCAATGGCCCAGATGACCGAGGTGATTCCGAGTGCCGCGCAATCAATTTCTGTCACCTCTGCCTCTGGTCGCCACACCTTTTCAAACGGGGGCTCCGCCGGGGCATCAATCGCCTTCGCTGAAATCCAGGCGTCGATCTGATCACGGATGCCGCAATAGCTGCGGTCGGCATCATCAAGGTTCTTTTCCAGATCCGGCAGGAACTGCAACCGCGTCCCCTCTGCCCCCGCCATTGACCCGTATAGGTGCACGCCCTCCAGCGCAAAACGCCGCAGGTCAATCTCTTTGCCGCCATCCCGGCCCGACATGTAATGGTTGGTCTGGGTCAGAGCCTTGACCGGGTCGGGGTGTTTGTCGATGGTGATCGCGTAATGCCCCATATTATTCAGCCAGTCGGTCGCATCGCGGCCCCTGTATTTGCGCGGGCTGCGCGGTGCGGGACCCACCGCCAGATGCACGTCGCGCCCGGTACGGTGAAAATCCTCCATGATCTGCACGCCCGATTGCCCGGTGCCCACGATCAGCGTGCCGCCCTCCGGCAATTGAGACGGGCGGCGGTAATCGACCGAATGCATCTGCACCACCTCTGGCGCGATCGCGCTGGCATAGGGGGGCACGATGGGCTGGTCATAGCCCCCCGTCGCCACCACCACCTGCCCACAGGTCCAGACCCCCGCCGTCGTCTCGACCCGGTAGCCGGCATTTGCCAAAGGCGTCACCCGTGTCACCGACACCCCTTCGCGCAGCGGCGGATCAAAGCTGGCGCTGAACCCATCCAGATAGTCGACGATTTCATCGCGCAGCATAAAGCCATCAGGGTCATCGCCCTGATACGGGAACCCCGGCAGGCGGCATTGCCAGTTCGGCGTTACAAGACAGAAACTGTCCCAGCGGTTCTCCCGCCACGAGTGAAACCGCCTGTGTCGCTCAAAGATGATGTGATCGATCCCGTCCCGGGTCAGATACCAGCTGACGGAAAGTCCGGCCTGGCCGCCACCGATGATGACGACAGGGATATGCGGAACGGCTGTGTCATGGACAGACATGGGCAGGACTTTCATTGAAGTGACAGGCAGATGACGGGGGCGTCATCCGCAGAATACCGGCGGGCATTGGCCTCGATCCGAGCCAGCTGATCCATCGCGCTGGAACAGGCAAAGCCATATTTGGCCGCCACCCTGTCCGAGGCTTCGATCAGCCCGGCGCGAACTCGGGCCAGAAAATCATCAAGCGGGTAGCTTTGCCCCGCGCTCAGATGCTGGTGAATGATGGTCGAGGGCGAATAGCAGCGCTCCTCCACCCCGTCCGGCCAGCGGATGTGAAAAATCACCTCAGGCATGATGCACCTCCCGCACCGGCTGGCTCGGTCCCAGCGCCAGATAAGGGCGCTGCTGCCAGTCCCAGAACGTCGCCCGCGCGTCTCCCTGCACCAGATCAATTGCCGATCCCGCTGTCGCGCGGCCGATCACCGCCGCTGCCAGCCCACGGTCGGCAAAGCGGGCGCAGACCTCTTTCGCATCTGACAGATGCACCGACAGCAAAAAGCCAAAGCTGGGAAAGGCCCGCATCCAGCGCGCCATATCCACACCGGGCGGCATCGGCAGCCGGTCCAGATCAATTTCGAACCCGCAGCCCGAGCATTCGCCCAGCATCAGACTGGTGCCGGCAATCCCGCCCTGACTTATATCCTTGCCCGCCCGTACCAACCCCGACTCGGCGAGTTCCGGCAGCAAGGCGAGATCACCGCGCAACCGGCTTGCCGGCGCATCGGCGGCAGCAAACCAGTTGTCAAACCGGGGCCGCCACGCGCCGCGCAGGTCCACCGCCGCAATCAGCATGTCATCCGGCCGCGCGGCAAAGCTGGAGATCAGCGCCCGCGCCCGCCCGGTCACCGCCACTGACAGATTCAGCGATGGCGCGCGCAAGTTGGTGTGCCCGCCGACAATCGGCACGCCATAAGCCTTTGACGCTGCAAACAACCCTTCCAGCACCGGGGCCGCGCTGGCCGCATCGGGGGCCCAGATCATATCGGTGATCGCGGTCGCCTGCCCGCCCATGGCGGCAATATCCGACAGATTCACCATCACCCCGCACCAGCCCGCAAACCATGGATCATCGGTGACAAACGCCGGAATAAACGCCTCGGCGGCAAAAAGATCCCAGCCGCCTTCGGGCCGGGGTAGGGCTGCGGCATCATCGCCGGGCTGGCCGGTGCTGTTCCCGCTCAGCCCCAGAGCGCGGGTCGCCCCGGCAATATCCAGTTTGCCCAGAATCGAGGGATGCGCCGCCAGTTCAGCAGCAATCGCAGCAACGGTCATGCGCTGCCCTCCACCGGGCCAGGGGCGCTGATCCGCCATCCGGCAGCGGGATCGTCAATCGGCACATAGTGGGTCAGGCTGGCCAGCATATGCGCATGCGGAAGGCCATGCAGATCCATCTCCGCCTCGACCACCCAATGCAAGCGGCGGAACAGCACGACATTCTGCCGCTGCACATGAGCGTGAAATTCCACCGCCCCACGCGCCCGCGCCGTGCCGACCGCCAGCCGGATCAGTTCGGACCCCAGCTTTCCCACCCTTCGCCATTCCGGTGCCACCGCCAGCCGCGACCCCCACCAGACACCGGGTGTCGGCTCGTGTATCCGCACCGTACCGACCACAATCGGCCCACCGGTCGCATTCTCGGCGATGGCAACAAGCGGCAGGGCAATATCGTCAATCGCGTCGCGGTCATGGCCCGCAAAAACACCCTGCTCCTGCACGAACACCCGTTCGCGCAAGTCACGCGCCCCTGCCTGCATCCACGGCTCCGCCGCAGCGCAGATGCGATAGCTTTGCAGAAAACCGGACTGAGGCGTCAGATGTGTCATGCCACCCTCAACTTTTCATAGGTGGACAGGGCTGAGCACGCGCCGCACTTGCCGCAACCCGCCTTGATATCGCTGGCCTGCATCCCGCCTGTCACCGTCATCTGCGACAGGGGTTGCAGTATCGAGGCCATAAAGGCTGAGGTCGGTGCCGGGTGGCTTTCCAGCGGCGTGCCCGAAATCGGCACAAAGGGCACGACAAACGGGTAAACTCCCATCGCCACCAGCTTTTCTGACATCGCCAGAATGACCTCTGCCGTGTCGCCCAGACCGGCGAGGATGTAGGTCGAGACTTGCCCGCGCCCGAACACTTTTACCGCCGCCTCAAAGCTGCTGAAGTATTTCTCCAACGGGACGCTCGCCTTGCCCGGCATGATCCGCGCCCGCACCTCTGGCGTCACCGCCTCCAAATGCATCCCCAGCGTATCGACCCCTGCATCAAACATGCGCTGATGCCAGATGTCATCCTCGGGTGGTTCGCATTGCGCCTGTATCGGCAAATCCACCGCCGCCTTGATCGCGCGGGCAGAGTCGGCCAGCACCTGCGCCCCGCGGTCAGACCCCTTTGGCGTGCCGGTGGTCAGCACCATATGGCGCACGCCATCCAACTCCACCGCCGCTTTCGCCACCTCGGCCAGCTGCGTGGGCGTTTTGTGGGCAATCGTGCGCCCCGCCGCCAGACTTTGCCCGATGGAACAGAACTGACAGGTTTTCTTGCGGGACTCGTAACGGATGCAGGTTTGCAGCACCGTGGTCGCCAGCACGTCGCGGCCATGCAGCACTGCAATCTTGGAATAGGGGATGCCATCCGCCGTGGTCAGATCATAGAACCGGGGCCGCCCGGGAAAACGGATGCGCCCGACCTCGGCCCCGTCACGCAAGACGCGTGCCTCACCTTTGGTTCCGTCCGGCGCGTCAATCACATAGGGGCTCTGGAACGCGGGCGCGGTATGGACCGGCACCATCACCGTCTGCCCCGCCAGCGTCACCGCCTTGTGGTCTGACGGCCCCGCGCCACCCCGGCGGCTTTCATGCCCGGCCGAAGGGTCCACCAGCCGCGCGCCTTTGGTTTGCAACTCGTTGATCAGATCCGCGTCAAGCATCTGTCGGCTCCTCGATGTCCATCGGTTCATTGGCCAATTCGCCACGGGGAAGGGCAGGGCGGGTGTCGTGCAGCAGCCGCAACAACTCAGGCCGCGCGTAGTGCCCCACGCTGTCCATCATCCGCTTGCGTTTGGTGATCAGTTTCATATCCAGATCGGCGATCAGAATACCCTCACCGCTGGTCAGAGGCGGCACCGCATGCCGCCCCTCGGGCGTGATGATGCAGGTCATGCAACCATCGCGCAGCCCCTTTTGCAGCTTTGGGTCCGGGTGGATGCTGGCGATCTGTTCCTCGCTCAGCCAGCCGGTCGCGTTCACCACAAAGCACCCGGCCTCCAGCGCGTGATGCCGCATCGTCACCTCGATCTGCTCGCCAAAGATCGGCCCTACAAGGCTGCCCGGAAAATGCGCCGCGTGAATTTCCTCGTGCTGCGCCATCAGCGCATAGCGTGCGAGGGGGTTGTAATGTTCCCAGCAGGCCAGCGCGCCCACCCGCCCCACGGCGGTCTCGACCACCTTCAACCCGGCGCCATCGCCTTGGCCCCAGACCATGCGCTCGTGATAGGTTGGCGTGATCTTGCGCCGCTTCAGCGCCAGCGTGCCATCGGCGTCAAAGATCAGCTGCGTGTTGTAAAGCGAGCCATGGTCCCGCTCATTCACCCCCAGCACGACCACTACGCCACGCTTGCGCGCCGCTTCGGCCACGGCGCGAGTTTCGGCCGAGGGCACCACCACCGCCTCCTCATACAGTCGCAGATGCTCCGGCCCCTGTTGCGCCGGGGGCAGCACAAAGCTGAAATAGGGGTAATAGGGCACAAAGGTTTCGGGAAAGACGATAAACTCCGCCCCCTTGCCTGCAGCATCGGCAATCGCGTTCAGCACCTTTTCCATGGTGCCCGCACGCGAGGTCAGGTCCGGTGCGATCTGCACCGCAGCAGCGCGGATGACGGGTTTGGGGCGCATGTTCTTCTCCTTCGGGCAAAGGACCCGCCCAGCGGGGTGGGCCGCACGGGCTCACACCGTCCAGGTGTCGATGATCACGGCATTGGCTTTCTTGTGCAGCAACACACAGTCCAGGACGTCCTGCGGCATGATCGGCGTGATGCCGGGGATCAGCGACGGCTCGCCCGCGCCATACAGTGCCTGCAGCGCGAACCGGCAGGCATAGACCTTACCGCCCTCTGCCATGAACCGCTCCAGATTCTTGTTGAAATTCTGGTGGCCCGGAAATGCCTCATCGCCGATCTTGGGGAAACCGCGCTGCACACCCAGCAGAACGCCGGGGCCATAGAGCAGGATTGAGGTATCGTAACCCTTTTTGTTTAGGCGGATGGCGTTCAGAATGTTGACCAGCCCGATCGAGCCCTCGAATGCCATGGTGTGAAAGGTGACCAACGCCTTGTCTCCCGGCTCGGCCTTCACATCCTCGAACACCTTGTTTTCATAATCTACGAAGAAATCGCCCGGCTTGTGGGCCTCTGTGGTGACTGTTGGCATCTGCCGCTCCTGTTCTCGGTTGGGATGAGATCAGGATGCATCGCAAATTGATGCGATCAATATATGAATCATTTATACATACAATAAAACAACAATTTGCAAAAAATGCCGCTCTAGTGGGCGAAAAATTATCAAAAGAAGTGAAACATAGGCAGTCTACAATCATTGTCGGCTGCGGAAGTCAGAATCGACTTGCCAATCGGCGCGCGCCGTTGGATGCATACAAATACAGTCAATGCACAGAGACACGGAGCGGATGATGAAAAACTGGATGCCTGTTTTCGAATCCAACGGCAAACCCCGCTATTTGGAGATTGCGGATTCAATTCAGCGCGACACCGACAGCGGCTTGCTTGTAGCGGGTGACCGTCTGCCTCCACAACGGCGGCTGGCCGAGGTTCTTGGCCTGGATTTCACCACCATCAGCCGTGCTTATACCGAGGCGCAGTCCCGCGGGTTGGTAGAAAGTCATGTCGGCAGGGGAACCTTTGTCCGTGCTCGGCCAGAGGTCACTGGCCCGGCTGCTGACCCGCGGCGTGCGCGTGAACAGGATCTGTCGATGAATCTGCCACCGGAGCCAGACGATCCGGCCCTGTTGGCGGCCATGCGTGCTGGTCTTGACCATGTGGGGGCCAATCTTGTCGCTCTCCTGCGGTATCAATCAACCGTCGGATCTGAAATAGATCGCGCGGCCGCGTTGTCGTGGTTATCGATGCGCGGAATGGTGCCCAATCTGGACCGGATTGCCGTCACCCCGGGGGCTCATGCCACAATGGTGGCCGTGCTGAGCATACTGGCCTCTCCGGGCGATACAATTCTGTGCGAGGCCGTGACGTATCCCGGGTTGCGGTCCGTTGTGGCGCGGGCCGGGATGAACCTGATCGGCCTGCCGGTGGACGCATCCGGCATTTTGCCGGATGCGCTGGCAGACGCGATCCAGAGACACAGGCCAAAGGCGCTGTATCTGAACCCGACCTTGCACAATCCGACCACACTTACGATCCCGGCAGCACGACGGATGGAAATTGCAGATGTTCTTGTGCGCCACAATCTGCCGTTGATCGAGGATGATGCTTACGGCTTCATTCTGCCCAATGCGCCCCCGCCGTTTGCCACGCTCGCCCCGGTTCAGACATGGCACATCGGGGGTCTTGCAAAATGTATCGGCGCCGGCCTGCGGCTGGCGTTCACAATTGCACCTGACAGTCGGTCTTCCTATCAGCTGGCCCAGACCCTGCGCGTCACCAACGTGATGGCATCACCCTTGTCGATGGCGCTTGTGACCAGATGGATCGAAGACGGCACCGCCGATCGCATCTGCCGGTTTATCCGCGCAGAAAGCGCGGCCCGGCAAGACATTGCCGCAACCCTGCTGCGTGGCTTTGAGTTCGACGCCCAAAAGCATGCGTTCAACATTTGGCTGAAACTGCCGTCAGGTGTCGGTCGCGCGGAACTGATGGGGCGGATGAACGGGCATGGCATGGGTCTGATGCCATCTGATGCGTTCACTGTTCTAGGCCCACCGGATGAGCACGTCCGCATTTGTCTTGGCGGGTCAATCAGCCGGGTAGGGCTTAACAATGGCCTGGCCTTCCTTGCCAACAGCCTGAACGGCGAAACTTGGCTTGGTTAGGTGTTCAGCGAGCGTTGAAAATTCGACCAGCACGCAAAACCCTGATCGGGCAGTTGCCGGGGCCAAAAGGCAATTCATCGCAGCCGACCCTTCGCCACATTGTACTTACCTCGAAATCTCCCTGGCCCTCACTGCGCGACCGTGAACAGCGAGAGTGGCAGTGAACTTTTCGCAACCGAACTGCCGGACGACGTCAAGGACGCGAGCGTCATAGGCCGCCTGACCGATGCGCCGACGGAGCTCGGACGCGTGAAACTCCCTGTTCCTGCTTGGCGCAGCTTGAACCAGACGGTGCAGTTCCCGTTCCACTGGATCATGTTCGCTCTGAGTCCTCTCGCCCTTAGTCGGAACAGGTGCTGCACGTGATGACGTCCGCCACTGCCGCATGAAGCCCAGAAGAAACCCTGCTGGCACTGCCGCATTTCCGCGCGCCCGGTTGAAAGCCATGAATCGCTCCCAAATGATCTGCGTGTCGACGTTCCAGCAGGCGAGCGAGGTTTTCACGGCTTTGATCAGGTCCGCCCATGGCGTGTGGTAGACATTGGCTCCTGCATCAATCTCGATCGTCCCTGCAAAGATAGTTTTGTTCTTAGAGTCTCTAGATAGTGATGTGTCGTCTGAGGTTGACACGCCATCTGTCGGCGCTCCGGCTTCCTCTTGCCCCCTGAAGCGGAATAGCCACGGCGCGAACTTACCGTTCGGCTTCCACCGGACCAGCGCCAATCCTGACGCAGCAAGCTCGACCAGAAGCGCCGTCAGATGTTGCCGCGAAACCCCCATCTTCTCGGCAAGATGCGCCAGCGTGAAGGCGGCCGTTCCGCGCTCCAGCCCGTTGTAACCGTCCTTCCAAGCGACACCGTCGAGGATGATCGTTGCGAGCTTATGCGCCGCAGTGGAGAGCGGCGTTTCGGTGATGCGCCGCAGAATGGCGCCGGTCGTGAGTTCCATGATGTGTCGTTCCGTCTTTGGGCGACACCAGACCGTTGAGCGTACAAAATTTCGTTCCGGCAAAAGTATTTGCGGGTTGAACGGGTCCAAAGCTCGCGCTAAATTCCCAGTACCACGAGGAAATCAGTGCGGCGTCGGGCCTATGGTCTGGCGTCGTTTCTGTATTTAGGTGTCGGTCTTTCGTTCAACGTGGGTCATGGCCGTGGGTCAGGTTCTCAGTAGTGAACCTCTTCGTGTCCGTAGCTGCCTTCATAGTCGCGCCATTCGACGAAGACGGACCGATGCCAATAGTTGTGACAGTCTGCCGGTACAGCGAGATCTGAGGCAGTAGGAACCGCCGAGACGCTGCTCCGGCGGCGGCTGTATTCGCCTTGATCGCCGTAGCTGCCCATGTAGACACTGCCCCAACTGTTACAGTCGCCATCAGAGCTGCGTCGCTGCTGATAGGTGATCTCGAACACACGGATCGAGCGGACGAAGTCAAACGCCGGATCGGAGATGTCGACATCTGCCTGAGCGTCGACAGGGATCAGTCCGGCAGAGCCTTGGGGGAGCGACAAGGCTGTCGAAGGCAAATCACTCCGGAATGCAATATCGAATAGACGCTCAAGCGACATTTGCTGGCCCCGGAAACTTGCCCGCATCGGACAGTTCCATATCTGCAGCGGTGGCTCGATTGGCCATGGCGTGATGCGGCGAATGAAGACCGCCCTCGCGTGAGCGCATTCGGCAGAAGCAGGCCAGCCCCCTGCGAGGCAAAGAAGGATCGCGCAGTCGACAGGGTAGGCCGCTGCGGGAGTGATGGTTGCGGTTGAGAGACCGACACCCAGGAGGAGGGCAGGGAGGAGAGGTTTCACGGGAGGTCCTTCTGAGCTGGTGGGGAGTTGAGGAAAATCGAATGAGCCTCGGTTGCCCTATGGGCTTCCGACAGGGCGCGATTGCGCTCGGTATCGAGACAGGCGATGTGGGTGCTGACGGCCGCAAAATAGGCCTCGAACTCGGCCGCAATCTCAGTTCGGTACTCGGCGAGAACCGCCTGGGGAAGGTCGGTAACCGGCACTTCGGGCGACAGGCAGCGAATCACCTCTGGTTGTGCGAGAGCTGCGGAGTTCACAAACGTGGCCACGACAATCGAGGCCAGATTCAGCTCTCGTCTGCGCATCTGAAGTGCTAATCCGGCCGATTGAACCGATCCGTGAACCCGCAAAAATGCCAATATTTCTTGGTCTTTTCTCAACGTCTGCGTCTCATTACGTGGCTCCATTTTCTCGAGGACCGACCGGTGCAGCTGCCTTCATGACACGCCGTCCGGTTCAACCGCAGGTTCGGGCATACGCCCTTCTTCTATCGTGTTTGTCATTTTTATATTGAATACGCCATACTTTCTGTTAGGCATCGCCTCACCAAGAAATCTGCGATACAACGTTCCCAACAGATGATCCGAGGGGACCCAATGAATACCAAACGGCGCGCATTGCCTGTCTTGCTGGAACGCGATTTCCGCAAACTGGCCGCAACCCAAGGAGCGACTGTTGAAATCGAGTGTGTCAGTGCGCCAAACCCCGACGAGCGGTTTTCGGGGGAATGGCTGTTCTACGTCGTCAGTCCTGCGGGCGAGCGCTTCCTGCTGGTCACGGCTCTGGCGCGCGAACGCATCGTCAACTCGCCGATCGGCATGTTCGGTCTCGCCTTTGGCAAGCTCAACCTCGACCGTCTCGACGTGCCTGCTGTCGCTGGCGCTGTCTGCACTGGCATGCGGAGCCTCCCAGGCGGAAGTGATCCGCTGGAATGAGCCGGAAGGGCAGGGCGGAGAGATTCAGCTCGCCGCGCTTGATACATCCGTGCTGCGCTATGACGAGCAGGGACAGCTGATTGTCCCAGTCCGCCCTGAACAGGTTGACGAAGAGACCCCGGAAGGGGAGGGGGCTGAGCCCGCCGCCGACGTGTCTTACAGCACCAAGGGCGTTTCAGCCCCAAGGGACGTCCTGCCGTCGATCCGGTTGATTGCCACCCGGTATCAGGACCATCCGGCCCTGGCGCGGCTGGAGCTTTCGCCCGCGGAGTGGGCAGCCTTCTTCCAGGCGATGATCAAGGTCGAAAGCAATTACACCCAAGGGGCTGTTAGCCATGCGGGGGCCCTTGGTCTTGCGCAGCTGATGCCCGGAACTGCGACCTATCTCGGCGTCGATCCTGCGGACCCAATCGAGAACCTCGACGGCGGCGCGCGCTATCTTCTGGAACAGATGGCAACCTTCGGCAGCCTCGAGCTTGCTCTTGCCGCCTACAACGCCGGGCCTGAAGCCGTGCGCCAGTACGATGGCGTGCCACCCTACGCCGAGACCCAATCCCACATCGTCAAGGTGATGGCGGTTTATGACCGCATCCTCACCGAGCTCTGAACCTAGAAGGACAAACCCCTCATGCGTAACGAACACGTGGCTCTTTTGGGCCTGACCCTTTGCACCCTTTTTCTGGCGCAATCTGAGCCTGCATTGGCGCAGGTGGTCTTCACCAAAGCCGAAACGGTCGCGACCGGCGTTCTGGCCTCGTTCCGCGGCACCCTCGCGACGGCCTTCTTCGGCATCGCCTTTGTGGTGACAGGGTTCCTTGCCGCCTTCAACCGGATCTCCTGGGCTTGGGTTGCATTGGTCGTAGTCGGCGCCTTCCTTGTCTTCGCCGGCCCCGCCATCGTCGCAAACCTGCGCTCGTCCTTCAGCTAAGGCGAGATCACAAAGATGGAGAAAAGCGCGGTCATCCTCGGGCTCTCGCGGCAAGCCAAGTTTCTTGGCCTGCCGATGCCCTATGCCATGGCAGTGGGGGCGATGACCGTGCTGCCCTTTATCCTCTTCAAGCCGGTTTGGTGGTTTCTGACGGCCCCAATCTGGTACGGGCTCGCGCGCTTTGCGACGAAGGTTAACCCGAACGGGCATCACGTCTTCGCGGTCATGATGCTGGTGACGCCGATGGCCATCCTTCGGAAAGGGCGGCGTCATGTTTCTTGAGAGAGAGGGGGTGCGGGGCAGGGCGCGTGCGCTGATCCCGGCCGACCCGAAGATCTATGCGCATCTGCCTTATGTCATCGAGCTTGATGACGAGGTGGTGCGCACCCGCGACAACGGCTTGATGCTTTCCCTCGAAGTGATTGGCATCGACGGGGTCACCTCGGGCGGCGCGGCGATTACCGCGCTACGGGCCGGGTTCGCCCATCTTCTCGACAACCTCGATGAGCGGTTCACCTTCTATCTGCACCGTATGATGCGCCCGGCCCAAGCCCAGCTGAAACCCATTCACGGTCAGAGCTTCGCTGCCGATATTGACCGGGCCTGGGATGGCGAGTTGCAGCGTCGAAATCTGCAGGAATCCGTGCTGATCCTGACGGTCGTGCGACGGCAGGTTGCGCCGTTGGCCGTGCCGCTCTTTGGCAAAGCAGCCGCAAAAGTCTGGGGCGAGGATACCGACCGTCGCTTGGAAGAATTGCGCGAAGTGGTCTCGATCCTTGAGACCGGTCTTGGCGTCAAATCCCACCGCCTCAAGATCAGCGATGGCAGCCTGATCGGTTTCTACGCCTCGCTTTTGACTGGTGAGTTGCGCAGCAAACCGCGCAGCCCCTTCGGCATCATCGCCGAGGATGCCAGCGATGCCGCCATCCGCTTCGGCAAAGGCCAGTTCACAGTGGAGGCGGGGGCTGACACGCCCGGCGTTGGCGCCGTTCTCTATGTCAAATCCTATGCCAATTCGACCTGGCCCGGCATGCTGGATGCATTGGGCGCGTCCCGCGACACCATCATCACCCACAGCTACACGCCGATCGAGCGCGGCAGCATTACCGAGCGGGTGAAACGCCGGGTAGCCCAAATGCGGGCATCCGAAGACATTGCTGCAACGATTGAGGCGCAGCTTTTCGAGGCTGCCGACAAGTCCGAAAGCGGCGAGCTTGGCTTTGGCATCCATCAGATGACTATCACGGCCTTCGCCGAGGATCAGACGGCACTCGACACCGAGGTCGCCCGCATACGCGGCATTGCCCATCAAAACGGCATGCGGCTCGTCCGCGAGGTCACCGCCCTCGAGGCAGCCTTCTTCGCCATGCATCCCGGGAATATGGATTACCGGGCGCGGGACATGACGGTCTCGTCCCTGAACTTCGCCGATATGGCCGCCCTCCATGCAGCAGACACCGGGACGGAAGCCGCGTGCCTGCCATGGCAAACCCCGCTCACGCTGTTCCAGACGCTGCAAGGCTCGCTGCACCGGTTCAGCTTTCATGAACCCGGCGATCCGACAGCGGAACCGACCAACGGCCACACGCTGGTCCTGGGCAAGTCTGGTGGCGGCAAGACCACCACCGTCGCCTTCCTCGCGGCCCAGGCCCAAAGGGCAGGGGGCCGAACGATCATCTTTGACAAGGAAGCCGGGCTCAAAATGGCTGTGCGCGCCCTTGGTGGGCGTTACGCAGAAATCCGCGCCGGCAGGCCCACCGGGTTGAACCCGCTTGCCACGGAATCCGGCGAACGTGGTGAGGCGTGGTTTCTGGATTGGCTGGTGGCACTTCTGGAATCCCGCAGCGGGCCGATGACACCGCTGCAGTCCGAAGCGCTCAAATCGGCGATTTCCCAAAACGGCAAAGCCCGCGAAGGGCTGCGGAATTTCCGCGCGTTTCAGGAGCTCTTCGGCGATGTAGGCGACGGCCTCGATCTGGCACAGCGGATCAGCGAATGGGGGCCCGAGGGTCGTTATGGCTGGGTTTTCGGTGAGGCCGAGGAGCCGGTGGTGGATTTCACCAGCCATGATGTCACGGCTGTAGATCTGACGGAAATCCTCGATCTCGGCACAGAGCGCACTGCGATCCTTGGCTATCTCTTCCGCCGCATCGAGATGCTGATCGAGGAAAAGCGCCCGACGCTGATTCTGATCGATGAGGCCTGGAAGGTGCTCGATGACGAGTACTTCGCCAAGAAGCTCGCCGAATGGTTGGTCACGGCCCGCAAGAAGAACGTCGTTGTCGTGATGATGACCCAGTTCCCAAGCCAGATCCGAGGATCGAAAGCCCGTTCAATCCTGGAAGCCCTGCCAAACCAGCTCCTGTTCCCGAACGGCGAAGCCGCAAGCGCGGACTATGACGGGTTCCGGCTGACCGATGGCGAGTTGGACTTTGTTCTGAGCCCGATCCCGGGCCAGCGGATGGTCCTGTCGCGGACGCCGCGCAGCTCGACCGTGCTGAACGTCGATCTTAAAGCCCTGGGGCCGCTCTTGACCGCGCTTGGCGGCGGTCAGGCCGGCCTGAATGCCTTCGGCGCTGACTATGCCACGCGGCCCGAATTCTGGAAGGAATGATTGTCCAATGAAATCAATATATTACATAACCTTTATTATCGGACTCGGATGTTCGGGACTTGCGGGCTGCACCGGTGTGCCGATTGCCAAGACCAATTGCTGGGCCACCGCTGGTTCTACTGTGACCACTTCCACCATGGGTGCAAGCCCGGATGCGGGCCTCGTCTCTCGCGGCAACACTTCGGGTCTTGATGTCATTCCCTGCGAATAAACCTCTTGGCATGATCGGGGCATTGGCCTTGGGCGCGGCGGTCATGCCTTGGCCTGCGACGGCGCAAGGCGTGCCGATTGTCGACCCGAAGTCCATCATCCAGCACGGACTGGAAATCGCTCAGATGTCCTATCTGACCGGCGGTCGCGAGCTTGAGGCCGACAAGAAGCGGCGCATCGACGAATTGCACCAGGACCAACTCGATGCGCTGGATGCGACGTTGGCGATGATGACGGGTCAGACACCGTGGATCGGCGATCTCGAAGTGATCCCCGGGGCTGAGGCGGAAGTCCACTATGCGGTTGAGGACAACAACCCTTATGCCGCCCGGCTTTTCGGCGATGCCAAGACCAGCATCGAAGAGATGATCGTCGCCACCGCGCAAAAATACGCAGGCCACCCTGGACTTGCACGCGCCGGGTTGAACCCGGTCGAGTTCCGCATTTGGTTCCAGAGCCTTGTCAAACAAGAGTCTGGGTTTTCCATTGGGGCACGCAGCCCAGTTGGCGCCTTTGGTCTGACACAGGTCATGCCCGACACCGCCAAGGATCTTGGCATCTTCCCCGCCTACTATGACGACCCGATGCTGCAGCTTGACGGTGGTGCGCGTTATTTCCTGACGCAGCTTAACACCTTCGGTTCCGTTCCGCTGGCCCTCGCCGCCTATAACGCCGGTCCGGGCAATGTCACCAAGTATGGCGGCATTCCCCCTTTTGAAGAGACGCAGAATTACGTCGTCCGCATCACCGGGTTCTTCAACGCCTATGCCGGCAAGATAGTCGGCGTGGATCAAGTCGGCACTTTCGATCCGCGGGACATGGCGATTGCCGAGGCCAGCAACACGGCTGACGCTGGCTTGCACTACGGGATGGCCGCCTCTCTCGAGATCGAGGCCTCACTGAAGCGGCTGCGCGCCATCATCGAGCGCATCCCAACGACCAGATCGACCAAAGAGGCCCTCGACCTCAACAGCTATGCCCGTGCCGAAGCCGTCCGCATCGGGCTGATGGTCGAGCGGGTCAAGGCAGCGCGCGTCAAGGTCGATCAGGCCCGCTACGCCCTCTGGCTGCAAGCCTATGCCATCGACGCAACATTCATCAAAGTGAAGGGTGGTTCCGAATGATCCGCAATCTTGTCCGGGGTCTTGGCCCTTTTCTGATCTCTGCCGGCTTGTTTTCTGCGGCCCCTGCCCTCGCGCAGGGCGTCCCGACGGTTGACCTGACCAGCATCGCCAAGATCGGCGAAGTGCTGACCGAGGCCAAGCTACAGGTGAAGGAGATGATCGCGTCGAACCTCAAACTCGATGACCAGATCCTGAAGCAGATCGAACAGATCGCCACTCTGAAGGCCCAGCTTGACGCCTTGCGCAACGGGCTGACCCTGGAAGCCTTAGGTATTCCAGACCCGGATACCTTCTTTGACGACATCCTGCCCGATGTCGCCGATCTGACCGGCGGGCTGATCTCGGCGAAAGATGGCAAGTATTCCCTGATGACGACCTCGGGCAAGGTCGGCGATAAGCCTGCCGCCCAGTATGTCTCGGAATTCTTCGCTTCGGCCGGGCTCGATGTGGCCACGGTCGACACGCTCGCGAACAGCGAAGACGAAGGGGCGGCCCGGATTGGCACGCAAGCCAACACCGCCGCCTTCTTGTCGGCCGCGGCAGAAACCTCCTCGGTCAAGGCATCCGAAAGCCTCGAGCGGGTCCATGAGCTCGTGCAGGAAATCCCGGACACCGAGGGGCTGAAAGAGGCCATCGACCTCAATACCCGCGTGACGGCGGAACTGTCGATCGCGCTCGCCAATATCTGGAATATGGAATCTGCCCAGCTGATGGGCATGGGCGAGGCCGGCGTCATGGACGCCGCCACCGCCGCCGAAGAGCAGAAGTTCATCAAAGTCCTTGGGGGAGAATGAGCATGGCCATTGATTTCAAAACGCGGATGGTGGGTGGCGCTCTTGGGCTGATTGCGGTTTTCTCGGCCGCAGCTTGGGCCGAAACCCAAGCCCCGACAGACCTTGCCCAGGAAAACGCCTATCTCGACGTTTTGCCCAAAGTCGAGATCCCTGAAAATGTGGAGCCAATCCCGGGAGCAGTGAACGAAGAATTCCGGAACTGCCGGGCATTGTGGCCTGCTGAATATGAGCTATCGCAGAAGGGCCCTGAAGCCCGCGCTTATCGGGATATCTACGGGTTCATCAAAGTCAGGAATGTGGTTCAAACTCAGGACTGCTCTTGTGGCGGGAAGGTCGCGAACTGGGAAGCTGTTGAAGCCCTGGCCGCCGACTTGCGGAACGCGAAGGCCGTCGAGCGCTTGACCTGGCAGCAAACGCTCGAAGTCTTTGAAGCATCGAATGCCCTGTTCCCGATCGCAGAGACCATGTGCGGGGGCAGCTTCTGATGGACAGCGTCTCGACCATACTGGCGACGCTGGACTCGGCGATCACCGCCGCTGGTCGGCAGTACTTCGAGGCAACAGCGGGGGCGATTGGGCCGCTCTACACCAGCCTGTTGACCCTGCTCCTCGTCATGGTCGGGATCAACGCGGCTTTGAATGTCTACCGGATCTCGATGCGCGATGCGGTTCAACTTTCGTTTCGGATTGTGATGGTCCTGATGTTTGGGTTGACTTGGTCAAACTTCACCCAGATCTATGAAGCCGCCAGCAACGGCTTAAGCGCGCTTGCGCTGGAGTATTTCCGCTTGGGCGGCAGTGGTGTCGGGTCCTCTGCCACGGCGGCGATGGATGACATGGCGAATATGATGGCAGGGAACGTGGATTCCGTGTCTTCGGCAATGTCGTCCATCATGCGCGGTTTCGTTGCAGCGGTTCTTTATGTGGTCTTGGGCGTCCTCATGGCGGTCTATGTATTCATTGTTGGCTTCTCGAAGCTGATGATCGCTTTCCTTCTCGGGGTTGCCCCGATCGCCATCGGCGCCACGATCTTCGAGAAGACCAAGGGAATATTCGAGGCCTGGCTTTCAGCCATGATCGGTTATCTGATGTATCCGGTCGCCTCTGCCGGCGTTATTGTCGCCGTGGTGACGGTTGCCCATGACGTCTTCCGAAACGCGGATGCAGTTACCGACCTCGGCTCGATCCTCGGCTTCTTCGTCATCGTCTTCGTCGGGATATTTGCCTTGATGGCGATCCCGAATGCCGTGACCCACATCACCGGCCAGATCAGCCTCGCGAGCATCGCACCGCAGGCTCTGCGGGTTGCGGGCAAGCCCTTGGAAAAGGCCTCCGACTATTCGGCGCGCCGAATGAACGAGGTGCGATCGGGATTCATGCACGGCAAGACCGAACACCACCATTTGCGCGATCAGGCGCGGTCAGATGCCGAGCGCGGCCAAGCCGCAAGGGCGCGTTTGGGTCAATTTATCCGCGACAGTTGACGCTGACGAACTGGCCCACACCGCACAACTGCCAACCGCGCAAATCCCCATTTCCGGAGCAAGACAATGACAGGTTCACCCCCTGAATTGAGAAGTTTTCTCGAAGCCGAGATGTTCTACGGCGTCAAAAAGCGCGAACGCATCGCCTATGCCTTGGCCGGCGGCGGGCTGGCCATCGGCCTCATGGGCATGATCTCGGTCGTCACAGTGCTCCCGCTGAAGCAAACCGAAGCCTTCCTCGCCATCGTCGACAAGGACACCGGCGTCGCCGAACGCGTGGTCGCGGTCGAGAAGGCCGGGATCGAACAGGCTGAAGCTATCCGGCAAAGCCTGCTCTTTGCCTATGTCACCGACCGCGAAACCTATGACCAGCACGACAATGAAAGCCGCATTCTGCGCGCCTACACTTGGTCCGAAGGCAATGCCCGCCAAGGGCTTGTCAGCCTCTGGACAGAAGGCAACGCCAACTATCCACCCAAGCTTTACGGCCAGAACTCGAAAGTGGTCATCGACATTCTGTCGATCACCCCAGTGACCGACACAACCGCCCAGGTCCGTTTCACCAAGACCTGGGTTTCCGATGGCGAAGGCGTGCCTGACAGGATCGGCAAGTTCACCGCCACCGTCACCTATCGCTTCGAGCCCTCCAAACAGACCGCGCTCGATCTCGTTTGGCAGAACCCCACCGGGTTTTTGGTGACGGACTACCGCATCACAGCAGAAACTTTGGCCCCCACGGAGGAATGACATGACCCATCCCCTGACCCTTCCTGTGCTCGGGCTTCTGATCTCGATAGTTGCCCTGCCCGCCTTGGCCGAGACTGCGCCCAAGCCCGGCAGCCATGATGCCCGCGTGACCTATGCGACCTATCAGGAAGGGCAGGTCTACCGGATCAACACGCGCCTCAGAAACGTGACCCTTGTCGAACTTGGCGAGGGCGAAAAGATCCAATCCATCGCCATCGGCGATCTCGAGAGCTTCAAGATCGACAAGCTGGAACGGGCGAACCTCTTCATCATCAAGCCCGTCGTCGCCGGTGCCACGACCAACTTGACGGTTGAGACGCAGCGCAACATCTATTTCCTGCAAGTGACGGAAGGTGGCCGTGGAGAACCGAACTATTCGGTAAAGTTCACCGTGCCGGGCAGCACGCGTGCTGCCACCGCCGGCAGCGAGATCCCTGCCTCGCTGCCCATGAGCTACAAGATCATGAAGAAGGGGCGCGCTCTGCCCGGCTTTGCACCTGTCTCAATCTCTGATGATGGCCGCAAAACCACCTTTGTCATCCCACCCGGCGCGCCGATGCCGACGATCTTCCGGGCCGATGCAAAGGGGCAAGAATACTCGGTCAATTCCTCTGTGCGCGGCACCACCATCACGGTCAGCACGCGCTCTGAACGTTGGGTTCTGCGCTATGGCGAAGAGTACGTCTGCGTCACGGCCGAGCCGGGGGTAAGCCAATGACCGACGAGACCCAAGCCGAAAAGCTGAACGCCCGCATGGCGCGCATGAAACCTTCCGAGGCCCCAAAGCGCCGCCGGGGCATAAACCCTTACGCGCTTTCTGCCGTCACGGCCGTGGCCGGTATCGGCGTCGGGGCCTGGCTAGTTCTGGCCGCACCCGATGCTCCTGCCCCAGCACCCGCCATCGAAACCGCATCGGTCAGCGATTTCCAGGGCGACGGGGCTGGAACTGATGGCTTCAGCGTCTCTCGGCCAAAGCCGCAGATCGTCCCGGCTGCACCTGAGACCTCGGAGGCAGAACGGTTGCAGGCCGAGATCGAGGCGCTCAATTCCCAGATCGCCGATCTGAAGGCCAACCCGGTGACCGTCACCGATGAGGCCGCACTCGCTGACCTCAAAGCGCAGGTTGCGGCCCTCGATGCCGAAGCGAAGACCCGGGCTGCAGCGCTGTCCGATCTCGAGCGCGAGAACATTCGGCTTCAGACCGAACTTGAGACCAAGGCGCTGATCGACGGCGATTCTGAGGCCGAGGCGGCTCGCGCCCGAGAGGAAGAACTGACCCGGCGCAGGCAGGAAGCCGAGATGCTCAATGAGGCGCAAATCAATTCCGACATGGTGGCCCTGCGCTCCAGCATGGATTTGGTCGGTGAGGCGGGCGCTGCGGCCCCTGCCCCGGGTGCGCCGGGACAGGCGGCCACGGGAGATGATGCGTTTCGCAGGGCTGGGGCCAAGGCGGCCGAGGTTCGGCAGGCGGAGGTCATCGCCGATCCCGCACATACCATAATGCAAGGCACCCTGATCGAGGCGGCCCTCGAGACCGCGATCAGCACAGATCTGGCTGGCCATGTCTCTGCCATCGTGAGCCATGATGTCTGGTCGTTTGATATGTCCCGCGTGCTGATCCCGCGCGGCTCGCGCCTGTTTGGACGGTATGATTCCGAGGTCGATGCCGGACAGCGGCGTGTGCTCATCGCCTGGGACCGGCTGGTCACCACAGATGGGCAGTCCGTCACCCTTGCTGCTTATGGCACGGACCGCATCGGGCGCTCGGGTCTGCCCGGGACCGTGCGGAACCACTTCCTCCAGCGTTTTGGCACCGCCGCGCTCATTTCCCTGATCGGGGCCGTCCCAACACTGGCAGCCGACAAATATGCGACCAATGAGGTGGCGTCGGACACCGCCGAAAACGTCGGCACCGATCTCGGTGAGGCGGTCAATACGGTGATGGCCGATTATCTCAGCATCCCACCGACGATCAGCGTCAACCAAGGCGCGGTCGTGATGATCCGCGTCGATGCGGATCTGGCGTTTTACTGATGAGCTATCTCGACACCTATCTCGGACAGCTCGACGCCGCCCTGTCAGACCCGGCCGTCATGGAACTGGCGATCAATGCCGATGGGTCGATCTGGCTGGAACGCGCGGGGCAGATTCACATGACCCCAAGCGGCCTTGCCGCGCTGCCGACAAGGGCGGTGCGTGATCTGGCTTCCCAGATTGCCAACTCGACGTCGAACACCTTCACGGAAGCTGCGCCGCTGGTCTCGGCGGCCGTGCGGTATCGCGACCTGATGCTGCGCTGTCAGGTGGTGGGCAGCCCTGCCGTCTCGGGCGGCACGGTGATTGGCATCCGGGTGTTTCGATCCCGGCCAGGAGATGTTCGGCGTGTGCCCAAATCTTTCAGCTTTCTGCGGGGTCAAGAAAACTCCCTGGAAGAGGAGCGCCGCGCGATGGTGGCTGCGATCCGCGCTGGATCAGAAGAGGCAGATGTCGAAGCCTTCCTCGGTAAGCTGGTCTCCGAGCGGCTGAATGTCATCGTCTCTGGCGGCACCTCGACCGGCAAGACTGAGCTTGGTCGAAAGCTTCTGGAAATGGTCGCCTCCGATGAGCGGATCGTCACGATCGAGGATTCTCTCGAGCTTCTGCCGGGCCAGCCCAATACCGTGAGCCTCATCGCGCAGCGCGAGGAGGGTTCACCCCGCTCTGCCGACAAGCTTTTGCAGGCAACGCTACGCTTGCGACCCGACCGGATCATCCTGGGCGAGTTGCGTGGGGCCGAGGCCGCAACCTTTCTGGACGCGATCAACACCGGGCATTCGGGCTCCTTCACCACGCTGCACGCCCATTCCGCGCGCAAGGCCATGGACCGGCTCGCGCTTCTCGTCATGGCACAGGGCACTAAGCTGAGTTTCGGCGAGGTCATCCGATACCTTCAGACCTCGATCGACGTAATCCTGCAGATGGGCCGCATCGGCGATCAGCGCGGGATCATGGAGATGTATTTCCCCGGCCTCGACGACTGAGGCCAGCGTGGCACCCGACAGCGCCCCCTCCTCATCCCTCTTTCAGGCTCTTTGCCAGCAGGTACTCCATGGAAAACGATATGAATGCAGGATCGGCGCGGCCGGAGACACAGCGCAGCGATGCGGAGCGCGCCGCCGCAGATCGCCCGAAAGAATACTTCTCCGTCCGTCTCACCCTGTCCGGGGCCGCGCAGGAATTCGAAGATCCGCGCCAGGCGGGAGAAGCCTTCTTCCGCGCTGATCCTGCCGAGCGACCTTCGGTGGCGCATATCGATGGCAACACCGCGCGCACCATGGCCCGGACAGAAATCCATGGGGCGCATGAGAGCGGCGAGACACGGTATTTCAAGAGCCTGCCGGATTCGCATGCACCGGATGCCGAGTTTCGGGCCGGGTTTCTGAACGCTATGGAGGCATCGCTGACGGAGCGGTTGGGCAAGGTCGAGTGGGGCAAAGATGGTCCGGCCGTGACCGAGCGGCTCGACACGGGGCTGAGGGATGATCTCGAGGCCTTCGCCCGTCGTGCACCTGAAAAGGCAGCGGCGCTTTGGGCCGATCACAGTGACGCGGTCCCGCCCGGGCCGACATTGCGCGCGGCGGTGCAAGCTCGGGAGGAAGTGGCGGCTCAAGAAGTGGCCACATATCAAGATGCCCCAGCTGAAAAGCCACCCATCATGGCAACGGGCGACTGGGTCACGACCGATACAAATGTCGAGTTGCGGCCCGTGGCGGTGGCAACCGACCGAGGGATTCATACGGGCTACGAGGCAAATCTGCCGGGAGGGGCGAGTGAGCCCACCGTCTCTGAGCGCACCTTCCCGAATTCCCGCGAGGCGCTGCGCCATGCCTATGATTTCTATGAAGGTGGTGAGGAAGGACTTGAACTGGCGGTGAAGCGAGCGGCGGAGATCAACCGCGAGTTGGTGGAAGAACCCGACCGCGCGCCGGAAGGGCTTGTCCTTGAGCATCGGCAACAGCCCGAGTTCGCTCGCCCCGAGACCGCGATCTATGCGGGCGAAGAGGCGCAGCTCGTCCTGACCCTTGGCCGGGACAATGAAAAAACCCGCGATCTGGCCGAGCGGCTCGTCGCCGACCCGGATTTTCGAAAGGTCGTGGCCGAGCATATCCCGGATGCTGAGGCCACGCTTGGCACCGGTCGCTTTGTCGACGGCGAAGGCTCCAGCGGCTTTCTGCCTGATGAGCTTCTGGCCGTCACCTCCTATGCCCGGGATGGTGGGGCTGAGGTTCTGGCGAAGTTTCCCGATGAAGGGCCGCTCAGTGAATCCTTGGCCAAGCATCTGGCGCAGAGCCCGGTGATCGCGGCCTATGTCGAAGAAGAACGGCAGCGGAGCGACTTTGCGGCAGACCCTGCGCGGGCAATCTCGGCCTGGTTGGCGCAATCTACCGCTCAGATCGACAGATTGCCTTCGGATCGACAAGACGACCTGCGATCCGAAATGCAGGTCATCGCTAAAGAGGCGGTTGCAGCCTTTGGGGTGGATCGGGAGCAGGCGGAAATCGAAACCCCGCCCCGTTCGACCCTCTACAGCACCACGATCAGCGCGAACACGTTGGCGATTGCCGGGACCGAGAAAGACTTCGACAAGAGCAGTGCCGAGATGCTGAGCGCTACTTTGAGCCTGCACGCGAACATCGTTGGGATCAACTTCAAAAAGCTTGAGACGCGTCTGGAAACGGGGGCCGCCAATGCCCGCGAGGAAGAGTCTTGGGTCAAGTCCGATATTGCCGATGTTGCCAAGCGGCATGGTTTTGATCTCGGCAGCGCCCAAGGTCGCAGTTCTGCGGCAGAACGGGTGGACCGGTTTTATGAACGGGCTGCTGAACTCATCCACTCCGCGCACAATCGCGCATTGGAGCGCGGTCCTGATCTGCTTGTAGGGGCTTTGGGAAAAATGGCAGCAGTCCATGCCAGCCAAGGATCCGTCGCCTTCCGAAATGAAAATCAAGCGCGGGACTTTGCGGAAGAGATGAAGGAACGCTACGGGGCGTCAGTTCTGAAGGATATCGCTGCAGGCCGGACGGAGGCACTGGCCAAGGACGTGCCGGATCCGGCCACTCGGGCGGCGATGGCCGTTGCCGTCGTTTCGGCTGCCAAAGAGCATCCCTCACTTGGCCTCAGCGCGCATGAAGCCGAGGCGGCGGAACGCAGAATGGTGGCGCAAGCGGCGGCGCGACCGCCGGAACACGCGCGGGCATATGCTCATGATCGCGCTCAGGACCGGGAGTTTTGATCATGCAACGCATCGCTCTCCTCCTTCCCCTTGGTCTCACCTCTGGCCTGCTGGTTGGTCTCATCGCCGGGGGCCTTGTCCTCAATCTGATCTTGGGGCGCGATCCGAATGCAACCGGCATCTTTGTCCTGATTGCCGAGTTCCCCGGTTTTGCCCGACTGACTTCCGTGCCATGGGTCCTGCCCTGGCAGATCGTCGGCGGATCGACCGTGCTCTTTACGATTGCGGCCGTCGCCCTGACCTTCCGCCAACAGCTCACCGAATACGGCCAGGCCAAGTTCCAGGGGCGCGCGGAGATGAAGGCCAATGGTCTTCTGCAGCCCATGGGCGCCGGAATGGTGTTTGGCAAACTTGGGGCACCGTCAAAGACCGCTCCTTATGTCAGCGCCACGTTTCAAAAGTTCCCGCATTGCCTTGTCGTGGCGCCCACACGGGCCGGTAAGGGTGTGGGATACGTGATCCCGAACACACTCCTCTTTAACGGCAGCATCGTCGTCCTCGACGTGAAGGGCGAGATTTTCGAGGCCACGTCCCGGCATCGGCAGGCCGAGGGCGATGCGGTCTATCGCTTCTCACCCTTCGATTTTGAGCACCCAACCCATCGCTACAACCCGCTCGAACGGGTCGCCCGCGTTGCCAATCTTGAGCAGCGTTACACGGAACTCGCCAAAATCTCGGACTACTTCTTGACGGTTTCCGACAAGGGCACTGCTGGCGACTTCCTGACCGAGGGGCGCGAACTCTTCGTCGCTGCCGGTCTTTTGGCCATTGAGCGGGGCAGGCCCACCATCGGTGAGATCAGCCGCATCCTCTTTGGTCGTGGTGCCACCCAGGAGGTTTACGGCGAGCATGCCGAGGAGGTCAAACACCCCAACGCGGCCCAGACCTTCCGCAAGTTCGCGGGCTATTCCGACCGGACGTTGTCCTCGCACGCCTCGGTCCTTGGTGGCGCGGGCATGACGCTCTGGAATAACCCGGCCGTCGACCGCGCGACCTCCGGCAATGACTTTTCCTTCGCCGATCTGCGCAAGCGCCCGATGTCGATCTATGTCGTGGTCAACGCCGATGACATTCGCACGCTGTCTCCCTTAGTGCGGCTGTTCTTCGGGGAGTTGATCGCAACCATGCGATCCACCCTCCCCGACCCGAAATCAGAGCCCTGGCCCGTCATGGTCATGCTGGATGAGTTTGACCAGCTTGGGCCAATGCCCATCGTTGAACAGGCGCTGAAGCAGCTCGCTGGCCATGGGGCGCGGGTGTCGATCATCACCCAGTCGATCCCCGGTCTCGACAACATCTATGGCGAGAATGTTCGCCTGTCGCTTGAGTCCGCCGCCGGCATGAAGCTCTACCTCGCGGCGAACGACAAGAAGACGGCGGGGGAGATTTCGGATGCGTTGGGCAAGACGACCAAGCTTTCAGTCTCTGACAGCGTTTCTCGGGATCGGGACTTCATGCAGCGGCGGTCAGTCAGTCGACGGATGGAGGAGCGGCCACTTCTGACCCCCGACGAGGTGCGGCGGTTGAACCCGGATCAGGCAATTCTCATCCCGGAACGGCAAAACCCGCTCTTGGTCCACCGGATCGTGTATTTCCGGGACCCGACGTTCAAGAAGCTGTTCGACGCCCAGAAAGGTGCACTGCCCTATCCGCCTAAGGAAGCTGCGGATGTGCAAGTCCTGACCCAACGGATGGAGGCGTTGGAACGGCGACTGGCCGAACGGATGGTGGTGGATTTCGTGCGGCCAGAGAAGGTGAAGGCTGAAGCACCGGTGGAGCCCGAGCCGAAACTGGCGGCCGAGATTGTGGCGCGGGAGGAGATCGCGCCAAAGGTCGAACTGGCAGCAGTCGATCCTGAGGTGCTCGTCACAGCGGATGAGGCCAAAGCCATCGCAGAGCCCGAGGTTGATCTCGCAGCCTTGAGACCTCCCGTGACAATCGCGGTTTCGAGAATGAGCAAGTTCTCCCACAACCTGGCAGACTTGGAGCTCTAGGGCCATCGGGAGATCAACTTCGGCCCATTACGAGATCTTGAGCTGAACGTTGATCTTGAGGATGCAGGCATTTTCCAGGTTCGGAGGTGATGGTTTTCCATGAAAATACTGGACCAAACGACCCCTGCCGTGCGAAGAAGGGCACCTTTTCCAATGCCCACGAGGATTTGCCATGCGACCCGGTCGCCGCACGCACTTGACCCTGACGCGACGCGCGCTCGGCACCCGGCTTGCTGGATTTGCCGCCGCTATCGGCTTTGGGCAAAGTGCTGCGACCAGCGTGGCAGCCCAACCAGCGTCTGCTTTGGATCCCGAACTGCGTGATGCAGCCCTCAGAGGACTCGCCTTGGCAAGCCATCGCGGTGATCCGGTGGCCGCAAAAGCTGCCGAGGCAACGCTCGCCCGACTGGCGGAAACCGATCCTGAAGCCGCGCTTCTCGGCCGCATCTACCAGTTGCTGGACGTGCGTCCCGCCGCCTATTGGCACGGCGACTTGCCTGAGGCGGCGTCAGTAGATCTTTCCGCGCTCCACGGGGCGCTCCGTGCCAGCCAGCCGGTGGCCTTCGGTTACACCGACCTTTCGGGGAAAGAGACGACGCGCACGGTCCTGCCCCTAGCTTTGGTGCATCCGCCCCAAGGGGTGAAGCTGCTGGCGTGGTGCGAGGAGCGAAGGGATTTTCGTCAGTTCTTCGTGCGCGCCATTCAAGGGCTGACGCTCAGGGAAGGTGATTTCAGCAGGGATCGGTTGGCACTTCTGCGAGGACTGCTGGACAAAGAGGCCGCTCGCGCCTGACTGGCTATGGAATTCTTAAGGCACGCGGACATTGCCGGCCATGTCTCAATCTGCGAATGATAGCTCCTGGTCGTCGTCGTTTCAGCAAGAACTTATTAAGTCTAGTCTAGGTATGGCTGTACTAAGCCTATCCGATACCAAGCTTTCGTCCAACATGGCCAATTACCGCATGCCGCTGTGGGACACTTTCGACGATGAAATGGATGCGAGACTCGGTCGGTGCAAGATCACAATGATCACTAAAAATCAGCTTCTTGCCTTCATTGTTCTCGAATTCGGCCAGTCCGCGCCGGGACCTACTCTCGGGTCGCACATTAAACGGGAACATTGGATACGAACCCTTTGTGACTTTCCAAACAGCAATAGCTTGGTCGATTCCACTCAGCTTGATCCAAACTTGTTCTAGCATCGGATCACCCGGAAGAATGGCATGTAGTTGGGCCCGCGTGCGCGGGATGAACACGAGATTAGGTAGAAGTTCAGCTCTGCGCTCCCAAAGCTCCGCACCATCAGCGAATGTTGGCATGATTGACGCACGAAGCACCTCTGCATGATTCGCGATTGCAGCGGGACAATCAGCATTGCGCGCAGTAACATTACTGGTGGTGATCTCATCGGCCGCATCAAATGTGGATAGATCAAGTTCAACAAAATGCCCGAGCCAGAAATCGTGGGTCGCTAAGCTCAGACCCAAGCCGTCAAAAAGGTGTGCAAATCCCAAACCTAGAGCAGTTTCGCCAGGGCTTACTGGAGCGACGGACCGCAATCTATACTCGCACAATGCAGGATCACGATTACTTTCCGCGCTTTCGGCTGCTGCCAGTGTTAGCGGTGCACGGTTATTGACAGTTTTAAGGTAAAGGCTTTCCTCGACACACTCGCCAGCATTGCGAATGGAAGCAATAGTAGCGCCTGCTCCAAGCGAAAAATTAGCGAGCGGCACATCGCTATTAAGGATAAGCGCCGGGTCGATACGGCGAGCCTCACGAACCGTCGAGACCAACTTCTGCAGATAGCCAACGGAGACCGCACGCGCGAGCTGTTCGTTTGGCGCCGACAATTCGTTGAGAAACAGCTGCAGTGGCATTTTTCTCAATCCAACAGTCTATCGAGGCTGCGTTCCCACTGATCGAAGAAGCCGATTGGCCAGTATGACAGGCGCCCATCGGATCCAAGTAGCGGCGTTTCGTAACCGCTGGGCTTGCCTCGCTGGCGTGAAAAGAAATGTAGCCGCGCGTGCTCAGGCGCAAGCAACCCGTCCTTAACACCCAACCGAATGCCATTGAGCACATGGTCGCTATGCGTCTCAACTATTACTTGAACTCCATTGGCGGCGGTTAGTGCTAGCAAACGTCCTATTGTAGATTGACCGCGCGGATGCAACTGCGCTTCGGGATTTTCAACGATGAGCAAAGTGCCTGGTTGAGCCGCGAGGCATGCGGTTACAACCGGGAGCGCATGGGTGAGGCCAAATCCTACGTTAGTTGGGCGCAAGACATCGCCATAGGCTGCACCCTCGCCGCGATAGGAGAAGACTAGCCGAACCAAGTCTGTCATCGGCACAGACGCAGGTTCTACCCGTACACCCGGGCTAAACTCTTGCATCCAAGCGTTGACCTGCGCGATTAAGCTAACCGCCTTAGGTTCGTCGGCACTGCGAACAATTTCAGCGGTTGCCATTTGCTCGCCGAACTCCAGCAGGAAATGTGCTGTGAACTCTCCGCGCGCGCCTAGGAAAAGCTGCTGGCGCACAGCATTCTGAGATTTGGGAAACGTCACCGCTGGAGTAATTCGATCCGCGCGTAGAAATTGGAAACCGTGGGCGAACAAATCGAGTAGAGGCAACGCACCTTTCTCAGGCATAGCAACGCAGGGCAACACGTCCGCGTCGGAGCTTGCTGGAGCACACCAACGATAAACTCTGTCCGATTCATCAACACGCTGGCCCAATTCGACTGTAATCTCTGGGGTCTCAAACCCTTGATAGAGTACGTCGCGTCCTGTGCCGAGCTCGACAAGATCACCATTCAGGGCAAGCGAGCCCTCCAGTAGAAAGCGGGCATCGAACGACTGACGCAGGAGGCCGAGTGCTTGTAGAATAGTGCTCTTGCCGCTACCATTGAGGCCCGAAAGGAGGGTAAGCGCACCAAGCTCAATTTCAACCTGCTCGAACGCCTTAAAATTCCTTAGACCGATATAATCAAGCATCTACAGCCACCATTGAGAGCATCTCGTGAATTGCCTTGAAGCGGCGATTGACCTTGCGGATGTCGCCCGTTCCTTGCGATATCGCGGCCTCAAACGATCGATCGAGGCAGAGTCTGATAAAACCCTCTCGGACTTGTTCACTACGCTGGACCAACGCTGCTTGCTCGGCCTCACTGAGGAGCGCAAGATTGACCGACAGCGCCTCGAATACCGCTTTGTTAATGGGGAGCCGCGCGGCGTCGCTAGAATAACGCTTACGAAATGAGTCGCGCCCGAAGATCAACGTTGCAGTGGTCATAGCACGCAAGAAGCGCTCATGCACATTTGCCAATTTGACATCGTCTGTCGCGTTGATAGCCTCCATCGCGGTGATCAAGAAGCCATCCATATCAGGCTGAAGATAGGTTTCAACACCAAGCATGTAGAAAGCAATAAAGCGAAGCACGAGTTCTCGATCATCCATCCGGATCGATCGAACACTTCTGTCCGTCGCCTCAAGGAACTCGTTACATTCCGCCCAGTTTTCCAGAAGACTGCGCGCCTTGCCTGGCGTGATCGCATGGCGCAACTCCTGCGCAGAGAGTGACATGCCGCCAGTGTTGATGCGAGCGAAAATGTTAAACTTGACTTCCGGTGGCGTCCCCTTTCGGATCAAGTGGATAATGAGTTCAGCCTCGCGCAACCGCATTTGAAGCCGCGAACTCAGACCATGGAAATCCTTCCCATCATAGGCGTGAAGAAACTCAAGGCTAGAAAGGATGAGCGGCTGTCCACCAACTATCTCAGGTTTGATGAACCTAGCGATCGTCGACAGCCTCTGTATGCCGTCAACAATTTCCCAACGCTCGTCATCGTCTTCCGCAGCATAAAGCACCGGCAAGGGGATCCTTAGCAAAAGCGACTCAATGAGACGGCTCTGACGCTTAGTGTCCCAAACCCCCCAACGCCGTTGAAAATCGGGCTGGAGATCGATCATGCCCGAGGCGGTGCGCGATAGGAGCAAATCAACTGTCATCGACCGCGTAACGACATCGATATCGTCGGGATCGAATGGCTCGGCTATACGCTCGCTTTCCTCAGCGGGTACTTCCTGTTCTACACCAGTTTTTTGCCCCAGCATATCGAGCTGCTCTTCGACTGCTTTATTGCTCAGCATTCGCAACCCTCAAAGCTATCATTGTCGCACTGACATAGTGGAACGGACCTTCAATGACCACCACCTTCATACGTTCTATCGACATGAGCTCGTTGAGCCAAGTCCGACGCGATGCCGCGTCGTTGTCAAGCCACTCCCCGCTCAACGCATGTGCACTCCCTGTGTCTGTACGAGCGACCGATCAGCTCGTCTCCTGTGATATCTGAGCTGCACGACCGTTGGTCAGCTTTCGGCCCTTTTCGGCGTTGGAAGTTTTCTCATCAGCCAATATTTCGCTCCTGCCGTAGTGCGACCAGAGCAGCAAACTCCTCAACGTCAGCGCCAGTCAGTTCGGCAGTCAAAAGCTCCAGAAGGCGCCGGTCCTCCTTGGTCATGCCCTTCTTTGACCAAGCCGTCCGAAACTTGCGCACTGCATCCGAAAACCCGCTCCACCATTCCGCCTGCCCCTTCTTCGAGCGGCCGGATATCGCGGCGACGAGTTGATCAGGGACAGAGGCAACATCCGAGACCGTCTGAGCGCGCATCATGAGAAGGTCCATGAACCGCTGGAATTGCGACGGGTTGATCCGTGACAAGACCGGCTCCAGAACTGCAGGCAACCATTGGTTTGGCATGATCATCTGCGGCGCGATCACGACGGCGGTCATGTAGCCGTCAAGCCAGTCCACCGAAAGGTCGGTGCCCCGCAGCAGGGCTGCGACTTCGCCCTTCTTTTCGGGGGTGGGTGCTTCCTGCGCCAGTTCTTCAAACGTCAGGCCTGGATCAAAGTCCGGATCATCACGGACCCAGGCTTCAATGGTCTGTTCATGCACATCATGCATGACCGGGATCTTCTTCAGATCACGACCGTCCAGTAGGGCCATGGCACAGGCGGCAAAGCCTGCCGCGTCCGGGTGGTGGGCCGTCTCCAGAACATCCGCAGAGCGTGCCAGAATGCGTGCCCACCAATCGCGTCGCGTCTCCAGCCATTTCCAAAGTGCCGTCTCTGCAGATTTCGCGCTGCGCGCCTTGTCGAGAACGGAATGGGCTGCATCGCTGTCTTCGAACCAGCTTTCGATTGTCTCGTGCCGATCCCACCATTCCTCGCTGGCGGTAATCAGATCCCCGTGCTGTCGCGGCGGAAGCGCTTGCACGGCTCGCGTTGAGTCAAGATCAGCAATGAGGTCCGGTGTCGATTGCACCTCCGGCCGCAAACCGGCAAAACCACATAGACGGACAACCTCGATCAGCCCCGGAACGGGCGGCTGTCCATGGGTCAGACCATCTGCCAGCGCAATTGAAACGGCACGCCGCACAAAATCTCCGGTCACCGTCAAAGCGCCGACCTCTCCGATCATGCGCTCAACGATGGATTTCTGGTCCCGCGCTGTTCGACAGGTTATGGTGTATGCGTCCTTCACACCCTGCCCCTGTTTCAGGAGCAGCATCGCCATTTTGCGCTGCGTACCGGATTGTAGCGCAATGCCGATGCTCTGAGCCCCTCCGCCATCGGGCAAGGACGCGCGGATGCTGTGCATCGTCCACGGCACCTGATCTGTCGAAGGTGCGACGCTCTTACGCATCGCCGCTTTGAGAATGGTGTCCACCCTTGCACGCGCCGCATCGTCGGGCATCCAGCTGCGCAGGACGACCAGTGACGCGAGAATTCGCCCAGGCAGTTCAGCACTTGCAAGGCGATTGGCGAGGCCTTGTGCTGCTGTGAGGCGAATGTGCAGTGCCGGGTCAAGCAACCAGTAACAGGCCAGATCTGCATGAATGGCATCACTTCGGCTGACCGAATAGGCAACGACATGATCACGCATTTCAGACGGCATGGCTGGGAAGCTCTCGGTCAGCGCGTGATGCAGAGCAAGTGGTTCGCCCTCCGCCTGCTGGATAAGTTCGGCAAAGAGTCCTTCCAGCAGAACATCACCTTCAGCAGAATTGGACGCGCGCCGACCAGCAGCAGGAACGACCTCTTCGGCCTGAAGTGCGAGAGCAGCCGGCGCGGGCAAGCCATTTCGGGTCCAAAGCTTCGCAAAGAGCAAACTATGCGCGGATGTCATCCGGCCCTGTCCGCGTGCTAGTTCAAGCGCCGCTTCGACTGCATCGATAAGCGCTTGGCCACGTACTTTGCCGTTTTCACGGGCGATGCGGGCAGCATCAAGTCCTGCTCCTAGAAGGTCGAGCAAACCCTCGTCGCGTGGGCTTGGCTCTGCGATGGCGCAAATTCGTGCAACGATCTGACCGCCCAGAGCCGGTCGATGCAGTAGATCCAAGCCGAGACGTTCAAGAACCTCCGGGCGCGCCCCGAAACCGTCATTGCCTGCGGCTTTCAGAGCGGCCAATGCCTCATCGATCCTGCTCTTCGCCATTGTTCACCATCCTGGACTGCGTGACTTGTGGGGCCAACCTACCAATGCCATTCTTACTTGTCAGGAAGTCACGGCATGATTGCCGCCCCAAAAACTTGAGCAGTTCAGCTAAACAGCATGCCCTCGTGCCGAACCCTTGGTGGCGCTGGATAGTGCCTGATGCAAGCATCCGTCAGCCCGACGTCGGCACTCACACCTGTTTCGTCCTCGTTTTGATCGCGGAAGCAACTTGCAGTGAGATGACGAGCCGAGCGATAATGGTTGCATGTATAGATATTTGAGCCGTTTCAGACTTCGTCGTGCCGATCTCACTGGCATTCCCCTATTGGCGGCAATCGGGATCGGTTTTCTTTTCCTTGAGAGCGGGATGGCTCGAGCCGAGGAAGCACCCATCCTTGAGGCACGTGTCAGCAAGATTCTAGACTGAGACACCTTCACGCTAAGTGGCGAGTCGCGACGAATTCGCGTCTGGTGCCTCGATGCGCCGGAATGGAACCACCAGGGCGGCTCAACCGCCACCTCGACCTTGCACAGCTTGATATCCGGCAAGCAACTGCGTTGCGCAGTTCTGGACGTTGATCGATATGGACGCCTGGTTGCCCAATGTGTTCAGCCCAACGGCCGTGACATCGCGGCAGAGATGATCCGTTCCGGCGCTGCCACCGAATACTGCCGATATTCCGGCGGCTACTACGGCACGTGCTAAAATCCTTAGCGCGACCCTGACAAGGGCGTTGAGCGCAATCACCGCTCCCAATCATGCTCGCCCCGAGCAGGAGTTGACGCGAGCAGCCGCTCAGCCTGCCGAGCCTCCTTCAGCGTCAGCCCGAACGCCACATGCGACTTTGCCGCGGAAACAACCGCCCGCGCGATCCACTTCCGCTGGTCTGCATCCTCGAAATCACCAGCTAGCGCATACGTCCGCCCGCTGGCGAGCTCCGCCACAACCCCTTTGCCATACCGCTGCCGCAGCTCATCGGCGAACCGCTCAGCATGGGCATCTCCCCGGAACTCAACCTTTCCATCCGCCTGCATGATGCGGCCCATCGACCCGAGGGCCCGCAGCAAACGATCATTCTCGGGCACGACCTCAAGCGCCCGGGCCTGCTCAATCAGTTTGGCGGCCGCGTCGTAGAAACCTTCCAGATCAACGACGACCTTCCGGCTTTGATCCGGATTCCGAAGATCAGCACGCCGCCGCCCCGACAGGGTTGCCAAGTCACTGCGCACCCAGTCGCGCTCTTCCCAGGCATTGGCAGCACCGGTCGCCAACCGTTCAGCCATTCGGTCACCGCTGAGGCCAAGCGCCACAGCTTTGCCGACGATCTCTGTTTTCAGCCGGTCTGCGGCCCCACGCTGCAGTTCAGCGGTCTCCCTGCCCTGCGTCAGCCGGTCACCCTCAAGACCCGTCGCGTAAAGCTTGGTCTGCGGCAGCATCTGCAGCAGCTGCGCGCCGCGGGCGTCGCCCAAGCCCTTGGCGATATCGATGGCATAGCCATAAAGCTCGTCCCGCATGTCCTTGCGCTCGGCGAAAGGCATCTTCCGGATCTTGCCCTCCGCCTCTGCCATCCATCCGCTGAAATGCCGATCCAGATCGGCGCGCTCCGCCGTCGCGACATCGCCCGGAAACGGCTGCAACACCCCGCCCCGCCGCAGGGCTTCTTCTGCCTTGGCAATCTTCTCACCAATCTCCGGCAGACCCGTCAGCGCTGCGACATGGCTCAGACTGCGCATGGCATCCGCCGTGCGTGCCATCGTCGCCAACGCATCCTCCAGCGCCTTGCCCTCACGCGGCCGTTCCTCGGGCGCACGACCCTCAGCCCGCGCCCGCTCAATCTCTGCCCGCGACGGCCCATAGGTCAGCAACCCACGCTCGGCGCGCGAAGTGGCATCCAGAAACACCCCCTCCTCGGCCGCAATTGCCACCATGCGCGCCTTCATGACATCCAGATTGAAGACATGCTCCTTGGCCATGAAGAACCAGCTGTCATTCACCGTGCCCCGGTTGTTGACGACCATGTGGACATGCGGGTGGGCCTTGTCGGTATGCAGGGCTGCGACATAAAACCAAACGTCATCCTGATGCTCGCCCGACTGGAACATCTCGAAAGCCCAGGCCTCAGCAATCAGCTTGGCCTTCTCTGGCCGCACATGGGACGGGAAGCTCATCAGGAGATGGGTGGTGTGACCGTTCTTCGGTGATCCCCGCCAGTCCTCGACCCAGTCGCCGACGATGTCGTTGCGCTCGTCCTTGGTCAGCCCTTTGGCGTCGGCATCTAGCACGACACCGTTGCCGAAGATCGAGGCCGACTTTGAGAACAAGTAGTCCATCTGCGCCGCCAACTCCCTTGCGTTCGCCGTCCCGCCCTTTCCGATCTTCTTCAGCACCGCCGCGTTCGATCCCAGCGAAAACCGCCACAATTGGCTGGCCTGGGTCGAGAAACTGAACCCACGCTTGGGCGAAGATGAGCCGCCCGCCTTCACCCTGCCCTGTTGCGGCCGCAGGAAGTTGATCTCCCCGAGAACAGCCTCGGCAACCCCGATGGGGCGCGACCCAAGCTTAACCATGGCGCGCACCCTCCTGAGCTTCGACAAATTTCCGGAACAGCGCCACGCCCTGCCGACGACGCTCCGCGATGATCTGGCTCAACACCTTCGCCACCATTGGCAGCGACCGCCGCAACTCATCCACCGAAGCCCATTGCGCCTTGACCATCGGTGCCCTGCCCCGGTTTGCAGCCAGAGCAATCTGGTTCACGTTGGTTCCGATCTTGCCCAACTCGTAGCGGATTTCTTCCAGCTTGGCACTGTCCTCCCGACTGAACTCGAGGAAACCGGAGGCCATCCGCACTACCGACCGCACCCCGTCCGAGCGGGATTTCGCGCCAAGCTGGGTGCAAAGCGCATCGAAGGCCTGGAGCTCTCCATCAGGCAAGCGGCAGCTCACGACCTGGCCCTTGTCCTCCGACCGGGGCCGGCCGCGCCCAGCCCTTTGCTGCACTGCAGAATCAGCAACTTCATTGCCAATACCCGCCAAAACCTTGAATCCCGACTTAAGTCTAGTTTCGCGAGGATCTGATTTTACCGCCAACTTCTGCCACCGATTATTTGTAGACACATCGCATTTCCTGCCACTCTTCCTACCCCTTCCTTCACCTCCCCTTCAAGTACAATCTAAGCGCGATTTATACTCTTGCAGATTGTGCTGACCTTGGGTAACTCCCCCGCCACCGAATGCGTTTCGCTGATCGCGCAACACACAAGGTGAGACAGGGACCGTGCATCCCCAGCCACGTGGCCAGAGGTGCGTTTTTCCTGAGAATTTGGGCCTAAAGCCTTGTTTTGTTTACCGTGCGGACTCTGTCGTTCAGTGTTCAGGGTTCGGAGAGAGGAAGTGTGGGATGCGTCTTGTGGCATCAGGGATGTGTGTTCGGGGTTACGCCTTGTGATACACGCATTGCGCGATCAGATAAAAGACATACGCATCCAGTAATCAGACAAAAGATTAAAGAGATAGGCCTTGCGCAATACGATTTGCGTGAGCTGGTTTCTGATATCCGCAGTCGGTGTTCAGATTAAAGAGATGTGAGTTAGAATAAAAGATTTACGCGTTCCGCATTGTGAGAAACGCACTCGGAGAAGTGAGGAAGGTGGTATGGGTTACGGGATACGTGTTGTGCTGGTGATGAACCGCAAGGGGGGATCGGGCAAGAGCACCCTCTGTCGCGCCTTGGCTTCTGCTGCGGCTGCACGGGGCGAGACGGTGACGATCTTCGACACCGATGCCTCAAAATCCTGCCTCACGTGGATGCAGGCGGGAAAGGAGGCCGGCAACTGGTCCCCTTTGGTTGAGGTGATCCACACGCTCGACGCCCTCCGGGTGGCAGAAGCAATCGGGCAGATCTATGAACAGCCCGATCAAGAGCACCTCATCCTGATCGACACCTTCGGCGGCGGATCTGAAGCGCAAGACGTTCTGGCGGTCGCAGCTCACCGGATCATCTGCCCGATGATGTTGTCGCGCGGTGATCTCAGCGAGACGCTGGAAACGGCCAACTGGTACCTCAAGCTGCGCGGCCGGGTGGAAAAGCCGGGCGAGCTTGCAGGGTTTTCTGTGTTGCTCAACCGTGTGCCTGTGCGGGTGTCAGAGACCGAGCGGGCGGTGGCTGAAGAGCTGTTCCAGTCCTTGCCTGCCCTTGAGATCTATCTTGGTAGCCGCGCCGCTTATGTTCGGATGGACAGAGAAGGGCTTCTCGGGGTGATCGCGGACAAGACGCCAAACCGGGCGCTTGCTGCACATGTCCAGAGTGCCGTGAAGGAGGCAGCGGACCTTCTGGAGGAAATCGACCAGCTGATCCTCAATCCGGCGGAGATCGCATGATGGCGCAGCGCAAGGACATGATGCGGATCATCCGGCAGGACATAGGGTTTTCGGCCAAGCTGGGTTTTGGTGGGAATCTGGGTGCGAGTGATGTTGCTGGTCGGGCAATCCCGGTGCCGCCGACATCGGTTGATGCATTGACCGAGACAGACCCTTCGTCACCCGCGATTGCGGCGGCGGCGGCGGCGACGCCAGGTGGCGACGCAGGCGAGGTCAGCATCAGACCCTTTGGGTCCAAAGAAGAGTCCCGGGACGAGAAGAAGGTTTTCAATACCCAGAGGGCTTCGGATGGTAAGGCGGCTGGTCTTGCAACTGGGTCAGTTGCGCGCGGGCATGTTGTCCATGTCTCATTGTCGCTGACCACCCGTCAGGCAAGGCTGGCAGAAGAGTGGGCCACGGCTGCGCGTTGCACCGTCCAGTTTTTGATCCGTCGCGTTGCCCAGAGTCTGCGCGATCAGGTCTTCGACGATTGGGAACGGGATGGGATGCCGGAGGTCGAAGAGTGCCGCGGCGCACGGGGCAAGCATCCGACCAGCGTGACCTTGACCTTGCGCCCGCAGTTCGCAGCTGACCTCGCGAAAATCCATGACCCGCTTGGCATTCTTGGATTGGCGCGCGCCATGGGCCCCGCCTACCGCGCCCGGTTCCAGGAGGCTTTCGACGTGGCACTGGCCAAGGCAAAAATTCAGACAACAAACGAGGGAGACGAACAATGACCAGCACAGAAGCCCCTGCCCTCAAGCGGACCATCCCGCCGTCTGAATTTGACATCGGCACACCCGTCGAATGGATGGTCGATCCGGATCATCGCGCGAGGATCCTCGGGGTGACCTATGAGTTCAGCCAAACAGGCGAACGCAAGACCGTCTGGTACACGCCTAACAAGCGGCGCGCAAAGAAGGCATTGGTCTTGTCTGAGTTGACCCAAACGTGAATTGGGTTGGCGCGGCGCAGCTTATCCGCCGTCTTTATGCGGGCTGGCTTCTGCGCCCGCCCGCTGGCGAAACGAAGAGACCCGGCGGCTTGCGCCACCGGGTCGGATCTCCGGGGTCTCAGCCCGCGAACTGATCCTCGCGGTCGACCAGTTCAGGGTCTTCGCCTTCACCAGCCTTCGGGCGGCTCAGGAAGTCGACCTTCTCCGCGATGATCTCGCAGCCGTAGCGGTCGACCCCGGCGGCATCGGTCCACTTGGTGTAGTGGATGCGGCCGTGGACCATCACCTTCATGCCCTTTTCGCAGTTATCGGCGACCGTCTTGCCGAGACCGTTGAAGCAGGTGATGCGGTGCCATTCGGTGTCCATCATGCGGTAGCCGTTCTCGTCGCGCTGGACCCGGCCTTCGGACAGGCGCGGGCGCGAGGTGGCGAGGGTGAAGTTGGTGATCTTGGTCCCGCCTTGCGTGGTGCGGACTTCCGGGGACTGACCGATGTTGCCGGCGAGGATGACGATGTTCTGCATTTGAAGCTCCTGTATCTGGCTGAAGGGACCATCCCTTCGACAAGACCCGAAAGAAGCCTGTCGGCTGAGGCTTGCACGGTGGCCCTTTCGCCACCGGAAACCCCCGAAGGCGGGGGTGGTGCGGGCTGGGAGCGGCACGCGACCAACACGGCCCGGGCCTGAGCGGGGTTGCGAGCCAGAGGCTGAACAGGCTTAGGGGATTGTCAGTCGAAGGGAGGTGCCTGAGCTGGGATCACAGGAAGCGGCAGGGCAGAACGATGACACCCTTCCCCCGGCGATGTCAGACCCGGAAGGCCAAGAGCCCGGAAAGAGAGAAACCAGATCAACACCGACCAAGCCGAATGCACCGCCAATCCGATGGGTAGAGGTGGGTCCTGCGCGACAGGCAGGCCGCCAGGATGGGCAGACCAAAGCACCGGCCCGCGAAACCGGTGAGGCCGTGTCGCTTGCTGCGATCTGGAGGGCATATTGGTGATGGTGGTTCCGGTTCGCCCTGACGCCATGTGCCGATGTCCCGACTGTGACCGTAGGGTTGCAAAGAGTGTAGGGGATGGTCGATACCCCTGCCCGGCTGGAAAGAAGGTGATGCGCGTTCATCAGGACATCGAACCACAGGAGCAGATCGAAGGGCCTAGCGACAACATGAATGGCCGACTGCCGGCGCGAGATGACGGGTCGCGGCACGTTGATTTGCTCGGCGTGGCTATTGGTCAAATCAAGGACGATGATATCTATCGCTCATGCTAGGGCCATGCACTGAGTTATAGAAACCAGTTCTATTGCTCATTGCCCTGACCTTCAGACAAATCGACCAAGCGCGGCCTGCTACCGCTGATAGCCCCGCCGCTGCTTATGAGCGGCAAGCCGCATCAGCGAAGTGATCGCCCTGCCCTCGTCCTCATGGCTCTCGATCAGGGATTGGCCACGTGCGCCAATTCTTCCCCATTCACGAATGAGACAGGCACGACCGAACAAGTCGCGCTGAACGCTCAATCGGTAGTAACGCCGCATGTTAAGGGCCAAGTCGATACGACGCAGATCCAGCGTCGTCGGGAAGATTTCTAGCTGGACACCTGAATCAAACATGTAGTGATCATACCGACCATCACCACCATATCAAGTGCAGAACGCGCGCCCACACGGTGTTCCAAGGCAAACCTAAAGGGTGTCATCCCCTCGAGGGAAACGTCACCACATTCGTAGCTATCGTCCGATGTTGAAAATCCAGCCCTGCAGCCCAAAGCGGTGACCTGCGCCAGAGCATTTCCTCGATGCCGCCACCACCCGTCCGGACTAGCAGCCCCACCCATTCAAGTGGCATCGCGACTGCGCTGAACAACCCGCCCGCCGGACCACGCCATCCACCGCCTGCACTGGGGCCATAGAGGAAGTTCGCCAGTTCAGGCAGCGTAAAGCCATCCTGCGGCATCCGGTTGATTGCTTGCAACCACAATTCCAAGTCTCCGCCAGGCGCCTCACCCGTGCGCATGCCTTCGGAATGGTCAAACCGAAACAAAAACGCTGGCGCGATGGTGACAAAGGCCGCCTCTGGGTCTGCCACAAGTGTCATGCCCGGCTTTGTTAGCCGCCAGCCACCACCCATTTTGCGCCCAAGGCGCAAGGATGTGAGGAGGACGCGCAAATACTCCAAAGGCGGGACATCGTATTCATCGAGCACCTTGTTGACAGAATACAGCTTTTCGGCAGTCCAGTTCGGGAAATTCATACGCCGCACGACCCAATCAATGCAGTGCCGGTTCCACGCACCTAATTTGGTCAGTCTGATTTCACTATGCTCAACCTGATACGCCGCGATGGTCTGAAACGCGCGCAGCATCGGCGCACTTGTTTGCACCAAGTCGACTCCAGGATGCGGTCGAAAATTGATAGAGTTGGTCATGGGGCAGCCATTGAAGTGGACGACAAGGGAAGCGACATCTTCGGCAGTTTGCGATTTGCTGGACCGTTGCGGCGGCAAGCCATTAAAGTCCAGCTCAAATCAGGTTTTCATACTCGCGCAGAAAGTCGGCTGTTTGCAACAATCCCTGCCCTTCCAGTTTCAGGACCAGTGCGGAAACCGTATACTTCGGATCTTTCAACCGTGCGCGCATGTCGCGCAGCGCGCCAATTGCAACGGCGTGATCCAAATCCATTGCGTTGGTAATGAAGTCGTCGGGCGACATGACTTCGATGCCCCAACGATCAAGTACGTCCTGCGGGAAATCTTTGAGGTTGTCAGTTACTAGAGTATCGCAGCGAGCAGCTATGGCCGCAGCCAGTACATGTTCATCATCGGGATCGGGCAGCGAACCAAACAGGTTCGCACTTTCGCTCGGTGAAACGATCGCTTCTGGAAATGCCCTTTCGATGGCGCGGCGCTGACGCCCAGGATCAGCCGTGCCTTTTGAGATCGCCAAGATCGCCTTCTCGGTCTCGTCCAGAATGCGCGCGGACCAGTAGGGTCGAAACAAGCCAGCCTCGGCCAAACTCAAAATAATGTTCCGCTTGAGGCCACCCCCAAGGACGCAAGCATCGATGATAGCCGCGTATCGGTTCATCGGGCCGCTCAAATCAGGTCGCCCTCCGCGTCCAGCCCCGCAAGTTCGGACAGGGCATTGGATCGGGCCTGGTCGCGTTCGGTCATGTAGGCGAAAAGATCCTCTGCCCGGACACGACGATGGCGACCAACCATTGTGAACGGGATGTCGCCCTTTTCGAGCAACTTGATCAGGAAGGGCCGGGAGACATTCAGCATATCTGCCGCTTCTTGCGTCGTGAGCTCAGCTTCGACCGGGATCATGCGAAACCCGCGGCCAGTTGAAATCAGGCGCAGAATATCCAGCAAGGTATCGGTGAGCGCCGGCATAAGCGTGATGTTGCGCGTCTCGCCGCCATCGACGGCGAGCGAGAGGTCGACTGGTTGGCCCTCGGTCACCTGCGAAGCGATGATGTGACGAAGTTGATCTGCGTTGTTGATCTCGACCTTCGTGGGTAACCGGTTCGAGAACCGCTCCTTGTGCAATGCCGCCATTTTGCCCTCCTGCATCGCCGTTCGGCGTCCATCTAGAGATGGGTGTGCCATGCAATCGAAGCAAGCGCAATATTCGAATTATTCGAAACGGCCAGTGTCCAGCACTCAATTATGCTCGGGCACTCCCAACCCGGCCGAGATCACAGGGCAAATCATTCCTGATCAGAGCTCTAACTTCGGGCCAACCACTCTAATTGGCAAAGTCTTGTCTGCAACAATGCCCCGCTTGTGTCCACGAACTCGGACGACCTTGCCACTGGAGTAGCGCCGCTCATGCTCGCTCACCCAGTGTTCGGTCGGTGTCGCGCGGCCGGAAGCCCGGGCCGCTTCGAATTGACGCCGTGCTTCGCGCTCAACGAGGTGCCGTTCGCCGGATGGTCCGATGCGGATGGTAAGATGGGACCGGAGCGTCTCCGTCATCCAAGTCTTGCCGAACTTTCGGGCGGTCTTCGTCTGCTCCGGCGAAAGACTTGGTGTTTCTTCGGACAGAAGATCATCCTCGCGCGCGGCTAAGGCTGCGAACATCATGAAGCCGATCACCAACTCATAGCTGACGTGCCCTTTGTGTTCTTCGAGCAAAGCCTGCACGTCTTTGACATGCTCATCCGTGTCGCCTCGGGCATGCGCCACCAAGACGTTCATCTGGGGTTGCCAAACTGCGTCGGTGAACTCCGGGCGACCACTCGACTTTCTGAGAACAAGAGTTGCCAGCGGCTCTATGAAACTGCGGTCCATCATACCGTTAAAGAGCCGTACGGTCATTGCGCCGTCCGACCGGTTGTCGAACAAGAAGCCTCGTTGGGAGAAGTGCCGCAGGTCAAGACGCGCCATCGTGGTCAGACCCCTGGCAACGCGGTCCACCCAGAGTTGTCGGGCGTCATATTCAACCCAGACAAGTTCGCGCGGAAAATCTACCTCGCGGACATAGGCTTCGATCTCTGACTCTTGTCGAGTCTCCCAAGGCATGCCCTGTACATCCATGCGCAAGCTGTCGAGATAGTTTGCGGCGCGATGATCGAGCAGATAAATGCGAGCCCCGCCGAGCTCGCTAAGGATTGCCCGGCGATTGACCCGGGTTTCTTCGGTAGGAACGTTGCGGCCAACGAGATCAAATTCATTGCCGGGCCGCCCAGTCTCGAGGAAGCGCCCAAACTGCAAAGCAATCGTCTTATAGAGGATCATGTTTGGTCCTAAAGCAGGTACGGGTAGGCGGGCGTATTTTTCAGGCCCTACTTGCCGCCGCGAATTGTTCCATCGCCGCCTCAAGATTTTCCATGATTTCAGACATCAGAACATCGGGTTCCGGCAGATTGTCGAGGTCGGTCATCGTCGCGTCCTTGAGCCAGAAGAGATCAAGGCTAGCCTTGTCGCGCTGTAGCAGTTCGTCCCGCGAAAAGGCGCGCCAGCGGCCATCGGGCGTCTCTTCCGACCATGTCGCCTTGCGATCATGTCTGGCAGCAGGATTGTAGCAGGCTACGAAATCTTCCAGATGCGACTCGGATAGTGGCTTTTGTTTCAGGGTGTGATGAACGTTCGTGCGGTAATCGTAGAACCAGACTTGCCCGGTCTGCGGGTCGGGGCTAGCGGGCCGGTTGTCGAAAAAGATCACATTGGCCTTCACGCCCTGAGCATAAAAGATGCCCGTTGGCAGTCGAAGGATCGTATCCCACATTCTCCAAGTAAGTCGCTGATTTCGCTGTCGTAATCGTGATATTTCGCATATAAATCATGGCGTTGACGGCTGCGAGGGGCGCGTTTCATGGATCACCTGGAGGGTGCGGGCTTGGCGCGG
>NZ_VKKX01000006.1 GCF_008271655.1 Gemmobacter caeruleus
GCCTGGCGCAGGATAGCAAGGATCTGCGCTTCAGTGTATCTGCTTGTCTTCATTCAGAATCTCCTCGTTCATCTTGCCGAGAAAATTCTACTTATGCAGCCCCTTACTTTCGGGGGGGATTACCCCTTCGACCTAGATGAAGATGAGGCACAGCAGGAAGAGTTCCGCCAACTCCTGAAAAGTTTCCAGCGGTTCTACGCCTTCGTGGCACAGGTCGTATCGCTCAACGATGCGTGGTTGGAAAAACTCTACGCCTACACATCATGGTTGTCGCGCCTGCTGCCGTCGCGGGATGTGCCTGCCGATATCACCATCACCGACGACATGCTGAACCTGTCCGCGTTCAAGTTGCAGAAGGGCGAAGAGGGCAGCGCATCGTTGAACCCAGGCGAGACGCGAACACTCGATCCGATCACCGAGTTCGGTGCGAACCCCTACACCGAGGAAGAAGAGAAATCGCTGTCCGAGATCATCGAGTCGTTCAACGAGCGGCATGGCACCCAGTTCTCACGCGAAGACTTCCTGCGCTTCGAACGGGTTACGCGCGATATCATGGACGAAGACATGACCGAGATGGTGCGGAACAACCCGGCAGACGTGGTGTACAGCGCGTTCTCGCAAGCGTTCTTCCAAGGCATGGTGAAGATGTTCCAGCAAGACAATGAGATGCGGAACATCGTTATGACCGACAAGCAGGCACGGGAGCAGGCGACCCGGCATTTCTTCAAACGCGCCCAGCGCCATGCCAGAGGCGCTTGATCTATTCCGTCCGATGAGTTCTTCACGTGAGAGCAAGTCCCCCATAAACCGCAAGCGCTTTTCTTTTGTGGGGTTCTTTGTGGGGTAAGTGCCAAAGTGGCGAAATTATATCAATAAAATCAATGGTGTATGGCGGAGTGGAAGGGCCTGACGTCGAACCTTCTCCAAGTCAAGCCATTGAAAACACTACACACAGCCCTTTGCCAATCGGCCACAGGCGTGGACCTGGCTCGACCGACGACTTGGATGCAGCCGACGACGATGCGCAAGGCAAACGGCTCAGTGAACCTGCTCGCACCAGGCTGGCTCGAGTTTTCGCCGGCCGCGCGGCGGCGCATCGGCTGCGTTCATTCGGGGCGTGTCGGAGGCCGGTTCACTCCGGCACGCCCAAACTTCATCTCGCGTTCTCGTCGTTCGGACGACAAGCTCCACGACCATGACCTGTGGCAGCAGTTCCAAGGCCGTCCCGCTTCGAGAGAGGAGCGTGCGAGTTCCAGCCTGTTCAGATCTCGCGGACATCCACTGTGACATCCAAAGAAAGCAGATCGGTGGGTCTACCGTGGAAACTGCCGGTCACCGGAGCAACCTGCTGGATCCGCCTCGCGACGGCGACCGGAATGAGATTGCTGGAGCCGACCGATCTGTTGGTGGGGTCGAACGGGATCCAGCCCGCTCCGGGAACGAAAACCTCGACCCAAGCGTGCGTGGAACCGGCCTCCGACGATCCGGCCAGGTTCGCGGCGGGGTTGAACAGGTATCCGGACACGAGCCTGGCCCCGAAGCCAAGCGTCCGAACGGCTTCCGCGAACAGCACGGCGAAGTCCCGGCAGGATCCCCATCCCCTGTCGAGCGTCTCCAGCGGCCCCTGCGTGCCCTCCGTCTCCCGGCTCTGGTAGGAAATCTGGGCCGTGATGCCATTGCCGATATCTTTCAGCAGCGAAAGCGTATCCGTTGGACGTGCCATGACAAAGCTCTCGACCCACCGCGACAGCCGGCCGGTTTCGTCCGCATATTGTGGCATGGCCAGGGCGCCGAGATCGGTCGAATCGTCGGGTAAATAAACGAAAGGGTACGAGGCCGCGGCGGCGGCAATCGGGAAAACAGGCCAGACCGGAGCGCGCAGTTCCACACGTGCGCACGACCGGATCGAAAGCATCGTCGTGTTGGTGACGAACTGTGCCGTCGCGACGGCATTGCCGGCAACGTCGTGTGACCAGTCGATGCGAGCTTCCGGACTGATCTCGAGGTCGAAGGACGTCAGGATGAGATCCCGGGTTTCCCGCGGACGGAGCATCAGCCTGTGCGGTCCGAGAGAAACCTCGGTTCCGTATCGATATCGTGTCGTATGAGTAATCGTGACGGTTGGCATGGTGCGACCTATGACGAGCGACCGCCCGAGCGCCGCCGGCCCTGTCCGCTGCCCTCGTGAGTTGCCGATCGCCAGACGGCCGATCCCTTGCAACGGGAACATATCCGTTCGCCGAACCCCTCGCTCCAGAAGGTCGATCTGCATCTCAGGCAGGCCCGCTCGGCGGCGATGTCGGCCATCGCCTTGATTGAGCCGAAAACGCTCTCCGCAGACTTGATCGTCATTTCCGCTCCTCGCGTTTTCTCAATCGTTCCATGTCGCCAAGCGCGCGCTTAATGAGTTTCTGAATGCGTTCATCGCCAGCCTCGGGCGTCGCCGCGTAACGACCGAGCAGGAACCGCCATTCCTTCAGGACTTCGGCCCACGTCCGCGCCGGCTCCGCCAGCATCTGATCTTCGAGGCTTTCGAGGTGAGGTTGCTGCGGGAGTGCAGGTGGTGGCTGGCCGTTCGCAGGGCGCCGTCGCATTTCCGACGCACGCTGTCCGGCAACGGACCTGCGGCCGTCGAGATCGATCGGGTCATAGGTCATTGCGGAATCCCGCCAATCCCACGGCGGACGGCAAACGATCCGCCCGGCACGGCTGTCATTCTCCGATGCCCGGGCACGCACTTCCGGACCGCGGGCCGGAAACATCCGTACTTATCCCGCAGCGGGGCTCTCCCGTCCTGGACGGGTGGTCTTGCGCTGCCTGCCTTTGGTCGGACTGGGGAGAGTAGAGGGCGCGAAGGTCCTGCTCTGCCACGCCGTCGGCCTGCATGACAAGGCGGGTCATCGGATCGGCCAGCATCTCCTCGAGGAAGAAATCCGTCAGCGCCTTGCCGGTCAGCTTATCCTTGGCGACCGCGTGCTCCAGTTCGGCGAGCGGTACGGTGAGCGTTCGGCTGAGCCCGGGATGCGAGGCGCGCGGATGCAGCCGGACGAGCACGGACGAGGTCCAGGTGCCCGGTTCGATCCAGTCCACAGGGCCCAGCAGCTGGGTCTCGATCTCGTATTCGCCCGGCAGAAGGGTCTCGTTGAAGCTCGGAAGCTGGAACGGTCGCAGGAATACGGCAGTCGTCTTGATCGAATTGGTCATCTCGGTTCTCCAGGATGGTGACTTGGGATGCCATGACGGGAACACCGGCAGAGCGGCCGGCCTCGCGAGCCGACGACGAACGAACACACCCGTCCTGCGATGGGACGCTACCGCTTAATCGCGAGACACAGGCGGCGCCTCGGCTGGGTCGTGTCTTGCATCCCAGGTCCACACCTCGAACTGCGTCAGGGTGTTAGGCCCGAATGTCTGGGTCAGAGGCACATCGGCCGCGTCCCGGCCACGGCCAATCAGGATGCGCCCTTTGCGCCGCGTGTTGTTGCGCGGGTCGAAGACCCACCAGCAGCCGCCCAAATAGACCTCCATCCATGCCGCGAAGTCGCCCGGCGGATAGGGTTCGGGTTCGCCGATGTCGCTCAGATAGCCGGTGCAGTAGCGGGCCGGAATGTTCATGCACCGGCAAAACGCAATCGCCAGATGCGTGAAGTCCCGACAGACACCGTGCCGTCCTGCCAGCGTTTGCGACGCCGTGCGCGTCGCGTCGGCCTTCATGTAATCGAACGAGACAGCATTGTGCACGAAGTCGCAGATCGCCTGCACCCTCGCCCAACCCGGCTGTGTGTTCTCGAACAGGCGCCACGCCTCTTCCGACAGAAGATCCGTGTCGCAGTAGCGACTGCCGAGAAGATAGGCCAGCGTCTCGAAGGGCAGATCCTGCACGGCCGCTTGCGTAGCGTTGGGCGCGACCGGATCGGGCAGTCCGCCATCCCGGAAAATCCCGTCCGTGGACACCGTGAAGTCGCCGGCCGGCGCCACCATCCGCGTACACCAGTTTCCGAAACCGTCGCGATAGCTTTCGAGCGGTACACTGGGCGAGGTCACAAGATAATCGGCGCGCTCCAGGTCGCCGAAGCGCGAATAGTGCACGTTCAACATGGCAATGAGTGGCGTCGGTTGGGTTAGCCGGTACTTCAGCCGGCATCCGATCCGCATCCGGATGCCGGCGGCGTCGCCGTGGTCTGATCGGGGCGATTTATCGTCCAAGTGCGCATTCTCCATCAGCAAGTTGAAAGCCGCGATCGCAGCTCCATGTGTTTCCGGATCGATCGAGATGCGCGTTTGCCGGAAGGTCGATCGCGACACAGGCGGTGTCGACGGTCTTAAATCCCCGCTCACAGCGCCATCCCGGCCCGTAGGACGCCGGGTCCAGAAATGCGTTCGCGGGAAGTGCCACAGGATCGCAACGGCCGTCGATTTCAAAGAAGCCTCTTTCGCAGGCCCATTCGTCACCGTAGTCCGCATTCGTGAGATAGCCGTTCTCGGGAACCGCGATTGGAACGCAGTCGCTGGAACTGGCCGTGAACCCGCGTTCGCAGGTCCATCCGGAGCCTGAGGTGTCGTCGGTGAGATAGGCGTTGTCTGGCAGGACGATTTGAACGCAGGCCTCGCGCTCTTGCCGGAAACCGCGTTCGCATTGCCAATCGTCGCCGTAAGACCGGAGGAAGGCGTTGGCGGGCACCGGGATGGGATTGCAGGACTTTCCGCCCACTTCCTCATACCCACGGTCGCACTCCCACCCCGTCCCATAGGAGCGCCCGGTTGGATAGGCATGCTCGGGGATATCAAGCGCGAGGCATTTGTTGCCTTCCACCCGGTAACCGAGATCGCAGACCCAGCCGCTGCCATAGCTGCGCGGCTGAGCGTTCTCGGGCATCGGGCCCGTGCCATCCTGCGCCAAAACTGGGAAGGCCAAGGACGCGATCACACCAGCTATTGCTGCCGTTCTCGCGATCAGCCTCGCGAGGGGATGTCTCATCGCCGCTTGCTCCTTAACGGACCAGATTCCGCAAGTTGCTGCGGGTGTCTTCGATAGCTCAAGCGTGAGCGTTCCGGTCAGCCGTCGGGTGCGTGCAACCGGTGTTAGGGAGGCCTTTGAGTTCGGTCCCGGCGGCATGCCTTCGTTCTCGGCCACCTGGATCGAGAAGTCCTGCGGAACTGTCGGATGAGTGCTACCGGTCATCGGGGCGACAGTTTGTGCAAGGCCGCAGCGGCAAGAGCATGTTCCTTCTGGTGGTAATCGCCGCGGAACTTGCCATCCACCTGCACCTCCCAGATGCCGTTTCTTTCGCGCACCTGAACCCCACCTCGCTGCGCGGGCCGGTCCATAGAAGAACTCTGTCCGCCTTCGCTTCTCGGCGGCACGGGCTGCTTGTCGCTCACTTCTGGCTCCTTCTGATTGGGCGCGCGCGCTTCTCCGAGGAGCATCACGGCGCGAATGAATTCTTCCGCGTAGTCGTCGGTTTCGCGGTAGTCATGTTCGCGCCGGGCCATACTCATCGGCTCGACGAACCGTGCTCTCAAATGATCGATGAACCGCGGCTCCGTGCGGGCCATGTAGGCGATCAGAGCTTGCAGGATTCTTTCGTGCGCGAGCACACGCCGTTCGATGTCGGTGGTCTCGGGGGACGCCATTCGCATGGTGTGGTTCATCCTCCATCAACCGCGGTTCCAGCAGGCACCGGCGACCCATCGACATTGAGGGCTGCCAGGCAAGCTTGCGCGATATCCCGGTTCGGAGCATCGGTTCCGGGAACCGTCGCCCAGCCTGCCGACATGACAGCATCGCGCCGCTGATAGGTCGAGGCGGCCCGGATCGTCTCCATCTTGCCCGCCCGCGCCGGGTCGGAGCGCGCCATGTCGAGGCACACCGGGACCATGGAGGCGACGACATCGTTTCGGGACATCGCCATCGCCCTATCATTCGCGGTGCCGCCGGTCACCCAGCCGCCCCACGTGAAGCCGACCACGCCGACGAAAACCGCACCAACTACGGCGCCGTAGATACCGGGCTTGAGCCATTCGGGAGTGTTCATGTTCTATCCTCCTGCGGGGAAAGCGCCGCATCGCTGTGATCGTTCCTCTTCGTTGCGCCCTGGTCCCGGCTCAGCGCCTCTTTCAGATCACTGTCAGAAATCGCCCGTAACTCTGTCCGTCCCGCATGACCGCCCCTTCCGCGCACCGTCAGGTAGGTCGCCGTCCGGCGATACGCCTCGAAGCTCAGCCCCTGAAGAAGCTCCTCTTCGACGAGAACCTCGTAGTCGCCCGCGGGCAGATCGCCCGGGTATCCCAGCAAGGTGAACGGGTTCGAAAACGTCACCGTCGATCTGGTCGATCGCATGTTCATCTCTGGTCTCCGCGATGCTGGAAGATCCGTCGCTCACCACTGTTGACGGCCCCTTTGAGTGGGGGACGGACCAGTCGAACGATTTAGTGTCTTGTACCTCGGGATCGTCTTACTGGTGCTGACGCATGTTAGTCTTGGGCACCGAACCGGCTGCGACCTTCCCGGGTGGGCAGTCGTCCGCACTGACCTGTGTAAGGGCGGGGAGACCGACCTGCGCGCATCCTTTGGGAAACGGGGGCGATCTGCGTTCCTGCAAACCTTGAAAGGATTGGCAATGGCCGACCCCAGTGTTCTCAACCCGCACCCGCCCGAGTTCGATCGGTTTCTCCAAGCGTCCGTCGGCGAGGACCGGAACGGCTATGCCGTGACCGTGCTCTCCACGCTTGCGCGGCTTGGCCTCGATCCATGGAAGGAAACCGCTGAACTGGTCACCTTAGGGCGCGACGCCGCGCAGCCACGACTGGGAACGCTGCTTGCCCGATTTCGGGACGTTCCTGCGCTCGCAAGCGATCACGGCAGGGTCGCACGAGACCTGAGCCAGCTGCTCCCCGAAGGCACGATTTCAGGCAACCTGAAGCGGTCTGCCGCGACGGTTGCGGGAGGCCGCCCCGGCACAGGCGGAGCGATTTGGGCGGTGCTCGCGATCATCTTTCTGCTGTTTCAGATGTTTACGGTTGGCGGGTCGGGATCAGGCGAATGAACGTTTCCACTCAGACCACCGAGACGATAGGTCATGCGGCGCACAAATCCGGGACGCTATCGCCGCGCGAACAGGGCGTTCTCTGGGACATCGAGGAACACTTCTGGACCAGTGGCGCCGACAACGCGCGGGCAACGACTGCGACCAACGCCGTCATGGTCTTCCCCTATCCGCCCGGCATCCTCCAGGGCGACCAGATCTGGACGCACCTTCGTGAAAGGACCGGCTGGCGCACCGTCGTCATGGCCGAACGGCGCGTGATGCGGTGTCGTGACATCGCCATTCTCACCTATCGCGTCTCGGCAGAGAAACCCGATGTGCCGATCTACAAGGCCCTCTGTGCCTCGACCTACCTCAACGATGACGACAGATGGCTGAGGATTTCCCACCAGCACACTGCGGTGAATTGAGATGCGCATGGGCAACCGACCTGCCACAGGCGCCGGGACTAACCTGCGTCAGTGCAGCGTGGCTCCGATGCTGGTTAGGTGAGACGTGCCCGCCGAATATTTGGTAGGGCATTTTTTTTCCGAGTACCTGAGAAGCGTGTGGGCGTGCCGAACGCCAAAAGGTCGGCATGTCGGCGCGCTTCTTATTTCTCGGAACGTCCATGAAAGGACAATCCCAATGACTCCCGAACAGACCAAGACCGCCGAGAAGATGACCTCCGTGAAGGCCGCATGGGACAAGGCGCCCGCTGGTCCGAAGAAGGATGCGGCGCTGAAGCACTACCAAGCAGCCGAGAAGGCCAACACCGCGAAGAACGACGCCGAGACCAACAAGGAACTCGATGCGGCGACCCACGCCCTCGCGTGACTTTCGTCGTCTGACGTGAACACCGGGGCCGCCTGCCGAGCACGAGAGGGCGGCCCTCTTATTTCAGGAGCGGCCCGGTCTGGTCCAGATATGCCGGATCGAACTCGGCGAGATCCACAAGCCCGCCATAGTCGTGGAACGTCACACGGCCGTCCCGAAAGGTCACCAGTCCACTCTCGCGAAGCTGCCGCAGGACGCGGTTCACGTGGACCGCGCTCAAACCCAGGGTATCGGCGAGGTGATACTGCGTCAGCGGGCATTCGAACCCTTCCTTGCTGCCCATGCCGACCAGCCCAAGTCTCGACCCCAGCTCCAGCAGGAAATGCGCCATTCGGGCGTCCGCATCACGCCGACCGATCCCGACGAGGTGCTCGACCACCATCGCCTCGTCCCGTGACGCCGCCCAGAGGATGGCGGTCGCCAGGCGAGGGGTCTGGGCGAACGCATCGAGAAGATCGCTTGTCAGCACTTCGGCGGCCTCGATGTCCACGATGGGTTCGAAGCTGTGGTCCGAGGTGCGCAAGAGAACGCTCCGCAACCCCAGAAAATCCCCCGGCACCTGGAAATCCACGATCTGCCGCGTTCCGTCGGCCTGCAGCTTGTAGGAACAGACCCAACCCGCGGACAGAATGTAGGCTGCCCGAGCCGTCTGGCCCTGATGCACCATATCGCGCCCCGCGACAAAGGACCGGCGACGCTGGTGCAGTCGTTCAAGCACGGCCAGTTCGACATCAGACAGGGCGACGAAGGCCGAGAGCTTGCGGGTCAGGGGGCTGCGTTCTGTTGATTTCATGGGGCCTCCGGGCGTGTCGTGATCCAAGAGCGGAAATCGGCCGGGACACTGCTCTGGATCAGTCCAGCATAAGGTACTTCCTGCGAAAAGTACGGATGCACCTGAGCCTCACCTTCCTCCGGTTCACGATGCCAAGGAAGGAAACCCGGATGTCGACCGCAAGCGAACATGCAGGCCAAGCCGCCCTTTCGATCTGTGAGGCGCTGCTGCTTGCCATGAACGATCGCGGACTGTTGCCGGAGCACGAGATCGTGGGGGTTCTTCGTGACGCCGCAGCGACCCATGAGAACGCGGTCGGCACCGACCAGGAGACGGAAAACCACCGAGCTGTCGCGAACCTGATCAACGCGATCATCTCCGGCGGTAATTCAGTTCGACGCTTGTGAAGTCTAGCTTCGTCGAACTGCGGGAGAAGTTATGGATATCAATTGATTGGAAGCCAAAAGATATCCTTTGAGACGCTATTGCAGAACCCCTGCTGAGCCATCATCTCAATGGCATTGGCACTCCGGTATGGCGAGTGCCAAAGCACATCCGAACATCGCCATGCTCCCTTGGACATCCGAAGAAGGAGCACTTACGTGTCGTTCACTCCACTCCACGACCGGGTTCTCGTCCGCCGCATCGAAGGTGACGCGAAGACCTCAGGTGGGCTCATCATCCCTGACACCGCAAAAGAGAAGCCGCAGGAGGGTGAGATCGTCGCGGTCGGCGCTGGCGCCAAGGACGAGGATGGCAAGCGCATCGCCATGGACGTCAAGGCTGGCGACCGGATCCTGTTCGGGAAATGGTCGGGCACCGAAATCAAGCTCGACGGCGAAGACCTCATGATCATGAAGGAGAGCGACATTCTCGGCGTCATGGCCTGACCCCGACAGCGACGCCGAAATTTCACTCTCAGGAGCACCCAATCATGTCCGCCAAAGACGTCAGATTCAGTGCCGATGCCCGCGACCGCATGCTGAAAGGCATCAACACGCTGGCCAACGCCGTGAAGATCACCCTTGGTCCCAAGGGTCGAAACGTCATCATCGACAAATCCTGGGGGTCACCGCGCATCACCAAGGACGGCGTGACCGTCGCCAGGGAAATCGAGCTTTCGGACCATTTCGAGAACATGGGCGCGCAGATGGTCAAGGAAGTCGCGCAGCGCACCAATGACGAGGCGGGCGACGGCACCACGACCGCGACGGTTCTCGCCCATGCGATTGTCCGGGAGGGCATGAAGTCGGTCGCGGCCGGCATGAACCCGATGGATCTCAAGCGCGGGATCGACAAGGCCGTCGCCGCGGTCGTGGCCGAGATCAAGACCATGTCCCGACCGGTTGGCGACAGCGACGAGATCGCGAAGGTCGGCGCCATTTCGGCGAACGGAGAGGTCGCCATCGGCCGCCAGATCGCAGATGCGATGGCCAAGGTCGGCAACGAAGGCGTGATCACCGTCGAGGAAAACAAGGGGCTGGAGACCGAAACCGAAGTGGTCGAGGGCATGCAGTTCGATCGCGGTTATCTGAGCCCCTATTTCATCACGAACGCTCAGAAGATGGTCGTCGAGCTGGATGACTGCGTCATCCTGCTGCACGAGAAGAAACTGACCTCGTTGGCATCCATGGTACCGCTGCTGGAGGCTGTGATTCAGGCCGAAAAGCAACTGCTGATCGTGGCCGAGGATATCGAGGGCGAGGCGCTGGCGACACTGGTCGTCAACAAGCTGCGCGGCGGGCTGAAGGTCGCGGCCGTCAAGGCGCCCGGCTTCGGAGACCGCCGCAAGGCGATGATGGAAGACATTGCCGTGCTCACGGGCGGTCAGGTGATTTCCGCAGAAATGGGCACTAAGCTGGAGAACGTCACCATGGACATGCTCGGGTCCGCCAGAAAGGTCACGATCACCAAGGATGACACGATGATTATCGACGGTGCCGGCGACAAAGGTGCTATCGCGGCGCGCGTGACGCAGATCCGGGCGCAGGTCGAGGACACCACCTCGGACTACGACAAGGAGAAGCTGCAGGAACGGCTCGCCAAGCTTGCCGGTGGCATTGCCGTGATCCGGGTCGGCGGGGCAACCGAGATCGAGGTGAAGGAGCGCAAGGACCGCGTCGACGACGCGCTGAACGCCACCCGCGCTGCGGTTCAGGAAGGTGTCGTGCCCGGCGGCGGCGTGGCCCTGGTTCACGCTGGCAAGGTGCTGGCGACGCTGGAGGGTGAGAACAATGATCAGGATGCCGGCATCAAGATCGTCCGCCGCGCGATCCAGGCACCGCTGCGCCAGATCGCCGAAAATGCCGGGGTCGACGGATCGGTTGTGGTTGGAAAGGTGATCGAGAACGACAGCCCAAACTTCGGTTTCGACGCTCAGGCCGAAAAATACGGCGACATGCTGAAGGCCGGTGTCATCGATCCGACGAAAGTCGTTCGGATCGCACTGGAAAACGCCGCGTCCATTGCCGGGCTATTGATCACGACCGAAGCGATGGTCGCGCAAAAGCCCGAGAAGGCCGGTGCCGGCAGCGAAATGCCCGACATGGGCGGAATGATGTGAACGGCGGCGTCCCGCGGGCAGGAGCCCCCGGACACCAATCCACGGTGTTAATGAAAACAAACACCGAGCACTGCTTCAGAAAAAACTCAGAACCAGGAGGAACCGAAATGTCCAAAGGTGACAAGCAACGCGGGAACCGTGAGGCGAAGAAGCCCAAGAGGGTGAAGGAAAAGGTTGTTGCAACAGCCGACTTCACGAAGGGTAAAGCCTTGACCAATCTTGGCGAGCACAAGAAGAAATAGTTAGCGGTCCGAGTGATTGCATATCACTGGAGACGGAGCCAGATGGCAGAGGGATACACGGCGACTTGCTTCGTCGGAAAGCCTCTGGCTCGCCAGAAAACGACGATGAAGAGTTACCGGAGAGAGTGCGCGACATGCGTATTTGATTGAGAAGCCGCAAGTTAGCGAAAGCAACCTCGCGCCCGGTCTCGCATCACAGCATAGTCGCTCAACATCTCCGCGATCGCAGAGCCCTCCGGCAGCAGGGCCTGTTCCTTTGCCGCCCGCGCCAGGAACTCCCGGCCGTACTCGACCACAGGCGGGCACGTCGCGAGCCTGCCGTCCTCAGAACGAACCGTCGCGCAGCCGCTGAGCAAGCTCGTTGCGATCACGAGGGCGACGCGCCGCAGCCTCAAACGCCGTCGGGTCGTGGTTCGTCATCGCAGTGTCGAAAGCGGCGCCCTCCATGTGATTCGAGCGGATCGCGCCGGCGACGGCGCGATTGTGCTTAGGGCTGCGATAGGCCGAACGAACGATAAGCGGCTTGACCAGCCGGTTGCGCAGCGCCTGCGCTTTGTCGAGCGCCGGTCCTTTCACCGCAAGCTTGCTGGCGCCTGTTTTGAAAGATTCGGGATCAGTAGTCCGTCTCCACATACACCCCCGAGCAATCGTAAGCGACCGCCGCCGCCGTCGCGCCGTTGCTCAGGAACAGCCGCGGCGACAGGAATTGCGTCGCGGCGGGCAGGTCCGCGGTGACCTCTTGCTCGAAGACTGCACCGGACACCTCATCAACCACGCGCACCCAGACGGATGACCCGTTCGGCGGCGCGGCGATGAACAGGGTCAGCACCCCGCCCGTGGCGATGGCGAAGCTCGCGCCCATGTCGGTCAGCGTCGGCGCGCCGGTGCCGTCGTTCGTGACGAGCTGCCAGCGGGTGTGGGTTCCGCGCTGGAAGCCGATGCCGATGCAGTTGATGGCTGCGGCGAGCGCCAGCGTCGTCGCCAGCGCGGCCGTGGACCCGTAAAGCCCGAAGAAGCCCATCCCGGTTGCCTGCAGCGTCGTCAGCGAAATCCGCGTCACGAAGGTCCAGCCGCCGAGCCCCGCTGCGTTCCCGCGCCAGCAGGCCCAGCCTGCGGATCGCTGGTCGGCCACCGAGTCTACGACCGCTGCCGAGGTCAGACGCCAGCGGCGCATCGAGGCGGCCAGGTTCGTGGCGGCCAGCGTGGGGTGCGACACGGTGCCGACCGAGGTGACGGGCAGGCCTTCGCTGGTGATCGTCGTGCCGGTCGAAGGCGCCCAGTTGGCGATCCGGTTCACACCGAAATGCGGCTGCAGCGGAAAGTCCCGACCCGAGGGGCGCATGACGTCGATCCACGGCGCCCCGGCCCGGTTGCGGGCATAGACCGAGGCCTTGCCAGCGGGCGGCGGGGATGGCGCAGCGGCCAGTCCAGGCAGGACCGTCGGCTGCGGCAGTTCCACCTGGCCGCTGGTACGGTCGATCCGGACCGCATCCAAGAAGGCCGAGCCATCCGGGCTGACCTTGAAGCTGAAATCGTCGTTGCCAAGAAGCCCGATCAACGCCCGCGCCGAAAACCCGGTCTTGAAGGCGAAGGCGGCGTCGTTCGCCGGGGCCGCCTTGTTGACCGTCGCCTCGATGCCCGCGCCTGCGTTGTTCAGGAGAACGGCCGGTGTGTTCACCGAAACCCGGTTGTAGCTGTCGGCCGTGGCCCCGCCGAGGCCCAGGATCTGCGCGGTCAGGTTCGCCTGGGGCATGCCGACCTGCGTGACGGCATTGGCGAAGGTTACCGTCGGCGTGTTGATGACGGTCGTGCCGCCCGCCCCAGCCGTGGTCGAGCCGATGTTGACAACCGTGGTCGATCCGGCGGCACCACCCGTTCCGAGGTTCACGGTCTTGGTCACGCCCGTGGTCGTGGCGCCGGTGCCCATGCCGTAAGTGGCGGTCGTCGTCGCCGTGCCGATGGTGGCGCTGGCCGCCGAGACGGTGACGGTTCCGGATGCCGTCAGCGTGCCGGAGAAGGTCTTGTTGCCGCTAAAGGTCTGCGTTCCTGCGAGAATCGCCAGTTCGCTGGATGTGTTGGGCAGCGAGAAGCTGCGGGTCGTCCCGGCGCTGATCCCCGCCAGCGAGAAGGTTGCCTTCTTCGTCGGATCGGTGTCGTTCACCAGGCTGAACACGGCGTCCGACACGTCGCGCGGCTCGCCCACCACCTCCCAGGCGCTGCCGGTCCAGACGAGGAACAGCCCCTCGGCCGCGACCCAAGTGAGCCAGCCGGTGCGCGGCACCAGCCGGACCCACGCACCGTCCACCCAGAAAGCAATGTTCAGATCCCATCCAGCCCAGAGGCCGGTCGCGCCCGAGGCCACGAGGTGCCGGTTGCCGTCGGCCGGGCTGGCCGGGGGCGCGGTGCAGGTACGATCGAGGACCGAGAGCTGCACCATGGCATCGAGCAAACGAAGCGCCTCGTTGTGGGTGACATGTTTCTGCGCCTGCGCCGCCAGGAGGTAGGGCAGGCCCAGATGGGTCGTGGTGTCGGACATGGGGGCTCCCGTGTGTTGGGATCAGAATTGCAGCGTGACCGCTGCGGGCGTGCCGCGGCCGAGGCGGTTCGAAAGCTGGAAGATGCAGAGCGCCAGCGTCTGGCCGGGCCCGAGCGGCGCGCCCCAATCGGCGCTCTGCTGGGCGGCCGTATAGAGGACGGCGGTCGTGGTGCCGGTCAGCGTGCGCTTGACGGCAGCCCCGTCGAGGATCTGCACATCGTAGCTTTCCAGGTCCTCGGCCAGCGGCACCTCGACCTGCTCCCAGGCATCGGCCACCATCGCGCGGGATCGCCGCGTCCAGCGGATGGTCAGATCGCCCGGGCTGCGGGCCGTCCGCCATGGCTGTTCGACATGGACCGGCGCGAAGGGCACGAGGCCGCGCCCGGTCGGGTTGAAGCTCAGCGCGGCATAGCTCGCGTCGCTGACAGAACGCGCGGCCGGGCCGACCCGCCAGTTCCACGGCAGGCCGAGGTCAGCTTCGGCGATGGGGAGCGCGGCCAAGGTCGCGTCCAGCACCACGACCCGCGCCCCGGCCGGGGCGGGATTGCCCATGGCCTGCTCCGTTCCGCGCTGGCCGCGCAGCAGGCGGGTCAGGCGGTACCGGCCGGGGGCGATCAGTTCGGCCGCGCCCGCCTGCACGATCTCCCACTGGCCAGCGGCACTCTCGACCGCCAGCGCATTCGCCCCGCCAAACAGCGCGACGTCCGTCACGCTTGCCAGGGTTCCGGACAGAAGATCGACCACCAGCGCGTTGCCCAGATCGAAGCGGGAGGTCGGCCCCGGAAAGAAGTCGAAGGCCAGCGTCCCGATCCGCGCCCGACTGCCGAAGGTGGTCAGGAGGTTGAAGCCATCGGTCGAGGCGCTGCGGAAGACGGCGATCTCGCCGGGCCAGGGGCTGGCATGGGCCGCGATCAGGGGGCGATGGGAGGGCTGGTCTTCTCTGATCTGCGGAATGTCCAGCATCATCACTTCCGGCGTGCCAAAGACGACGGGGCTGGCAAGTGAGGCAGGGCGGGGATCGCCGGGCGGCAGATCGTAGGCGGCACGGTCCTGGCGGACCGCCTCGATCCCACGCGCTTCGGCGTCGGCCATCGAAACGAGACGGAATTCCACCTCCCGGCCGTCATGCGCGAGCCGGATGACATCGGCAGGGTCCAGCGCCAACCGCGAGGGCGGCAGGCGGAAGGTGGCGCTTTCCCGGCCGATCCAGGCTTCCATCAGCGCGCGGCGGCACCGGCGTTCCGCCTCCTCGGGCGGGATCGCCATCGGGAAGGACTCCGACGCGATGCGCGTGGTGTCGACCGTGATGCGGCGGGCTTCGACGAGGGCCGCATCATAATCCTCGTCCGCCCGGGCGACCTGCCACTTCAGCGCCTGCGGCAGTTCGGTCTCCTGTCCGCGAGTCAGTTCGAATGCCTCGCCCTCGCGGGTGGCGACGAGATCGTCGATGGCCAGCGTGGCGACCGAGGCGCGGCCGCGTATGATGAAGCGGATCACGCCTTCGGTCTCGATGGCATCGAACCCGAAGTGGCGGGCCAAAGTGGAAATCGATGCGCGGGGGCTTTCCAGCGCGCCGATCACATACCCTTCGACCGCGCCCCATAGGCCGCTTACGTCGATCAACGCCTCATCGAGCCCAGCGCGCAGGCAGAGGTGGCGCACGAGCGCGGCCAGCGACACCGCGCCCAGCCTGCCGGTCAGCCAGTGGCCAAGGCGCCAATTCGGGCCGTCCGTCCAGACCCCGGTAAGTTCCGGAAAGAACGGATAGGGCCGCGCGTCCCAAGTCCAGGCGGCGCATTCGGGGACATGGACCATCCGGCCGCCGTAGATGGCCGAAACCGGATTGTTGGCCGGGGTTTCCCACCAGAGATAGCTGGCTTCCAGATAGGCACGCTGGATCGCATCATCGCGCCAGCCGCGGGAGAACCAGGGCGTGAAGCTCTCCGACGACTTCGGATCGAAGAAGACGTTCGGCTGGTTTGTGCCCCGGTCGATGGCGGGGCAGCCCAGTTCCGTGAACCAGACGGGCTTTGATTGCGGCACCCATGCGGTCGGCGTGCCGCTCTCGACGCCGCCCGGGCGGTTGAAATGCGGGTTCGACCACCATGCGCGCAGATCCTTGTAGCGGAACACCCAAGGCTTGCCCGCAGCGCCGTCGGTGATCGGGGTGCGGATCTGTGCCGACCGGTCGGCGGCGCTGGCATAGAACCAGTCGAAGCCTTCGCCGCCCGCGATGTTGGCTTGGAGGTAGCCGCGATCATGGATGGCGGGCCAGCCTTGAAGGGCATCGGCATGGTCGAAGCCGTCGCGCCAGTCCGACAGCGGCATGTAGTTGTCGATGCCGATGAAATCGATGTTGGCGTCCGACCAGAGCGGGTCGAGGTGGAAGAACACATCCCCGGTCCCGTCCCCGGGTTGGTGGCCGAAATACTCGGACCAGTCGGAAGCATAGCCCACCTTGGTGCCCGCCCCGATGACGGTCTTCACGTCGGCCGCCAGTACCTTGAAGGCATTGACAGCCGGATAGGCGCTGGCGCTCGACCGGATCGTCGTCAGTCCCCGCATCTCGGTGCCGATCAGGAAGGCATCGACCCCGCCCGCCACGACACAGAGATGGGCGTAATGCAGGATCATCCGGCGCAGGCCCCAATCGCCAGCGGGGCCGGTCCAGTTCACGGTGTCGCCCGTAATGGCGAATTGCGCCGGGGTGGCAGCGCCGAAGAAGCTGGAGACCTGCGTGGCAGCGGCGGCGGTCTTGTCGGCCGTCCCGGCATAGCCTGCCGCCGGGGAACAGGTGATCCGGCCCCGCCACGGGAAACTCGGCTGGCCCAGAGTGGCTGCATTCGCACTGTAGGGGTTCGGCAGCGTGTTCGACGCCGGAACGTCCATCAGCAGGAAGGGATAGAACGTCACCCGCAGCCCCCGCGCCTTCATCTCGCGGATCGCCTGCACCACCGCGAAGTCGGCAGGCGTGCCGCCATAGACCGGACGGTCCTCGGCATCGCGGCTGACGAGATGGGCGGCAGCGCGGGAGACGCCGTTGACCGTCCAGACCTTCGGGCTGGTAACCTTGGCCGCCACCTCGACGCCGGGCTTGATGGTGCAGTTGCCCGCGCGCAGGTCATTGCCGAACCAGGCGACGACGAGGCTGGCGCTCTCCACGGCCGGGGCCATGGCCTGCAGCCGATCCAACGCCACGACGATGTCGGCCTCGTCGGGCAGCGCGTTCAGGTTCTCGGCCGAGGTCGTGCCGCCAGTGGTCTGGCCGAAGACAGTGGTCGTGGCGCCGACCGTCTTGCGCACGGCTTCGGTCGCATAGGTGAACTCGCCCGAGGCCGGGATCATGGTCACCGCTTTGACCAGCCCCTCGGCCGAATCCGGGTCGGCCAGCGGCCGGAAGACCTCGAAGCTGAGCTGCGGCAGGCGGTTGCCATAGGTGGAAAGCGGCAGTTCCTCGAAGATGACGTAGGCGGTGCCGCGATAGGCGGGCGTGTTGGCCGACCCCATCTTCGCCGAAATGAACGGATCGGCCCCCTGGGTCTCGTTCCCCGGATACCAGCGCCAAGTGATCCCCGTCATGTCGAGCGGCTTGCCGTCGGCCCAGATGCGGCCGATGCCGGTGATCGGCCCCTCGCAGAGCGCCACAGCGAAGCTGGCGTAGTAGAGGTATTCCGTCGTCTGGACCCGGCCGCCCCCACCGCCCTTGCCGCCACCCTGCGTCGTGGTCTTCGTCTCCTCGCGGAAATCGGTCGCCCAGATGATGTTGCCGCCGATGCGCATGCGCCCGTAGAGACGTGGGATGATCGCGCCCTCGGTCGCGGAGGTGATCCGCAGGCTGTCGAGCCGCTGGCCCTCGATCTTCTGCGCGGGCGCCAGCGAGGACACGATCCAGCTGTCGACCACCGAGCCGATGGTCGAGCCGATGAAGCCGCCGATGGCGGCCCCAGAAAAGCCGAGGATCGCACCGCCGAAGGCCCCGCCAATGGCGGAGCCGACAGCGCCGAGGACGAGCGTGGCCATTGCGGAAACTCAAGGTTCGAAGGGTTGGGGGGAGTCAGCGTGCCGGAAACAGGAAGGCGAAGGCGATCTTGCGCGCCCAAGTCGGTGTCAGCGGTTCCTCGATCACGCCCAGTCGCTCATAGGCGTGGAGGAAGGTGTCGGGGCCGGTGAGGATCCCGACATGCTTGGCGATGGCGCGCGGCACCATCCGGAACAGGATCAGCGCACCGGGTGGCGCATCGGCTGGAGCGATCTCGGGCATCATCGCCCGCGCGCCGTCCGCCAGCACCTCGCGCGGGCCGGTCTCGCCCCAATCCCGGCTGTAGGGCGGGATGGGGAATGGCTCCGGCCCGACTACCTCGCGCCAGACGCCGCGCGCGAGGCCGAGGCAGTCGCAGCCGACCCCGCGCAAGCTCGCCTGGTCGTGGTAGGGCGTGCCGAGCCATGACCGCGCGACAGCGATGACGATGGCAGGATCGGCGGTCTTCACAGCACCGCCCCCTCATGGCCACCGTCCTTGGTCGCATAGCGCAGCCCGTTCGGCGGGCAGACAGTCCCCCGGACTGTCTGCTTGCCCGCCTCACCCTGACCGGGAATGTGCGTCACAACACAGCTCCCACGTGGCCGCCGTCCTTGGTGGCGTAGCGCAGGACCGCGTCCTGGCCCGGGATGTGCGGGAAGCCTCGGAAGTTGGCGACATTGGCGAACTTCGTGCCGCAGGTGGCGAGGCGCTTGTCGCAGCCTGCGCGGACCACGAAGGCATCCGTCGCCGTGATCGGGCGCACTGGCGCTTCCAGCAGGGTCAGGATCGCCACCCCGTCGACGAGGTCATGGGACAGCACCTCGACCCGCCGCCCGGCATTCGCGCCGGTCGACCATTCGACCAGGCCCGAGGCGAACCACCCCGCCGCGAAGCTGGCGAGGCCGGAGGCCGTGAATGCCCGGTCCCGCAGCACGTCGATCACCGCGCCGCTGCCCTTGAAGGCCGGGGCCTCGAGGTTCACGCCGCAGCGCGGATCGCCCAGCGCGGCATCGCAACTCGCCTGGAACGTGCGCCCGACCGTCTGGCCAAGGACATGGGCCAGCGACCGCACTTCCGCCACGAAGGCCAGCCGCCCGCGCCGGATCTGGCCGATGGCGCCTTGGCGCAGGAGCACGCGTTGCGCCGGGCTGGCCCAGTTCACCCGCCAGACCTCGACCGCCGCATTGTCCCAGCGGCCGTCGAGGATGTCGGTCTCGGTGATCCGGTCCGACGACAGCACGCCTTGGGCATCCTGTGCATCGACCGAGAGGTCAGAGGCGGATCGCACCTCGGACGCCGTCAGACCACTTTCCGGTTCGAACTCGGTGCCGTCGAAGGTGAGGGTCCGGTCATGGTCGGTGAAGCCGAAGGTCACGCCATCGGCCCGGGTGATGCGCCAGCACCAGGCGAGCGTCGTCGTCCCCTCGTCGAGATGCGCCTGCAGCGCGGGCGGGAGCGATTTCATGGCCGGTCTCCCCGCGCCGCTGCCGCGCAGAGGGCGGCGACGAAAACCCCGATCGCTCCGCCCACGACGATGCCCGCGAGAAACTCAATCATCGCCGCGGAACCCGCGTTCGAGGCGGTCCCGCAGGCCGATCAGGCCGAGGCCGAGCGCGATCAGCGCGGCCGGGGAGGCATCACCCGAGCCAGACAGAAGCGTGATCAGCCGGGCGAGATCGGCGAGCGGACCGGCGGCGGGCAGCGCGAGGGAGGCGGCGCCGGTCGCGAAGGCGAGCAGCCCCGCCCACCAGGTGAGCGAGGTCGGACGGATGTAGCGCATGGGATCAGGCCCTCCGGATCAGGGTGGTGAAAAGGCCGACCAGCTGTGCGAGCCAGCCGGGCGGGGTGTCGGGCTGCAGCGGCGCTTTGGGCCCCGGAGCGGTTGGCGGCCGGATCAGGTCCAGCGCCTCGGCCTCAGTCAGGCGGTGAACGGGGCGCGAGAAGTCCACACGGCCCCCGCGGTCCACGGCCCAGACCGGGATCGTCCCGCCGGGATAGCGGCCGTGGCGAAAGAGGTCGCGCTCGGCCTCGCGGCGCGGGATGATCGCGGCCGGCCGCCGCCAGTTCAGAAACGCGTCGGCGGCTGCAACGCGATTGCCCGCGTTGAGGGCCTTCGTCAGCGTGGCCCTGGCGATGGCGCCGGTATTGTAGTGGAACGAGACGAGCGCATCGAACTCGTGCGGCTCGAGTGGCACCTTCACGGCGCGGCGCACCTCGGCCTCGTAGGCGGCGAGGTCGGTGCGAAAGACTCGGAACGACTCGCGGATCCCCGTATCGATATCGCCGGGCATCCCGCGGAGCATCTTCGCCGGATCGGGCGGACCGGCGGCGGCCGTGTGGCCGATGCCGAAGGTCCAGACGGTCTTCACGTCGAGATAGGGTCCGGGCACGATTCCCTCGTGCCGGACGAGGGCCAGAAGGCCCCGGTCTGTCATGTGCATGGGATTACCTGAGGAGCGAGAGGACGAGGATCAGGGCGGCGATGGCTATGCCGACCGCCAAGCGGTGGCGGAATGCCAGACCGGGATCGCCCGGGTCGCAGCGGAGGGCGCGCGCGAGGCGGAGAAGGTCATTCATCGTCGGCCCCTCCTTTCGCGCCGCCGAGCCGGGCGAGGACGAGTTCGATGAAGGCCGGGCCGAAGACGCCCACGAGATAGGCGGCCGAGCCTGCCGCGCCGCCCGCGGGGATCGCCTGCGGCGGCAAGGCGAGCCAGGCGGTGACGAGCGCCATCGACAGGCTGCCCATCCCGGCCGCGATCAGCCCGCCGAGCAGGATGTGGCGCAGCGCATCGCGGAGGCGCATCCGCGTCGTCAACGCATTGGTCGCCCCTCCCAGCGCGCCCCAGGCGGCGAGGATCACCGCCGTCGATGCCGCGAGCTCGCGCAACACCGCCGCCAGAAATCCGGTTTCGTCGTTCATGTGCGGATCTCCAGCAGCGGGATCGAGGTGATCGACCCGAGGCGTTCGAGGTCGAGGGTGACGTCGAGGGCGTCGGTGTCGAAGCGGACGGGCACGTCGAATTCAAAGCCTGCGGTGATGGCGACGCCCAAGGCCGGGGCGGTGGTGAAGGTGACGAGGCCGGTCGCGGTGGTGACCGACCAGCCGGAGGCCTGCGGCGTGCCGTTCAGGGCGATGGTCACTGTTCCGGCGACGGGCTTTGTGATGGCGCGCGTCCAGGACTGCGCGCCGGAGGTGTAGCGTTTGACGAGCTGGAACTGCGTAGCCGACCCGTTGCCGGTGCCGATGGGCTGATCCAGCGGCGAGGGCATGCGCGACGGCAGGCAGGACTTGAAGTCGGCCCAGTCCTTGAAGCGGAAGCCATGCAAGCGGCCGTTCCTCGCCTCGAAGAAGGCCACGACCGCTGCCAGATCGTCGGCGCGGCGGATGCCGTAGGCCACGTCGTAGCGGCGGCGCGAGTTGGCCCAGCTGGCGTTGCGTTCCTCGGCTCCGCTCGCCAGTTCGACGATCTGCGTGCGCCGTTCGGGGCCACCGCGCGCGCCACGGCTGATGTTGTCCGGAAAGCGGACCTCGTGAAATGCCATACTTGGTCCTCACATCCCCCTTCGGCCCAGCGAGACAGCGCGGGCGATGTCACTCGCGACCTGCGTGCGGGATTGCCGAAAGCTCTCGGCGTCACGGGCGTTGATCGTGACGTTTACGGTCGAGGCGCCCGCCTGGCCGTAGCCTGCGGCTTCGCGCCGGGAGAGGACGCGCTCGCCACGTTGCAGGATCGCGGGCACCTCGTCGGGGCGCAGCCCGGCCCAACCGCCGTTGTGCATGCGCGGGGCACCCACAAAGGCCAGCGCCGGGACCATCCGGCCGGGGCCTGGGGCGCCGACCGTGCCGCCCGCATGCAGGATGTTCGCGAAAATCCCACCCGCGCCGCCGAGGGCGCCGGAAAGGGCGTTGGCGATGGGGCCGAGGATGAAGCGGCGGGCCGCCAGCTTCGCCAGATCGGCGATCATTGATGTGACGAGATCGCGGAAATCGAGCTTGCCCGTCTTCACGAAGTCGCCGATGGCGTTCTCGGCGCTCTGGAAAGCCCCGACCAGCGCGCTGCCGATATCCCCACCGATGTCGCGTGCCTTGGCGGCATAGTCGGCGAGGGCCGCCGTGACGGCCTGCCAGCCGGTGAGGGCCTGCTCGGCTCCGGCGGCCGTGTCGGCCCCTGCCTGCCGCCCGGCCGCACCGGCGCGACTTGCCGCCCCGCCGGTCTCGTCCATCTCTTCGCCCAGCGCCCCGGCTGCGGCAGCTGCGTCTGCCAGCGCAGTCTCGGCATCGGCCCCCGTGCCGGTCACGGCATCCTTCAGCGCCTGCCAGCTGGCCAGCGGCCGACCGGCGGCATCGGCGAGCATGCCGGCCGCTTCGCGATAGCCATCGGCCCGGGCGCGGGCATCCTCGGCCATGACGCCAAGCCCGAGGTCGGGCGGTTCGAGGTAGGTGCGTGCCAGCGCGGCGGAGAAGGCATCCGCGGCGGCAGCCCCTGCGGCCGTTGCCGCGCCCTCGAACGGGTTGCCGATCCGCCCCAGTTCCACCGGATCGAGGATGCCGATCCGCACCCCACCTTCGCCGGTGGCCCATTCGGGCAGCAGCGCGAGGGCCGCGTTCAGGGTCTCGATGAAGCTGTTGATGCGCGTGACGACGCCGTTGAGCATCGCCTCGACGCCGGAGATCAGCCCGTTCGCCGCCTGGAAGGCGAAATCGCCGATCGCTCCGGGCAGGCTGCCCCAGATCGCGACGGCGGCGTCATACGCCCCCTGGAAGATCGCCGCCGTCCGGTCGCCGAAGCTGACGACGCCCGCGATGGTGCCCTCCAGCGCCGTGAGACTGGCCGCTTTCAGCCCCTGCCATCCGGCCGCCATCTTCGCGAGGGCCGCATCCAGCGACAGACCGATGCGCGACCATACTTCTTTAGCCAGATCGCCCAGCAGCCGGAACGCCTCGCCCACGCCACCGACACGGGCCACCAGCTGCCAGAACTGATATACCAGTTCGCCAGCGCCGACGATCAGCGCGCCGATGCCGGTCCGGATCAGGGCACCGCGCAGGAACACCAATGCCGTGGCAAGGCCCCTTACCGACAGGGCCGCAGCCGCCATCCCAGCCACCCAGCGCCCCGCCATGACCGCTGCGAAGGTCGCGGCATAGGTGGCCAGCCGCCCGAGGTTGTCGAAGAGCGCCGTGATCGCCTGCCCGATCGGGCCGGTCGCGCGCGCCAAGTCGGCGAGTTTTGTGGCGACAGTCTCCAGCGCCGGGGCGACGGCCACGGTCAGGCGGTTCACGAGGCCGGTCCAGATCAGGCTCAGCCGCGCGATGGCATCACCCGTGCGTTCGATCTGCGCCGCATCCGCCGCGCTGACCGCCACCCCGAAGTCCTGCACGTCGCGGGCGGCGTCGCGCAGCGTGGCACTGTCGATCCGCAGGAAGGCCAGCGCCGCCCGGTCGCCGAAAAGGTCGGAGGCCACTGCCGCCCGCTCGGCCTCGGGCACGAAACCGTTCAGCGCGTCCTGGATCGCGACGATGCGCTGGTCGAGCGGCAGGGCCTGCAGTTCCGCCGCCGTCAGGTTCAGCCGCCGCAGCGCGCCGACCGCCGCGCCCGATCCGCTGGCGGCCTCCGACAGCCGGGTGGTCAGCTTCTTCGTCGCCTGCTCGATCTCGCCCATCGAGACGCCCGCCAGCTCGCCGGCCCAGGTCAGGGTCTGGATGCTCTCGACGGTCGTCCGCATCGACTGCGCGAGTTTGGCCTGCGCGTCGATGTTCGCGAGCCCCGAGCGGATCATCGCCACCCCGGCCGCCGCAGCAGCCGCAGCGACAGCCGCCAGAGCGATCCCGGCCCGGCGCGCGAAGCTGGCGAGGCGCGTGTTGGCCAGTTCCATCTCGGAAGACAGGCGACCGAACCCGCGCGAGCCGGCCTCACCGATGCCTTCCAGTTCGGCGCGCACCTGGCGGCCGCCCACGGCGGCAAGCCTGACGGAGACGCGTCTCTCGGCCATGGGATCGGGACTCCGGGTGGAATGGGGTCAGTCGCGGTTGGCCGCGATCTGCTCGTTGACGCGGCGGACCATCACCGCCTCGAGGGCGGGCAGCAGTTCGGCGATGGCGGGCGGGGGGATTCCGAGGGCCGCGCCCAGCGCCAGCGCCGCGCCCATGTCCCAGCCGATCACCGCGCCCGGGATGACGCGCATCTGCCCGCCAAGGCGCTGCGCCAGGTCCCAGACCTGCGCGCCTTCGAGCGTCAGCGGCCGGTTCAGCCGTGCGGGGCAGTCGGGACAGGGCCCTGCGCAGGCCGCGCAGTAGCCTTCGCCCCCGCCGAAGGACCAGTCGGCAAGGGCGATGAGGCGTTTTTTTCCGCGTCCAGCAGGAGAGCCTTGGCGACGTAAGAAGTCTGGAACGCCTCGAAGGCGGGCCAGATGTCGAGGAGCGCGTCGATGGCCTCGAGGCTTGGCTCGATGGGATTGCCATTGGCATCGCCGATCCCTTCCCACTCGATGATCGCGCGCCGCGCCAGTGCTTTGGCCATGGCGAGCGCGGCTTCCTCGGTCGCGGCCCCCTCAGGCAGATCGGCAATCGCCGGATCGCCCCGCGCGGCCACCATCAGCGCGGTGGTCAGCGGGCGGAGCCGGACACGCACGCCGGGGATGAGGTCGCACCACTGCGGCGCGTTGGTGAGGTCGAGGGTCAGCATGGCGTGCCTTCTCAATAGGTTGCGACGGTGTTGACGAGGACGGCGGTGCACATCCGGGCGGGGCTGGTGGCCTTCGCGGCCTGCCAGTCGAAGGTGGCCTGGATCCCCTGCGGGCCTGGGATCTCGATCCGGGGACGCGGCAGGTAGACTGCGTGCGCCGTGAAGGTGAAGCTGGCTTCGGCACCGAGGCTCCAGGCGAAGACCAGTTCGCAGGGCGTGCCGTCGATGGCCTGCGTGATCAGCGCGGTGTCGGCAAAGCGCACCTCCACCCGACCGGTCAGCGCGGCCATGCCGGGATCGGCCCCCTCGATGCGTCCGTCCGAGCGGATGGTCTCGATCCGGTCGAGGCCGTTGGAGTAGGTCACTTCGGCCGAGATGACGTTGCCAAGCGGCGTGCCGTTCCGGGTGATCGCGCCGTTGAAATGCCCGAACCGCTGCAACGCCAGCGCGGTCGGCGTGCCTGCGGCCGTGGTCGCGGCGACGTTCTCGCCCTGCGCGACAAGCCGGGCAGTCGCGGTCAGCAAACCGGACCGCGCCATCTGCCAGGACAGCTGGTCACAGACACAGCCGGTGTACATCGCATAGCGCGGCACCTCGGGCATGGCCGTCTCGATGGCAATCGACGGCAGCGTCCAGTTGCCGGACTGGAAGGTGTGGGTCTTGGGCGTGGTGCCGGTCGTCGTGGGCTGACCGAAGGCCGCCTTCAGCCAGAGCCCGAAGTTCTCGACATCGATCGGCACCACCACATCGCCATCGGCGGTGACCGCGTCCTTGATCGGGGCCAGCGGGTCGCGCCCCTGGCCCAGAAGTTCCGAGGCGATCAGCGGCTGTTCGGAGCCGAGCGTGGTGCTGGCGAAGGGCACCGTCCGGTAGCCCGTGGCGGGCGCGGTGCCATAGACGGTCTCGAACGCAAGCGCCATCTGCGCCCGCGCCCCATGGGCTCGTGCCATCGTTGTCTCCTGTGGTGAGTGGGATCAGGCCAGCGGATCGGCCGTGGAATAGTGCAAGATAACCGGGATCACCGCCGCCTTCAGGCTGGCGGCACCCTCGACCGGCAGATCGACCGGGCGCGGGGCTTCCGCCTCGACCCAGTCGCAGAGCCCGCCCAGCGTGCGGTCGGCGGCAAGCGCCGCGCCGATGCTGGCGCAGAGAGTATCGAAAGCGGCGTCACGCGCGGCCCCCTGCACGACCGTCTCGATCTCGGCGCGGTGCTGGTAGTGGTAGCGCAGCGGCGACAGCGTCACCTCGGGATCCCCCGGCTCGCCGTCGCGCAGGATCAGGAGGCCAGTGGCAGGGACTCGTTCGGGCAGCGCGTCACCGCGCAGGGCGGTGGCGGGCAACGCCGAAAGCCGCGCGTGCAGCGCGGCGAGGATGGTTTCGCGGGGGGTGGGCATTGCTCGAGCCAATTGCGATAGTTGATCGGAAGGTGCACGAAACTTCGTCCGATTTTCGGGCACGTGCGGCCGTGGCCGTTTCATGATTTGCCGTGGAGGCGCAGAGAGTATTGGACACAGAAGTATTCTGGCTTGCCGGCGTCTTTCTCGTAATTGCTGTGATCTACGCGGCCGTCGGACAGGCAGGAGCGTCCGGCTATATCGCGATCATGGCACTATTCGGCTTCGCGCCGCTGGCCATGAAAACGACCGCGCTCGCCCTGAATCTCATGGTGGCCGCAATCGGCACGGCCTGGTTCATGAAGTCCGGCCGATTGTCATGGCGCAACATCTATCCATTTGCCGTTCTGGGCTTCCCGTTCTCGATGCTTGGTGGGTCGATCCAGTTGGCGGAAGGGGTGTATTACCCTATCGTCGGTGCAATCCTGGTGCTTTCCGCGTTGCAGATGGCACGATCAGCGATGAAAAGACCCGCAGGAAACGTCGCACCTCCCAAGACGCCGCCATTCTTGGCTGCTCTGGCGACAGGGGCGCTGATAGGCTTCGTATCGGGAACGACAGGGACCGGTGGCGGTGTTTTTCTCGCGCCAGTGATTCTTGCGATGAGATGGGGCACGGCGCGTCAGACGGCCGCAACAACAGCGGTCTACAATCTGATGAATTCTGCGGCCGCCCTGATCGGTGCCTACGCCTATTGGGATCAGATCCCCGCATCGCTGCCCTTGTGGCTTGCGGCAGTCGCGGTTGGGGGCACAGTTGGCGCGTTCGTCGGAAGCCGATACCTCTCGGACCGCTGGCTGCGAGGCATCCTGGCCGCGCTGCTGCTGGCATCGGGGGTCAAGTTGCTATTGTAGTCCTGCGCCCCTGAGCGGGTTTTACTTCGTCGCAAAACTTTCCCTCCACCCAGTTCGCCACGATCAGCCCCGGTACGGCATCGTGGGCCCGCTCCGCATCCCGCGCCAGGTCCAGCCGCTTCGGCAGCTTGACCTGCGGCACCAGCAGGAAGATCGGCGCGGTCACGAGGCCACGGCCGGTCTTCGACCATGATGCAACAGCGCGGCCCTTGGTGTTCAGCCGCCCCTCGGCCACCAGCAAACTCGGGCCCCGGCGGCGATAGATGAACCGTAGGCGCAGGCCAGTGCGGCGTTCCCATTCGCCGGGGGTGATCCGGCCGCCGCGCAGGGACTTGCCTGCAGCGGGTGTGGGGATCGCCAGCCAGAAGCCGCTTTTCGAGCGGATCAGCGGGCCCGTGTCGTGGGCGCCGACGATGACCGGGGCGTTGGACCAGACCACGGTCGCCGCGTTCAGGCTGGGTTTGGCCTTGGGGAACTGTTCCGACCGGATGGTGCGGGCAAGCCGGGCCCCGAGCCCCGCGCTGGTGATCTGCAGCCGCCACGCCGCCTTCAGCCCGGTCCCGGCCTCGCGGATTGCAGCCGACACGGCCCGCTCGCCCGCTGTCACCTCCGCCGCCATCATCGCGACGATGTCGGGATCGATGTCGAGCTTCAGTTTCACGCTGGCCTCAGATCGACGGTCCAGACCAGGCGCTCGCGGTCGCGGACGGGTTCGCCCTGGATGAGGAAGGCCTCGCCGTCGATCTCGATGCGATCGCCGGGGCGCGGGGCTTGCACTTCGGCCACGCGCAGGTCGATGCGCGTGGTTTCGGACCAGAGCCGCGCATCGCCGAAGTCGGTGACGGCATCGGCGCGCCGGGCGATTATGCGCACGAGGACCGGCGCGCCGCCATCGGAGATGTAGACGGCGGCGCGACCGATGTTCGGATCGGCGAAGAGCGCGCCGACGGCGGCGGCGAAGGCGCTCATCAGAAGGCCCCGTTCAGCCGCACCCGGCCGATGGTGTCGCCTGCGCCGCCCGCCACCGCGACCACGGCCACGCCAATCAGGGTGTTCGAGGTGGTGGTCTTGGTCGCTTCCTTTGCAGTGTTGTCCCAATAGACCTTGTCGCCTGCGGCCCAGGCTTGCGATGCAACCTTCTTCAGGTCGTAGACGCCGGTGAGCGCGGCCTCGACCGCCTCGCCGACGGCGGCGGTGCCCGCGGCGACGCCGAAGATGGAGCCGATAAGCAGGCCGTCGCCCGAGGTGACGGCATAGGGCGCGGTCAGGGTGATGGTGTTGCCGGGCTGGACGTAGTTTTTCATCGGGGTGTCCCTTTTGTGACAGTTGCGCGTGGTGCGAATTTTTCCTACCTTTGCGGCAGGAGGATCGGACATGGCCGGAAAGATCAGCATTTCCATCACCGACGAGCATGCCGCGCTCTTGCAGGAGGCCGTGGGCAGCGGCGCCTATGCCTCGTCGAGCGAGGTGGTCCGCGAGGCGCTGCGCGAGTGGCGCGCAAGGCGGGTTGTCGGAGCGCTCTGGGACGAAGGGCTCGCCAGCGGACGCGCCGAGCCTGGCACGACCATGGCGGACATCAAGCGCGAGGCGCGCAGCCGCCGCAGCCTGTCCTGACCCTTCATGGCCCGGGTGTTCTTCACGCGGGCGGCCCGCGACGACCTGATCGACATCTGGACGCATATCGCCGGGGACGATCCGGCGGCCGCAGACCGCGTGCTCGACAGGCTCGATGAGGTCGCCAGCCATCTGGCGGACAATCCGCAGATGGGTCCGGCCCGGGACGATATCCGCCCCGGGCTGCGCTATCTGGTGAGCGGCTCCTATCTGCTCTTGTACCGCATCGTCGGCGACGACATCGAGATCGTCCGCGCCGTGCACGGGCGGCGCGACCTCTACGGCCTCATCTGACCTTACGCGCCCGGGTTCTTGTAGAGGCCGCGCCAGTCGATGGCCTTGGCGCCGAAGTCGAGGCGGCACTTGATCTCGACGCCGTCGACGTCGAAGCCGTTACGGGTCTCGATGTAGGCGCCCTGCTGGCCCTCGAGATAGGCGTATTCGATGGTGTCGATCTGGTTGGGGCTCGCGGCCAGATACCAGGAGGTGGCGCTGGCCGCGTCGAGGCGCGGCTCGCTGATGGGCGAGAGGGTGCGGATCGACTGCGGCACCACCTTGGCGCTGTCGGCGGGCACGAGGTTCTGGGCCACCAGCTGCTCGGCCTTCAGTTCGAGGGCCGCGGGGACGATCAGGAAGGCGGGCCGGATGTTCAGCACCGTCTTCTTGTCGAGGCCGGTCTGTAGTGCCATCGCCGCCCGCGCCGCGCCGACGCTGGCGACATCGAGCGCCGCGCCGGTGCCTGCGAGATTCTTGTGCGTGGTGTGGAACAGCGCGTTGCCGTCGGCCATCGCCGGGTTCGCGGTGATGATGCCCCAGACGACGTCCGACTCCAGCTGGGCGATGGAGTTGCCGTACATCGCCGGGATCCGGGTGAAGGCGTCGAGATCGTCGTTGATCAGCACCTGACGGGTGATGGCGACGACCCGGCCATAGGTCTTGACCTTGTAGCTCTCCTTGCTCTCGCCCAGCGTGCCGCGCTTGAACTCACCGCTTTCGCCCACTTCGAGGAGTTGCGGTGCCTCGCCCAACTGGACCCGGTGCATCGACTTGAAGTCCGTGGCGAGCACCTGGCGGCAGAAGAGCGCGAAGGTGCGGGGATAGGCGTCATAGGCCTGCCGGAGGGTCTTGTTGGTCACGGCCGACAGGATCTCGGGGAAGTCCGAGGTCGAGTGCAGGGCCCGCGTCGCCACCTCGTCGCGCGAGAGGCCTCGCGTGTTGACCCCGGCATTGCCGAGGCTTTCGCGGGCCAGTTCCAGCAGTGTCATGCCGCGATACTGGCGCGCGGCATCCTCCAGCGGGAAGAGCGTCGGACTGTAGCGATGCAGCAGCGCGTTCGCCACCGCGTCGCGGCGGGTGATGCGCTCGTCCCGGCCGCCGAGCGGGACGGAGACATGCGGGAAGGTCCGGGTCTCGTCCGATTTCGCGGCGACCTGGTCGAGGATGAGGCGGCGGGATTCGTCCACGCTGACGCCGCGCTTGACCAGATCCTCGGCGAAGCTGCGCTCGAGGTTCAGGCGGCCGGTCAGATCGTAGATCGTGGATACACGATCACGCTCCGCTTCGCGGGCGCGGGTCGCGATGGCCTCGCTGTCGGGCGAAGGTGCCGGTTCCGGCATACGTGCGGTCGGCGGTTCGGGGTTCGCCGGAGCCGCGACGGGCGGCTGGCGGGTCTCGGTCAAGGCGGGGACATCCCCGGCCACATTGGTCGTGCTCTCAGGCATGGATGCCTCCTTTTGCATGCGGTTGTCGACGATCTCGACGGGATAGCTGGCCTGATCGGCCGCGCGGACCTGCGCGCGGGGATCGGCGGGAACGGTCACGAAGCTGACCTCGAGCGGGGTCCAGCGTTCGACGATGCGCTGCTCGACCTCGCCCCTCGCGGCGGGCTCGACCACCTTCACCCGCTCGATGGAATAGCCGACCGAGACGTTGCGGATGATGCCGTCGCTGATCAGCCCGAACATGCGGTCGGCGGCCTGGTCGAGCCCTTCGCGGGGAAAGCGGATGGTGGCCTTGCCTTCCTTGCCCTCGATCCAGGCGCGTTCGACCACGCCCACCTGCGAATGCGAGGACCAGACCGAATGGCTGTCGAGCGCCGGGGCCCCGGCGTTGAGGCGGGTCAGGTCCACCGCCCTGTCGCTGACCTCGAGGATTTCGTCGAAGGGCACGGAGGTGTCCCAGCCGATCCAGCGCCGCCGCCGGACGGCCGCGCCGGTGGTGAATACCACATCAACCGAACGCGCCTCGGAATTCACGGTCGCGGGCAGGATGGGCGCGCGCCGCAGCTGCATTGGCAGGGCGACCGGGGCCGCCATCATCGTGTCGGGCATGGCCCTATTCCTTCTCGGTTTCAGATGAGGGGGCGGCCGGTTCCGTGGCCGGATCGCCCGCCTGCGCGCTGCCGGTCTTGGTGACGCGGCGCGGATCGCTGTCGAGCACGAGGCCGAGACCATCGAGCTTGGCGTTGGTCGCAGCGATCTCGGCCAGCACGGCGTCCGGGTTGTGGCCCTGCCGGGCGATGGCCTGCGCCAGCGTCATCGTGCCGGTCCGGATCGCCAGCAGATCGGCCATCGCATCCTTGTAGGGATCGACGGCATCGAACTTCGGCGGCGACCATTCCACCGGGACATCCGGCGTCGGGATCTGCCCCGCCGCCCATGCGGCCTCGGTGAACCAGCGCCAGACCGGCGCGCAGAGCATCGGGATGAAGAGCTGCCACTGCACGGCGTCGATCATCCGGCGGAACTCGACGAGCCCGGCCCGGATCGAGGAGTAGTTGACCTGGCTGAGATCGCCGGTCAGCAACTCGTAGGGCACCCGGAACCCCGCCGAGATCGTGTGCAGGCTGGCCCTCTTGTATTCGCCATAGCCGCCGGTGGCAGCGGGCTGGTTGAACCGGATGTCCTTGCCGCCGCGCGCATAGGCGATCAGCCCCGGTTCGAACTGCTCGACCCTGTTGCCATCGGCATCGACCACGGCGGGCGCGATGCCCTGCTGCGCCTCGTCGTCGCCGAAGACGATGGCCGTGACGCAGGCCTCGGTCTTCTTGCGCACCAGTTCGGCCACCTCGTAGTCGTCGAGGTCGCGCAAGCTGCGGATTACCGGTGCGCCCCAGGGAACGCCGCGCGCCTGCGTGCGCTGCTTCTCGTAGACATGGGCGATTTCGGTCGCGGGGACCGGTCGCGATCCGAGCCCGCCCTGCAGCGCACCCCAGGCATCGCCGGGATGCGCGGCGTGCAGCCAGTAGGCCCGGCGTTTGCCCATCGGATCGAACTCGATGCCCTGAACGATGCGGGCGGAACTGGCGTCGCTCCGCTTGGCCCCATCAAGTAAATCGGCCTCAAGCACCTGCAATTGCAGCGGCACCGACAAACCATCCGACGACCGCCGCAGCCTGCGCCGCACCAGCACCTCGCCCGCCTCGACCATTTCGCGGCAGATCAATGTCTGCAGCCCGTAGAAATCCAGCTGGCCGTCAGCGTCGCAATCCGCCGTCCAGCGGGTAAACAGGGCGTCTACCTTGCGATCCAACTTGTCGTCGCCACTCGCGGCACGGGGCATGATGCCGCTGCCCACGATGTTGTTCACCAGCACCGCCACGGCCTTGGCCGCATGCGGGTTGTTGCGCACCAGATCGCGCATCCGGTCGCGCAGCAGTGCCCCGGCCACGCCGATCTCGGTGTCTGCCGAGGATCCCGGGGCGCGCCATCCGTCCGTGCGCCGCCCCTTGGACGCCCCGTCATAGCCGCGTGTCAGGGTCTCGAAGGCCTGCCGCGCCAGCACGCGCCGGGCGGCGGCGCGCGGGGCGACTGAGGCAATGGCATGATCCATCCAGTTCGCGGGCATCAGCGATCCCCACGGGAGAAGCCTGCCAACCCGGCCACAGGCAGCGGCCGTGTGGCCCCCGCGATGTCACGTTCGATGGTCCGAATCCGGCCGAGCAGATCTTCGGCCGATCCGTAATCGACCGACTTGCCATCATAGCTGACGCGGGTCGTGCCGCTGGCATAGGCCCGGCGCAGGGCGGCAAGTTCGGTTTCCGTCCAGTCTGCCATCTCAGAACCATCCTCCGCGCCGGCCAAGCCAGTCCGACTGCCGTTTTCCCTGGGGTGCGGTTTGCGGTCGATTGACCCGCCCCGCGCCATCCATTTCCGTTGGCGCGGCCCCGAGTTGATCCTCGAGATCGCGCCATTTCTCGTCGGTCCAGCGATCCGCGCCCGCGATCCAGGCGGCGGCGCGGGCATAGACCCGGCAGTCCAGCGCCTCGTTGCGTTCGCGCAGCTTCTGCCATTCCAGCCGGGCGAAGCCGCGTTTGGTCCGCACCGTCACCAGTTGCTCAGCCACAAACTGCTTCAGCCATTCATTCTCGACCCAATGCGGCAGATGCACCGATCCCGGCGGGAACGCCGCCCCCTCAGCCATGTCTTCCTCGGTCAGGCGCTCCAGCCGCAGGAAGCGATAGGTCTCGGCCTTGAAGGTCGACACCGCCACAGTCCAGAGACGCGCCCCGCGCCGCAGACGTTTGCCGCCCTCGGTCGCATCGACAAATGTCGGCCCCGATACCGGGCTCGAACGGTTGAACCCCTCGACGCCCTTGACCGGCGAGACCTGCGCGAAGCCCTGCGCCCGCGACCAGGAATAGACCGCCGGGGCCTCGTAGCCGGTGTCGATGGCGAGCCGAGCGATGCGCAGCTGCGCGCCGCGTTCGTGCGGCCAGCTTCTGTCTAGCAGCGCGGTCAGTTCCGACCATGCGTCGTGCCGATCCGGCCCGCCCTCGATCACGACGTGATCGACCAGCCAGCTTTCCAGCCCACGCCCCCAGGCCCAGACGTCGACCTCGATCCGGTCCTTCTGCACATCGGCCCCGGCGGTCAGGAACAGCCCGCCCGCGGGCACGGTGCCGGGTGACCAGCGCTCGCGCCGGTCGTAGAGCCGCTGCCAGTCGGGCGCTTCCCCGGTCTCGACCCAGGTCTCGCCAAGGATCGTGTTGCGGAACGCCTTGATCGCCTCGTCCGACCCTTGGGCCGCGTCCCATGCCCGCACGATCCGCTCCCAGCTCAGCCAACCGATCGGCGAATAGAGCGCCGAGAGGTGATACCCGACCGTGGTCGGATCGGCGGCCGTGGCGGTCGCGCGCCATTCGCCGCCCTCAAGCATCGCCGTCTTGTGGTGTTCCGCGATGGGCGTGTCGCAGCCCTCGCAATGATACTCCGCCGTCTCCGGGCGGCCCTTCTGCCAGCGCAGCCGGTCGAACTTCAGCCACTGCATCACCCCGCAATGCGGGCACGGCACGAAGAACCGCCGCTGGTCGGACGCCTCGAACTCGCGCTCGATCCGGCTCAGCCCCCGGATCGTTGGCGTCGAGACCAGCAGCACCTTGCGCCGGTGGGCGAAGGTCAGCGACCGGGCTTCGGCCAGCGTGACCGGATCGCCTTCCTCGTCGGCCGACGCCGGATAGGCGTCGACCTCGTCGAGGAAGATGTACCGCGCCGGAGTGGACCGGAGCCCCACCGCCGAGTTCGCGCCCGTCATGATCAGGATGCCGCCCGCGAATTCCTTCGACAGCATCGTGTTGCCCGCATCACGGGATCGCGCCGGTTTGACCCGCTCCCGCAGTTCCGGGCTCTCGTCGATCAGCGGGTCGATCCGCTGGCGCGAGTTGCGCTTGGCCAGTTCCACCGTCGGCTGGACCGCCAGCATCGGCCCCGGCGCCTGGTGGATGGCGAAGCCGATCCAGTTGTTGCCGGCCTCGGTCGCCCCGACCTGCGCGGCTTTCATGAACACGATCCGCTGCGTGGGATCGCCCGGCGACAGCCGGTCCATGATCTCGCGCATGTAGGGCGTGCGCACCGTGCGGTATCGCCCGGGTTCGGCCGATGCGCGGCCCGACAGCATCCGATGCCGGTCCGCCCATTCCGAGACGGTCAGGTCCGGGTCGGGTCGCAGCCCGTTGTCCCAGGCGCGCAGGATCTCGCCCGCGCCGTCGAAGTCCGTCAGGCCGCCGGAATCATCGTTGTCATCACCGGAAGTCGGGCCGGACCTCGGCGAGTTCGTCGAGGTTGGCGCGTACATGTTTCTCCAGCACCTTCTGCATCGCGGCTGGCTCCACGGTGATCTGCTGGCCCGTCGCGTCGCGGCACGAGGCCGAGAGCTCGGCCGCCATCAGCGCCGACGCGCGCGCGGGCCACGTCACCCATGCGTCCCGTTCCTCCCGCGCCAGCCGGAAAACCAGCGCCAGCGCGCGGGCCCGCTCGATCAACTCCCCCTTCAGCTTCTGCAGACGGATGCGCCGCTCCTGCGCCTTCAGCACCTCGTTCGCGGTCTTCGCCTGCAGGAAGGTCGTGCCGCCACCGACCGCCGGGACTGCCAGACCCTGTTCGCGGAGCGTGTCTCCGACCGCTGCCACCGCCGCCTCGGGGACGGGCTTCATCTTGGGCGCGGGCGGCTTTCTCGTCTTCGATGGGTCCGTCGTCTCGGCACGTCTGGCGTCGCTGGCCGCCGCGTTGATGCTGCCGTCGGGATAGAGGACCAGGCGCTCGGCGGTCTTCGCTTTCTGGATCGCGCCCCGCGACAGCCCGACATGCGCGGCGTACTGGCGCTCGCTCATGCCCTGCATCGATAGCTCCGATTATCATTCAGAATCATGTGCTTATCGAGTTGATAAGCGGCGCGGACAGAGCGAACTTCCCTTCAACGAAGCGATGCAACTCACCAAGGAGCCACCCCGATGACCCGCCGCGCGACCGACAACACGAAAGCCCTCGACGCCTTCATCGCCGCCAAGTCCGAGATCGACGCGATGCTGGAGCGGCTCGCCGCCCTCAGCGCCGACCACTTCGAGACCAGCCCCGACGCGATCAACTGGGGCCATGTCGGCACCCTGAACCACTACCGCGCCAAGCTGCGCGAGATCACCGACATGGCCTTCAGGGAAGGCGAACACGCCGAGTGAGACGACCCGCTCCCGGTCCCGCCCGCCGACTGGCGGGCTCGACCTCGTAGAAGGGCCCGCATCCCGCGCGCCCCGATACGGGAGACGACGATGACCCAGCTTTCCGACACCCAAGCCCTGATCCTGAGCGCCGCCGCCCAGCGACCCGAGCATATTGCCCTGCCGCTGCCCGAGAGCCTGCGGGGTGGCGCCGCCGCCAAGGTGGTCGGCGCGATGCTCTCCAATGGGCTCCTGCAGGAGGTCGACGCAGACCTGCGGAAGGGCGAACCAATGTGGCGTGAGACCGGCAACGGCCATGGGACCACGCTGGTCGCCACCGATGCAGGGCTCGCCGCTATCGGCATCGAGCCCGAGGACGCGAACACCGCGCCCGTGGGCGCGACGGACGCGCCGACCGACGAGCCCGTGCCCGACACCGCCAGCGAACCAGAGCCGCGCCCAAGGCGCGCACCCCGCGCGAGGGCACCAAGCAGGCCAAGCTGATCGCCATGCTGCGCGCACCGGACGGCGCGACCATCGAGGAAATCATGGCCGCGACCGGATGGCTTGGTCACACGGTGCGCGGCGCGATGGCCGGGTCGCTGAAGAAGAAGCTCGGGCTCGAGGTGACCTCCGACAAGGTCGAGGGGCGCGGGCGCGTCTACAAACTCCCCGCCGCCTGACGCGCCGGACCCCGACAAGCTGATGGCCGCCGTCCCTCCGGGGCGGCGGTCGATCATCTGGCGCTCCGCATCCAGATCGCCTCGAACACCCGCCGCAGGACGTAGGACCGCGCGATGCTCACCACCGTGAACACCGCGCCCATCTTCAGGTTCTGCGCCAGCGTCGTGTGCAGCCCGAAGACCGGGAAGATCAGGATCTGCGTGACGACAGCGACGCCATAGCCGACGATCACGTTGGCCACGGACTCGACCAGCGACATGAGGCGGCTCTGCTTCATGCTGGCACCCCGTCATCCATCGGCCAACAGTTCAGCTGCCAGAGTTCGCAGCGCATGCGCAGCAACCAGGGGGACCACGCCGTTGCCACAGAGGCGAAGCCGGTCCACCCGGTGGGCCAGCCCATCAGCGCCTCGACGAACAGCGGGTTCAAGGTCCGGCGCGCATCGGAGGTATCGCGCCCAGCCATCGGCGTCGTGAGGACCTGGCGGCCAAGCAGGCCGTTCACCGGCGTGTTCGCAAGGCTCGTCGCCCCGTCCTTGTGGTCGCGGGCCGTCGGCGTCATCCACAGTCCCGCCGAATGGGTCAGGTCGGCTGAGCGGCGGTTGCCAGCACTCGGCTTGCAGCCATCGTTCGCCATCGGCGTCGGCCAGAGCGCTGCCGTCGTCGCGAGGTTCATCCCGTGCTGACCGGCTTCCTGCGACGGAGTCGGCTTCGTCTGCCGGTTCTCGTTGGCACTGGCCCTCGGCGTCGGCCAAAGCCGCATCATCTCCGTCCGGTTGCCGCCACTCGAGCGGGTGCCAGAGCAGGCGCGCGGGGTCGGCCAGATCATCCCCCTCGCGGATCGCGAGGATGAACAGCCGCTCGCGCTTGTGGGGCGCGCCGACTTCCGCCGCCGTGAAGAGGCCTGCCGCAAGGCGGTAGCCCATGCCGACCAGTCCTGCGGCGACTTCGGGGAAGCCGAGGCGGAGATGATGGGCGACATTCTCGAGGAAGACGAAGGGCGGCTCAACCTCGCCGATGATGCGGGCGACATGCGGCCAGAGGTGGCGCGGGTCGTCGGCGCCCCGGCGCTTGCCCGCGACGGAGAACGGCTGGCACGGATAGCCCGCAGTAACGATATCCACCGCGCCACGCCACGGGCGGCCGTCGAAGGTTCCAACGTCGTCCCAGACAACAGCCTGATCCAGGGACGCATCTTCCATCCGCGCCACGAGAGCTGCTGCGGCGAAGGTTTCCCGTTCGACATGGCCCACAGCACGATATCCGGGGATGGCGATGGCGAGCCCGAGGTCGAGACCGCCCGCGCCGGAGCACAGGGAGAGGCCGAAGAGGCATGCGTCTCCGGCCCCGGAAGCGTCTCCGGAGGAAGGTACAGCCAAGTCATGCATGTCACGCGGCGGGTTCGGGTTGGGGTTCGTGTCTGGCCCGGGTTTCTCCAAGCCGCTCGACCGTCACTTGCGCGAAAGTCCGGCCGTCTCCGTCGAGGATTGCGTCGCGGCCGGTCTCGGCCTGCCAGCGTTCCACGGCGACATCGACATAGGCCGGACTGATTTCCATTGCGAAGACGCGACGGCCATTGGCCTCGCCCGCCATGATCTGCGAGCCCGAGCCTGAGAACGGCTCGTAGCAGAGGCCGCCTCGGGCAACGTGCTGGCGCATCGGGATCCCGAAGGCGTCGAGCGGCTTCGGCGTCGGATGGTCGGGCCGGTCGTCCTTTGCGAAGCTGGGCAGCGCCCATGTCGATGGCAGCGTTTCCTCGGCCACCTTCGGCGGGCGGTTCGGGCGGCGCCAGCCCATGAAGCAAGGCTCGTGCTTCCAGAGGTAATGCGACCGGGTCAGAACCCCGCGGTCCTTCACCCAGATGATCTGTTGATGGACGAAGGCACCCGCCTTTTCCCAGCAGGCTTCCAGCATCGCCTGGCGGCGCGAGGCGTGCCAGCAGTACCAGGCCGCGTCTTCGGCGATGGCCTCGGCGACCGCCGCAGCGATGAAGCCGTCGTAGAGTTCCGCACCCTGCGAGCTGTCATCCCAGGTCGTGCCGTAGGACGCAGACCAGTCCTTGTTGCGGGTAGGATGGTTCGAGCCGTCGTAATCCACCAGATACGGCGGGTCGGTGGCGAACAGGATCGCCCGCTCGCCATTCATCAGACGGCGCACATGGGAGGCGCTGGTGCTGTCACCGCAGAGCAGGCGGTGGTCGCCGAGTATCCACAGGTCACCAGTGCGCGAGGCCGGATTGCGCGGCGGTTCGGGGATGGTCACCGGCGGCACGGAGCCCCCGGCGCCACCTTCTTCACCGTCGTCTTCCGCGACGTAGGCCAGCAGCTTGTCGAGTTCGCCGTCCGAGAAGCCGACCAGCGACAGGTCGAAATCCTCGGCCAGCAGATCGTTCAGTTCCGCCGACAGCAGCGCCTCGTCCCAAGTGCCGAGTTCCGTCAGTTTGTTGTCCGCGATCCGGTAGGCCCGGCGCTGCGCCTCGGTCAGGTGCCCGAGCACGATGACCGGCGCCTCGGTCAGCCCGAGCTGCGTGGCGGCCAGCACGCGTCCGTGGCCCGCGATGAGCTCGCCGTCCTCGGCCACGAGGCAAGGCACGGTCCAGCCGAACTCGGCCATGCTGGCGGCGATCTTTGCGACCTGGTCCGCGCCATGCGTTTTCGCATTGCGGGCGTAGGGCTGGAGCTTGGCCAGCGGCCACATCTCGACCGCGTCCGGGGCGAAGGTCAGCGTCATGGTCGGGTGGTTTCCGATGTTCAGGTGGATGCCGATGGCTTCCGGACTCCGGATGCCGGGCTGGACTCCCAGCGGGGTCCAGTGGCTACCAGCGGTGTCCGGTCGAAAGGCCAGCGTTTATTGGTGTTTGCGTGGGGTCAGGTGGATCCGGCTTCCGGGTGGCTTCCCAAAAATCCGGCCCTGACGCTGGCGATGTCCCGCGCTTCGCCCGCCAGCATACGAATGTCGCCAGGAAGGAACCGCAAACTCCCTCGGGGTGAACCCCGGCCGGACCCTCGCTGGATACCGGGGTCCTGAAGGCCCCCGTCGACGCAAAGGGGAGAGCAAGCCTTCCAGCGCACTCTCCCCATCTTGCCTTCGGAATAGCATGGATCTGTTGCAGATGTCGAAGGGAAAAGTGTTGCAACACATTGGAGTCACTGCGCATTCAGCCGCGCAGCGATCTTGGTCAGCGCCAGCTGCCAGCGACGCCAGGCGGTCGTGCGGTCGCACCCCAGCTCGCCGCTGATCTGCTTCCACGGCACGCGGGCGGCACGAGACCAGACGAGCTTGCGCTCCGCCTCCTCGATCCAGAGCACCCAGTCGAAGGTCTGCTCGAGCCGGGTGATCGCGGCGGCTGAGGGCCAGACCCGCATCGGCTGCGGCTCCATGGCCGCGATCTCGCGGCTCGTCCGCACGATGTCGGGCCAGGTGTTGAAGTAGCCCTGCGCCTTCACCGGTGGCAGCTTGCGCAGTGTGCGGAACGCCTCCTCGAAATGATCGGCGACGCAGTCGGCGGTCCATTCGCGATCAGCCATGGCGCGCCTCCTTGGCGGAAGGACGCGGGCCGTAGAGCTTCTCGCCCAGCTGGCGGACCAGTTCACGCTCCGGCCAGGTGAGGCGGTCGTCAACGGCGGAGACCGCGAGGACGCCCTGTTCGTGCCAGCCCTCGCGCTTGACCTGCTCGGGATCCCGGCGCCGACCGCCGTAGCCATGGGGATGCCATCTCATGCGACACCCCCGTTCGTCTCGATGGCCCAAAGCAGGATGGCGATGGCGTCGGCCTCGTTGTCGTCGGCGGGGCTGAAACCGCGGGCGCGGACGGCGGCGATCATCGCAGCCTTGTCGGCGTTGCCCTTGCCAGCGGCGTGACGCTTGATCGTGCCGACCGGGACGCCCTCGTAGGGCACGCCGCGCAGCTCGGCCCATGCGGTAAGCGTGGCCATGAGCCCGCCGTAGATGTGGCTCGCATCGGTGCCCGCGTGGCGGCGGACTTCCTCGAACCAGATCGCGGCGACGGGCCCGGACAGCCGGTCGATCTCGGTCATCCAGTTGGTGAAGCGCAGGTAGCGCATGCCGCCGCCGTCGAAGCGCCCCGGGCGCAGCGAGACGGTGCCGCTGGTGATCAGACCGTCGTGGCCGCGGATCGCCCAGCCGGTCGAGGTGCCGAGGTCGAGTGCGAGGATGCAGCGGTTGCGGGGGGCGCCGAGCGGCAGCGATTCAAACCTTGCGCCGTCGCAATTCGGGATCAGAGTCGGCTGAGCCATGATGGGTCTCCTTTGCCGGTGGCCTGTGGTGGTGGAAGACGACGGCGGTCTGGTGCTTGGCGGTACGGGGCCGCCGTCGTCGGATCGGAAAGCACAAGGGAGCGTCACGGCGGCGCGCGCGGCTGGCCCGGACGTATGGGAGGAGTGGCCAACCCTGTGGGGTGGCCCTCCCATACGTAGTATGGGGGTTTGACACCTAACTGTTCCAGGGAGGGCAAGTGGCTGAAATCATTGCGGAATAAGACTTCATGAAGTCTTCGGGCATGAGTCAGGGACCTAACTCTTATTTGCCCGTAACCCGTTGATTTCGTTGAGTGCACAGTTGGCGCTGTCATATGAGTCAGGCCTCACTCATATGAGTGAGGTCGTCCTCCAGCCCCTCCGGGTAGACCCAGACGGCGGGGTTTTCGACCTGCAGGCAAAGCCCGGATTGGGGGCATTTGAAGTGGCTGGGCAGGACCGGACGGGCGGTCGTGGTGACCTCGCCGGTGTTCGGATCGACCTCCTCGACGGGCGCGCCGAACTGCATCCCCTCGACGCAGAGGTAGCCGAACCGTGACCGTGTGACGGGGAAGCCGAACCCCGAGGGGTCGCGCAGGAACTTCACGAAGCCCTTGGTCGCCAGCACGCTTAGGCGCTCGCGAATGGTGTGCTTGCTGCCCAGACCGCCACGGTTCTCGAAGGTCTCGGCGAACTGCATCGCGGTGTAGAGGCGCTCGCCCGCCGCCTCATCCAGCAGCATGCCGAGGATGACGTCGTGCTTGCGCAGCCGTTCGGCATCGAGTTTGGCGCCGACCTCCTTGCGCACCAGGCGCTCGTTCAGCGGGTTCAGTTCGACCCATTCGCCCTTCACCTTGTCGATGAGCTTGCCCGGCAGCGCGGGGCCGTTCCGCAGTTCGATTTCCAGCCTGCGGACGGTGCTGTCCTCGTCGGGCCGGTGCATGAGCAGCCCCGAGGTGTAGAAGCCCCGCAGCGCGCTGGCGCCGGAGAGCGCGAGAAAGGGATCGTCCTTTACCTGATGCTTGGTGGCCTTGCGGGTGTGGTGAGCGAGGATGACGCCCGCGTCCGGATTGACGGCATCGCGGAGAAGCTCCACCCGGTCCTTCAGGAAGAACATCATCGCGGAGTTGTCGTTCTCGCCACCCCCCTCGGGCCCGCCGTCGAAGAGGTTGCGGATCGGGTCGATGACGATGATGTCGGGCGACGCGTCGGGAGATGCGGCCCGGATCGCCTCGGCTACGCGGGCGACGCCTTCCGCGTCGAGCAGCAGCTTCAGCTTCGGCGTGGCGATGAAGGTGTCGCGCGCGGCGGCGATCACGGCGGCGGGCAGCGCGATCTGCTGCATGCGCTCGCGCAGATAGTGATACTGGATCTCGGCTTGAAGGTAGAACACGCGCAGCGGCCGGGGCGGCGTGAAGCCGAGGAAGGGCACGCCCGCCGCCATGTGCACGAGCCAGGAAATGAGGAAATCGCTCTTGCCGACCTTCGGCGCGCCGCCCAGCACGAGGAGCCCGCCCGGGGTCAGCACGCGCGGTCCGATGATATCCTCCGGCATCGGACTAGTGTCGTCGAGGAGCGCGCCGAGGCTGAATGTCGGCAGCGGGCTGGCCGGGGCACCCGCGTGGGCCGCGCGCAGGAGCGGCGGGCCGTTGCGCTTCACATGCAGCGCCCAGAGCCGCTCGGACTCGGCCTGCAGCCGATCGAGCGGCCAGGACGGGCGCAGCATGGCGGCGTTGTAGCCGCAGATCGCCTCCCAGCCCGCGAACGGGTCGAGGCGGCCCTCGTGCACCAGGCGCACGTAATGGCCGATGGCGGCACTGGCCCCCTGGAAACGGGACCAGTCGTCGACCGCGCCTTCGCGCACTGGCGTGGTGAGCACCGCGTCGATGCCGGGCTTCAATGCTGGTGCGGCGACGTCGCTGGCGAAGCCCACGCCGGGCAGCGGCGGCATGTCGGCGACCTTTTCCGCGAAATCCGCAAGATCCACTTCGACCGAGCGATGTTCGCGGATCTGCACGAGGCGCTGGTGGCCGTGCTTGTGATAGACGGTGCCGGGCACCCGGATCGGCTGGTGCGCCGAGCGGAAATGCGTGTCGCCGCCGACCTTCACGGCGATCTCGCCGCGCAGGCGGCAGAGGGTGGCGAGATCCTCGCTCTCGGCGGGCTCGGTCAGTTTCCACCAGACATGGAGCTTCGCGGCACCCTCCGCCGTCCGCCCGCCGCTCTCGATGATCAGCGTGGGCACGCCGAGGTGGCGGGTGACATGGTCCAGCTTCGCCGGGATATCGCCCGCGTCGAGATCGACGACGATGGCCTGCATCTGCAGCACATCGGCGGCGCGGGCCTGGCCCTGTTCTTCGACCGTGCCGGGGATGACATAGACAGCGGCGCCCTCGCGGTTCGCCCATGCGGCGAAGGTCGCGAGTTTCCCTGGCGCGCTGCCGTCGGCCGGGATCCAGATGTTGTGCGGTTTGCCGTCCCGGCCCTGACCCTTGTCGACGAAGCCGCGGAGCGGGATCAGCCCCTCGCACCAGCTGAGCACGGTGTCGAGGAAGACGGCGATCTGCTCGGGGTCGGGGTCGCAGCCGAACGGGTTCTCGGACGGCGGCCCATCGTTGAAGTCCATCCACGGGTTGAAATGCAGGATGCCGTCGTCGCTCACCGCTCCAGCCTCCAGCAGCGCTCGGCCCACGAGCAGAAGCGGCATTCGAAGAAGTCCGGCGTCGTGGCGATGCGCGGCAGCAATTCGCCCGCGTCGGTCGCCTGAAGGATCCGCACGCCCCGGTCGGACATGCGCTGCGCGAGATCGGCGTCGAAAGGTACCAGTTCGTGGTGCATCTCGGCCGTGTCCTTGTTGATCGCGGTGAAGAGCGCGGGCGCGGCCGAGATGCCGGGTACCGTCCCTTCCATGTAGGCCTGGTAGACCGCGATCTGGGCGGCGTAGACCGGCTTGGACTTGGTCACGCCGTCCTTCACGCAAGCGCGCCAGTTCTTCGCGTTCATGGTCTTGCATTCCCAGAGGGCGGGAACGGCGAGACCGAAGCCTTCGGGGCCCGCGGCGATGATGCCGTCGACATGACCGCGGATGCGCCCGCCCGCGACCGAGAACCCGAACTGGCCGCCATCGGGCCGGTTGCCCTTGCGGGTGTAGAGGTCGAAGCCCGCGCCGCGCAGCCAGGCGACCGCCAGATCCTCGAGCGCATGGCCGATGGCGAAGATGCGCAGCGACTGGCCGCTGAAGTCCTGGCCCTCGTCCTTCGGGGTCGCCGTAAACTCGAACTGCAGGGCCCGCTCGCAAACATGGCCGAGGCGCGAGCCGCCGAGATAGTCGCGGGGCGGCCGCGTGGCCTGATCGGCGGTGAGCGCCTGATCGACGGCGGCATTTACCCGCTCGGCGAAGCTGGGGCGATGGTTGTAGTCCAGCATCAGAACGGCACCTCCGGGGTCTGCGCCCGGGCGATGTCGGACATGGCCTCGCGGAAGCCCTCGACGGCTTCCTCGATCAGCGCGCGCACCTGTGCCTCTGTCAGGTCGGCGAGCGTGGTGGCCCAGCCGATCTCGTCCATCAGCAGCGCCACGCGCTTCATGGTGGCGGTGATCGCGGCGCGCTCTTCCTCGGTCAGGTCAACCATGGCGAAACGCTCCTTGGCCAAGCGCGTCCAGAAGGACTGGCAGGGCATCGAGCAGAACCAGACCGATGGCCGGGGCCGCTTCGAGCGGTGCGGATCGAACCAGCCAAAGCCACGCGTGGGTTGCTGGCAGACAGCACAGAGCGTCCCACGCGGATGCCAAAGCCGCCGCCGGTCCTCGACCATGATGGGGGTGATGGAGGCCATGGGTCATGCCGCCCTCCGTTCGGGCCGGGCGGCCGTGTCGATCAGCTGGCGGATGGCGCGCTTGTTGAAGCCGAAGGTCATCAGCGCGGAGGCGCGATAGCGCGTCAGGCCGAAGTCATGGCGGCACTCGGGCGGCAGGTACTGCAGCTGCTTTTCGGTCGGCGGCTGGCGCAGCCAGGAACGGGTCTTGAAGGCGCTCTCGTCGGTCTCGTGCGTGTTCAGCCAGTCGTCGGCCTGCGCGAGGCAGACGGTCCGTTCGCCCACGCCCAGCAGATGCGGGCGTTCGCCCTTCGCCCCGCCGATGGCGTACCAGACTCCGTTCAGCCAGAAGATGCCGCCCCAGGCCGCGAAGCCCGTGGCCATAAGCGCGTCGTCCGTGCCGTAGAGGTCGACCCAGGCGAAGCTGGACCGCTTCAGCAGGTCGATCTCGGTCATCATGAAGTCCGAGAGCGGCGCGGCGGTCCCGCCTTCGCCCGCATCCAGATCCTCGCGGGGGAACGCCTCACCGCAGAGCGGGCATTCGGTGGCGGCCAGCGGAATATCGGCGCCGCAGCCGGGGCAGGATTTTGTCGGGGCGTCACCAGCCTCGGTCTTGCCGTCGAGATCGACATCCTGTTCCAGCGTGCCGTGGATCAGGCTTGAGGTGCCGAAATCCAGCACGATGCAGTCGGTCTTGACGATGCCGGGGTGTTCCTCGGGATCGACGGTGCGCAGCCCGCGCCCGACCATCTGGATCATCGTGGACTTGTAGGAACTGGGGCGCAGCAGCACGACGCAGGAGGTGGGCGGGTGGTCCCATCCCTCGGTCAGCACCGCCACGTTGACGACGACGTGAATGTCGCCCGCCGCGTAGTCGGCGAGGATCGCCTTGCGGGTCTCGGCCGCCAGATCGCCGTGGATCAAGGCGGCGGAAACGCCCGCCGCCCTGAACGCGTCGGTGACGTGTTCGGCGTGCGCGACGGTGGAGCAGAACACCACCGTCTGCCGGTCGCCCGCCTTTTCCTTCCAGTGCCGGATCACCTCGTCGGTAACGGGGGCGCGGTCCATGATGCCCGCCACCTCCGCCATGTCGAAATCCGACATGGTCTTGCGGACCGAGCGCAGCTCGTCCTGCACGCCCACGTCGATGACGAAGGTGCGCGGCGGCACCAGGTGGCCCGAGGCGATCAGCTCGCTCAGCCGCACCTGATCGGCGACATTGTCGAAGACCTCGCGCAGCCCCTTCCTGTCGCCCCGGTTCGGGGTGGCCGTGACCCCGAAGATACGGGCGTCGGGATTGGCCTCGCGCACACGGTCGATGATGCGGCGATAGCTGTCGGCCACGGCATGGTGCGCCTCATCCACGACCAGCAGGTCGAGACGCGGCATGTCGGCCAGGTTCGAGGCGCGCGCCAGCGTCGGCACCATGGCGAAGGCAACCTGGCCGCCCCAGGACTTCTCCGTGGCGTCGATCACCGAGGTGGCGACGCCCGGCACCACGCGCTGGAACTTGGCGCGGTTCTGCGCCGTCAGCTCGTCGCGATGGGCGAGCACGCAGGCCTTGGCCCCCGAATTCTTAGACATGGCGCCGATCATCTCGCCGGTGACCGCCGAGAGCATGATGGTCTTGCCAGCACCCGTGGGCGCCACGCCCAGCGTGTTGCCGCGGGAGGCGAGCGCAGCCACGCTGCGCTCGACGAAGGTCTTCTGGCGGGGGCGCAGGAGCATCGCCGGTCTCCCCCTTACTGCGCCCAACTCGGCCGACCGGCGGCGCCAGGGGCGGACGCGGGCTGGCTGGGCTGGGAGGCCGTTGTGGGTTGCTGCGGGACGTGACCCTGCGCTGGAGCATTGCCGAACTGCAGGCCCGCCTTACCCATGACCGCGGCATAGTCGCTGTGGTCCGGCGTGACGGCCGCCCTGATCTCGTTCTTGTCGTCGCCGTTGGCATCCGTGCCGACATCGATCCGGGCGACGAACTCGATCCCGTCGAGATCGGCGAAACCGCCGATCCGCCGTGCGGCCTGAGCCTGCGGGGTCTGATCCTTGTCCGAAATCCCGCGCGCCGAGTTCAACATGCCGCGGATGAGGCCGCGCCCCATGTTGCCCCAGTCCGGGCCCTTGGGGCTGTAAAGCCCGATGAGCGTGAAGATCTTGCGACGGGCATACTGCCCCTCGGTCACGGTGAACTCGCCGTTCAGGTAGACAGCACCCGTCGAGCCGCGCGTGGCGTAGCCGCCAGTCCAGCCCTGCGAGGCGTCGTCGAAGCCGCCGGGGCGGATGGTCAGGCGCACCTTGGCCAGCGTGCCCTTGGGGATCAGGTTGGTGTTCGACTGCGCGTCGTTGAAATCGTTCCAGGAACCCATGGGGAACCTCCTTCTCTGATCAGGATTGCGGGTTGGGTTGATCGGCCGGCGCCGGATCGGCGGGCGGCGGGGTGTAGGTCAGCCGGGCGGAGGCCGGGCTCACGGGCGTCCGGATCTTCGCCATCAGACGGCCGAGATGCGGCTCCTCGATCCGGTCCAGACGCCCCGAGCGGTCCTTGGCCGGAAAGCCCCAGGGGTTGATCGTCTGGCAGACGAAGGCCCGGTAGGGCTCGCCGCCCTCGGACTTCAGTTCCGCCATGGTGATCACCTCGTCGACGATCCCCGGCAGTTCGAGCCCGGTCTTGGAACCGTCGATCTGCGGCTGGAAAACCTTGCGGTTGAAGTCGTCCAGCCTCTCGTCGAGGATCCCGACGAACCACACGTTCTTCGCCCGCGTGTGCTGGAGATGCGTCAGCCAGGCGATCATCTCCCGGCCGTGGAGGCCGTAGGCGCCGCGCACATCCGGCTTCCCGGTCTTTTCCGAAAATGCCTCGGGCTGCCCCTTGCACCAGCCGAAGCACAACCGCCCCGCCACGGTGATCGAGTCCACGAAGATCGTGTCGTAGCGGTCGAGTGCGGCGGGATCGCCGAACTTCTGGCAGACGGCGGCATGATGCGCCGGGCTATAGGGTTGCTCGTCGCGCAGCGCCGGGTTGGGCCCGCCGATGAACACCGCGAAGTCCCGGCATTCGGTCCAGGTCCGCGGCCGGATGCTGTCGCCCGCCCAGCCCTCGATGGCGAGATCGCCCGCCTCGAGATCCATGAACAGCGTGCGGTCCGGATCGAGGGTCCAGAGCAACGAGGTCTTCCCGATGCCGGATTTCCCGAAGATGCAGCCCTTGACGCCGCGCTGTTCGGCAAGCCGCTGATCTGCGCTTATGATGGGGAGGGGCATCAGTGTTCCTCCCCGACATGATGAATTAGGCGAAACTTCTGCTTTCCGGTCCGGACGGTGCGCGCGTCTTCAAAGACGGAGCGGATATGGGTCGGCCAAGCGGAATACTTGCGCTCAGACACATCGAAGGAGACGTCGACGTATTGTGCCGGATCGTCGCCGGCTTCACGGATGCGCTCGACCAAGGCAGCAAGACGGACCTGATCCCAATCGACGCGCTTGGGCAAATCTGCGACGATCGTCACGGTGCTATCGTGGAACCGGATCGTGCCGGTGTTCTTGCCCTCGACACGGCGCATGTCTTGCGCCCGATCACCGAATTTCAGAGCGACGGCCCCATCGATCCAGTCGCAGAGGGTCTTGGCATTCCGCAACTGCTCTTCAGCCTCCAGGCGGAGGCGAGCGATTTCCTCGCTGGGCAGCGTGGCAATTGCTCCCAACTGCATGCTGCGCAGATCACTGAGGGTGATACGGTTCGGGATGGTCATGACCGCCACCTCACGCAAACTTCATGGCGGGCTTGTCGGCCGTGCTCGCGCGCATCTGCGCACGTTCGAAGGCTTCGACATCCTCGAGCCGATAGACGACCCGACCTCCAAGTTTGACAAAACGCGGACCCTCGCCGGTCCAGCGCCACCGCTCGAGGGTGCGATGCGAGATGTTCCAGCGATCGGCGAGGTCGATCTGGTTCAGATGCCTGAGTGACATGCTGGCCTCCGTTGAATTGCTTTGCGTTACATCCAGCGGCGCCGAAGCACTTGGACATACGAGCATTTTCAACGGGTTAGAGATTTTCCGATATGATCAAGGATGATTTTTCTTGTGACGCCGGCACACGAAAAAGCCCCGATAAATCGGGGCTAGATGAAGGCTTCTGTGACGTGAGGCCTCGTCGTTCGTGACGTCGCCGGTTCTAGGGGGTACCGGCTACTGGGCTGACTGCCAGGATATCTGCGACGGCGATTTCGCGGCAACAGGGGTTGAGTCGGTATCCGGCGCGTTCCCTGGTCTGTATGAACGTGTCCTGATCCATGGGAATCCCCATAGTCACATTCAGTGACTCGATGGCCTCCCGCAGCCGCCTCAGCTGTTGACGCATCGACTGCTCGGAAATGCTGAGTTGATCCGCCAGGTCCGGCGCTGGCAAGAACGGCACCTCCGTTTGGCGCTTCTTGGCAGATCTGAAAGCTTCGATCAGCGCAGCGGTAATCCCCCCCGAAAGTAAGGGGCTGCATAAGTAGAATTTTCTCGGCAAGATGAACGAGGAGATTCTGAATGAAGACAAGCAGATACACTGAAGCGCAGATCCTTGCTATCCTGCGCCAGGCCGA
>NZ_VKKX01000007.1 GCF_008271655.1 Gemmobacter caeruleus
GCCAACCTCATCTCCAGTCCCGCTTCAGCCTCAACCGCTGCGGTGAAGCGGCTTCTAGACCCACCCAACAAAACCCGCAAGCCAAAAATCACTCCCCAAACGCTTTTTCTTCACCAAACAACAAATCCCCCTTGTTTCATTGGCAGGATGACCGGGCAGGCGGCGGCACGGATGCGGGAAATCGCGACGCGGCCCCGGGGCGGGGCGACGGCAGGCGCAGGAATCGCAGAATCGTCGGGCCGGGTCCGTCGCCTTCAGGCGCGGCGGCGGCGTTTCGGGGCGGGTTCGTCGCCCATCAGACGCTGATGCAGGGCGATCGCCTCTTCCAGATCTTCGAAATACCACAGCTGGCCCAGTTCCAGCACCAGACCCGAGTCGCAGAATTCGCGCACCGTGCTCATGTCATGGCTGACCATGATCGCGCCCGAGGTCTTCATCCTTTCGCGGAACACCGCGCGGCTCTTGCGGCGAAAGGCGGCGTCGCCGACGGCGGTGACCTCGTCCACCAGATAGGTGTCGAACCGGATGCCCATGGCCGCGCCAAAGGTCAGTCGCGACCGCATCCCCGAGGAATAGCTGCGCACCGGCATGTGGAAATGCCGGCCAAGTTCGGCGAAATCCTCGACAAAGGCGGCCAGCTGTTCGGTATCGACCCCGTAGATGCGGGCGATGAAGCGGATGTTCTGCGCCCCGGTCAGGTCGCGATGCACCGCCCCGCCCAGGCCTACCGGCCAGCTGATCGTGCCATCCGAGACGATGCGCCCGGCATCGGGGCGGATCGTGCCCGCCACCATCTGCAACAAGGTGGACTTGCCCGCCCCGTTGCGCCCCAGCAGCGCCAGCGACCGCCCGGTGGGCAGCGTGAGGTCCAGATCCTGCACGATGATCTTGCGCGCGCCGCCGGTGCGAAAGCTCTTGTGCAGATGCTCGAAGCGGATCATGCGCCCGGCCCGGATCAGCGCCGGTCGCGGACGCTGTAGAAGATCAGCGCGCCGATCGACCAGGCCAGGACCAGGAACAGCCCGACCAGGCCCGACCAGACGAAGCGCTGCGGGAATTCCGCCACCTGCGGCAGGGTCGGCCGGATATAGGGCGCGAGATAGAGCGTCTGGCGCGAAGCATTGGCCCGGGCCAGATCGAGTGCGGCCAGCGCGGTGCGATAGGCCTCTTCGGCGAATTGCTGATCGACGGTCAGGCGTTCGAATTCGGCAATCAGCTCGGGGTAATTCTCGTCGGCCTCCCCTGCGCCGTCGGCCGAGGCAAAGGTCTGGCGTTCGGCGGCGATACGGTCGCGGATCACCTGGATGCGGCGCGCGGCCTGATTGCGGCGCGGGTCGTTTTCCTGGGTGGTGCCCAGCACCAGGTCATTGTCGATCAGCGCCTCGGCCAGCTGTTGCTGAAGGTTGTTCAGCACGCCCATCCGCCCCTGGATATCGGCCGAGGGATCGACGATCCGGGTGCGGGTGCGGAAGCGGCTGAGCGCCTCGCGCGCATCCTTGAGCCGCGCCACCGCCTGATCCAGATCGGCATTGGCATAGCGCATCACGTCTTCGCGGGCCTGGGTGTTCAGGTCGTTGATCATGCGCTGGCTCTCGGCCACGATCTCGCCGGCGATGCGCTGCGCATCCTCGGGGGTAAAGGCCAGCACGCGCAATTCGATCAGCCGCGTGCTTTGATCGTAAGAGATGCGCACCATGCGGCGCCAGTAATCGTGCAATTCCTCGATCTGGGCATCGGGCCAGAGCGCGAAGACCGGGTCGCCCGGCCAATGCGCCGCATAGATCGCGCCAAGGCCGATGCGTTCGTCGATGGCGGAGACGATTTCCTGGCTCTGGATGAATTCATAGAGGATGTCGGATTCCGACATGCCCCCGCCCCCGGTCAGCTGCGCCAGCCCCCCCAGAAGCGCGCCCGAGGTATTGTCCTCGCGCCGGATGGTGAAGGCGACGGTCGAGGCATATTGATCCTGCGCCACGCCCCAGAGATAGCTCATCGCCAGCACCAGCGGCAGCACGACCAGCACGACAAAGGACCAGGCCAGCCGGCGATGGCGCGGCCGCAACTGCGCGGCTTCGGCCATGGGGCGGATCTCGATGATCGGCGCCGGGCGCGGCGCGGCGGCGGCGCGGGCCCCGGCCCGGGGGGCCGCCCCTTCCGCCTCGGCGGAAAGCCGCTGGCCTGGGCCCTGGGCCCCGGCCCCGCGGGCCTTCACCCCTGCCGCAGCGGGCTGCGCCCGCGCCCCGGCACGGGCCGGGGCCGGTTCGACAGGTTGCCCCTGTGCAACGGCCGCATCTGGGTTTTGCTGATCATTCAAGGGCTTGCCTCGGCATCAACCGATTTGAACTTATGCGCCCCCTTCTACATAATGGGCGACTGAAACGCCAGCACCCGTTTGCCCACAGGTTCGTGCATGCCCGCCTCCCCTGCCCTGCCCGCCATTCCCCCTGCCCTGCCGCCCGCCCTGCCGCCGGCGCAGGAACCCCGGCGCGTGCAGACCCGGCCCTTTCCGACACTGCGCACCGTTCTGGCGCTGACCCTGCGCGAGATGTCCTCGCGCTATGGCCGGTCGCCGGGGGGCTATCTCTGGGCGGTGCTGGAACCGGTGGGGGCGATCCTGCTGCTGTCGATCGCCTTCGGGATCTTCATCCGCAACCCGCCGCTGGGCGCGAGCTTCCTGCTGTTCTACGCCACCGGCTATCTGCCCTTCATGGTCTATGGCGACATTGCCGGATCGGTGGCGCGGTCGATCACCTATTCGCGGCCGCTGCTGATGTATCCGGCGGTGACCTGGGTCGATGCGGTGCTGGCGCGCTTTGCGCTGAATGCGCTGACCGGGATCACCGTCACCTTCCTCGTGCTGCTGGGGATCCTGATCTTTTCCGATTCCCGGGTCATTCTGGAACTGCCGCCGCTCTTGCTGGCACATGTGATGCTGCTGACCGTGGCGCTTGGCATCGGCGTGCTGAACTGCGCGCTGTTCGGGTTGATCCCGGTCTGGGAAATGATCTGGGGCATCGCGATGCGGCCGCTGATGCTGGCTTCGGGGGTGATGTTCATCTACGAGGACATGCCCGCCTTTGCCCGGTCGATCCTGTGGTACAACCCGCTGCTGCATGTGACCGGCGAGATGCGCAAGGGCTTTTACCCGATGTATGACGCAAGCTATGTCAATCCGGCCTATGTGCTGCTGGTCGGGCTGGGCGCGCTGTTTCTGGGCGTGGTGCTGCTTGGGCGCTATCACCGCGACATTCTGAACAACGACTGATCCGGCCCCTTTTCTTGCCCGGCGGGCACGGGCATAGTCCGGCCCGCTGGCCCGGGGCCCCAGACCGAGAAAGACGTGACGAACATGCAGATCGAACAGACCGCCCTGCCCGGCGTTGTCATCCTGACACCCGCGCGTTTCGGCGATGCGCGCGGTTTCTTTTCCGAAAGCTGGAGCCGCAAGCGCCTGGCCGATGCCGGGATCGACATCGACTTCGTGCAGGACAATCATTCGGTCTCGGCCCGGGCGGGCACGCTGCGCGGCCTGCATTTCCAGTCGCCCCCCCACGCCCAGGCCAAGCTGGTGCGGTGCGGGCGGGGCGCGCTCTGGGATGTGGCGGTGGATATCCGCGCCGGATCGCCGAGCTATGGGCAATGGGTGGGGGTGGAACTGTCGGCCGAAAACGGGCGGCAATTGCTGATCCCGGCGGGCTTCCTGCATGGTTTCGTGACCCGCGCGCCCGATACCGAGATCGTCTACAAATGCTCGGATTACTACGCGCCCGACTGCGACGGATCCGTCGCCTGGGATTCGGTCGGCATCGACTGGGGGCTGACCGACGCCCCGGTCCTGTCGGCCAAGGATGCCGCGGCGGTGCCGCTGGCCGATTTCAAGACGCCATTCGCTTACGAGGGATAAGATGAAGATACTGGTGACGGGGGGCGCGGGCTTCATCGGCTCGGCCGTGGTGCGGCTGGCGATTTCCCGCGGGCATAGCGTGGTCAATCTGGATGCGCTGACCTATGCGGCCTGCCTGGAAAACGTGGCCAGCGTCGGCAATTCGCCGCTTTACGCCTTTGAACAGGCCGATATCCGCGACCGCGCCGCGCTGGACCGCATCTTTGCCGCGCATCGCCCCGATGCGGTGATGCATCTGGCCGCCGAAAGCCATGTGGACCGCTCGATCGACGGGCCGGGCGCCTTTATCGAGACCAATGTGAACGGCACCTACAACATGCTGGAAGCCGCGCGCAGCTATTGGCAGGCCGAGGGCCGGCCCGAGGCGTTCCGCTTTCATCACATCTCCACCGACGAGGTTTTCGGATCCCTGCCCGCCGACCCGGCGGTCAAGTTCACCGAAGACACCGCCTATGACCCGCGCAGCCCATATTCGGCCTCCAAGGCGGCCAGCGACCATCTGGTGCGCGCCTGGCACGAAACCTATGGCCTGCCGGTGGTGCTGACCAATTGCTCCAACAATTACGGGCCGTTCCATTTCCCCGAGAAACTGGTGCCGGTGATCATCCTCAACGCGCTGGCCGGCAAGCCGCTGCCGATCTATGGCAATGGCTCGAACATCCGGGACTGGCTGTTTGTCGAAGATCACGCCGATGCGCTGCTGCTGGTGCTGGAAAAGGGCGAGCTGGGCCGCAGCTACAATATCGGCGGCGAGAATGAGCGCACCAATCTCGATCTGGTCAGGACGCTTTGCACCATTCTGGATGAAAAGCGGCCCAAGGCGGCAGGGTCTTATGCCGACCAGATCACCTTCGTGACCGATCGCCCCGGCCATGACGCCCGCTATGCCATTGATCCGACACGCATTCGCACCGAACTGGGCTGGCGCCCCTCGGTCACGGTCGAAGAGGGTCTGGCGCGCACCGTGGCCTGGTATCTGGAGAACGAGGCCTGGTGGCGCCCGCTTCAGGCCCGGCAAGGCGTGGGCGAGCGGCTGGGAACCGGCGAAAAGCGGGTGGGGTGATGCTGACGGCACCCCTGTTGTGGAGACGGCAATGACCCTGCTGATATTCGGACAGACCGGGCAAGTGGCCCGGGAACTGGCGCGCCGGGCGCCGGACGCGCGGTTTCTGGGTCGGGCCGAGGCCGATCTTTCCGACCCTGCCGCCTGCGCCGCCGCCATTCGGGCGCAGCGCCCGGATGCGGTGATCAATGCGGCCGCCTGGACGGCGGTGGACAAGGCCGAGACCGAGGAGGAGGCGGCGACCCTGGTCAATGGCGCGGCCCCCGGTGCCATGGCGCAGGCCTGTGCCGATCTGGATATTCCGCTGGTCCATATCTCCACCGATTATGTGTTTGACGGCGCGGGCACCCTGCCCTTTCGCCCCAGCGACCCCACGGCGCCGCTGGGCGCCTATGGCCGCTCCAAGCTGGCGGGCGAGGTGGCGGTGCGGGCCTCGGGCGCGCGGCATGTGATCCTGCGCACCTCCTGGGTGTTTTCCGCCCATGGCGCGAATTTCGTGAAGACCATGCTGCGGCTGGGCGCCGATCGCCCCGCCCTGCGGGTGGTGGCCGACCAGATCGGCGGGCCGACCCCGGCCGATGCCATCGCCGCCGCCTGTCTGACCCTAGCCGATGCCCTGCGGGAAGGCGCCGCCGGCGGCACCCATCATTTTGCCGGTGCGCCGGAAACCAGCTGGGCCGGTTTCGCGCGCGAAACATTCGCGCTGGCCGGTCTGCCGGTCACGGTCGAGGATATCCCGTCTGATGCCTATCCGACCCCGGCGCGCCGTCCGCTGAATTCCCGCCTTGATTGTTCCGCATTGGCGGCGGATTTCGGCATCATGCAACCAGACTGGCGGGCCGCCCTGGCCCATGTGATCACCGAGTTGAAAGGCGCCTGAAATGCAGCGCAAGGGAATCATTCTGGCCGGCGGGTCCGGCACGCGGCTTTACCCGATCACCATCGGCGTCTCGAAGCAGCTTCTGCCGATCTATGACAAGCCGATGATCTATTATCCGCTGTCGGTACTGATGCTGGCCGGCATCCGCGAGATCGCGATCATCACCACCCCGCAGGATCAGGACCAGTTCCGCCGCACGCTGGGCGATGGCAACCAATGGGGGCTGAGCCTGAGCTATATCGAACAACCCTCGCCCGACGGGCTGGCCCAGGCCTATCTGCTGGCCGAGGGGTTCCTGGCCGGCGCGCCCTCGGCCATGGTGCTGGGCGACAACATCTTTTTCGGCCATGGCCTGCCCGAGATGCTGGAACGCGCCGATGCGCGCCCCAGCGGCGGCACGGTCTTTGGCTATCATGTCGTCGATCCCGAACGCTATGGCGTGGTCGGCTTCGATGCCAGCGGCCGGGTGAACCGCATCGTCGAGAAACCCGCCGATCCGCCCTCGGCCTATGCGGTGACCGGGCTGTATTTCCTTGATGGCAGCGCGCCGGAACGCGCCCGTGCGGTGCAGCCCTCGCCCCGGGGCGAGCTGGAGATCACCTCCCTGCTGGAAATGTATCTGGCCGAGGGCAGCCTGTCGGTCGAACAGATGGGGCGGGGCTTTGCCTGGCTCGATACCGGCACCCATGCCAGCCTGCTGGATGCCGGGAATTTCGTGCGCACCCTGTCGGAACGCCAGGGCCAGCAGGTCGGCAGCCCCGAGGAGATCGCCTTCGATCATGGCTGGATCACCCCGGATCAGCTGGCCGAACGGGCGCGGCTGTTCGGCAAGACCGCCTATGGCGCCTATCTGGCCGCCCTGCTGGACCCGGTGCGCCGCTAACCGGCGTCAAGCTGGGCCAGTGCGGCGGCCTCGCGGTCGAAGCAGGCCTGCACATGGGCCCGCACCGCCCGGGCCAGCGTCAGGACCTGGGCCCCGTCCAGCGTCACGAAACGGCCATCCGGCAGTTTCCAGCCCAGCCTGAGGTCCGGGTCCATCAGCGCGGCCAGCGCCGCCCCGGCCAGCCGCGCCTGCGACACGTCATCGGTCGCGACGGGCAGCCCCTCGCACAGGATGCCGGCGGCAATCTCGGCATCGCGCCGGGTCTTCAGCGCCGCCCGCGCGGCCGCGCGGGCCTCGGCAGCGCGGGTTTCGGGCGCAATCATCAGGCTCCAGTCGATCATCACTGCACCTCCTCGGGGCTGGCTTCGGAACCGGGCAGGGCGATCGGGCCATCGCCCTCCAGCCGCAGCACCGTCGGGGCAGGGGCCTGCCCCGGCCCGTGCGGCAGCAGGATCGACAGCTGCAACAGGCCCGCCACGCGCGCCACCGGGCCGGCCAGCCAGCCGCCTGCCACCGCCTCGGCAGGCAGCAGGCCGCCTTCGGGCAGTGGCGCGAAATCAAGCTCCACGCCATTGAGACACAGGATGTCGCCCTGGCGGCTCAGGGTCAGGCCGTCGTCGCGGCGCTGCGGGATCAGGGTGATCTGCATGATTGTCCTCCTCAGAACCAGCGGCCGGTCGCCAGAGCATAGGCCTCGACCTGATTGCCCGAGACCAGGGCGACAGCACCGCTGCGGGCCCACCAATAAATGAGCGTGCTGCCAGCCGAGACATTGGCCGGCGTCAGCGCCCCATCCCCGCGCGACAGGCCAGACGGCATGTTCGACCAGACATTGGGGTTGAGCGCGGTCAACACCGTGGGAACAGAGCCGGCCGCAAAGGCAGCAGGAAAGGCCCATGTCGCCAAAAGCGCATTGGCCGCCGTATAGCCGAGCGTCACCTTGTGGCTGCAAATCTGGGTGCCATCGGCCCAGCGGACATAGTCGCCATTCGCATTGCTGCCGCGTTCGATCACCGCGCCGGTGGGTTGCCCGGTAGCCTGGCTGACCGGCCCCAGCAGATTGGCGCGGGTATAGGGCAGGGCGCCCGCCACGGTCAGCCCGGCGGGAAAGGCCGCGACCCCGGTCGCCCGGGCCACCCGCAGCGCCTCGGTCCAAGTGTTGCCATCGGCGCTGACCTTCACGCTGAAATCGTCATTCCCCGTCAGCCCGATCTCGGCCCGGCCCGACCAGTTGGTCTGATAGAGCAGCGAAGCGGTCTGTCCGGCCGCGGCCTTGTTGATCTTCATCTGATGTCCGGCGCCGTCATGGCTGAACAACGAGGCCTCGGCCGATACCGCCAGACGGTTCACCGCATCGGCGGTGGTGCCGATGCCCAGACTGCCCAGCTGCTCCATCGGCAGCACCTGCCAGCTTGACCCGCGCCAGATGCGCAGCTGCGCCTGTTCGCGCCCCCAGGCCCGCCACCCCTCGCGCGGGGCGATGAAGATCCAGCCCCCCGCCACCCGCAGCGCCAGCTTGCCGGTCTTGCCCGCCCAGTCGCCCGTCGCACCCGAGGTGACGGCCCAGATCAGCCCGACGCCCGGATTGGCGGGCGGCGTGGTGGCGCCAAAGGCCTCCACCACCAGCTGCGCCAGCGCGTCCAGCCGCTCCAGCGCCTCGTTATGGGTGACATGTTTCTGGGCCTGCGCCGGCATCAGATAGGGCAGGTCAAGATTGGGCGAGGTATCGGGCATCAGGCGCGGCTCCTGCGGATCACGAAATCAGCGCCGATCCTTGCCGCAATTCGCTGCGAAACCCTGATCCGCCCGGCCGCGCGCGGGTTTTTCGTTAACCTTGGCGCCGCGCCTTCACCCAGCCCAGAAAGGCCCGGTCGGGGGCCGACAGCCGGGGCCGCCCGGTTTGCAGCCACCAGGACCGCCACTCCGCCTCCAGCGCATAGACATCCGCGCCCGGGGCCAGCGCGCGCGCCGCATCCAGCACATCGGGGTCAAGGCGCGGCGGGGCCAGATCGGCGGCCGGCTCCTCCTCGATCATCCCGATCCGGGCAAAGCGGATCACGTCGCCCGGCTCCTCGGTCATCAGGTAATCGGGCAGCTGGGCCTCCTCGATCATCTTGCGGATCGCGGCACGAAACACCCGCACCGGGGCCGAGGATCCGGCCTTTTTGTGCAGCACAGAGACGGAAACCCGCCATTCCGGCTGCCGCCCGCAATGTTTGCGCGCCAGTTCATAGACCCGCCGCTCCAGCGGTTTGCGCAAGGTGAAATAGTCCCGGCTCAGCGTCAGGACCGACCGCGCCAGCACCGAGCGGAACAGCCATTCCGACAGTGTCACCATGACCGAGATCATCCGCCCGCCCCGGGTCTTGCGCAGGATCTCCCAGCTTTCGATCAGGCCGAAGCCGCTGGTCGCCTCCAGCCCGCCGGTGGTGATATTGGTGGTGATGCGGGTGCCGGCCAGCCGCTCGAAGGCCTCGCGCAGCCGCAGATAACTGTCGCCCCCGGTATCGCGCCGCGTGGCCTGCAACAGGTCATGCGCCTTGAGCTGCAAGGTGCGGCTGACCTCGCGCCCGGCATTCAGCGCCGCCATCAGCTGACTGATGCAATAGATCAGGATATCCTTGTCATGGATCGTCGCGCGCCCCTTGACCGAGGGCACCACCTCCACCGTCGCGCCATTATGCTCATAACGCAGGATGCGCCGGTCAGGCTTGGTAGACAGCGAAAAGATCGGATGTTCCATCGTGCCCAGATCGTCCTTCGGGCTCGCCTCCAACACGTCGCAGATGAACAGATCGCCAATGACCGGCGGCGCACTTGTCGCCATGCCGCCACGCCTTCGCGCGGGGAATGCCCCCGCTGCCGCCAGTTCCGCCATCTGCCTGCCTCGTCTTCGATCCCCGTTTTCGCATCGGGGTTTCAGTGACACCCAGACTAGAGTTATCCACAGCATCCGTCCAGCCGGCCGAGCGACGGATCAGAGTCACCCGATTGTCGGATCAGAGTCGCTCCAGCGTCGGATCAGAGTCGCCAAGGCATCATGATGCGCCATTTTTTTCTTTCTTCTCAAGGCGATCCAGAAAAGGGGATACAGCCGTAACAAGAAAGAATAACATCCATCTAACAGAAAAAATCTTTGCTCCGGCAGCAAAACCCGGCCCCGGCGCGCGGGAACAGGCTGGTGAAAACCCAGCAAGCCCCAGAATCAGCATGGAAATTCCCGTGATGTGATGTCTTTTCTTCCATGTGCTGCGTTTTACGCTATGATGCAAAAAACACGGCACATGAGGCGAGAATGAAGCCCGAGGCAGCAGCACCCCTTCCCCCCTATTTTGGCATTGACCCGGATGCCGCGCTGGCGGCTCTTGGCCAGCCCACCACGACCGAAGGCTTTGGCCAGATCGCCCAGGCCTGCGAGACCGGACGCAAGGGTCTGGCCGGTCGGGGGCTGGATGAGCGGGGCCAGCGTCAGCTGCGCATGTTCTCGACCTGGGAAATCACCCGCTATCTGATCCCGGTCGCGCAGGCGCATTTCCGGCGCGTGCTGAAGCAGAACCCCGACCTGCCGCAAGGCGCCTCGGAAACCGAGGGCGGCGCCAAGTGGTTCACCCTGGACGAGGTGCTGCGCCTGCGCGCCTTCTTTGCCGCCGAAGGGTCGCGCGCCAAGCCCTATGCCGCCTGGCGCCCCGCGGGCCTGCCTGCCAAGATGCTGGCAGTGGCGAATTTCAAGGGCGGGGTCGGCAAGACCTCCACCTGTGCGCATCTGGCGATGTCGGCCGCGCTCGATGGCTATCGGGTGCTGGTGATCGACCTCGACAGTCAGGGCTCGATGACCTCGATCTTCGGGGGCCGGGTCGAGGATGAGTGGCAGACGGTCTTTCCGCTGCTCGCACGTCACTACGCGGCCCATTTGCGGGTCGATAACCAGCGGCGGCTTGATCGCGGCGATGCGCCGATCCCGCTGGATGACACGCTGACCGAGGCGCTGTCCGTCAAGGCCGACAGTCTGATCCAGAAAACCCACTGGCCGAATATCGACCTGATCGGCGCCCAGCTGAACCTTTACTGGGCCGAGTTCCAGATCCCCGTCTGGCGCATGCAATCGCGCGGCTGGAAGCTGTGGGATGCCCTGACCGAGAGCCTGGCCGCCGACGGGGTGCTGGATCAATATGACCTGATCTTTCTCGATACGCCGCCCGCGCTTGGTTATCTGACCATCAACGGGCTGGCCGCGGCCGATATCCTGCTGGTGCCGATGGGGGCCTCGTTTCTGGAATTCGATTCCACCGGGCGTTTCTTCGACATGCTGCATTCCACCTTCCGCTCCATCGAGGAGGGCGAGAATCTGGCCGCCCGCGCGCTTGGCCGGCCAGAGCTGGCTTTTGAATGGGATGCCGTGCGCACGCTCATCACCCGCTTCGATGGCAGTCAGCAGGCCGAGCTAGCGGCCCTGATGCAGGGTTGGCTGGGCAAGACCCTGTCACCGCACCGGCAGGATTTCACTGCGCTGATCGGGCAGGCCGGTGAACAGGTGCGCGGCATCTACGAGGCAGATTACCGCGACTTCAACCGCGAGACCTATGCCCGGGGCCGCGAAACCTTTGACGAGACCTGGGCGGCGGTGAAGGCGCTGGTGCTGGGCAGCTGGCGCCGGGATGAGCTGGCCGCCGCGCAGGAGGCCGCGGAATGACCGGGTGTTTCGCGCGCGAAACCGCCCGGAAACCGTCTCTGAAGGCGCGGTTAGACATGGTTCCGGGGCAGGGGGGCTGACATGGCCAAACGCAAGAGACTGACGCCCTTCGGCAGCATGGTCGAGGATCTGCCCGAGACGCCCTTCCCCGCAACGGTCCGTCCGCCGATTGCCGATATGGCCGGCGCCGCCGCCGCGACCGCCGCGATGGAGGAGATGGCCGCCACGCTGCACGCCGCGCGCGAAGGCGGGCGGCTGGTCCTGTCGCTGCCGCTCGATCAGGTGGAGGCCGGCTATCTGGTGCGCGACCGCATCGCCTCCGACCCCGAGGAGATGGCGGCGCTGGTCGAATCCCTGCGCGCCCGGGGGCAACAGACCCCGATCGAGGTCGCACCCCTTGGGCCGGATCGTTACGGGCTGATCTCTGGCTGGCGGCGGCTGTCGGCCCTGCGGCAACTGGCGGCGGAAGACCCGGCTTTCGGCTCTGTGCTGGCCCTTTTGCGCAAACCCGATCAGGCCTCTGACGCCTATGTCGCCATGGTCGAGGAAAACGAGATCCGGGTTGGCCTGTCGTTCTATGAACGGGCGCGCATTGCCGAACGCGCGGTGGCGGCCGGGGTCTACCCGGATGACCGCGCCGCGTTGCGGGCGCTGTTTGCGGCGGCCAGCCGGGCCAAGCGGTCCAAGATCGGGTCGTTCCTGACCATCGTGCGGGCATTGGATGGCGCCTTGCGCTTTCCCGAATCCATCGGCGAAAGGCTGGGCCTGCAACTGGCGCAGGCGTTGGAGGGGGATGCGACGCTGGCCCCCCGTCTGCGCATGGCCCTGGGCCGGGAACCCACGGATGCGGCGGCGGAACAGCGGCTGATCCAGAAGGCGCTGACACCCGCCAAAACCGCCGTCACAGAGACGATACCCGATGAAGAACCACTGCCTGGCCTGCGGCTTTCCACCCATGCCTCGGGGCGGATCACGCTGGAAGGCCCGCGCGCGACGGCCGATCTGCGCGCCCGGTTGCTGGACTGGCTGCGCGAACAGGGCTGAAACCATGCGCATGGCTTGCCCCCGCGGCGCGGCAGGCCCATAAGGCGGGCGTGCAGTCGGAGAGCGTATGATGACAGAGGGCAGAACGGTTCTGGTGACGGGCGGCGCGGGCTATATCGGCGCCCATGCCTGCAAGGTGCTCAAGGCCGCGGGCTTTGTGCCGGTTGCCTTCGACAATCTCAATACCGGCTGGGAGGAGGCAGTGAAGTTCGGCCCCTTCTTCCGGGGCGATCTGATGAACCGCGCCGATGTGGACGCGGCCTTTGCGCAATACCGCCCCGTTGCCGTACTGCATTTCGCGGCGCTCAGCCTGGTTGGCGAAAGCATGACCGACCCGGGCAAATACTGGCGGGTCAATGTCATGGGCGCGCTGAACCTGATCGAGGGCGCGCTGGCCGCGGGCTGCCGGAACTTTGTGTTTTCCTCCACCTGTGCCACCTATGGCGATCAGGATGGCGTGTTGCTCGATGAGGGCAGCGTTCAGCAGCCGATCAATTCCTATGGCGCCTCGAAACGCGCGATCGAGGACATGCTGGCCAATTTCGGCGCGAGCCATGGCCTCAATCATGTGATCTTCCGCTATTTCAACGTGGCGGGCTGCGATCCTGATGGCGAGATCGGTGAACAGCATGTGCCGGAAACCCATCTCATTCCCTTGATGCTGGATGCGGTGGCGGGCAAGCGGCCGGCGCTGACGGTATTTGGCAGCGACTATCCCACCCGCGATGGCACCTGCGTGCGCGATTATGTGCATGTGATGGATCTGGTCGATGCGCATGTGCTGGGGCTGAACTGGCTGCTGGATGGCAAGGGCAGCCGCGCCTTCAATCTGGGCACCGGATCGGGTTTTTCGGTGCGCGAGGTGATCGAGGCCAGCCGCGCCGTCACCAATGCCGAGGTGCCGATCATCGAAGGCGCGCGCCGGGCGGGCGATGCGGTGGCGCTGGTTTCGGGCTCTGCCCGGGCGGTCGAGGAACTGGGATGGGAGCCGAAGCGATCGACCCTGCCGCAGATGATCCGCGATGCCTGGGGCTGGTCGCAGCGCCCGGGCTATCGCAAGTGATCAGCGCCGGGCCGGGATCCGGCCCAGAATCTCGGTAAGGAATTCCGCCAGCACGGCGGTGCGATAGGCTGCGGCGTCAAAGCCCGCGGCCGAGACCCCGCCCGCCAGAAAGCGCTGCATCCCTGCCGCGACCCCCTCGACCGAAGGGGGCACCAGCACCGGGCCGGTCAATCCGCCCAGCACGCTGCGCGCCCCGGGAATATCGGTCGCGATGACCGGAACGCCCAGGGTCAGCGCCTCCAAGAGCACCATGGGCTGCCCCTCGTAGTCCGAACTCAGCACCAGGCAATCGGCGCGGGCGATGACGGGGAAGGGGTTTTCGACATGACCGGCCAGGATCACCCGGCCCTCCAGCCCGGCCTTTGCCGCCTCGGCGCGCAAGGCGGCCTCCAGCGGGCCGCTGCCCAGAATGACCAGCCGCGCCGCCTGACCCGCCCCCGTCAGCCTGGTCAGCGCCTGCACCGCCCGCGCCTGCGCCTTTTCCGGCGACAGCCGCCCGACCATGACGAAAAGCGGCTCTGATCCAGCCAGAATGGCCTCCAGCCCGGCGGGCAGGGCGGCGGCGGCATTTTGGCGGATCGCCGCCGGGTCGATCACATTGCGCAGCGTGATCGCCCGGGCACCCGGCGGGTAATGCCGCGCCAGATGCGTCTGGTTCACTGCCCGGGTTTCGTCCGAGACGCTGGCGAGGGTGTCGAACCAGCGATAGGTGGCAAAGACGCCATTCAGGCTGTCAAAGCGGCGCTCTGCCTCGGCCTGAAGGTGGTTGTGCTGCCAGATCACATGCCGCCGGGCCGGGGTGGCGGCGATCAGCGCGCTCCATTCCCGGGAATAGCCGCTGAAATCCAGCGCGGCGTCAAAGACCCTTGCGCCGAACAGGCGCCGCGATTCCCGCCGGAACAGAGCCTGAATCTGCGTGGCCAGTGCCGGGTCCGACAGATCGTTGTCGCGCTGAAACCGGCTCAGGGCCGCATATTCGGCCCGCCGCATCGGCATCTGGTCGCGATGGATCACCCGGATCCGCGGATCGAGCTTGCCCAGATTGGCCCGCGCCTCCTCCGACCGGGCCTCGGTCACCAGATGCAGGTCCAGATCGTGATCGGCCAGCGCCCCCAGCAGATTGAGCAGCGAGGCGGTGATGCCGTTATTCTTCCAGCCGCCGCCGAACAGCGCGATCTGCGGGCGTGGCGCCGGGCCGGGTTCCTGCTGGCGCAGGCTATGCGCCCAGGCGGGGCCATCGGCGCCGGGCGGGCAGATCAGGCGTTGCCCCTGGCGCCGCAGCGCCCAGAGGGGCAGGGGCCGATCGGTGCGGATCGCCCCCGCCTGGGCGAGGGCGCGGGCGTGATCCGGGCTGCCGGGGCGCAGGCGCGGGGTTTCGGGCGGGGCGGGCAGGCTGCCGGGGCTGTCGATCGCCAGCACATGCCGCTGCCGGTCGGACCGCGCGGCCCAATCGGCGGCCAGCCCCGCGCCCTCGCCCTGCCACAGTACGAGGTCGGGCTCCAGCGGGGTCTCCAGCGCGGCCAGATAGGCGTCGCTCTGCGGATCGGGCCGCCAGAGCCAGAGCCGCACCCGCCCGGCCAGCCCCCGGCGCCCCCGCAGCCAGAGCCGGCGCAGGGCGGAAAGGGCGCGAGGAAAAGCGGGCAGGGCAGTCATCCCCCGTGCTTGCGCGGGGCGTGGGGCGGATGTCAAGCGGGGCTGCTGGCGGCGGGGGAGGTCCGCTCTGGTCAACCCGGGAGGTGGAAGGTATGAGTCAGGCGCATTGCGTTCTGGTAAGGGATCCTCATGGCTGTATCCACCGAGCCCGACATGTCAGAACTGGCCAAGGCCATCATGACGGCAGGCCTCTTCGATGCCGAGTGGTATCGGCAGGTCCATGCGGATGTCGGGCTTTCAGGGATGGCCCCGGATCTGCATTTTCGTCAGTTCGGTCTGAGCCTGCGGCGCCCGCCTTGCCCGGACTTCGAAAAACGCCTGAATCAGACGCCGTCTGCCGTCTTGTCGCGGCGCGCGCAGGCCCTTCTCTCCGGGCATTACTTTCCGGCACCCGCCGCTGTCCCTGCCGCGCTGGAGGCCGGGCCGCCGCCTGATTTCGACACTGCATTCTATCTACAGACCAATCCCGTCATTGACCTGAGCAAGGTTTCCAGCGCCTACGAACACTTTCTGCGGTGGGGCCATCGTGATCTGCGCAATCCCGGTCCGGATTTCGATCTGGTCTGGTATGCGCAGAACTACGGGCATGAATTCGCGACGCCGGACGAAAACCCTTTCCTGCACTACCTGCGCGAGGGCAAGGCCAGGGGCCATGTCCCCCATCCCCCCCGCCGTGTCGCCTTCGACATGGCCGGGGCCGTGCCCCTGCCCGCCGCCCCCCGCCGTGCCTGCCTGTTCGCGGCCTATGATCCGGGCCTGCGCATTGATGATTATGTACTGATCTTCCTGCGCGAACTGGCCCGCCATGCCGATGTCTTCTATCTGGCCGATTGCGAGATGCCGGCCAGCGAACTGGCGCGGCTGGACGGGATCGTGAAGGGCGCCTGGGCGCGGCGTCACGGCGCCTATGATTTCGGATCCTACAGCCTGCTTGCGCGTGAACTGGTCGGCTGGGACCGGCTGGAGACCTATGACGAGGTGCTGTTCGTCAATGACAGCTGCTATCTGCTTCGGCCGCTGGACGAGGTGCTGGAAACCATGGCCGCCCGGCCCTGTGCCTGGTGGGGCATGCAGGCGACCAAGGGGCTGGCGGCCACCCGTACGACACAGCCTTTCCCCGCCGAGGAAAGCCTGCCCGTTGCCCGGATCCGGGAAGAAATGCTGGGGCGTTTCGAACGCGACCCGATCTATGATTTCCATGTCGGTTCCTATTTCATGGCCTTTCGCCGTCCCGTGCTGCGGGATCCGCTGTTCCGCCGGCTCGTCGGGCAGGTGCGGGCAGAGCGCAACAAATACAGCATCGTGCGCAAATACGAGGTGGGGCTGACGCGGTTCCTGATCGGGCGTGGCCATCTCTTCGACACCTGGGTTCCTGTCGTGACACGGCGGCATCCGGTCTATACGGATGTGATCTTTGATCTGATCCGCGACGGATTTCCCCTGTTCAAGCGGTATCTGGTCTCGGACAATCCCTATTATGCCTCGGCCCTGGCGTTCTGGCCGGCCTTGCTGGACGAGGTCGGCACGGTGACGCCCGTTCCGGTCATCGAGGCGAATATCCAGCGTGTATCGCGGGCCGATCGGCTGTATCGCAATCATGCGATCCTGACGGATGGTGTCTTGCCGCCCGAGCCGCTCAGTGCGGAGGATTTCGCGGCCTATGATCGCAAGGTGCCGAAATACGATCATTACTGGGGCTTTCCTGTCTGCCTCTATGATCACAGCCTGTCCGACAATGGCCGAGCGGTCTTCGAGGCGGTGAAGAACGATCCGCGGATCACCAAGGTCATCTTCACGCGGGGCAAGGTGATCGACACCGACGGGGTGAACGTGATTTCGGTGCCGCTGAAATCGCTGGAAGGCCAGGCCCTGATGGCCCGTTGCCGGTATCTGTTCGTCCGTCACGGCGCCAAGCCCAATCTGGAATGGCCGCTGACGCCCGGGGCGCATGATGTCATCAATCTCTGGCACGGCATTCCGCTGAAACGGATCGGGTTTGCGTCTCTGGACCTGCCCGCCCATCGTGAGGATTGGGAGGCCGACAATCGCCGGCTGACCGCCGTCATCAGCGCGTCGGATGTCGATCGTCTGGCCATGACCGCAGCCTATTGGCCGCTGACCTTTGACGATATCTGGCTGACCGGCCTGCCGCGCCACGATTTCATCCTGACGGATGAAGAAAAGCTGCCTGCGGCCCTGCGCGCGCAGTTGGCAGAGATCCGGGCGCGCAAGGCCGGACGCCGGATGGTGCTGTTCTGCCCGACATTCCGCAATGACCAGAAACATGGCTATTACAACTTCACCCCCGATGAGGTGGCGCAGCTGTCTGCCTGGCTTGCGGAACATGGTCTGGTCATGGCGATCCGCGAACATCCCGCCGACAAGGCCCGGCAATACAGCTCGCAATTGAGCGGGCCCGATTTCCTGCAAATGCCCGCGGCTGCCTTCCCGGATGTCGAGATGCTCTACCGGGAATCCGATATTCTCCTGACGGATTATTCCAGCGTTTTCATAGACTTCATGCTGACAGGGCGCCCGGCGGTCAGCTTTGCCTATGATCGCAGGAAATATGAGGCGCGCGAACGTGGCCTGTTCTACGATCTGGAAAAGGTATTTCCCGGCCCGGTCTGCGAAACCTTTGCCAGCCTGATGACGGCACTTGGCGATGCGCTGCGGCCCCCGGGGGCAGAGGCGCGCCTGCGCTATGAAAACTGCCGCGATCATTTCCTGAAGTTCCGGGATGATGGCAATGCGGCCCGCGTCCTGCGCGAGGTGCGGCGTCTGGCGCGCGGGTCAACCCTGCTGCCGGGATTTACCCGCCCGGCCAGGCGGCCCACCCGATCGCGGATCGTGTTTCTGTATTCCGTGCGCCAGAACATCACCAACCGCTATCGCATCTTCGCGCTCTTGCCCGAACTGGAGCGGCTGGGTTGGGATGTCTGCGCATTGGACGAACGCCATGCCAGCCCCGCCATCCTGGCGGGGGCGGATATCGTTTCGCTCTGTCGCATGGAATGGTCGGAGCGTCTGCTGGATCTGATCGAGGGGGCCCGGGCCTGCGGCGCGCGCATCGTCTATGACACCGATGACCTGCTGCATGATTACATGGCCTTCACGCAGTCGGAATATTTCCGCAGGGATCCCAAACGCGCGAATGCGCTCTATCGCATGTCTGCCGGGTGCCGGGCGGTGATGGCCATGGCGGATGGGTTCACCCTTTCGACGGCCCCTCTGGCAGCTTCGGTTGCCGCCTTTGGCAAACCTGCGGCGGTGATCGCCAATACATTGTCCAGCGATCTGCTGGCGGAATATGGCATGCCGCCGCCACGCCCGGAGGGCGGGCCGGTGCGCATCGCCTATCTTTCGGGCACGGCTACCCATTCCCGGGATTTCGAGGAATGCCACGCCGCGCTGGATGCGGTGCTGGCGCGGATGCCGGAGGCAGAACTGCATATCGTCGGCCCGCTCAAGCTGCCGGACATGGGCCATGCGGCCCAAATCCACCGGCACGGGCTGATGCCCTATGCCGCCATGCATGATTTCCTGCGGGGCATGGATATCAATCTCGCCCCGCTGGCGCCGGGTGCGTTCAATGATGCGAAAAGCGAGCTGAAGATCTTCGAGGCGGCCCTGCATGGCGTGCCCACGGTGGCTTCGCCGACTGCGGGGCATCGCGGGGTGATCACCAGCGGGGTGAATGGCGTTCTGGCCGCAACCCCGGAGGATTGGCAAGAGGCGCTTTTGCGGCTGGTCGGGGACCAGGCCTGGCGGCAGGCCCTGGGAGAGGCGGCATATGCGCAGATCGTGCCGCAATACCGCGCGGCAGAGCAGGCGGCGCGCCTGGCGGCCTTTTTTCAGCAACTCATGGATCCGGCCCTGACGCGGCCTGACGAGGAGGTCGCATGAGCAGCCATCGGGCCGGGGAATGCCCCGATTGCGCGCAAAAGGATGCCGCGCTTGGTGCGCGCTATCGCGAACTGGCGCAGTTGCAAAAGCTCTTGCTGGCCCAGCAGGGCCAACAGGCGCGACTGACCCAGCAGAAGACCCGGCTGGAGGCCGATCTGGCCGCGCGCAAGGCCGCGCTCGCGCGTGAGGTTGCCGCGCGCAAGGCGGCCGAACAGCGGCTCGCGCAGATGCAGGTCAGCCTGTCCTGGCGGGTCACCGCGCCGTTGCGCCGTCTGGTCCGGCTGCTGCGGCGGCGCTGAGCGGGGCATCGGCAAAGGCACCCGGCACCGCCCGCCAGGCCCCTTCCGGCCCCGTGGGCGCGATGAAGCCGCCGCGCGCCAGCGCCCGGCGCAGGGCCTCGGCCCCGCGCGGATTGCTGCGCTCGGCCATCCAGATCCGCCGCAGGAAGATCGCGACCGACAGCGGATTGCGCACCACGCTCTGATTGGTGGTGTCGAGGGCAGAGTTGAATTCCGTCACCGGAATGCGCCAGGCGCCGTAATTCTCGGTCAGGTAACGGTCAGCCTCGGCCGGGCCCTGCACCGGGGTGCCGGCCAGATCATAGCCGGTCAGGGTGAAATCCGAATTGTCCCAGCGAAACAGCGACGAGGCATGCCAGATCGTGCTGCCCTCGCGGTAATGCACGAAGATGTCGATATAGGTGCCATTGGCATGGGCCGCCTTCATGAAGACCGGGCGGCGGGTCACGCGCACCCGCCCGGCGGCGTCGCGGTCAAAGCTGGTCTGCCATTCCAGATCGGTGCAGCGAAAGCGCCCGCCGGCGTTCAGCCGGGCGCGCAGCGCCGCCGGATCGGCACCTTCGGCCATGATGCCCGCGTCGATATCATAGTCATGCGCCAGAAAGCCGCCCTCGCGCACGATGCCCAGAAGCGTGCCCGACAGCACGAACCAGGGCGCCCCGATGGCGGCCATTTCGCGGGCGAAATCCGCCAATGCCTGCGCCGCGCGGTCCAGCGCGAAACCGTCGCGATCCTTTTCCTCGGGCAGTTCGGGCAGATCGGCCGGGGTCAGGCGGATCGCCTCCAGCACCCGGTCGGCATCCTGGCGGAATTGCTCCAGCGCCGCCGTCAGGGCGGGGCTGCCGCTGGCGGGGGCCTGCGCCGCCTCTTCCAGCACGGCCATGCCCGAGACATAGGCCAGATCGCAGGCGATCAGCCCCGGCGGATGGGCCGTTTCGCGCCGGGTCAGAAAGCGGCGCAGCGCGGCCAGTTCCGGCAGGGTCATCTGGTTGCAGAACACATAGACCATGTCGCGCGACAGGTTCAGCCGCATCCAGCCGCGCCTTGCATAGAACGAGGCGCGGCGCGCGGCGCGGTGGAACTGATCCTGCACGATCACCCGGCGGGCCATTTCGCGCGCCAGCACCGGCTCGGCCGTGGCGGCCAGCGTGAACAGCCACATGAGCCCGCCCAGCGGCAGGCGGGTCCAGCGCGAATGGTGCATGTTCAGAAACCGGCTGAGCCGGACCCGGCGGGGCAGGGCGATCTTCATCGTCGGGCTTCATCCTTTGGCAGGACTGGAACGGGATGCCCTGCCATAGCCCCGGCGGGCGCCTGCCGCAATGGGGCGGCGGGCAGGTTCAGGGCCGCAGGAAGGCCAGCGCGCCGCGCCAGCCGCCCAGGGTGCGGCGATGGCGCAGGGCAAAGGCCAGCCGGGGCAGCAGGCTGGTCCAGCGGCCAAGCGCGCGGATCAGCACACGGCGGCGCACCGCCATGGCCTCGGGGCCCTGGGTCAGGCCCGAACTTGTCGCCGGGTGGCTGGCGGGCACCAGATCCACATGCCAGCCCTTCAGGCCCGCGCGCAGCGCGTCGCACAGAAAGATGTATTCGTCGCCCATCCAGTCGGGCGCGCCGGCGCCGAAACCCGGGTCAAAGCCGATGCCGGCCGCGCGGGCCCGGCCCGGGCGCAGCGCCAGTTCCGGCGTGCCGACCTTGCCGCAATTGAACCAGCGCGCGCGGGTGCCATCGGGGGCATAGCGCTTGCGCGGGCGGCCGGTTTCGTCGGTCAGCCGGGCGCAGAGGAAATCGGCCGCCGCCTCGCGATCACAGCGCGCGATCAGCGCGGCGATGCCTGCGGGGTGAAAGGTCAGATCGTCATCGGCGAACAGCAGCCAGTCGGTCGTCACCGCCGCCAGCGCGGCATTGCGGCTGCGGGCCACGCCCCGGCTGTCCAATGCGGTGACGGCGATATCGGGCCGGGCCGCGACCAGCCGGGCGGTGCCTGTGGCCACCGCCGCCGCCGGCCCCTGCACGAACAGGTGCCAGACCATATCGGGCATCGGTGGCAGGCGCTCCGGGCTCAGGCCCGCCAGCCGGTCGGCCATGGTGGAGAGCGCGATGGTCAGGCGCGGCGCGCTCATGCGGCCTCCGCCGGCGGCTGCGCGTCCTGCAACCAGCCCAATCGCCGGGCCAGCCCCGGCAGGCGGTGGCGCAAGACCCCGCGCAGCGCATAATGCCCGAAATACCAGGCCGCCTGCGGCAGCGGCAGGTCAAGCGCCTGGCGATACAGGGTCCAGGTATCCCGCGCCGCCCGGCCCTTGGCGGCCGAAAGCGAGGCCGGGTGTTCGCGATAGGTCATCAGGATCAGCGGCAGGCCCAGCACGGCGGGCGTGTCGCGCAACAGATCGAGCCAGAGCGCGAAATCCTGCCGCCGCCGCAGCGCGGGCATGGCGCGCGGGCCGAAATGCGCCCGGTCATAGATCGCGGTGGAACAGGCCACGGTATTGGTTTTCAGCAGATCGCCCCGGCTGGCCCGGGCGGGCACGCCCACCACCCGCCGCGCGCCGCTTGCGGCATCGACCCGTTCATAGGCGGTGCAGGAAAACGGCAGGCCCGCCGCCTGCATCGCCGCCAGTTGCAGCTCCAGCTTGCGGGGGTGCCAGCGGTCATCGGCGTCGAGAAAGGCGATGAAGCGGCCCCGCGCCGCCGCGATGCCCAGATTGCGCGCGGGCCCGGCCCCCTCTTGCCCGGCGCTGCGCAGCGGGCGCAGCCGCGGATCCGCCGCCGCCAGCCGTGCGACGATCGCCGGGCTTGCATCGGTCGATCCGTCGTCGATCAGCAGCGCCTCCCAATCGGTCAGGCCCTGCGCCTGCACCGAGGCCACCGTGCCCTCCAGCGTTCCGGCCGCGTTGAAGACCGGGATCACCACCGAGACAAGAGGGGCGGCGGCGGTCATGGCGTCACTCCGCGCCGCAGACGGTGCGATAGAATTCGGCCATGGTCTCGGCGGCATAGGTCTCGCCCAGACGATCGGCGCGGCGCGGCAGGCGGCCTGCCGCCGCCTCGGCCATGGCGGCGGCCAGCGCCGGCACCTCGGGGGCGACGATCACGCCCTGGCCATCCTTCAGCACGGCGCGGATGCCGGGAATATCGGTGCCGATACAGGGCGTGCCAAGGCAGAGCGCCTCCAGCAGCACCATCGGCTGCCCTTCGTAATCCGACGACATGACGCAGGCATCGGCGGCGGCCAGCAGCGGATAGGGATTGGCGACCTGACCCAGAAGATGCACCTGCGCGCCCAGGCCCAGCCGGTCGATCTGCGCGCGCAGTGTCTCCTCCAGCGGGCCGGTGCCGCAGATCATCAGCCGCGCCTGCGGGTGATCCTGCGCGATCTGCGCAAAGGCGTCGATCATGCGGTCATGGCGCTTTTCCGGCGACAGCCGCCCCAGCGTGACAAGGCGCGCGCCCGCGCCCTCGAACAGCGCCGCCGCCTCCGCGTGGCTTTCCGCCAGCGGCTGCGCCGCCAGCGTGGTGACGCGGCGCACATCCAGCGTGTTGCGCACGGTATGGCTGGTCAGGCCCGGCGGATAGAAGTCGGCCAGATGTTCGGCATTCACCTGCCGGGTTTCCTCGGACACCGCGACGATGCGGTCAAACCAGCGATAGGTCTGGAACACGCCGAACAATTGCTTCTGGTTCCGCGCCGCATCCTCGTTGGTATATTCCGCCCAGAGGTGGTTGTGCTGGTAGCAGACCTTCTGCGCGGCGTTGGAACAGGCGATCAGCCCGGTCCAGTAGGGCGCATAGCCGCCGAATTCGATGGCCAGATCAAAGCGCGCCTCGCCCAGCAGACGGCGGTTCTCGCGGGCGAAGATGGCGGCGATCTGCGCCATTTCCGCGTCATCCAGCCGGCCCGCGCCGCTGCGGAAGCGGTGATAGACCGGGCGCTCCGCCTCGGTCAGCAGCAGGTCGCCCACCCGCAGGATCCAGTTGCAGCGCGGATCGAAATCGCGGAACTGCGCCATGCGGTTGGCATCCTTGCCCATCAGGGGCGCGTCCAGCAGGATATAGGGGTCGTAGCGGTCGTAATCGAGATTGGCCATCAGCCCCTTGAGCGAGGAGGTGATGCCATTGGGCAGCATCCCCCCCGGCGCGATCAGCAGGCGCTGCCGCCCGTCGCCCGGCACGGCCGCCGGGGTCGCCGGCGCGCGCAGCGCCGCCAGGGCGCGGGGGGCGGCCTGGCCGTCCTCTTCGGGGATGAAGCGCGCGCGCATCGCGGGGTAATCGGCAAAATCCGACGGGCGCCGCCCGGTCCGGATCGCGGCGATCAGCCCGGGCAGGTCGCGCGTCTCGGCGCAGGGCAATTCGGCGGGTTGCAGATAGAGGCCCCGCTCGGTGCTGTAGCTCTCGATATCGGGGGTATGCAGCACGATCGGCCGGTCCACCGGCAGGAAATCGAACAGGATGCTGGAATAATCGCTGACCAGCACATCCACGATCGACATCAGATCGTTGATATTGTCATTGGCCGCGACCAGTGCGCCATTGGCCACCTGCCCGGCATCGCTGACCCGCACCATCTGATGGGCCGAGAACAGCACGAACCAGTCGGGGCCAAGCTGGCGGGCGATCTCGCCGTAAAGCTGGGCCTGTTCGTCGAAGACCGGGGCGATGGCGGTGGAATTGCCGCGCCAGGTGGGGGCGAACAGCACCACGCGCTGCGCGGGCGCGATGCCATAGCGGGCGCGCAGATCACCGGCGGGCACCGGGCAATGCAGCGTGTCATCAACCCGCGGCGCGCCGCCGCGCAGCAGGGCGGGGGCCACCAGCCGTTCCACGTCATAGGGGCGGATCGTGGCCCAGCGGTAATAATCGCTCAGATCCAGGATCAGATCCGCTTGCAGGAAATTGCGCTGCGTATTGGCCATGGAAACCAGCGGCGCCGCCATGTCGCGGCCCATGGCCTTCATCGGCACGCCATGCCAGGTGTTCAGGTAGCGCTGGCCGGGGCGGCGCAGGAACCAGGGCGGGAAGGTCACGTTATTGACCAGCGCGCCGGCCTCCAGCAGGGCGCGGCCATAATCGGCGCTGCCGGTCCTGACCAGGATCACATCGGGGTCATCGGCGATTTCGGCCGGCGGCACCGCGCGCGGGGCCGCGACCCAGACGATGCGCAAGGTGCCCGCCGGCACGGTGCGCCGCAGCGCACGATAGAGCGCCAGCGGATGATCGCCGAATTTCTTGCCCCAATAGCATTCGAACAGGATCGTGTCGGGGCGCGGCGCGATGCTGTCCAGCCCCGCGACATAGCTGCGGTGATCGGCGTGAAAGCCCATGGCCGCGCGGTAGCGCTGCCGCAACCCCGAGGACAACCGGCCATAGAGCCGGACCCGGCGCAGCCGCGCGTCGAGGGGTCTGAGGATCAGCAGGAACTTGCGAAGCAGGCGTTTCATGGCATGTCCAGTGCGGCAGCCCCGGCGGGGCGGTCCCCTCAGGCGCGGGGCCAGCGGGGTTCGAGATAGTCGGGGTGACCGGCGAAGTGGCGGGCGGTGACGGCGGCATTGCCGGCGTCAAAGCGCGCCTGAAAGGCCCGGGCCTGTGCGAGGCTGGCCTCGGCGCCCTTGCCCGAACAATGCGTCTCGACCCAGCGGACCAGCCGCGCGCGGCGGGCGGTCGGGCTCAGGGCCGGGGCCGACAGGATCTGGCGCAGCCCCGCGACGGCGCGGGGCGCCAGGGCACGGGCGGGGGCTTCGGTCGCGATCCAGCCCTCCAGCGCGGTGGCGGGGTCCGATCCCGCGCGCAGGGCAAGGTTGAACAGCCGCAGCAATTCCTGTCCGCCGGCATGGATGGAACTGTTGGAATCCGCCGGCCGTGTCAGGCCCGGATCGGCCGGATCCAGCCCCAGCAGCGCGCAGAAATCGGCGACGACCCCGCCCTGATCGGGCGGCGGCAGCGCCTTGTAGGGCCGCACCTCCAGGCGATCGGCGCCGAAGACCTGGCTCCAGCGCGCGAGGATCCCCTCCAGATCGAAATAGGTGAAGTAATTGTCGGTCATGTGCCGCGCGACATGTTCGTCGATCGTGTCGGCAAAGCCGTTGCGCAGCATGGTGGAATAGAGCGAGATCATCTGGTCGAATTGCGGGCGCACATAGACCAGGATGCGCAGATCGTCAAAGCCGGTGGCAAACAGGTCGCGAAAGCGGATCAGGTTGCGCGGCTGGCTGCACCGCGATTGCAGATGTTCGCTGGTGATGATGACCTCGCGCGCGCCATGCCGGGCGCGGGCGGTTTCCAGTTCCGCCAGATAGGCCGTGCGGGTCTGGTCGCGGAACGTCTCCAGCATGGCGGCATCGGTCAGGCCCTGCCGCTTCATCAGATCGCCGCTCTGGCCGAAATTCAGGCAGGACAGCGCCGCATGGCGGTGATCCTGGGCGCCGAGGCTTTCGGGCACGCAAAAACCCCGTGCCAGCAGGGCGGCGCGATTGGCGCGCAGAAAGGCCTGGATGCTGGTCGATCCGGTCTTGGTGGTGCCGATATGTACGGTCAGTCTCATGCCATGTCCGATATGCGGGCCCGGCCCGAGAGGCTGGCCGGCCGGGGGGCCGGCCCGGGGCCGGCTGCGGGATCGGCGCTGATTAGCAAGCCCCCCCCGCTGTTGCAACCGTCGCGCATCCGTCTCACCAGACGGTGTGCAGGCCGCTGGGCGGGGTCAGCCCGGCCAGATGCAGGTTCAGCTGCGACAGGGTATGGGCCACGGTCTTTGGTCCGACATCGGGATGGTTCTCGATGCCGGGATTGTCGGAGTCGAGAAACAGGAAACGGTCGCGGAAAGGGGTGATCAGCGTCGGTTCGATATAGGCGAATTGCGGCGAGCGGCGCGAACAGATCACCGACAGCTTCGCCTCCGGGTGCAGGGCGTTGCGGATCAGCGCCCGGAACCGCGCCTGTTTGGTGGCGGGAAAGGTGCCTTGGGTGAAATGCAGGTCGCGATGGACCTTGACGTAATGTTCGTCCGACAGGATCGGATCCACCGCCACCGCGCGCAGCCCATGGCGCAGCGCGTGAAAGGTGGCCGCCGTGCCCCCCTTCGAGGCGCCGTAAAGCACGATATTGTGCCGCGCCACCTTCAGCTCCGCCGCCGTCGCCGCGATCCGCGCCCAGATATGGGTCTCGTTCTGCGGCAGGGCCAGCGAATTGAGGTAGAACGACCCCAGAACCGCGCCGAAATCTGCGATGCGCAGGATATGGGTGTTCTGCGGCACATATTTCGGCAGCGAGGAGAAGTTCCGCTCGAAATGCCGCATCAGGCCGGGATTGTAGATCTTGGCCGCGATCGAGGAGAACACGACCAGCAACCGCGGCTCGCCCGGGCCGGGGGCGCGTTCCAGCGTGTGAAAGATCTCGTTCTCGTCCACCTGCACATGGCCCGCGATCACTTCGCGCCACAGATGGCGGATCCGGCGGTGCCGCACCAGCGAGGTGACCCCGTCGCGCAGCGCATAGACATGAAACCCCGCATTGGCCAGCGCCACCAGCTTGGCCCGCGTCTCGGCATTCTGCCGCGCGAGGTTGATCAGGCTGATGCCGGGATCGGGGTTGGCGCCGCTGTGATCGACATGCAGGAAATCCAGCGCGGGCTGTGTCTCCAGCCGGTGCCGCAGCGCCTCGATCGGCTCCGACAGGGGAATGCGGGCGCTGACGCGGGTATCCAGCACCTCGACCGCCTCTTTCGCACGGCTGATCCCGTCGCCCATGCCACGGCGCAGCCGGCGCGCCAGCCAGTCACGGTCGGTCAGACGGGACAGGATCTTGCGGGGCAGGCTCATCGCGGGGCCGCGATCACGAGGCCGGGGTTTCGGCCGCCGTGGGGGCGATGACCGGCTCGCCCGTCTGCGGATCCATCGTGTTGCGGATCATGGTCGAGGAAATCCCCTCGGTGCGCGGCAGATAGGTGACGGTGCAGAGATCGGAGAGGAAGTCGAACTTGCCTTCCCAGTCGCTGCCCATGGTGAAGATATCGACATGGTAAAGCGTCACATCCTGACGCTTCTGTTCCCAGGTGTTTTCCGGGATCACCAGATCGACATAGCGCAGCGCCTCCAGATGGGCCTTGCGTTCTTCCCAGCTGTGATAGGCCTTCTTGCCCTTGATCGCGTTGAATTCATCGGTGGACAGCGCGACGATCAGGTAATCGCCAAGCGCGCGGGCGCGTTGCAGCAGGCGGATATGGCCGTAATGCAGGGTGTCGAAAGTGCCGTAGGTCAGAACGCGCTTCATCACAGGATCCGGGGTAATGGGTTCCCGCTGTAAAGCGGCTTGCCCCCTGCGTTTCAAGCCCAAAACGCCCCGAAGCGGCCATGGCGGGGCGGGATCGGTGCTTTCCCGCCATGTTCGGCCGTCAGAGCCGCGCGGCCACGGCGGCGCGGGCGGCCTCCAGCAGGGCCCGGGCGGCGGCGGGGGTTTCGGCCTCGGCATAAAGCCGGAATTCGGGCGCATTGCCCGAGGGGCGCAGATGCAGCACACGCCCCGAGGCGAGGGTCAGCCGCAGCCCGTCGGTCAGGTCGCGCGCGGCCTCGGTCTCGGCCAGCCCGGCCAGCAGCGGCGCCGGATCGGCGGTCAGCCGCGCCAGCAGCGGCCCGGTCGCCTCGGGCGGGGTGTTTTCCAGCCGGTCGGTGGCGGTAAAGCGCGCGGGCTGGCGGGAGATGAGCGCGGAAAGCCCCCCGGCCTTGCGCGCCTCGGCCAGCACGGCGACCAGCGGCAACAGGCTGTCGCGCGTCATCAGCGGCGCCAGCATCCCGGCGGGGCCCTGCGCGGCAAAGCCCAGCAGAAAGCCGCCATTGGCCTCATAGCCGGCCACCTTGCCGCCCGCCGCCTCCATCGCGGCGATGACGAAGGGCGAGCCGATCTTCGTGCGGATCACCCGGCCAAAGGCGCCCGAGGCTTCGGCGCCGCTATTGGAGCTGACCGGGGTGACCACGATCTCGGCGCCCAGGGCGGCGGCGGTGATCTGGCCCAGGATATCGCCGGGGATCACCGCGCCCGTGCCATCGGCCAGCAGGGGCCGGTCGCCATCGCCATCGGTGGAAAGGATTGCCGCCAGCCCCGGCGCCCAGCCCGCCAGCGCGGCGCGGGCCTGATCGCTGACCGCCTCGGTATCGACGGGGACAAACGTCTCTGAACGGCCCAGAGGCACAGGTTCCGCCCCCAGCCCGGCCAGGGTTTCGGCCAGCAGGTCACGGCTGACCGCGCTGTGATCCCAGACCCCGATCCGCATCCCGGCCAGAGCCTGCGGCCCGAAGGCGGCGAGGATGCGCGCCCGCCAGGCCGCCCCCACGCCCGCCGCCTGCCGCCGGGCCGGGCCATGGATCGCGGGGTCGGCGGGGGCAGGGCGGGGCAGGGCTGCCAGAATGGCGGCCTCATGCGCCTTGGTGATCTCGCCCAGGGGGGTGTAGAATTTCAGCCCGTTGCGATCGGCCGGAATATGGCTGCCCGTCACCATCACCGCCGCCGCGCCCGCCTGCATCGCCGCCAGCGCCAGCGCCGGGGTTGGCACCGCGCCGCAATCGACCGTGGCCAGCCCCGCCGCCTGCGCCGCCGACAAGACCACCTCGGCCAGCGCGGGCGACGAGGGACGCAGGTCGCGCCCGACCCAGATGCCACTGCCCATGGGGCAGGCGGCGGCAAAGGCATGGATATGGGCCGCGACCAGATCGGGGGTCAGTTCGGTGACCAGCCCGCGCAACCCGCTTGTGCCGAATTTCGGTGCCATCTGCCGTCCCTTTCCCTGCCTTGCCCGCCTCTTGTCCGGTCAGGATGGCCCAAACCGCCGCCAAGGGCCAGAGGCGGGCCAGGGGAGAAGGGGCCGGCCCGGGTCCGGGATGGGATGGGGCAGGGCGCCCGCTCCTTGTCTTTTGGGGCGAAAATGCAGGCGGGCGGTTGATTTTTGCCGCCCGAAAGCGCACTCATCACCCCCGAACCGCCAGCCTTTGGATCTCAGACATGCCCGCATACCGTTCCCGCACCACCACCCATGGCCGCAACATGGCGGGGGCCCGTGGCCTCTGGCGGGCGACCGGGGTGAAGGACAGCGATTTCGGCAAGCCGATCATCGCCATCGTCAACAGCTTTACCCAATTCGTGCCGGGGCACGTTCACCTGAAGGATCTCGGTCAGATGGTCGCCCGCGAGGTCGAGGCCGCGGGCGGGATCGCCAAGGAATTCAACACCATCGCGGTGGATGACGGCATCGCCATGGGCCATGACGGGATGCTGTATTCGCTGCCCTCGCGCGAGCTGATCGCCGACAGCGTGGAATATATGGTCAATGCCCATTGCGCCGATGCGATGGTCTGCATCTCCAACTGCGACAAGATCACCCCCGGCATGCTGATGGCGGCGATGCGGCTGAACATCCCGGCGATCTTCGTCTCAGGCGGGCCGATGGAGGCGGGCAAGGTCACGCTGGGCGACGGGCGCAAGGTCGCGCTCGATCTGGTGGATGCCATGGTGGCGGCGGCAGACGAAAACGTCTCGGATGCCGATTTGCAGGCCATCGAACAGGCGGCCTGCCCGACCTGCGGGTCGTGTTCGGGCATGTTCACCGCCAATTCGATGAACTGCCTGGCCGAGGCGCTTGGCGTGGCGTTGCCGGGCAATGGCTCGACCCTGGCGACGCACGCCTTCCGCAAGGGGCTGTTCCTGGAAAGCGGGCGGCGGGTGCTGGATCTGGCGCGGCGCTATTATGAGCAGGACGATACCAGCGTGTTGCCGCGGTCGATCATGAACAAGGCCGCGTTTGAAAATGCCATGGCGCTGGATATCGCCATGGGCGGCTCCACCAATACGGTGCTGCATATCCTTGCGCTGGCGCAGGAAGGCGGGGTCGATTTCACCATGGACGATATCGACCGGCTGTCGCGCAAGGTGCCCTGCCTGTGCAAGGTCGCGCCCAACAAGGCCGATGTGCATATGGAAGACGTGCATCGCGCCGGCGGCATCATGGCCATTCTGGGCGAGCTGGATCGTGGCGGGCTGATCGCGCGCGATTGCGCCACGGTGCATGCGCCCTCGATCGGGGCGGCCATCGACCAGTGGGATATCGCGAAGTCGAACAACCCCGAGGCGCGCAAGCTGTTCCTGGCCGCGCCGGGGGGCGTGCCCACGCAAACCGCCTTCAGCCAGTCGTCGGAATGGCCGGATCTGGATACCGACCGCCAGAACGGCGTCATCCGCTCGGCCGAGACCCCGTTTTCCAAGGATGGCGGGCTGGCGGTGCTGAAGGGCAATATCGCGCTGGATGGCTGCATCGTGAAAACCGCCGGGGTGGACGAATCCATCCTGAAATTCACCGGCAAGGCCGTGGTCTTTGAAAGCCAGGATGCCGCCGTCTATGGTATTCTGAACGGCAAGGTTGTCGCGGGCGATGTGGTGGTGATCCGCTATGAAGGGCCGAAGGGCGGCCCTGGCATGCAGGAAATGCTCTATCCGACCAGCTATCTGAAGTCGAAGGGCCTGGGCAAGGCCTGCGCGCTGATCACCGATGGCCGTTTCTCGGGCGGCACCTCGGGCCTGTCGATCGGCCATGCCTCGCCCGAGGCGGCGGCCGGCGGCACCATCGGCCTGGTGCGCGATGGCGACCGGATCGAGATCGACATCCCGAACCGCACCATCCACCTGGCCGTGCCGGAGGCCGAACTGGCCACCCGCCGCGCCGCGCAGGATGCGCAGGGCTGGAAACCGGCCGAACCGCGCAAGCGCCAGATCTCGACCGCGCTGAAGGTCTATGCGCAATTCGCGGCCTCGGCCGACAAGGGGGCGGTGCGCGTCCTGCCGGAGTGATCCGGCATCCGCGCGGGGGAGCCGTGCGCGTCCTGCCGGAGTGATCCGGCAAAACCGCTGACGCAATGAAAAAGGCCGGGCACAGCGCCCGGCCTTTTCCTTGATCTGGCCCCGCGATCAGCGCGCCAGCAGCGCGGCCACGATGCGGTCGGCGGCTTCCTCGGCCGACAGATCGACGGTGTTCACCGTGATCTCGGCCAGTTCGGGCGCCTCATAGGGGCTGTCGATGCCGGTGAAGTTCTTGAGCTGCCCCGAGCGGGCTTTCTTATAAAGCCCCTTCACGTCGCGCGCCTCGGCCACGTCCAGCGGCGTGTTCACGAAGACCTCGATGAATTCGCCCTCGGCCATCAGATCGCGCACCATCCGGCGTTCCGACCGGAAGGGCGAGATGAAGGCGGTCAGCACGATCAGCCCGGCATCGGTCATCAGCTTGGCCACCTCGCCCACGCGGCGGATGTTTTCCACCCGGTCGGCATCGGTGAAGCCCAGATCGCGGTTCAGCCCGTGGCGCACATTGTCGCCATCCAGCAGGAAGGTGTGCTTGCCAAGCGCATGCAGCTTTTTCTCCACCAGATTGGCGATGGTGGATTTGCCCGACCCCGACAGGCCGGTGAACCAGACCACGGCGGGTTTCTGGGTCTTGAGCGCGGCATGGGCCTCGCGGTTCACATCGACGGCCTGCCAGTGGATGTTCTGGCTGCGGCGCAGCGCGAAATGGATCATGCCGGCGGCCACGGTCGCATTGGTCATGCGGTCGATCAGGATGAAACCGCCCAGATCGGGGTTCACCGCATAGGCCTCGAACGGGATCGCCCGGTCGGTGGAGATATTGACCACGCCGATGGCATTGAGGCCCAGCGTCCTGGACGCCAGATGCTCCAGCGTGTTGACGTTGACCTCGTATTTCGGCTCGGTCACCGTCGCCGTCACGGTCTGCGTGCCGATCTTCAGCAGATAGGGCCGGCCCGGCAGCATGGCATGTTCGTCCATCCAGACCAGCGTCGCCTCGAACTGGTCGGCCACCTCGCAGGGCGCATCGGCCCGCACGATGACATCGCCGCGCGAACAGTCGATCTCGTCGGTGAAGGTCAGCGTGACCGACTGGCCGGCAATCGCCTGATCCAGATCGCCGTCAAAGGTCGGGATCGACTTGACCGTGGTGGTCTTGCCCGAGGGCAGCACCCGGATCGCATCGCCCGGGCGCACCACGCCGGCGCCGATCTGCCCGGCAAAGCCGCGGAAGTCGAGGTTCGGGCGGTTCACCCATTGCACCGCCATGCGGAAGGGCTGGTCCAGCATCCGCGCATCGTTGACCGGCGCCTCTTCCAGATGTTGCAGCAGTGTCGGCCCCTGATACCAGGGCATGCCGCTGCTGCGCGCGGCGATATTGTCGCCCTTCAGCCCGGAAATCGGAATCGGCAGAAAGCTTTCCATCCCGATCTGCTGGGCGAAATGCGAGTAATCCTTCACGATCTCGTAAAAGCGTTCCTGGCTGTAGCCCACCAGATCCATCTTGTTGATGGCCAGCACGATGTTCTTGATGCCCAGAAGCTGCACCAGATAGCTGTGCCGCCGGGTCTGGGTCAGCACGCCCTGCCGCGCGTCGATCAGGATCACCGCCAGATCGGCGGTCGAGGCGCCGGTGACCATGTTGCGGGTATATTGTTCATGGCCGGGGGTATCGGCCACGATGAACTTGCGCTTTTCGGTGGCGAAAAAGCGATAGGCCACGTCGATGGTGATGCCCTGTTCACGCTCGGCCGCCAGACCATCGACCAGCAGCGCGAAGTCGATATCGCCGCCCTGGGTGCCCACGGCCTTGCTGTCTTTCTCAAGGCTCGCCAGCTGATCCTCGAAGATCATCTTGGTGTCATAGAGCAGGCGCCCGATCAGCGTCGATTTGCCGTCATCGACCGATCCGCAGGTGATGAAGCGCAGCATGGTCTTGTGCTGATGCTTGAGCAGATAGGCGTCGATATCCTCGGCGATCAGGGCGTCGGTGACGTAGACGGGGTCTTGGGTCGCGGTCATCTCAGAAATACCCCTCTTGCTTCTTCTTCTCCATCGAGGCCGACTGATCGTGGTCGATGGCGCGGCCCTGACGTTCCGACGTGGTGGTCAGCAGCATTTCCTGAATGACCTCGGGCAGGGTTTTCGCCTCGGATTCCACGGCCCCGGTCAGCGGATAGCAGCCCAGCGTGCGGAAGCGGATCGAACGCATGACCGGCGTCTCGCCGGGTTCCAGCGGAAAGCGGTCATCGTCCACCATCAGCGTGAGGCCGTTGCGGATGACCGTCGGGCGCGGCGCGCTGAAATACAGCGGCACGATCTCAATGCCCTCGAGGTGGATATATTGCCAGATGTCCAGCTCGGTCCAGTTCGACAGCGGGAAGACCCGGATGCTTTCGCCCTTGGACTTGCGGGTATTGTAAAGCTTCCACAGTTCCGGGCGCTGGTTCTTCGGATCCCAGCGGTGATTGGCCGAGCGGAACGAGAACACCCGTTCCTTCGCGCGCGACTTTTCCTCGTCGCGGCGCGCGCCGCCAAAGGCCACGTCGAAATTCCACTTGGTCAGCGCCTGTTTCAGACCCTCGGTCTTCCACATGTCGGTATGCAGGCTGCCATGGTCAAAGGGGTTGATGCCTTTCTCCATGGCTTCGGGGTTGTGATGGACCAGAAGGTCCATCCCCGCATCCCGGGCGGCCTTGTCGCGCAGGTCATACATCGCCCGGAATTTCCAGGTCGTATCGACATGCAGGAGCGGAAAGGGCGGCGGGGCCGGATAGAAGGCCTTTTTCGCCAGATGCAGCATGCAGGCACTGTCCTTGCCCACGGAATAGAGCATCACCGGGTTCTCGGCATTGGCCGCCACTTCCCGCATGATGTGGATGCTCTCGGCCTCCAGCCGTTGCAGGTGGGTCAGCGTGGCCTGGCTGATCCCGGCCGCGGTGCTGGTCGTCGTCATGGAAGACCTCTTTGAATTTTGCTGGCGGCGGTGTCGCAAATTTTCGCGCCGCGTCCAAGGGGCACAGGCGGGGATTGCGGGGATTTCCGCGCCCTGCGCGAAAAATGCCGCGGAAAACAAGCCGCCCCGGGGCACTCCGGCGCGATCCTGTCCCGCCATGCCGCCCGCGGCGCGAACAGCCTTCCGGCCCCGGCGCGCCTGGCGGGAGGCGGTTCTTTTCCGGCAGGCACAGCAAGGGCCCGGCCTGCGGTCGCGGGGGCGTCCCGGTCGCGCTCTGGTGGCTGCCTCTCCAGGGTGGATACCAGCTTGAAGCCCGCTCAACCCGCAATATGAATGCAGGAAGGGGCTGTCGGAAACCGGCCATACCGCCCGCTGGGGCGAAACGCGCAACGGCCAAAAAAGTTAGTCAAGTATTCTGCTCTTGCCGGCATGGCGCTTCCGGCTTTGGCTTATGGTGCGCTCACCCTGCCGAGTGATATGAGCCATTGGGCCGGTTTTTTCTGGCGCATCCGTCTTTCTCGGAATTGCCGCGATATTGTTTGGGATCATTCTTCCGGTAACATATTCGGCAATGTTCCCCAGGGCCCTTCAGTTCAGGTCATATTTTAATGAGAGATGGAGGAATCTGGCCTGGCTGCGCTGTTCTTTATTCGGGGCATGGAGAAGTGACCGGGGAAATCGGCGTGATCGACCCGGTGGATCTGCACATGCTAAGCCAGGCCGTGTCTGACCCTCGTTTCAAATTTTATGCCAAACGTGACGCTCGACATTTCAAGCGTGGTGAGATTTATTTCCATTTCAATACCTCTACGACTACGTTGTTACCAATTATCAGCAGGGCGATAGTTTTAATGCCATTTGACACTTCACCTATAAACATCATTTTGTATATCAGATTCCCACACTCGCTTGTGGGCTCAACAAACGGACCGCTTATCGTCTCATATTTTCCCATATCTATTTGACTGAATTTCTGAAACTCCTCCCTGTAGCGCCTCGTGTCCCTTTCGCACTTCTCTCCCTCTCTAGTGTAAACATCTGCCCTTTTTTTTGTGAATTGATCATTGTTAAAACTTGTGAGGGCAAGACCAGAACGAAGGCGCACATCCCCGCCCATGCTTATTTCTTTTATGCAGTCACCTCTCCAGCTTTCTATCAGCACTAGTTCTTTCTCTGGACTGTAATATGCCTTTGGAGCCGCTGGTTCTCCTTGTTCAATTTCCCCCAGCAGTATAAAATTTTGATCAGCCGAGTCATTCTTGCACATGTTGCTGGATGCTGGATTGGTCGGGGTGCAAGCCTGGAGTTGACCGAGTATAATTGCTGCTACCACGATTTTTATTTTCAATTTGTGCATGCTGATATCTCCCGAGAGATGACGAGGCGGGCGCAGGTCAATTTAGTGATAGGGTTATGTTTCGGGTATATGGGTGTGCGCTCGGCGGTGTCGGATGTTTGCGCAAATTTTAACGTGGTGATCCTCATGCAGCCAGAGGTAAAGCCGAATGTCGGAAATCCAGAAGGCTTATCCATCTGATCGCCCCTCCTGAACACACGCTTACTTGGTGGGCGCATGACTAGTTATAGCCCTAGGGTGGTTCTTAGATTTCCTTCATCTCTGTATGCGTGTCCACTGAAATCTTGAGTTCCGTCATTTAAGTGCAAAAGCTGACAGATTATAACATAATCAAGCTTATCCGATGTTTCTGTCGGTGTGAAACGCGCCCCTGATCCGACCGAAAACGCCCTATTGCGTGACAGTGGCAAGGGCGCGTGAATCGATCAGGTCGCTCCAGAGTTCGGCAAATCCCGGATCCGGGTTGGTGCCGCGTCCCTGCATCAGGGGCCATGCCAGGAAATGCGGTCTTTCCGCATCCGGCTGGACCGAAGGAAAATAGCGTTCGGCCATGCCACCGAAAATGTCATCCGGGGCCACGGCATTGAGCATCTCGCTATGGAAGAACGGTGTGCGCAAAAAGATGATCGTCCGCCAGTAGCGCGCCAGTTCCCCCAACATGGACCGGAAGAAGGAGTCGCCGAAGATGAGCAACCGCCGCTCTGAAACCGCCTGTTCCGACCGGATCAGATGGATGATCCCGTTATTGCCGGCTTGCAGGCCGCTCGAGGCGGATTGCAACGCGGGAACGCCCGGCAGCACAAGCCGGCTTTCCTCGGGGGGTGGGTCACACTGGACGGCAAGATCGCCCCGATAACCCGACTTCAGGCTGGCCTGTGCCACGATCTGCGCGAAATGGTCAGGATCGTCATGGCCAAAGGCCGCACTGGCGGCCGCGCGGGCCAGGCAGGCCGCACCCAGCGGGCTGTAATGCGTATCGGTTTTCAGTTGCCGTTCCGGGTAGGGGGCGATCAGATCCCAGGGGTAATGCAGATCGTCGGGCCAGGAAGCGTCGCGCAGCGCGGCCCGCAGGACCGATTGCCCCTGCCCGGCGCCAAGGCTGCCGGGAAAGGTGATCGGATCGGGAAATACCCATTGCGAGAAACTGATGCCGCGCCCGGCACAGATCTCGCGCCGCTGCCGATGGTTGGACAGGAACGTCTCGACGGTGCCGGCCGCCGGTCTGGTCTCTCCGGTGAACAGACGCAGCACATTGTGCCGGCCCCCGACCAGGAGAAGCCGGCCATCCTCACCTTGGCGGATATTCTCGGGTATCTGCATGAATGCGTGTTGCCCTCAGGACCGGCCAAGGCGCCGGAGCAGGCGGGACAGGCTGCGCAGCGGCTGGGTCAGCTTCCATGAGGTGCTGCCCTGCATCTGGGTCATGCGGCCTTGCATCTGGGCGAGTTCGGCCCTGGACCTGGCTTTCTGGGCCTCGGCGGCCTGTTTCTGCTCGGCCAACCGCGCCTGTGCCGCGTCCCGCTCTGCGGCCAGGCGGGACAATGTGCCAGTCTGGTTGCCAGCCTGGGTGCCGATCGGGGCCGCATCCACGGCGCCCGGCACGGTATGGCCGGCGATCAGGGCAAGGTTCGTATCAAGCTGACGGTGGCGTTGCACGGAGACGCGGGCCGTATGGCCGGCCAGATCACGCCGCACCTGCGCCTGCTCTTGCTCCATCTGCCCCAGGCGTTGCTCCTGCTGGCGTAGGCGTTGTTCCAGCGCGGAGATGGTTTCCGGCACGCCCTTATGGGCGGTCTCCAATGTGGCCAGCCGTCCGCTCAATTCGCGCAGATCCGCGGCCTGGCGTGTCGTCAGATCCAGCAGATTGCCGAGCAGGGCATCAATCAGCTCTGCCGGCTCATAGGGAGGCGGGGCGCTGACCGGTTCTGTCGCGAGGTCGATGCCAAAGCGGGTGCGGATTTCCTGCCAGACCGGCTCATGCCCGGTGATGACATCGGCAAGCGTGTCATAGGCATAGAGATGCGCGAACTTGTCGGAGAGCTTGCGCGGCAGCCCGTTTGTGAGCAGAGGCAGAACCTGCTGGTTATAGGCATTGGGCAGCATCGGGGCCTTGAAGTGGCTGTTGAATGCCGTGCGCAGCAGCAGGTCGGCCGGCGCGGGCCGGGCCTGAAGGTTCCGCGACGCCGGCGGAAGATCCGCACCGATCTGGGTGCTGAAATCCGCGAAGAGGTCCGTCTTGCGATCGAACAGCCGGACATGGATCCGCTCGCCCAGAGTTTCGTGCCAGCTCAGGATGTGATCGTATTGCTGGACCAGGCGGCGGGCGACATCCTGCACGGGGGCGACCGGGCCCATATTGGTCTTGTGATAGGCGCCCCATTGCGCGCAGGCCGAGGGAAGCCAGCTGCCGGCCGGCCGCGCATAGATCAGAACCCGAAGGGGAATCTGTTCTGCCAGGGCAGAGAAAAACGGGCTCAGCGCGCGGCCCCATTCGAGATATTCCTCGTTCGACACCAGAAAGCGGGTGAAGCCCTCGTGCGCCGCGCGCTCCTGGACATGGGCGACCAGACGCGCGGCGGATTGCTGTTGCCGCTCGGGTGTCTGGCGCAGGAATTTCTGGAAACCGCCATAGCCCTCAAAGGCCGGATCGACCATTCCCATCCACATGCCGAGATAGCAAAGCCCTGCGTCGCGCAGGACCGTTTCGCTGTTTTCCGACAATGCAGCTTGCAACGAGGTCGTGCCGGTCTTGCCCATGCCGACATGGAAAATCAGTTCGACCATCGTCACACTCTCCGCTCGTCAATCTTGTGTACGAACACCGCATCCAGCCCGCATTGTGCGGCCATCGCAGGCCAGAGGCGTTCGATCAGGTGAAATTCTGTCCCGTCATTCGGGATCGGTTCATTAGGCCATAGATAGGCCGGGCCGAACAGGGCGCGCATGGCGTCGATGACGGGGCGCCGGACCCAGAACATATTGCCGATCGGGAACAGCAGCGGATGGGCCGGCAGCGGCCCCGGCATCGCCTTGGCAAAGCGCGGCAGCATCTTTCGGGCGGCGCTCCATCCGACATAATGCGGATCGAGCGGTGCCACCAGACCGACTCGCGGATCGGCGATCTCGCGCAGTGCCGAGGGCAGGCTTGTGGCATCGCCCAGCAGGACGCGCAGCAGGAACTTGCGCCAGACATCGCCGCCGGTGGCCGATGCCAGCGATTTCTTCTGATGCACATGGCACCAGATCTCGTCCTGCCCGGCAACGCCGCCGGGGGCGAACAGATCGAGGAATGGCAGGATGTCACGTCCGCGATTGGGCACCAGCACGATCTCGGGCATCAGCCCCTCTGCGGCCATCAGCGCCGCGATCTCGCTGCGCTTTTCCTCGGTATCGGTGGTCACGACGATGCGCCGTGCCAGGTGATAGGTCTGGTGATTGCGCAGATCCTCGGCCAGTTCATCCGTGTAGAAGGCGTGAACATGCAGCGAAAAGGCCGGCAGATCGGCCTGCATCTCCTGCGGCGGGATATCTGCATGGGCGGCGACACGCATGCCGCGATGGACCCAGTTGTCAGACTGGCGAAGACTGCGTTCCACCTCGGCAATGTCACGCCACAACATGCGGCGGCCATAGGTCTGGATCTTTTCACGCGCGCGTTGGCGCAGCGGCCGGTCCTCGTCCGAGGTGCCAAAGAGGATCGGCAGGTCAAAGGTCGAGGCGCCGATGACAAAATGGTCCTGTTGCGCCAACCTCTCCCGCAGGGCGGTGCGGAGCTGGAGAAAGACATTGAAGTCGGCCGGCGCGGCAGCCGGCACCGCGTCCTGCCCTGTCTTGGGGGGCAGCGCCAGCAGGGCGAGCAGGGCGGCTTCGGGATCCGCATAATCGACGCCGATCAGGCGGTCGGTCCCCTGATAGGCCGCGTCGGAAAAGCCGGTACCGCCCTCGAAATAGACGACCCGGCACCCCTGCGCGAGGGCGTCGAAGACGACATTCGGCAGCGGGTCGAGCCGCGAGGACACGAACATCGCATCCGAGGCCTGCATGACAGCCTGATATTCGTCGCCAGCGGGCAGGAGGAACAGGTTGCCCTGTGGATCATTGGCCCCGATCTGGCGCAGGTGATAGTCGAACCAGGTGCCAAATCCCATATCCTCGAAGTTCTGGCCCGCGCCGATCCAGAGGAAAACCGTGTCGTCGCTGCGGCGCCGGGCCATCCGGGAGACCATGAGAAAGATGTCGCTGCCCTTGCGCCACTGCAGATGGCCGGCGCCACAGATGATGCGGGTCCCGGTCAGATCCCGGCCCAGCAGGCCCGAGAGATGCGCCCGTGCCGCGTCGCGCTCCTGATCCGGAAGGGTGCCGAACATGGCGGGGCGTTGCGCGATGATGCTGGTATCGCGCGCCATGTCGAAGTCGATATCGGTGAGCCGCCCCTGCCAGGAATCCCTCACATGTTCGGACGAGAAGACGACAATATCGGAAAACAGGCCGGTGAAGGTGGATTTCCAGACCGGGAATGTGTAGTCGGCATATTCGTGGATATAGGAGGCGAAGGGGATCTCGCGCGCGACCAGAGGGCGAATGAAGGGCACACATTCGACCGAGTTCAGGATCGCGAATTCGATCTGCGAGAAGGCTTCATGTTGCGTGAACTTGAAATCTTCCATCGGATTGGGGGAGATGACGACCATGCAGGCCCCCTCCAGGAAACTGTCCAGCAGATCCCCGCCCCGCAGGGCCGCGACAATGACATTGTGATCCCGGGCCGCCTCGCGCATCAGATCGCGCCCGACCACGGGGGCCCCAGTGCGCGACATCTCATGAACGCAGATCAGGACGGTCGGCCATTCCGGGCGGAAGGGCTGGGTGCCGGCCATCTGGTTGCGCCGGATCTCCGCCAGGGTCTTGCGCCCCTCGGACGCGCCGAACCGGAGATAGTGGTCCAGCGCGTTCATGTTGGCCGAGGCAATGTCAGGGTAAAGGGTCAGGTAATGCTGCCGCGAGAAATGCGATACCATCGCATCGACGGGGGCCCCCAGGCAGATCAGCTCATAGGCCAGATGCTGCGCGCCGGGGATGCCGGCCCGCAGCGCCGCCACGAGATCGGGGTCGATCACCAGATCTTCAAGCACGGCCCCCATGGCCGGGCTCTGGTCTTTCAGTGTCGCATAGGCCTTGGCGCGGGAGCGTGCCGCGGGGCTGTGAAACTGCGGTCGCGCCTCGAAAACCCCGGCAAGGGTCGCGTATTTGCGCCAGATCGCATCTAGCATTCGGAAGGCCCCTGAAAGAATTCCGTGAGCAGCAGCGCGAAGTCGGGATCCGTCAGATCGCAGTCGCGCAGCCTTGCCGCAAAGCCCTGCAACAATGCCCCTGCGGCAAGGGCACGCCCGAGCGAGAGTGCCGCGATCGAATCCCCCGCCCCCAGCGTCAGCCGGATCTCCAGATCATCGGGCAGGTCCGCGGGCAGGGCCTCGACATGAGGGCTGTTGATCATGACAAGGGGCAGCCCCGCCCCGCGCAGGCGAAACCGCAACGCATGAGCCGCGCCCGTAAACCAGCCCGCCGCAGTGCCCTGCGGGTGAAGCCATTCGATGACAATATCCGCCGACGGGAGATGCGGATCCCCTGCCCTGCCCATCATCACCAGAGGCAGGTCAGGCCATCTTTGGCGGCAAAGCGCGGGCAGTTCGGAATTCGCCCCCGCCTGAGGCGTCAGTAGCAACATGTTGGAATCGCACAGTCAGGCGCGCCGGATGCAGCACGCGGCCCTCTTTGCGGCCCGTGATACTGGACCACTGCCAGAGCGTCCACTGCTTTCCGCCGATTGTTTCTGTCATGGGTTGAACAACCCGCTGCTTCTTTTAAATTGCGCGTGCATTTCTGCCCAGGTGGCCCCGGTGCTTTGGCGCTGTGGCAAGATATGGAACCATATACGGGACATGGCCCCCAGAACGCTCGTCATAGGAGGATGCGGCTTTATCGGCTCGCATGTCGTCGATCATCTCCGCGCGCGCGGCGCCGCTGTCAGGGTGCTGGATCGCAGACCCGAAGCCTTCCGCCCGCCGCTCGAGGGGGTGGAATATGTCTTTGGCGACTTTTCGGACACGAGCCTGATCTACGAGGCGCTCGAAGGCGTCGATGCGGTGTTTCACGGTGCCAGCACAACGGTCCCTGCCACCTCAAATCTCGATCCCGTGGCCGATATTACCGGCAACCTCATCGCGACGGTGCGGCTGCTGGAGATCCTGCGCAACAAACCTGTTCGCAAGCTTGTCTACCTGTCCTCTGGCGGCACGGTCTATGGCATTCCGAAAACCGAGCGCGTCCACGAGGATCATCCGCAGAACCCGATCAATTCCTATGGGATCGTGAAGACGGCCATCGAGAAATACATCTACATGGAGCAGGAGCTTCATGGCCTTCAACCCGTCATCCTGCGGGCGTCTAACCCCTATGGTCCGCGCCAGGGCCATACCGGCATTCAGGGGATCATCGGCACATATCTGTGGAAGCTGCACCGGCAGGAACTGATCGAGGTCTGGGGCGACGGTTGCGTCGTGCGGGACTACATCTATGTGAAGGATCTGGCCGGACTCTGCGTCGAGGCGCTGATGCAGCCGGCAACCGGGTGCTTCAACGCCGGTTCCGGGACCGGGCATTCGGTCAATGACATCGTCCGGGTCGCGCTGGAAACCACCGGATGCGAGACCCAGGCAATCTACAAGAGCGGCCGCGCCTACGATGTCCCGCGTATCGTCCTGGATATCGAAAGAGCCCGCGCCGCTTTTGGCTGGCACCCGCGCATGTCGCTGGAAGCCGGGCTTGCCGAAACCTGGTCCTGGGTGCAATCCCAGAGATAGGCCCGGAGAGGCACCTGCCTGTCCGGCCATGATCCGCTTGACCCGGTGATGCGACGTAAGCGGCGTTGCTGTCTTTTCAGGCGGGCCTGGTCCGATATTCACGCTGGCACCATGGCGCGCAACGCAAAAAAGCCGCCCGTTGGGGCGGCTGGTAACGTCTTTGATCTGTATCGGGATTTTGGTTGCGGGGGCAGGATTTGAACCTGCGGCCTTCAGGTTATGAGCCTGACGAGCTACCGGGCTGCTCCACCCCGCGTCAGGGTGTTTTGTATCGTTGATGGGGTCTTTTCTAGGTTTGGCGGTG
>NZ_VKKX01000008.1 GCF_008271655.1 Gemmobacter caeruleus
GATATGCACCGTTATGTGTCCGACTTCGGTCCACAAGCCATTGAAAGACCAACCCATTTTGACGGTAGGACACATAAGAAAACGGGGCACAAAAGATCCATTATGTGGCGCGCCACATAATGGACCACGATCAGGGCGCTTGCGTTCAACATCAGCGCCCGCTTGATGATCTCGCGGGGATAGACTGGGACATGGTCCACAGTTCCGACCGCAAGCTGCTCGTCCGAGATGACGCGATTGCGTCGGTCGAGGTAGAGTACGTGGAAGCGCTCCACCTCGCCGCGTACCGTCAGCGCACAATAGTCGCGAACAGCCTGCCAGCTGCCAAGGACCGGGTTCTGGTTCAGATAGCGCCCGAGGATTTCGCGGGCCTCGAGGATGACGGTTTCTTCTTGCGGGGTCACGGTGAGTCTCCGAAAAATGAAAACGCCGACGCCACTGCCCTGTCGAAGGGCGAGCCGTCGGCGCAATTATGAAAAGCTGACCGCCCAACGGGCTTGGGCGGTCAAGCGGATGACGCGCGGCCTCAGCCGACCCGGTCGAGAAGCTTCTTGGCGCGGCCCTCCATGTCGAGGCGGGCATCTTGCTGGGTCTTATCGCGCGCAAGCCGCGTGATGCCCTGCACGAAGTCGAAGATGCTTTCGGGCGGACGACCCTCTTCCATCAGCACCTTCTCAATGATCTTGCCAGACTCAGCCTTGGAGAAGCCGCGTTTGCGCAGAAAGTCATCCCGGTCCTCGTCCGTCCGTGCGACGATCTGCTGCCGCGCAGCCTTGATCCCGTTCACGAAGCCCTGCGGCGAGGAATTGGCGAAGCGCGTAAGCGCCGGAGCTGCCTCATGGGCGAAGCGCGAGGCGGCGTATTTCGAGTGGCGGATTGTGATCTCCTGGAAATCCTCGACACCCCAAAGGTTGCGGTTCTGGCACACCGCCCGCAGGTAGAAGCTCGCCATGCCGAGGGTTTTCGCCCCCACCTCGGAGTTCCAGCAATAAAAGCCCCGGAAATAGAGATCAGGGGAGCCGTCCGGCAGGCGGCCCGCCTCGATCGGGTTGTGATCATCCACCAGGAACAGAAAGACATCGCGGTCAGAGGCATAGAGCGTGGTCGTGTCGCGGCTGATCTCGACATCGGGGTTGTAGACCCCGGTCGACCAGTCCAGCACGCCTGGCACCTTCCAGCGCGTGTCGCCCGTGCCATTGCCCGCGATGCGCTGCACCGCCTCGACCAGCTCATGGTCATGGATGCGGCCATAATCCGGACCGGTGACCGCGCGCAGCTCCGTGCGGCCGTCCTCGGTCTCAAAAGTCTTCACCTGCTCGGCGCGGTGGTTGGTCAGACCGTATTGCAGGTTGATCCCCGCCAGCGGCGCGGGCAGCTGGCGCAAGTAAGACGCCGGGGCACCGACGATGCTGGCAAGCTGGCCAAAGGCCCAATGCGTGGGCGCCACCGGTTCATGCGCTTTCGGCAGAACGAGGTGCAGCCGGTCGGCGCTGTCGCGCGCCGCCTCGACGCGAATGTCCGCCGTCTGCACCACGCGGCTGCGGCTGCGCTCGGAGCGACCCTTCACATTGGCCCAAAGATCATCGAGGGAAAGATACCGCTCGTCATCGGGGCGGTTGAACCATTCGGACGACACCCGCCCGTTCCGCTCCCCCCGGCTCACATCCACTTTCCAGCCACCAGACCGTACCGGTGCGACCGGATCCAGAACTTCCACAACGCCCATCGGCTATCTCCTGCGACGGGCGCCAGGAGCCACTCTCCCAGCCCTCAACCCGTCAACGGGAAACCTGCACTCCTCTCACTCTACGAGTCGCGATGGGCGGAAAGCGGACGGTCGGGTGAGCGGTGAGAACATCTTTCAGATGTGCCTACCGCCCCAGAATGTTAGGCCGCCGTCCACGTTCCACCCGCCTCATTCGAACGGACACACGCGCGGATGAAACGCATTCCTGCAAGTCCGTCCTCGGCGGTAGCCAGCGCTCGCGTCGACGCCAAGCCCTTACCTTCGATCAGATCCGCCGCATCTGCGTATAGAGTTGCGAACGCCTCCAGATAGCCCTCGGGATGGCCGGACGGTATGCGGCTTGGCGTTTGGGTCAAGCCGTCACCGCGGCGCAGCAGGCGGGTCGTGTCGCCAAGCGGGGTGAATTCGAGCAGATCGGGGTCTTCCTGATCCCATGCCAGCCCCCCCCTTTCGCCGGCGATGCGGAACCGCAGCGCGTTCTTGGTGCCAGAGGTGATCTGGCTTGCCCAGATCATCCCCTTCGCGCCGCCGTCGAAACGCAAGAGGACTGCCGCGTTGTCATCCAGTCGCCGTCCCGGCTCGAAGGCGGTGAGGTCGGCAAGAACGGCCTGAACTCCAAGCCCCGAAACAAATGTGGCGAGATTTACGGCATGCGTTCCGATATCCGCGATGCAGCCGCCCTCGCCCGACAAGCCGGGATCGGTGCGCCAGACGGCCTGTTTCTGCCCGCTCTGTTCCACGGGTCCGGCCAGCCAGTCCTGCAAGTATTCCACCTGCACGTGACGCACCGCCCCGATTGCCCCTTCGGCGATCATCCGGCGCGCCTCGCGCACCATCGGATAGCCTGTATAGGTCTGGGTCAGCACGAAGGGCACGGATGTTTCGGCTGCCAGGGCAGCCAGTTCCTCGGCCTCGGGAAGCGTCGCGGTCATCGGCTTGTCGCAGATCACTGCAATGCCTGCCCGCAGGAAGGCCGTCGCCACCTTGGCATGAAGGTGGTTCGGCGTGACGATCGCCACCGCAGCGATCCCGTCAGGACGGGCTGCCTCGGCCAAAGCCATCTGCGCGAAATCGGAATAGCTGCGGTCGGGCGCAATGCCGAGATCCGCCGCCGAAGCCGCGGCCCGTGCCGGGTCGGAGGACAACGCCCCCGCAACCAACTCCCACCGCCCATCCAGCCTTGCGGCCATGCGGTGGACCCCGCCGATGAAGGCCCCTTGTCCTCCGCCGACCATGCCCAGTTTCAGTGTCATGACCGGATCCCCAGCATCGCGTCCAGCACCGCCTGATCGGCCCTCCCGCCTGCGAAATCGTCGAAGGCCTGCCCCGTCACCTCGATCAGATGACGGGCGATAAAGAGCGCACCCTCGGCGGCACCCTGCGCCGGGGATTTCAGGAAGCACTCCCATTCCATCACCGCCCAGCCGCGATAGCCGTGCTGGGTCAGCCGCGTGAAGACGGCCGCGAAATCCACCTGCCCGTCGCCAAGGCTGCGGAAACGCCCCGCCCGTTCCGCCCAAGGCGAATAGCCGGAATAGACGCCCTGCCGACCATCGGGGCGGAACTCGGCGTCTTTGACGTGGAACGCCGAGATACGGTCGTGATAGATGTCGATGAAGGCCAGATAATCCATCGCCTGTAACAGGAAGTGCGACGGGTCGTAGTTGATCCTCGCGCGGGGGTGTTCCGCCACGGCGGACAGGAACCTCTCCCAGCTTGCGCCGTCGAACACATCCTCTCCGGGGTGCAGTTCGAAGCCAATATCGACACCCGCATCGTCATAGGCATCAAGGATGGGGGTCCAGCGGCGGGCAAGTTCGGCGAATGCCGTCTCGACCAGTCCGGCGGGGCGCTGCGGCCAAGGATAGAGATAGGGGAAGGCCAGCGATCCGGTGAAGCTGACCGTTCCCGAAAGCCCCAGACGCCGCGCCGCCGTTGCGGCCTTGGTCACCTGATCGACCGCCCATGCCTGCCGTGCGCCGGGATTGCGCCGCACCGTTTCCGGCGCGAAGGCATCGAAGGCCGCGTCATAGGCGGGATTCACCGCGACCAACTGTCCTTGCAAGTGCGTGGACAGTTCCGTGATGGCGATGCCCGCTTCGGCGCAAATGCCCACCACCTCGTCAGCATAGGTCTGACTTTCGGCGCAGAGGTCCAGATCGAACAACCGCCGATCCCAGGACGGGATCTGCACGCCTTTGTAGCCCAGCCCTGCCGCCCAGGCCGTGATCGCGGGCAGGCTGTCGAAGGGTGCATCATTCCCCGCGAATTGCGCCAGAAAGATGCCCGGACCCTTGATCGCACTGCCCGTCATGCCGCCCTCTCCGACAGCATGGTCAGGGGCCGGATCTCCACCGGACAGGCCAGCAGACGGTCAAGCTGCGAAACCAGCGGTTGCAGATGCGGCATCGCCAGATGCGCGTCCAGCGCCGCGCGGTCGGTCCAGTTCTCGTAGAAGACAAAGACGCAAGGATCGGCAGCATCGACGTGGAAGTCGTAGTTGATGCAACCCGCCTCGGCCCGCGTCGGCGCCACTAGCGCCATCAGCAGCGATGCCAGTTCCTCGCGCGTTTCCGTGCGGGCGGTGAGGGTTCCGATGATCGTATACATGGTCAGCCCCGCTTCTGGCTCAAGGCAACGGCAAGGATGATGATCGCGCCCTTGGCGATCAGCTGCTGGCTGAACTCCAGCCCCATCAGGATCAGCCCGTTGTTGATCATCCCGATCATCAACGCGCCGACGATGGTGCCGATGACCGTCCCCTTGCCGCCGAACAGGCTCGTCCCGCCAAGGACGGCCGCGGCGATGACCGACAACTCATCCCCTTCGCCAAGCTGGAAGCGGCCCGATTGCAGACGGCCAGCGTAAAGCATCCCGGCCAGAGCGGCAGCGCAAGAGGACAGGACCAGCACCTTGAACTTGATGCTGCGCGTGTCGATGCCGGAGTAGCGTGCGGCCATTTCGCCCCCGCCCGTCGCCAGAACCTTGCGGCCAAAGCCGGACCGGCGCAGCGCGACATGACCGACGCCCGCGATTACCGCCATCCAGAACATCAGGACCGGGATAGGGCCGACCGAGCCGCCCCCGAAGATCCAGGAATAACCGGGGGACAGGATCGGCACCGCCGCCGTGTCGGAAATCCACATGGCCACGCCCTTGGCGATGCCCATCATGGCAAGGGTCGTCAGGAAGGACGGAATGCCGATCCGCGTCGTGAGCCAGCCGTTGAACACGCCCACGGCCAGCCCTGTCGCCAACCCGGCAAGGACACCGCCAACAGGCCCGGCGACGGCAATCGCCATGGCAACCGTCACCGTGGTCAGCCCCGCCACCGCGCCCACCGACAGATCGATCTCGCCGGCCGACAGCACGAAGGTCATGGCCACCGCCATCACCGCGATCATCGCGGTCTGCCGCACGATGTTCAGCAGGTTGTTCGGGTTCAGGAACCCCTTGTCGTTCAGCGTCAGCGCAAAGACGACAAAGATCACCACGAAGCCGATATAGATGATGTTCTGCCGCCAATTGGCGAAGAATGCCCCGGCGGGGGCGGTTGCTGCCTTAGCCATGGCTGGCCTCCTTTACGGTCAGGGCTTTCTGGATTTCCACCTGAAGGCGGCGCTCGGCCGCTTGCAGGGCATGTTCGGGGTCGCGCTCCTCCGGATCGTCCAGATCGGCGCGGTCCAGCATCTGATGCGCGCGGCCATCCGCCATCACGAGGATGCGGTCGCAGGCCGTCAGCAGTTCCGACAGTTCCGAAGAGATGACGATGACGGCCTTGCCAGACTGCGCGAGGTCGCGCACCAGCCGGATGATTTCGGCCTTGGACCCGATATCGATTCCTGCCGTCGGTTCATCGAGGATCAGGATTTCCGGCTCCGTCGCCAGCCACTTGCCGATCACCACCTTCTGCTGGTTGCCGCCCGACAGCGCGGACACCGCATGGTCGCGGCTTGCCGTCTTGATCGACAGTCGGGCGATCATGTCCTCGGCGATGTCCCGCACGCGGGCACGGTCCACGAACCCCTTCGGCGCGATGCGCCCGATCACCGACATCACCATATTGTCGGCTACGCTATGGGCCGGGATGATGCCCTGCGTCGCCCGCGCCTCCGGCACCAGGGCGATGCCATGGGCCACGGCATCGGCGGGGCGGCGGATCGCCACTTTCGCGCCCTTGATGTGGATCTCGCCCGAAACGGCAGGTTCGATACCTGCAATCACGCGCGCCAGGGCGGACCGACCGGAGCCGAGCAGTCCCGCAAGTCCCAGCACCTCGCCCCGATGCAGCGCGAAGCTGACGTTTTCCGGTTTGTGCGGGCCGGTCACCTGCGCAAGGTCCAGCAGAACCTCGCCCCGCGACACGTCACCCCGCGCCACATCGGCCAGCCCCTTGGATTTCTTGCCGACGATATGTTCGATCATCACGTCGATGGGCAGATCGGCCAGCGGCGCGGTGATGACATGGCGGCCATCCCGCAGGATCGTGGCGCGGTCCGAGATGCGGGCGATTTCGTCCATGCGGTGGCTGACATAGATGATCGCCACGCCCTTGGCCTTGAGTTGCCGCAGGAAGACGAAGAGTCGTTCAACATCCGACACCGAAAGTGCGGTCGAGGGTTCGTCGAGGATCAGGACGCGGGCATCCTGACTGATCGCCTTCGCAATCTCGGTCAGCTGCTTTTGACCCGCCCCCAGATCGCCCACCAGCGCAGTGGGATCGACCTCGACCTGCAACATGTCGAAAATCGCCTGCGCCCGCCGGACGGAATCGGCATCGTCGATCATCCCGCGCGCATCGCGGGCTTCGCGGGTCAGGAAGATGTTCTGCGCCACAGTCAGCGTGGGGATCAGCGACATTTCCTGAAAGTTCATGGCGATCCCCGCCGCCCGCGCCGCTTCGGGCGAGTGGGCGGCCAGTTTCTGGCCACCAACCTCGATCTCGCCCTCCTCCGGCACGTGAACACCGTTCAGAACCTTGAGGATGGTGGATTTCCCCGCCCCGTTGCCGCCAAGCAGGGCGTGGACTTCACCGGCAAACACCTCGAAATCCACACCATCCAGCGCGCGAATGCCGCCGAAGGATTTGGAAATCCCCGTCATCCGCACGGCAACCGGGGCGGGGGCGGTCATTCCACCCGCTCCCACTTGCCGGTTTCACCCGACCGCAGCAGGGCATCGGCCACCAGTTCCGTCAGCAGACCGTCCTCGAAATTCGGGCTGGGCTGCTTGCCGCTGGCAATCGCGCTGAACAGGTCGAAGCATTCGACGATCTTCGTTTCCGAATAGCCGATGCCCAGACCGGGGATCGGCCACAGACCGCCGCCATAGGGATGGGCTGGACCAGTGTAGACCGTGCGGAAGCCGCGTGCATCGGCGGGGTCGTCGGCGAACATCACCTGCAACTCGTCACGGCGTTCGTAGTTGAAGTGGATCGACCCCTTCGTCCCGTGGATTTCCAGCGTGATGAAGTTGTTCCGACCCCATGCGTTGCGCGTGGCCTCCAGGCTGCCGATGGCCCCGTTGCCGAAGCGCAGCATCGACACCACCTCGTCATCCACATCCACCGGAGCACGTTCGGCATCAGCGGATTTCTCCGACGCACCCAGCTTGTCCACCCCGCCCTGCTGGATGGGGCGCGTCGTGACATAGGTCTTGGTCATGGCGATCACCTCGGCAATGGGACCGACGAGGTAATGCGCAAGGTCCACCACATGGGTCCCGATATCCCCCACCGTGCCCGACCCCGCGATCTTCTTCTGAAAGCGCCAGGACAGCGGCCCGTTCTCATCCGCCGACCAGTCCTGAAGGTAGGTGCCGCGGAAGTTCAGGATGCGGCCGATGCGGCCTTCCTCGATATATTTCTTGGCCAGCGCCACGGCGGGCGTGCGGCGGTAGTTGAAGGCCACCATGTGGATGATGCCTGCGGCCTTCGCGGCTTCGGTCATCGCGCGGGCCTCTTCCACGGTGCGGGCGAGGGGCTTTTCGCAGATGATGTGCTTGCCCGCCTTGGCCGCCGCAATGGCAATCTCGGCATGGACATTGTTCGGCGTGCAGATGTCGACCACGTCGATATCGGGCCGCGCGACGACGGCGCGCCAGTCGCTCGACGCCTCGTCGAACCCGAAACGGCGACGGGCTTCCTCGGCCGCCCCGTCGGTGACATCGACGACGACCTTGCGGTGCGGGATTGCCGGGGCGGGCCAGAAGAACATGGGCATCGAGGCATAGGCCATGGCGTGCGCCTTGCCCATGAACCCGCCGCCGATCATGGCAACGTTCATCACTTTGGTCATCGTCAGTCTCCGGTGCTGTGCGGGACGGGTTGTTGAGAAAGGGCCGGACCTTCACTGGCAGGGAGCAATTCCCCCGGCAAAGGCCCGGCAGGCGCGCGGGGTGATAGGGCACCCCGCGCGGCATCGCTTACTGCATCGAGGCTTTCACGTTTTCGGTCGCTTCGGTCGAATAGACCTGCTTCCACGCGTCCAACAGGTTCTCTTGGCTGACCGGCAGAGCAGGCAGCGCCACAAAGTCTGGCGCGTCCTTGCCCAGAAGGGCGTAACCGGCCAGCTTCGCCTCGACCACACCGGCGTCATAGGGACGCTGCGCGCCAAGGCCCTTGATGAAGCCGCCCTGCGCCATGCTGATGGCGACGTTTTCGCCAAGGTCGACGGTGGTGATGATCAGATCATCGCGGCCATTGGCGCGGGCGGCGGCCATCACGCCTTCGGCCGGAACGTCCCAGACCGCCCAGATGCCCTTGATGTTCGGGTTCGCGGTCAGCATCGCGCCAGCCGCCTTTTCCGCATCGCCCGAGAAGTCCGGCCCGCCGATCCCCTGTTCATCGACGATCTTGATGTTCGGGTAGTCGCTGGCGATCGTCGTCTTGAACCCATCATAGCGCTGCTTTGTTACGAAGAAGTCGGCGGCGTGGAACACCAGCCCGATTTCGCCCCCGTCAGGGCCAAGCGCCTTGGCCATCAGATGGGCTGCGGCGACGCCATTGCCGTAATTGTCCGCCGACACGATCGAGACATAGTCGGTCCCCGGAACGAAGCCCGTCGGGACGTTGTCCATGAACACGAGCTTGGCCCCGGCCTCATGCGCGGCGCGGTAGGCGGCGGCGGTGGCGGTGGGGTCGGTCGGGATCGACACGATGATGTCGGGCGACTGCGCCATGATGGTTTCAAGGTCGCTGACCTGCTTTTCGGGCTTGAAGCCCGCATCGGTCACGGCAATCACTTCGATCCCCATGGCGGCGAACTGGGTCTGCAGGCCGTTGATCTGCGCCTGGCTCCAATCGTTGCCGCCGTAATGCATCACGATGGCAGCGGTGGCGCCCATCTCCTTGATCTTGGCCAGCTCTTCATCGCTGAGCACGACATCCGAGGCCGGCGAGGGGTCTTCACCGCTCGGCCCCTTGGACAGGACGGTTTCCTGCAACTTGGCAAGCGCCGCGTCCGGATCCGCAAAGGCCGGGGCGGCGATCCCCATCAAAAGCGCAAGCGCGGTCGCCGAGCCCATGAGGCTGCGTCTGGTCATCATAACTTCTTCCTCCCAGAGAAGTGTCGGGGTTGCCCCCGTGTGGTGGGCAGGGCGTTCAGCCCGCGATTGCCCGGTTCAGGTAGTCCATGCTCAGCCGCGCCCCTTCGGCGGGGTCGAGCCAGGAGTCGAGTTCGGTGCAGACCCAGCCCGCAAAGCCCACATCCCGCATCGCCTGCAGGATCGGCCCCGTCGGCACATCGCCGCGGTCAAGCGGGGTGAAGGCAAAGGGTTCACGCTGGAAGCCCTTGAGATGAATGTAGGAAATCCGCTTCGCGTGGTCGCGGATCAGTTGCGCCGGATCACCACCGGCTGCGGCCAGATGCGCCGTGTCGGGGCAGAAATCGATGGCGGTCAGATCGAAGATCTTGGCCACTTCGGCAGGGCCTTCGACGATGGTGGACAGATGCGGGTGGTAATGCGCCCGCAGCCCCCGCGCCTCGGCCAGCGCCTTCACGCGGTCGAGGGCTGCGCCCAGCTTGTGATAATCCGACTCGCGCGTGCCGTCGAAACGCTTGGCCCCGCCGCCCACCACCAGATGCGGCGCGCCCAGTTCGGCGGCACGGTCGGCGGCGCGCGTCACGCGGGCCAGTTCCTCGGGCAGAATGTCGTCGAAGATGAAGTTCCCGCCCGCATAGGTGGCGACCAGTTCCAGCCCGTTGTCGGCCAGAAGCTTGCGCATCTCGGCGGCGCTGTAGTCCAGCAGGTTGCCGTCGAACAGCTCCACCCCGGCATAACCAGCGGCAGCGATGTCGGCGCAGGCGCGGTCCATATCGCCGAAGGTGCGGTAGGCCAGTTGCGTGATCGAGGTGACGCCCACGGCATCGCCCCCGAGACCCCCCCAGCAATTGGCGTGATAGGCCAGCTTCCACGCTGTCATTGGTATCCCCTCCCCGTGCCGCAGGCGGTGCGGGATGGCCCGCCTTGCCTGCTTTCCTGCCGGCCTCCTCTGACCGTGGCACTTTTGTTAGGCCTCAATTCCGCTTTGGTCAATAATAAATCTGCTTATGTCAGACTACTTCTGCATTTTTACAGCATAAGTTTTTTCTTGAACGGCAGAAGGCCGCCCTTTATCCCTGCTGAAACCCTGCAAGGACGCGATTTTGCCCCTGACCGCCCAGGTCCTGACCGAATCGTCCCGCCCCCGTGGCAAGGGACGGCCGCGCACGGTGGAAACCGCTGCGCCATCGCTGGTCGAACTCCTGAACCTCGTCCGCACGGGTGCCGCAAACACGCGGCAGGAACTGGAACGCCAAAGCGAATTCGGCCGCGCCGTGGTGGCGGATCGCCTGACGATGCTGGGCGATCTGGGACTGGTGGACGAAAGCGAACTGGGCACCGCCACGGGGGGCCGCGCCCCGCGTCTGGTGCGCTTTGCCGCGCGCCGCGCCGCGATCCTTCTTGCCACGCTCGACCAGACCGCGATCGGGGTGGGTGTGGCCGACCTGTCGGGCAAGCTTCTGACCGAACATCACGAAGCCGCCGACCTGACCGCCCCGCCCGCAGAACTGGCCGAGCGTCTGACAGCACTCTTCCGCTGGTCGATGGAGCGTCATGCACCGCAGGGCAGCATATGGGGTATCTCCCTCTCCGTCCCCGGTGCCGTTCAGGGCGCAACGGAGGGTGACTTCCTGACCGCCACGCCGCCTGTCCTTCCCGCCTGGGAAGGCTTCCCGCTGGTCGAGACGCTGACCCGCGATTTCGGCGTGCCGGTCTGGATGCGGTCCAGCGTCGAGACGATGACGATGGGCGAGCTGCACGCAGGCGCGGGGATCGGCACGCGCAGTATGCTTTTCCTGAAGGTCGGCCGCCGCATCGGGGCGGGCATCGTCTGCGACGGCCAGCTTTACCGTGGTGCGCATGGTGCAGCGGGTCTGATCGGATCGCTTCCGGTCACCTCAGGCGGGCGGAGCGGCCCACTCGATGCCCTCGCAGGATTGGACATGATCCAGAGCGAAGGTCTGGCCGCCGCACAAGACGGGCGCAGCCCCATGCTGGCCGACATCCAGCGCCGCGGGGGCGAGATCACGGCAATCGAAGTCTCACAAGCCGCACAGACCGGCGATCCCGCCTCGGTCGCGATCCTGACGGAGTCGGGCCACCTGATCGGGCAGGTCGTGGCGACGCTGGCCAATGCGCTGAACCCGGAACTGATCGTGCTGTCGGGGTCCATCGTGCAGACGAACGACATCCTCCTCGCCGCGCTGCGCGAGGCGGTCTATGGCGCATCGCATCCATTCGTCACCCGCGACCTGCGGATCATCCGGTCGCAGATGGGAAGTTCCGCTGGCTTGGTCGGCGCGGCCCGCGTGGCATCGGAACAGCTCTTCGCGCCCGCCTTCCTGAAGGAATGGGTGATGCAGGGCAGCCCCCTTTCCTATCCTGCCTTCACCGCCCTGCAGGATCGGCTTTCGCAAACCGCATCGCCCCCTCCGCCGCCAAGGGCGCGGAACGGACAGGAGCTTCCGAGATGACGATTTCCGGCCTCGGCCCGCATGGTGAACGCGCCGCCCCGCCCGAACGGGTCATCCTGCTGCCCGACGACCGCACCGCCGCTAAGGCCGCCGGATGGCGCGTTGCTGTGGTCCTGCACACCTTGGAAAGCGACTGGGCCAAGCAGCAACTTGCCGGCATGATGGGCATCTTCGGCGATTGCGGCGCGGCGGTGATCGACGTTGTGGATTGCGCCTTTTCCCCCGACATGCAGGTGTCCGAACTTGACCGGCTGATCTCTCAAAGCCCCGACGCAATCATTTCGCTGCCCGTGGCTAACGAACAGGTTGCGGCCGCGCATCGCCGGGTGTCCGAGGCGGGGATAAAGCTGGTCCTGCTCGACAACGCCCCGACCGGCCTGTTGCCGGGCAAGGACTATACGGCGCTGGTGTCGTCGGACAATTTCGGTCTGGGCAAGATCGCGGCAAAGGGACTTTCGGCGCATGTTCCCGACGGTGCGAAGGTCGGCGTCCTCGGCTTCGCCGCCGACTTCTTCGCCACGAACGAGCGCGAGATCGCCTTTACCAAATGGCTTCTGGTAAACCGCCCCGACATCATCCCGCGCATCCACCGCTTCGCACGGATCGAGGACGCTGCCGCAGCCGCGGATGATCTTCTGTCGGCGAACCCCGATCTGGCCGGGCTATTCGTCGTGTGGGATACGCCAGCCCTTGCCGCAGCCACCCGCCTTGCAGAACGCGGCGCGACGATGCCCGTGGCAACCGTGGACCTCGGAGAGGCCGCTGCCATCGCCCTCGCACAAGGCGACTCTTTCTGCTGCATCGCCGCCCAACAACCTTTCCTGCAAGGGATCGCAGCCGCGCAGACCGTGATCCTGTGCCTTCTCGGCCGCCCCGTTCCCGCCTGGATCGCCCTACCCGGCATTGGCGTCACACGGGACAACGTGGTCGAAAGTTTCCAGACGATCTGGCGGCAACCGGCCCCGCGCGAAGTGCTCCGCGTGCTGGGCCTGTCACGCGGCAAATGAAGGCCGGCATGGAAGCGATGCGACAGGCTCACCGGCGGATTTGAATCCGCCAAAGTTCCATTACGACTGTCCATCGACATATCGCCGCGACCGTCCGCTTTGGGCCGAAACTGTCGATCTTGTCCTTTGCCCCGGCAACCCGCGTACTAACGGGGCCTGAAACCCGGCGGGTTGCCCCGCCGGGCCTTAGGGAGACCCCGTTCTTTTCAGAACGGGATCTCGTCGTCGCGGTCGACCAGCTCGGGGTTTTCATTCTCGGTCGCTTTCGGGCGGCTGAGGAAGTCGACCTTCTCCGCGATGATCTCGCAGCCGTAGCGGTCAACGCCGGTTGCGTCGGTCCACTTTGTGTAGTGGATGCGGCCGTGGACCATGACCTTCATGCCCTTTTCGCAGTGCTCTGCGACAGTCTTGCCGAGACCGTTGAAGCAGGTGATGCGGTGCCATTCGGTGTCCATGACCCGGTAGCCGTTTTCGTCGCGGATCGCGCGACCTTCCGAAAGGCGGGGGCGCGAGGTGGCGAGGGTGAAGTTGGTGATCTTGGTGCCGCTCTGGGTGGCGCGGACTTCGGGCTTCTGACCGATGTTGCCGGCGAGGATGACGATGTTCTGCATGTTAAGCTCCTGTGTTTCCTGTCCCCGGGACCGTCCCTTCGACAAGACCCGAAAGAAGCCTGTCGGGTGAGGCGTGCACGGCTGGGCCAGCAGACCAGACGGAAACCCCCAAAGGTCCGGGGTGGAGCGGGCAGGTGCCGCGTTTCCAAAGAAACGCTAGCCAACACGGCCCAGACTGACGCGGGGTTGCGCGCATGAGGCCGAACAGGCTTAGGGGATTGTCAGTCGAAGGGATGGCACCGGGGACAGGAGTGATCGGAGGCACTTGCAGAACATGTCTTTCCTCGCCCTGATAAGACGGTAAGCCCGAAGTCCTTATCCCCATAGCGGCGGATCACCTCAGAGCCCCTTTCTTGCCATTCGCGCCTAAGCCCGATCGGAGTTGCGAGCCCGCGCCGTGACGGCTATCCCAAGGGCATCATTTTGGACACGAGGCACCCATGGCTGAATTCGACGTTGAGACACTGTCGCTCAAAGAGCTCAAGAGCCTGCAGAAGGATCTGGCCAAGGCCATTTCCTCATTTGAGGACAGGCAGAAAAGCGATGCCCGCAGCAAGCTCGAGATCATTGCCAAAGAGATGGGCTATTCCCTGGCCGACCTGATTGGCACCGAGGTGAAACCCACCCGTGCGCCCGCCGCCGCGAAATACCGCCATCCAGAAAACGCGGCCCTCACCTGGTCAGGCCGGGGGCGCAAGCCGCTGTGGTTTGTCGCGGCCCTAGAAGCAGGCAAATCGCCCGAGGACATGGCAGTCAACTGACCGCCTATGCGTGACCCAGCAGTGGGGCGTTCGTGTTATAGAAATCCACATTTGTGAACATGTCGCCTCGGTCATGTTTACAGAGCGCAGTTCTCCCAACATGAGAAAGTCCCCTGCCCTATCTGCTTCAGTTTCTTGCCACCGCCTTCCTTGGATTTCGGAATGCCGACAAGACGTCGGCGCAGTGGGCCTGTCAGGCTCTTGAGGGCAGACAGGCGAAAGGCCCGGAGGCGCGATAGCGCCGAGCCCGGGCCTTCTTAACGAGCGTGGGCATTACGCCCACGGGTCGATCTCAGCCAGCACCTGAACCTCATCGCCGTCGATTTCATCGGCGGGGACGGCACCAAAGGTTCCATCCCCTGCCTGAAAGACCACGATCGAAACCATGAGCGTGGCGGCGAGAGAGGCGGCGAAGGCGTGTGCATCTTTGCGGGACATCTGTTTTGGCTCCTGCTGGGAGGCGAGGGACCATCCCCCGCGCTGACAGGAACCCGCAGGCCCAAGGACGGTCTGACATCACCGGGTGCGTTCGGGCTTGCCCCGAATCCGGCCGGCGGCACGGGCTCGCCCCGTAGTCCGAGCCCTTGTGGCTTGATCTCGAAGACGGGCTTTGGGCCAAGGAAGGGACTGGCAAGCGGGGGATGGTACTTTGACACAAGGAGCCGAATTGTCCCGCTGATGCTCACCCCGCCAGCCTTGCAGACATGCTCTTAGTTAACCGAGGCCTTACTGGGGATGGAGCCTTTGGTGCCCCGCGCAGATGCACGGGAAAGGTTGGTGCTGGATGAGAGGCCCGCGTGCGGCGGGCCCCCTTGGTCTCTGAGAAGGCTCGGGCGGCGATGTCCGCCTTCTGTGCCCTCTACCGTGCGTTTTGAAATTGAGAGTTGGCTATTCGCCGCTGTCGCCTTCGCCCAGGGCGGCAAGCCGAGCAGGCAGGTCCATCCTGACATGCAGGAAGTCGACAACGATCATCCGGTCTGGCGCTGCGATAAAGACCACATAGTGCTGCCCGGACCGGGCATAGCGCAGGTTTTCGGGCAGCGACGGGTCAACCAGTCGACGGCAGTCTTTGGAAGGTGCGGCACCGTCTGCCAGTGCCTGGCACTTGTCGATGAGGTCTTCAGCATAAGCGTCCGCCTGCCGCTTGCCAAAAGTCTCGACTGTCCAGACCGCAATATCTTTCAGTGCGGCTTCTGCCTGCCGCGTCAACACCCATGGTTTTGGCATCAGGATGCGGACTTTTGCGCCGTTGCAAAGACCCGCCGGATTGCTTCTTCACCGGGTCCGCGCGCGAAAGCGCCTTCTCGGGCCTCTAGCACGCCACGTGTTAGCCGTGAGCGCAGGTCACGGAACTCGGCCTCTTCGCGCTCCAGCAAGCGCAAACCGGCCCGCAACGCCTCGGAGGCGTTCTGGTAGCGGCCCGAGGCAACCAAATCATCGATCAGCTTTGATTGGGGTTCGGTCAGCACAACGTTGCGGGTGGCCATGCAGTGATCTCCGTTTGATTGGCAATATATGCCAATGGCGCCTGTCTGTCGAGAGAGGCTCGGCCAAACCGCAAGACGGCAGTGGCCGAGCCAGAAATTAATCCCCTCAGGCGGCGATACCCGCCTCCCCTGCCCTATCGCGCTCATTGCCGACGATCTGCAGCCTCGCATTGCGATAGCCCTCCCTCGCGATCCAGAGCTCGGCCGCGGTAATGGATTCCGCCAGATGCAGCAGCTCGGTGTTGCCACCAAAGTCCAGAAGAACACGCACTTGTCCAGCTTTGGGTTCCTCAGCCACCTCGAAGACCAGCCGACTGTCAGCCGAATGGCTGCGCATGATGGTGACAAGGATGACCCCCTCTGAGGAGAAGTTGCCCTCATGCAGCGTGAAGGACGCCGGAGCCGTCCAGGTTGGATAAGGCCGCGGCGGTTCTTTCTTCACCAGGCGGCCAACACCGTTGGACCTTTCCCATGCCGCCAGCTTCTTGGTGAAGCGTGCGGGCGGTTTGGGACTGCCGTCGGTGTAACGAATAAGCGCGCCCAAGGGCGCTGTGTCGATTATTGTGGTTGCAGACATGATTCCTCATCCTGAATGCGAGCTTTCGCACTCATCATATTGATATTGTTGTATTTCGTAGTTATTGAGGGCGAGTTTCCCCGCCCTCGGGGGCTCAGATCACTCCGCAGCCATCATCGCGGTGCTTTCCACAGGCAGATCGGCCATCAGGAAGGCGGGCAAGTCGATCTCAGCGTCAATTTCAGCAGCGCCCAAGGGTTCTTCGTTCAAAGCCCCCTGCCCTTCTGCTGCGTCATCCCCGTCCAGAGCGGCAAGATCACTACGCCGCAGAACCTCCGGCAACCAGCCGCTGCCCTTGAGCAAGCGCTCGGCTTCCGTCGCCATCTCGCCCTTCTTCAGATGGTCGAGCAGCTGTGCGGTGCCCTCCCCCTTCGCCTCACGCACAGCTTCAAGGATACGCGCCTTGGGAACACGGTTCAGGTAATTGTCCGGTGTCGGCTCCCAGCCTGCCGCTACCATATCAAGATCGACAGCTTCAGCCACGATCTCAGACTGCGCCATGCGGCGGACCAACCCACTGGCCGAGATGCCCGCCCCATAGGGGTTCACCTTCTCATGCAGAGCATTAATCCCGAAGCTCAGGCAATGCGCCAGCAGAGACAGACGGCTGGCCTGATCGAGGGCCGAGAGATAGTCCCAAAGCACGGCATCGTCGCCAAGCGGCAGATCGGCCTCCCAGGCAGCATGACGATCGTCCACCGCCTTGGCCACCGGACTATCCTTCAGATCGGGGGCCTGTGCTGACATGTAGACGGGGCGCACAGATGCCTCCAAGCAACTGCCCGAAGCCCCGGAACTGCGGAAGGTGTCATTGACCAGCTTCATCAGCAGAAGGGTCAGGGCAACGTCAGGCGAACGCCCAATCGCCTCCCGCAAGGCGAGGGTGCGATGTGCGGTCAGCTCCATCACCAGGCGCTCCGGCAAAGGCTTCAACGCGCCATCGTCCTCATCGTCTGGCAGACCGGCACTGATCGGCTGGCCCCCGGAAGTGATGATGGTGGTCGCAGACGAACCAGAGGGAAGCTGATAAGCCGAGACACCATCATCGGCCCCCTGCCCTTCCGCACCCAGTTCATCGCCAAAGTTGGCCACGGTCTCTTCGCGAGGCTCATCCTCCGGCCGGACATAGCCGCGATGGGCAGCCAGGTTGCCATCCCGATCCAGCGTTACGAATACGCCGGCACGACCAACCTCGGCCGCATCAAAATTCAGCGGGCGCCGCTCGAAGGCTTCCATGGCAGCTTCCAGCTCGCCGAGCCGGGCGTCGATCTCTTCGGGGTATTCGTCCTGACCAGAGTATTCCTCTTCCAGTGCGCGATACTCGGCGAGCAGCTTGGCGTGCTCTGCAGCTTCATCAGCGCTCAGCGGTGAAGGATCGCCAACAAGACGCCGCAGACCGTGACTGTAGCCGTAAGGCAGATCGGTTGACACCTCGATCCACTTCCAACCCTCAGCGGCGATTGCCTGGGCCTCGGCTTGCAGCTTGTCCGCGACCAAACGGTCGAGCAGGGCAGGGTCCTCCAACCAGCCGCCATCATCGCCTTGGAAGAGATCACGCAAGACAACGCCACCCGCAGCATCATAGACATCAACACCGACAAACACTGCGCGCCGATCGGAGGCCCGCACAGAGGTCTCAGTCAACATGCGCCGGATGGAATAGGGCTCCTTGTTCCAGGAGTTCTTCACCGCATCCCAGACCTGCACCTGACGCGCGTGATCGGGGTTCACCGTGAAGGCAATCAGCTGTTCCAGCGTCATGCCATCCTCGGCGTAGACCTCGAGCAGGGCAGGGGCCACGGACGCGAGTTTCAACCGCTGTTTCACGATCTGCGGCGTCACAAAGAAGGCCGCCGCGATCGCCTCCTCACCCTGACCCTTATCGCGCAAAGCAACAAAGGCGCGGAACTGATCGAGCGGGTGCAACGCAACGCGCTGCATGTTTTCAGCCAGGGAATCGTCCTCGGCCAGAATATCTGATGTCACATCACGCAACACACAAGGCACAGGCGCCGTCTTTGCCAAACGCTTCTGCTTTACCAGCAGCGACAGCGCCTGAAAGCGTCGACCGCCAGCCGGGATCTCGAACTTGCCGGTCTCGACGCCATCGGCATCTAATACAGGCCGCACGCTGAGGCCTTGCAACAACCCACGGCGAGCGATGTCCTCGGCCAACTCTTCTACCGACACACCGGCCTTGATGCGCCGGACGTTGGACTGGCTCAGCACCAGCTTATCAAAGGGGATGTCCCGTGAGGACGACAGGGTGATCTTCTGGGCAGCTTGGGCCATCAGGTTTTCTCCACGACGGGCGCCGGGAGCCACTCTCCCGATCTCACTTCCCGCCACCCTCAAACCAACCATTCTCTCACTTTCGTACTGGATATAGGTGCTAACGACAGACCGGCAGGGCGGCGCGTTTCAGTTGGATGATTTATGTACCAACGCAAAGTTGGCCATGGCCAACTCTTGTCTTGGCGCAACCGGCTAGGATTCTCGATAGGTAGTTGTCTGGGCTTTTGACCTGGTCGATCTTGCAGGCCATTTGATCTGCCACCTGAATCGCTTTTTCTAGGCCAAGCACAGACACCGCCCTACCCAACAGAGCGCTGTCTATTCTCAGCATCTTACCAAACTCAAATAGCAGCTGTAGGAGGCCGTGTTCTGTGGTGGGGTAGTCTGGATAAAAGGCCGGGATTTCGGTCAAGCAAGCCCATAGCTCTGTCATCGTGCGCGGGAAGGTTTTTTTTGTATATGATTTTTGAGTCTCTTTGTGCCGGACATTTTGCCCGTCTGAGGCGGTCGGTTTGTTCGAGTTAGAAGGCGGGGCTTGTTCTTGGCGTTGTTCGTGTTGCAGATCGTTGGCCGTGGCCAACTCTTCCAAATGCGGTACGCTTGGAGTGACTACCTTACTTTGCAGGATGCATTTGAGTCTGCTGATGACGCTGCTTGCCTGAAGTACAGTGACTCCGGTTCGACGCATAAAGTTGCGGGCGGCTTCGACGAACTCTAGGGTCTCGCCGTGCAGGCATAGGGAGAGGCATTCACCGCGCAGTTTTTGGATGTAGGCTTTCATGCCTCGAAGTTCGTCGGCTTCCTGACGATGTTTCTGAGACAGTGCAAGGATTTCGCCAGACCGTGCGAGCAGGGGCGACAGGTCGATGCCGAACGCGCCGATGACTTTACCGTTGCGCATAATTGGGAATCGTTTGCCGTTGGCGCTGTCTCGCCGTTGGATTAGGTTCGCAGCTTCAAGTTTCTCAAGGTGTCGCCGAAGTTGCCTGTCCGTTATGCCTTTCGCGCGGAAACATAAAGTGTCGTTGCAAGCGAACACGGTCAGCAGGGTGAGTGGCGTGATTGGGCTGTCATTCCCTGTTTTCGGATCGTTGCAGGGAAGGCAGCTCAAGAGTGCGTCAAGCACAACGACTGAAGGCGGCCGCAGGCCCAGTGCGCGACCTGTGGTGTTGACCGCCGCCATAAGCGCGCGCCGCGTTACAGGTACGAAGTGTGGCTGGTGTTCGATCGTGCCAATACCGGCGAAAGAATCGAAGATTGAAGGCGCACAACTCAGGTGTGCCTCGACCTCGATGGTCGTGACTGCTTCTTGTTCCATCTGTTTTCAGACAGCAAAAGGATACCGGTCACCGAAATCGGTGTTGCAGTGATTCGATTTTTTGGGTACCAATAGATTGCGAGTAAATCGGGACCCTCTGGAGTGCTTCACCGCCTTCGGGGGGTTTCTTTTTGCGCTACGTCTGCCTCCTTTTTGATTGTTTCTTGCCTGTTTGACTAGGGTTGACCATGGCCAACCCTATAAAGATCAATCACTTAACCGTTTCGGCGTCATGATTTTTCTTTCCACTCCTTGTAGAGGCGCTCAAGCTGCGTCTCCACGAAGTTGATGAACCCGCGCTCCTTTTTGTCGGAAACCTCGATCAAAAGACGTTGGCCTTTGGACCTGAAAGCCACCGAAGTTGCGTGCATCTTGTTGAGCGGGGCAGGGGAGGGGCCCTTGGCGGCAGACTCCGCTGCGTTCTGCTGTGCATCCGCAACCTTCTGCAGCGCATCGATGACAGCGCTGAGCTTCTCTGCCGCAGTGCCTTCTTCAGGAACAAGCAAGAGGACAGAACTGTCTGAAGGGGCGTTTTCGGTTTTGACCAGACGACGCAGTTCCAGCCATGGGCGACGGCCTGCTTCATGCGCGGCGCCAATTTTGTAGATCACTGCGTCGGGCACGTCTCGGGCAACGCCAATCAGTTTGCTTAGCGTTCCCTTGTCGACAGCTAGCACATCGCCGATCTCGGCCCGGGTGAAGCCCTGGTCCTCTAGCTTGGTGGCGAAAATGGCTTGTTCGATGAAGCTGCGTTCTAGGCGCGCAGAGTTTTCCAGGGCCTGTGAGACAAGCGCCTCACGGTGGTCCATTTCCTTGACATAAGCCTTGACCTTGATCCCAAGCACGCGGCACGCGGCAATTCTGCGGCGTCCGTAAACCACCTCATAGCGAGGGCCAGGGCCACGGCGATAGCGGAGCAGTGCAGGGAGCTGTTGTCCTGATGTCCTGATAGACTCGATCAGATCATCAAGCCCTTCGGATACGTCAAAACGATCCGCGATTTCAGAATCGCCGATCTCATTGACATCTACGTCCTGGGCGGCTTGTGCCGAGACCTGAGAAAGGACGTCTGACATGCTCCTCAGGGAACGAGGCGAGCTTTCGTCCACCTTCGACCCGGCCTCGGCAGCAACCAAAGGCTTTGAGCCCATTTGTGCTAGGCTCTTGGCAAGAAGATCACGCTTCATTTGTGCCCCCTCGACCCCATGCTGACTGGATCATCTTTTCAATGTCATTTGAAAAGCTCATCACCGACTCTAGGGCTCGCTCATAAGTCTTTCGGTTCTTGGTCGTAGCGAGGTCCACTTCGAAGATTGTCTTCTGCGAAAGGCCGGCCTCGCTAACCGCCGAAGACTTCACGAAGGGCGTCTTGATCACACTGTCGCCTAGCAATTGCCTGAGCCATTCAGACAAGTCCTGCTGCGTGCTGATAGCGGTGTCGAAGCGCGTCAGGAGGTAGGCGAAATTGTCATACGCGCCGATGCCACCGTTCGAGTACAGGACTTCCAACACGCCCGACGCCATCGTCAGGAACTGGCTGGCCGAGGCCAGGTCGACACGCTCAGGGATGATGGTCATGAGAAGCGACGTCGATGCACAGACCGCCGCCATCGTCAGATAGCCAAGCTGAGGCGGGCAGTCGATTAAAACGATGTCATAATCGTCTTCAACCTGTCGTAGCGAGTCGCGGATCCGATTGAAGAAGACGGGTTGTTCGCCACGGCTCAGCGCGGTTGGAGTTTCGGTTTCGAATTCCGAGAGCATGATCCCGCCGGGCACTAGATCGAGGTTCGGGAAGTAGGTCTTGCGCAAAACGTCCACGATAGGCACCCGGGACGTTTCGCCATCGTTGTAGCGAATTGCATCATACAGCGTGCCGCCGTGACGGAAGTCGATCTCTGGCTGGTATCCAAAGAAGGTCGTCAGTGAGGCCTGAGGATCTGCATCGACCAAACACACACGGTATCCACGCAGGGCGAGCCTCATCCCGAGAGTCACGGTGGTCGTAGTTTTGCTGGATCCGCCCTTGAAGTTGACGGTTGACCAGATCTGAAGCTTGTCACCTTGTCGCCGACCGGGAAGGAACTGAAACGGATCCTTTGCATTCTGAGCCAGAATGTTGCGGATCTGGAGAATGTTCTCGGCGGAATAAAGGCGCTTGTTACCCGGTCCCTGTTCGACTTCTGGAATTCTGCCGTCGAAATGCGCCTTGCGCAGATAGCCGTCGCTCACCCGCAACAACTCTCCGACCTCTGCGCTTGTGAAGGCGCGGAGTGTCTTTTCTTCCTTTGGTGCCAGAAAAAGCTTCGACATATGTTCAAGGGCTTCAGAAAGCCGCTCTGCGTCTGCCTTGAGCTTGTCATGCAACACTTGGTGCATCATCATTCGCCTGTCTCGAGACATCTCTTAAGCGTTACCCGTGATCTGCAGTCGATCGGTGCCAGCAGGAACGCAGTGGACGTCGTTTTCTTAGTTTTCGCGTTACAGATATGACGCCCGTCGGGAAGAAACTCAAGGCAAATCTTGTGCAGCTATCTTGTGCTTTCTGCGGACCATGGCACCATATGATGCGAAAAGGCTAACGTGACCTGTTAAAGATTGGGTGTAGGACATTGTAAAGATTACAGAAAATGTCGCGAGACTTATCCACAGGACCCGACGCCCTTGAACCTACGCGTGATGCTTGGAAAATCTCTGACCAGGCTCAGTAACGCTGTAGCAGACCTGACCACGGCAATCGTGTTCGCGTGAGCATCGCAAGCGATTCTTCGTCTGAGCCCGTCGGTAGAATGCCTTTTGGCCTATTGGGCACCGAAAAGCGTTACCTAATACAACAGTCTCAACTTCTTCGCCCGCTCCAAGATCATCTTGACCGATGACGGCTCCCACTTGCTGCGGCCCCTAGGTGTCCGTTCGCGCATGGTCTCTAGCCGGTCGCAGATGGCTTGAAGAGTCATCTTGGGATCTGCGCCTTTGATGCCCGCGACGATGGCGGGCAGGCGATCATCCTTGTCGGATGCGGTCGCACGGGAAAGGACAGTGTCTGGCAGCAGGCCTTCGCGGACGAAGGTTTTGGCAGCACGGATCAGGCGGGGCAGGGACCAAGGCTGCGCCTCGCTCGGCAGACCTGAATTGACGATGCGCAGCACGTCTTCCCAAGGCAGGCCCGGTCTCAGACGGCGCACTTCCGGCACCCACTGTTCAGCACTGGCATTCAGTTTCTGGAAATGGCTTTCCACTCGCGCGGCTCTTGCCTTGCGGATTGCCACGGGGTCGCCCGCCTTTAGGCCTGGGTTGCCGCCAACCCGCCCTTCTGCCTTCGCAGATCGCAACCCGGCCTTGGTGCGCTCGCGTATCAAGGCCCGTTCAAACTCGGCGGCCGCACCCAGAACCTGCAAGGTGAACTTGCCCTGAGGCGACGCCGTGTCGATTGGATCCTGCAAGGATCGGAAATGTGCGCCTTTCGCCTCCAACCGCTCAATGATCTCCAAGAGGTGAGAGAGTGAACGGGCCAGGCGGTCGATCCGAACCACGACAAGTGTATCGCCAACGCGCAGTTGATCCAGCACACGCGCCAGAACAGGCCGGGTGCGACTGCCGCCCGAGGCTTGCTCTTCGGCAATTTCCACGCAGCCTGCGGAGCGCAACTCCAGAACTTGGGGCAGGGCGGTTTGATCTTCGGTGGAAATACGCGCGTATCCGATGAGTGGCACGGGGCAGGGGGCCTCTTTTGCAATTGCGGATGTCATGAGTAAACGACCGTTTATAAACGGACGCAAGCCCGATCTCTGTGGCGCCATTCCTTCGAAACCTCTTAGTTTGCTTGCCCGCTGAGCTATTGGGGTGGTCATGCGAGGTCGCACCCGCGCATTCTATATAAGGAGAGGTGAGGGCGCCCCCGAATTTACTTGGGTAGTGAGCATAATGCGCGTATTTTGCACACATGAAGCCTCACCCTATTTACATTCCTGACGAATTTGACGGCATCGGCTACACAAAGGTTGAGGCCGATGACCCGTCCGATCAGGATTTGTGGTTCCTACCCGGTCCGTTGGAAGAGGAGCCCGACGTCCTGCCTCCCGGACCGCGGGCCGAGCGATCGGAAACCTCGATCCTCGACGATTGGGCCCGGGCCGAATCCGGGCTTGCCGCGCGTCTGGCTCGGACTGCCGGCCGGCTTGGCGCGCTGGACGATCGGTTGCGACGCGGACCGGTGGGTTGGCGACACCGGCTGGCATTGCTGGAAGCGGCAGACCTCAGCTGGTTCGTGGGCGAACGGATCGGTGCCGATCGTTTGGCGCTCTGGATTGCGCTTCGACTTTCAGGCGCACAAGAAGACGCCGGAGCTTTGAGCCGCCTCGGTTGGGCCGTGCGCCGCTTGACGGGTGGGTGTCGCGTAGCCCTTAAATGCGGTATGCGAAAGTCAACAAATTCAACGGGGCGGCTTTGCCATTAAATATGTTATCTTGCCTTTAAATCCGACATACTTGCCGTTAAATCTGACACAGGGTTCACGGGGTTAGACGGTTGGCAGCGATAGAAGGTAATGACGAAGAAGGTGGCGATGCTGGTGCTGAGGCGCTGCGCCGGGCATCGGTCCTTCGACCGCTTGTACAGGCGTATCTCAACCGCACCGGGAGCCTGGAGAGCGGCATACGTGATGCAGTCTGGGAGCTTGGCGTCAGCAAGACCACAGTTTGGCGCTGGATCCGTAGGCTTGCAGAGGAAGGTGGCCGGACAAGCGCTCTTGTTCCCCGCAAACGTGGTCGACCCACGGGGTCGGTCATGGTGCCCGGTGATGTCGAGGGCATCATCGAAGACCATCTGACTCGATACTACCTTCGGCGAGAACGCCCCAGCCTAGCGCGAGTTGTGACAGACATCCGGAGTGCCTGCCTTGAGAGGGGGCTTCAGCCCCCGACGCGCCGAACCGTTCAGCGACGGCTTGATGCAATGGATGCCCGCGAAGTCATGAAAGCGCGCGAGGGCGCAAAGGTAGCGCGCCAAAGGTTTGCGCCGGTGACGGGAAGGAACAGATCAGAACGACCGCTGGACGTTGTGCAGATCGATCACACACCAGCGGACATCATCCTTGTCGACAGTTTCGAGCGCAAACCCATCGGCCGGCCTTGGGTGACCTTGGCGATTGACATCGCCACGCGCATGGTTACGGGATACCACGTCAGCTTTGAAGCGCCGTCTCGCCTTTCGGTGGCTTTGTGCCTCACGCGTGCTATTGCGCCCAAAGCAGAGTTTTTGGCCGATCTCGAGTGTGCTGTCCCGTGGCCCGCGCAGGGCAAGCCCGACAGCATTCACGTCGACAATGGCCGCGATTTTCGATCCCGTGCCTTTCAATCGGCTTGCGCAGAATGGGGGATCAATCTGGTCTATCGCCCGCCGGGAAGTCCTCACTTTGGTGGGCATGTCGAGCGGCTGATCGGGACCATGATGGGTGCGGTGCATCTCCTGCCAGGAACAACGCAGTCGTCGGTCGCGGCCAAGGGCGGCTATGATGCGGAAGCCATGGCGGCGATGACCTTGCGAGAGTTTGATCGGTGGTTTGCCTTGGAAATCTGTCGCTACAACAACAGCATTCATTCGAGCCTTGGCTGCACACCCGTCGCCAAGTGGGAAGCGCTCGCCGGGGAAATGTCCGGCGACATCCCTTTCGACATGGAGGCGTTTCGGGTGAGTTTCCTGCCAAGTGAGCTGCGGCAGGTGCGTCGTGACGGCATCCACCTGTTCGACCTGCGCTACTGGTCCGACGCCCTCGCGGGCTATGTCGGTCGCCGGGACGGAAAGGTGGTCGTACGCTACGATCCCCGCGATCTCTCGGCCGTCTGGGTCGAACTGGACGGCGGCAGATGTGTCGAGGCCCGGTACCGCAACCTGGAAATCCCGCCGGTGTCACTCTGGGAATACCGCGAGGCCATGCAAAAGGCACGGGCCATGGGGAAAGTGGGCACGAATGAACTGGTTCTCGCCGAATTGATCCGGCAGCAACGCCAAATCGAGGGTAAAAGCCGCGCGCTCACCAAGGCAGAGCGCCGATCCCGTGAAAGGAATTCTTCGATGAAGGGTCTGGTCACCGATGATCGGGTGTCGGAGGGGCTGCGACCAGTCGACACCGGTGATACATCGCGCCCCATGTTTAAGGTGGAGCGCTGGTGAATTGAGGGCAGAAACAATAGAAGACGGCCGTATCGCCCTCATTCAATCGGACATCTGGATCGGCTTTCCGAGGGCGGAACAAGTGCTGGACCGGCTGCAAGGTCTCATCGAGATGCCACGGCAGACTCGAATGCCGGGCCTTCTCGTGCATGGGGCATCCGGCATCGGCAAGACGATGATCGCCCGCAACCTGTCGCGCAGGTATGCGCCGGAATATGATCCGGAGACAGGTATCACGCGCACTGCGCTGCTTCTTTTGCAGGCACCACCGGCCCCGGACGAGCGTCGGTTCTATATGCACATCCTCGCTGCCGTCGGCGCTCCGTCATCGGCGCTAAGCGTGCGGGCCCAGAGTGTCGCCTCGCTTGAGGTCCGCGTTGTTGGCCTTCTTCGCGACCTCGGACTTCGGATGATCATGATCGACGAAGTCCACAACCTCCTCGCGGGAACCCATCGCGAACAACGCCGCTTCCTGAATGTTCTACGTTATCTCAGCAATGAACTCGAGGTATCGCTGATTTGCTTCGGAGTCAGCGAAGCGGTCGATGCCATTCGTGGCGATGTCCAACTCGCGCGACGCCTAGACGAACACCACCTGCCGAACTGGCGCGATGATGCGGAGTTCTCGGATATGATCCAGACCCTAATCGCGGCCATGCCGCTCGCGAAGAAGTCCAATCTGAAGGTTAAATCGCTCAAGCAGATACTGGCTCTGACCAGCGGGGTGACCTCGCGCATCTTTTCTTTGGTCAAGGACCTGTCTATCGACGCAATCGTCACCGGTCAGGAATGCATCACTGACGATGCAGTTGCTAAATGGACACCGGTTTGGTCGCGCCATGCGAATGCCCAACGGCGGCTTGAGAAGGCCAGAGCTTGAAGCAGCGCCCGTTGCCGAAAACTGTCGCGCCTATTGCGGATGAGCTGCTTTCTGGATGGCTGACGCGACTGGCGGTCACCAACCATTGTGAGGTCGACGAACTCTTGGCGCATATCGGAGTCGAGACGCGACAGGTCGCCATGCTGGATTTTGAAGTTGAGGTGGCCGCGGCCACAGCAGAAAAGATATCGATTGCGGCCCGTGTTGCCGCTGAAACTGTTCAGTCCCTTACCTTTGGGACAATGACCCAAACCGAAGCCCTTATGACGGCGCAGGTTGCGTTCCAGTCGTGTCCCGACTGCTCTCGGCGTGGCATAGCGCTCAAACAGTGGCGGAAGTTGTGGGCATTCGACTGCCAGATCTGCGGCACCCGACTCCTTTCGATCCTCATCAAGCCTGATCGCAACCGACTATCCGAAAAGCTGGTGCGTCGTGCCCGAAGCGGGGCAGGGCTGCTCGAAAGCGCGGTGACGTCCAACTGCGCCAACAAACTTCGACGCGCCATGCGAGCGGCCACCTATGCCAAGGCGCTCAAGTCCGTTCGCGCCGATACGGCCTTTGCCCTTCAAAGTCCCAGACCCGACGTGAGACTCTTCTGCCTTGCCGCCATCGCTGCAGCTCAGTCACGTCCACTTGTTAAAGCGGCAATGTTCAGCACTGGCCTCGATGGGTACGCAAGAGTTGCCTTGCTTCGTGCGTTTGAAAAGGAGCCCCGCCTTCTTGCCGCAGTTGACCGGATCGTACTGCGAAACAGGGAAAGACCCCAACGAGCCGGCGTCTGAATGCCACGTTTAAGGGCAACAAACGCTGCCCAACGCGCGGTGTGTCGGATTTAAAGGCAACGCGACAACCGGGCCAACATCGAAGTCGAGAGCGCATACAATCCGGCTGCACGTAGCCCTGTCGGTGCCATAGGCCTTGGCCAGCTTATGCCGGATACCGCCCGCGACCTCGGCGTTGACCCACATGACATTGCGCAGAACCTCGACGGATCAGCCCGCTACTTGCTGATGATGCTCGACCAGTTCGGCGAGGGCTCTCTGGCCCTTGCGGCGTACAACGCTGGCCCTGAGGCGGTCACACGCCACGGCGGCATCCCCCCTTTTCGAGAAACCCAAGGGCATGTGGCCCGTGTGACTGCCGTGTTTGAGCGGCTCAGAGGAGATCTTTCATGACATCGAGGAAACGTCAAAGCGTGCTCCGCACGCGGGCGATCACCGCGTCCGGCGCGATGGCCCTTATCTTGCTGGCGGGTCCTGCGCTTGCACAGAGCATCGACCTCTCGCCGGTACAGACCCTGCTTCAAGGCATTGTCGATGCGATCACCGGTCCCTTGGGGATCGTGATTGGCACGCTCGCACTGATCGGGGTGTTCCTTTCCTGGCTCTTTGGCATCCTCGACTTTCGTCAGGCGCTTTGGGTCGTGGTTGCAATCGCGGGCATCGCCGCAGCACCCACCATCGTCGCCGCCATCTGGACCACCTGAGCAATCCCGGAGTTCTTGGCCATGGCTGACCAGTCCCGCGTGTTCATCGGCCTTCTCAGGCCACCCAAGCTGATGGGCTTGCCGATCATGTACGCAATGGTCTGGCTCTTCGGCTCGACGCTTCTGTTCCTCTGGGTGCAGAGCTGGGTGGTGGCTGTGTTCGCCGGGCTGGCCTGGCCGGCGCTCTGGAAGGCCGCAGACTGGGATCCGAACTTCCTCGATGTCCTGGTGATCACCCTGCAGGAAACCCCGCCCACGACGAACCGCAAGCTGCACGGAGGCGACAGCTATGCCCCGTGATGGAATTGCCGATGAGGTTGAGAACGCCATCGATCCACTGACCGCGCTACCCGCATGGGTCAAGGGCGAGAAGCGGCTCTCAATGATGCTGCCTTATGTGAGCCTCGTGAACGACCGAACGATCCGGACACGCGGCAACGAACTGATGCAGTGCATCCGCCTCGAAGGGGTGAACAGCACCACGAGCGAGAACGGGCATCTCGACCGGATCGGAGGGTTGCTGGCTGGCATCGTCGCGCAGGTGGGGACGGAGTTCTCCTTCTACCTGCACAAGGTCTCGAAAGCGGTCGATGTGACCCTGCCGCCCATTCCGGGCGAGGGGTTTGCTGCCGCCCTCGACAAACGATGGCACGCGCATCTCGGCCGCGCGGGCTTGCGCGACAAGACGCTGACCCTGACCGTGCTGAAGCGACCTGAGACCGGCAGCCGCTTGCCGTTCGGACTTGGGGCGTCTCGCTCGCGACATGCGGCTGACACCACCCGCCGCTTGCGCAAGCTCGACGAGGTTGTGGGGTTTCTGCTGTCGTCCTTCGATGAGCTGAAGCCCCGCCTGCTCGCTGCAAGCACCGGAGAGCTTCTGGGCTTCCTCGGTTCACTCAACACGGGCGAGGAGCACCCGCTCTTTCCCCGGTCGCGCCTCGGTGTGATCGCCGAGGACGTAGCCAATACGCGCGTCACCTTCCGCGGCACGACCATCGCACTCTCGGACGGTGCCGTCGGCGACAAGCTCGGGGCGATCTTTGCGGTGAAGAACTACCCCGCCAAGACCGATAGCCTGATGCTCGACGAGTTGAATCTGCCCGTCGACATGGTGGTCACGCACTCTTTTGTGCCGATCAACGCCAACATCATGGCGGGCCGGATCAAGCGGCAGCTGCGGCTAATGCAGGCCGCCAATGACGGAGCCGTCAGTCTCGCCCAGGAACTGGAACTCGCGCAGGACGATCTGGAATCCAAACGCCTGATCTTCGGCGAGCACCACATGACCGTGGCCGTCTATGCCCGCACCCAGACTGCGCTTGACGATATCGCGGCCGAGATCCGCAACATCTCCGCCACTTCCGGGATCAACCTGATCTCGGAAGCCTTCGGGGCACGGGCGCATTTCATGGCGCAGCATCCCGGGAACACAGGGGCGCGCAGCCGCAAGGCCGCAATCACGAACCACAACTTCGCCGATCTCGCCACCTTCCACCGCACCCCGCTCGGAAAGACAGGGCGGGAAGTCCCCTGGGGCGTGCCGATCACACTCTTCCCGACGCCAGAGCGCAGTGGTTTTCGCTTCAACTTCCACGAACAGGGCGCGCCGGATCGCGAGCCCACGGGAGGCCACACGCTGATCCTCGGCCGTCCCGGCTCCGGGAAATCCGTCCTGGCGGCTTTCCTGATGACCATGGCACGGCGGGCAGGTGCGCGGGTCTTCGTATTCGACTATCGCGCGGGCATGGAGATGGCCGTCCGCGCGCTCGGCGGCAGCTATTCGACGGTGCGGGCAGGGCGACCCACGGGTCTGAACCCTCTGCAAACCGAGATCGACGCCCGCGGGCAGGCCTGGCTTGCCGACTGGCTTGCAAGTCTTCTCGAGCGCCGCGACCGGCCTCTGACCCCGGTGCAGACCAACCGACTGCAGGAGGTGGTACGCCAGAACGCGAGCGCAGGACATGCGGGCCTACGGAACTGGTTGGATTTCGCCTCGCTGCTGGTCTCGACCGATGACGAGGGCGATCTCTTCGAGCGTATGCAGGAATGGACGGCCGAGGGTCGCTACGGCTGGATCTTCGGGGCCAATGCCGAGGACAGTTTCAGCATCGATGGAGACGTCGCGGGCTTTGACCTCACCGGCATCCTCGATTCCGAGAGCGAGCGGGAACGCATGGCGGTCCTGTCCTACCTCTTCCGCCGGGTCGAGCGGGTGATCGAGGACCGCAAGCCCACCATCATCGTCATCGACGAGGCATGGAAAGCCCTCGACAACGCCTACTTTGCGGAGCGCCTCAGCAACTGGCTGGTGACCGCCCGCAAGCAGAACGCCGTCGTCGTGATGATGACGCAATATGCCAGCCAGCTCGAGCGCACGCGCACCGGCAAGACCATCGTGGAAGCGGTGCCGACGCAGGTGCTCTTGCCCAACATTCGTGCTTGCGCCGCTGACTACGCGATGCTCGGCCTGACCGAGAAAGAGCTCGACGTGCTTCTGGGCGTCGGCTCGGCCTCGCGGCTCGCGCTTGTACGCGACGACCGTGGTTCCGTCGTGATCGATGCCGATCTCAGCGCGCTCGGCCCGCTCGTGACCATCCTTGGCGGAATGGAGAAGGGCGAAGCGCTTGTCGGCGCCGATTATCGCGAACGTCCTGATTTCTGGAGAGTGACATGACCCGTACCATCATTCGCAGCGTCGTGCTGCTCGGGCTCGGCCTGACCCTGACAGCCTGTGCGCAGCATAACCCCCCGCAAGCCAACTGCTTCAATTTTCGCGAGGCTCCTGCGCAGGCAGGAACCGCCACCGCCACGATCTCGACCATGGGGGCGGAGGTTACGCGCCGCGACACGGCCTGCGATTTCGTCCTCTTGGGGGCGGGCGGCTGAGCCAATGCGGACCTGGCTTCCTCTCTCGATGATCGGCTTTGCACTGGCAGGTCCCACGGCGGGGCCAGCGGTCGCCCAAGGCGTGCCGACCTTCGATCTGCGCCTCTTCGCAGAGCGGCAGGCCATCCTTGAGCAGACCGATCGGGACCTGGCATTGCAGCAGGACCGGCTAAGCCGCGAGGAGGAACTGGCCGAAATCGAGCGCCAGCAACTCGCCTCCCTCGAAGGGCTGATGGATGCCATGTCGCTTGGCGCTGGAGACGTGGCCGGAACCGTGGCAGGGCTCGAGGCGGGGCAGGGGGCGGTAGACGACGTCGAAAGCGCGGCCGCCAGTCTTTATGCACCCGAGGACACCAATCCAGCGGCAGCGCGGATGTTCGGCGATGCCAGGGAGGGGATCGAGGAGCTGATCATCCGCGCAGCACGCGACACCCATAGTCTGTCCGGGGTCGGCCGCGCAGGTCTTTCGCTCGTGCAATGGCGCTGTCTCTTGCAGGCGCTGATCTGGCAGGAAAGCCGTTTCCAGATCGGGGCACGCTCACCCGTGGGTGCCTTCGGACTTACCCAGATCATGCCCGATACCGCGGGCGATCTCGGGATCTACCCGGCCTATTACGACGATCCTTATCTGCAGGTCACCGGCGGTGCGCGATACCTCGCACAAATGCTGAACATGTTCGATGGCAACATTATCCATGCGCTCGCCGCCTATAACGCCGGGCCGGGCAATGTGCAGGATTATGGCGGTGTGCCACCCTTCGCGGAAACCCAGCATTATGTCGTGGTGATCCCGCAGCAGTACAACAGCTACCTCGCGGCCGTAGGCGGCATCGATGCGCTCGGCACCATCGACCCTGTGCTCCTCGCCAACGCGAGTTTCAGCCTCTCGGCCCACGGCGCAGGGGTCTATGGCGACTATTCGCTGGTTTCGGTCCGTGCCGCCGCCCTGCGGGTTCAGGACATCATCACCCGCATCGGTGAGACCGAGGATCTCCACGAGGCCATCGCGCTCAACACCTATGCCCGGGCCGAACTGGCCCGGCTGGTCGCAATCCGGACCCGGATCAAGGCCGCCCGAACCGAGCCACTCAGCGCCGAGCAGATCGCCTTGGCGGCAGCGCAAGCTGTCGAGCGGCAATACATGGATTTCAGTCAGGAGGATTTGCGTTGAACCTGCGCCTGCCCCGTTCCCTTTTCGCCGGTAGCATCGCTCTCGCGCTCGCCCTCAATGTCACCGGACCTGTCGCGGCACAGGGTGTGCCCACGGTGGACACCCAGAACATTGCTCAGGAAATCCGCCAGCTTCAACAGATGCTGCAGGATTTCGGGATCCAGACCGATCTTCTGGACAATGCGTTGGAGCAACTGGGCATGCTGCAAAGCCAACTCGATCAGCTGAACGAGATGTATGCCTCGCTCACCGGGCCGCGCAGCATCCTCGGACTTGCCATGGGCGGGGACCTCGATACCTTGCTTGAGGCCAACTTCGAAGACATCCCCGGCCTGATCCGAGGCATCCAGGCGGGCAATTGGAGCGCTCTCATCGGGCCCAATGCCGGGCCCATGCGCACGCAGATGGAACAGGCGCTGGCAAGCGCCGGGTTCGACGAGGATTCACTCCGCGAGATCGCCACCAGCGGCAATCCGGGCGCCGAAGGCGTGGCCACGCGGGCCACCACAGGTGCTGTGATGTCGGCGGCGGCGCAGAACAGCCACGCAGAGGCGGAACAGTCTCTCGAACGGGTGGAACGTCTGGTCGAGATGATCCCCGACATGGAGGATCTCAAAGCCTCGATGGATCATAACACACGCGTCACGGCGGAACTCGCCATCGCCATGACCCGGATGTGGGAGCTGGAAGCGATCCAAACCCTAGGCGCAGGCAATGCAGGCGTGGTCGACGCCGCCACGGTTGCCGAAGAACGCCGCTACATGGACTTCACCTTGCCGGATCTTGAGCCATGAGTGGGGCAGGGGTGATGACTGCGCGCGAGCTCGTGGAAGAGGAACTTGTCTACGGTGCCCTGCGCCGGGAACAGCTTTGGCGGATGATCGGCATTTCCGGGGCAGGCTTTGGCGTATTCGGCTGTTTGACGGCTGCGGCTGTCGCGCTGATGGTCGAGACGCCGCCTCCCGTGGTTGTGCCCTACGATCCCGCGACCGGGATGGCGCTCCCCAATGCCACGGTTGAAACCGTGTCGCTCGCCGAACGGCCTGCCGTGATCGAAGCGCAAATCTACCGCTACATTTTCGACCGCGAAACCTACAACCAGCTCGACAACGATCTTCGTGTCCGCCGTGTCCTGGCACAGTCTTCCGGATCGGCCGAGGCCAGCATGCGCGCGATGTGGACATCGGAGCAGGACAGCTATCCGCCGACGCGTTACGGGGCTGCGGCCGAGATGGCTGTCGAGATCGCATCGATCACCCTTATTGGCGATAACCGCGCCCAGGTGCGGCTCAGAAAGCGCCTGACCAGCCCTCAGGGGGTACAGGATGGATCGTTCACTGCCACGTTGATGTTCGAATTCCGGCCCGAGCGGACCCGCGCGATCGACGATGTTTGGCAAAACCCTTTCGGTTTCACCGTTACCCAATATGCCATCCGATCGGACCGTTCCGAATGACTCGCACTCCAATCTCTGCGCTGCTGGCCGCCAGTATTCTCGCGTTCGCGGGAACGACTGCTTTGGCCGAAACTACGCCCCGCCCAGGTTCTCATGACAATCGCGTGCGCGTCGCGACCTGGACTGAAGGCCAGGTTTACCGTGTCGTCACGACTCTGACCCGCGTCACCACAGTCGAATTCGGTGAGGGTGAAACCATCCGCTCGATCATCGCCGGCGATACGGTCGGGTTTCAGTTCGACGGTGTCCCGGGTGGCCGTGCCTTCGCCATCAAGCCGACAGCATCTAACGTCGCCACCAACATCACCGTCTACACCAACCGCCGCTCCTACTACTTCCATGTCGTCGAAGCCCGGGAGACGCCGCATTATGTTGTGCAGTTCCGCTATCCTGAAAACCGCGTGCAACCCACCAGGGCGGTTGCGGCCGATGCGCCGAATGCGAACTATGCGGTCAGCGCCCGAGAAGAGTTCACGCCGACGGCCATCTGGGATGATGGTACCTTCACGTATTTCCGGTTCGCACGGAATGCGCCGGTGCCCGCCATCTTCCGATATTCGAACGGCAGGGAACGCGCGGTCAACAGCCAAGCCTTGAGTGACGGCGTCATCCGCGTGTCCGGCGTCAACCGACAATGGGTCCTTCGCCTTGGCGAAGAGGTGATTTGCGTCCAGGACGCAGGACAGGCCACATCATGACCGAAGGTACGGAAGACCTCGCCGCGCGCCTCGCGGCTCTCGAAGGATCGACGGGCAAAGCGAAGGCCAACAAGCGGCCTGCGCCGCTTGCCGCGATCCTTGGAGTCGTCGGCATCGCCGCAGCAGGTGGTCTGGCGTGGGCCGCCCTGCAGCCGTCGGCAGAAACACCAATGGCGACCGCCGCGCCGGAAGAGTTCCAGAGCAGCGGCCCCGGATTCGGAGATCTGGCGCCGATTTCTGCCCCGGAGCCCAGCCAAGCCCCGACTGCGGACACAGGTCCGAGCGAGTCGGAACTCGCGCTGATGGAAAGTCTTGCGACATTGAGAGCGGAACTCAAGGACCTGCGCGCAAGACCGGCCGAGGCCGCGGATAGCGGGGCGGAGCAGGCTATTGCCGACCTGACGGCGCAAATTGCCACCTTACAGGAAGCATCCGCCGAGGCTCAGCGGGCCCTCGAGCGGCAACTGACCGAGCGGGATCGCGAATTGGATCAGCTCCGCATGGACTTGGAGCTTGCACGGCTTGCACCACCAGAGCCGACCTCATTGGGACCAAGTGAAGAAGAATTGCGGCTGGCCGAACTCGAAAGGCGGCGCGCTGCTGAAGCTGAGGCCCGCGCAGAGCGTATCGCGTCTCCTATGATCGCGTTCTCCGGGATGGGCGCAGGTGCGGATAGGGAGAATACGCTGGAAGCCGCACGTCTGAATGCAGATGAAGCCTTTGTTCGTTCGGGCGCGCAACCTGCACAGGTGACACGTGCCGAAGTGATCGCTAACCCATCGAACACGGTTGTTCAGGGCACCATGATTCAGGCTGTGACAGAGACGGCCCTCGACAGCACACTGCCCGGCGCGATCCGCGCCATCGTTTCGGAAGACGTCCATTCTTTCGATGGAACGCGTATCCTGATCCCGCGCGGCGCGCGGCTGATCGGGCGCTACCGCTCCGATGTCGCACTCGCCCAATCGCGCGTCATGGTGGCCTGGGACCGGATCATCCTTCCCGATAATCAGACCGTTCAGATCAGCGCCTTCGGTGGAGACGAACTCGGCCGTACTGGCACCACCGGGTTTGTCGACACCCGTTTCGCGCAACGCTTCGGCTCCGCCGCGCTGATCTCCTTGATCGGCGCCCTGCCTGCGGCTGCAGCGGGTCAAATCGACAGCGAGGCGGCGGCCGATGTTGCGAGTGATGTCGGCACCGATCTGCGCGATAGTACGCAAAGCGTGATGCAGGACTATCTGGCGATCCGGCCGGTGATACATGTCGATCAGGGTACACGGATCACGGTCATGGTTGATCGTGACCTCGAGATTTTCTGACATGGCTGCAAGTTATCTGGAAGCGTCGCTCGACCGTTTCGGCCCCGAGATCCTGCGCGACGACATGATCGAGATCTGCATCAATCCCGACGGACAAGTCTGGGGCGAATTCCAGGGCGATCACTTCATGCGAGGTCTCGGCAGCCCGCTGAGCCAGACCGAGATCAAGGACCTCGGCAACCAGATCGCCTCCGCTGCCTCGACGACGCTCAGCACGAAGAAGCCCATTGTCTCGGTCTCAATCCTATATCGAGATCGCCCGATCCGCGCGCAGGTAATCCAGCCGCCGGCAGTCGAGGGCGGGTTTTCGATATCGTTGCGGTTTTTCTCCTCCCTGCCGCTAGAGGCGATCCGGCTCGGATTTCTCTATGGCAAGGAGCGCAGCCTTGAGGGTCTGCGCCGGGAACGGAACGCCGCGCTGCGCGATGTGGTGAGGTCCGGCGACATCGACGCCGCGCTGCGCTTCTGCGTCGAGAACAAGCTCAACATAATCGTTTCGGGCGGTACATCGACCGGCAAAACGGTCGCGGCGCGCAAGATCCTCTCGCTGATCGCACCCGAGGAACGGATCATCACCATCGAGGAGGCGGCCGAATTGCGGCCCGAGCAGCCGAATGCCGTAACGCTGATCGCCGACCGGGACACCGAGGCCCGCAGCGCCGATGTGCTTCTGGCCTCCACCCTGCGGATGCGGCCCGACCGGATCGTATTGGGCGAGGTCCGTGGCCGCGAGGCCATGACCTTCCTCGAGGCGATCAACACCGGGCATGGCGGCTCACTGACCACCTTGCACGCCGAGACCCCGCAACTCGCTGTCCGCCGCCTCGCCATCGCTGCGCTGAAGACCGATGTGCCGATGACCTATGCCGACATGGTCGATTATATTGAGGGCTCGATCGACGTGATCATACAGGCAGGCCGCCATGAAGGCGCGCGCGGGATCACCGAGTTCTTTCTCCCGGGGCAAACCACAGATTTGAACCTCGACACGGTCGACGGCACAGGCAACAAGAGCCCCTCCGTTGCCGCTGAGTAAAAAAGGACCCCCCCAGATGCGAAAACCAATTCTCGCACTCATGCTTGCCGCCTTGGCGGGTCCCCTTATGGCGCAGACTTCGCCTCCGATCTCAAACGATCTCACGGTCGATATGTCGCCTCAAAAGTACCGGATTTGCAACGATCGTCCGGCGCGCCCGACCTGGATGGACGAAATCAATCCGCGGGAAGCCTACAAGGCGCTGACGTTGATGCGTCTCTACGAGTTGCGGTCATGGGAGACGATCAACGAAAGTGGCGATTGCGGCTGTGATGTGCGCTTCCCGTCTTGGGATGCCGCTTCGACCGAGTACGAGGAACAGTTCGCGAGCAACACCCAAGCGGAGCACACTCAAGCCCAATTGGCCCTCCGCAACGAACAGAACCAGATCGCCCGCGCCGTCCAGGATATCTGCGAAGCGCAAGGCAACTGGTAATGAGCATCGTCAGCTGGATGGTTGGAACCGCCGACGGCTTCCTCGCCGATGCGGCCGAGTCCCAGTTCGGGACCGTGGCGAGCAATACCGGCACGATCGTCCTGCTGATGGTCACGCTTTCGCTGATCGGCGTCTGCGTCAACATGGCATTCCAGTTCCGCAGCATGGATGGGGCAAGTTTCTTCTGGTACCTGATCAAGCTGATGCTGATAGGGGTCTTCGCTTTCAACTGGGCCAACTTCAACGCTGTCGCAAATGCAGTCATTGGTGGGCTCGACTATGTGGCGGGCGCACTGATTTCATCAGTCGGGGGCGGCGGGGCGGGCGCTACCTATTTCGCAGCCGAATTCGACCGATTGATTACAGAGTTCAGCCAATACCTTAACGCTATCGGCAACAACCTCAACTGGATGACCGGAGCGATCCTCGGCGGCATTGGCCTGGTGCTCCTCAGCCTTCTCGGCTTCATGACCGGCATCGTACTCATCTTCGCCAAGATGATGCTGACACTTATGCTTGGCCTCGCTCCGATCATGATCGCACTGTCGCTCTTCGACGCGACCAAGGATTTCTTCCATAGGTGGGTCTCGACGACGGTCAGCTATGCTTTCTACCCCATCGTCATCGCAGCGATGTTTTCGACCGTCGTCGGCATGGCGAATTCGCTGCTGGCCCAACTCGGTGAGCCAAACTCGGCAACCAACATCGGCGCGCTCGTACCGTTCTTCGTCATGGTCTTTCTGGCGAAGGGTTTCGTCGCAGCAACACCCCTGATCGTGCGCGGTATCTCGGGTAACCTGATGGTGGCTGCGGCACCCGCTGTGATCGCAGGATCGACCGGGATCATGCGGGGGATCTTCAATACAGCGGGCGTCAAAGGGAGGTCACGGATCGGGGCGTTGACTACCGGTGAAGTGATTGGACGAGGTGTTGTGGAGAGTCCAGCGGCTATGCGGGCGGCGGCAGCGACGGTCGGTATACAGGTGGTTAGGATGGCCGAGCGTGCGAAACGATTGAGTCAATAAGTGTAGAGGAGGTTCTTGTCAGAACACTATTCGTTGTGGTCGTAGGCGCATTT
>NZ_VKKX01000009.1 GCF_008271655.1 Gemmobacter caeruleus
TGGAAAATGGCAGGTGCGGTCATGTTGCACGGCGAGCACCGTTATGTGTCCGACTTCGGTCCACAAGCCATTGAAAGACCAACCCATCTTGACGGTAGGAGACATAAGAAAACGGGGCACAAAAGGTGCATAACCACCCCTCGGGCGATCCGACACCATCGGAGGCCGATATCGCGATGACCATGCAGATCCGCGATGCCGCCGAGGTGCTGGGCATCGTGCTGCATGACCATCTGATCATCGGCAAGGCGCGGGAGCTGAGCTTTCGGTCTAGCGGTTATCTGTAGCGGCAAGGGGGCGCAGCCAGACCTCGACCCGCCGATTGGCGCGGCGGCCGGCGGCGGTGGTGTCGCAGGCCATGGGCAGGGCCTCGCCAAAGGCCATGATCCGGGGCTGCGGCGTGCCCTCGGGCAGGTCGGGCATCGCGTCGGACAGGCCGGTGGCCACGGCAATGGCGCGGCTTTCCGACAGATCCATATTGGCGCCGGCACTGCCCGACCCGTCGGAAAAGCCCGCCAGGATCACCTCATTGCCTCGGAAGCCATCCACCGCCAGCAACTGGGCCAGCACCTTCAGATTCTCGCGCGAGCGGGCATCGAGCGTCATGGAGCCGTCCTCGAAGCGGAAGGTCAGCGACGACCGGCTGGCGTCGCGCATCACATCGGCAAGGCGCTGGAGTTGATCGAGCGGCACATCCGGCCCGGCGCCCTTGATCGCGTTCAGCAGGCGCAACCCGTCGGCCGTCATCGGCACGGTTTCCGGCGCGCGGTCGATATAGCCGGCGGCGGCGACGGCGCCCTGGGCCGCGGGGTGATCGAGGAAATCGAGGAATTCGCGCGCGAACAACGGCAAGCGGCGGCGCGGGGTCAGCAGATAGACCGGCAGGGTCAGCGGGTAATCCTCGGCCTTGACCGAGGCGCGGTCCGGCAGCAGCGGAAAGCCGCAACTGTCGGTCAGCGGCAGCACCCGCGCGGTGCCCTGTGCCGCCTGGCCGGTGATCGCCAGCGACCAGGGATCGCGCGCCACGGCGGCGGACAGCTCAGCCGGGCTGGCATGGCGCTGCACCGCGGCCACGTCGCGGCCCAGCCGCGCCGTCAGCGCCTCTTGCAAGGAACTGTCGCCCGAAAGCGCGTGCAGCGCGATCGGCATGTCGGGGCCGCCCAGTTCCTTCCAGTTGCGAATCTTGCCGGCCAACGCGGCGGCCAGATCGGGCGTGGCGATGCGCGGATGGGTATTGTCGCGCGCGACGATGGGGATCATCGCATCCAGCGCCATGGCCCGCGCGCCAAAGCCCTTGTCGGCGGTCAGCGTCACCGCCAGATCGGCCTGCCCCCGCAGCAGCGCATCGCGCGCGGCCTCGGGCGGGGCCGGGGCAAAGGTGATGCTGGCAAGGGTCTGCGCGCTGTTCGGATCGGTCAGTTCGGTGCGAAAACCTGCGCCCTCGGCCTCGGTGCGGATGGTCAGGCCCCGGGTCCGGGCATAGGCGTCGAACAGGCCCGGCAGCAGGCGGTTGCCCGGCTCGGCCGCGCCGGTGATGCGCAGGATGGCCAGGGTCGCGGTCAGGTCAGGGCAGCCCGGCCCGTCGCAGATCACCCCCTCGCCATCGACAGTCAGGGGGCCATAGCGGCTGTCCACACGGTAGAATTCGCCATCGAAGCCCAGCAGGATGCCCTCGACCGACAGCGCGCCGTCGCGCGAGGTCAGCGTCACATCCTGCGCGCCCGCGCCTGTTGCGCAAAACGAGAGCGCGGCGAAGATCGCCGCGCACCAAAATTTCAAACCCATCTTGGCCTGCCAGTTACCTGGCGGCGAGTTTCATCTCCGGCATCAGGTTTTTCAAGACCAGAATGTCGCCTAGGGCGTCACATTCGGGCATGGCCAGCGTCAGCTCCGACACGGTGACCTTGCCGCCCTCGGCGGTGAGGGTCTCGCCCAGCAATTCGCGCCCGCAGGTTTCGGCGGTGACAGCGGCCTCGACCAGCACTTCGGCATCGCCCCTGGCCGGGAAGGTATAGACCTCGGCCAGCATCGGCAGATCGACATCGGCGGTGCCGAGCAGCGTGACAAAGCCGCCCGCGGCCGGAATGCCCGGTGCCGGGGTATGCGGGGTGAGCGCCGAGACATGGCCGGGCTGGCCGTAATCGGCGCCCCCCTCAAAGGCCTGAAGCTGGAACGCATCGCGCTCAAGCCATTGCACCGCAAAGCGGCGCAGGGCGGCGGCTTCGGGCATGTCCACGCTGGAGGCGATCTTTTCGCCATCGGGGAAGGTCAGTTCCAGCCGGGCAGCGGTTTCCAGCGCCGGCAGGCTCAGGAACAGCGACCCCGAGCCCGAGGTCCGGGCCGTGACGGCAAGGCCCGCATGTTTCACCACCACCCGCTGATCCGGGCGGCAGGGGGCGGAAAGGGTGATGCCGATCATGGCATTGGTATCGGACAGCAGATCGAGCGTCATCGGGCAGGCCTCGGCGCTGGCCGTTGCAGCGGTCGCCGGCGCGGGGGGCCGGGGGGCCATCGGCGCAGCGTCGGGCGCGGCCATCGGCAGGGTGGGGTCGGCCTTGGCCTCTTGCGGCATCGGCATCTTGGGCGCCAGCGGCATGAGGCTGGAGGCCATGGCGGGCGCCACATCCTCGGCGCCGGCGGCGACCTGTTGCACGTTCTGCGGCGCGGGCAGTGCCTCATCCGGCAGGGCGGCGGTCTGGTCGGCGGCGGGCAGCGGCGCGGGCTTGGCCGAGCGGCTCTGCACCAGATGCCCGGCGCCAAGGCCAACGGCCAGAAGCGAGACGGCAAGGGCAAGGCGACGTTGCATTTTCATGGCGAAACTCCACGCGATTTCCGCAAGATCTAGCCGCCGAATGGGGCTGATCCGTGGCGAAAGCAAGGAATGTTTCCATCTTCGCGCCTGCCAGTTTCCGGCTGGACGCGCGGCGTGACAGGGATCAGACTTTGCCCAGTCATTCGTTCAAGGAACATTTCCATGCGCCTGCCCGTTCTGATCGGTCTGACCGTTCTGTTGCCCGCCATCGCCGCCGCGCAGACCACGCCCGAGAAATGCGCGACCCTCGCCCCCGGCATGCAGAATGCCACCGGCGGGGTCGCGACCATGGTGCGGGCGATGTCGATGCTGAACTACGACGCGCTGAGCCGGGGTTTCAGCGGTGCCGAGGCCGAGCATTTCCGCAAGCTGGGCGAACGGCAGGCGGAATTGCTGCCGCTGTTGCAGGATTACCTGACCGAACTGGATGCGGCGACGCAGGCGATGCTGGCCTGCGCCGGCTGAGCGCGCAGCAAAACGGGGGCCGAAGCCCCCGCCTTCAGACCAGCCGCCCGTGGCAATGCTTGAACTTTTCGCCCGAGCCGCAGGGACAGGGATCGTTGCGGTTGGGGTTGCCCCAAGTGGCGGGGTCGGCCGCGTCAAAGCCCGCGGCGGCGACATGCTCCACCGCCTCATGGCTGCCCGCGGCGGCGGCTTCGTCGGCGGCCTGTTGGGCGGCCTGTTGCTGGGCCAGATACTGTTCCATCATCTGCTGCTGTTCCTCGGCCGAAACCGGGCGGATCAGCGACAGTTTCTGCGTCACGTCCAGCCGCAGCCCGTTCAGCATGCTTTCGAACAGGGCAAAGGCCTCGGTCTTGTATTCCGACAGCGGATCGCGCTGCGCATAGCCGCGGAAGCCCACGACCGAACGCAGATGTTCCAGCCGCAGCAGATGTTCGCGCCATTTGCCGTCGATCGTCTGCAACAGAAGCTGTTTTTCGATGGAGCGCATGGTCTCAGGCCCGAAGGCCTCCAGCTTGGCGGCCATCAGCTCGTCGCTGGCTTCCTCCAGCCGGGTGCGGATGGCATCCTGATCGACGCCTTCTTCCTTGGCCCAGTCGATCACCGGCACATCCAGACCCAGCTTTTCCAGCGCGGCTGCATAGAGGCCGGGCGTGTTCCACTGTTCGGGATAGGTGCGGGCGGGCAGGAATTCCTCGACCAGATCGTCGATGACCTGATAGCGCATGTCCTGCGCGATTTCCGACAGATCCTCGGCCTGCATGATTTCCAGACGCTGACTGAAGATCGCCTTGCGCTGGTCGTTCATCACATCGTCGAATTTCAGCAACTGCTTGCGGATATCGAAGTTGCGCCCCTCGACCTTGGCCTGCGCGCGTTCGAGCGACTTGTTGACCCAGGGGTGAACGATGGCCTCGCCTTCCTTCATGCCCAGCTTGGACAGCACGCTGTCCAGCCGTTCGGACCCGAAGATGCGCATCAGATCGTCTTCCAGCGACAGGAAGAACGACGACCGGCCCGGGTCGCCCTGACGGCCGGAGCGGCCGCGCAGCTGATTGTCGATGCGGCGGCTTTCATGACGTTCGGTGCCCAGCACGAACAGCCCGCCCGCCTCCAGCACGCGCTGCTTTTCGGCGGCATGTTCCGCCTCGATCCGGGCGCGAACCTCATCTGGGTGCAGATGCGGATCGGCGGTGATCGCCTCCAGCACCTTCATTTCCACATTGCCGCCCAGCTGGATGTCGGTGCCACGACCGGCCATGTTGGTGGCGATGGTCACCGCGCCAAAGCGGCCGGCATCGGCGACGATCTGCGCCTCCTGTTCATGCTGGCGGGCGTTGAGCACGTTATGCACGATGCCCTCGGCCTTGAGCATGTCCGACAGCATTTCGGACTTTTCGATGGAGGTGGTGCCCACCAGCATCGGCTGGCCCTTTTCATGCGCCAGCTTGATCTCTTTCACGATGCCCGCGTATTTCTCGCGCGCGGTGCGATAGACCTGATCGTGTTCGTCCTTGCGCTGCACCGGGCGGTTGGTCGGCACCTCGACCACGCCCAGCTTGTAGATCTCCATGAACTCCTCGGCCTCGGTCAGCGCGGTGCCGGTCATGCCCGACAGCGTCTTGTAGAGACGGAAGTAGTTCTGGAAGGTCACGCTGGCCAGTGTCACGTTCTCGGGCTGGATCTGCACGCCTTCCTTGGCCTCGATCGCCTGATGCAGCCCGTCCGACAGGCGGCGCCCGCGCATCATGCGTCCGGTGAATTCGTCGATCAGCATCACCTCGCCATCGCGGACGATATAGTTCTGGTCGCGGTGGAACAGCTTGTGCGCGCGGAGCGCCTGATTGAGGTGATGCACCAGCGTGGTGCTTTCGGGGTCATAGAGCGTCTGGTCATCGGGCAGCAGGCCCAACTGGCGCAGGCGCATTTCGGCGAATTCGTTGCCGTCCTCGGTAAAGGTGGCGTTGCGGGTCTTTTCGTCCAGCTTGAAATGCTCGGGCAGGATCTCCGGCATCAGGGCATCGACCTGAAGATAAAGGTCGCTGCGATCCTGGCTCGGCCCGGAAATGATCAGCGGCGTCCGCGCCTCGTCGATCAGGATCGAATCCACCTCGTCCACGATGGCAAAGAAATGCCCGCGCTGGTTCATTTCCTCGATGCTGCCCTTCATGTTGTCGCGCAGGTAATCGAAGCCCAGTTCGTTATTGGTGGCATAGGTCACGTCGCAGCGATAGGCGGCGTGCTTTTCCTCTTCGGGCTGGTAGGGATAGACCACCCCGCAGGTCAGGCCCAGCTGGGCATGCACCTTGCCCATCCATTCCGCGTCGCGCTTGGCCAGGTAATCGTTCACCGTCACCACATGCACGCCCTTGCCCGCCAGCGCGTTCAGATAGGCGGGAAAGGTCGCCATCAGGGTCTTGCCCTCGCCGGTCTTCATCTCGGCAATATTGCCCTGATGCAGAAAGATGCCGGCCTTGAGCTGCACATCGAAGGCCCGCAGGCCAAGCGCCCGGCGCGCGCCTTCGCGGCAATTGGCAAAGGCCTCGGGCAGGATGCTGTCCAGGCTTTCGCCCTTGACCTGCACCCGCTCCTGCAATTCGCGGGTCTTGGCGATCAGCCCTTCATCCGTCAGGGCCTGGAACTGCGGCTCCAGCGCGTTGATCTTCGCGACCAGAGGCCGCACCGATTTCACCTTGCGGTCGTTCGGCGTGCCGAACACCTTTTTCGCAAGCGTTCCGAGACCAAGCATGTTTTCTCCGCTGTCCCATTTGACAAGATCGTGCGAGGGCTTGAGGCGTCTGGCCCTTGCCCGCCTCACCCAGCTTTCATAGAAGAACCCGGAAAGGCGCGAAGGAGCCCCCGCTCGCGCGACCTTCGCGATGTAAGGGGGCCTGACGGCCAAGTCAACGCGGCGCATGGAATGCGCCCATCAGGAGACGGTGATCATGGCGAAAAAGACGACATTGCTGGGTGCTTTCATGCTGTCGGTGGCCCTGGCGGGTGCGGCTGCGGCCGAAACGCCCACCGCCGACACCGTGGTCGCCACGGTCAACGGTGCCCCGGTGACGCTGGGCCAGATGATCGCCACCCGCGCCAGCCTGCCGCCGCAATATCAGCAATTGCCCGATGACGTGCTGTTCAAGGGCATCCTCGACCAGCTGGTGCAGCAGACCGCCCTGATGCAGGAGGCCGAGCCGAAGCTGACCCCCGCGCAGAAGGTGCAGCTGGAAAACGACCAGCGCTCTGCCATCTCGGCCTTCGCGCTGGAGGCGGTGGTGAAGGCCGCCGTGACCGATGAGGCGCTTCAGGCCGCCTATGACGCGAAATACAAGGATTTCAAGCCGGGCACCGAATATCACGCGGCGCATATCCTCGTGGACAGCGAGGAAAAGGCCAATGACATCAAGAAACAGATCGAAGGCGGCGTCGAATTCGCCGATGCGGCCAAGACCCATGGCACCGACGGCACCGCCGCCTCGGGTGGGGATCTGGGCTGGTTCGGCCCGGGCATGATGGTCAAACCCTTTGAAGAGGCCGTGGTGGCGATGAAGGCGGGCGATCTGAACGGCCCCGTCAAGACCGATTTCGGCTGGCATCTGATCAAGCTGATCGAAACCCGCGACCAGTCGAAACCCACGCTCGACGATGTGCGCGACGAACTGGCGGGCGAGATCGAACAGAAGGCCGTGATCGACCATGTGGAGGCCCTGACCAAGGCCGCCAAGATCGAAAAGCCCGGCGAAGGGATTGACCCCGCCGTGCTCAAGGATGAAACCCTTCTGAGCAAGTAAACCCCGCGGGAGGGCGATGCGATGGCGAAGACCGACTGGAAAGCCGAAGCCAAGGCGCTGAAGAAGAAGCTGAAGAAAAAGGTCGAGGCACTTTCGACCGAGCTCGACTCCCTGCGCGGCGCCGCGGTCGAGGTCGCAAGCGACGCCATCGCCGCGGTGAAAAAGGCCGCCAAGCCGGTCTCGCCGCTGGCGCCGGCGGCCTTTCCCGACCTGCCGGTGATCAAGGGGGCCTCCTTTGCCGCCATCGGCGCCGGGATCAAGTATCAGAACCGCCGCGACGTGATGCTGGTCAGCCTCTGCCCCGGCACCGCCATGGCCGGGGTCTTCACCCGCTCCTCCACCCGCTCGGGCTGCGTGCGCGACTGCCAGGAGAAACTGGCGATGAAGGTGCCGGCCAATGCCGGCGCCGCCATCGTGGTGAATTCGGGCAATTCCAACGCCTTCACCGGCAAGATCGGCGACAAGGCGGTGGCCGAGGTGACCGGCGCCGCCGCCGCAGCACTTGGCATTCCCGCCAGCCGGGTCTTTTCCTCCTCGACCGGGGTCATCGGCGAACCCCTGCCCTATGAAAAGATCACTGCCGTGATGCCTGCCCTGGTCGCCGATCTGGGCGAGGCCGGCATCCAGATGGCCGCCGAGGCCATCATGACCACCGACACCTTCCCCAAGGGCGCCGCCGCGGTGATCGAGGGCGAGGGCGGCCCGATCCACATCTCGGGCATCGCCAAGGGCTCGGGGATGATCGCGCCCGACATGGCGACGATGCTGGCCTATATCTTCACCGACGCCAAGATCGCGCCGGCCAAGCTGCAAACCCTGCTCGCCCGCAACACGGATGAAACCTTCAACTCCATCACCGTGGACAGCGACACCTCCACCTCCGACACGCTGCTGATCGCGGCCACCGGCCAGAGTGCCGCGGCCGAGGTGAAGACCGGCCCGGTGCTGAAGGCGTTCGAAGCCGCACTGCGGGGGGTCATGCTCGACCTGGCGCAGCAGGTGGTGCGCGACGGCGAGGGGGCGACGAAATTCGTGGAAATCCGCGTGACGGGCGCCGCCTCACCCGAAGACGCGCTGCGCGTCGGCAAGGCCATCGCCGACAGCCCGCTGGTCAAGACCGCCGTCGCCGGCGAGGATCCGAACTGGGGCCGCATCGTCGCCGCCATCGGCAAATCCGGCGCCGAGGCTGATCGCGACCGTCTGCGCATCAGCTTCGGCGACATTCTGGTGGCCGAAAAGGGCTGGCGCGCGCCCTCCTATACCGAAGAAGACGGCGCCGCATACATGAAGCAGCCCAATCTCGTGATCGGTGTCGATCTCGGCCTCGGCCGGGCCAAACGCACGATCTGGACCTGCGACCTGACCAGCCGCTACATCGAGATCAACGCGGATTACCGCTCCTGATTTCATCTGTTCACAAATATCCCACAGGGGGTCCGGGGGACGTGAAGTCCCCCGGCGCCAGCCAAAAGCGGAACGCCAGCCCATGAAACTCCTCCTCGTCGCCGCCGTGGCGCTGATCGACGCCGATGGGCGCGTCCTGCTGGCGCAGCGGCCCGAAGGCAAATCGCTGGCCGGTCTGTGGGAATTTCCCGGCGGCAAGGTCGAACCCGGCGAAACGCCCGAGGCCTGCCTGATCCGCGAATTGCACGAGGAACTGGGCATCGACACCTGGAAAAGCTGCCTCGCCCCCCTCACCTTTGCCAGCCACAGCTATGAAGATTTCCATTTGCTGATGCCGCTTTTCGCCTGCCGCCGCTGGGAAGGTATCCCCACCGGGCGCGAGGGGCAGCGAATCGCCTGGGTGCGGCCGAACGCGCTGCGCGACTATCCGATGCCCCCGGCGGATATTCCGCTGATCCCGATCCTGCGCGACTGGCTGTGATGCCCGGATTCGGGGCAATTGTTCCCCGATCTGCCACAATTTCGTTATTCCTTTTTTAACTGTGTCAGGCATAGTCTGATCATGGTTGCATGATGGGGGGGGATACATGCTGCGCACCATTACCATTGGTTCCTGCGTCTCGGTTCAGGGGCTGGTCGTCGGCCAGACGCCTGAAGGCAAGCTCGTGATCCGGGTCGATGACAAGACTTTTGTCGGCTTTCCGGCCAGCGGCCGCGCCTGACAGCGCCCTGCCAGGCGGGAATACGAAAAAGGCCGGGCATTGCCCGGCCTTCTGCATTTCCACCGTCGATCCGCCGGATCAGTCGAGCTTGCGCTCGACCTCCTCGCGTTCGAAGATCTCGATGACATCGCCTGCGCGGATATCCTCATAGCGCTCAAAGGCCATGCCGCATTCCTGACCGGACTGCACTTCCTTGACCTCGTCCTTGAAGCGCTTGAGGGTCTTGAGCGTGCCTTCGTGGATGACCACGTTGTCGCGCAGCAGGCGCACGCCGGCCGAACGCCGCGCCACGCCCTCGGTGACCAGACAGCCCGCGACATTGCCGACGCCGGTGATGCGGAAGACCTCCTGGATCTTCGCATAGCCGATGAAGTTTTCGCGCACTTCGGCCTTGAGAAGCCCCGAGGCCGCCGCCTTGATGTCGTCGATCAGGTCGTAAATGATCGAGTAATAGCGGATCTCGACGCCTTTTTGCTGCGCGGAATTGCGCGCGGTCGCATTGGCACGGACGTTGAAGCCGATGATCGGGGCGCGGCTGGCTTCGGCCAGACCCACATCCGAATCGGTGATGGCGCCGACACCGTAATGCAGCACGCGCACGCGGACCTCGTCGTTGCCGACCTTTTCCAGCGCCTGCACGATCGCCTCGGCCGAACCCTGCACATCGGCCTTCACCAGCACCGGCAGTTCCGACACATCGGCATCGGCCTTGGCCTTGGCCATCAGCTGTTCCAGTGTGGTGGCGGCACCGGCGGCGGCGCGTTTGTCCTTGGCGGCCTGTTCACGGTAATCCGCGATCTCGCGCGCCTGCGCCTCGGTCGAAACCACGTTCAGCACGTCGCCGGCCTCGGGCGTGCCGTTCAGGCCCAGAACCTCGACCGGAACCGACGGGCCGGCCTCGGTGACTGTCTCGCCCTTGTCGTTGATCAGCGCGCGGACCTTGCCCCACTTCTCGCCCACGACGAAGATATCGCCGCGCTTGAGCGTCCCGTTCTGCACCAGAACGGTCGCGACCGGACCACGGCCGACATCCAGCTTGGCCTCGATCACGGCGCCCATGGCGGGACGGTTCGGGTTGGCCTTCAGTTCCAGGATCTCGGCTTGCAGCGCAATGGCTTCCAGCAGCTCGGGCAGGCCCTTGCCGGTCTTGGCCGAAACCTCGACATCCTGCACCTCACCCGACATCTGCTCCACCACGACTTCGTGTTGCAGCAGATCGGTGCGCACCTTTTGCGGGTTCGCATCGGGCTTGTCGCATTTGTTGATCGCCACGATCATCGGCACATTGGCGGCCTTGGCGTGGTTGATCGCCTCGATCGTCTGCGGCATCACCGCGTCATCGGCGGCAACGACCAGCACCACGATATCCGTGACCTGCGCGCCGCGGGCGCGCATGCTGGTAAAGGCCGCGTGGCCGGGCGTATCGAGGAACGACACCAGCGCGCCGCCGGGCGTGCGCACCTGATAGGCGCCGATATGCTGGGTGATGCCCCCAGCCTCGCCCGAGACGACATTGGCGTTGCGGATCGCATCCAGCAGCGAGGTCTTGCCGTGATCGACGTGACCCATGATGGTGACGATCGGCGGGCGCGATTGCAGGTCTTCGGCCTTGTCCTCGACAGTGTCGATGACCTGTTCCACATCGGCATCCGACACGCGGACGGCGCGGTGGCCGAAATCCTCGATGATGATCTCGGCGGTGTCGGCGTCGATGGTCTGGTTCATGTTGACCATCATGCCCATCTTCATGAGCGCCTTGACCACATCGGCCGCGCGTTCCGCCATACGGTTGGCCAGTTCGCTGACCACAATGGTTTCCGGCAACTGCACGTCGCGGGCCTGCTTTTCGGCCTTCTGGCCAAAGCCCATGGCCTTGTTGCGGGCCTTTTCCTGCTTGCGCTTCATGGACGCGAGCGAGCGGGTCCGCCCGCCCTCGCCATCCAGCGCGGCGTTCAGGGTCAGCTTGCCGGCGCGGCGGCCGTCTTCGCCCTTGGCCTTGGCGTTGCGGTCACGCTCGCGCTCCTCGCGCTCACGATCGACCTTGCGCTGCACGGGGGTCGCGGGCGCGGCGCCGCCGGTCTTGGCGGCGGCAGTGCGGTCTTCCTCGGCCGGGGCGGCAGCGGCATCGCGCGGCTTGGCGGCGGGCTTCGCGGCCTCGGCGGCGGCGCGGGCCTCCTCCTGCTCACGCTGAACCTGCGCGCGCGACTTGGTGCCCAGGATATCGGCCTTGCGCTGCGCGGCAGCGGCCACCTTGGCCTCGGCCTCGGCGCGGGCCTGGCGTTCCTCTTCCTCGATCTTGGCACGGATCGCGGCTTCGCGTTCGCGATCCTCGCGTTCCCTGGCCTCGATCTCCTCGCGGCGGCGCTGACGCTCTTCCTCGCGCTGACGTTCCTCGTCGGCGCGGCGGGCGGCATCCTCGGCCTCGCGGGCCTTGGCAGCCTTGAGGGCCGCCAGACGGCGTTCCATCTCGGCATCCGAGATCCCGGCGGGACGCTTGGACGGATCGCCCAGATGCGGCGCGCCACCGGCGCCGGCAGCCGCACCCGGGGCACCGGGCTTCGGCACCACGACGCGCTTGCGCTTGGTCTCCACCACCACCGTATTGGTGCGGCCGTGGCTGAAGCTCTGCTTCACCTGCCCCGGGCGTTTGCCCGCGCCACCACCAAGCCCGAGGGGTTTTTTACCGTCCGTATCGCTCATACCGTCTTCGTATCCTCTCCGGCGGTCTCGCCGCCGTCATGCTGGCCAGCGACTCCACCCCGGAGCCCTGCCAGCCTTGCCGCTTCCTCTACAACACGGTCGCTGAGTCCACCAGCCGCAAGCGCGCCGTGTATGGCACTTTCGCGGCCAAATGCCAAACCGATTTCCTGACCGGTCAGGCAGTCGATGAACAGCCCCGTCTTCGCGGGCGGGCGGAGCTTGGTCTTGCCCCGTTCCGACCCGTCGCTGGCCTGGATCAGCACCGTTGCCGTGCCATCCACAAGCCAGCCCTTCACCTTCTCATAGCCGGTGACCGCGAGGCCCGCCTTGCGGGCGAGGCTCAGCAGTTCCACCACCCGGCGCGCCAGCATCCCCTCGATCAGGTCTGCCAGCTCGGCGGGCGGCGTCACCCTTGTCCGCGCGGCGCGGGAAAACAGCCCCTTTGCCGCCGCGCGATCCAGCGCCGCGCGCGTGGATGTCACCCAGAACCCCCGGCCCGGCAGGCGCCCCAACAGATCGGGCACCACCGTTCCGTCCGGCCCGGCGACAAAGCGGATCAGCCCGGCCTTCGGCCCGACCTCGCCCGAAACGATGCATTTACGTTCCGGGCCTTCGCTTTCGTCCTTGCGACCACCGCGCGTCATCGGGGATGTCCGAGGCTCAGGCCTCGGCCTCCTCGTCGTCGCCTTCTTCCGTCTCGGCGGCGGCCAGCTCGGTCGGGTCCACCCAGCCCAGCATGACGCGCGCCGTCATCACCATGTTCTGCGCCTCTTCCAGAGAGACGTCGAACTTTTCCAGAATGCCTTCGTCCTTCTTGCGCTGGCCATTCTCGGTGGTCCAGCCGCCGGCCAGTTCCCAGTCGGCGCAGGTGGCAAAGTCTTCCAGCGTCTTGATGCCGTCGCGGGCCAGCGCCTCGATCATCTGGGGCGTCAGCCCTTCAAAGTTGAACAGGCTTTCATCGACGCCCAGTTCGCGCGCGGCCTCGATGGCCTTGCGGTTCTGTTCCTCGATATAGTCGCGGGCGCGGGCTTGCAGTTCCTCGGCGGTGCCTTCGTCGAAACCGTCGATGGACAGCAGTTCGTCCTGATCGACATAGGCCACTTCTTCCAGATTGGTGAAGCCTTCCGCCACCAGAAGTTGGGCCATCATCTCGTCGATATCAAGGGTATCCATGAAGAGTTTGGTGCGCTCGGCGAATTCGGCCTGGCGACGCGCCGATTCCTCGGCCTCGGTCATGATGTCGATATCCAGCGCGGTCAGTTGCGAGGCCAGACGCACGTTCTGCCCGCGGCGGCCGATGGCCAGCGAAAGCTGTTCATCCGGCACCACGACCTCGATCTTGCCGGCCTCCTCGTCGAACACGACCTTGCTGACCTCGGCGGGTTGCAGCGCGTTCACGAGGAAGGTGGCGGTGTCGCCGTTCCACGGAATGATGTCGATCTTTTCGCCCTGAAGCTCGTTCACCACGGCCTGCACGCGGCTGCCGCGCATGCCGACGCAGGCGCCGACCGGGTCGATCGAGTTGTCATAGCTGATCACGGCGATCTTGGCGCGCGAGCCCGGGTCACGGGCCACGGCCTTGATCTCGATGATGCCGTCATAGATTTCCGGCACTTCCATCTTGAACAGTTCGGCCATGAACTGCGGGTCGGTGCGCGACAGGAAGACCTGCGGGCCGCGGGTCTCGCGGCGCACATCCTTGACATAGCAGCGGATGCGGTCGTTCGGGCGATAGCTTTCGCGGCCGATCTTCTCGTTCCGGCGCAGGATGCCTTCGCCCCGGCCGATATCCACGATCAGGTTGCCATATTCCTCGCGCTTGACCACGCCGTTGATGATGGTGCCCTTGCGATCCTTGAATTCGTCATACTGACGGTCACGCTCGGCCTCGCGCACCTTTTGCAGGATGACCTGCTTGGCGCTTTGCGCGGCGATACGGCCCAGATCGACCGGCGGCACCTCGTCGATGACCTCGTCGCCGATCTGCGGATCGGCGAGATAGGATTTGGCCTGCTTCACGGTCAGCTGCGCGTGATGATTCTCGAATTCCTCATCGGCGACCACGGTGCGCACGCGGGCAAAGGTGGCGCGGCCGGTCTTGCGGTCGATCTTGACGCGGATGTCAAGCTCGGCCCCGTAGCGCGACTTGGCGGCGCGGGCGAGGGATTCCTCCATCGCCTGAATCACCAGATCCGGGTCGATCATCTTTTCGCGCGCCACCGCCTCGGCGGTTTGCAGCAGCTCCAACTGGTTCGCAGACGTAATCGCCATGATGTCCTCTTGGCCCTGTCAGGTATCGGTCAGTGTTTGGTCGCGGGGGTTTCGAGGTCTTCGTCCTCGTCCCCTTCGGATTCTTCGATCTCGTCGAACTTCGATTCGTCGATGACGCCGGCCTCCTTGCGTTGGCGCAGCACCTCGGCGATCAGCTCATCGGTCAGCAGCAGCTTGGCATCCGACAGCCAGTCGAATTGCAGCCCGATGGTCAGCGTCTCGCCGCCTTCCTCGATCTCGATCAGCACCTCGTCGCCCTCGGTGCCCTGCAACAGGCCCTTGAAGCGGCGGCGGCCGTCGATCAGCTCGGTCGTTTCCAGCCGCGCCTCGTAATCGACCCACATGTCGAAATCCTTGAGCCGGGTCAGCGGGCGGTCGATGCCGGGCGAGGACACTTCCAGAACGTAATTGTCCTCGATCGGGTCTTCCACATCCAGCACGGCGGAAACCGCGGTGGAGACGGTGGCGCATTCGTCCACCTCGATCCCGCCATCGGGGCGGTCCACCATGATTTGCAGGATGCGCGTCTTGCCGCCCATCAGACGGATGCGCACAAGCTCGAATCCCAGCCCCTCGATGACGGGGCCGACGATATCGGCGAGTCGCCGGTCGATGGCGGTCTTGGCGATGAGATCGGTCATGCCTTGGTTCCAAAAACAAAAAACGGGCGCGAGCGGCCCGTTTGCATCTTTCGATGGGCTTCCGGTTTGGACCCGCAAGCGCCGCTGTTGATGGGCATATAGCGAAGTCCCCCCGCGATTGCAAGCAAAAGCGCGGGGCGGGGCGGATCAACCGCCCGCGCCGGCCCCCGCCCCGGGATTGTCGCGCCAGACCCGCCAGTTCAGCGGCGCGGCCAAGGCCAGCCAGGCCGCATAGGGCAGGATCATCAAGAAGGCCCAGCCATCCAGCGGCCAGAAGGTCCAGAGCATGCCCAGAACCGCGAGGCACAGCGCGGCCATGACCAGCACCGAAAGCCCCATGCGCCGCGCGCCGAAGAACGTGGGCGTCCAGAGCGTATTCAGCGCGATCTGCAAGGCCCAGAACCCCATGGCCTGCGCATTGCCCGCCAGCGGCGCGACCCGCGTGGCCGCAAGGCTCGACAGCACATAGATCGTGGTCCAGGCCAGCGGGAACATCCAGTTCTTCGGGCGCCAGTCGGGCTTGACCAGCCCCTCATACCAATCGCCGGGCTTGAACATCCAGCCGGTCAGCCCGGCCGCGAGGCTCGCCCCCATGAACAGCGCGAACAGGGACCAGTCAAAGGTCGCCATCGCCATCTCAGCCCCCATGCAACACCTCCCGCAGGTCGTTCATCGCCTGTACAAGCGCCGAGGAAATCCCCGGTTCCGACAGCGCATGACCGGCCAGCCCCACCATGCGCAAGCTGCACCCCGGCCAGCCCTGCGACAGCCGCCAGGCGCCCGAAGGCGGGCAGATCATGTCGAACCGCCCCTGCACAATCAACGCGGGCAGATGTTCGATCCGGTGCCGCTCGCGCAGGATCCAGCCATCGCCATCCAGAAAACAGCCATGGCGGAAATAGTGATTCTCCAGCCGCGCAAAGGCGCGGGCATAGTCCGACGGGCTTTCATAATAGGCGCCGTCGGCATGCACCGAGGCCAGCGCGTTTTCCCATTGCGCCCAAAGCCGGGCAAAGCGCATCTCCTCGGGCAGGTGGCCGCTGAACAGGCGCCGGTGATAGGCGGCGATCAGGTCGCCGCGTTCCGCCTCGGGGATGGGTTGCACGAAGCGCGCCCAGAGATCGGGATAGAACGCCCCTGCCCCGCCGCCATAGAACCAGTCCAGTTCCGCCTGCGTGCCCAGAAACACCCCACGCAGCACCAGCTGGCGCACCCGCTCCGGGTGGGTGATCGCATAGGTCAGCGCCAGCGTCGCGCCCCAGCTGCCGCCGAACAGCACGAAACGGTCGATCCCCAGCAGGTCGCGGATCACCTCGATATCGGCGACCAGATCCCAGGTGGTATTGGCCGTCACGCTGGCCGTGGGCCGCGACCGGCCGCAGCCGCGCTGGTCGAACAGCACCACGCGATAGGTTTCGGGGTCGAAATAGCGCCGCATCGCCGGGCTGCACCCGCCCCCCGGCCCGCCATGCAGCACCAGAACCGGCACGCCATCGGGGCGGCCGCATTGCTCCATATAGATGCGATGGCCGTCGCCCATGTCGATCTGCCGCTGGTCGAAGGGCTCGACCTGCGGGTAAAGAGTGGCACCTGCGCTTTTTTGGCCTGATCTGTGATCCATGGACATACTATATAACGACGCGGAACCATTCTGCCACGGGAGACCACGATGACCACCACGATTGACGCCGCCGAAGTGGCCAAGTTCGAGGCGATGGCGGCGGAATGGTGGGATCCGGCCGGCAAGTTCAAGCCGCTGCACGAGATGAACCCCTGCCGGCTGGATTATATCACCCGCCAGATCGCCGCCGAATTCGCCCGCGACCTGACACAGCCGCGCCCCTTTGCGGGCCTGCGCCTGCTGGATATCGGCTGCGGCGGCGGGCTGTTGTCGGAACCCATGGCGCGGCTGGGCGCCGAGGTGCTGGGCGCCGACGCCGCCGAGCGCAACATCCCCGTGGCGCGCCTTCATGCCGAACAATCGGGCCTTGCCATCGACTATCGCAACACCACCGCCGAAGCGCTGGCCGAAGCGGGCGAACGCTTTGACGTGGTGCTGAACATGGAGGTGGTGGAACATGTCGCCGATCCGCTGGCCTATCTGACCGCCTGTCAGCATCTGCTGAAACCGGGCGGGCTGATGATCTGTTCCACCCTGAACCGCAACGCCAAGAGCTTTGGCATGGCGATCGTCGGCGCGGAATGGATCATGCGCTGGCTGCCCAAGGGCACGCATGACTGGCGCAAGTTCATCACCCCGGACGAACTGGAGGATCTGATCCGCCGCGCCGGCCTCGATCCGGTCGATCGCAAGGGGATGGTGTTCAACCCGCTGTCCTGGAGCTGGAGCCTGTCGGACCGCGATCTTTCGGTGAATTACGTCACCGCCAGCGTGAAACGGGCGTGATCTTCTGGCCGCTTCTGATCGGGCTGGGCCTGTTGGGGGGCACCGCGCTCTGGGTGCATTTCGGCTGGCGCGGCGCGGCGGGGCTGGGCTTGGCGCTGGCCGGCTGCATCGGGATATGGGCGGTAACCGATCACGGCCTTGCGCCGCTGTTCGCGTGCCTCGCGGCGGTCGCGCTGTGGTATCTGACCCTGCGCCCCCGGCTGGATCGCGACTGGGCGCCCGATGTCGCGCGCATCGTCACCGGCGAGGTGACGGGCACGCAGGTCGCGCTGCATGACCTGCGCGCCTTTCGCTGGACCAGCACCACCGAGGCCAGCCCGCACTGGATCGACATGACGGTCGATCTGGATCAGCTTTGCGGCGCCGACATGATCACCTCGGTCTGGGGCAACCCCAAGATCGCGCATCTGCTGGTCAGCTTTGCCTTCACCACCGGGCAGCGCGTGGTGTTCTCGGTCGAGATCCGTCGCGAACGGGGCGAGGAGTTTTCGTCGATCGGCGGGTTTTTCCGCCAGTTCGAGCTGGCGCTGATCGGCGCGACCGAAGACGATATCGTCGCCCTGCGCACCGATCACCGGCACGAGGACGTGCGCCGCTATGCGCTGCTGTTGCCGCCCGCGCAATTGCGGCCGGTGTTTCTGGCCTATCTGGCGCTTGGCAACCGGCTGGCGCGGCGGGCCCGGTTCTACAATACCGTAACCGCCAATTGCACGACCGTCGTCTGGCATCTGGTGCGCGCCATCGACCCGCGCTTTGGCTGGCATCGCAGCCTGCTGCTGTCGGGACTGCTGCCCGAATGGCTGCACGGCAAGGGGCTGATCGGGCCGCCCGAACCGGCCCGCCTGCCCCCCGCCGATCCGCCCGCCTGACAGGCCGGTCGGGGTCAGATCGACTGCCCTGCCACCCGCCCCTCCAGAATGGCCGCCACCGCGAGGCGCGGCGCCAGCGCATCGCCGATCACCGTGACATCGCGCCCCGGCGCCACGCACTCCATCCCGTCGGCCAGGGTGGTATCGGCGACATTGGTCGTGGCCAGCACCAGCGCATCGGCGGCGACCGTCTCCTCGGCGCCATCCAGCAGATGCCGCAGCCGGGCGCCCGCCTCGCCCCAGGACAGCACCGCCGCCTCGGTGATCCAGCGGCCACCGGCCTTGCGCAGCCGGGCGCGGGCGCGCATGTCGCCTTCGGTCCGGCGCAGGAACTGACCCAGCACGGGAAAGGCGGTGACCACCGTCACCTCATGCCCGCGATCCGCCAGTTCCAGCGCGGTGCCCATGGCACGCCAGTCGCCGGTATCATCGACAAGCAGCACCCGCCGCCCGAGGCGCGCGCTGCGGGTCATCACATCCTCGACCGACCAGACATCGGGCCGATCGACACCCGGCAGGCGATCCTGTTCGGGCAGGGCGCGCTGAAACCCGCTGCCGGCGGGCTGCGATCCGGTCGCCAGGATCACCCGGTCGGCGGGAAAGGCCGCGACCTCCTCGGCCTCCAGCGGGGTATTGAGCAGCACCGAAACCCCCAGCCGCGCCAGTTGCCGTTCATACCAGCCGATCAGGTCAAGGATCTGCCCGCGCCGGGGCTGCAAGCCCGCCAGCCGGAACTGCCCGCCCAGTTGCGGTGCGGCCTCGGCCAGGGTGACCGTATGGCCGCGCTCCGCCGCGACGCGGGCGGCCTCCAACCCCGCCGGGCCACCGCCCACCACCAGCACCCGTTGCGGCAGGGCGGCGGGGGCAAAGCGGTCGCCCCCCCATTCCCACTCGCGCCCTGCCGAGGGGTTGACGAGGCACGAGATCCAGTAATCGCGCGACCGCCGCCCCCAGCACATCTGGTTGCAACTGATGCAGCCGCGCACATCGTCCGCCGCCCCCGCCGCCACCTTGGCCACCCAATGCGGATCGGCGATCTGCCCGCGCACGATGCTGACAAGATCGGCCTGCCCCGAGGATATGACCTCATGCGCATTCTCGGGCGTGCGCAGATGGCTTTCCGCCTGCACGCGCATATGTTTGCAGACCGCCTTCAGCGCCTCGGCATAGGGGGCGCCCAGCTTGTCGCCCAAAAGGAAGGTGGGCATGATCGCGGAATGGTCGAAATAACTGCCGGTGCCGCAGGTGATGTAATCGACCAGCGCCCGTTCATCATGCCAGACCGCGATTTCCTGCAACAGTTCGGTCGTCATGCCGACTTTGACCGACAGATCGACGCTCCCTGCCAGCCCGATGATGAAATCCTCGCCCACGGCCTTGCGGATGCGGCTGGCGATCTCGGTCGAAAAGCGCATGCGATTGGCGAAACTGCCGCCCCAGCGATCGTCGCGGCGGTTCGACCAGGGCAGCCAGAACTGTTCGATCAGCGAATTGTAGGGGCCGAACAGCTCCACCCCGTCAAAGCCGCTGGCCTGCGCCCGCACCGCCGCCTGGACGAAACCGGCGATCACCTCCTCGATCTGCGCCTCGGTCATGCGGTGGCTGCCATCGCCATCGTGATAGGATGGCAGGCCCGAGGGGGACCAGTTGGCAGTAAAGGACAGGTCGTAATCGCCGTGCTGCCCCACATGATACAGCTGATGGATCATCACGGCGCCTTCGGCCTTGCAGGCCTCGGTGATGCGGCGAAAACCGTCGATCACCGCATCGTCGCCATGGCGGAAATTGCCCCGGGTCAGGCGGGCCGTGGCATGAACCGGCATCGGTTCCACCACGATCATCGCAGCACCCCCGCGTGCGCGTTCCAGATAATAGCCCAGATGGCGCGCGCCCGGCAGGCCCTCCTCAGACATGTTGGCGGTATGCGCGCCAAAGGTGACGCGGTTGCGCAGCGTCTTGTGGCGCAGGGTCAGCGGCTCCAGCAGCTTTGGATAGGGGGCGTTCTTCAACATGGGCAGCACCGCGATCTGTGGCCCGGTCGGCCGGGCGTCCTGGCCCGCATAATCTGCCGCAGGCGCGGGGCCGTCTTGCAGATTTGATCCGTTTTTCATTACATATGATACAGAAGGAGCGCCGTCTGATGGATCACCCGCCCCTGCCCACGCAGCCCGGCACGCCCTTTCTGCGCGTGGCGCTGCTGCTTTGTGCCGATTTCACGCTCACCCCGATGGCAAGTTTTGTCGATGCGCTGCGCCTGGCCGCGGATCGGCGCGATGACAGCCGGCAGATCGGCTTTCAGTGGGATTTCATCGCCGCCACCGATCAGCCGCTGCGGTCCAGCTGCGGGTTGCCCGTCGCCGCGACCGCCGGCCCCGAGCGGCTGGAGGATCACGATTGCATCGTGGTCTGCGGCGGCCTGTTGCGCAGCCTGCCCGCGCTGCGCCCCGACGTTCCCGATGCGCTGCGCCGTGCCGCCGCCCGCGGCGCCACGCTGGTCGGGCTTTGCACTGGCAGTTTCGTTCTGGCAGGCGCCGGGCTGCTCGACGGTCGGCGCTGCGCCACGCATTTTCACACATTGGCCGATTTCCTGCTGCGGTTTCCCGGGGTCGAAGCCGTCTCGGACGAGAATTTCATCATCGACGGCCCGGTCATCACCTGCCCCGGCAGCATTGTCGCGATCGAGGTCGCCGCCCATCTGATTGCCACCCACAGCGACTGCGCCCGGGCCTGGAAAGCCCGCAATTTCCTGCTGTTTCGCCCCGAGGAAACCCGGATCGCCCTGAAGGCCCGCCCCTATGAAGACAGCCTGCGCAGCGCAGCGCCCCTGACCCAGGAGGCCGTGCGGCGGATGGAAACCCGGCTCGACGCCCCCTGCCCGATCGGCACGCTGGCGGCCGAACTGAACTGCACCCGCGCCCGCCTGACCCGCGCCTTCCGCCAGGATCTCGGCCAGCCCCCGGCCGAGTTCTGGCGCATGATCCGCCTGCATGCCGCAAGCGAGATGCTGCAAGGCCAGCGGCGCAGCATCACCGAGATCGCCTATGACCTGGGCTTTGCCGACGCCGCGCATTTCTGCACCGCCTTCCGCAAACAGTACGGTCGCAGTCCCGGCAGCTTCCAACGCCAATGCACCCGCTGACCGCTCACTTCCCCAACCGCGTTATTTCCCCTTGTCTGTCCGCATCACGGGACATATACGGATCGGCGGAGACGTGGCCGAGTGGTCGAAGGCACACCCCTGCTAAGGGTGCAGACGGGGAACCGTCTCGAGGGTTCGAATCCCTTCGTCTCCGCCACTTGCCCCCGCGAAAGCGTTCTCCCGATCCGGCTGCGGCCAGATTTTTCCGTTGTTTTCGGGGGTTATGCAGGAGAGGCTGAGCACTGGCGCCGGCGCCAGGAGGCCCGGAAGTGGTCTCTCGGGGTCGATATTCTCCGGACCTGTTGCCTGCACCAATTCAGTGAAGTTTTGACAAACACTTGATAACGCTTCGTTTTATCAGGCGTCCCGCTGAACACTTCGATTTCAGGGGCGCATCCCCGGAAGGAACAGAGATCGAACTTCACTTCGGGGTTGTTCTCACCGATTTGGCAGCAGTTCTCCCTGCTCGGGCGCGGCTTCTCCTGACGAGAACAGCGAGTCAATGATAGCTTTTGGCACGCGGCGACGCTCCATGATGGAGCGCAACCGACTGAGAAATCGAGGATCCTCGACGTTCGACGGGGAGACGTTCTTTTCAACAAGACGGACGGAGGGTGGCTCAAACGCAAGCATCGTCTCGAACACCTCATTGGCCCGGTTCGCTAGTTCCAGTTTTAGGCTGTCTTCGTCAGGCTCATTCCCCCACCGCGTCATGTAGTCGGGCGGAGCCTCCGTCCATCTTGGAAGGAACTCAGCAACGAAACTTTGTTGAAAGGCGGCACGATGAGAGTCCAGCGCAGCGCGGACTTTGTCATGATATCGTCCGACGACCGTCAGGAAGGCCTGGACTGCTGCATCAAAGTCCTTGCGATCTTCACGCAAGATCACACGGCCAAAATTATCGATCTGAAAGGTGTAGATGTCTTCAATTCGCTTGCGTTCCTTGCGTAGCCAGGCGTCGTCGACGAGTGCCGTCTTGGCGTCTTTGCCGTCGCCTATCGTGACTTCCACCGCTCCAACTGCAGCCATCGGCGCCCGCAGTCGACTTGATATCTGAGCTTGGAGGTTCGCATCGCTTACGGTGCTGAAGTCCTCCGGAAGTGGAACCTGCTTTCGGCTAAGCGCGAAGCCCGTGATCTCGAACTCAACGTAGACCACGCGCGAAGAGAATACCTGCAAGCGCCTGGTGATATCGAACTTGGCAGGTGGGTTGCGTTCAAGGTCGGCCTGCATTGCCTCAACTTTGGCGGGATCCAACGCTGCATTCCCAATCTCGCCGGAAGGGGACTCGTCGTTCGCATGCGCGCCAGAGGCGCGGACGAGCTTTTCAGTTGAGGCACCGCGGAGAACGATCGCGTTCGGATTTTCTGCTGTGTCGGAACCTGCTTCGATGTTTTTTGAGACCGGCGCAAACACCATCGTGTCGTCATCCGAAATGATCACCCCGATGCGAACACCGGGCTGCACCCGGAGATCGAGCAAGTTCCTTGAAGCGGCATCGCGGATAACCTCCAGCGCTTCGCGCTCTCCGAAGCCGAGGCGATAGACCTCGGCATCGGCGTCAACAATTACGCGTATGTCGAGATGCTCCAGCTCGTCGAGCCGTGCGGCAAGCGCATCGGCGACGGCACGAGACAATGCAGGGGCAATGACGACCAGACGCCTCTTGGCGCTCTCGATCAGTGAGATGACGGCAGCGTCTGTGGCTACGGTAAAGGTTCGGTCTTCATCCATTAACGGCCATCCTCAGCTTAGTAATATTCGCGAATGTAGCCGTATGCCTTCTCGAACAGCTCGGCGTCCTGATGCAGCTTGTAGCGGAAGAGGGTCTGGCGAAGCGCCTTTTTGACCTCGCGTTCACCCGCGTGCGTGGCCTGCCAGCCATCGAAACGGACCGCACGCACGATCTCGTCGATATCGTCCACAACCCGCTTGACCATCACCGGCGTGTCGCCGTTCCGGGCTTCCTCGAACAACTCGGTCAACGCCGCCTTGCCACGGTCGATGTCCTCTTCTTCCGGCGTCTCGCGTTCGGTCTTCACCACGTCTTTCGCCAGCGCCAGAAGCTCCTTCAGGAAGTCGATCGACAGCAGGAGACCCTGCTGATGCCGGTTCTTCAGGTCCTCCAGGCGCTCGCCTAGCGCCTTGAACTTCGGATTTCCCGCATGCTTCCGAAGGCGGCCCGCCAGCTTGACCGAGATTTCCTTGGCCTTCTTTTCCGGGTCAGGGTTGCCGAGGACCGCTTCGAGCAGTTCGGCATCCAGAACCAGCGTATCGAGATCATCCCGCACCGCGTCGACATGGACGTTCTCGTGGATCAGCTCGATGGTCTTGGCGCCCAGCCGATGCCAAAGCAGGCGCCCTGTGCCACTGGAGGGCTTCAGCGACTCGTAGACCTGCGCCAGCCAGCGATAATCGGTCTCGTACTGCGTCAGCACCGGATCGGGCGACAGGGCCTCCCAGATCCGCGCGAGCACGCTGAAGTCGGCCGCAAAGGCGTCGCGAAGGTCGTTGTTCGGGATACATTCCTGCGCGGCGATCAGGCCCTCGTAGCCAGTCAGGCTGCGGTCTACGCCCGCGAAATAGGCGAGGCACTTCTGCAGGGCGGTCGGCAGGGCGTTGATCAACTCGGCGATGTTCGACACCGCCTTTTGCACGCCCTCCTCGTCGAATTTCAGCGCCTGCGCCACGTCGTCGAAGATGCCGAGGTAGTCGACGATCAGGCCATGCGTCTTCTGCTCGCCATAGGGACGGTTCGTCCGGCATATCGCCTGCAAGAGCGTGTGGTCGCGCAGCGGTTTGTCCAGATACATCGTCTGCAGGATCGGCGCATCAAAGCCGGTCAGCAGCTTTGACGTCACGATGATGATCTTCAGCGGGTCCTTCGGGTCGCGGAACCGGTCGAGCAGCTTCTCCTCGGCATCGCGGTCGCGCTTGAACGCCGCATATTCCGGCTCGCCGCTGTTGACCGAGATCACCACGTCCGAAACCTCGGGCGGCAGGTGGCGGTCGAGTTCCTGCTTGTAGAGCAGACAACTCTCACGGTCGAAGGTCACCACCTGCGCGCCAAAGCCGTTCGGGGCGACCTTCTCCTGGAAGTGCTTGGCGATGTCGCCGCAAATCGCGCGGATGCGTTCGGGCGCCTTGACCAGGATCGACATCTTGGCCGCCGCCTTGCCCAGCCGATCCCGGTCCTCGTCGGTCAGACCCTGCGTCAGCTCAGCGTAGGCCTCCTCGATGGCCTTCTGGTCGATGTGCAGGTCCACCAGCCGCGGCTCGAAATGCAGTTCCTTTGTCGCCCCGTCGCGGATCGAGTCGTTCAGGCCGTAGCGGCTCATGTAGCCGCCTTCGTCGGTGTCGGCGCCGAAGGCGTAGAAGGTGTTCTTGTCGGCGCGGTTGATCGGCGTGCCGGTCAGGCCGAACAGGAACGCGTTCGGCAGCGCGTCGCGCATCTTGCGGCCCAGATCGCCTTCCTGCGTGCGGTGCGCCTCGTCGACCAGCACGATGATGTTGTCGCGGTCGTTCAGCACGCCGTCAGCCTCGGCGAACTTGTGGATCGTGGTGATCACCACCTTACGCGCATCCTTGCCCAGCAGATCGGCCAGCTCTTTCCGGCTTTCCGTGCGCACCATGTTGGCCATGTCGGCGGCATAGAAGGTGCCCGAGATCTGGCTGTCGAGATCGATCCGGTCCACCACGATCAGCACCGTGGGGTTCTTCAGCGCCGGGTGCAGCCGCAGCTTGCGCGCGGCGAACAGCATCAGCAGCGATTTGCCCGAGCCCTGGAAATGCCAGATCAGCCCCTTTCGCGGCTGGCCCGCCACGACCCGCGCGACGATCTTGTTGACGCCGTCCACCTGCTGATAGCGGGCGATGATCTTGATGCGGTGCTTGCCCTTTTGCGTGGCGAAAGCGGTGAAGCTGTCGAGCATGTCGAGCACCATCGCCGGGCGCAGCATCGAGGTGGCGGCCTTTTCCACCTCGCCCAGCGATTGCTTGCCGTCGCCGTCGCGCCAAGGGCCCCACAGATCGACCGGCATCCGGATCGAGCCGTAGCGGAACTCCTTGCCCTCGGTCGCCACCGAAAAGACGTTCGGCACGAACAGTTCCGGCACGTTCTTCTCGTAATCGTCATGGACCTGGATGGCGGCGTCGAGCCAGCTTTGGCTGGACCGTACCGGCGTCTTGGCCTCGATCAGCACCAGCGGAATGCCGTTGACCAGCAGCACCAGATCGGCGCGCTTTTCGGTCTTGCCTGCGCGGATGGTGAACTGCTGGGTGACGACGAAGCTGTTCTTCTCGATCTCGTCGAAGTCGATCAGGCGGATGGTGACGTGTTCGCCATTTGCGCCGAAGGGCATCGAGCGTTCGCCCAGCAGCCACGCGGCAAATTCCTCGTTCGCCTTCACCAGCCCATCCGACCGCGCGCCCATGACGATGGCGCGCAGGCGGTAGAGCACGTCATCGGCCCGGCCGGGGTTGGCGGCGATGTCGGGGTTCAGGCGGATCAGGGCGTCGCGGAGGTGGGGCTCCACCAGCACCTCTTGCGGCTGGCGGGGAAGGTCGGCGGGGGCGACGTAATGCCAGCCGAGGCCCGCAATCTTGCCGCCCGTGCGGGCGAGGCCGATGGAGAGTTGCGCCGGGCGGGCCGAGGCCGCGCCCGCGAGAAGGTCCCGCAGATGGGCTTCGACGGTGTTGGCTTCGTTAAATGTCATCCGACGAGACCCCACTCAGAATAGACTTCTTCATGCCAAAGAGTCTTGCTGAACGATCGGCACAGTCAGCAACGGTCTGTTTCACGCCAGTTGCGGCAGAAACATAATTGCTCTGATGCGTTACTGGCGGCAAGTCGAACAAGAACTGATCGAGTTGCTCACGATTCATCTTAGGCATTCCAGTTCTCATGGAGCATGAGATAGCTGTTTGATCCCGGATGATCACATTTCCCCTCGGCGATCTGCACTCTTCATGGCAAGATCGGTGCTGAGGGGCATTCGGGACGGGGCACGGTCATGCTGATCCATCTTCACAGCCAAGCGACGACGAC
>NZ_VKKX01000010.1 GCF_008271655.1 Gemmobacter caeruleus
GGCTTGATCCACCCGACTTCGGCCGTTTGCGCGACGACAGACACCGCTCGGGGCGAAAAACGCTTGCCCAGCGAGCAAAATCAGGCGATCTTGAAGTCAAGCGGCAGGCCACTTGGGGAATGTCGGTTTACGACAGGCAAGACGAGGCGCGCAGTGACGTTCTGGGTAATGATGGCCGTTCTGGGATCGGCCTTTCTACATGTGCTGTGGAATTCTCTGATCAAGGTCGGCGCCTCGCGGCTGGCGGCTATGGTGATCCTGTCGATCGGCGAGGTGCCGATCGGCCTTGCGGTTGCCGCGATGCGGCCCAGCCTGAACCCGGCGGCCTGGCCCTGGGTGCTGGCGGCGGGCTGCGCGCATTTCTTTTACAAATCTTTCCTGACCTATGCCTATGAGCATGGCGACCTGAGCCGCGTCTACCCCATCGCGCGCGGCACCGCGCCCCTGATCGTTGCGGTTGTCGGGCCGCTGTTGGCGCTGGCCTTCCCGACCCAGATGGCGGCCGACAGCCTGACCTTCCACGAATACGCCGGCATTTTCGTTCTGGGCTGCGGTATCCTGTTGATGGCGCAGGGGGTTTTTGCCAACGGCGAAAGCCGCAAGCTTTTGCCCTTTGCCCTCGGCTCGGCCTGCGCGACGGCAATCTATACCATGCTGGACGGCCATGGCGCGCGGGTGGCGGGCGATGCGGTGGCCTATGTCGCCTGGGTGTTCGTGGTGGACGGGATGTTCTTTGCCACCGGGATGCTCGCCTGGAAGGGGCTGGACATGCTGCCCCGCCAGATCAAACCGTGGAGCGTCGGCTTCATCGCCACGGCCGCCAGCTATGGCGCCTATGGCGTCTCGGTCTGGGCCATGACCATTGCGCCGATTGCCGTGGTCGCGGCGCTGCGCGAGACCTCGATCCTGTTTGCGGTGCTGATCGGCTGGCTGGCCTTTGGCGAGCGGATGACCAAGGGCAAGGCGCTGGCCGCCGTCGTGATCGTGGGCGGCGTGATCCTGACGCGGCTTTAGCTGATGCGCCGCACGCCCTGCGGCACCAGTTGCTGCACGATGCCGGCAAGGCAGAGGTAAAGCGAGGTCGCCACCAGCCCCCAATGCGCGATCGAGCCTTCCTCGAAATTGCGCCAGGCGGCCCAGCCGGCAAAGACCACCCAGGCCAGCGCGACGGGCAGCGAGATGTTGATCCAGCGTTTCGTGCGGGTGGGGTGGATGAATTTCAGGTTCAGGAACATCGCCACCGTCAGCCCGGTCACCACGACAAGGATCGTGGTCTGGCTGGGCGCGAGCGCGAACAGCACCAGCACCACCATGTTCCAGCAGGCCGGAAAGCCGGAGAAGGATTTATCCTTTGTTTTCATGCGGGTATCGGCGAAATAGATCACCGAGCCATAGCAGATCACGATGATCGCAAACCACCCGGTCCAGCCCGACAACAGCCCCGATTTGAACAGCGCGTAGGCCGGAATGAACACATAGGTCAGGTAATCGACGATCAGGTCCATCAGCACGCCGTCATAGGTCGGCCAGTTGCGCGGCGTGTCATAGCGGCGCGCCAGCGGGCCGTCGATGCCATCGACGATCAGCGCGACCACCAGCCACAGGAACATCAGGCTCCACTTTTCCTCGACGGCGGCCAGCATGGCAAACATCGACAGAACCGCGCCCGTAGCGGTCAGAAGGTGGACGGAAAGGGCTTTCAGGCGAATATCCATGGGTCTTTCCTGCGTATGCAGGTCGGTGTTCTGCAAAAGTTTGCGCCGGATCACTTCGCCGGCGCCGCCCTCGAACAATACGTTGTCGGGCACAACCACGGCCGCCCGTCCAGTGGTTTTCAGCATGGCCCGGATGTGCTGCACAAAGTTCAGCTGCTTGTTTGATGTCGTCGCCCAAAAGTCCTGCCGATTATAGGTCAGATCCTCAGTCTCCTGCTCGCCCTCGGCATTGGTGAAACTCATCGAGCTTTTCTTGCCGAACGGCGGGTTTGCCAGCACGATATCGACACCCTTTGAGGGAGCCGAAATCAGTGCGTCTGCGGGGGACACAAGGCTTTCGCCTGTCATCTCGCCGATCCCATGCAGGAACATGTTCATCAGGCACAGCCGTCGGGTGCCGGCCACGATTTCGTTCCCGACAAAGGTGTCGTGCTTCAGGAATGCCTTCTGATCCTTGTCGAGGGCGAAATGCGCAGGGTTGGTCAGGTAGTCATGCGCGGCCAGGAAAAAGCCGCCCGTGCCACAGGCTGGATCGGCGATGGTCTGGCCGGGTTCTGGGCGCATGCAGGCAACCATCGCCCGGATCAACGCGCGCGGCGTGAAATACTGCCCCGCGCCAGATTTCGTATCTTCGGCGTTGCGCTCCAGCAGCCCCTCATAAATGTCGCCCTTCACGTCGGCACCCAGCATCACCCATTTCGTGCCGTCCACCATGTCGATCAGGCGGAACAGTTTGGCAGGGTCGGTGATCTTGTTTTGCGACTTGGTGAAAATCTGCCCCAGCATGCCCCGCTGTTCGCCCAGTTTGCGCAGCAGCGCCACATAATGGGCCTCCAGGTCTGCGCCGCGCCGGGTGGTCAGGCTGCTCCAGTCGAACCCCATCGGAATGCCGATGTCACGGTTATATGGCGGGCGTGCATATTCATCGGCCATCTTCAAGAAGATCAGATAGGTCAACTGCTCCAGATAATCGCCATACCCCACGCCATCATCACGCAGGGTGGTGCAAAAACTCCAGACCTTGGAAACGATGGGGGCGGTGTTCATACCGATTTGCCTTCTACAGTTTGGTCGCCTTGTTTAGGCAGGGCAGGCCAGATATTTACCGCCATATTTGCCAGCGCCTCTCCGCGTGCGGAAATCACGGCCTCGTTCCACTGATCCAGCCTCAGGAACCACTTGTTCAGGAAAAGCCCGGTGTGCTCTTCCAACTTTGCGCGCTTCTCCAAGAACCCCTTGTTCCCGACCGAGATGTTCAAACCGCCCGTCAACAGAGTGAGGTTGCCAAGGGTTTGCACGATCGTGTCTCGGGCTTTCGCCTTCGGGTTGCCGGAGAACCGTTCGACGAACGCCCCCTCCTCGAATGGCCAGGCCTCAGTCCATGATTGAGGAAGGACATGTTCTGTCCACAGCCCGGCAGGCATTGGTATCTCTTCGGCGAACCTCGACCGACTGGCGAGCTCCAACTCCCAGAGCACATCTTTGATCCGGGTGTTCGGAGCCAGAGTGTAGGCTGCCTTGGTTAGCAGCCCATCGCGAAATTCTTTTTCATCTGGAAACCTTGTGCTGTCGCCTGGCCGTTTTGCAAAGAACTCCTGCAAAGCACCAACGCTGGCGCCTTTTTCCACGAACACCTGTGACAAGCTTTGGAACACACGGTTCAGGTTTTTCGCCGTCAAGCCGGACAAGGCACGGCGCACTACATAGGAATAGATCAGACGATAAAGGGTGCGCTTCTCGGCATTGGCAATTTTGCTGGCGCTGATCTGCATGGCAATGGGATACGCCGTGGTGACCTGCCAGGCGGACAACTTGCGCCCGAACCAGTGCAAGTCGGCATCCTCTGCAATCCGCCCTTCAAGCGTTTCATACATCGGGGCATATTTTCCCAACACGCGCAATTCGTCCTCGACCTGCTGAAAGCGAGGGCGGCCTTTCGGCACCGCGAAGGCACGGTATTCCGCGTATAGCTCGCGCATGGAAATCTTGTCGCCCGTTTCCGCGGCCAACACGTGGGCAAGGAAGTGGTCGATCCGAGGACGTGTGGGGCGTGCAAAGGGGGCCGCCTCGCGCCACCAGGCGTGGTCAAACGGATCCCAAAGGGTCTTATAAAGATCTTCGACCTCGGCTTGTTCCTTCTCAGCGCGGTAAAAGATGTTGTTGCGCACCAGATCCATCGCCAGCAACGGCTCGCCCTTTGAATTCAGCGTCTCGAAGATCACCTGCGCGTCGTCGCCTTCACCCAGCGTGATCACCACCAGCTTCATGCGGTTCAGCACGGCTGTCAGCATCGCCTCCAGCCGGGTACCGATGGCCTCGGTGGTGTCGGTCTCATCCGCGATTGTATCCACGGCGTCCGGCGTATCATCGTCCGCCATCATCTCGGCGGACCCGAACTGGGCAAAGCGGTTAATCAGCTGATAGAACTCATCATAGGCCCGCAGCGCCCGGAACGGCGTGTTCTTTGGCACGCTCCGCCCCCAGTAATTGGCAGCATACTGCGTCCGGATCGCCCGGTAGTCCTTGTCCATGATGTCATGGAACACCTTTTGGTCTGATGGGGTCGGTGTCAGCTTGAACCGGGTCAGCTTGTCTGTGTCTTTGGTTTTCAGGTTGTTGAACAGATAACCGCCTACATGGGCTGCAACATCGACGTGCCCGTGGGTCTTTGCCACTTCGCGTAGTGCTGCAAGGAACAGTTGAAACGTTGTCAGCCGCTGTTGCCCATCAACGATCTGCACCTTTGGCGTCACACCGATCTGGGCCGCCTCGCCAATCGGGGCAAGGATCAGCGCACCCATGTAATGCTGAAACTTGCTTTCCCCCTCCAGCACCTCGATCGCCTTGGCCTCGACGTCCTGCCAAAAGGGGAGGAGTTGAAAGTCGTGCCATTGGTATTTCCGCTGATAAAGCGGCACCATGAACCGACGGCCTTCGGCAAGGATAACCTCGATGGGGTGATCGTCAGCTTGCATGGGTGGTCTTTCTTTTTGCTGTCTTGCCCGCCTTTGCCCGTTCGGCCTTGATGCGGGCCAGGAGGGTGGGGGCGGGTTCGTCGGTCGGGTCTTGGGGGACGAGCTTGCCTGCAAAGGCGCGTTTTAGGATGGATTGGCGCAGGGCGTCGGCGCGGGTCAGGGCGGCGTCGATCTCGACCTCCATCCTGTCGGCAGCGGTCAGGCGGGTGTCGAGGATGCGGGTGATTTCGGCTTGTTCGGCGGGGGAGCAGATGGGGACTGGGAGGTTTGCGATCTTCGAAATACTCAAGGTATGCAAACCCGACGTTGAACTTGCTTGCGCCTTGATCAAGTTGCGGCCAACCGGCGATATCATAAACAACATCGCAAACTGTGAATCTAACAGCCCATCTGGCGAAAAGCGGATTAAATGGTTCTGGTGGGTGATGTCCGGGATACTTCCGTCCCAAACCGCCACCCGTCCGATCTGTTCAAGTGAGCCATTTCCTTCGACGAAAAGCAGGTCACCTTTTTCAAGGCGGGATTTGCTGAACTCTTCATCGGTCACGCCAATTTCCGAGATGTGGTCAAGCCTCAGCTCGTTGGAATAGATGTTTGCAACCCGCAAATACTTAGCTTTTCGCGCCAAAGATTCACGCTTTTGATTTTTCGTCAGGCCTCCACTTGTGCGACCGACGTCTGACATGGGTGACCAGCGCCATGATGTTGGAACCTGCGCAACCTTACCAGAAGGGAAAACGGCTTCCCCAATGATCTCCGGCGGCCGCCCCGGCTTGCCCGGTTTCCGTCCCAATTCACCGCCTGCGCGCCATTCGGCGAGGGCGGTTTGCCAGTCGTCTAGGGCGGATTTGTAGCGGGTTTCGCGTTCTTTTTGGATGCGAGCCAGCAGTGTTTTGGGGGTTTCCAGCGCACCTGCGTTCTGCGCGCGCCAGTCGGCGGTCAGGTTGCCCTCGAACGCGGATTTGAGCAGTGATTGGCGGTATAGCGCCAGCGTGGCCTTGGCCCCACGCAGGTTTTCGACCCCTTTGTCGATCCTCTCAAACATCGCCTCGATCTTCTCAACGATCCGGCGTTGTTCGTTGGTGGGGGGAAGGACGATTGGCAACGCAGAAAATGCAGAACCAGAAAGCTCTTTGAACGTCGTGCCCGTGGCCCGTTGTTCAGCAATGTGCCGAATAGCCTTGAAATAGTAGTAGACATACTCGTTGAACACCCCGGCGTTAGGGACCAAGGTCTTAAAGCCTTGATTTGTCGACGCCTCATGCATGTTGATGGCGACATATCCGACAGGCGCGCGGGATGAAAACATGACGCTTCCAGCCGGGAAGACCCTTGCAGATGAGTTGGAAAGTCCTTTGAGAGAAATGCTCTTTGCGCCCTTCGCAATGAACTTTGCGCGGTAACCAGTTAAATCTGCTGGGGAAAACCAGATAACATCGTTGCCCCAGTATTCTGAGACCTTTGTCGACGGAGTAGCCCCCGACACAACTTCACCGACTTCGTCAATTCGGGCCCATGCCCAAGTTTTGGGGGCTTCCCAAAGTATTTCCGTCATGCCGAGAGCGCCTCATTCATCTCGGTCATCACGGCCTCCATGCCTTCGCCAAACAGCGCATACATCTGCCCCATTCCGCCCTTGCCGTCAAAGGGGGCCATGTCCAGATCATCACGCTCGATGATGAAAGACGTGGCAAGGTGGTCGCGGATCATGTGCAGCCAGTCCATCTGATCCTTGGTGAATTTCTCGCCCGCGCCCGAATGGCGTTTCAGGATCCAGTTCTGGAAGTTGCGGCGCACGCGGTCGGAATGGCGGGTCAGCGTGGGATCAAGCCCGGTGACGCGGCGGATCAGGGCGACAAGGGCGGTCAGATCGCCTGCGGGCGTGTCACCCTTATACCCGTCCAGATGCGCATAGGCGCGCCAGACGGTCAGGGGGGCAAGGCGGGGCTGGTCGGTGGTCAGGCGGTGCAACACCTCCTTGACCATGGCAAAGGACACCTCGGAACGCCGCGCGGGGGTGTTGAAATAGATGGTCAGGGCGGCCACCTGATCGCGGTTTGCGTTCAGGTAGGTGGCGAAATCCTGCGTGATTTTCTGGGCGTTTTCCGTCACATCGCCCGCCCATTCGGCGCGCAGCAGTTTGTCTTTGCTATCATGGTCGATGGTCTGTTCATGGTCGCGGCGGATGGTGTCGATCAGGTTGATCAGCGGGCCTGTGAACAGGTTGGCGGCCTGTTTGATCCGCGCCTCACGCGCGGTGTTCATGGCGGCGTCATCCGGCTCGGGGTGGCCTGCGGCCTTGGCGTCCGCCTCGACCTTGTCGGCATCTATCGCGTCGAACAGATCACGGATGATGCCCGCCAAGGGGCGGCCCGCCAATTCCGCGATCTGCGCCTGATCGGTGGCGTCCAGTTTGGTATCCAGCCGCGACAGGCGCGAGGCAAGCGAGCTGACAGTTTCCTCGGACCGGTCGCCCATCATCAGACCGTAAGCAAGGTCTTTGAACGAGATCGACGGCTTGCTGTCCAAAGGCTGGCTGGCGGTCTTCAGCGATTTGGTCACGCCCACAGCATCAATGATGACATAATGGGTTTTCGCCAGAGCCGAGGGGCTGACCTTTTTCAGCGCGTCGGCATCGACCACTCGGGTGCCGCGCCCCTTCATCTGTTCGAAATAGTTTCTCGACTTCACGTCGCGCATGAAGATCAGACATTCCAGGGGTTTGACGTCGGTTCCGGTGGCGATCATGTCCACGGTGACGGCGATGCGCGGGTAATATTCGTTGCGAAAGGCGGAAAGGGTGGATTTCGGGTTCTTGGCCCCGTTGGTGATCTTGCGGCAGAAATCGTTGCGCTCGCCAAATTCAGTGCGGACCATCTGGATGATGTCATCGGCGTGGCTGTCGGTTTTGGCAAAGATCAGGGTTTTCGGCAGTTCCTTGCGGCCGGGGAAGATGGCTGGCCACTGGTCTCGGAAGGTCTGGATCACGGTGCGGATCTGGTCGGGGGCCACGATGGAACGGTCAAGCTGGGTCGCAGCATAGGCGGCCTCGTCTTCCTGCGTTTCCCAACGACGCGCACGGGTCTGGCGTTCGCGTTTTTCAATCAGTTGCTGGGCCTGCAGTTTGCCGCCCGCCTGACTGATTTCGGTTTCGATCAGGAAGACCTCGTTGCCGACGTTGACCTTGTCGGCGATGGCGTTTTCATGGGTGTATTCGCTGACGACATTTTGTTGGAAAAACCCGTAGGTGCGGGCGTCGGGCGTGGCGGTCAGGCCGATCAGAAAGGCGTCGAAATATTCGATCACCTGACGCCAGAGGTTGTAGATAGAGCGGTGGCATTCATCGATGACCACCACATCAAAGGTCTCGGGCGGCAGTTTCGGGTTATAGACCACCGGAAGGGGTTCACGGCGGCGCCATTGCTGATCTTCGGGGTGTTGGTCTTCGGCAGCCTCATCCAGCGGCTCGCCCTTCAGTGTGGCATACATGCGCTGGATGGTGGAAATCACGACCTGAGTATCGCCTGCCATCGACGGGGAGGTGAGGCGCTGGACGTTATACAGTTCGGTGAATTTGCGGTTATCGTCGTTCGGCAGATAGGCCATGAACTCGCCCTCGGCCTGTTCGCCAAGGTTCTTGGTATCGACCAGAAACAGGATGCGGCGCGCGCCAGCGTGTTTCAGAAGACGGTAGATCTGGGTGATGGCAGTGAATGTCTTTCCCGAGCCGGTGGCCATCTGGACCAGAGCGCGGGGTTTGCCCAGTTGGAGCGAGGCCTCCAGCTTGGTGATCGCCTTGATTTGACAGTCGCGCAGGTTATCGGTGTTTAGGTCCGGCAGCTGCTGCAACCCGGCGCGCAAGGACAACGGATCATTGCGCCAGGCCTTGAGGGTATCGGGGCGATGAAAGGTGAACACCTCACGCGAGCGGGGGCTGGGATCGCGACCATCGGTAAAGCGGGTAACGACGGCAGTGCTTTCGTAAAGGAACGGCAGCGGCTCGGCGTTCGACACCCATTTCAGCTTTGCGCTGGCATAGCCTGATGATTGCTCTTCAACTGTGGTCAGGCGTTCGCCCCAGCTGTCCGGCTTTGCTTCCACCACGCCAACGGCACGTCCATCGACGAAAAGCACATAGTCGGCAGGCCCGGTATCGGTTGGATATTCCCGAACAGCGACACCAAGGGCCGCATTCGGGTTCAGCGATGACTTGTCCTGCACCAGCCAACCCGCAGCCAACAGCCGCTTGTCGATCTGATCGCGGGCGATCTGTTCGGGGTTCTGGTTGACGGGTTCTAACACTGGCACACAAAGTTGTTTGTTTTCACAACCATGATGGTGTGTGGCCTGTTTTTCAATCCCTTAAGCCTGACGTGTTGAACTCAGTGACTGGAAACGTTTAGCCTTTTGGGGATGGAGACAAGGCGCAGAACAATTTTCAAGCCCTAGTGTTCTCCATCTGATGAGAGGGTCCCATGCACCACAGGCTTGGTCTGGTCACGTCAAGCAGCTATTTGGACTTACCTACGCAACAGCCCGTTCAAATGCTTGAACGCTGCCTCGAACCGGTCTTTTGTTTCGTCCGACACCTTCGGCCAAAGAGTGGATAGCTGCTCGGTGAAAAAGCGTGCGGGCCTGTAGTGGCCGAATGAACCAGACTTCATCGGGTTTTCGGCTAGCCAAGCGTCAATCGCCCGAAGCGTGCGCGGCACATTCTGGTTGAGCTTTGAAGGCGTGATTCTTGACGCAAGCTGTTTGCCGTATTCGCCGTTGACAAGTTCGAGATAGAAGGATCGGTCGAACATGTCCTCTACATCGGCTTCAGCAGTGCCGGTGAAGTCCGCGTACGTCGACACCTGCTTCTTGTTGAGCAGATTCTTCTTGTATAGGTCTTCGATGAGTTGCTTATCGCTGTTTTGAATATCCAGCAGCGTTGCAACGTTGATCCCCTTTTGCGAGCCGAGGAGCGCCACGAACGTTGGCACTTTTCCGCTGCCGCCGACGGGAGTGATGGTCCACTGTTCCGACAACCCCTCGCGGCCCTCGCGCTCCATTTGGGCCGACATCGCCCTGAGATAGAGCATATCCGCAACACCCTCGACAATAAGTGAGTTCGGACCGATGAAAAGGGTCTGCTGGATTTCGTAGCCGAGCGCGCCCTGCAAAGGGAATAAGCTATCGTCGGTGGCGTCGAACACGTTCGCCAGCACTTTCGTGCCGTCTTCTTCCTTGGGAAGAGCCTCGAGGGCATCAATGCCCAAATCCTGCACGATGCGAACCCGCTCGAACTTAGTCGGGTCGATCATGAACGGTGAGTGTGTGGTATATAGGAGTTGGTGGCCCGACAGCTCGCTGTCGAAATAGCGTAACAAGTCAGCCTGCGCTCGGCCGTGCAGTGATAGGCCAGGCTCATCGAGCAGTAGGATGACATTCTGCTTCTGGCGTTTTATGTCCTCGTACCAAGCCAAGAACGAGAAGAACCACACAAATCCCCGCGACCGATTGCTAAGCGGCGTCGTGGCCCAGTGCACTGAGTCATACACCTCGCCCCAGACGTTGACTCCTTGCTGCATCCCGTCAGGGTCTCCAGCTTTCGCGTCACGCACATCGAAGCGCATCTGTATGTGCTTGTTTTGAGACCAGTACTTGACGATACGCTGGGTTAGGTGGTTCCCAGCACCTTGCAGCTTGTTCTTCAGTTCCACCGTGTTGTTGGTGGCCACGAGTTTGCGGTGGTCGAGGCGCGCGAGGTTGATGAGGCCTATGAGCGGGTAGTCCGAGTCGAGGAGCTGGTCGCTGTCTTCGCGCGCAATGAGGGCGTTGAGGTTGGCCTGCCCTTCCATCTGGTAATACTCATCGAAGTAGAGAAACTTGGGCACGCGGGGCCAGATCAGGTTGTGATAGATGTAAGAGCGAACATTGCCACTCTTGGTGACCTTATCGACCAGAGATTTAAGCGCCATGACAGCTTCGGTAGCTTCTGCAACATTGATGGTATCAGCAAATGCCTGCCAGCCTGAAGCTTCGAGCAGCTTGGTCTTTAGGTCATCAGGCAACGCTGAGTTGTCAGCGAGGTGCTTCCTTGCAGCAGCCTCATCGCATGTCAGGAAACCCTTGCTGCTATTGTTGCCATAGTAGCATTCACGGGTAAATGTTGGGCCGGTGAATGCCTTTGGTCCGAAGACTTCTGATATAGCGTCGAAGTCATCCTGTTCGAGTTCGTAAGTGCAATTGACAACTACAGCCTTCTCGCGCTCGCCACTTTCGACCGCGTGCAAGTAGTCCTCGACCTCGCGCTTGGGGTAGTCGTAAGTCTCGTCGAAAACCGCGTCCTTGGGTCGAATAGGGTTGGTGCGATAAAGAGCAGTCAGAACAGTGGTTTTGCCTGCCTCGTTCTTGCCGACGAAGCAGGTTGTCTGATCGTCTACCTTTATAGGACCAGTGTCCCAGATGCTGCGGAACTCACGGACCCTGTATTCCTTCAGCTTCATCGCAAATCACCCCGTTATGTTCGCCCCCAACGTTACCAAAACAATCTATGAGTGAACAGGTATCGAACGGCAAGTCTCGCCCCGCGATGCATTAGTGGCCGCTTTGAAGAAGGAGCACGCAATATTTGGTAGCACCAGCAGACCGCTCTAGACCGAAAACGAGATCTGAGGGGGCTCACGCCCCCTTCTCGAACTTCAGAACCGGGATGCCGAGCTTCTTGGCCTTGTCGGCGAGGTTTTCCTGGATGCCATTGCCCGGGAAGACGAGAACGCCCACAGGCAGCACTTCCAGCATGGCATCGTTGCGCTTGAAGGGTGCGGCCTTGGCGTGCTTGGTCCAGTCTGGTTTGAAGGCAACCTGCGTGACCTTGCGGGCTTCAGCCCATTTGGCGGCGATGAGTTCAGCACCCTTGGGGCTGCCACCGTGGAGAAGGATCATGTCGGGATATTTGGTTTGGACCTGATCCAGCTTGCCCCAGATCAGGCGGTGATCGTTGAAGTCGGTCCCGCCGGTGAGTGCGATCTTGGTGCCTTGGGGCAGCATCACTTCGGTTTCCGAGCGGCGTTTGGCGGAGAGGAAATCGCGGCTGTCGATCAGCGCTGCGGTCAAGTGCTTGTGGTTCACCATCGAGCCAGAGCGGGGCCGCCAGGTGGAGCCGGTGTGCAGCTCAAACGCCTCGGCGCTGCGGTCGCGGAAGGCTTCCAGACAATGCCGCCTTTCGACCAGGCTGGTGCCTTCGGCCGTCAGGCGCTCAAGTTCGGTCGATTTCACCTCAGAGCCGTCCTGTTCACGCTGCAGGCGGTGTTGCGCCACTTCATTGCCGTCGAGCAGGCGCTCGGTGCGGGCGGCGGCGCGGTGGAAGAGGTTGACCTGGCCCCAGAGCAATTCTTCGAGGTCGGGTTCCATGCGGGTGTCGCCAAGGGTTGCGACGAGGGCATCGAAGATATCGCTGACCGCGTCGATGAGGCGCTCGGGTTCCGGCATCGGGCGCAGATCGACCTCGTCCTGAAAGGCACGGGTGCCGTAGAGCTGAAGCTCCTGAAGCGCCCAGGCGGTCTGGGAAAGGGCGGGGCTGCGGTCGAAATCCTCGCTCTGGAATTGGGTCGTCATGGTCTTTTGCCTCCGGCTGCTCGGGCCCGCGCGACATCCCGCGCGGCCTTCATGGGCTGCGGAAGCCGTGGAAGGGGACGCCCCTTCACCCCCTCTTTGGGGCCGGAACGCATGTGGAGGAGGACGGGGGGCGGCTGATTTGCCTCGCGATGCAAAGGCGGGGCGAGCCCCGCCGGCGGAAATCAGTTGCCCCCCGTCCTTGAAGGGGCGGCCCCTTTGACGGCCGCCTGCCCATCTCTTGAAGGACGTGCGGATGCCTGCGCGGGTTTGACAGCCGGGGGTTGGGCAAAAACGCGGCCCTGTTCCTCAAGCGATGCTTGACCCCCTGCCCCGCTCCCTGACTGCCTTTGCGCTTTGAGAGTTCAGATCGTCAGCAGATGCTGATCCTTGGGGTCGATCTGCTCTGCCAGATGCTGGCGCAGCGCGTCAGCGCCGTGGGCGCGAAGATCGTCGTTGAAATCCCCGAGCTGCGGCTCGAGCACCCTTACGGCAATCCCGGCCTCGGTTGCTCTGGCGGTCAACCTTTCCGCCGCACGCTGCCCCGCCGGATCGCGGTCGATGGCGATGTAGAGGCGCTGCAATCCCACCGGCAACAGGACGGCTCCGAGGTGACCCGACGAGAGTGCCGCCCAGACGGGCAAAGAAGGTGCCGCCTCGCGGACGGAAAGCATGGTCTCGAGGCCTTCCCCCAGCACGAGGGTTTGATCTGCTGGTGCGATCCTGACGGCATTGCCGAGGAGGTGACCCATAGCCCGACGCGGTGTGTCGACAGCCGCCTTGTCCTGTCCGTTGCTGCTGAGCCAAGTGCGGTGCACGCCCTGCAAGGCCCCTGCTCCATCGGTGACCGCGGCGATCAACGCTGGTCTGGGAACAGGTTTGGTTTGACCTTCATCCCGATGCCAGCACTTCGGGTGGAAGCGCAGGCTTGAACTCTGCAACGCTTGGGTGATGCCCCGGGCGCGCAAGTAGGCTTCTGCCAGAGTGCCTGCCAATGGCAGCGAGGCCGCAAACAAGCGCGCCGCTGCTGCTGGCGTACCCGAGGGGGATTTTCGGCTGCGCGGGAAATTGGCATCCGGGAGAACCGGCTGCGGACGGCCAAGATGCATCCGTGCCTCGGCCAGAAGATCGGGAAATCGGGTGATCCCCGTGCGTTCGCGGATGATGTCGAGGAGATCGCCGAATTCCGACGTGGCTGAATCGGTCCATTTGCCCCGAGCTCCCGGCCCCGAGGTGGGACCGGTCAGCCTGACGAACAGCGAGCGGCCCGGATTGTTTTGCAGATCACCGACCATCCAATAGGAGCCTTCCCGCCTGCCGGCGGGAAGATAATGGCGGCAAACGCTTTCGGCATTTTGCGAGAGGTCTCGCAGTATCTCTTCTGTTTCCAATGACATGGCACACACGATTAACAACCTTTGCGTGCATGTAGACCCTGGATGGGGAAACGTGCAAGCAGCTGATCGAGCACTTTCACACCGCCGGAATCGGTCGGACAGAAGAGGCGCAGCTTCCAGGCGATGATTTCCGAGAAAAAGCCATCGGCCTTGAGCCGGTCCTTCTGCGCTTCCGTGAACCCGGAGAGCTCGATCCGGTTGACCCCCATGACGCGGGAGCGGTGCAACTCCATCCCTTCGGCCAAGCGCACGACGGTCTTGCCCTCCAGAACGAGCGCATGGACCTGCGCCGACGTGAGCTTCGGCGCGTCCTCGGCTAGCGTGGTCGCGACCCAGGCCGGCGAGACACGGCGGCCGATGATGCGCTGGCCGTCATCGGTCTGCAGCCGGTAGACGCGAGTTTCATCCTGCGGAAGCTGCTTCCAGATTGGCAGCAGCAGGCCCGCCACGATGTGGATCGTGGTTTCCGTGAACTCCGGCACCTCGGCCAGTTCCGCCGTCCAGGCGGCGGCGAAGGCCGTGCGGTCGACTTCCAGCCAATGGGTGTCTTCCATTATCTTGGCAGGCACGGTGCTGGCCTCGGTCGGCCGGATCAGCCGCAGGCGCGGCTCGATGGTGCCGTCGTCCAGCATCAGGCTGGTGGCGGGCACCTGCACGGCGGCACGGCCTGAGCGGCTGTTGACCAGAAGGCGTGCCTTCGGATCGTCGAGCCAGTCCAGCGCGTCCGCCAGCGAGGTTGGCGTGTTGCGACGCTTTTCTGCGATGGTCAGAAGCTGGGTTTCGGCACCGGAGCCAGGATGGGTGTAGATTACCCGCGCATCCGTGACGCGGAAGCTTTCGGCGCGCAGCGTCTCGAGCCCGAGGTCGTAGACCCCGGCCGCGATGGCCCCCTCGATGCGCTGGTCGAGCAATTCCTCGAAGGCCGAGAAGAGCACGGCCTGCATGTCGATCGTCAGTGCCAGCAAGCGATTGAGGAAGGTCGTGATCGGCGGCAGGTCGTCCTTCAGCCCGTTGTCATCGGTCAGGCTGAGACCGGTGGAATCCTCGAAGGCTCCGAGCGAGCACCCCGCCACGTCGCCGCGATAGATGCGGCGGTAGAGTTGGCGCAGGGCGTCGCGGGCATAGGGGGACTCGAGGTTGTCCTCGGGTCGGAACAGCCCCTGCCCGCCGGTCTGGCGCTGGCCGCGCGTGATGGCACCCAGCGTGTCGAGGCGGCGGGCGATGGTCGAAAGGAACCTCTTCTCCGCTTTCACATCCGTGGCCACTGGCCGGAAGAGCGGCGGTTGCGCCTGATTGGTGCGGTTGGTCCGCCCGAGGCCCTGAATGGCCGCGTCGGCCTTCCAACCGGGCTCCAGCAGATAGTGGACGCGCAGCCGCTGGTTCTTCGCTCCGAGATCGGCGTGGTAGCTCCGACCCGTGCCGCCGGCGTCCGAGAAGATCAGGATGGGCTTCTGGTCGTCCATGAAAGCTGCGGTTTCCGCGAGGTTGGCAGACCCCGCTCGGCTTTCCACGACAAGTCGCGCCGCCGGACCCTCGCCCTTGCGCACGATGCGGCGCGAGCGGCCTGTGATCTCGGCGACGAGGTCGGTGCCGAAGCGCTGGACGATCTGATCCAGCGCCCCGGGCACGGGCGGGAGTGATGCCAGCTTCTCGATCAGCGCGTCGCGCCTGCGGGTGGCCTCGCGGCATTCCACTGGTTGGCCGTCACGGACCACGGGTCGCGACGACAGATTGCCCTCGCTGTCGGTGAAAGGCTCGTAGAGCTGCACCGGGAAGGAATGGGCGAGGTAGTCGAGGACATATTCCCGCGGGGTAATGTCGACGCGGATATCGTTCCACTCCTCGGTCGGGATCTCCGACAGGCGGCGTTCCATCAGCGCCTCGCCGGTCGAGACGATCTGGATGACGGCAGCATGGCCTGCCGCGAGATCGACCTCGATGCTGGCAATGAGGGTGGGGGTTTTCATCGAGGTGAGCAGATGCCCGAAGAAGCGCTGCTTGGCAGACTCGAAAGCCGAGCGCGCGGCGGACTTGGCCTGACGGTTCAGTGTGCCAGCATCCCCCGTGATGTTGGCGGCTTCCATCGCGGCAGCCAGATTGTTGTGGATGATGGCGAAAGCCCCGGCATAGGCATCGTAGATGCCGCGCTGCTCGGGCGTCAGCGCGTGCTCCAGCATCTCGTATTCGACGCCATCGTAGGAAAGCGACCGGGCCGTATAGAGGCCCAGGGACCGCAGGTCGCGGGCGAGGACCTCCATCGCAGCCACGCCGCCGGCCTCAATGGCCTGCACAAACTCGGCACGGGTTGCGAAGGGGAAATCTTCGCTGCCCCAAAGCCCGAGGCGTTGCGCATAGGCGAGATTGTGCACCGTCGTCGCGCCCGTGGCCGAGACATAGACCACACGGGCATTCGGCAGCTTGTGCTGGAGACGCAGGCCCGCCCTGCCCTGCTGCGAGGCCTCGGTGTCACCGCGCTCGCCCTTCGATCCGGCCGCATTGGCCATGGCATGGCTTTCGTCAAACAGGATCACCCCGTCAAAATCCGCCCCGAGCCATTCGACGATCTGGTCGACGCGGGATTTCTTGGTGCCACGTTCTTCCGAGCGCAGCGTGGCATAGGTGGTGAAGAGGATGCCCTCAGTGAGCGGGATGTCGCGACCTTGGACAAAGCGCGAGAGCGGCGTGACAAGCAGTCGCTCCTGGCCGAGTGCGGACCAGTCGCGCTGCGCGTCCTCGAGAAGCTTGTCGCTCTTCGATATCCAGAGCGCCTTACGGCGGCCCTGGCACCAGTTGTCGAGCAGGATCCCGGCAGATTGGCGGCCCTTGCCCGCGCCAGTACCGTCGCCAAGGAAGAAACCACGGCGGAAGCGGACAGCGTCCGCGGCATCGTCCGGCGCGGCCGAGACCATGTCGCCGGTTTCATCGACGGTCCACGAGCCGGCGAGATACGCAGCATGCGCCTCGCCCGCGTAGATCACGGTCTCGAGTTGTGCTTCGGAGAGGAGGCCGTCGCGCAGGACGGCGGCGGGCAGTTTGGGACGATAGGAGGGTTTGGGGGGCGCAACGGACGCCATGGCTGCCGACTGCACCAGCTTAGTCGGATGCGGCGCCGCGCCAGGGATGTCGATCGCCTGCAGGCGGAAGGTCTCGTAGATCGCGTCCGACAGGCGCACAGCGCCAAGATCGTCCGCGGCCTCGCGCAAGGTATAGGACAGATCCTCCGCATCCGGCGTGGTGCCAATCACCTCCATCTTGGCCGCTGCCGTTGAACGCAAGGGGCGAGCGGCAGGGCCGGACGCACGGGCAGGAAGTCCCCGGAAAGGGGAAGCGGGCTGCGATTGAGCGACGGCGCCCGCATCCATCTCGAGGCGCGGCGGGACCTCGGCGGCAATCCGGGCAAGGAGGTGCGCCACATCGGGAGACATCGGCCGAGCCAGATCGGCGGTGATGCCGCCCCGCTCGCCGCCCCGGCACTTGTCGAAGACCGAGATCCGGGTCTCGAAGCTGGTGCCGTGCTTGGCGAACGCCGCACCCGACACGGAGCCGGTGAAGACCAGATGCGCCGTCTCGGTCAGGCGGGCGAAGGTTTCCGCCCAGGCAGGTGCGTCCGGCGCGAAACCGGCACCGGTGATTGCGACCAGACGCCCGCCGGGGGCCAGACGCGCAAGGGCCGAGCGCAGATGCCGGGCTGTCGCCTCGGTCGTCCGGCCATCGACATGGGCTACCGCCGAGAACGGCGGGTTCATCAGGATGACGCTCGGGCACAGGCCCGCGTCCAGATGATCGTCGATCTGCGCCGCGTCGAAGGTAGTGACGGGATGCACCGGAAAAAGGTGACGCAGAAGGCCGGCGCGGGTCTCGGTGAGTTCGTTCAGCGCGAGGCTGCCTCCCGCGATTTCCGCGAGGATCGCCAGAAGGCCGGTCCCGGCCGAAGGCTCGAGGACCAGGTCACGCTGCGTGATCTGCGCAGCGGCAAGGGCAGCGATCCCCATTGGCAGCGGTGTCGAGAATTGCTGGAACCGCTCCATCTCCTCCGAGCGCCGGGTATGCGTCGGCAAGAGGCCGGCAACCTTGGCGACGATCGGCAGCAGCGCGGCAGGCGATCCAGCACGTGCGAGCAGCGCGCGGCCGAATTTCCGCAGGAAGAGGACAAGTGCCACCTCGCCCGCTTCATAGGCCAGTTTCCAATCCCAAGCGCCCATCGCATCGGAGTCGCCGAAGGCACGCTGCATCTCGAGGCGCAGGCGCAGCGCGTCGATCTGGAATCCCTGCGCCAGATCGGGCTGCAGGGCCTCGGCCACGGCAAGGATCCCGGTCGCAGGATCAGGCAGGACAGGAACAACGACCGGCGTCAGCACGGTCGGGATCAACGGTTGGAAGGTCATCAGAACACCTCAGGTTGGGGAAAACGGTGAGCCGAAGGCGCTCTCACGCGGCCTTCCAGCTCCCCCTGCCCCATCCTGCCTCTGCCTCTCGAACGTCGATCCTTGGCAGAGCGGTGGTTGATTTTGTTCCTGTTATGTTCTATAAATGGGAGCCAAGCAGCAAAGGAGTTTCCCCGATGGAAGACACCAGTTTTGCAATTCCCGTCACGCCCAAGCAGATTGCCTACGCGCGGTCGTTGGCGCTCAAGAACCAGACGCTGTTGCCATGGGAGGTGCAGCAGGATCGGCGGGCTTTGAGTTCTTGGATCGATGCGCAGGCCAGGCTGAAGCCGGTTTCAGCGCTCGACCAGCTGCCGTCGTCGAAGCAGGTCGCCTTTGCTGAGCGTCTTGCTCGCATCAAGCGCCGCGCTGTTCCGGACGAGTGTTTCCGAGACAAGGGCCTGATGTCGAAATGGATCGACGGGAACAGGTGACGATGCGCGATCGGGGCTTTGTTGTTTTGGAAAGCTCAATCACCTATCTTGTAGAAGCAGTTCCAGCACAGAGATGATGCAATGGCCTCGGTCACAGCGAAGGTAATGTCGACAGTCAGCGCGCCTTACGGCGTGCTGCTGACGGCTGCCCAGCTGGCCGAAAAAATTGCCGACATTAATAGTGCGGACTCCTACGATTGCAGCGTGTTCGCCTTCCTGTCCGAAGTGTCCCCCAAGCTGCAGCAGTCGTTTATAGACGAGATGGGGGTCAGCAAGGACGCTTTCGCGGAAGTCGCGCGCAAATTCTCCGATCTTGCCGGATACAAGCTTCCTTTAGCGATTTGAGTGAACGCCCCGTAGCCAAGCCGCTGACTCGAGCTTCTTGAAGTGGCGATGGCGATCATCGCAAGACCCCGCACCATCGGCCCCGTTTCGCTTGAGGCCGCTCGTCGATTTCTTTGGAAGATCACGATTTAAGGCGCCGATGACGCTGAAAACTGTTGTCCATCAAAGAAGCTGCGGCGCGCAGCTTCCATTCGACTCTACTTCAGGCAAGACCTGATTTACCACGCCTATGCTCACCCATGGCATTGCAAACACGGGCAATCTGCCATGCCATAGGTTGGCAGTTTCGGCCTTACGAGGCCTCACCCTCGGTCCAAGTTCTGTACTGGCAGCGCCAATTCCGTGAGCACCACATCCTTCTGTTGCCCGTCGTCATCTTCGACGATGAGCTTGCGGACAATACTGACGGGCAGGAACATCCTCGAAGGGTTCGACGCCTGCGACAGGAACCCATAGCTTTCGTAAAGTGTTTTGCGGCGCGCAACGCGGTCGGGATCGCCACAGTCAAGCACATCAAGCATGACGACGGCGACGCCGATGGCATCGGCCGCAACGGCAATCCGGCGAAGAGCGTCGACAAGCAGATCGCCACCATATCCACCCCCGCGAAACCTTAGGTCCCGCCCGATCATCGAGATGTAAGCAGCCGGGATGTTGCCGTGCGAAGGGCGTGTGCGCGCGAACTTTGCGGGCAGATCCGTGAAGTGAACGGAATGGGCATTGAGAGCATAGAAACCGATCACCGTGCCGGCAGGATCGACCATTACATAAAGTCGGACGTTGTCCGCCTTTGCCAGCTTGTTGGCAGTCTTTTGAAAATAGTTGTCGACCTGTTCGACGCCGCAAGAAAAAGCCGCTCGATCATGTCTCTCCGGATCGAACGGCTCAATGGTATGGGCGGACGGTTGTGATGCCGCCATTTACTTCGACACAACCGTGTCATTGTGCCGACGGAAAGCCGCGCGTAGAGCATCAGTCGGCGCCGCCGGGGCATCAAGTGCCGCGAAAAACGCTTCATGATCGACCGGCAACAGCACCGTCCGTTCATGCGCCGCGATTGTTGTCAGCGCGGCCTGGTAGGCAGCATTCATCGTGAAGACGGAATCGTCGACGCCTGAAAGTGCCGCTGCCTGCTGGATCGCAGTCTTGATGCGAGGCTTGGTCCGGAAATTCATCCGGGCCTCGTTGCGCTCATCGATCGCGCGCGTGGTGTCATGGAAACCAAGCATAGCCGCCTCCTGAATATCTCGTCATCATGTACGCCCAATTGACGTACATTTCAAGTGCCTGATGAGGGAAGATATTCACAATGTCGGTTTCACCCGAAACGCCGCCCTCCTTCGGTGAAGGTGTACTCGTTGACGATGATCCCCTCCTCGATGGCCTCGTCCGAGGTGAGGTGGTCGTATTCGGCCTGAAGTTGGCGATAAAGCCAACGGGCGAGATCACGCAGCGCTTCGGTCACGATCTCCTCCGCGTCCTCGGTGGGCGACTGCCAGGTTGAACTGTCGCGCGTGACGTCCACCGACATGGTGTATTCGTGATAGTAGCGGCCACGGTGACTGGTCTCGGCGGCGAGCTGGTAGAAGTTCCGCCGCTGGATGGCTTGCAGGCGGTCGGCGATGCCGTGCAGCGTCGCGTCCGTCGGGGCGTAGTCCCGAATGCGTGCGGCCGCGCCCTTGGCGTGGCTGAGGTATCCCTCGAAGGCCGCACCGTCGCCCTGGCTCCAGAAACCCGAAAACCAGATGCAGGGTTTCTGTCTTGTCCCGCCGCCCATCAGGCGGACGGGCGTGGTCTTTAAACGAAAGCCGAGGATTTCACAGACCCGTTCGAAATCCTCGTAGACCGCATCCCACCAGTCGTCGTGGGGCCCGAGGTCGCGATACCAGCTGCGCGCCTTGTCTTTGGCCGCATCGGAGAGCTCGGGGAACTGATAGACCGTCGTGCAGATGAGCTCAGGCATGTGCGTCTTCCCCGTTCAGCGCCGCAGCCAGCCATTCTTGCGTGCTGGTCCAGCCGATGGATTTGCGCGCACCCAAGTCGATGACATGTGCGCCGCCACCGAAAGCGTCGAGGCGGGGACGCGAACAGGTAAGAGCATATTATGCCGGGATCAGGATTATGCCGCATGGCCAGTGCCCACGCTTTAGAGCGTTGGCCTTGGCCATGCGGTCATTCGGCATATTCAGAGCGACTCGAGGAAGGCCAGCAGCTGATCGTCTG
>NZ_VKKX01000022.1 GCF_008271655.1 Gemmobacter caeruleus
ATCCACCGTCGTGGTCCGTGGCGCAGCTTCGAAGCCGTCGAATACGCAACCCTCGAATGGGTCGACTGGTTCAACAACCGCCGCCTGCTTGAGCCAATCGGGAACATCCCGCCCGCAGAAGCAGAGGACAATTTCTACGCAGCTCTGGAAACTGAAGCCATGGCCGCGTAACTAAGATCAATCAGCCTCCGGCAAACCCGGCGCGGTTCAGTGCGTCAAAGAGCTTGTGAATGTCGCTCCGCAAAAGAAGGCCGTTCTCGGGCTTGTCCCGGTCGGCAAACCGTTCGGCGTAGGGGATGATATGGGCGGCTTCCAGAACCGAAAGCTCGCTCGTCCCGGTGATCGCGCAGCGGTTCGGCCGTTTGCTCAATAGGGCCTGCCGGAACGCGCTCTGGTATCGCCGCAGGACCACTTGGCGCAGGGCGGTGGCGTCTTCGATCTTCTCAAGGTTCAGAGGCTCGTGCGGGTCCGGGTTCTGGTTCTCGTATTGCGCGATTTTGTGGGCCTTTTCCCGAACGGCGGACAGAAGCGAGTCCACGTCGCTATCCGAGATCGGCCAAATCCGGCTGTGGCGGCTCGCTCCGATGCTGGCAATGAACGTCTCGTCATCCTTGTGCGCTTCCAAGAGTTCCTTCCCAACGGGGCGCTCGAAGAATACCGCGTCCAGCACCCGGGCGCGGCGATCCGGCTGCATGGGGCCGAACTCGACCACGGCCGTCAAACCCCGCCCGCGCTCACTGTTCTTCTCTTGCTCATGCAGCCACACGAGGCCCCGGAAGCCTTTGGTCAGAATCTCGTCGGCATAGCTGTTCTCTTTGTGAAGCTCGGGCAGGGCTGCATCCCGACCGACCCAGCTTTCGGCGGTGGGGCGAACGCCCGGCTCTCCAAAAAGCTCAATTGCGCTGGATTTGACGAAGAACTGAATGTCCTGCCGCCGGAACTCCTGCACCTTGCTCGCCCCGAGCTTCAACCGTTCCTGCGCGGCGGCGATCACATCCGGGGTGAACCGCTCCGGGTATTTGATGACCAAGGCTTCATAGCTCTGATCCGGGTCAATCTCCTCGAACCCGGCAGAGGCGTTCAAGACCCGGCTGGAAATCACCGAGACCGCGCCCAATGCGCTGATGTCCCGGGGTTCATACCCGAGGCCCGCCCGCTGGCCTTGGCTGCGCTTGACCTCCTGCCAGTGATCGTAAACCCGGGCGAGATCGTTTTCCAACGGATCGGCGCTGCCTCTCAGGGCTTTCATCACTTCGGACATGCGGTCTCCTGCGCTCGGCGCCTCGGGGCGGGATTCTCAGGATTTCGGCAAACGCCCGAAATTTCAAACGGAAATCGGCGGCGCGGCGGCGAGGTAGCCCGAGCGAGACGCATTCACCGTGTGCAATCCCGCGCGACGTTGAATCGTGCGCACGGTGATGACTCCGTGATGAGTCCTGCCAAAAGGCGAGAGGTCGCCTGAAGCGACCTGTTGCCTATATCTCTGATTTTATTGAGAGATTTTGGCTCCGGCGGTAGGGATCGAACCTACGACCAATTGATTAACAGTCAACTGCTCTACCGCTGAGCTACGCCGGAACATGGGGCGGTGTATAGCTTTGGGTTTCAGGGGTCGCAAGGGGGGTTTCGCAGAAATCTCGGGTCAGTCGAAAGTTTTTTCCGGCGCGGGTGCGCGGCGGTGGAAGCGGGTGTCGGGCAGCGGGGCCTTGTCGGAGGTGACGAGGTTTCTGTGTTCCAGATCAATGAGATGCGCGAGGAGGTTGCGGCGTGCGGCGGGGTGGAGCTCGGGGGCGACATCGGCATAGACCTGCGCCATCAACCCCGCAAGGCCCAGGGGCCGGGCCAGCGCCGCGAGGATCGTGGCCTCTCGCGTCAGGCGGTGGTGGATCAGCGCCCCGATCCGCGCGGGCAGGTCCGCGATCGTCGCGCCATGCGCGGCATAGCCGATACGGTGCCCCAGCCCCGCCAGCCGGCGCAACGAGGCCATGTAATCGGTCATGTCGCCCTCGGGCGGCGACACCAGCGAGGGCGCCCATCCCATGACGTGATCGCCGGTGAACAGCCGGTCCTGCCAGGCAAAGCACAGATGACCGCCCAGATGGCCGGGGGTGTGCAGGGCCTCCAGCTCCCACCCGGGGCCGGCGATGCGGTCGCCATCGGCCAGCAGCCGGTCGGGGCGAAAGGCGAGATCCAGCCCCTCGCCGCCCCCTGCCCCGGCCAGCGCGGCCACGCGCGGCGACAGGCCGGCGCGCGCATCGCCAAAGGCCAGCACCGGCGCCCCGGTCGCGGCCCGCAGCCCGGCAGCAAGCGGCGAATGGTCCAGATGGGCATGGGTCACGAGGATATGGCTGACGGTTTCGCCCGGGTTGAGCGCGGCGAGAATCGCCGCCAGATGGCGCGGATCGTCGGGGCCGGGGTCGATCACCGCCACCGCCCCCTCGCCCAGCAGATGTGTGCGCGTGCCCTCTTGTGTCATGGGCGAGGGGTTGGGCGCCAGCACGACACGCAGGCCGGGTTCGGGGTGGCTGACGATACCTGGCTGCATCCCGTTCTCCTCTTTCGTCGGCGGCGGGGCCGGGATAGACTGCGCCATGGCGTTTCGTGTCAAGAACATCCTGCCCCGCGGATTATACGGCCGGGCCTTGCTCATTCTGGTCGTGCCCATCGTCACGATCCAGCTTGTCGTGTCCATAGCCTTCATCCAGCGGCATTTCGAGCGGGTGACCCAGCAGATGACCGGCACGGTGACGGACGAGATCCGTTATGTGCTGGGCCGGCGCGGCGCGGGCGATGTGGCGGGGGCGGCGGCGGTGGCGCAGGGGCTGGGTCTGGGGCTTGCCCCCGAAAGCGCGCCGATGACCGGGGTCACGCGCGACTGGCTCGACCTGTCGGGCCGGGTCGTGGCCGAGACGCTGCGCCTCGGGGTGCCGGGCTTTCTGGGGGCCGATCTGACGGCGGCCGACAATCTGGTGCGCGCCGATTTCCGCGAGGGCGACGAGATCCTGCGCGTGACGATCGACCGGCGGCGCATGTCGGCCACCAATCCGCATCAGCTTTTGGTGCTGATGATCGCGACATCGGTGCTGATGACGCTGATATCCTATCTGTTCCTGCGCAATCAGGTGGCGCCGATCCGCAAGCTGGCCGAGGTGGCCGAGGCCTTTGGCAAGGGCCAGCACATGCCCTATCGCCCGCGCGGCGCGACCGAGGTGCGGGCGGCGGGGGCGGCGTTTCTGGACATGCGGGCACGGATCGAACGCGCGCTTGAAAGCCGGACGCGGATGCTGTCGGGGGTCAGCCACGATCTGCGCACGCCGCTGACGCGGCTGAAGCTGGGCCTGTCGATGCTGCCCGAGGATGAGGAGACGCAGGCGCTTCTGGGCGACGTGGCGGATATGGAGCGGCTGGTGGATGAATTCCTCGCCTTCGCGCGGGGCGACGCCACCGAGGAGCCGGAGGAGACCGATCTCGCCGCCCTGGTCGCGCGGCTGGTGGAAAATGCCGCCCGCGCCGGGCAGCGGGTGGAATTGCAGGGCGCCATGGTGGTGCGGCTGCGGCTGCGGCCGCAGGCGGTGACGCGGGCCTTGCAGAACCTGCTCAACAACGCCAACCGCTTTGGCAACCGGACGCGGGTCACGCTGCTGGATGGCGACCGTTCGGTGCGGATCGTGGTTGAGGATGACGGGCCAGGCATCCCGATGGAGCGGCGCGACGAGGCGGTGCAGCCCTTTGCGCGGCTCGATGGTGCGCGCGACCCCAACAAGGGCGGCGGCGTGGGGCTGGGCCTGTCGATCGCGGCCGATATTGCGCGCAGCCATGGCGGCGCCCTGCGGCTGGGCGAGAGCGAGACGCTGGGCGGGTTGCGGGCGGAACTCGCGCTCGCGCGCTGAGGGCGCGCGGGCCGTCAGCGCGGCGCGGCCACCACCATGCCCCAGCCCGCCTGCCCGCCGCTGGCCAGGGCAAGGCCGAACCCGGCCTCGGTCACCCGCGGGTTCAACAGATTGGCGCGATGCCCGGGCGAGGCCATCCACAGATCGAAGGCGCGCTCGGGCTGGTCGCCAAGACCGGTATTCTCGGCCACGAAGGACCAGCCATAGCCGGCATCGCCCACGCGCCGCGTCAGGCCGCGCCCGTCAGGGCCGCGATGGCCGACCTTCTGGCGCGCGGCAATGTCGCAGGCCTGATCCTGCGCCGCCACATCCAGCCGCGCCACCCGCCGCAGCGGCCCCAGCCCCTGTGCCGCGCGCTGGCGGTTGGCGGCGGCCAGCGTGGCGGCGGCAAAGCGCTCGGTCCCGGCGGCGGGGGCACAGCGCGGCGCGGGCACCGGCCCCGCCGGGGCGGTCGCCGGACCGCCCCCCAGCCGGAGCGGAATCGCGAAAGGCACCTTGCCGACCGCGCTTTCGGGCAGCGGTATCACGATGCAGCCCGACAGCACCACCGCCAGAACCCATGGCCCCACGGCCCCGATCGCCCCGATCCCCTTGCCCGTCATGTTCCGCAATCCCCACACAGCCCTGCGGATCAGAGCTACACCAGCCCGCCAAAACCGCAACCCCCGCGAGAGCCCGCGCGGCAGACAGTTGCGCATCGCGCCACCGCATGCCCTTGCAGCCCCCGGCGCGCGACACTAAGACTCGGGTAAGACCTCGAAGGTATGGCTGAAACGAAAGCAACAGGCAGGCGCGACATGAAAGACCCGGTCGAATTCTACATGAACACCCTGGTGCCCATGGTGGTCGAACAGACCAGCCGCGGCGAGCGGGCCTATGACATCTATTCCCGCCTGCTGAAGGAGCGGATCATCTTCCTGTCGGGCCCGGTCCATGACGGCATGTCGTCGCTGATCTGCGCGCAGCTGCTGTTCCTGGAGGCCGAGAATCCGAACAAGGAAATCTCGATGTATATCAACAGCCCCGGCGGTGTCGTGACCTCGGGCCTGTCGATCTATGACACGATGCAATATATCCGGCCCAAGGTTTCGACCCTGGTCGTGGGGCAAGCCGCCTCGATGGGGTCGCTGCTCCTGACGGCGGGCGAAAAGGGGATGCGTTTCTCGCTGCCCAACAGCCGCGTCATGGTCCACCAGCCCTCGGGCGGCTATCAGGGCCAGGCAACCGACATCATGATCCACGCGCGCGAGACCGAAAAGCTCAAGCGGCGCCTGAACGAGATCTATGTCAAGCATACCGGCAACGATTACGAAACGGTCGAGGCCGCGCTGGAGCGTGACAACTTCATGTCGGCCGAACAGGCGCGCGACTGGGGCCTGATCGACGCCATCCTGGAAAGCCGCGGCAAGGCCGACGGCAGCGAGGACAAGTGATCTTGCGCCCCCGGCGGTGTGATCCCGCCGGGGGCGTTTCGGGATTGTGAAGGTCACAGGCTTGGCCTAGACTTTTGAAATTGCGCCCCCATGGCGCGCTCGGCAGAGGATGACAATGGCGACGAATTCCGGCAGCGACAGCAAGAACACCCTCTATTGCTCGTTCTGCGGCAAGAGCCAGCATGAGGTGCGCAAGCTGATTGCAGGCCCCACCGTGTTCATCTGTGACGAATGCGTCGAGCTGTGCATGGACATCATCCGCGAGGAGACCAAGACCACCGGCCTGAAAAGCGCCGATGGCGTGCCCACCCCGCGCGAGATCTGCAAGGTGCTGGATGATTATGTGATCGGCCAGATGCATGCCAAGCGCGTGCTGTCGGTGGCGGTGCATAACCATTACAAGCGGCTCAACCATTCCTCGAAACAGGATATCGAGCTGGCGAAATCGAACATCCTGCTGATCGGCCCCACCGGCTGCGGCAAGACCCTGCTGGCGCAGACGCTGGCGCGGATTCTGGATGTGCCCTTCACCATGGCCGATGCCACCACGCTGACCGAGGCCGGTTATGTGGGCGAGGATGTGGAGAACATCATCCTCAAGCTGCTCCAGGCCAGCGAATACAACGTCGAACGGGCGCAACGCGGCATCGTCTATATCGACGAGGTCGACAAGATCACCCGCAAGTCCGACAACCCCTCGATCACCCGCGACGTGTCGGGCGAGGGCGTGCAGCAGGCGCTTCTGAAAATCATGGAGGGCACCGTGGCCTCCGTGCCGCCGCAGGGCGGGCGCAAGCATCCGCAGCAGGAATTCCTGCAAGTGGACACGACGAACATCCTGTTCATCTGCGGCGGCGCCTTTGCCGGGCTGGAGCGTATCATCGCGCAGCGCAACAAGGGCACCGCCATGGGCTTTGGCGCCGCGGTGCAAGGCCCGGACGAGCGCAGTGTGGGCGAGCTGTTCAAGGAGCTGGAGCCGGAAGACCTGCTGAAATTCGGGCTGATCCCGGAATTTGTCGGCCGTCTGCCGGTCATCGCCACCCTCACCGATCTGGACGAGGCGGCGCTGGTCACCATCCTGACCGAACCGAAGAACGCGCTGGTCAAGCAGTATCAGCGCCTGTTCGAGATCGAGGATGTGAAGCTGACCTTCACCCCCGAGGCGCTGACCTCGATCGCCAAGCGCGCGATCAAGCGCAAGACCGGCGCGCGCGGGCTGCGCTCGATCATGGAAGACATCCTGCTCGACACCATGTTCGAACTGCCCGGCATGGGCGACGTGTCCGAGGTCGTGGTGAATGACGAGGCGGTGAATACCGGCAGCAAGCCGCTGCTGGTGCATACCGAGCCCAAGAAAAAGGAACCGGCAGCGGCGGGCTGATCCCCCTGCCCCCCGTGCCATGAAAAAAGGCGGGCCACTGGCCCGCCTTTGTCTTTTGCCGGGGTCGCCCGCGCTTATTGCGCGGGCTTGCCGTTCGGCGTGTTCAGATAGCTGAAGAAATCGCTGTCGGGTTTTAGCACGATGGAGCTGTTGCCTTCGCGCAGCGCACGTTCATAGGCGGTCAGCGACCGGGTAAAGGCAAAGAATTCCGGGTCTTTGCCAAAGGCCTCGGCATAGATCGCGTTGCGGCTGGCATCGGCCTCACCGCGGATCACTTCGGCCTGACGGCGCGCGTCCGAGGTGGTCACGACCACCGCCCGATCGGCCGAGGCCTTGACGCGGCTGGCGGCCTCGTTACCGCGCGCGATCTCGTCCGCCGCCTCGCGTTCCCGCTCTGCCCGCATCCGGGCATAGGTCGCGGCAAGGTTCTGCTCGGGCAGATCGGTGCGGGTCAGGCGCACGTCGATCACCTCGACCCCGAGGCTTTCGGACTGTTTGCGCGCGATATCGCGGATCGCATTCATCAGCCCGGTGCGGTCTTCCGACAGCACGGCGTTGGAATTCACCGAGCCCAGCACCTGCCGCATGGCGGCGCTGATGATCGGGTCCAGCCGCGATTGCGCGGAATCGATGCCGCCGGCGCCCACGGCCTCGCGGAAGCTGACCGCGTCGGTGATGCGCCAGCGCGCAAAGGCATCGACGATCAGGCGGCGGTTGTCGCGCAGCGTGACCTCAAGCGATTGCGATTGCAGGCCCAGAATGCGGTCCTCATAGCGCACGACATCCTGGATGAGCGGCAATTTGAAGCCCAGCCCCGGTTCGGTGATTTCCTGCTTTACCTGACCGAATTGCAGCACCAGCACCTTTTCGCGTTCATCGACGATGAACACCGACGACAGCGCCAAGGCGCCAAGCGCGAACAGCGCCGGAAGGACGTAATGGATGCGGGCCATCTCAGTTCCCTCCCTGTTGCGGCTGTTGCGGGCGTGACAATTCGTTCAGCGGCAGATAGGGCACCACGCCGCCCTGCCCCTCTGACACGCCATCCAGAATGACCTTGTTCATGCGGCCCAGAACATTTTCCATGGTTTCCAGATACATGCGCTGGCGCGTCACCTCGGGCGCCTTCACATATTCGCCGTAAACCGCCAGGAAGCGGCTGGCCTCGCCCTGCGCGTCATTCACCACGCGGGCGCGATAGGCCTCGGCATCCTCCAGCAGGCGCGCGGCCTCGCCCCGGGCGCCGGCGGTCACGCGGTTGGAATAGGCATCGGCCTCTTTCTCCAGCCGGTCGCGTTCCTGCTGGGCGGCCTGCACCTCGCGGAAGGCATCCGACACTTCGCGCGGCGGGTCGGCGCGGTCAAAGTTCACGCGCACGATCTGGATGCCGGCGTTATATTCGTCCAGCGTTTCCTGCACATTGGCCTGAAGATCGGCGGCAATGCTGGCCCGGCCGGTGTTCAGCACCGGAATCAGTTCGGACCGCGCGATGATGTCGCGCATGGCCGAGGCCGAAACCGCCCGCACCGTATCGGCCGGATCGGCCAGGTTGAACAGGAAATCCTCGGGGTTCTTGACGTTCCAGACCACCTGGAAGGCCACGTCCACGATGTTCTGGTCGCGGGTCAGCATCAGCCCGCTATCGCCATCACCATTGCGCCCGGTGCCGACATCGGTGGTGCGCTGGCTGGTCACGGCGACCTTTTCATAGGTCACCAGCGGCCAGGGGGCAAAGTTCAGACCGGGCTGGCCGATATCGGCAAACTTGCCCAGCATCAGCTCGACCGAGCGTTCCTCGGGCTTGACCGTGTAGAACGACATCCAGGACCAGAGCGCGACCAGCGCCAGACCGCCAAGTGCAATGCCCTGCGGCGTCAGGATCGGGCCTGCGCCCGAAGGCCCGCGCCCGTTGCCGCCACCGCCGCCCTGACGGGACTTGCCGCCCATCAGCACACGCAGTTGCTCCTGCCCCTTTTTCACGATCTCGTCGATCTCGGGGATCTGCGGACCTTCGTTTCCGGGCCGGCGCGGGCCGCGCCCGTCGCCGCGTCCGTCATTGCCCCGCCCGTCATTGCGGCCATCGCGGTCATCCCCGCCGCCGCCCCACGGTCCTCCGTTCGACATCGACTTTTCCCTTGCTGTTATCCCATCCAGCTAACTGGTCATTTCCGCGCGGAAATCAAGGGCGAAACGCAGCGTCGCACGGCCTTGCCGCAGCGCGGCGTCGGTCCGGGCCACGCGCCCCCTTTACGAATCCCTTCGCGCAGGGCATCAAATGTTCCATGAATGTTCTTGTCTGGCTCAGGCGTGATCTGCGGGTGACCGACCAGCCCGCGCTGACCCTCGCGGCGGGGCGCGGGCGGGTCTTGCCAGTGTTCATCGCCCAGCCCTCGGAATGGCGGCAGGCGGACCGATCCGCCCGGCACTGGGGTTTTGTCGCCGAATGTCTGGCCGATCTGCGCGAGGATCTGGCGACGCTTGGCCTGCCGCTGGTGGTGCGGCTGGGCGAGGCGCAGCCGGTGCTGGAACGGCTGGTGCGCGCCCATGCGGTGACCGAGATCGTCTGTCAGGCCGAGGGGGGCGCGGGCTGGGCGGCCAGCCGCGACCGCCAGATCGCCGCCTGGGCCGCAGGCTGCGGGTTGCGCTGGACCTGCCTGCCGGCCCAGGCCCTGCCGCCCTCTGCCGCATCGGCGCTGATCGAGGCGCCGCAGCCGCCCGCCTTGCGCCCTGTCGCCGGGGTGGAGCCGGGCAGCCTGCCGGCCGCCCGCGCGCTTGGCTTGCCCGACGATCCTTGCCCGCATCGCCAGGCCGGTGGCCGCCGCGCCGCCGAACTGCTGCTGGAGGGGCTGGCCCGGCAGCGGCTGGCCCTGCCGCTGCCCGCCGGGGCGCCGCTGGCGGTGACCGATCGCGCCGCCGCGCGCCTGTCGCCGCATCTGGCCTGGGGCAGCCTCGGCCCGGCCGATCTGGCACGACTTGCCCCGCCCGAGGGGCTGGCGCCGCCGGCCCGCGCCGCCTGGCAGGCCGGGTTCCGGCGGCTGGAAACCGGGCTGCATGCCCGCGCCATCGCGCAGGATGGCCCCGCGCGTCTGCCTCCCGCCGCCGAGGACAGCGCCGATGCCCCGGCCCTGCGGCTGGCCGCGCTGGCCGCGGGCGAAACCGGCCTGCCCTTTCTGGATGCCTGCCTGCGCAGCCTGCGCGCGACCGGCTGGCTGGATGCGCGGGGGCGCGGCTGGGTGTTTCAGGCGGCAACGCGGATCCTGGGGCTGGAGGCCCGGGCGGTCGGGCTGGTGCTGGCGCGGCTTTGCACCGATCACGACCCGGCAATCCTGTGGCATGAGGTGTCGCGGCTGCGCGCCCGCCCCGGCGCCTTTCCCGACCCGACGGCCGAGGGGCTGCGCCGCGACCCTGGCGGCGCCTTCACCCGGCGTTGGCTGCCCGAACTCGCCGCCCTGCCGGATGCAGACCTGCATCAACCCTGGCGCTGGCCCGGCGCCGCGCGGCTGCTGGGGCGGCGCTACCCGGAACCGCTGGTCGATCCAGCCACGGCGCGGCGCCAGGAACGCCCGCCGCCCGCGTCCGGCCTGCGCCGCGCGCCGCCGCGCCCGATACCCGGTCAGCTTTGCCTTGACCTGTGATCGGCAGGCAGGTCGCCCTCGGCCAGCCGGGCCAGCTTGGCCAGTGTGGTCTGGCCCAGTTCGGCCGCGCCAAAATCGCGCGCCCCGGCACAGGCCGCCGCCGTGGGAAAGGTCATCGTCATGGTGACCCGCGTGCCCGCCGCGACCGGCTCCAGTTCCACCAGCGCATGAATCGGCGCCTCGGCATCGTCGTCGCCATCAAGCCAGTATTCCAGCCGAACGCCCTCGATCACCCCGAAATAGCGGTGCCGGTTCGGCCAGACCCGGCCATCGGGCCCGATCATGTCAAAACGCCAGATCCCGCCCTCACCGGTGCGGATCTCGCGCGTGTCGCACCGATAGCCCTCGGGGCCGAACCAGCGCGGCAGCAACGCGGGGTCGGCAAAACAGCGCCAGACCGTTTCAGGCCGGGCCGCGATATCGCGCTGCAAGCGGATCTGGCGGTCTGCGGTCATGGCGCCACCGCAAGCCCGGCGGCCAGATCCTCCAGCTGTGCCGCGACCGTGCCCCAGCCATCATGGAAACCCATCGCCTCATGCCGCGCCGCCACCTCGCGCGTGCGGTGCATGGCGCGCGCCACATAACGGGTGCCGCCGGCCTCAGGCGTCAGGGTGACGATGGCGGTAAAGCCGAAAATCTCGGTCCGGGCAGGCCGCCAGCCCGCCTCCATCATGTCGGTCCAGACGATGCGGCGCCCGCGTTCCACATCCAGAAAACACCCCTCGCCGCGCATTTCGCCATGGTCGGGCACATCCATGACCGATGCAAAGCGCCCGCCGGGCCGCAGGTCGATCACCACATCGCGGGTGACGACCGGCCTTGGCGCCCACCATTGCGCGAAAAGCGCAGGGTCGGTCCAGCAACGCCAGATCTGGTCGGGGCTGGCCCGCATCAGGCGCGTGATCTCAAGATCCGTAGCCGGGTCGAACAGCATCCTCGGCCTCCAATGCCAGTGCGAGCGCCTCCAGCCGGTCGGTGCGCGCCTCCCACAGCGCGCGCTGCCCGGCCAGCCAGCCCTCGGTCGCGCGCAAGGTTTCCGCCCGCAGGCGGCAGAACCGGCTGCGCCCCTCTTTCCGGGTTTCGATCAGCCCGGCCGCCTCCATCACACCCAGATGCCGCATCACCGTCGGCAGCGCGAGGCCGGTCGGCCCCGCCAGCGCCCCCACCGGCGCCGGCCCCTCCAGCAGACGCGCCAGCATGGCCCGCCGCGTCGGGTCGGCCAGCGCCTGAAAGATCAGCGACAGATCGGGATCATGCAGCGACATGACCCATACTGCCACGCACGCGCCCACTCGGCAACACAAACTTAGCATTACGGCTAAGCTTTATATTCACGAAAATCCGCAAGGTGTTTTCTTGCGGATATTGCAAATCTGGCGCCCGGATTTGTTGCGCCGCGCCCGGCTTTCCCGCATCCTCGCCCGCGACACAGACAGGAGAATGGCCATGGCCGAACGGATCGCCAGACAGGGGCTTCAAGTCGATGCGCGGCTGGTGGAGTTTGTCGAAACCCGCGCCCTGCCGGGCAGCGGCGTCACGCCCGATCGGTTCTGGCAGGGTCTGGCCAGTGCCGTCGCGACGCATGGGCCGAAGAACCGCGCCCTGCTGGAAAAACGTGCAGCGCTGCAAGCGTCAATCGACGGCTGGCACAAGGCCCGGCGCGGCCAGCCCTTTGACGCCGATGCCTATGAAGGCTTCCTGCGCGAGATCGGCTATCTTCTGCCCGAAGGCCCGGATTTCAGCGCCGAAACCAGCGGCGTGGACCCGGAAATCGCCACCCTTCCCGGCCCGCAACTGGTGGTGCCGGTGATGAATGCGCGCTATGCGCTCAATGCCGCCAATGCCCGCTGGGGCAGCCTTTACGACGCACTTTATGGCACGGATGCCCTGGGCGATCTGCCCGCGGCCGGCGGCTATGACCCGGCCCGCGGCCAGCGCGTGATCGACTGGGGCCGCGATTTTCTGGACAAGGCGGTGCCGCTGACCGGGGCCGGCTGGCGCGCCGCGCGCGGCTTCCGCATCGAAGGCGGCCGGCTGATCGTGAAGACCGATCAGGGCGACACCGGCCTGCAAGACCCCGACCGCCTCGCCGGTCATCGCGGCGATGCGGCGGCGCCCACGGCATTGATCCTGCAAAACAACGGCTTGCATATCGAAGTTCAGATCGACGCCCGCACCCCGATCGGCGCCGCCGATCCCGCCCATATCGCCGATCTGCGGCTGGAAAGCGCGCTTTCCGCCATCATGGATTGCGAAGACAGCGTCGCCGCGGTGGATGCCGAGGACAAGGTGGTCGCCTATGCCAACTGGCTGGGCCTGATGCAGGGCACGCTGACCGAATCCGTCACCAAGGGCGGCCATACCTTCACCCGCGCCCTCGCCCCCGATCTCGCCTTCACCGGCCGCGACGGCCAGCCTGCAAGCCTCAAGGGACGCGCGCTGATGCTGGTGCGCAATGTGGGCCACCTGATGACCAACCCCGCCATTCTCGACCCCGAGGGCCGCGAGATCGGCGAAGGGCTGATGGATGCCTTCGTGACCACGCTCTGCGCGATGCACGACCTGCGCAAATCCGATGGCCCGCGCAACTCCGTCGCCGGCTCGGTCTATGTGGTAAAGCCCAAGATGCACGGCCCCGAAGAGGTCGCCTTCGCCCTCGAAATCTTCGACAGCGTCGAAGAGGTGCTGGGCCTGCCGCGCAACACCGTAAAGCTCGGCATCATGGACGAGGAACGCCGCACCAGCGTCAATCTCAAGGAATGTATCCGCGCCGCGAAATCGCGGGTGGCCTTCATCAATACCGGCTTCCTCGACCGCACCGGCGACGAGATCCATACCTCGATGGAAGCCGGCCCGATGATCCGCAAGGGCGACATGAAGAACGCCGCCTGGATCAAGAGCTATGAGGACCGCAATGTCGATATCGGCCTTGCCTGTGGCCTGCGCGGACGGGCGCAGATCGGCAAGGGCATGTGGGCCGCGCCCGACCTGATGGCCGCGATGCTGGACCAGAAGATCGCCCATCCCAGGGCGGGGGCCAATTGCGCCTGGGTGCCCTCGCCCACGGCGGCCACGCTGCATGCCACGCATTACCACCAGGTCGATGTGCTGGCCCGCCAGGCCGACATCGCCGCCGGCGGCCCGCGCGGCAGCCTGCGCGACCTGCTCACCCTGCCGGTGGCCCAGGGGGTGAACTGGTCCGACACCGAAATCGCGGCCGAGATCGAGAACAACGCCCAGGGCATCCTCGGCTATGTCGTCCGCTGGGTCGATCAGGGCGTCGGCTGTTCCAAGGTGCCCGACATCCACGATATCGGCCTGATGGAAGATCGCGCCACCTGCCGCATCTCCAGTCAGGCACTGGCGAACTGGCTGCATCACGGCGTCGTCTCGGAACCGCAGGTCATCGCCGCCCTGCGCAAGATGGCCGCCGTGGTCGATCGCCAGAACGCAGGCGACCCCGCCTATCGCGCCATGGCCCCGGGCTTTGACGGCCCCGCCTTCCAGGCCGCCTGCGATCTGGTGCTGCAAGGCACGCGGCAACCCTCGGGCTATACCGAACCCGTGCTGCATGCCCGCAGGCTTCAGGCCAAGGCGCGCTGACCGGCCCCTTTGCTTCTTGCCCAAATACTCCCGCCGGAGGCGTCCACCGCCTCCGTGCGCGCCCGGCCCGACCACCGCGCCGGGGCCGCGCCCGCCCCCCTCTGCCGAAAACTCAGCCGATATCCAGCGCCAGCGCGTGAATGCGCGTGGTCAGATCGCCAAGCGCCGCATGCACCGCGCGATGCCGCGCCACCCGGTTCATCGCGGCCAGTTCCGGCGCCCGGATCACCACCTGGAAATGCGTCTCGCCGCCTTCGCGCCAGCCGCCATGGCCGCGATGCTTTTCGCTGTCGTCACGGATCTCCAGCCGCTCCACCCGGAAGGCCGCGCTCAGCCGCGCCCTGATCTCCTCGCTCACCGTCATTTTTTCGCCAGCCCCCTTTCCGTTGCCGCCGAATGACCTAAACTTGGCGCCCCGAGTCGGAAAGGCCCACCATGCAGAAACCCCCGTTCGAATTCGACCTCCGCGTCTCCTCTGACAAGAAGCGCCGCAAGACCGGCCGCCGGGGCATGTCGGGCGCGTTCGAGACCTCGCAGAAGCGGTGCGAATTTCCGGGCTGCGAGGCCGACGGCCTGTATCGCGCGCCCAAATCGCCCGATCTGCTGGATGAATTCTTCTGGTTCTGCAAGGATCACGTCCGCGAATACAACCTGAAATGGAATTTCTTCAACGGCACCTCGGATGAGGAATTCCAGAAATTCCTCGACAAGGCCCGGGTCTGGGAACGCGAGACCAAGCCCTTCAGCCGCAAGGATGACGGCAATGCCTGGGCGCGGCTGGGGGTCGAGGATCCGATGGGCCTGCTGGGCGAAAAGGCCACGCAGAACCCCGGCAAGCCCGTCAACACGGCCACCCGCAAGCTGCCCTCGACCGAGCGCAAGGCGCTGGAAATCCTCGATGCGCGCGACACCTGGACGCGCAGCGAGATCCGCAAGCAATACAAGAGCCTGGTCAAGGATCTGCATCCCGACATGAACGGCGGCAACCGCGATGACGAGGCCAGGCTGCAAGAGGTCGTCTGGGCCTGGGACCAGATCCGCGAAAGCCGCTATTTCCGCGATTGAGGCCAGCGCCGCATGCCGGTCACATCCGGCGAATGAAGCCGTATTTCAGCAGCCAGATCAGCAGCCGGTCGATCTGCGCGGGCGGCAGTTTCAGCGCGGCGGCCAGATCGTCGCGCCCCGCCCCCGCCGCCCCCTTGGCCCCGATCGCGGCCGCGACCTGGGCAAAGGATTCGCTGCGTTCGGTCTGGCGGCCCCCGCGCAGATAGTCGCGCAGGGCCAGCGCCCCCGCCACATCTGTCGCTGATGTCTCGGCCACAAAGCGCTGCCCGGCAAAGCCGCCCTGCGTGCTGGGCCAGGCGCCGAACAGGCCAAAGGGCGACGGGCCCACCGGCAGGGTGGCGCGCGGCATCGGTGCGGCGCGCCCTGCGGCGGCAGACCGGCGCAGCGCCAGTTCCTGCCACAGATCCTGCATCCGCGGCACCACCTGCGCCCAGTCATACAAGGCCCGCGCCCGCGCCTGCCCCGCCGCCCCCATCCGCCGGCGCAGCGCCGGGTCGCGCGCCAGCGCCACGATGGCCGCGACCAGCGCCGGCATCTCGATCTCGGTCATGGCCGAGGTCAGCGCGCAATATTGTGGATAGGTGTCGATCCCGGTCAGGTGGCGAAAGCCCTCATCGGCGGCGTGGTCGGGGCCAAGGCTGCGCGTCGGCACCCGGATGCCGACCTCGGGCGTCACCGTATCGCGCATCCCGTCCCAATCCGAGACCAGCACCGGCAGGCCCGCCGCCATCGCCTCGATCGGGGCAAGGCCAAAGGTTTCCTGGATATTGTCGATGGGAAAGACAAAGACGTCCGCCCCCGACAGCACCGCCCGCCGCTCGGCCGCATCGGCACCGTCCAGAACGTGAAAGCCGATGCCCGGCATCAGCCCTGCCGCGCCCTCTTCAAACACGTCGCGGGAATAGTCGTCGCGATAGATGCCGCACAGCGCCAGATGCAGCCGCGTGCCCTTGGGCAGTTGCGCCTGCGCCCGCGCCAGCGCGATATAAAGCGGCAGCGGATCGAACTTTTCATAGGGCGTCAGCCGGGCGATGGTGGTGAACAGCACATCCCCCGCCCCCAGCCCCAGCCGCTTGCGCAGCGCTGCACCGGCGGCGGCATCGGGGGCAAAGGCGGCCGTATCCACCCCCAGCGGGATCACCGGCAATTGCGGGCGCGGCGGGATCCGGGCGCCAAAGCGGTCGCGCAGATGATCCTCGATCAGGTCGAACTGATGCAGCACCGAGGCCAGCACCGCGCGCGAGGTGCAGATCACCGCATCCCATTCCGCCTGCGGCGCCATGCGCATGTCGAAAAAGCCCTGCATCACCCCCTTGGTCGCGGTCGTGTGGGTGATGCCACAGATCGACCAGGCCGCCGCCCCCATGGGCGCGCGCCGCCAGCATTCGGCGGCGAAATTCGGGCTGGGGTAATAAAGCGTGCCGACCGGCGCCATCCTTGGCATCGACCGCAGCGGCACGCCCCGATGCGGCATCCCCGGCCGTTCCTCGGCGGCGATGCGGTCGAACTGGTCCTGATCCGCCTTGCGCGGGGTCAACGACACGAATTCCGCCACATCGGCATGGTGCAGATAGCCGCGCAGAAAGCTCTCGCCCGCCACGCGCCGCCCGTTGATGCCCTTGGCGGCGGGGTCATAGCCATCGGCGGCGAAATAGATGCCCGCATTGCGGGCCGGATCGACGGGGGCGTTCATTTGCGGGTCATCCAGAGCCAGGGGGTCGGCGAGGACCGCCATTCCCACAAAAGCAGCAGCCGGTCGAGATCGTCGAGCCGTTCCATCCAGCCGGTCAGCGCGCTGTCATCCAGCTTGCGGCCGATCTCGCGGATGTCATGGCTTGGCGCGAAACGCGCCTTCAGCAGGTCCAGCGTGCCGGGCCGCATCCCCTCATGCACCTCGACCAGCAGATCGGCACCGGCAAGACCCGGCGCGCGGGCGGGGTCCAGCAGCTCGGCCTCGGCGCCCTCGATATCGCAGATGATCACGGTCTCGCCCGCGGGCAGCGCATCCAGATCGGCATGGGTCATCACCCCGCCGATCTCGACCCGCGCGGCCACGCCATTCGCCTCGGCCAGCAGGGCGCAGCGCCGCCGCGCCCGCGCATCGCCATCGCGCGCCAGCACCCGCGCCTGCGGCATGCGCCGCGCCAGCCCGACGGCATAATAGCCCTCGGCCGCGCCGATATCGACAACCAGCGGATAGGCCCGCGCCACGATCTGTTCGATCACCGGGGCGAGGCTTGCCTCATAGACGCCCAGCATGCGCGGCAGACGCGCCCCTTCGCTGGCGCGGACCGGATAGGCCATGCCCCGGAACGGCCCGGCCACCAGTTCCGGCGGACCCTGCCGCGCGGCCACCTGCTCCAGCATGCCCGCGCGCCATTTCGCCAGCAGCCGCAGCGCCCGTGCCAGCCGGGGCGCCTCGGGCGGGCCGGACAGGATCTGCGCCAGATCCGCCGCGACGCGCGCGGTCAGATCGTCAGGGGGGGATGTCATCGCTCGGCCCTCGTCACTGCACCCGGGCGAACTGACGCCGCCCTTTGCGGCCAAGCCTAGTGAAGCCCGCGCAGCAGGTCCATGACTTTCAACCAAGCCGCGCGGATTGGCGCCGCCACAGATGCAGCCCGGCAAAGCCGCCACACCAGAACAGGACGCCGAAGGGCGAGGCCAGCACCAGCGCGCCGCCCATGACCGCGCCCATCATCACCCCCTCCAGCAGATCGCCCGGCCCGCCACGCCCGGCCAGTTGCACCAGCGCCCCGGCCAGACCGCCGCCCAGCAGCGTCGCCGCAACCGCCGCCAGCCCCGCGAAGGCCCAGCCCCGGCGCCCGGCGCGGCCAAAACCCGCCGCCAGCCCCGCCCCGGCCAGCCCGGCGCCGATCACCGCAAAGGGCAGGATCTCGCGCAAGCCCGCCCCGGGGATCAGCAGACAGCCGCCCCCGATCGCCCCGGTCATCGCCGCCGCCATCGCCCGTTCCCACATCTTCATCGCTCTCGCCCCTGTCATGCCTGAATGCAGGGGCAAGCCTGCCCCGCCGCGCGTGCAACCGACGCGCGGCAATCGTGCAGAAAATCCGCAGGCGGCAATTGTGACCAATACAGCCCTGCCCCTTGCAGGCCCCCGCGATATGCTCCACAAAACCCAAGACAGACTGCGCCCGGTTTTCGGGCGCCTCAGGCCATGGCGGACCCAATGCTCGACCAGATTGCAAAACCCAGCGAAGAAATCTCCGTGCGCGATGTGTTCGGCATCGACAGCGACATGAAGGTCAAGGGCTTTGCCGAACGGGGCGACCGCGTGCCCGAGATCGACCCGACCTACAAGTTCGACCCCGACACCACGCTCGCGATCCTTGCGGGGTTTGCCTATAACCGCCGGGTGATGATCCAGGGCTATCACGGCACCGGCAAATCGACCCATATCGAACAGGTCGCCGCGCGGCTGAACTGGCCCTGCGTGCGGGTGAACCTCGACAGCCATATCAGCCGGATCGACCTGATCGGCAAGGACGCGATCAAGCTTGAGGACGGCAAGCAGGTCACCAAGTTCCACGAAGGCATCCTGCCCTGGGCGCTCCGCAACCCCGTCGCCATCGTCTTCGACGAATACGATGCCGGCCGCGCCGATGTGATGTTCGTGATCCAGCGCGTGCTGGAACATGACGGCAAGCTGACGCTGCTCGACCAGAACGAGGTCATCACGCCCCACCCCTATTTCCGCCTGTTCGCCACCGCCAATACCGTGGGCCTGGGCGACACGACCGGGCTTTACCATGGCGTGCAGCAGATCAACCAGGCGCAGATGGACCGCTGGAGCCTGGTCGCCACGCTGAACTACCTGTCGCATGATGCCGAAGCCGCCATCGTGCTGGCCAAGAACGCGCATTACAACACCGAGAAGGGCCGCAAGATCATCAACCAGATGGTCACCGTCGCCGACCTGACCCGCACCGCCTTCATGAATGGTGACCTTTCGACCGTCATGTCGCCGCGCACCGTGCTGAACTGGGCCCAGAACGCCGAGATCTTCCGCAATGTGGGCTATGCGTTCCGCCTGTCCTTCCTGAACAAATGCGACGAGCTGGAACGCCAGACCGTCGCCGAATTCTATCAGCGCTGCTTTGGTGAGGAACTGCCGGAAAGCGCCGCCTCGATGGCGATGAAGTGAACCGTCGCAGGGGGGCGCTCGCGCCCCCCTCGGCCTGCGGCCTCACCCCCCTGAGGATATTTGGAAACAGATGAAGACCCGGCGATCCGCGCCCCTTTCATCTGTTTGAAAATATCCTCGGGGGGTGCGGGGGGCAGACAGCCCCCCGCCCTTGTCGGGGGGCGCACCACGAGACCCGGAGCGCGCGAGCGATGACAAAGCCCACCGACAACCCCGCCGATCCGTTCAAGAAGGCCCTGGCCGAGGCCACCAAGACCATGGCCGACGACCCGGAGATGACGGTCACCTATTCGGTCGATCCGGCCGGCATGACCGCCGACGGGGTGCGTCTGCCGCAGGTCAGCCGCCGCATGACCCGCGACGAGGTGATGATGGCGCGCGGCACCGCCGATGCGCTGGCCTTGCGCCGGCGCCATCATGACGATGCGCTGGCGGCGAAATATGCCCCACCCGGCGGCCTCGCACGCGAGATCTATGAGGCGATGGAGACCGCCCGCGCCGAGGCGCTTGGCGCCCGGGCCATGCCGGGCACCGCGGTCAATATCGCGCACAAGCTGGGCCAGGAGGCCGAGCGCAAGGGTTATGGTCAGATCACCCAGGCCAGCGACGCGCCTTTGCCGGTGGCGGCGGGCTATCTGGTGCGGCATCTGGCGACCGGCCAGCCGCTGCCGCGCGCGGCCGAGAATGTGATGAACCTCTGGCGCGGTTTCATCGAGCAGCAGGCGGGCGGTTCGCTGGGCGATCTGGACGAGACGCTGGCCGATCAGGCCGCCTTCGCGCGGCTGGCGCGCAAGGTGATCGCCGATCTGGGCTATGGCGATCAGCTGGGCGACGACCCGGATGCCGAGGACGAGGATCAGGAGGCCGAGGATCAGGCCGAGGCCGACGAGAACCCCGACAGCCAGGGCGAGGAGCAGTCGGAGCAGGACGAGGAGGCCGAGGCCGATCCCGAGCGCAGCCAGGATCAGAGCCAGGACCAGAGCGAGGCTCAGGTCTCCATGCAGGACGATGCCGACATGGAGCAGTCGGAGGAGGCCGAGCTGCCCGAGGGCGAAGCCCCGCTGGAGCCGCCCCCGCCCGCGCCCTATTCCGATGCCGATCCGAATTACTCCGTTTACACCACGGATTTCGATGAGGAAATTCGCGCCGAAGACCTGGCGGAGCCGGCCGAGCTGGAACGCCTGCGCGCCTATCTCGACCAGCAGCTTGAGCCGCTGAAAGGCGCGGTCAGCCGCTTGGCGAACAAGTTGCAGCGCCGGCTTCAGGCGCAACAGAACCGGTCCTGGCTGTTCGATCTGGAAGAAGGCACGCTGGATGCGGGACGCCTGGCGCGGGTCGTGGCAAATCCGACCACGCCGCTGTCCTTCAAGCAGGAAAAGGATACCGAGTTCCGCGATACCTGCGTGACGCTGCTTCTGGACAATTCCGGGTCGATGCGCGGGCGGCCGATCTCGATCGCGGCGATCTGTGCCGATGTGCTGGCGCGCACGCTGGAGCGGTGCAATGTGAAGGTGGAAATCCTCGGCTTCACCACCCGCGCCTGGAAGGGCGGTCAGAGCCGCGAGCGTTGGCTCGCCTCGGGGCGGCCGCAGCAGCCCGGGCGGCTGAATGACCTGCGTCACATCATCTACAAGGGCGCCGATGCGCCCTGGCGCCGGGCGCGGCCCAATCTGGGTCTGATGATGAAGGAAGGTCTGCTGAAGGAAAACATCGACGGCGAGGCGCTGGAATGGGCGCATCGGCGGATGGCGGCGCGGAAAGAGGCGCGCAAGATCCTGATGGTGATTTCGGATGGTGCGCCGGTCGATGACAGCACGCTGTCGGTCAACCCCGCGAATTATCTGGAAAAGCACCTGCGCGACGTGATCGCCATGGTCGAAAAGCGCAAGATGGTGGAGCTGATCGCCATCGGCATCGGCCATGACGTGACGCGCTATTACCAGCGCGCGGTGACCATTACCGATGTCGAACAGCTGGCGGGCGCGATGACCGAGCAACTGGCGAGCCTGTTCGAATCCGATCCGCGCAAGCGGGCCCGGGGGCTGATGCGGAAGGCGGGGTAAGGGGGCGCTCGCGCCCCCTCTGGGCCTGTCGGCCCATTCACCCCCTGAGGATATTTTTGAACAGATGAAGGGGTTGCGGTGTTTCAGACATTCACCACCACATCCGATCCGTCGCAGGGTGCGGCACGGCTGACGGCGCTGCGGGCGCGGCTGGCGGCCGAGGGCCTGGCGGGGTTTCTGGTGCCGCGCGCCGATGCGCATCAGGGCGAATATGTCGCGCCGCGGGACGAGCGTCTGGCTTGGCTTACCGGCTTTACCGGCTCGGCCGGGTTTGCGGTGGTCTTGCCGGCGGTGGCGGGGGTCTTTGTCGATGGGCGCTACCGGATCCAGCTGCGCGAGCAGGTCGATCTGGCGGCCTTTGCGCCGGTGGACTGGCCCGAGACGCTGCCCGGGCCCTGGATCAGCGCGCATCTGGCGGCGGGGGAGCTGGGCTTTGACCCCTGGCTGCACAGCGCGGAGGAGATCGCGCGGCTGGAGGCGGATCTGACGGGCAGCGCGGTGACGCTGCGCCCCTGCCCCAACATGATCGACGCGATCTGGCCCGATCAGCCGGCGCCGCCGCTGGGGCGGGCTTTTGTCCATCCCGATGCGCTGGCCGGGGCGACCAGTCTGGAAAAGCGCGACCGGCTGGCTGCGGAATTGCGCGCCGCGGGGCAGAAGGCCGCGGTGATCACGCTGCCGGATTCGATCTGCTGGCTGCTGAACATCCGGGGTGCGGATGTGCCGCGCAACCCGGTGCTGCATGGTTTCGCCATTCTGCATGACGATGCGCGGGTCACGCTTTATGCCGATCCCGCCAAGTTTGACGAGGCGGTGCGCGCGCATCTTGGGGCGCATGTGACGCTGCGCCCGCCTTCGGCCCTGGTGCCGGCGCTGCATTCGCTGACCGGCCCGGTGCGGGTGGACCGCACCAGCGCGCCGCTGGCCATCGCGCAGGAGCTGGAGGAGGCGGGCGTCGCGATGGTCTGGGGCGACGATCCCTGCCGGATGCCCAAGGCCTGCAAGAACGCGGCCGAAATCGCGGGCACCCGCGCGGCGCATCTGCGCGACGGGGCGGCGGTCGTGCGCTTTCTGCATTGGCTGGACGAGACCGCACCGCAGGGCGGGTTGACCGAGATCGCGGTGGTCCGGGCGCTGGAGGGGTTTCGCCGCGAGACCAATGCGCTGCATGATATCAGCTTTGACACGATCAGCGGCGCGGGGCCGAATGGGGCGATCATCCATTACCGCGTGACCGAGGCGACCGACCGCGCCGTCAGGCCGGGCGAATTGCTGCTGGTGGATAGCGGGGCGCAATATCAGGACGGCACGACCGACATCACCCGCACCATGCCGATCGGCCCGGCGGGGGCGGAGGAGCGCGCCTGCTATACCCGGGTCTTGCAGGGATTGGTGGCCATCAGCCGGCTGCGCTTTCCGCGCGGGGTGGCGGGGCGCGATCTGGATGCGCTGGCGCGGGCGGCCTTGTGGATGGCGGGGCAGGATTACGATCACGGCACAGGGCATGGTGTCGGCGCCTTCCTGTCGGTGCATGAGGGGCCGCAGCGCCTGTCACGGCTGTCGGAGGTGCCGCTGCGGGCGGGGATGATCCTGTCGAACGAGCCGGGCTATTACCGGCCGGGCGCCTTTGGCATCCGGCTGGAGAACCTGATCGTGGTCGAGGAGGCGCCGCCCCTGGGCGACAACCGGCCGCAATTCCGGTTCGAGACCCTGACCTTCGTGCCCTTTGACCGGCGGCTGATCGACCTCGCGCAACTGGCGCCGGGCGAGCGGGCCTGGCTCGATGCCTATCACGCCGAGGTTCTGGCGAAGATCGGGCAGCGGGTCGAGGGCGCGGTTCTGGACTGGTTGCGGGCGGCCTGCGCGCCGCTGTGACAGCCGCGCAAGCGGTGCCGGATCAAGGGGGCGCTCGCGCCCCCTCTGGGCCTGGCGGCCCATTCACCCCCGAGGATATTTGAAAACAGATGAAAGGGCGGCGTCAGGCGAAGTGCAGGACGCCGGTTTCGGTGACGATGGCGTCAAGCCGCTGATCCACCGCCTCGATCGGCACTTCGGGCAGTTCCTGCGCGGTGAAGGCAAAGCCGATGGCGAGCGTGGGGCGGCGGGCGCGCAGCCCTTCAAGCGTGCGGTCGTAGAAGCCGCCGCCATAGCCCAGCCGGTAGCCGCGCCGATCCCAGGCGACCAGCGGCACGATCACGATCTCGGGCTCGATCCAGGCGCCTTCGGCCGGGATGCGGGCGCCGAAGGCGCCGTCGATCAGGGCGCAGCCCGGGGTCCATTCGCGGAATTTCAGCGGCAGACCCGCGCCCTGGATCACCGGCACGCAGACCGGGCCGGGATGGGCGGCCATCGCCTCTTGCGGGTCGATCTCGGTCCGCATGGCCATGTAGCCGGCCAGCGGGCGGGCGCCTTGCGGGGCGATCAGATCGGCGAGGATCGCCGCCGCCTGCCCCTGCCCCCGGTCGAAGGCCGCCTTGCGCGCCACGAAGGCCGCCTTGCGCGCCGCCGCCTTTTCGTCATGGATCGTCATCACAGAAGCACCACCGTCGCGAGGCCGAGAAAGGCGAAGAAGCCGAAGACATCCGTCATGGTCGTAACGAATGTGCCCGAGGACAATGCCGGATCAAATCCCATCCGGTCGAGCAAAAGCGGCACCACGACGCCCGCCAGCGCCGCGATCAGCAGATTGACGATCAGCGCGGCGCCCAGCACCGCCCCCAGCAAGGGCATGCCGAACAGGCCCCAGCCCACGGCGCCCATGATCAGCGCGAAGACCACGCCGTTGATCAGCCCCACCCCCGCCTCGCGGCGCACCACGCGCAGGGCGTTCTGTTCGGTCAGGTCGCGGGTGGCCAGCGCCCGCACCGCCACGGTGAGCGATTGCGTCCCCGCATTGCCGCCCATCGAGGCGACGATGGGCATCAGCGCCGCCAGCGCCACCAGCGCGGAAATCGTGCCCTCGAACAACGAGATGACGAAGGCCGCCAGATTGGCGGTGACGAGGTTGACCAGCAGCCAGGGCAGCCGCCCCTTCACCGTATCGACCACCCCGTCGGAAATGGAGCTTTCATCGCCCACGCCGGCGAGGCGCAGCATGTCTTCCTCATGTTCCTCGTCCAGCACGTTCATCGCGTCATCAATGGTGATGACGCCGACAAGGCGGCCGTTCTCATCCACCACCGGGCAGGAAATCAGGTGATACTGGTTGAAGATATAGGCGACATCGGATTCCTCGTCGGTCGCCTCGACCGTGCGAAAGCTGTCTTCGACGATGTCGCGCAACTGGATCGCCCGGCGCGAGGACAACAGCCGCCCCAGCGTGACATAGCCCTTGGGGCGCATGCGCGGGTCGATCAGGATCACATGATAGAACTGGTCGGGCAGATGATCGGCACCGCGCAGGAAGTCGATTGTTTCGCCCACCGTCCAGTGTTCGGGCGCAACCACCACCTCGCGCTGCATCAGACGGCCGGCGGAATATTCCGGGTAGCTCAGCGCGCGTTCGACGGCGACGCGGTCGGCATCCTCCAGCGCGTCAAGGATGCGCTCCTGCTGCGGCGCCTCCAGATCCTCGAGAATGTCCACCACATCGTCGGTGTCCAGCTCGCGCACGGCCTCGGCCACCACATCCTGCGGCAGGGCCTCGATCACCTCCTCGCGGATCGATTCGTCGATTTCCGACAGGATGTCGCCGTCGATCTCGCGCGCATAGAGCGCCAGGAAATCGCGTCGCTCGGCCGGGCCGATCTGTTCCAGCAGGTCGGCGATGTCGGCAGCGTGCAGCGGTTCGGCCAGTTCGCGCAGGCGCGCGCCGTCTCCGGCCTCCACCGCCTCCAGAATCGACGCGACCCGGCGGGGGTCGAGCGCCTCCTCCTCCTGCTCCAACGCTGCCTGGGTTTCGCTCATTCCGCCTCCGAACCGATTGCGGCGACCTTATGCGAAGCAGTTTCAAAGAAACAGGGTGAAGCGGGAAATTTACGGATCGCTGCCAGAAGGATAGTCTCTGCGGGTTTGCAAGGGGAATGCCGATGACCGATCTTCTGCTGGGCCGGGTGCTGTCTTTCACCGCCGATCCGTTCACGGCCGGCCCCGAGGCCGCGCGGCTGGACGAGGCGGTGGTGATCGCAGAGGGCCGCATCGTGGCGACCGGCACGGCCGAGGCGCTGCGCCGCGCCCATCCGCAGGCCCGCGTCACCGATTACGGCGGGCGGCTGATCTCGGCCGGGTTCATCGACGCGCATGTGCATTACCCGCAGACCGCCATCATCGCGAGCTGGGGCAAGCGGCTGATCGACTGGCTGAACACCTATACCTTCCCCGAGGAGATGCGCTTTGCCGACCCCGCCTATGCCGCGACCATCGCCGCGCGCTATCTGGATCTGACGCGGGCGCAGGGCACGACCTCGGTCTGTTCCTATGCGACGATTCACCCGGCCTCGGTCGATGCGCTGATGGCGGCGGCGCAGGCGCGGGGGCAGCGGATCTGGACCGGCAAGACCTGCATGGACCGCAACGCCCCCGAGGGGCTGCGCGACACGGCGCAATCGGCCCATGACGACAGCGCGGCGCTTCTGGCGAAATGGCATGGGGTGGACAGGCTTTCCTATGTGATCACGCCGCGCTTTTCGCCCACCTCGACCCCCGAACAGCTGGAGGCGCTTGGCGCGCTCTGGGCGGCGAACCCGTCCTGTCTGATGCAGACGCATCTGAGCGAACAGACCGACGAAATCGCCTGGGTCAAGGGCCTGTTCCCGCAGGCGCGCGACTATCTAGATACCTATGAACAGTTCGGTCTGCTGGGGCGCGGCGGGCTTTATGGCCATGCGATCCATCTGGAGCCGCGCGAGAAGGACCGCCTGCGCGAGGTGGATGCAAGCCTGATCCATTGCCCGACCTCCAACACCTTCATCGGGTCGGGCCTGTTCGACATGGGCGGGCTGAAGGCGGCGGGGCAGCGGATCGGGCTGGCCACCGATACCGGGGGCGGGTCGTCGTTTTCGATGCTGCGCACCATGGCCGCCGCCTATGAGGTGGGCCAGCTGCGGGGCCGGCCGCTGCATCCCGCCGAATTGTGGTGGCTGGCGACGCTGGGTTCGGCGCAAAGCCTGCATGCCGATCACCTGATCGGCAATATCGCCCCGGGGATGGAGGCCGATCTGGTGGTGATCGACCTCGCCTCCACACCCGCCATCGCCCAGGCCAGCGCCCGCGCCGAAACCCTGTGGGAGGCGCTGTTTCCCACGATCATGATGGGCGACGACCGCGCCATCCACGCGGTCTGGATCGCGGGCCAGCCCGCCGGCTGAGCGCGACGGCGCGGCAGGATCAAGGGGTGGATCGCCCCGCTTCAGCCCCCTTGACCGGACGCGGGCGACTATCGTCAGGACCGACCACCGGATACCGGCGAACCCTGCTCGCCGGCGGCCAGTAGCCCCGCCAGTTCCGCCACCCGTGCCGCGTTGGATGGGGCGCGGCGGCCATCCTGCATCCACAGGCTGTTCTCGAAACCGATCCGCGCCTTGCCCCCGGCACGGCAGGCCGCCAGCAGACAGGCGGTTTCGGCCGGGCCAAAGGCGCAGACTGCCCAATCGGCGGACAGTCCCGCCGCGCGCTGCCGCGCCAGCCGCGGTGCCAGATCGGCGGGGGTGGCGGAATCGCCACTGGCATAGGCGCCCAGCACATGCAGGATCTGCACACGGCCCGCCGGGATCGTGCCCGCCGCAAGCAGCGCGGCCAGGTGGTCCACCTCTTGCGGCGCATAAAGGATATGCTGCACCGCCACGCCCGCCTCGGCGCAATCGTGAAAGAAGGCGCGGGTCAACCGGGTATCAGGCTCTTGCGTGATTTCGCGCAGCGCGACCGAAACCATGGCCGGGCGCAGCGCCCTGACCAGCGCGCGCTGCGCGGCGGGGTCATAGCGGCCCACGGATTCGGTCGTGATCTGCACCGCCATCGCCGGCACGACCCGCGCCAGTTCGGCCTGCAATTCGGCGTAAAGCCCGGCATCCAGCACATGCTGCCCGGCCGCGTCCCGCACATGGGCATGAATGCCCCCTGCCCCTGCCGCAAAGCAGGCGGCGGCGCAGGCCACGATTTCGGGGATGGTGACCGGCAGGGCCGGATGATCCGCCTTGCCGCGCCGCGCGCCATTCGGGGCGACCATGATCCTGGGCAGGTCGGGCAAGGTCATGCCCCAAGTGCCCCACGCAGCGCGCGACCCAGCTTGTCGATTAGCTCGTCGATCTGGGCATCCTTGATGATGAAGGGCGGCGCCAGCAGGATGTGATCGCCGCGCTGCCCGTCCAGCGTGCCCCCCATCGGATAACAGATCAGCCCGGCCTCGAAGGCACGCGCCTTCACCTCGGCATGCAGTTTGCGCGCCGGATCGAAGGGCGCCTTCGTCTCGCGGTCGGCCACCAGTTCGAGGCCGCGAAACAAGCCACGGCCGCGAATGTCGCCGATATGGGGGTGCTGGCCAAAGGCCGCGCGCAGCGCCGCATCCAGCCGCGCGCCCTGCGCCTGCACCCGCGCCAGCAGGCCACGGTCCAGAATGGCCGCCAGCACCGCGCCCGCCCCCGCCGCCGCGACGGGGTGGCCCATATAGGTATGGCCATGCTGGAAAAACCCCGACCCGCCCGCGATCGCCGCATAGATCGCCCCCGAGGCCAGCAGCGCCCCGATCGGCTGGTATCCCGCCCCCAGACCCTTGGCGATGGTGATCATGTCGGGGGCCACGCCATCCTCGGCGCAGGCGAACAGATGGCCGGTGCGCCCCATGCCGCACATCACCTCGTCCAGGATCAGCAGCACCCCGTAGCGGTCGCAGATCTCGCGGATGCGGCGCAGATAGCCGGGCACCGCCGGCACCGCGCCCAATGTCGCACCGACCACCGGCTCGGCGATGAAGGCCATGACGGTTTCGGGGCCGAGGCGCAGGATCTCGGTCTCCAGCGCATCGGCGGCGCGCAGGCCGTATTCCGCCGCCGTCTCGCCGGGCAGGCGGTCGCGATATTCATAGCAGGGCGCGATATGGGTGGTTTCCACCAGAAGCGGCGCGAATTGCGCGCGCCGCCAGGCATTGCCGCCCGCCGCCAGCGCGCCCAGCGTATTGCCGTGATAGCTTTGCCGCCGCGCGATGACACGGTGCCGGCCGGGCTGGCCGATCTCGGTAAAATATTGCCGCGCGAGCTTGATCGCCGCCTCCACTGCCTCGGACCCGCCCGAGACGAGATAGACCCGGTCGATTCCCGCCGGGGCATGGGCGACAAGCCGGTCGGCCAGGGCCTCGGCCGGGCCCGAGGTGAAAAAGCCGGTATGGGCAAAGGCCAGACGGTCGATCTGGTCATGCAGCGCCGCGCGGATATCGGGGTCGGAATGGCCCAGACAGGACACCGCCGCCCCGCCCGAGCCGTCAAGATAGCGCTTGCCGGCCGCGTCGATCAGATAGCAACCCTCGCCGCGCACCGCTTCGGGCAGGGAACCACGGGTCGAACGTCCGAAAACATGGCCAGGCATGGCGGGCGCCTCCTCTGGATTCGGGGCTTCTGCGCCCGAAAGAAACGCAAGATTAATTGCATCACTTGCCATATCGTGCAATTCATTTTGCATTGATTGCATCAAACAGAAGGGGGCGCCATGCCGCAAGACAGGACAGCGCCGGGTCTGGGCTGGCTGGGCGTGGCGGGTGATGCGCATCAGACCGGCCTTGCGCTTGGCCGGCGCGGGGCGGCGGCGGTGGCGGCGCATCTGCGGCGGCATCCGCTCTGGTCGCAGGTCAATGCGCCCTGCCATTCTGCCCGCGTCGCCGCGATGGCCGCCGCCACCCAGGCCCGCTTTCCCCGCATCTGGGCCGAGATCGCCGGTCTGGCCGAAGGGCTGGGCCTGCCGCTGATGCAGGTCTTTGCCTGGAATTGCCGGGGCGATCTGCTGGCCTCGGTGCCTGACGGCTGCACCACCGTGCTGCTGCCGGGGCCAGAGCCGGTGCTGGCGCATAACGAAGACGGGCTGCCCTGCCTGCGTGATGCCTGTTTCATCGCCGAGATCCAGCCCGAAGACGCACCGGCGCTGCATGCCTTCTGCTATCCCGGCTCGATCCCCGGCCATACCTTTGCCTTTACGGCGGCGGGGTTGGTGCAGACGGTCAACAACCTGCGCCTGACCGGCATCGCGCCGGGCATTCCGCGCATGGTGCTGGGCCGGGCGGTGCTGGGTTGCGCCAGCCTGACCGAGGCGCTTGACCTGCTGCGCGACGCGCCGTCGGGCGGGTTTCACTTTGGCCTGATGCAGCGCGGCGATCCGCGGATTCTGTCGGTGGAATTCGGCGGCGGCGGGTGTTCGGTGCAAGAGATCACCCGCCCCGCGCTGCATGCCAATCACGCGCTGCACCTGCCCGGCGGCCTGCGGGCGCAGATCGTCACCGCCTCGTCGCGCGACCGGCAGGAACGCGGCGCGGCGCTGCTAGCGCGGGGCGCCGATCCGCTGACGATCCTGCGCGATGACGGCGGGGCGGGGCTTCCCATCCGGCGCGATGCGCCCGATGATCCCGATGAGGAAAACACGCTCGCCACCGCCGTGATCCGGCTGGCGGGCCCGCAGATCGACTGGAGCATTCATGACCGCGCCGCCGGACCCGCCCGCCATCGCGGCACCGCCTGACAGTCTGGACGGGCTGCGGGCGCTTGCGCTTGGCATCGCGCGGGGCGAGGCGGGGGTGCGGCTGGGCGCCAAGGCCGGCGCCGCGCTGGCGCGGCTGCTGGATATGGTGGGCGATCCGGCGCTGCTGTCGATCACCAGCCTGGCCGCGCGGCTGGAGGTGCATCCCTCGACGCTCACGCGCCTCGCCACATCGCTGGGCTATGCGGGTTTTCCGGCACTACAACATGTGCTGCTTTCGGCCTCGTTGACGGCGCCGGGGGCGTTCTATTCGCGGCAGGCCCGGGCGGCGCTTGACGGCGACAGTTCACCCCGCGCCCGCGCCGCGCAGCTTTGCCATGAAAATCAGGCCCTGATCGACCGCTTTATCGAAAGCCTGGACGAGGCGCGGTTCGAGGCGATGGCCGCGATGATCATGGCCGCGCCGCGCGTGCTGGTCCATGGCATCCGCCAGTTCCATGCGGTCGCCAGTTTTCTGGTCTACGGGCTGCGGATGATCCGGCGCGATGTCGCGCTGCTGGATGCCGACGGGCTGGGCATGGCCGAGGGGCTGGCCATGCTGGGCGAGGACGGGCTGCTGATCTCCGCCAGCTGCGCGCCCTATTCGGCGCAGGTGGTGGCCGTCGCGGCCGAGGCGCGGCGGCGCGGTCTTGCGACACTGGCGATCACCGATCACACCAATGCGCCGCTGGCGCAAAGCGCGCAGGCGGTGCTGCTGGTCGGGCATGAGACCAGCTTTCTGTCCAACAGCATCGGCGCCTTTGTCGTGGCGACGGAATGCCTGATCAATGCCTGCGCCGCCGCCCGCCCCGAGGCCGCGCGCGCGGCCCTGCGCGACCGCGAGGCGCTGATTGCCCGGCTGGGGGTCGAGACCGGCTGACCCGTCAGGCGCTGACGGCGGCCAGCCCTTCGGCCTCGAACCGTTCCAGCCGGGCCAGTTCGTCGGCGCTCAGGGCGATGCCGTCGCGCAGCGCCCGATCCCGCGCGGCAAAGCGACGCTCTGACGGCAGGCGCGCGCCCTGCGCGCCGAAGGCGGTCAGCAGCCGCTCGCCCTCGGCGATCGGGTCGCGGCCGCTGCGGGCGGCAAAGACCTGCGGATCGAGCGCCAGCACCAGGGCGCCATGACGCGGCAAGAGATCGCCGCCCCCCATGAATTCCAGCGCCTCCCTGCTCATGAATTCGCCCAGCATGGCGCCGGCCAGCAGTTCGATCATGGTCGAGATGGCCGATCCCTTATGCCCGCCAAAGGTAAGCATCGCGCCCGCCAGCGCGGTTTGCGGGTCGGTGGTGGGCTGGCCGTCGCCATCCACGGCCCAACCTTCGGGGATCGGTTTGCCGGCACGGCGATGCAGCTCGATCTCGCCCCGCGCGGCGACGCTGGTCGCAAAGTCGAATACATAGGGATGGGGCCCCGGGCGCGGCCAGCCAAAGGCCAGCGGATTGGTGCCCAAAAGCGGCGCCTTGCCGCCGGCGGGGGCGACAAAGGCATAGCTCGGGCACATGGAAAGCGCGGCCAGACCCTGCCCCGCCAGCGCCTCCACATCATGCCAGAGCGCCGAGAAATGCAGGCAATCGCGGATCACCAGCGCGGCAAGGCCGGTTTCCCGCGCGCGGGCGGCCAGCAGATCGCGCGCCGCGTCGAAGGCCGGGTTGGCAAAGCCGCCGCCCGCATCGACCTCGATCACCGCCCGGCCGCCATCGTGGATCGCCGGCACCGCCCCGGGCGCCACCCGGCCCGCCGCGATCACCTTCAGGCATCCCTCCAGCCGATAGAGCCCGTGGGATTTGCAATTGTCCCGCTCGCCCGCGACGATGACGGCGGCCACCGAACGCGCGCTTTCCGGGCGCAGCCCCGCGCGGCGAAAGATGGTCTCGACCCGCGCCAGCAATGCGTCGCAGGAAATGGGTTCGGGGGGCGTCATGCGCGGCAGTCTCCTTGCATCGGGGGGTCAGGGCTGCGCCTGCCGGTCCACGTCGATATAGGTGCAGGCCCAGAAAATGCGCGCCTCGTCATCGTCCAGCGCGCGCAGGCCATGTTTCAGCGTGCTGTCGAAATAGGCGCAATCGCCGGGTTCCAGCACGACCGGTTGGTAATGCTCCACCACCAGCTCGATCCGGCCCGACAGCACGAACAGCGTTTCTTCGCCGTCATGTGCCTCCAGCTCGTCGGGGCGCATGGGCGGGCGTTTTTCGACACGGGTCACCAGCGGGATGATCTTTTTCTCGGCCAGGGCATTGCACAGAACCTCGTATTCAAAGTTCTTGGAGCGCACCTTGCGGCCCTGCCCGGCCTTGGTCACCGTCATCCGCGTCGTCTGATGCGCGTCGTGATCCGAGGAAAACAGCCGCTCCATGCCGATGTCATAGGCGCGGGCGATGCGGACCAGGTTTTCATAGCTGGGCGAGACGCGGCCATTCTCGATCTTGTGGATGGTCGAAAGCGCAAGCCCGCTGCGCTGCGCCGCCGCCTCAAGCGTCAGGCCGCAGGCCTGGCGCACCGCCTTCATCCGGCTGCCGAGGTCCGACCGCAATTGCAGCCGCTCGGCCTCCCATCCATCCTGCCCGGGCTCGGGGGCCTCGTCAGAAGATTTTTCCATTCGCGTCATATTTTTCTTTTTTTACCAATCATGATCGTTTAAGCATAGTTTCACGGCGGAGGCAAGACTGGCAACCGTCAATCATCCGCAAATGCCCCGAACCCGGCCGTTTCACGGCCCGAACCGCCATGCCCGGCGCGAACCGCACCATTCAGAGGGAAGCCCCATGACCAGCAATGTCTTTCACAGCACGATCCCCGCGCTGCTGACCCCCTGCACCCCCGACCGCCAGCCCGATTTCGACGCCCTGGTGCGCAAGGGGCAAGAGATGATGCAGGCCGGCATGTCGGGCGTGGTCTATTGCGGTTCCTGCGGGGACTGGCCGCTCTTGTCCGATGCGCAGCGGATGGAGGGCGTGGCGCGGCTGATCGGCGCCGGGGTGCCGGTCGTCGTCGGCACCGGCGCGATCAATACCCGATCGGCGGTCGCCCATGCCGAGCATGCGCAACAGATGGGCGCGGCCGGCCTGATGGTGATCCCGCGCGTGCTGTCGCGCGGCCAGTCGGTCGCGGCGCAGCGCAACCATTTCAAGGCCATCCTCGCCGCCGCGCCGGATGTGCCCGCGATCATCTACAACAGCCCGCATTACGGCTTTGCCACCCGGGCCGACCTGTTCTTTGCCCTGCGCGCCGAACACAGGAACCTTGTCGGTTTCAAGGAATTCGGCGGCAAGGCCGATCTCAGCTACGCCGCCGAACACATCACCTCGCAAGAGGATGACGTGATCCTGATGGTGGGTGTCGATACCGAGGTGCATCACGGCTTTGTCAAATGCGGCGCGGTCGGCACGATCACCGGCATCGGCACGATCTTTCCCGAAGTGGCGCTGTTGCAGGTGGCGCTGTGCCGCCGCGCGGCGGCGGGCTGCCCCGAGGCCGATCTGCGCGCCCGCGAACTGGCCGAGGCCTTTTCGGTGCTGGCGAAATTCGACGAAGGCGTCGATCTGGTGCTGTATTTCAAGCATCTGATGGTGCTGAAGGGCGAGCCGGCCTATGCGCTCCATTTCAACGAAACCGACGCGCTGTCGCCGTCGCAGGCGGGGTTCTGCACGGCGCAGTTCCACCAGTTCAACCGCTGGTTCGCGGCCTGGTCGCAACAGGGCGGGGTCATCGCCGAATGCATGTGATCGACAGCCATACCGGGGGCGAACCGACCCGGGTCATCCTCGACGGTGGCCCCGATCTGGGCGACGGGCCGCTCTCTGCCCGCGCGGCGCGGCTGGCGCGCGACCATCGCGATTTCTGCAACGCCGTCACGCAAGAGCCGCGCGGCCAGACGGCGATGGTCTGCGCCTTGCTGGTGAAACCGGTCGATCCAGGCTGCGTGACCGGCGTGATCTATTTCGATGCCGGGGCCGTGCTGGGCATGTGCGGCCATGGCACGATCGGCCTCGCCGTCACGCTGGCGCATCTGGGGCGCATCGGCCCCGGCCAGCACCGGATCGAAACGCCGGCCGGCGTGGTCACCGTCGATCTGCATGACGCAGCGCGCGTGACGGTGACCAATGTCGAAAGCCGCCGCCTGCACCGCCAGATCACGGTCGAGGTGGCAGGGATCGGCCCGGTCACCGGCGACATCGCCTATGGCGGCAATGTGTTCTTCCTCGTCGATCCCAGCCCGATCGCGGTGACAAGGGCACAGATCCCGCAACTGACCAACCTCGCCATCGCCCTGCGCGACGCGCTGCACGCAAAAGGCATCGACGGCCCGCCGGTCGATCACGTCATCCTCTACGGCCCCGCCCTGACGCCCGAGGGGCATAGCCGCAACTTTGTGCTCTGCCCGGATGATTGCTATGACCGCTCGCCCTGCGGCACCGGCTGTTCGGCGCGGCTGGCCTGCCTCGCCGCCGAGGGGCAATTGGCCGCGGGCGCCGAGATCGTGCAGGAAAGCGTGATCGGCAGCACCTACAGGCTTTCCTGGCAGCCGGGGCCAACCGGCGGCGTCATCCCCCGGATCACCGGCAGCGCCTGGGTCATGGCCGAGACGCGGCTGATCTTTCAACCCGACGACCCGTTCCGCGCGGGCATCCCGCTCTAGCCCCCTGACCCAGCCCGAGGCCCGCCATGACCGACCCGACCCCTTCAGACATCCTCGTGATCGGCGCGGGCATCATCGGGGTGACCACCGCGCTGGCCTTGCAGACCGAAGGCCACCGGGTGCGCCTGATCGACCGCAAGGGCATCGCCGCCGAAACCTCGCGCGGGAATGCCGGCGCCTTTGCCTTCAGCGAGGTGGAGCCGCTCGCCACCCCCGGCATCCTGCGCAAGGCGCCGAAATGGCTGCTCGATCCGCTGGGCCCGCTGGCGCTGCGCCCGGCCTATGCGCTGCAAATCCTGCCCTGGATGCTGCGCTTTGCCCGCGCCACCCGGCCCGCGCGCCACGCCGCGGCAGTCAGCGCACAGGCCAGCCTGATGACCCTGTCGCGACAGGCGCTTGAACGGCTGATCCCCCGCGTGGGCGGCGAAGCACTGATGCGGCGCGAGGGGCAGTTGCAGGTCTATGAAGGCCAGGCCCGCCTCGATGCCGCCCGGCCCGCCTGGGATCTGCGCCGCCGCCACGGCATCGCCTTCGACCTGCTGGAAAGCCCCGGCGCCATCGCCGAGATCCAGCCCGGCCTCAGCCCGCGTTTCACCCATGCCGGCTTTACCCCCGCCTGGATGAACACCGTCGATCCCGCCCGCTGGGCCGAACATCTGGCCCGCGCCTTCACCGCCGCCGGCGGCATGATCGAGATCGCCGAGATCCGCGCCCTGACCCCGGATGCTGAAGGTGTCACCGTTACCACCAATACCGGCACATCGCGGGCGGCGCAGGTCGTCGTGGCGGCCGGCGCCTGGTCACATCGCCTCGCCCGCATGCTGGGCGACCGCATCCCGCTGGAAACCGAACGCGGCTACAACACCACCTTCGCGACCACCCGCTTCGACCTGCGCACCCATCTCACCTTCAGCGATCACGGCTTCGTCGTCAGCCGCATCGGCGAAGGGCTGCGCATCGGCGGCGCGGTCGAACTGGGCGGCCTCGACCTGCCGCCGAATTACCGCCGCGCCGATCACCTCCTGCGCAAGGCCGCCGCCTTCCTGCCCGGCCTCGATACCGAGGGCGGCACGCAATGGATGGGCTTCCGCCCCTCGCTGCCCGACAGCCTGCCGGTCATCGCCCGGGCACCGGGAGCCGATCGGGTGATCTATGCCTTCGGCCATGGCCATCTGGGCCTGACCCAATCGGCCAGCACCGCCGAACTCGTCGCGGCTCTGGTCGCGCGCCGCGCCCCCGCCATCCCGCTTGCCGCCTTCGATCCCGGGCGGTTCTGACACCGTCCGCCTGTCCTTCATCTGTTCAAAAATATCCTGCGGGGAGGTCCGGAGGGGTGCAAAACCCCTCCGGCGCCCGCCACAGGCGCCAAGGCCGGGATCAGTCTTCCAAGAGCCCCCAGCCATCGGGGACAAAGTCGAATTTCAGCGCGATCTCGGTCGCGATCTTTTCGTGCTGCCAGATCACCTCGGCGCTGATCTTCAGCGGGCCGATCTCGGCATCCAGCAATTCATCCTCGTCATCGCGGCGGGTGCGAAAGCCCCGCGCCTCCAGCGCCTTCTGCACCCCGGCCCAATCGGCCTCCACATCCTCGGGGTAGAACTGATAGGTGACGGTGGCGGTGCCCGGCGCCTCGGCGGCGAAGGCCTCGAAACTCTCAAAGGTTTCGGCCTTCTGGGCTTTGTAATCGTGGCTCATGGCAGGATCCCTCTCTTTGTGCTGTCATGCCCCAGCCCGCGCGGCGAGACAAGCACCGCCCGGCATCACAGCCCCGCCAGCCGCCGCGCCAGCGCGCCCTGGCGTTCGATCACCCGCGGCAGATCAAGCGTGACCATCCGCCCGTCGCGCACCACCGGCCGTCCATCCACGAACAGATCGCGCACCCGGGTCGGGCCGCAAAGCATCAGCGCGGCGACCGGATCCCAGGCCCCGGCCGCCTCGATCCCGCGCATGTCCCAGATCGCCAGATCGGCGCGCTTGCCGGGGGTCAGGGCGCCGCAATCGCCGCGTCCCAGCACCTGCGCCCCGCCCAGCGTGGCGATCTCCAGCGCTTCGCGCGCGCTCATCGCATCGGCGCCGCGCGCCACACGCTGCAACAAAAGCGCCTGCCGCGCCTCGGTCACCAGATTGCCCGCGTCATTGGAGGCAGAGCCATCGACCCCCAGCCCCACCTTGACCCCGGCATCGCGCATCGCCCGCACCGGCGCGATGCCGCTGCCCAGCCGGCAATTGGAACAGGGGCAATGCGCTACCCCGGTCGCGCTGCGGGCAAACAGCCCGATCTCCGCCCCGTCCAGCTTGACGCAATGCGCATGCCAGACATCGGGGCCGGTCCAGCCCAGATCCTCGGCATATTGGCCGGGACGGCAGCCGAATTGCGCCAGGCTATAGGCGACATCCTCGTCATTTTCCGCCAGATGGGTGTGCAGCATCACCCCCTTGTCGCGCGCCAGAAGCGCCGCCTCGCGCATCAGGTCGCGGCTGACGGAAAATGGCGAACACGGGGCCAGACCCACGCGCACCATCGCCCCCTCGGCCGGGTCGTGAAAGGCATCGACGACGCGGATACTGTCCTCCAGGATGGCGGCCTCGCGTTCGACCAGACTGTCGGGCGGCAGGCCGCCCGCGCTTTCGCCAATGCTCATCGCGCCGCGCGTCGGGTGGAAACGCAGGCCCACCTCGCGCGCGGCGGCGATCGTGTCATCCAGCCGCCCGCCATTGGGATAAAGATAGAGGTGATCCGAGGTCAGCGTGCAGCCCGACAGCGCCAGTTCGGCCAGTCCGACCTGGGCCGAGACGAACATCTCCTCCGGGCCGAAGCGCGCCCAGATCGGGTAAAGCGTGCGAAGCCAGCCGAACAGCAGCGCATCCTGCCCGCCCGGCACGACCCGGGTCAGCGTCTGGTACAGATGGTGATGGGTGTTCACCAGGCCGGGCGTCACCACGCAGCCCGCAGCCTCGATCACCTGCCCGCGGGTAGTCAGCCCCTGCCCCACGGCGGCAATCGTGCCGCCCCGGATCAGCACATCGCCGCCCGCGATCTCGCGCCGCGTGCCATCCATGGTGACAACCACATCCGCCCTGCGGATCAGGATTTCGGTCGAATCGGCCAACATGCGAGTCCCCTTGCGCCATGAAAACGCCCCTTCGGTGCCGTCAGCGGACGCGCGACAGAAGGGGGAAGGACTCGCCGCGTCGCGCCCAATCTATGCCGGTGGCCCTGGTCGCGCCAAGCCCCCTCTGCCGGGAAATTCGGCAAATGCGACGGGCGCGCTCAGCCCGCCAGGGCGGCCAGCGCCTGCGCATGCAGTTCGGCGCAGCTGGCCGCGACCACGCGCCCGCCCTGATGCGCCGGGCGCCCCTGCCAGTCGGTGACAATGCCGCCCGCCGCCTCGATCACCGCGATCGGCGCCTGCACGTCATAGGCCTGCAAGCCCGCCTCGACCACCAGGTCGATATGGCCCGCGGCCAGCAGGGCATAGGCATAGCAATCGGTGCCATAGCGCGTCAGCCGGCATTGCCGCGACAGGCGCTGAAAGGCGGCGCCTTCCTCGGGCGTGCCGACCTCGGGGAAGGTGGACATCAGGATCGCCTCGGCCAGCGGGCGGGCGGGCCGCACCTGCAAGCCACGCGCCCAATGCGGCCCCTGCATCGTGGCGCGGCCAAAGCCGCCCTCGAAGCGTTCGCCGATATAGGGCTGGTCGATCAGGCCATAGATCGGCCCGGTCTCATCCGCGACCGAAATCAACACGCCCCAGGTGGGCGTGCCACACAGATAGGACCGCGTGCCGTCGATCGGATCCAGCACCCAGGTCAGGCCGGATTGCCCGGCCAAGGCGCCCATCTCCTCGCCCAGGATGCCATCCTGCGGGCGGCGTTCGGCCAGAATCGCGCGCATCCGCTGCTCCGACAGGCGATCGGCCACGGTGACCGGATCAAAGCGCTGCGCTTCCTTGTTTTCGGCAGTCAGGTCGCGGCTGCGGAAATGCTGCAAGGTGGCCTCACGCGCGGTATCGGCCAGCGCATGTGCCACCTCGATCAATTCGCGTTGCACCGCATCGGAATAGCGCGTCATCCCAGCCCTCCTGACCCTGTCGCCAAAGGGCTAGCGCCCGGCGCCCGGCAGGTCAACCCGGCCCAATCCCGGCCGGGCCGGACAAGGCGCCGCTTTCCGCGTCAGGCGGCGTCGCTCAGCACGCGGGCCAGATCGAACAGCCGGCGGCGCTGCGCCTCGGGGATCGCGTAATAGGACCGCACCAGCTCCAGCGCTTCCTTGTCGGCGAGGATATCCCCCTCGACCGGACCGGCGGCTTCGCGGCTGTCGTCGATGCCCTCGAAGAAGAAGGCGATGCCGACGCCCAGCGTCTCCGCGATATCCCACAGGCGGGACGCGGACACCCGGTTCATGCCGGTCTCGTATTTCTGGATCTGCTGGAACTTGATCCCGACACTGTCCGCAAGCTGTTGCTGCGTCATGCCGACCATCCAGCGACGATGCCGGATCCGTTTACCCACATGCGCATCGACCGGGTGCTTCATCTCGTAACTCCCTTTCAAACCGCCCGGCTGCCCGGGGACCGGCTCACGCAGCCTCAAGATGTAAGGCCAGGCCGGGTTTCTCCTCTTTCCCACGTTCGCCTTGATCAAAAAACCTGTCTTTTTGGACAGGGCAACTATACGAACGAATAACAACACGAAATTTCTGCCATATTTCCGTGATCTGAACAAAAGAAAATGCTAGGGGCAAGCACAATCTGACGCAGAATTTCTGCAACCCCCGGGCGCAGAGCCTGTCAGATACGCAGAATCGGCCGGCCCGAGCGGCCCGCCCGCCAGAACGGAGTGGCCCTTGCGCGCCTATCAGCTTTCCGCCCCCGGGGCGGCCCCCGCCTTCCAGACCCTCGACCTGCCGCCGCCGGGCCCGGGCGAGGTGCGCCTGCGCGTCGCGGCCTGCGGGCTGAATTTCGCCGATCTGCTGATGATCGAAGGGCGCTACCAGGAACGCCCCACGCCCCCCTTCACCCTGGGGATGGAACTGTCGGGCACGGTCACGGCGCTTGGCCCCGGGGTCAGTGGCCTCGCCCCCGGCGACCGGGTCGCGGCCTTTACCGGCCAGGGCGGCCTCGCGCCCGAGGCGAATGTGCCCGCGACGCGCTGCCTCCCCCTGCCCCCGGCCATGGACTTCGACACCGCCGCCGCTTTCCAGATCGCCTATGGCACCTCGCATCTGGCGCTGGACCACAAGGCGCGGCTGCAACCGGGCGAGACCCTGTTCGTCACCGGCGCGGCAGGCGGCGTCGGGCTGACCGCGGTGGAGATCGGCAAACGCATGGGGGCGACGGTCATCGCCTCGACCCGGGGCGCCGACAAGCTTGCCATCGCGCGGGCCGCCGGCGCGGATCACCTGATCGACAGCGAAAACCCCGACCTGCGCGGGCAGCTCAAGATGCTTGGCGGGGTGGACGTGGTCTATGACAGCGTCGGCGGCCCCGCCTTCATGGAAGCCCTGCGCGCCACCCGCCCCGAGGGCCGGCTGCTCGCCATCGGCTTTGCCGGCGGCGAGGTGCCGCAAGTGCCCGCGAACCTGCTGCTGGTCAAGAATCTCAGCGTGATGGGCCTCTACTGGGGCGGCTACCTGACCTTCCGCCCCGAGGTGCTGACCGCCAGCCTGCAAACTCTGGCCGGCTGGATCGCCGAAGGCAGCCTGCACCCCCATATCGGCGCGCGTTTCCCGCTCGACCGTGTCGAAGAGGCGCTGGAAACCCTGCGCGCGCGCCGCTCCACCGGCAAGATCGTCGTGACGATGGGCTGAACCAGCCCCGCGCGGGTCAAGGGGGCGCTCGCGCCCCCTCTGGCCTCACGGCCATTCACCCCCTGAGGATATTTTTGAACAGATGAAGGCCAAGACGCGCTTCTGCCCCCGTCATCTGTTCAAAAATATCCTCGGGGGGAGGCCCGAAGGGCCGTGGGGGGCAGACAGCCCCCCTGCGCGGCCGGGGCCGCGTGCGGCGATCAGATTTCGGTCGCGCCGGCAAAGACGCGGTCGATCATCGCCTGTGTCCCGCGCGAGAATTCCAGCGGGCAGTCATAGGCCAGCCCCTCTGCCACGCTGCGCCCGAAGGCCTCGACCTGGCGCATATACTGGTTCACGCCGGGATAGCGGAACAGTTCCGACTGGCCCCCGCCGCGGTGCAGTTCGACCTGCGCCTCGCCGAACAGTCCCGCATTGAAGGGCGCGGTCAGTCGGATCAGGCCCTTTGTGCCCTGGAACACCACCTCTTGCCGCGGAAACAGCCGCATCGAGGTGATGGCGGAATAGGTGAAACGGCCCTGCGGGCCCTCCATCTCGCCCGTGACCTGGGCGAAAGTATCGACGCCCCCTTCAAACCGGATGCGGGACTGGAGCGTGACCGGCTCTGCCTGCGCGGCAAAGCGCACCGATCCATAGGTATAGACGCCGATATCGCGAATTCCCCCGCCGCCGGTTTCGGGGCGGTTGCGGATATTGCCCGGTTGGGTGCGATTGTCATAGCTGAAGGCGGTGTCCACATGTTCCAGCCGCCCGATCGCGCCCTCGGCGATCAGGGCGCGGGCCTTTTGCCATTGCGGGTGATGCACGATCATATAGGCCTCGGCCACCAGCCGGCCCGAGGCATCGCGGGCGGCGATCAGGGCGTCGAATTCCGCGGCCTGCATGGTCATCGGCTTTTCGGTCAGCACATGTTTGCCCGCCGCGATCGCCTTCAGCGACCAGTCGAGATGCAGCGTGTTCGGCAGCGGAATATAGACCGCATCGACCGCCGGATCGGCTAGCAGCGCCTCATAGCTGTCATGCAGGCGCAGGCCGGGGGCGAAGGCGGCAAAGGGCGCGGCCTTTTCCGGGCTGGAGGTCGCCAGCGCCACCAGTTCCGCCCCGCGCGCGGCATGGATCGCCGGCCCCATGTGGTTGAGCGCGAATTGCGCGGCCCCCAGAATGCCCCAGCGTAGTGTCATGATGCCCCCCATCTGCCGTTGCGCGGCAGGCTAGCCCGGGGGGGCGGCGGGGGCAATGGCGGATGTTGGCGCTAACGGCGACGCAGGCGCAGATAGGTCATCATGCCGAGGGGCGGCAGGCCGTCTTCCTCGACCAGTTGCAACCGCGCATCGCCCAGAACGGTCGCGCGGGCGAAATCGCTGTGCCAGCCCAGCAGGTCCGACAGGGGCGCGGCCGCGCGTTCAAGCCGGGCCATGATGCCGCTGCCCTCGGCCGCGAAATGGTTGACCACCAGCACATGCCCGCCGGGTTTGCAGACGCGGGCCATTTCGGCCATCACGCGCTCGGGTTCGGGCACCACCGACAGGATGTGCATGGCACAGACCGTGTCAAAGCTGGCATCGGGAAAGTCGAGATCGCGGGCATCCATCTGGCGCAGGGCGCTGACATGCGACAGGCCCTGTTCGGCAACCTTCTGGCGCGCCTTGGCCAGCATGTCTTCGGAAAAGTCGATGCCCGTCACCTGCATATGCGCCGCATAGAACGGCAGTGCGAGGCCGGTTCCCACGCCCACCTCCAGCGCGCTGCCCCCCACGGCATTGGCAAAGCCGACCGCCCGGCGTCGCCCGGCATGGGTCACGGCCCCGAAGGTCCGGTCATAGACCGGCGCCCAGCGGGCATAGGATTTGGCGACGGCCTCAAGCTCCATCCGGCGGCTCCTTGCGCGGTTTGGTGGCACCGCGGAGCAGACTTACCCCGATGATGCCGACATAGATCAGGTCCAGAACGACGAGCGTGGCCCAGGGATAGGCCAGCAGCGCCGCGAGCAGCGCGGCAAAGCCCACCACGACAAAGCGCACATATTGCGCCTCGAAGGTCAGCTTCTTGAAGGACGGCGTGTGGAAGCGGCCGATCATCAGCGCCCCGACCGCAGCCATCCAGACCGCGACCAGGCCACCATGCAGCGCGCCGGTGCCCCAGGCAAAGGCCATGAACATCGGAAGGAAAGCCAGCATCGCCCCCGCCGGCGAGGGCACGCCCTGAAAGCCCGCCTTTTCGGCCGTCGCGTCAATGGCGCGATGGCCGACATTGAACCGCGCCAGCCGCAGCAGGCAGGAGACGACATAGATCAGCACCGCGATCCAGCCCGCCGCCTTCATGTCTTGCAGCGCCCACATCCACAGGATCAGCCCCGGCGCCACGCCGAAATTGACGAAATCGCACAGGCTGTCGAGTTCGGCGCCGATCTGGCTTTCGCTGCGCAAGAGCCGGGCAAGCCGGCCATCCAGCCCGTCCATCACGGCGGCGAAAAAGATCAGCAGCAGCGCCGCGCCGAACCGGGCCTCCATCGCGAAACGGATCGCCGTCACCCCGGCGCAGAGTGCGCCGACCGTCAGCATGTTGGGCAAAAGCCCGATGATGGACATGCGGCGCGGACGCGGGCCTTCCATCGCTTACACCATCTTCGCAAAGCGCTGCGGCAGGTCGCGCCCCAGTTCCGCGATCACCGTCTCGCCGGCGACGCAGGTCTGGCCCAGCGTGACCAGCGGCACGACGCCTTCGGGCAGGTAGACATCGACGCGGCTGCCAAAGCGGATCAGGCCAAAGCGCTGCCCGGTCTTGAGTGTCTCGCCTTCGGAGATGAAGGGCACGATGCGCCGCGCGACCAGACCGGCGATCTGCACCACGGCGATCTGCCGCCCGTCGGCCAGTTCCAGACACAGCGAATTGCGCTCGTTATCCTCGGACGCCTTGTCGAGCGAGGCATTGAGGAACTTGCCCGGGCGATAGGCCATCTTGACCAGCCGCCCGGCGATCGGGGCGCGGTTCACATGGCAGTTGAACACCGACATGAAGACCGAGACCCGCAGCAGCGGATCGGACCCCATGCCCAGTTCCGGCGGCGGGGCGGCGCGTTCGATCAGCGACACCGTGCCATCGGCCGGCGAGATCATCAGCCCCTCGCCCTGCGGCACGGCGCGCTTGGGGTCGCGGAAGAAATAGTAGCACCAGACCGTGAGGCCGGCGCCGATCCAGCCCAGCGGCGCCCAGATCCAGAACAGGACCAGCGTGATCGCGGCAAAGATGCCGACGAAGTTGTAGCCTTCGGGGTGCATCGGCTTGATGAAGGTATCGAGCATCGACAGATGCGCATCGGTGGGCTGGGTCATTGTCATTCGTCCTTGATCCGTTTGCGCCCTTGCTACTGCCCATGGCACCGGGGATCAACGTCTGCGCGACAGCCCGGCCCCGCCCGATGCGGACCCGCCCGGAATCGGACGGAATACGACGCTTTGTCTGGAATAAGCGACGCCGTGTAAAGGGATTCGCAATCACATCTTCAACGCAGAGGCGACTTTCCGCAAGGGAAAGGGGCGGCCCGCCAAAACCATGGCAGACCGCCCCTGAAAAACGCCCCAACCTTACGCCGGTCAGACGCCGGCCAACATGCCCTTGCCACGCGCGAGTTCGGTCATCTTCGCCTGAAGCTTTTCAAAGGCGCGAACCTCGATCTGGCGGATACGCTCGCGGCTGACGCCGTAGCTTTCCGACAGATCCTCCAGCGTCACCGGCTCGTCGCTGAGGCGGCGCTGCACCAGGATGTCCTTTTCGCGGTCGTTCAGCACGCTCATGGCCTGGGCAAGCAGCGCGCGCCGGGCCTCCAGCTCGTCGCGCTCGGCATAGGCGCCGGCCTGATCGCTGTCTTCGTCCTCCAGCCAGTCCTGCCATTGGGTGCTGCCCTCGCCATCGCCGCCGACCGTGGCATTGAGCGAGGCATCCGACCCCGACAGGCGCCGGTTCATCGCGATGACCTCATCCTCGCTGACCGACAGGTCGCGGGCGATCTGGGCGACGTTTTCAGGGCGCAGGTCGCCCTCCTCCAGCGCGCCGACCTTGGCCTTGGCCTTGCGCAGGTTGAAGAACAGCTTTTTCTGCGCCGAGGTGGTGCCCAGCTTCACCAGGCTCCAGGATCGCAGGATATATTCCTGGATGCTGGCGCGGATCCACCACATCGCATAGGTCGCAAGGCGAAAGCCCTTTTCGGGGTCGAACCGCTTGACCGCCTGCATCAGCCCGACATTGGCCTCGGAAATCACCTCGGCCTGCGGCAGGCCATAGCCGCGATAGCCCATGGCGATCTTGGCCGCCAGCCGCAGATGCGAGGTGACCAGCCGGTGCGCGGCCTTGGGATCCTGATGATCGACCCAGGCCTTGGCCAGCATGTATTCCTCTTCCGGCTCCAGCAGGGGAAACTTGCGGATTTCCTGCATATAGCGGTTCAGCCCCTGTTCGGGGCTGGGGGCGGGAAGATTGGCATAGCTCGACATTCACTCACTCCCTTTCGCGCGCACCGGACGGATGTGACCCCCGCCGCGGGACTGGAAAATCTAGGTCAGCAGCGGCCCTTGTGCAAGACAACGCAGGCGGGCGCATGCCGGTTTCACGCAGATGTGGGGTAGCTCCGTCGCGCTGTCGAGGATTGTGACGGTCCGGTCACGCAAGCGTGTGTTCGCGGTAACATCCGGCGCGCCCGGCCCGCAGGCGCCGCGGGGGCGCTTCGCCCCCCGCACCCCCCGAGGATATTTGGGAACAGATGAAGGTCAGCCCAGCCCGTTGAGAAAGGCCGTGAGGTTTGCGCCCAGTTCCGGTTGCAGATAGCCGCCCTCCTGCACCACCAGCAGCCGCAGGCCGGTGGCGGCGATGTCTTCGGCGATGCGGGTAAAGCCTTGGGTGGTCAGCTTCAGGCCCTGAAACGGGTCGTCCTCATGCGCGTCGAGGCCGAGGGCGATCACGATGACATCGGCCCCGAAGGCCCGGACGCGGGCCAGTGCAGTGGCGAGGGCGGCGCGATAATCGGCATCGCCGGTGCCGCGTGGCAGGGGGAGATTGAGGTTGTAGCCCAGCCCCTCGCCCGTGCCGCGTTCCTGTGCGGCGCCCCAGAAGAACGGGTAGAAGCGGTCGGGGTCGGCATGGAGGCTGACGGTCAGCACGTCGCGGCGGTGGTAGAACATGCCCTGCGTGCCATTGCCGTGATGCACATCCACATCAAGGATCGCCGGGCGCAGCCTCTGCCCCCGCAGCCATTCGGCAGCGATACCGGCATTGTTGAGGAAACAGAAGCCCCCCGCCAGATCGGCAAAGGCATGATGCCCCGGTGGGCGGCACAGCGCATAGGCCGGCGCGCCGGCCAGCACGCATTCGGCGGCGGTGAGCGCGGTCTGGGCCGACCAATAGGCGGCCTCCCATGTGCCGGCGGCGATCGGGCAGGCGGTATCGGCCTGATGCCAGCCCGCCTGGCCGACGGCGGATTTGGGGTAATTGGCGCTGCGGCGGTCGGGGTGGATATTGGGGATCACCTCATCCGCCGCGCCTTCGATGCGTTTCCAGCGCGGGTGGATGGTTTGCAGGAAGGCAAGGTATTCGGCCGTATGCACCGCCGCCAGCGGCCCCATGCCGAAATCGCGCGGGGGGGCAAAGACTGCGCCCGCGGCCTCGGCCCCGGCCTGCAACACCGCGATGCGTTCGGGCTTTTCCGGGTTCGGCAGGCGGGTGCCATTGGCCATGAACATCTGCGGGTCATGCCCGGCCTGACGGGGGTCGAGAAATGCCTTCATAATGCCTCCAGGGCCGCGCCTTCCAGCGTCAGCCAGATCTCGTCGGGTTTGGGGTGGAAACCGAGGCGGTCGTAAAAGGCCCGGGCGCGCGCGTTGTCATCATAGACGGCAAGGCGCAGGAAGCCCGGCCCCCAGCGGCGCGCGGCCTCGTCGCGCACTCCGGCCAGCAGGCGGGCGCCAAGGCCCTGCCCCCGCGCCGCCGCATCCACCCAGATATCCGAGACATAGACCCCGACCGCGCCGCGATAGGTGGAAACCTGCGGCGAAAAGATCGCGACGCCGTGCAGGGCCGGGCCGTCCTCGGCCAGCAGCGCGTACAGGGCCACATCGGGGCCGAACAGCGCGGTTTCGATCAGCACATCGCTGGCGCGGTGGCGGTCGCCCATATCGGCCGACAACGCCGCCAGCGCGGCATTGACGCGCGCCCCCTCACCCGGGATGGCCAGACGCAGCCGCATCAGAACGCCACCCGGCCCTTGAGGCCGAGAAGCGCGCGCGCCTCCGCCGGGGTGGCGACCGTGCGGCCCAGGGCCTCGACGATGCCGCGCAGCTTTTCCACCTGTTCGGCGTTGGATTTCGCCAGAACGCCTTTCGCGAGGTAGAGGTTATCTTCCAGCCCGACGCGGACATGGCCGCCCATGGCCGCCGCGATGGCGGCGAATTCCATCTGCCGCCGCCCCGCCGCCAGAACCGACCATTCGAATTTCGGAAACAATCGCTGCGCGGTCTGGTGCAGGTGGATCAGATGCTCCGGCTCTGCCGGGATGCCGCCCAGCACACCCATGACGAATTGCAGGAAGATCGGGCCGGTGACCAGCCCGCGATCGACGAAATGGCGCAGCATGGTGAGGTGGCTCACGTCATAGCATTCGAACTCGAACCGCGCGCCGCGGTCGCGGCCCATGCGTTGCAGCACGCCCTCGATGTCGCGCGGGGTGTTCTTGAACACCAGATCGTCGGAATTGCGCAGGAAGGGCTCCTCCCAGTCGAACCGCCAGTCGCGGGGTTTCGCGGCCATCGGATAAAGCGCAAAGTTCATCGTGCCCATGTTGAGGCTGCACATTTCTGGCGCGAAAGCCAGCGGTGCCTCCAGCCGTTGATCCAGGGTCATGACCGCCGACCCGCCGGTGGTCATGTTGAGAACGGCATCGCAGGCGTTTGAAATCATGGGCAGAAAGCCCCGCCAATGCGCCGGGTCGGCAGAGGGGCGCCCGGTTTCGGGGTCGCGGGCATGCAGGTGCAGGATCGCCGCGCCTGCCCTGGCCGCGTCGATGGCCTGCGTCGCGATTTCCTCGGCCCGGAACGGCAGGTAGGGCGACATGCTGGGCGTGTGGATGGAGCCGGTGATGGCGCAGGAGATGACGATCTTCATGCCAGCTCCCCCTTATGCCAGCGCCCGGGCATGGGCATCGGCGAAACCATCGAGCGCGCGTGTCAGTTTCTCCATGATCTCGTCCACCTGGGCTTCGGTGGTGATCATCGGCGGGCAGACAAGGAAATGATCGCCCTCATAGCCGCCCCGGGTGCGGCGGGAATAGATGATCAGTCCCTCGGCATAGGCGCGTTCGACCAGATCGTCGAAAGCCTTCATCTCGCGCGGCAGCGGCGCCATTGTTTCGCGATTGGAAACGAACTCAAAAGCCAAAAGCAGCCCCTCGCCCCGCACATCACCGATGAAGCCATAGCGCTGCATCAGCGCCGAAAGCCGCGTCTTCAGCAGTGCCCCGACATGGCGGGCATTGGCCATCATGCCCTGACGCTCGATCTCGGTCAGCACGGCCAGACCGGCGGTGCAGGCCAGCGGATTGCCGGCATAGGTATGGCCATGCAGGAACCCGCCTGCATCCTGCACTGCCTGCACGATATGTTCCTGCGCGATCATCGCGCCAAGCGGCACATAGCCCGCGCCAAAACCCTTTGAAATCGCAATGATGTCCGGCACCACGCCCCAAAGATCACCACCAAGGAAGGCGCCGACGCGGCCGCCGCCGCTCATCACCTCGTCATGGATCAGCAGGACGCCGTATTTGTCACAGATCGCGCGCACCTCCTGCATATAGCCGGCCGGTGGCACCAGCGCGCCGGTCGAGGCGCCGCCCACGGGTTCGTGGATGAAGGCCAGCACCGTCTCCGGCCCCTCGGCCAGAATGCGCGCCTCCAGCATGGCGGCATAATGCGCGCCGGTGGCGGGGTCGTCAGCGTCCAGCCCGTCGAGATAGGCGCGCGGCGCGGGGATTTTCGGCATCTCCACCATCATCGGGCGGAAGGGATCGACCAGCGGGTCATAGCCCGTCACCGACAGCGCCCCCAGCGTGCAGCCGTGATAGGAGGGAAAGCGCGAAATCACCTTCCAGCGGCTTGCCTGCCCCGTCACCACCGCATATTGCCGCGCGAGCTTCATCGCGCTTTCCACCGCCTCGGACCCGCCGGAGACGAAGAACACCTTTTCCATTCCCGCGGGGCTGAGGGCGGCGACCTTGGCGGCCAGTTGTTCGCCCGGTTCGGTTTCGAAATGCAGGCGATAGCCGAAGGTCGATTTGTCCATCTGCGCCCGCATCGCGGCCAGCACGGCGGGGTTGGAATGGCCGATATTGCTGACCATCGCGCCCGACGACCCGTCGATGAAGCGCCGCCCCGAGCGATCCCACATATAGATCCCCTCGGCGCGGTCCAGCACGGGGCGCGCGGCGGTGGAAAGGTAGAAAAGATGGCTCATCGCGGTCTCCGGGCAGGGGTCGGAGGGCAGGATGGGGCAAGGTTCTGCATTCTTCAAATGGATTGTTCAAATCCATGGCATTGATATAGTGAATGCCATGCGCCTCAGCCCCGCCGAAAAACTCGCCCGTGATCTGGACTGGAACCTGCTGCGGGTCTTTCTCGCGCTGGCCGAGGCCGGGTCGGTCACACGCGCCGGCGAGAGGCTGGGGCTGAAGCAGCCTTCGGTCAGTCAGGCGTTGAAGCGGCTGGAGGATCGGGTCGGGCATCGGCTGATCGACCGGGGCGCCGGGCATTTCGCGCTGACGCCCGAAGGCATCGCCCTGCGCGCCGAGGCCGAGCGGGTGCAGGGTGCGGTGCTGCGCGCCGCCGAGGCCATGGCCGAAGCCGCAGGCGAGGTGGCGGGCGAGGTGACGCTGGCGCTGACCTCGCATGTCGTCTCGCCCCTGCTGGACGAGGCGCTGCGGCGTTTTCATCAAAGCCACCCCAAGGCGCGGCTTGCGATCGAGATCATGCCGTCACGCGCGGCGCTGACGCGGCTGGCCGAGGGGCGGGCCAGCCTGGCGATCTGCCTGCTGCATGAGGCGAGCCCCGGCCTGCAAGCCCAGGTTTTCTATCGTGAATTCTTCGGGTTCTTCTGCGGCCCGCCGCATCCGCTGTTCGGGCGGCAGGGGCTGCGGCTGGCCGATCTGCGCGGGCAGGCCGCCGTCAGCTTTCAGACCGACCGGATGGGCGATGCGCTGGCCGCCGTCACCGCCTTGCGCCAGCGCGCGGGGCTGGTCGGGCCGGTCGGGCAGTCCAGCCATCTGGAGGAGGTGCGCCGGATGATCGTCGCGGGGCTGGGCATCGGGCCGCTGCCCCTGCATGTCGTGGCCGAGGATGTGGCCGCCGGGCGGCTGTGGCGCCTGCCGCCGCTGGATGACCCGCCGGCAATCGACGTGCATCTCTTGCGCAATCCGCGCGCGCGGCGGAACCGGGCCGAGGCGGCCTTTCTGGCGATCCTCGACGCGGCCCTGGCGGCAGAGCCGGCGGAAAGCCGGGTCTACGGCCCCTAGGCGGCGCCCCGCAGCCGCGCGCGTTCGCGCTGCAACCACAGCGCTGTCACCAGAAGCGGCGCATTGGCGACCTCGCCGCTGGCGACCAGCTCCATCAGCCGGTCAAAGCCGATCAGATGGCCGCGAATATCCTCGGCCTCGCCCGCGACGCCAAACACCCCGGCGCAATCATCGGGCAGATCGCACAGCGCGACATAGGAATAAAGATATTCGCTTTTTGCCCCCGGGGTCGGGTAATAGCCGGCCACCGGCTCCAGCGCGCCCAGATGCAGGCCCGCCTCCTCCACCGCCTCGCGGCGCGCGGCCTGTTCGGGGGTCTCGTCCGGATCCACCCGGCCGGCAATCGCCTCCAGCAGCCAGGGCTGCGGATCGCCCCGCCCCATCGGCCCGGCGCGGAACTGTTCGATCAGCAGCACCCGGTCGCGGACGGGATCATAGGGCAGCACCGTCACCGCATCGCCGGAGACAAAGACCTCGCGGTTGATGCGCGGGCTCATCCCGCCGTCAAAGCGGCGATGCGACAGATCGTAGGATTCGATGGCAAAGAACCGGGCATGCGGCTGTTCCATCCGGTCGATCACCACATCGCCGGGCCGGGCGGCATGGCGCAGCGTGGTCGGCGCCGCGGCGGCGGCGCGCACGCGGCTCGCGCCGCGCACCAGCATCAACGGGTAACGCCGCACCACCTCGGCCGGCGGGCGCTGCCCCATCAGCGCCATGACATCGCCTGCCGTCGCAGTGGCAATCGCGCCCCAGTCGCGCACCCAGTCGGCCAGGTGCCAGGGACCGGCGACCGCCGCGCCTTCGGGCGGCAGCCAGACCAGCGCGGGGCGCCCCGCCACGGTCAGAGGCTGCGTGCGATAGCCAAAGCCGCCCTCGTAATAGTCAAGCCGGGCCATGTCCTCGGCCCCTGCCCCGGCAAGGCGCAGGCCCGTCGCCACCTGCCCCGCCGCGGGGCGGATCACCGGCCAGGGGCCATCGGCCGACCAGCGCACCTCATGATCGGGCAGGATCGCCGGTTCGACCTGAACCGCGCGGCCCAGCACGGTTTCCAGAAGCGGCAGATGGCAAAGCGTGCCGTAAAAGAACAGGTCGGTCACGGCCAGCGCCGCCCTACCATCCCCGCCAGCATGCCGCAGGCGACCCCGCCCAGCATCATCGTGCCAAAGAAGGCGGGCGTCGCCATCATGCCGATGTAATGCGCCGCGATCTCGAAGATGCCGACCACGGCCTCCAGCGGGCCCTTGTAAAGCTTGTTGGCCGAGCGGCGCAGCATTTCCTGCGTGGAAAAGAACAGCACCGCCACCAGCACAGTGATGACCACCGTGAGGATGCCCGAACTGGGTGCCTCCCGCGCGGGCAGACCGGCGCGCGTGCCCATCACCCGCCAGCCGCACAGCAGCCCGATCACCACGCACCAGATGTAAAAGGCGTTCGGCACATAATCGAGCGGCAGTTCCGCGCGGTAATTCACCGCCAGAACATAGGCCAGCACGGCGAACAGGATCGCCCCTGCGAGTTTTCCGGCTGTCGGCATGATGTCCCTACCCCTGCTGCGCGGCCCTTCATCCGGGGCGCGTCACCGTTACCTGCGTCACGTCGCAGTTTCCGCCGTGAAATGCCCCGGCGCAAGAGGTCAGATAGAAATTCCACATGCGCCGGAACCGCGCATCAAAGCCAAGCGCCGCCACTTCGGGCCAATGGGCGTTGAAGCGTTCGTGCCAGCGGCGCAGGGTCAGGCTGTAGCTTTCGCCGAATTCGACCGAGCCGCGCAGCACCAGCCCCGCCCGCCCGATCTGCGCCCGCAGCGCCCCGGGCGAGGGCAGCATCCCGCCGGGAAAGATGTATTTCTGGATGAAATCCACATTGCGCCGATACTGCGCAAAGCGGCGATCGGGCACGGTGATGATTTGCAGCGTGGCATTGCGGCCGTGCCGGAGCCGATCATGCAGGGCGGTGAAATAGGCGGGCCAGTATTTCTCGCCCACGGCCTCGAACATCTCGATGGAGGCGATGCCGTCATAAAGGCCGTCCGTATCGCGGTAATCCTGCAATCGCAGTTCCACCCGGTCGGCCAGCCCCGCCGCCGCCAGCCGCGCCTGCGCAAAGGCGCGCTGTTCGCGCGACAGCGTCAGGCAGGTCAGCCGCATCCCCCGCCGCGCCGCATATTCGGCAAAGCCCCCCCAGCCGCAGCCGATTTCCAGCAGGTGATCGCCTGGCCGCGCCCCCATCTGATGCAGCAACGAGGCATATTTGGCCTCTTGCGCGGCCTCCAGGCTTTCCTGTCCGCTGTGAAACAGCGCCGAGGAATAGGTCATCGTGGCATCCAGCCACAGGCGGTAGAATTCATTGCCCAGATCATAGTGATAGGCGATGTTGCGCGGCGCCTGCCGGCGGGAATTGCCGCGCAGCCAGTGGCGCAGCCGTTCATAGGCGCGCAGCAGGCCCATGCCGGGAAAGCCGTCATTCACCGCGTCATTGCCGGGCGCCTGCACCAGATCCATCAGGGCTTGCAGGTCGGGCGTATCCCAGTCGCCGTCCAGATAGGCGTCGCAAAAGCCCAGTTCGCCCTCGCGGATCAGCCGGGCCAGCACATCGGGGGCGCGCAGATGCAGTTCGGCAGCCGGACCGGGCGCCGCGCCCTGGGCGCGGAACCGCCGCCCGTCGGGCAGCACGATCTCCAGCCGCCCCGATTGCAGCCCGCCCGCCACCTTCAGCACCTGCGCAAGGTAGCGGGGCAGGTCCGGCGCATCCTCCAGGCTCATGGCCCCCCCTTCCTTCGGCGTGGCCCATGTTTGCCGATCGGCCGGTTTCACTCAAGCCCTTCGCGCGGGGTGTCGGCCTTCAGCCCGGCATAGGCATCCAGTGCCCGCGCCCGCCCCGCCGCCAGCCCGATCCGCGGCGCCGGATAGGGCGCCCGGGGATCAAGCCCCCAGGCCCGCGGCACCGCCCGGAACCAGGATTGCGCCGTCTCGCCCGGCGCGGCCGAGAGTTCGGCCACGAAGCGGCGGCGATACTGCGCGCCGGGGTCGAACTTTTCGGCCTGACCGGCCGGGTTGAAGATGCGGAAATAGGGCGCCGCATCCGGCCCGGACCCCGCCACCCATTGCCACCCCATCGCATTGGCGGCCGGATCCCAGTCGGTCAGGCAATCGGCGAACCAGGCCAGCCCGACCCGCCAGTCGGTCAGCAGATGCTTGGTCAGGTAGCTGGCCGCCACCATCCGGGCGCGGTTGTGCATGGTGCCGGTCACATACATCTCGCGCAGCGCGGCATCGACAAGGGGTTCGCCCGTCTGGCCACGCCGCCAGGCCTCGGCATCCTCGTTGTCGCCGCGCCAGGGAAAGCCGTCCCATTCGGGGCGCCAGTTGTCGCGCGCGAGGTTTGGCACATGGAACATCAGATGCCAGGCAAATTCGCGCCAGACCAGTTCCTTGAGGAAATGTTGCGCGCCGCCCGCCCCTTCCTGCATGGCGCGAAAGCCCGCATGCCAGATCTGGCGGGGCGAGATCTCGCCATAGGTCAGGTTCTCCGACAGGCCCGAGGTCGCGTCACGGGCGGGAAAGTCGCGGGCCTCGCGATAGGGCCCTATCTTGTCGGCGAGGAATGCCGCCAGCCGGTCTTGCGCCGCCGCCTCGCCCACGCGCTGCCAGGTCAGGCAGACCGCCGCGCCACGCCGCATCGCGGCCCCCAGGTGCCAGTCCTCCAGCCGGTCCGAGCCGGGCCATTCTGCCGGTGCGGGCCAGGCATGGGGGGCGGGCAGCGCGGCGGCCACGGGGCGATCCTTCACCGCGTTCCAATAGGGGGTATAGACGCGGTAATAGCCGCCCTGCCCGGTCTGCACCGTCCAGGGCTCGTGCAACAGAAACCCCGGATGGCTGTCGGCGATCAGGCCCCGCGCCCGCAGCGCCGCCTTGACCGCGCTGTCGCGGGCGCGGCCCGCGCCGTCATAGCCGCGCGACCACATCACCCCCGCCGCGCCGGTTTCGGCGATCAGCGCCTCCAGCACCGCCAGCGCCGGGCCGCGCCGCAGGATCAGCCGCGCCCCCCGCGCCGCCAGCCGCGCCGAAAGATCGGCCAGTGACAGCCCAAGCCGCCATTTCGCCGCCGCGCCAATGGCTTCGGTTTCAGGATCGAGCAGAAAGACCGGGATCAGCGGCCGCCCCGTCGCCACCGCCGCCGTCAGCATCGGATGATCCGACAGGCGCAGGTCGCGGCGGAACCACAGGATCAGTGGGGCATCGGCAGAAGGGGGCGGCATGGTGGCTCCGGTCAGGTCATTCCCCTACTACGCGCCGAAACGCCAGCCGGATCAATCCCTTGCCGCAAGGGCCGCCTGATAGTGCCGCAGAACCGCCAGCCGGATCGCCGTCGCCAGGCCGCAATCAGCCCCGCGCGCAGCGTCGATTTCCACTGCCAGTTCGTTCAGGCCCAGCCCGCGCGCCTGCGCCATGTCGCGGAAGGCCTGCCAGAATTCATCCTCCAGCGAGACCGAGGTGCGGTGCCCGCTGAGGGTGAGCGAGCGTTTGACCGGCCGGCCGCTCATGCGCCGTCATCCTCGTCCTCGGCGGGGCCGCCGGAACGAAGATGGCCGGCATGGTCGCGGGCCGCCTTGTCGGCCCGCGCCTCCTCCAGATTGCGTTCGGCCTTGCTGCGGCCGAACTTCACGGCATTGGCGTCGGCCTCCGCGCGCCGCTCGGCGCGCGCCTTTTCCTTGCGGAACCGGTTGAGGTTGACGATCTCGGCCATGTCAGCCCTTCGGACCGATCATGTCCTCCGGCCGCACGATGCGGTCAAAGGTCTCGCCATCGACAAAGCCAAGTGCGATTGCCTCTTCGCGCAGGGTCGTGCCGTTCTTGTGCGCGGTCTTGGCGACCTTGGTCGCATTGTCATAGCCGATGGTCGGGGCCAGCGCCGTGACCAGCATCAGGCTTTCCTTCATCAGCTTGTCGATGCGGGCGGTATTGGCCTGGGTGCCAGCCACCATGTTGTCGGTGAACGACCCGGCCGCATCGCCCAGAAGCTGCATGGATTGCAGCACGTTATAGGACATCATCGGATTGTAGACGTTCAGTTCGAAATGGCCCTGGCTGCCGGCAAAGCCGACGGCGGCGTCATTGCCCATCACATGCGCGCAAACCATGGTCAGCGCCTCGGCCTGGGTCGGGTTGACCTTGCCCGGCATGATCGACGAACCCGGCTCGTTCTCCGGCAGGATCAGTTCGCCCAGCCCCGACCGCGGGCCAGAGCCCAGCAGACGCAGGTCGTTGGCGATCTTGAACAGGCTGGCCGCCACCGTCTTGAGCGCGCCAGAGAACATGACCATCGCGTCATGCGCGGCCAGCGCCTCAAACTTGTTGGGCGCGGTCACGAAGGGCAGCGCGGTGATCTCGGCGATCTGCGCGGCCACGCGGCTGTCCCAGCCCACGCGGGTATTCAGGCCGGTGCCGACGGCGGTGCCGCCCTGCGCCAGTTCGTAGATATGCGGCAGGCACATCTTCACCCGCTCGATCCCGCGTTCGACCTGCTTGGCATAGCCGCCGAATTCCTGGCCCAGCGTCAGCGGCGTCGCATCCTGGGTATGGGTGCGGCCGATCTTGATGATGTCCTTGAATTCCTCGGCCTTGGCGGCCAGGGCGGCGTGCAGTTTCTCCAGCCCCGGCAGCAGCACGTCGCGCGCCATCATGCCAATGGCGACATGCATCGCGGTCGGGAAAGTGTCGTTGGACGACTGCCCCATGTTGCAATGGTCGTTCGGATGGACCGGCTTTTTCGACCCCATCACGCCACCGAGCATTTCGATCGCGCGGTTCGAGATGACCTCGTTGGCATTCATGTTCGATTGCGTGCCCGAGCCGGTCTGCCAGACCACCAGCGGGAAATTGTCGTCGAACTTGCCGTCGATCACCTCGGTCGCGGCGGCGGCGATGGCATCGGCCAGTTCGGCGGGCATGTCGCCCTGCGCCTTGTTCACCAGCGCGCAGGCCTTCTTGATGACGCCAAGCGCGCGGATGATCGCGACGGGCTGGCGTTCCCAGCCGATCGGGAAATTGATGATCGACCGCTGGGTCTGCGCGCCCCAGTATTTGTCGGCGGGAACCTCGAGCGGGCCAAAGCTGTCGGTTTCGGTGCGGGTGGCGGTCATGGGCAAGCCTCCAGAGATTTTCCCGCCCCTTCTAGGCCATGCCCGGGCGGAAAATCAATCGGTATGCGAATGTATACCGCTAACATCCCGGCGACACAGACGATTTTTCGACGAAAAATCGGGCATGGCGATCTTTCGCGGAAAGATCGGCCTATTTGCGGAACTTGTCGAGGCTGACGATTTCGGCGGCATGGGGCGGCTCGGCGGCCTCCTCGACCTCCAGCTCGTCCTCCTCCTCATCCTCGTCTTCTTCGGCATGGGTTTCAAACCGCAGGCCGAATTCCACCGAGGGATCGACGAAGGTGCGCACCGCATCGAAGGGAATCACCAGCGGCTCGGGGCTGTTGCCGAAATTGAGCGTGATCGAGAAACCCTCGTCATCGACCTCGAGATTCTCGAACCAGTGTTGCAGCACCACCGTCATTTCCTGCGGATAGCGCGCCCGCAGCCAATCGGCGATCGCCACCCCCGGATGCGTGGTGTCGAAAGTGATGAAGAAGTGATGCGCGCCCGGCAACCCGTGCGCGGCCACATCCTCCAGCACCGACTGGATCAGGCCGCGCATCGCGCGGTGCATCAGGTTGCCATAGTCAATCGTGCGGGCCATTCAGCACCTCTGCTTCGTCCTCCTCACCATAGGGTGCCCCCCGCGCGATGGAAAGGGGGTTTCCCCGTGGTCAAGCGCTCAGCCATTCAGAACGCGGTCCAGCGCGGCGATCAGCCGGGCGATCTCGGCCTCGGTGGTGTAATGCACGAAGCTGAGCCGCAGCACCCCGCGCCCCAGATCGACACCAAGCGCCCCCAGCGGCCGCACCGCATAGAAATCGCCGCCCCCCGCCATGATCCCGTGCGCGGCCAGCGCCGCCGCCACAGGCTCGGCCGGGCGGTCCAGCGCCACCGCGACGGTGGGCGCGCGGCCCGCCGCCTGACGCGGCCCGATCAGGCGCAGGTCATTGCGCGCGGCGAGATAATCGAGCAGCGGCTGTGCCAGCGCGATTTCATGGCCGCGCATCAGGTCATGCACCGCGCCATTGCGCGCCAGCGGGCTGGCATGGCCATTGCCGAAATGATGGGCATAAAGCGCATCGACATAATCGGCCATGCCGGCGCAGGCCGCGACCTGGGCATGATCCGGGCCCGCCGGGGTAAAGCGCTTATAGAGCACATCGCCATTGAAATAATGCGCCTGGTTGGGCAGCGCCTGCCCGACCTTGCGGCGCAGCACCATGATGCCCTGATGCGGGCCATAGGTCTTGTAGGCCGAAAACAGATAGATATCGGCCCCAAGCGCCGGAATGTCGGGAAAGCCGTGCGGCGCGTAGCTCACCCCATCGACGCAGGTAAAGGCCCCGGCCGATTTCGCCATGGCGCAGATCTCGGCCACCGGGTTGATCTCGGCCACCACGTTGGAGCAATGCGGAAAACAGACCAGCTTCACCCGGCCATCCTCCAGCAGCGGCGCCAGCGCAGCCGGGTCCAGATGCCCGGTCTCGGGGTCGATCGCCCATTCCCGCACCTCAATCCCTTCATCGGCCAGCCGGCGCCAGACGCCGCTATTGGCCTCGTGATCCTGATTGGTGACGACAATCGCGGCCTTCTTGCCGCGCAGCCATTGCCGCACCGCATTGGCCAGCACAAAGGTATTGGCGCTGGTCGAGGGGCCGAAGGACAGCTCGTCCCGCTCCACCCCCATCATGGCGGCCAGGCGCGCCCGCGCCTCGTCCATCTCGGCGCCGCCCTGCTGGCTGGCGGCATAGGGTGCATAGGGCTGCACCTTGCGGTCGTGATAAAAGCGGAACAGCCGGTCGATCACCGGCTTGCAGGTATAGGAACCGCCCGCATTCTCGAAAAACGCCTGCCCTTCCAGGGCGGGGCTTTGAAAGGCGGGAAACTGGCTGCGGACGAAATCGACATCGAGACGCGGGTTGGACATGGCATGGAACTCCCTGATCGGCGCGATCCTGCCCGAGGCGCGGTGCCGCCGCAAGCCGGCGTGGGGCGGTTTTCGCCGCTGCCGAAATTTTGATCAAATCAGGCAATATCTTGCTGACGCGCGGGAAATCGGCCGAATTTTGCCTTGAGCGGGCGCCGCCCCTCGCTTAGCGTCGTCGCAGTCCGCCATGCGCCTTCGAGGGGAGAAGGCGCCGGCCCATTCACCAAGGAGCCTCCATGACCCTTCGCATGACCCTTCTGACCGGCGCCTCTCTGGCCTTCGCGATGCCCGCCCTGGCCGCCGATCCCGACATGACCGTGCTGGACTGGGCCGGCTGGGATATCGACGGGGTGCTGACCGAATATGTCGCCAAGAATGGCGACAAGCCGACCTATTCGTTCTTTGCCGATGATGACGAGGCTTTCCAGAAAGTGTCGTCGGGCTTCAAGACCGATGTCGTCCATCCCTGCGCGGCCCATGTCGGGCGCTATCGCGAAGCCGGGCTGATCGAGCCCTGGGATCCGGCCAAGATCCCGGAATTTGCCAATATCGCGCCGCGCATGCTCGATTCCGCCATCTTCAAGGACGATCAGGGCGTCTGGTTCATCCCGACCGACTATGCCTATACCGCCATCGCCTATAACACCAAGGACGTGCCCGAGGCCGATGTCGCCACGCTTCAGGTCTTCAAGGACCCGAAATATGCCGGGCGCATCTCGCTGCCGGACAGCACCGACGATGTGTGGTCGCTGGCCTTCCTCGCCACCGGCGTCACCGCCTGGGAAAACGTGACCGACGAGCAATTCCAGGCGGCGGCCGACTGGCTGCGCGCGGTGCATCCGAATGTGCGCGCCTATTGGTCGGACCCGGCCGAAATGGCGCAGTTGATGGCCACCGGCGAGGTGCTGGTCGCCTGGTCGTGGAATGACGGCGTGGCGACGCTGAAGGGCGAGGAATTTCCGGTGGGCTTCCAGCGCAGCCCGGCAGAGGGCGCGGCCACCTGGTTCTGCGGTTTTGTCAACATGAAGGACGGGCCGGGCAAGGAAGACAAGGCCTATGATTTCATCAACAGCCTTCTCGCCCACAGCTCGGCGCCGGCGCTGCTCGAAAGCCTGGGCTACGCCCTGTCGAACGATGCCGCGATGAAGGAAATGCCGGAAGACGCGCTAAAGGCGGCCTATGTCGATCCGGTGACCACCACCCTGTTCGCCCAGACCCCGGTCCCGACCGAATTCCGCACCAAGATGATCGAGGAATTCGAGGCGATCAAGGCCGGCTTCTGAGCGCCTCGCAGGCTTGTTACACGGAAAGGCCCGGGCTTTGCCCGGGCCTTGCTGTTTTTGCGGGGTCGCGCGCGATGCGCGCGCCCGCGCTTGCAACGCCGGGCCGGGCGCCCTATATCTGGGCCGTTCGGGTTCGCCCGGACTATGGCGATAAACGCACCTGTAATACGCGGATCGGACCCGGGGGCGGTACCCGGCGGCTCCACCAATACTCCCTCGTTGGGGGCGGAGGGGGCCGAAACAGGATCGACGAACGTCTAAAGAGGCCAGCTTTCGCTCGGTGAGCCACCACCGTTATCGGTGCAAAAGTACAGTTGCCAACGACAACCGTGCTCCGGTCGCTCTGGCTGCGTAAGCAGTTCGGGTAACCGAAACCTCAAGCCCTTGCGCTTAGCCGCGTAAGGCGGGGCCCGCAGGAGCCTGGCAACAGAATCCTGCACCTTCCCTCCGCTATCGCCCTGCCCCCGCCGCCGCTCTGGCGGCGCTGTCGGCAGGTTGAGTATTTGGGCAAGAAGCAAAGGGCGAAAGCCGGGCGCACCGGGTCTGGCCTTTGCTTCTTGTCCAAATACTCATGGCGCGGCGGTGGCCGCTGGTGCTGCGCGGGGGGTGAGGCGCAGCCAGATGCCGCGACGGGCGCGCACGGTCAGATAGGCCACGGGTTCGGGGATGCGCTCCGGCACCGGGTCGATCCGGTAGGCGCGCAGCAGCATGGCGAGGAGGAGCGGCCCCTCGGCCATGGCAAAGCCCGCGCCGGGGCAGACGCGCGGCCCGGCGGAGAAGGGCAGGAAGGCGTCGCGCAGGCCTGCCTTGCCATTGGGCGTGTCGAAGCGCGCGGGGTCGAAGCGGTCGGGGGCATCCCAGATGCGTTCGTGGCGGTGCAGGTGCCAGGGGCTCAGCACGATCTGGGCGCCGGCGGGGGCGGTGCGGTCGCGCAGGGGCACCGGGCAGCGTGTCTCGCGCACCATCATCGGCACCGGCGGGTAGAGGCGCAATGCCTCGCGGAAGACGGCGCGGGCGGTTTTCAGGCGATTGATGACCGAGAAATAGGGCACCTCGCCCAGTTCTGCCTGCGCCTCGGCCGCGACCCTGTCTTGCCAGTCGGGGTGGGTGGCCAGCAGATAAAGCGCCCAGGCCAGCGCCGAGGCCGAGGTTTCATGCCCGGCGAGAAAGAAGATCGCCACCTGATCGACCATTTCGGCGGTATCAAAACGCTGGCCGGTTTCGGGATCGGCGAAGGTCATGATCTTGGTCGCCAGGTCATCGGGCGCGGTGCCGGCGGCGATGGCCTGCGCGCGCTCGGCCGTCAGCGCGGCGATCAGGCTGCGGATGCGCCGTGCCGTGGCGCGGGTCTGGCGGCTGTGAAAGCGCGGAAACCAGCGGGGGAGCGGCAGCAGCGCGCCCAGATTGACCACGGGTTGCGCGGTCTGATGGGCGCGGAATTCGTGAAACACCGCCCCCGCCACGGCATTTTCGATCGGGATCGAAAAGAGCGTGCGAAAGATCACGTCGGCGGCGGCGTGGCTGGTTTCCAGCTCCATCTCATGCGGGGTGCCGGTGGCGGCGGGGCGCAGCCGCTCCACCATCGCGACGCCCGCATCCCACATGGCGGGGAAGGTGTCGCGCAGTCGCCCGCCCTCGAAGGCCGGGTCGATGATGCGGCGTTGGCGTTCCCAGACCGGGCCATTGGTGACAAAGACCGAATTGCCCAGAAGCGGTGTCAGCCCTTCGCGCACGCGGTCGGATTTGGGGAAATCCCGTGGTCGCGTCTTCAGCACCAGATCGACCAGGGCGGCGTCGTTGCACAGATAGCTGCGGAAAAAGGGGGTGCGAAATTCGGCCATCCAGGCGCGATAGAGCCGCGCGGGCTGGGCCGACAGGATATCGCGGCGAAACAGCCGGAAATAGCGCCAGAGCGAGACCTTGTCGGGGCGCGCGGGGGGTTTGGGCGGGATCATGCCACAGTGGTAAAGCGGTTGGCCGCACGGTCAATGCGGCTTTTTGACGGAGGCCGCGCCGCAAACCGCGCCGCCAGGGTGCGCGGCCCGGCGGAGATGCGGAAGTAATCGTAATCCCACGCCTGCCCCGGCAGGTTGTCGAAAGCACAGAGATACTGGAAATGCAGTCGGAAATAGCGGCGTTTGAGGCTTGCCCAGGTCTCGGGGCGCAGGGTCTGGGTGAAGGCCGCCGAAAAGATCAGCGGCCAGCGCTGATCCGGGGGGGCGACACCCGTCACCCGGACCGGATCGCAGAGCGCGAAGGCACAGCCATCGCCCGGCGCGGTCACATCGACCCAGGTCACCTCTGGCCGGGCCGACAGAAAGGCCAGATCGCCGCGCAGGCGTCGTGCCTCGGGCAGGAAGCTGACCATGGGCACCACATGGCCCAGCGTCAGCAGCGACAGCGGCGGCGCGTCGGGCGGCAGGCCCTGGCGCACAAGATCGGCCAGGATCGACACCGCCAGATGCGCGCCAGAGGAATGGCCGACCACCAGCACCTCATCGCAGGGGCCTTGCAGCGCCGCGGCGATCTGGCGCCCGAAATCGGCCATGCGCGCCTCAAGCTCTGGCGGGTTGGCGCCGCCGGCCTGGGCGGAATAGGCATAGTCATGCATCAGGTAATAGGCGTAGAACCGCGCGTCATTGCGCTGAAACCAGCGCAGGATCAGCGCCCCTGCCGCGAGACCAAGCGCCGCCCCCGCCGCATTGGCCACCCCGCCGGGGATCAGCGCCGCCATCCCCCGCCACAGCCCCAGCCCCACCAGCAGCGCCAGCGCCAGTTGCGCCAGCAGCGCCACGATGGGATAGAGCGCGGCGATGATCGGCCCCTTGCGCAGCTGCATCAGCCGGAACAGCGCGCCGCTGCCGATATAGGCCCAGGCGGTGCGCAGCAATTGCAGATAGGTCGCCGGGATCGAGGCCCCCATGGAGCCGCGCACGATATCGGACCAGACCAGCACCTCGATCTCGGCCTCGGTGGCGCGGTCTTCCATCCGGGTGCTGACATGCCAGCCGTAGCGCCCGCCGCCCTGCCGGGGCCGCAGCGCCAGCTCATAGCCCGACAGCGCCGCCTGGGCCGCGCCCTCCTTGCGATAGAGTTCGCGGTAGCGGCGCGGGTGAATCGGATCATAACCGGGGATGTAGAACACCCGCCGGCGAAACGGCCGCTCCTCTGATCCTGTATCGCGCATGACAATGCTTCCCTCGCACTCATCCCCAGTCTTGCCGCACAATCGGGCCAAAATAGGGTAAGCGCCCGGCTGCGTTCAGCCAAGCGCGCCCAGCGAGGGGAAGGTATCGAGCAGGAAGAACGAAAAGGCCGACAGCGCGCCGGTCACCAGCGCAAGCCCCACGGCAATCAGCAACAGGCCCATGGCGCGTTCGATCAGTTTCATGTGGCGCTTGAGCCGGGCCATGACGCCGATCGCCCGTTCGATGAACAGCGCGGCCAGCAGGAAAGGCAGGCCCAGCCCGATCGCATAGGCCGCAAGCAGGACCGTGCCGCGCGAGACGCTGCCCTCGCTGGCCGCCAGCGACAGGATGGCGCCCAGTTGCGGGCCGATGCAGGGGGTCCAGCCAAAGGCGAAAGCGAGGCCCAGCACATAGGCGCCAAGCGCCGATCCGCCCTGATCGCCGGCGTCGATCCGGGCCTCGCGATCCAGAAACGGGATGCGGAACACGCCCAGGAAATGCAGGCCCAGCACGATCACCGCCACGCCCGAGATGCGGGCGAACATCTCCTGATTGCTCAGGAAAAACACGCCGAAGGCCGACGCGGCAAAACCCAGGATCAGAAAGACCGTCGAAAGCCCCATCACGAAAAACAGCGCCGGCAGCAGGATGCGCCGCCGCGCCGCGCGGCCATCGGCGCGCATCTCGGGCATGGAGATGCCGCCCATATAGGCCAGATAGGGCGGCACGATGGGCAGCACGCAGGGCGACAGGAAGGACAGGATGCCGGCCAGCATCGCGACCAGCATGGAGGGCGCAAGCCCGGCGGCGAAGAAATCGAAGTCGATCATGTCCATCCCTTTTGCCCCTGATAGCGCAGCGCGCGGGCGGCGTCATCCTGCACCGATGTCACATCCCCGTGCGACGCCGGTCGTGTTTCGGGCTGGCCCCCCTGCCCGCGCCGCCCTATCAGGAAGAAAAGCCCGGGGGTGACGCCATGGACTACGATGTCGATCTGGATTGCGAGGGGCTGCTATGCCCGCTGCCGGTGCTGCGCGCGCGCAAGCGGCTGATGGCGATGGCCCCGGGCGCGGTGCTGCGCCTGCGTGCGACCGATGGCATGGCGGCGGTCGATCTGCCGCATTTCTGCGCCCAGTCCGGGCATGACTATCTGGGCGCCGCGCCGGTCGGGGCGGCCACCGCCCATTTCCTGCGGCGCGGCAACCTGATGCCGGAATGACAGATGCCGGGCTTTCGGCCCGGCATCTGCCCTTTATCTGAAACGCGGTCTCAGCGACCGACCGACCACCAGCCCTTGCGGCGCGGGCGCGGCTCTGCGCCGTCATCCTCGGCCTCGTCGCCCTGGGCGGTCTCGGCCTCGACCGGGTCCAGCACCAGCGTCTCGGCCACCGCCGCCTCGCCGGGATCGGCCTGCAAGGGCGGCAGTTCCACCGGCGCCGCAACGGCGACCGGATCGGCCGGGGCCGCAACGGCAAGCTCGGGCGCGGCATCCGCCACCACAACATCGGCCACAACTTCGGTCACGACCTCGGGTGCTGCGTCAGCGGCGACCTCGGGCTTGGCCTTGGGCTTGCGCGACCGGCTGGATTTCGGCTTGGCCGGCGCCGCCTCGGCGGGTTCGGCAGCCGCCTCGCCGCCCTGCTCTGCCGCCTCGGCCTCGGCCTTGGCCTTCGAAGAGCGCGGGCTGCGCTTGCGCTTGGGCTTCTCGGACGGCGCGGCCTCGGCCTCGGCCGCCTCGACCGGGGCTTCCACCTCGACCGTCAGCGGCTCTGCCGCACTGGCGCCCTCGTCCTCCTCGGCCTCGTCCTCGGCACCCGCCTCGTCGCCCTGTTCAGACGAACCACCTTCGGCCATATCCTTCGACTTGCCCCGACGACGCGGACGGCGACGGCGCTTTTTCTTGCCATTGCCGCCATTGCCCTCGGCCGCGGCCTCCGGCCCTTCGGCCTCATCGCCCTCGACATCGGCCTCGGCTTCCGCGGCCTCCGCCTCGGCGGCCTCGGCCTCCAGCGCGAGGTCGATCAGCGCATCCTCATCCTCGGCCGGCGCGCCCATGAAGGCGGCCCCGCCGGAAATCGCTGTGCTTTCCGGCACTTGCCGGATCGCGGTCTTGAACTTTTCGATGCTGTAATCGGGGCTGACCAGATGCGGATCCGCCTCCATCCGCACCGCCATGCCATAGCGCGCCTCGATCATCGCGATATGTTCGCGCTTGTGGTTGATCAGATAGTTGATCACAGCGACCGGCGCCTTGAGCAGCACTTCGCGCGACCGTTTGCGCGTTCCCTCCTCCTCCAGCCCGCGCAGGATGGTCAGCGCCAGACTGTCATCCGACCGGATCAACCCGGTGCCATGGCAATGCGCACAGGGCTGCGTCGTCGATTCCAGCATGCCCGGGCGCAGGCGCTGGCGGCTCATTTCCATCAGGCCAAAGCCCGAGATGCGGCCGACCTGAATGCGCGCGCGGTCGGTCTTCAGCTTGTCCTTCAGCCGCTTCTCGACCGCGGCATTGTTGCGCCGCTCCTCCATGTCGATGAAGTCGATGACGATCAGCCCGGCCAGATCGCGCAGCCGCAACTGGCGCGCCACCTCGTCGGCGGCCTCCAGGTTGGTCTTGAGCGCGGTTTCCTCGATCGAGCCTTCCTTGGTGGCCCGGCCCGAGTTCACGTCGATCGCCACCAGCGCCTCGGTCACACCGATCACGATGTAGCCGCCGGATTTCAGTTGCACGACCGGGTTGAACATGCCCGCCAGATAGCTTTCGACCTGATAGCGCGCGAAAAGCGGCATGTCGCCGTGATAGCGCTGCACCACGCGCGATTGCGCCGGCATGATCATGCGCATGAAGTCCTTGGCGGTGCGATAGCCCGCCTCGCCCTCGACCAGAATCTCCTCGATCTCGCGGTTGTGCAGATCGCGGATAGCGCGCTTGATCAGGTTGCCTTCCTCATAGATCGCGGCGGGGGCGATGGATTTGAGCGTCAGTTCGCGCACCTCCTCCCACAGCCGCATGAGGTATTCGTAATCGCGCTGAATCTCCTGCTTGGTGCGCTTGGCACCGGCGGTGCGGATGATCAGGCCGGCGCCCTCCGGCACCTCCATCTCGCCCGCGATTTCCTTCAGCTTCTTGCGGTCGGCCGCCTGGGTGATCTTGCGGCTGATGCCGCCGCCCCGCGCGGTATTCGGCATCAGCACGCAATAGCGCCCGGCCAGCGACAGATAGGTGGTCAGCGCGGCCCCCTTGTTGCCCCGCTCTTCCTTCACCACCTGCACCAGCATGATCTGGCGCACCTTGATGACTTCCTGGATCTTGTAGCGGCGCGCGCGCGGCTTGCGGGGGGCGCGGATTTCCTCGGTCACATCCTCTTCGGCGACCGATTCGATCTCGTCATCCACCTCGGCGGCATGGTCGAGCGCCTGATAGGGCTCGTCCTCGCTCCGCTCGGCGGCAACCGCGCGATCCTCGTTGCGGGTCAGGCTGACCGGCCCGCCCTCGCCGGCCCCGGGCACATCCTCGCCCAGGTCGATCACATCCATCCCCGCAGGCGCCGCAACCGGCACGACAATGGGCGCCTCAGCCCCCTGCGCCTCGACGCCCTCGGCCGCCGGCACGTCACCAGAGACCACCGCATCCTCGCGCGTCACCGCCTCGGCCTGCGCGGGCTTTTGCCGCTGCGACCGCGATCCGCGGCGCGGACGCTGGTCTTCCTCGTCCTCGGCCCGGGCCAGCGCCCGCTCTTCCTCGAGCAGCGCTTTGCGGTCGGCGACCGGGATCTGGTAATAATCGGGATGGATCTCGGCAAAGGCCAGGAAACCATGCCGGTTCCCGCCATAATCCACGAACGCCGCCTGTAGCGAGGGTTCGACCCGCGTCACCTTCGCCAGGTAGATATTCCCCTGGAGCTGACGCTTGTTTACCGTTTCAAAGTCGAATTCCTCGACCTTGTTTCCGTCCACCACCACAACCCGGGTTTCCTCCGGATGGGTGGCGTCGATGAGCATTTTCTTGGCCATGGTGTTCCATTGCGCCATGGCCCGGCCTCCCCTCCCGGAAAGGCCCCCCGTGAATCTTCGTGTGAAGCTTCGCGCGAGGCTCCCGAAACGGTTCGGTCGAGCGGATGGCGGCTTGTTTGGGCGACGCTGCGCAATGCGCAAGGGGCGAGGCGGCCGTCGGGCCCCCCGTCTGTCCTCATGGCATCTGTCGCGCGGCTCATCGCGGTTCGTATTCCCGGGCGCTTGCGCACCCTGTTGTCAAAGCCGGGGCGGGCACAGGCCCGAACCGGCAATCTGGCGGCCTTGCGGCCCTTGGCTCTGCACGGAATACCGCTTTCGGACCTGTGGCCCGAACCGCGCCTCCGGCAGCGAAACTGAAACCGGGGCCCTGAATGTGACAGAAAGACACCCGTGGGATGACAATAAGGGGAGGGGCCGCGAAAACACAATGACAAAATGCGCAGCCCCCGGGCGAAAGCGCCGCCCCCCACGCCGCAAGGGGGCGCTCGCGCCCCCTCTGGCCTCACGGCCATTCACCCCCTGAGGATATTTGGGAACAGATGAAGGGCAAGGCGCGCGTCCCCCTTTCATCTGTTCAAAAATATCCTGCAGGGGGAGGCCCGAAGGGCCGGGGGGCGCAAAGCCCCCCTTCCATCCTTCGCAGAAGGATGGCGCGTCAGGTATAGTCGCCGCGGCTCAGGCCGTATTTCGCCATCTTCTCGTTCAGCGTGCGGCGCGGCAGGCACAGTTCTTCCATCACCGCGACGATACTGCCCTTGTGGCGGCGCATCGTGTTGTCGATCAGCATCCGTTCAAAGGCATCGACATATTCCTTCAGCGGCTTGCCTTCGGTGGTCAGCGCCGGGCCCGAGGCCTCGTTATCCGCCATCAGCAGCGACGCGATGGAGCCCGAGCCGCGGCGGTTTTGCAGCACCGCGCGTTCGGCGATGTTCACCAGTTGCCGCACATTGCCGGGCCAGGGCGCCTGCAACAGCTGCGCCGCCTCTTGTGCGGTCAGCGCCGGCGCATCGCAGCCATATTCCTCGGAAAACTGTTCCGACAGACGGGTGAACAGCGTCAGGATATCCTCGCCGCGTGAACGCAGCGGCGGCAGCACGATGGTCATCGCCCCCAGCCGGTAGAACAGATCGGGCCGCAGGATATCTTCCAGCGTCTTGTCAGGCGCATGTTCGTTGCAGATCGCGATGATCCGGGTTTCGGGCGGGGTGCCCTGATCGTTGATCACCGTCAGAAGCCGCGATTGCAGCGGGTGGCTCAGCGCCTCGATATCCTCAAGGCAGAGCGTGCCGCCGCGGGCCTCCTCGATCATCGGCACGCCGTCCTCGGTCGGGCCGAACAGCTTGGCCGCCAGCTGATCCTCGGACCAGGCCGCGCAGGAGACGGAGACGAATTTCTTGGCCGCGCGCGGGCCGACCGCATGCAGCGCATGGGCGACCAGCGTCTTGCCGGTGCCGGTTTCGCCGTCGATCAGCACATGGCTGTCGGCCTGGCCCAGATCGAGGATATCCTCGCGCAGCCGTTCCATCGCCGCGCTGGCGCCGATCAGCTTTTTCATGATCGTCGTGCCATCCGACAATTCCTTGCGCAGCGCGCGATTGTCGAGCGTCATGCGCCGCGCCTGGGTCGCGCGCTTGGCCAGTTCGGTCATCCGGTCGGGGTTGAACGGCTTTTCCAGAAAGTCGAAGGCGCCCAGCCGCATCGCCTCCACCGCCATGGGCACGTCGCCATGGCCGGTGATCATGATGACGGGCAGCGTGCTGTCCATGCCCATCAGCCGCTTGAGGAAGGCCATGCCATCCATCCCCGGCATGCGGATGTCGCTGACCACGGCGCCGGCGAAATCGGCGGTGATCGCGGCCAGCGCCTCTTCGGCGCTGCCATAGGTTTCGGTGTCAAAGCCGGACAGCGCCAGCCATTGGCTGATCGACTGCCGCATATCCGCCTCGTCATCGACGATGGCAACTTTCATAGCGCGGGCCATGTGGTCCTCATTCTGCTGCCTTGGCTTGCCCGTCCAATATGGGAAGCTGCATTTCGAATACAGCCCCCCCTCCTTCCGCGTTGCGCGCGGTCAGACGGCCGCCAAGATCGGTCACGATCCCCGAGGAAATGGCAAGGCCGAGGCCCACCCCTTCGCCGGGTTTCTTGGTTGTGTAGAAAGGCTCGAACACGTTTTCGAGTTCCTTGATGCCATGCCCGTTGTCACGCACGGTCAGCGTCGCCGTCTCGCCGGCCGACAGCATCAGGTCGATCTGCGGCGCGCGCGATTCCTTGGTCGCGTCGAGCGCGTTGCGGAGCAGGTTGATGATCACCTGTTCCAGCCGCACCCGATCGGCCATGACCATGACCGGGGCGCGGGGCACGCTGCGGGTGATGCGCACGATGCGGGCCTTCAATTGCGGCTCCATCATCGCGAGCGCATTGGAGACCGAGGCGCGCATGTCCACCGGCTCGAACGCCTCGCCGCCCTTGCGGGCATAGGATTTCAGCTGCCGGGTGATCGCGCCCATGCGGTCGATCAGATCGTCGATCCGCTGGAACGAGGACAGCGCCTCGTCGGGGCGCTTGCGTTGCAGCAAGAGCCGGGCGCCGGCGAGATAGGTCTTCATCGCCGCCAGCGGTTGATTGAGCTCATGGCTGACCGCCGCCGACATCTCGCCCAGGGCCGCAAGCTTGGAGGATTGCGCGAGCGTCAGCTCCGCGACCTCCAGGTTCTTCTGCACCTTCTCGCGCTCGGCGATTTCGCGTTGCAGGCGGGCGTTCAGCTGCCGCAATTCGGCGCTTTCGCGTTGCAGGCTGACACTTTGCGACCAGGCGCGGCGCGACAGCATGTAGAAGGTCACCGCCAGCAGGATGGCGAATCCCATGATTTCCAGCGCCAGCACGCCATTCACCTTTTCGCGCACCGAATCGTAGGCGGTGAAGGTGATCATGCGCCAGCCGCGAAAGGCCACGCGGGTTTCGGTCTTCATCACCGCCTCGCCCGCGACATAGGCGTCGGGCGGGGCCTGCGCCCAGTCGGCGGCGCCCTGCAAGGCGCGGCGGATGGCCGAGGGCGCGTCGCGCGCCACCAGCGCCTCGCTCAGCGGCAGGCCGCGCCAGCGCGGTTCGGTCGCCAGCAGCACCTTGCCTTCGCTGTCGGTCACCAGAACGGCGTCCTGCAACCCCGCCCAGGCGCGTTCGTATTTCACCAGATCGACCGCGACGACAATCACCCCAATCACCTGGTTTTCGGACCGGATCGCCCGCGAATAGGTGAAGTCAAAACCGAAAGCCTCGCGCGGGGCGACGGAAAAGATGGTGTCGTTGACGCGCTGCGCCTCGATGAATTGCGGCGCGTTGCGATAGCTTTCGCCCAGTTGGGTGCGGTTGGTCGCGCCGACCACCCTGCCCTCGCGATCCAGCAGCAGGATCGAGGCGGCGCCGATTTCCGCCTGGAACGAGATCAGCCGCGCCGAGGTGGTGGCATATTGCTTGCGCTCCAGCGCCCCGATCAGTTCGGGGTCGCGCGCCAGCAGCAGCGGCACCACGGAATTGCGCTGCAATTCCGAGATCATGTTGCCGGAATAAAGCGCCAGCCGCAATTCGGCGCGGTTGCGCGTCACCTCGGTAAAGCGTTCGGAGAGCCAGCGGTTCGTACCCAGCACCACCGCGATGGCCAGCGCCAGCAAGAGCGCGACGACAAGTTTCACGCGCCAGGTGATTCCCGGCTCGTGCCCTTCCGGGTCGGTCTGTCGTGGCGTGGCGTCCATCATGGCGCCAATCTAGGCCGCGAGGGGCTGCCCCCTCAAGGCCCGGCGTGATCAGGCCAGCGCCATCTTGCCGACCAGCCCCGCAAACAGCGCGGCCCCGTCGGTGCCGCCATGGGCCGCGTCCACCACGCGCTCGGGGTGGGGCATCATGCCCAGCACGCGCCGGTTGGCCGACAGCACGCCCGCGATATCGGCCATGGAGCCATTGGGATTGTCGCCGTAGCGGAAGGCGATGCGGTCTTCGTCGCGGATGCGCGCCAGGGTTTCGGCATCGACGGTATAGTTGCCGTCATGATGCGCGACCGGCACGGTCAGGCGCTGACCGGCGCCGTAGCCTTCGGTAAAGGCCGAGGCGGTGGTTGCCACCTCCAGCACCACGGGCTTGCAGATGAATTTCAGCCCGGCATTGCGCATCAGCGCGCCCGGCAGAAGCTGCATCTCGGTCAGAACCTGAAAACCGTTGCAGATGCCGATGACATAGCCGCCGCGATCGGCATGGGCCTTGACCGCCGCCGCGATCGGCGATTGCGCCGCGATCGCGCCGCAGCGCAGGTAATCGCCAAAGGAAAACCCGCCCGGCACGCCCACGACATCGACGCCCTGCGGCAGGGCGCTGTCCTTGTGCCAGACCCGCACCACCTCGGCCCCGGCGCGTTCAAAGGCGACGGCCAGGTCGCGGTCGCAGTTGGAGCCGGGAAACGTGATGACGGCGGCTTTCATCGGGGCACCTCTGGTTCTGTCCGGGATGGCCGGGCCATAGCGCAAAGCGGCGCGCACCGCCAGCGCAAAACGACCGGCCGCGGCGCGGGGGCGGCCGCCGCCGGAGGGGTTTTGCACCCCTCCGGACCTCCCCGCAGGATATTTTTGAACAGATGAAGGAAGGGGCGGAAAAGACCGGGGGGCCACCGGCGATGCGGCGGCCCCCCGGGGGAATGGCGCCGTGACGGAAAGGGTGGCGGATCAGGCGATCTCGACCGAGTATTTCTCGATCACGGTATTGGCGAGCAGCTTTTCGCACATCGCCTTGACCTCGGCCTCGGCGGCGGCGCGGTCGGTGGCGGCGAGGTCAAGCTCGATCACCTTGCCCTGGCGCACGGCCTCCACCCCTTCGAAGCCCAGCGTGCCAAGCGCGCGGCGCACAGCCTCGCCCTGCACATCCAGCACTCCGGTTTTCAGCATCACGGTGACACGCGCTTTCATGGGTCGGCCTTTCAGTTGATCAGGGTCGGCTTGGGGGTATGGGTGACGTTCGAGGGCAGCACGCCCAGGCGGCGCGCCAGTTCGGTATAGACATCGGCCAGCGGGCCGGGTTCGCGCACCTGGCCTTCGCGGTCGGGGGTGTCGAGGCCGCGCAGATCCCACAGGCGGCAGCTGTCGGGGCTGATTTCGTCGGCCACGATCAGGCGCATGTAATCGCCTTCCCAGATCCGGCCCATTTCCAGCCGGAAATCCATCAGCCGCACGCCGACGCCCAGCATCACGCCCGAGAGAAAATCGTTCACCCGCAGCGCCAGCGCGATCATGTCATCGAGATCCTGCTGGTTGGCCCAGCCGAAGGCGATGATATGTTCCTCGGACACCATCGGATTGCCGAGCTTTTCGTCCTTGTAATAATATTCGACGATCGGGCGCGGCAGGCCCATGCCCTCGGGGATGCCGAGGCGTTGCGACAATTCGCCTGCGGCGAAGTTGCGCACCACCACCTCGACCGGGACGATCTCGGCCATGCGGACCAGCTGTTCGCGCATGTTGAGGCGGCGGATGAAGTGGGTGGGCACGCCGATGGCGTTCAGCCCGGACATGAAGAATTCGCACAGGCGGTTGTTCAGCACGCCCTTGCCATCGACCGCCGGCTGCGGATTGTCGCCCGCCGGGGCGGCATCGTCCTTGAAGTACTGGATCAGGGTGCCCGGCTCCGGCCCTTCGTAAAGGATCTTCGCCTTGCCCTCGTAAACCTTCTTGCGGCGTGCCATGAACTTTCCCGAATCGCGACAGGGACGCGGGCGCCCGGCCCCCGTCCTTTTCCTGCGCCTATAGTCCAGCCCCCGCCCGCCCGCAAGGTTCGACGCCCCTGCACCCGGGCGGTGCGGCGGTGTTTCGGGCGGTTGCGCCGCGTTCTGCCCTTGCGGCGCGGCGATGGCGCGGGCATATGGAAAGGGAACCGATACCGACCTTTCAGGGGGCCTGACCATGACCACCTTCGACGATCGCGAAAAGGCGTTCGAGAACAAATTCGCCCATGACGCCGAGATGCAGTTCAAGGCCGAGGCGCGCCGCAACAAGCTGGCGGGCCTTTGGGCCGCCGATCTGCTGGGCAAGACCGGCGAGGCCGCGAATGACTATGCCATGTCGGTGGTGATGGCCGATCTGGAGGAAGCCGGTTCGGAAGACGTGGTGCGCAAGATCGCCGCCGATCTGGCCGGCAAGGCCAGCGCCGAGGATGTGCGCGCCAAGCTGGCGGAGCTGATGGCCGTCGCCAAGGCCCAGCTGATGTCCGAGATCTGATCCGGCCCGCAGGGACCGGAGGCAGGGCCGCCCGCATCGCCGGGCGGCCCTGCGCTTTTGCGGCGCCATATTGATTTGCACCGCACGCCCCGCCATGCGAAACACGACAGGACTTTCCGGCGCCCGGCGCCGCAACGGAACGGAACGAGGCTTTCATGACCGACGCGCTTTCCAAACTGCTTGCCACCCGCGACTGGCTGATGGCCGATGGCGCGACCGGCACCAACCTGTTCAACATGGGTCTGGAATCGGGCGAGCCGCCGGAGTTCTGGAACACCGACAAGCCCGACAATATCCGCGCGCTGTATCGGGGCGCGGTCGAGGCCGGGTCGGACATCTTTCTGACCAATACCTTTGGCGGCAATGCCGCGCGGCTGAAGCTGCACAATGCGCAGGGCCGTGTGCGCGAGCTGAACCGCATCGGCGCGGCACTTGGCCGCGAGATCGCGGATGCCGCCGGGCACCCGGTGGTGGTGGCCGGCTCGGTCGGACCGACGGGCGAGATCATGGCCCCGATGGGGGCGCTGACGCATGAGCTGGCGGTGGAGATCTTCCACGAACAGGCCGAGGGGCTGAAAGAGGGCGGCGCCGATGTCCTCTGGGTCGAGACGATTTCCGCCCCCGAGGAGTTTCGCGCGGCGGCCGAGGCTGCGCAGCGCGCCAACATGCCCTGGTGCGGCACCATGAGCTTTGACACCGCCGGGCGCACCATGATGGGGGTGACTTCGTCGGATCTGGCGGCGCTGGTGGAAAAGCTGCCGAACCCGCCGCTGGCCTTCGGGGCGAATTGCGGCGTGGGCGCGTCGGATCTGATGCGCACGGTGCTGGGCTTCTTTGCCCAGGGGTCGGAGCGGCCGGTGATCGCCAAGGGCAATGCCGGCATTCCGCGTTATCAGGATGGTGCGATCCATTATGACGGCACGCCGGAACTGATGGCGGAATATGCCGTGCTGGCGCGCGATGCCGGGGTGCGGATCATCGGCGGCTGCTGCGGCACCATGCCCGAACATCTGCGCGCCATGCGTGCCGCGCTGGAAAGCCGCCCCAAGGGGCCGCGCCCGACGCTGGAGGATATCTCGGCCAAGCTGGGCGGCTTTTCGTCGGCCTCGGACGGGACGGGGCCGGTCTGCGGCCATGACCACGGCACCCCGCGCCGGGAACGCCGCCGCGCGCGCTGATCCCCCCGGGGTCAGTCCGAGGCGGGGTCAGAACAGCGACAACTGGTCGCCCGGCTGGTCCGGGCGGCGAAACAGGTCGGTGCGCAAGGGCGGCTGCGGCACGGTCAGCCCCTCGTGCGTGCAGGCCTTGGCAAAGCGCTGTGCGATCAGGTCGGACCACAGCCCCTCGCCGCGCATGCGCCGGCCCCATTGCGGGTCATAGTCGCGCCCGCCATGCACCTCGCGGATGCGGGCCATGACCTTGGCGGCGCGGCCGGGCAGCCGCGTTTCCAGCCAGTCGCGCACCATCGGCGCCACCTCCAGCGGCAGGCGCAGCATGATCCAGCTTGCCGCCACCGCCCCCTCCGCCCGCGCGGCCGCCAGGATCGATTCCAGTTCCGCATCGGTCAGGCCCGGGATCACCGGCGCCACCATGACACGCACCGGCACGCCGGCCGCGCTCAGCCGTCGGATCACCTCCAGCCGCGATTGCGGCGCGGGGCAGCGCGGCTCCATCGCGCGGGCCAGCCCCGCATCCAGCGTGGTGACGGAAATGCCCACCCGCACCAGCCCCGCCGCCGCCATGGGCGCCAGCAGATCGAGGTCGCGGGTGATCAGCGCGCCCTTGGTGGTGATGGCGACCGGGTGGTTCCAGTCATGCAGCACCCGCAGCACCTCGCGCATCACGCGATGCGTGGCCTCGCAGGGTTGATAGGGGTCGGTATTGGTGCCGATCGCCACCGGTGCCACCGCATAGCCCTTGCGCCCGATCTCGCGCGCCAGCACCGCCCCGATACCGGGCCGCGCAATCAGCCGCGTTTCAAAATCCAGTCCGGGCGACAGGTTGAGCCAGGCATGGCTTGGCCGGGCAAAACAATAGACGCAGCCATGTTCGCAGCCGCGATAGGGGTTCACGCTGCGGTCAAAGGGCAGATCGGGCGAACGGTTCCAACTCAGCGCCGAACGCGGCCGTTCGATCCGCACCTCGGTGCGCAGCAGCCGCTCCTCCTCGGGCAGATCCCAGCCGTCATCGACCGCGACGCGGGTCTCGCGCTCATACCGGCCGGTCGCATTGTCCAGCGCGCCCCGGCCCCTGACCCGCAATTCCGGGCGCAATGCGGTTTCCCTGCTCATGATCTATATTAGAACTTTTCATGAACAAAAGGCAAGCGCGCCGCCGCATGGCCCTTGACTGTCGCCTTTGCCTGCGGCCATGTCGCAAAGTGAAAAGTGGCGCTGTCGCAAACGGCGCATGCAGGCACAAACAGTCATCCCGCAGGAGCCGACCATGGCCGACGAAGACGATATCATCCTGTCCGAACTGAACGACGACGAACTCGTCCTTCAGATGCATGACGACCTCTATGACGGTCTGAAGGAAGAAATCGAGGAAGGCGTCAATATCCTGCTGGAACGCGGCTGGGCGCCCTATGACGTGCTGACCAAGGCGCTTGTCGCCGGCATGACCATCGTCGGCGCCGATTTCCGCGACGGTATCCTGTTCGTCCCCGAGGTGCTGCTGGCCGCGAATGCGATGAAGGCCGGCATGGCCATCCTCAAGCCGCTCTTGGCCGAAACCGGCGCGCCCCGCATGGGCAAGATGGTCATCGGCACCGTCAAGGGCGACATCCACGACATCGGCAAGAACCTTGTCGGCATGATGATGGAAGGCGCGGGCTTCGAGGTGCTGGATCTCGGCATCAACAACTCGGTCGAGAAATACCTTGAGGCGCTCGAGGCCGAAAAGCCCGATATCCTCGGCATGTCGGCGCTGCTGACCACCACCATGCCCTATATGAAGGTCGTGATCGACACGATGAAGGAAAAGGGCATGCGCGAGGAATATATCGTGCTGGTCGGCGGCGCGCCGCTGAACGAGGAATTCGGCAAGGCGATCGGCGCCGATGGCTATTGCCGTGACGCCGCCGTGGCGGTCGAGATGGCCAAGTCGATGGTCGCGCGCAAGCACAACACGATGTGAGCGGCCCCAGGGCCCCGCAGGATCAGGCCCCGGCATGTCCGGGGCCTTTTGCTTTCCGCCCCGGTGGTTCAGGATGCACCCATGACCGAGCCCGACGATTCCACCCTGACCGAACGCGGCCTGCCCCCCCAAGGCGGGCGGGTGCTGCTGCTGGCCTGCGGCGCGCTGGCGCATGAGGTGCTGGCGATCCGCCGCGCCGGCGGCTGGGATCACCTTGACCTGCACTGCCTTCCCGCCAAGCTGCATCTCTGGCCCGATCGCATCCCGGCCGAGGTGGAAAAGGCCGTGACGGCCGCCCGCGACCAATATGCCCGCATCTTCGTGCTTTACGCCGATTGCGGCACCGGCGGGCAGTTGCAGGCCACCTGCGACCGGCTGGGGGTCGAGATGATCGCCGGCCCGCATTGCTATTCCTTCTTCGAGGGCAATGACCATTTCGCCCGCATCGCCGAGGACGAGATCACCGCCTTCTACCTCACCGATTTCCTGACCCGGCAATTTGACGCCTTCGTCTGGCGCCCGATGGGGTTCGACAAACATCCCGAACTGATCCCGATGATGTTCGGCCATTACACCAAGCTGGTCTATCAGGCCCAGACCGACGACCCCGATCTGGACGCCCGCGCGCAACAGGCGGCAGCGCGGCTTGGCCTCGCCTATGAGCGCCGCTTTACCGGCTATGGCGATCTGGCCCCCTTCATCACCCAGGCCGCGAAAGACCCCGCATGACCGATGCCGCCCTTGCCGCCCTCTCTGCCCTGCTGGGCGACCGCCTGACCACCGCCCGGGGCCCCCGCGCCGAACATGCGCAAAGCGAAACCCATGTTGCCGGCAGCCTGCCCGATGCGGTGGCCTTTCCCGAAACCACCGACGAGGTCGCGGCGATCCTGCGCATCGCGCAGGCCCATGGCCTGCCGGTGATCGGCTGGGGCGCCGGCACCTCGCTGGAGGGGCATGCGCTGGCGCTGAAGGGCGGGGTCACGGTCGATTTCGCCCGCATGGCCCGGGTGCTGGAGGTGCGGCCCGAAGACATGCTGGCGCGCGTCCAGCCCGGGATCACGCGCGAGGCGCTGAATACCGAGCTTCGCGCCACGGGCCTGTTCTTCCCGGTCGATCCCGGCGCCAATGCGTCGCTGGGCGGCATGGCCGCCACCCGCGCCTCGGGCACGACAGCGGTGCGCTATGGCACCATGCGCGACGCCGTGCTGGGGCTGGAGGTGGTGCTGGCCGATGGCACGGTGATCCGCACCGGCACAGCGGCGCCGAAATCCAGCGCAGGTTATGACCTGACCGCGCTGATGGTCGGATCCGAAGGCACGCTGGGCCTGATCACCGAACTGACCCTGCGTCTGCACGGCCAGCCCGAGGCGATCTCGGCCGCCAGTTGCGGCTTTGCCGATATGGCGGCGGCGGTCGATTGCGTGATCGAGACGATCCAGTCGGGCATCCCGATGGCACGGATCGAATTCCTCGACCCCGCCGCGGTGGCGGCCTGCAATGCCCATTCCGGCCAAAGCCTGCCGGAAACCCCGCTGCTGCTGGTGGAATTCCACAGCTCGCCCGCCGGGGTGGCCGAACAGGCCGAACGCTTTGGCGAGATTGCCGCCAGCCATGGCAGCACCGGCTTTCGCTGGGCCGACCGCCCCGAGGATCGCAGCGCACTGTGGCGGATGCGGCACGCGGCCTATCCCGCCTGCCTCGCCTCGCGGCCTGGCGCCACGGCGGTGGTGACGGATGTCTGCGTGCCGATCTCGCGCCTCGCGCAAGCGGTCGAGGAAACCCGCGCCGATATCGCGGCCAGCCCGATCCCCGGCCCGATCCTGGGCCATGTCGGCGATGGCAATTTCCACGCCATCCTGCTGATCGAAAAGGATAACCCCACCGAAGCCGCCGAGGCCAGCCGCCTTGCCGCCCGCATGGCCGAGCGCGCGCTGCGCCTGGGCGGCACGGTCACCGGCGAACACGGGATCGGCATCGGCAAGCTGGGCTACATGCAGGCCGAACACGGGGCGGGATGGGCGGTGATGGGCGCGCTGAAACGCGCCCTCGACCCGCAAGACATCCTCAACCCCGGCAAGCTGGTGCCGCCTCAGTAATAGGCGACAAAGCGGCGGCGGAAGCGGCCGCTGGAAATCTCGCGTTCGCGCATCTCCAGGTCATAGCGATTGGCGGCGCCGTCCAGATAGGCGCGCTCCATCTCTTCATCGCTGGGAATATGCAGGGCGCGCAGAATGCGGGTCATGGTCTTCAGCATGGCAAACCTCGTATGGTTGCCCTCCCTGATCCCTATCTAGGTCAGCACCGCTGCCCTGACCATCGCCTTTTCCGCATGGCCCCTGCCCGCCCCGCGCATGGCCCCTGCCCTTCATCTGTTCAAAAATATCCTGCGGGGAGGTCCGGAGGGGTGCAAAACCCCTCCGGCGCCCGCCAGCCCGCGCCGCGCAGGGCACAAAGCGCGCGCGCCTTCAGGCCTCCAGCAGTGCCCGCGCCGCCGCGCGCGCCGCGTCGGAAATCGTGTCACCGGCCAGCATGCGACCGATCTCCTCCACCCGTTCGGCATCATCCAGCGGCGTCACGGTCGAGGTGGTCATCCCCCCCGCCACGCGCTTTTCCACCCGCCAGTGATGCGCGCCCAGTGCCGCGACCTGCGGGCTGTGGGTCACCACCAGCACCTGCGCCGTCTCGGACAGCGCCTTGAGCCGCCGCCCCACGGCATCCGCGGTGGCCCCGCCGACGCCGCGGTCGATCTCGTCAAAGATCATCACCATGCCGGGGGCGTCGCCGGTCAGGCAAACTTTCAGCGCCAGCAGGAACCGGCTCAGCTCGCCGCCCGAGGCGATCTTGTTCAACGGCCCTGCCGGCGCGCCGGGATTGGTGGCCACGGTAAAGGCCACGCTGTCGGCGCCCTCCGGCCCCGGCTCGCCGGGTTCGATCAGGGTGCGGAAACTGGCGCGCTCCATCTTCAGCGGCGCGAGTTCCGCCGCCATGGCCGCATCCAGCCGCAGCGCCGCGGCGGTGCGGGCGGTGGTCAGCGCGGCTGCGGTGTCACGATAGGTCGTTTCGGCCAGAACCAGCGCGCGGCGCAGCCCGGCCAGATGCCGTTCGCCGCCATCCAGCGCCTCTAGCCGCGCGCGCAGACCCTGGGCAAAGCCGCCCAGATCATCGGGCAACACGCCATGCTTGCGCGCCAGCGCGCGGATGGCGAACAGCCGTTCCTCCAGCGCCTCCAGCTCTGCCGGGTTGAAATCCAGCGCGTCAAGGCAGGCCTCGACGCCCGACTGCGCCTCGCCCAGCTCGGTCAGCGCGCGGTTCAGCGCAGCCATCGGCGCCTCCAGCGCGCCCTCGGCCTGCGCGGCGGCGCCCTCCAGCCGGCGCAGCGCCTCCCATAGCAGCGCCTCGGCGCCCTGATCCGACAGCGCGGCATGGGCGCGGGCCACATCGGCGCGAATCTTCTCGGCGCCCTGCATGGCGCGGCGGCGGGCATCCAGCACCGCCTCCTCGCCGGGTTCGGGGTTCAGCTTGTCCAGCTCGGCCACGGCATGACGCAGGAATTCCTCCTCGGCCTGCACCGCCTGCAAGGCGGTCTCGGCCTCGGACAGCGCGCGCCGCGCCTGACCAAGCGCGCCCCAGGCCGCCCGTGCCGGGCCAAGGTCAAAGCCGCCAAAGGCATCAAGCATCTGGCGATGCCCGCGCGGGTTCAACAGGCCGCGGTCGTCATGCTGGCCATGCAGTTCCACCAGCGTATCGGAAAGCGCGCGCAGCACCTCGCCCGAGACGCGGCGGTCATTGGCCCAGGCGGTCTTGCGGCCATCGGCATGGTTCACGCGGCGCAGGATCAGCTCGCCCTCGGCCTCGATCCCGTATTCCGCCAGCACCGCCAGCGCGGCATGGCCGGCCGGCAGGTCAAAGACCGCGATCACCTCGCCCTTTTCGGCGCCGGCACGCACCAGTTCGGCCCGGCCACGCCAGCCCAGCACGAAACCCAGACTGTCCAGCAGGATCGACTTGCCCGCCCCGGTCTCGCCGGTCAGCACGTTCAGCCCGGGCTGAAACGCCAGCGACAGCCGATCAATGATCAGCATGTCGCGAATATCAAGCGTGCGCAGCATGGCCCCGTCGGCCCCTTACAACCACTGGCCCCGGATCATCTGGCGATAGATCGCCGCCAGCCAGCCGTCGCCCTTGGCCTTGGGCTCCAGCCCGCGCGCCGTCAAAAGCTTGTAGCTGTCCTGATAGAACGGGCTGGACTGATAGTTATGGCCCAGAATCGCCGCCGCCGTCTGGGCGTCATCGGTCAGGCCAAGCGCCAGATAGGCCTCCACCAGCCGGTGCAGCGCCTCGGCGGTGTGGGTCGTGGTCTGGAAATCCTGCACCACGGTGCGGAAGCGGTTGATCGCCGCCGTGTAATGCCCGCGCTTGAGGTAATAGCGCCCGATCTCCATCTCTTTCGCCGCCAGATGGTCAAAGGCGAGGTCGAATTTCAGGATGGCCGAGCGCGCATATTCGGAATTGGGATATTCCTCGATCACCTCGCGCAGCGCTTGCAAGGCCTGGAAGGTCAGGCCCTGATCGCGGCCCACCTCGTCGATCTGGTCATAATAGCTCAGTGCCAGCAGGTATTTCGCATAGGCCGCATCCTCGTCGCCCGGATAATAATCCAGGAAACGCTGGGCGGCCTGGCGGGCATCCTCGTATTCCTTGTTCTTGTGATAGGTGAAGGCCTGCATGATCAGCGCACGGCGGGCCCAGTCGGAATAGGGGTAGAGCCGCTCGATCTCGGCGAAATAGCGCACGGCAGATTCGGGGTCGCGGTCTTCTTCCAGCGTGAATTCGCCACGCTTGTAGATCTGTTCGGCGCTCAGCGTATCGAGGGCCGGTTCCTTGTTGGCCGCACCACCCCCGCAAGCCGCCAGGAAGGTCACCAGCACCAACCCGCCCAGACCGCCCGCGCCCGAAGTTCCACCCGTGATCTTTCGCACATCTGCCTCGTCAATTCCCGCCCGTGACCGCCGCCTCAGACGGCGGCACGGATCTGCCCCGCCTTTGGCAAGGCAGGGTGTTCGGCTTGTCCTAGCATAGAAAATCCGGCGGCGCAAAACGCCTTTCGCGGCGGCGCGGCGGCGCGATCAGGCATGGACCGGCAGATCGCCGCGATGCACACCCATGCCCGGCAGCTTGCGGTCGGTCATGCCGCCCACATCGACAAAGCGATAGGCGCTGGCATCGGCGAACAGCGCGCGCAACAGGCGGTTGGTCAGGGCGTGGCCGGCGCGGATGCCGGTATAGCGACCCAGGATCGGCCCGCCCGCCAGCGACAGATCGCCAAGCGCGTCCAGCATCTTGTGGCGCACGGGTTCGTCGTCATGACGCAGGCCACCGGGACTCAGCACTTCGCCGTCTTCAAAGACCACGGCATTTTCCAGCGTGCCGCCAAGCGCCAGGCCATTGGCGCGCATCCGGTCCACATCGGCCTGAAGGCAGAAGGTGCGGCTGTCGCAAAGCTCGCGCACAAAGGCGCCATTCGCCATCGACAGATGTTTTTCCTGCCGGCCGATCGCGGCTTCGGCAAAGTCGATGCGAAAGTCGATTTCCAGATTGTCCGACGGCTCCAGCCGCGCCACGGCCTCCCCCTCGCGCACCTCGACCGGCTTGACAACGCGGATCGCGCGCACCGGCGCCTCCTGCACCCGCAGGCCGATTTCCAGAAAGGTCTGCACGAAAGGCACCGAAGACCCGTCGAGGATCGGCACTTCCGGCCCGTCGATCTCGATCAGCGCATTATGGATGGCGCAGCCCGCCAGCGCGGCCATGATATGTTCGATGGTCGATACCGACACGCCCGAGGGGTTGGCGACCAGGGTGCAAAGCTTTGACGGCACCACCGCATCCCAGCGGGCCGGGATCAGCGGGTCGGCCAGATCAAGGTCGGTGCGACGGAACCACACGCCGGTATCGGCCGGCGCCGGATGCACCACCATGCGCACGGCTTCCCCGGAATGCAGCCCCAGTCCGGTAAAGACCGCGGCGGATTTCAAGGTATTCTGCACAGTCAGCCCCCAAGCCGATCCAAGGATTCCGCGGCCTTATCCACAAGGCATTTGCCGCGCAGTTTAGGTAATTCGGCGGGGCTGTTTGAACAACTCACTCTTTGTAACCGGATGTAACAGTCGGGCAAAGGCGGTGCAACAATCCGCCAACGACCCCATAATGCATTGATTTCACAATGAAAAAGGTCCGCCATGGCGGACCTTCTTTTGTCAGGATGTTATCTTGACGTGACGTCGCTCAATTCGCCTGACGACGCAGGAAGGCCGGGATTTCGATCCGTTCCTGATCGGCCGACAGCTCCGGCTCATCGTCATAGGCCTGCACCTGCGGCTGCTGGCGCGGCGCGGGGCGTTCGGCCGGGGCCTCGGCATGGCCAGCCATGCGATTGATCAGCGAGCCGATGCCAAAGCGCGGCTTTTCTGCCGCACGGGCGGGGGCAGCCGGGGCGGCGGGCGCCGCGGGGCGCTGCGCCACGGGCTGCGCGCGCGACTGGGCCGGGGCCTTGCTGACCGCCGCTTGCAGACGCGCCAGGGCCTCGGGCGAGGGCTGGCCGGCCGGGCGCGGACGCGGCGCGACAAAGGCGGCGGCTTCCTCGTCATGGGCACTGTAGCCACGCTGTTGCGGGGCGACCTGAGCCTGCGGCTGCGGCGCGGGGCGATAGGCCGGGGGCGGCATGTCGTCCATCGCCTCATCCTGATCATGCACCGGATGGAAGCTGGCCTGCGGTGCCGGCGCGTCGAACAGCGAGGGCGCCGGTTGCGGCGCGGGCTGCGGGGCGGCCTGCTGCGGTGCCAGCGCCATCGGCTGCGGCGCCGGGGTCACCTGGGCGGTGATCACCGGGCGCTGCTGCTGCACGGGCTGCGGCGCGGGTTCCGGGGCAAAGGTCGGCGCGGCCGAGCCCATCGGGCGGCGGGTCGGCGTCTCGGCCCGGTTGGAGGCCGAAGCGTCAATGCCGGTCGCCACGACCGACACGCGGATCGTGCCTTCCATATTCGGATCGAGGGTCGAGCCGACGATGATATTGGCGTCGGGATCGACCTTTTCGCGGATGATGTTCGCGGCCTCGTCCAGTTCGAAAAGGGTCAGGTCATAGCCGCCGGTGATGTTGATCAGCACGCCCTTGGCGCCGTTCAGGCTGATTTCGTCGAGCAGCGGGTTTGCGATCGCCTTTTCGGCGGCCTGCACGGCGCGATCTTCGCCCGTCGCCTCGCCCGTGCCCATCATGGCCTTGCCCATCTCGTCCATCACCGAACGGACATCGGCGAAATCGAGGTTGATCAGGCCCGGCTTCACCATGAGGTCGGTCACGCCCTTGACGCCCTGATACAGCACGTCATCGGCCATGGCGAAGGCCTCGGTAAAGGTGGTGCGTTCATTGGCCAGGCGGAACAGGTTCTGGTTCGGGATGATGATCAGCGTGTCCACGACCTTTTGCAGGGCCTCGATGCCGTCCTCGGCCTGGCGCATCCGCTTGTTGCCCTCGAACTGGAAGGGTTTGGTCACCACGCCGACGGTCAGCACGCCCAGTTCCCGCGCGGCCTGCGCGATGATCGGCGCGGCGCCGGTGCCGGTGCCGCCGCCCATGCCGGCGGTGATGAAGCACATATGCGCCCCGGCCAGATGATCGACGATGGCCTCGATGGTTTCCTCGGCGGCGGCGGCGCCTACCTGCGGACGGGCCCCTGCCCCCAGACCCTCGGTCACTTTCGGGCCCATCTGGATGCGGCTGTCGGCGCGCGACTGTTGCAGCGCCTGCGCGTCCGTATTGGCCACGACGAATTCGACGCCTTCCAGGTTCTTGTCGATCATGTTGTTGACAGCATTGCCGCCGGCGCCGCCCACACCGAAGACGGTGATGCGAGGCTTCAGATCCTGCTGCTGGGAGGTCATCATGAGATTCAAGGTCATCGCCAATCCGCCTGCTATACTAGTGAGCCGCCATATTTTTCATTTGCTTCCAGAGCCCGCGCGCATCTGTCCCGGATGCGGAATCTCCGAATTATCCTCAATTCTATCCACAGTGGCCGTTGGCGTCACGAAAAAAACGTCCTTCCCCCACAAAATATGGGGGATAACCCGCTTTTGATCGGCGGGATTTCGCCTCTGACGCAGAATGTGGGGGTTACCAGTTGTCCTTGAACCACTTGAAGGCCCGTTTCAGGGACCGCGCCGGGTATTTTTCGGTCGGGATGTCGAAATCCCACCATTCGTCCTGCGGGCTGGTCGCAAAGAGACAGAGCCCGACCGAGGAGGAGAAGGCCGGTCCGGTCACGGCCTGCGGCAGGCCCTGAATGCGCAGCGGGCGCCCCAGGCGGACGCGCTGGCCCAGGATCCGCGTCGCCAGGGTGTCAAGCCCGGGGATCTGGCTGGCGCCGCCGGTCAGCACGATCTGCTGGCTGGGCAGGTGGTCGAAACCCGCCGCATCCAGCCGCGCGCGCGCCTCTTCCAGAATTTCCTCGACGCGCGGGCGCATGATGCCGATCAGCTCGGTCCGGCTCACACGGCGGCTGTCCTTTTCCCAGTCGCCGCTGTCGCCGCCCATCTCGATCATCTCGCGGTCGTCCATGCTGGTGGCATGCACACCGCCATGCTTGGTCTTGATCCGCTCGGCCACCGCCATCGGCACTTGCAGCCCCTTGGAGATGTCGAGCGTGATGTGATCGCCGCCCATGCGCACGCTGTCGGCATAGATCATGTGCTTCTTGATGAAGATCGACAGGCCCGTCGCGCCGCCGCCCATGTCGATACAGGCCGCGCCCAGTTCCTGTTCATCCTCGACCAGCGAGGAAATGCCCGACACATAGGCCGAGGAGGCGATCCCCGCCAGTTCGAGGTCGCAGCGCTTGATGCAATAGAACAGGTTTTGCACCACGCTGGCCTCGACCGACAGAAGGTGCATGTCACAGGCCAGTCGGTTGCCGATCTGCCCGCGCGGATCACCCAGACCCGAACGGTGATCCAGCGCGAAATTCACCGGCTGGGCATGCAGCACCTCGCGCCCCTGCCCGATATCGGGCATGTCGCACGAGGCCAGAACCCGCGCGACATCCTGTTCGGTCACCACCGAATCCTGAAGCTCGATCTCGCCCGCCAGACCATAGCTGCGCGGCTCGGCGCCGGCGAAACAGGCGATGACGTGATCGACCCGCACATTCGCCATCTTCTGCGCGGCCTGCACGGCGGTGCGGATGGCGCGCTCGGTTTCGCTCATCGCGTGGATTTCGCCAAAGCGCACACCGCGCGACCGGGTGGTGGCGGCGCCGATGATGCGGAATTGCGATTGCCCCGCCATCGACCCCACGCCATCGGTTTCGCGCCGCCGCTCCGGCCCGTCAAAGCGCAGAACCAGACAGGCGATCTTGCTCGACCCGATATCGAGAATGGCGACCACGCCCCGCTGCATGGCGGCGCGGCGCATGTTCCGCATGGCACGCTGGGATTGATAGAGATCGGTCACAGGTCGTTCTCCACGGTGACAAGGCCCATGGCGCGGCGCATCTCGCGCAGCGCATCGGGGGCAAGACGAAGGGTCGGACGCTGGCGATTGCGCAGGTCCACGGTGAGTATGTCGCGGTTCAAAAGGTCTTCGGCCTTGTCGAGCGCCAGCAGACGCTCCAGCGCGCGGACAGGTTCGCTCGCCGGCAGCAGGATGCGCTGGTCGCGATCCAGCACCAGATCCCAGCGGCGTTCGCCCACCCGCACAAGGCCGCGCAGGCGGTCCTTCACCGGGCCGGCGGCGGCCACGATGCGCAGCGCCTCGGCGGCGGCGGCATTCGCCCCCTCGCCCGCCAGCAGCGGCAGGTCGGGCCGGTCGCCGCGCACCAGAATGCGCGCGATGCGCCGCCCGGTCTTGTCGAGCAGATCCAGCTCCTCGCCCCGGCGCCAGACCAGCGCGGGCACGCGCTCGGTGATGCCCACCTCCAGCGCGCCGGAACCGGCGACGCGCACCGTCACCCCCTCCACCGCATCCAGCGTGGCGATCCTGGCGCGCGCGGCCTCCAGGTCGATGTCAAAGCTCGACATCGGCAGTTTCAGCGCCAGCATGTCGCGGATCGCCGCATCCAGCGACGGCGAGGCCCCGGTGATCTGCAACACGTTCACGCGAAATTCGGGGCGGTTCTCGACCGCAACCTTCCAGGCGTCGATCTGCGCCAGAATCGCTGCGCGCCGGGCATCATTGCCCAGCCAGAGCAGCACCGCCAGCGACAGCACAAAGGCCGGCACCCCGACCCGCACCACCACGCGAAACAGCGGCGTCAGCCAGAGCCGCTGCATCCGGTAGGCCATGCGCGTGGGCGCCGGATCGCGACGCTGGGCGCCCGGCTGCCCGCCTTGCGGCGCGGCGGCGGCCACGGCGCGCGGCGCGGGCTCGGTGGCATAGCGGCGCTCGGCGACTAGCGGTCGCATGAGGCATCCTCCACGATCCAGCGGCACAGTTCGGGAAAGCCGATGCCGACATGCGCGGCCTGTTCGGGCGCCAGCGAGGTGGGCGTCATGCCCGGCTGGGTATTGGTCTCCAGCAGGATCAGCCCGGCCAGCCCGCGCGCCTCGTCCCAGCGGAAATCGGTGCGGCTCAGCCCCCGGCAGCCCAGGGCGCGATGCGCGCGCAGGGCGTATTCCAGACAGGCATCCGCGATCTCGGCCGGCACCTGGGCGGGGATCTCGTGGCGCGACCCGCCCGCCTTGTATTTGGCGTCATAGTCATACCAGCCCGAGGTGATGATGTCGGTCACCGCCAGCGCCCGGTCGCCCAGCACGGCGCAGGTCATCTCGCGGCCCGGGGCATAGGTCTCGACCATCACGGTATCGGGCATGGTGGCGGCCAGTTGCGGCGGCGCATTCGCGCCTTCGGCCACGATATAGACCCCGACCGACGACCCTTCGTTATAGGGTTTCACCACATAGGGCGGCGGCAGGACATGGCGGCGGCTCGCCTCCTCGCGGCTGGCCAGCACGCTGTCCACGATGGGCAGGCCGGCGGCGCGATAGGCCTCCTTGCTGCGCTGCTTGTCCATCGCCAGGGCCGAGGCCAGCACGCCGGAATGCGTATAGGGGATGCGCAGCCATTCGAGGATGCCCTGCACGCAGCCATCCTCGCCCCAGCGGCCATGAAGCGCGTTGAACACCACATCGGGGCGGATCTCTTGCAGGCGCGCCACGAGGTCGGGGCCGGCATCGACCTCGATCACCTCATATCCCGCCACCCGCAGGGCATTGGCGCATTCACGCCCGGAAACGAGCGACACCTCCCGCTCCGCGGAAAGCCCACCCATCAACACCGCCACACGGGAGCATGCCTGACCCGACTTGCCCGCCATTTACTGCCTCTTCAGGGTCTGATGCCCCGATATTCTTGTTATTTTGCCGCCGGTTCACCGACGCGCATGATTTCCCACTCTAGCGTGATCCCGCTGTGTTGGAAAACCCTTTTTCGCACTTCCTCACCGAGATTTTCCAGATCGGCCGCGGTGGCACCCCCGGCATTGATCAGGAAATTGGAATGCATCTCGCTCATCTGGGCGCCGCCGAGGCGCGCGCCGCGCATCCCGGCATCGTCGATCACCTTCCAGGCCTTCAGCTCATGCGTGTCATCCGCCGCGCCGGTGGAGCTGCGCCCCAGTGGGTTGCGAAAGGTTGAACCGGCGCTGCGGTCGCGGGTCGGCTGGCTGGCATCGCGCTTTGCCAGCTGATCCTCCATCCGGGCGGCCAGCTCAGCCGGATCGCCCGAGGGCGCGCGGAAGGTGGCGCCGATCACCACCGCCCCTTCGGGCAGGTCGGATTGCCGATAGCGCAGATGGAGCGCGGCGGCGGGCAGGGTCTCTTGCCGCCCATGCCGGGTGACGATGCGGATTTCCTCCAGAAAATCCGCGACATAATGGCCATAGCAGCCCGCATTCATCCGCACCGCCCCGCCGATGGAGCCGGGGATGGTGCGCAGGAAGGTCAGATCGCGCCCCGCCTCGGCGGCCTTGCGGGCTACATGGGCATCCAGCGCGGCGGCACCGGCGATAACCCGGTCCCCCTCGATCGCGATGCCGTTGAAGCCGCGCCCCAGCCGGATCACCACCGCCCGCAACCCGCCATCGCGCACGATCAGGTTCGACCCCACCCCCATGGGAAAGACCGGGATCGCAGGATCAAGCGCGGCAAGGAACGCCGCCAGATCTTCGGCATCGGCGGGCTGGAACAGCCAATCGGCCGGGCCGCCCACCCGCAGCCAGGTCAGATCGGCCAGAGGCCGGTTTTCGGTCAGGGTGCCGCGGGGCTGGGGAAGCTTTGTCATGACGCGGTTCTGCCCCAAGCAAGGGGGGCGGCGCAAGACGGCAATCACGCCCGCGCCGGGGGCGAATTTTCGTCGAAAATTCGCGGCGGCGGCGGGCGCGCTGCGTTCAGGCGGCCTTTTCGCTCAGTCGCGCGGGCAGCGCATTGGCCCAGGCGCTGATCGTGCCGGCGCCCAGACAGACGAAGATATCGCCCGGCCGGGTCTGTTCACGAAAGAGCCGCGTCAGATCGGCCTCGTCGATCACCGCGCGGGCATGGCGATGGCCATGCGCGATCAGGCCCGAGACCAGATCGTCGCGCCCCGCCCCGGGGATCGGGTCTTCGCCCGCCGCATAGACCTCGGCGATGCCGACCACATCGGCCTCGTTGAAGCAGGTGCAGAAATCGTCGAACAGCGAGGAAAGCCGGGTATAGCGGTGCGGCTGATGCACAGCGATGACCCGCGCGCCCTCGCGCCCGGCAATCGCCTGACGCGCGGCCTTCAGCACGGCGGCGATCTCCACCGGGTGATGGCCGTAATCGTCGATGATGGTGACGCCGTTTACCTCGGCCACCTTGGTAAAGCGGCGGTTCACGCCGGCGAACTGCGCCAGCGCGTCGCGGATTTCTTCTTTCTTCATGCCCAGATGGCGGGCCACGGCCACCGCCGACAGCGCGTTGGACACATTGTGATCACCCGGCATGGGCAGGGTGCAGCCTTCGATTTTCGCACCCTCCCCTTCGCCCTGAAGCAGGATATCGAAATGCGCCTTGCCGTTTTCGAACCTGAGGTTCACCGCGCGCACATCGGCCTGGGCGTTGAAGCCAAAGGTGACGATACGCCGGTCGGTGACACGGCCGACCAGGGCCTGCACCTCGGCATGGTCGGTGCAGCAGACCGCCAGACCATAGAAGGGGATGTTCGACACGAAATCGTAGAAGCCCTTGCGCAGCGCGTCGAAGCTGCCCCAATGCTCCATATGTTCAGGGTCGATATTGGTGACGATGGCGATGGTCGCGGGCAGGCGATTGAAGCTGCCATCGCTTTCATCGGCCTCCACCACCATCCATTCGCCGGCGCCGGCGCGCGCGTTCGAGCCATAGGCATGGATCACGCCGCCATTGATCACCGTCGGGTCGAAGCCGCCCTTGTCGAGCAGCGTGGCGACCATCGTGGTGGTCGTGGTCTTGCCATGCGTCCCGGCGATGGCGATGTTCGAGCGCAGGCGCATCAGCTCGGCCAGCATTTCGGCGCGGCGCACCACCGGCAGCTTGCGGCGGCGGGCCTCCTCCAGTTCCGGGTTGCCGGGCTTGATCGCCGACGAGATCACCACCACCGCCACGTCATCGCCGATATTCGCCGCGCGCTGCCCCTCGAAAAACCGGGCGCCCAGCTTGACCAGACGGTCGGTGATCTTTGACGACTTGGCGTCGGATCCCTGCACGCGGTAGCCATGGGTCATCAGCACCTCGGCGATGCCCGACATGCCGATGCCGCCGATCCCGACGAAATGGATGGGGCCAAGCTCAAGCGGCAGTTTGGTGGCATTCATGGCACGGGTTCCGGGATCACGCGGTTTCGGACAGGCGCAGGACCAGATCGACCAGCCGGTCGGTGGCATCGGGGCGGCCCTGCGCAAGGGCATTGGCGGCCATGCGGCCGGCGGCTTCGGGATGCGAAAGCACCGCGGCGATGTGCGCCGAGAGCGTCGCGGGGTCAAGAGCGGATTCCGGGATCAGGATCGCGGCCTCGGCGGAAACCAGCCCACGGGCATTGGCGGTCTGGTGGTCGGCGGTGGCGGCGGCGAAGGGAATGAGGATCGCCGGGCGCCCGATCACCGAGATATCGGCGATGGACGAGGCCCCGGAGCGCGAGATCACCAGTTGCGCCTCGGACAGGCGGCGCGGGATGTCGGCAAAGAACGGCTCCACCTCGGCCAGGATGCCGGCGGCGGCATAGGTCGCGACCACGCGGTCCTGATCCTCGGCCCGGGCCTGATGGGCGACACGCAGGTTGCGGCGGATCGGTTCGGGCAGGGCCACGATGGCCTCGGGGACCACATCGGACAGGATGCGCGCACCTTGGCTGCCGCCGATCACCACCAGGCTCATCGGGTAATCGCCGGGCGGGATATAGGGGGCGCCGGCGCGGTCCAGCACCGCCTGGCGCACGGGGTTGCCGGTATGGTCGCCGGTGACACCCGCGGGCAGCGCGGTGGGCCAGGTGCCGCAGGCCACGGCCTGCACCCGGCGGGCAAAGGCCTGATTGACCCGGCCCAGCACGCCGTTCTGTTCATGGATCATGCGCGGCAGCCGCAGAAGCGTCGCCGCCGCGATGGCCGGGATCGAAGGGTAGCCGCCGAAGCCCACCACTACCGCCGGCCGGTCGCGCAGCATCGCCGCCATGGCCGCGGCCACGCCGCCCGCGATGCGGAACGGCACCGCCAGCCGCGCCACCACTCCGCCCCGGGCGAAGGTGGCAGAGGAGACTTCCTCGATGGTCACCGCCGGGGGAAAGCCGCCGGCATAGCGCGCGCCCCGCGCATCGGTGGACAGTTTCACCCGCCAGCCGCGCGCGATCATCGCCTCGGCCAGCGCCTGCGCGGGGAACATGTGCCCGCCGGTGCCACCGGCGGCAATCAGCAGAAGCGGCGCCTTGCCCGCCATCTCAGCGCCCCCGCCGGAACAGGATATCCTGCAATTCGCCCTGCGGACGCGACCGAGTCAGCGCCAGCAGCATCCCCACGGTGATGCCCGCCGCGATGACCGAAGACCCGCCATAGCTGACGAAAGGCAGCGTCATGCCTTTGGCCGGCAGAAGCCGCACCGCGACGCCCATGTTGATCATGGCCTGGACGCCAAAGATGCAGGCCAGCCCCGACCCCGCCAGCCGCACGAAGGGATCGCGTTCCTTCATCAGCCGGAACATCGACCGCACGACCACGGTGCCGTAAAGCCCGAGGATCAGCAGGACCAGGATCAACCCGTATTCCTCGGCCGCGACGGCGATGATGAAATCGGTATGGGCATCGGGCAGCGTCCATTTCACCTGCCCCTCACCCACGCCGACGCCGAAAAAGCCGCCCTCCTGAATGGCGTTGGTGGCATAGCCAAGCTGCGAGCGCGGGTCCACGTCAGCGGCCAGAAAGCCGTCGATCCGCCGCGCGAGGTGTTCGGACATGCCGTAAAGCAGGAAGCCCACGCCCCCCACCATCCCCAGGATCGAGACGATGATCGCCATCGAGGCGCCGGCCACGAAATAGACCACGCACCAGCCAAAGATCACCAGCATCGACTGGCCGAAATCGGGCTGGATCGCCAGCAGGAACACCACCATCACCATGGAGGCAAAAGAGATCAGTCGCCCCGGCGGGCCGTTGATTTCCTGCGCGGCGGCCATCATCCAGGCGGAAAACACGATGAAGCCGGGCTTGAGGAATTCCGACGGCTGGAACGAGGCAAAGCCCAGCGAATACCAGCGGATCGCGCCCTTGCCGAAATCGGTGCCCAGAAAGGGCAGCGCCGCCAGCGCGACGAAAGACACGAAAAAGCCCACGATCCCGATGCGCCGCACCGCCTCGGGGGGGAGCATGGAAACCCCCAGCATCGCGACCAGCGCCAGCGCGCCGAAAAAGCCCTGGCGTTCGACGTAATGGAACGGATCGAGGTTGTTGCGCGTGGCGAGCGGCACCGAGGCGGCCAGCCCGAGCAGGATGCCGATGCCAAACAGCATCAGCACCGCCGTCAGCGACCATTTGTCGATGGTGCGCCACCATTTGGGAAGAACCGGCTCCGATACCTTGCCGGGCATCGAGCCATAGACCATCTCAGTCATGGGAACCGCCTGTACGCCTGCTTGCCACATCTGGCCGGTGTGCCCCGGCCTTTGCGCCAGTCTAGCGGCATTCCCCGTTCATGGCCAGCGCGAAGTCAGGCGCCCACCCCCGGCCCTTGCGCGGCGGCGGGGGTGGATCTGAGTATTTGGACAAGGAGCAAGACCAGAGGCGCAGGCGCGGTCACGCCAGCAGGGCCTGCACCCGGGCGGTGAAATCCTCGCCGCGTTTTTCGAAATTCGGATATTGGTCGAAACTGGCGGCGGCGGGGGCCAGCAGGACGACCTCGCCCGGCGCGGCCTCTGCGGCGGCGCGGGCCACCGCGCGTTCCATCGTCTCGCAGATCTCATGCGGGGTATCGCCCAGTTGCAGCGCGAAATCGCGGGCGGAAAAGCCGATGAGATAGGCCTTCACCACCGCGCCCATATGCGGAGCCAGCGCGGCGATGCCGCCCTCCTTGCCCATGCCGCCGGCGATCCAGCGGATTTTCGGGAAGGCTTGCAATGCCTTGGCGGCGGCATCGACATTGGTGGCCTTGCTGTCATTGACAAAGCGCACGCCGCCCCTTTCACCGACCAGCTGGCTGCGATGCGGCAGACCGCCAAAGGAATGCAGCGCCGCCTCGATCTGCTTTGGCGCCAACCCGAGGCTGCGGCAGGCCGCATAGGCCGCGCAGGCGTTCTGGTGGTTATGGGCGCCGGGCAATCCGCCGATCTCGCGCAGGTCGATGCTGGCCATCTGCCGGCCCTTGCGCCATTCCGCCAGAAACCCCTTGCGGGCAAAGACCGACCAGCCGAAGCCATCGAGCTTTTGCCCCGAGGAGATGCGGATCACCCGGTCATCGCCCGGTCCCTGCCCCATCTGGTTGGCAAGATAGCGCCCTTCGACCTCGTCCACGCCGATCACGCAACGATCCGGCCCGCCCTCGGCAAAGAGCCGGCGCTTGGCCGCGAAATAGCCGCCCATGCCGCTGTGGCGATCCATGTGATCGGGCGAGAGATTGGTGAAGACCGCGACATCGGGGGTCAGCGCGCGGGCGAGATCGGTCTGGTAGCTGGAGAGTTCCAGCACCACCACCCCACCCTCGCCGGGCGGGTCGATATCCAGCACGCCGCGCCCGATATTGCCGGCCATCTGGCTGGGGCGGCCGGCCTCGGTCAGGATGTGCTGGATCAGCGCCGTGGTGGTGGATTTGCCGTTCGACCCGGTGATGCAGACCACGCGGGGGACGGTATCGAAATTGTCCCATTCCGGCGTGGCGAGGCTTTGGAAGAACAGGCCGATATCGTTATCGACCGGAATGCCGAGATCGAGCGCCCGGTCAATCACCCGGTTCGGCGCGGGGTAGAGATGCGGGATGCCGGGCGAGGTGACGAGGCAGGCCACATCGTCAAGCGCGCCATGTTTCAGCAGGTCGGTGCAGGCAAAGCCCTCGGTCTCGGCCCTCGTGCGGGCTTCGGCGCTGTCATCCCACAAGAGCGGCTCGGCCCCGCCCGCCAGCAGCGCCCGCGCCGTGGCAAGGCCCGACCGCCCCAGCCCCAGCACCGCCACCTTGCGCCCCGCATAGCCCCGAACCGCGATCATGCCTGCCCCCTGTCGAATGTCGGGGTCAGCCCCCGCGCCCCCCGGAATATTTGGAAAAAGCCGAAGGGGAAAGGGGCTGGTTATGGCGGGTCAGAAGATGAAATGCCTGGCAAGGTCTGCGGCGCGCAGATCGTCAAGCGTGACCCCGGCGAGGGTGATCACGCTTCCGGCGTGATCGTCGATGATCAGGCTACGCCCGGATTCGGTCAGGTGATCGGTGGTCAGGTCGCGCAGGCTGGTGATTTCGGTCAGCCCGGAAAGGTCGATCCGGTCGGTGCCGGGCGTGAAGCCGACGACGCGGTCGCGCCCGCCGCGATCGGTGAAGATCAGCCGATCGGCCCCTGCCCCACCGATGAGCGTGTCTGCCTCGCCGCCGCCTTGCAGCAGGTCATTGCCGCGAAAGCCGACAAGCCGGTCGGCGCCGGCGCCGCCGAGCAGCCTGTCCTGCCCCATCCCGCCATTGAGCGTGTCGGCGCCGCTGCCGCCCATCAGGCGATCATTGCCACCCTGGCCCAGGATCAGATCATCGCCACCGCGACCGCTGGCGCGGTCGGCACCGATCCCGAGCCGGATTTCCTCGGCGGCCTCGGTGCCGGTGACGCTGTCATCGCCGCGCCCCAGATCGACGCTGCGATCTGCGACCTCCTGCATGTTCAGAACATCGTTTTCAGTGATACCCACCGTTGCCAGCGCATCGGACAGCACGGCGACCGTGCCCTTGGCGAAGGGGCCACTCAGATCGGGCTTGATGGAGGTGATGCCCAGGCCCCGCAAATCCGACAGGCTGTTGACCCGGATATCGCGGCCCGAAAGCGCAAAGTTATGTTCCTGCTCGGGATCGCCGACCTGTCTGATGATCATCATCCCGGTCGATCCCGACTTCATTTGCAGGGTGCTGATGCCGATGCCGGCCAGCGCGGAAATCGGCGCATCGTTGAGCGTCATCAGGTAGCTTTCCCCTTGGGCCGTGGCCAGCACCACCCGGTCGCTGAATGTCTCAAGCGACAGATAGGGATATTCATTGAACACCATGCGATAGTCGTCGCTGGTCACGAATTGCAGCGTGCTGCCTCCCTCAACTACGATGTTGCCGCGATCGTCCTTGCCCAGGATGAATCCGCGCAATGTGTAGGTGGTCATGATCGTCCTCTGGCCCCGGGGGCGGGATATGCGGGTCGCCCTGTCCGGGCAGCACACGCACGGCGTGCATGTCAGCTTATGAAGATTTGCGCTGGCGGTGCAAGGTCATCCCCGACGTCATGGTGGCCAAGGTCAGAGCATGGAATGCAGCAGAATCGCCATCACCCCAAGGATCGGCGCATAGATCATCAGGGCGATGATGTTGCCGCTGAAGCGGCCATTGACCTCTGTCACCGCTTCGGGGTCCGCGGCGCCGGGGGGCAGGCCGCGCGCGCGGTTGATCTCTGCGGCCAGGGCGGCGAGTTCGGATTCCGTCAGGCGCGTATCCGGCAAGCCGACGATCTGCGCCTTGCCGCCGGACAACGGACGGAAGACAAGACAGTTCAATACGCGCTGACGGTGACTCCCGTATGATGTATAGGGCATGACCGGACCAAATTCCGCCAGACGATAGGATCTGCTTGAGAGCCCTATTAGCGCGACGAAAGAGATTTCGTTCTCATTCCAGGTCAGCCTGGGTCGCCGCTGGATGGCCGCGACCAACATCAACGCCGAGATGCACAGGGAGATCAGCGCGCCGCCGCGCCACATGATCACCTGCGGCGTGGTCATGCCCGCCCCGGACGCACGCAACAGCCAAAGACCAAGCCCCAGGGAGGTCAGCGCATCATGATCTGCGTCGCGCGGCGGGGCAGGATTTCATGCGTGACTATCGGGGCCCTTCACGGATTACAAGGCCGCAGCCGCGGGGTCGTCCAATGCGGCATGCCCCTTGGGTGTCAGGGTATAGATGCCCTTTTCCACCCTCTCGAACCAGCCGTAATGGTCGGCGCGCAGCATGACGGCGGCGCGGGTGACGCCGGTCGTCGCCGCCAGCACGCGCGGCGCGGCGGGGCCGGGTTGCAGCGCGCGGACAAGGCGCAGCGCATCCTGCCGATAGGCCGTCATGCGCGGCAAGCCGGTGGTTCCGCCGGTATTCGGGTCGCCCACACGACGCTGGAATTCGCGCAGCAAACGGCCGGCGCGGGCGCTTTGGCGGCGGGGCGCGTAGGGGCCGGGGTCGAGATGCGCCTCGACACTATCGCCCACCACCAGCAGCCCGAGACCCAGCCTGCGGCACAGCGCGAGCATATCCCGATAGCGGTTCGACCAGCCCCGCTTGCCCGGGGCGGGCACGGCGAGATAGACATTTTCAAACATCGTCTGCCGCTGGACCCCCTGCATCACCAGCGAGAGGGTGAAGCCGGTTTTCAGTTCCACGACAACCGGCGGGTCGTCGCCCCGCACGGCCATCACATCGCAGGCGCCGATCTCCGCCTTGACCTCATAGCCCTGCCCTTCAAGGAAGGCCTTGACCGGCGCATAGAGATCGGCCTCGCGCGCCGCCATTTACCGCACCTTGAGCGTGGCCAGACCGATCAGCGCGAGGATGAGCGAGATGATCCAGAAGCGGATCACGATCTGCGGCTCGGCCCAGCCCTTTTTCTCGAAATGGTGGTGGATCGGCGCCATGAGGAAGACGCGCCGCCCCGTGCGCTTGAAATAGGCGACCTGGATGATGACGCTCAGCGCCTCGACCACGAACAGGCCGCCGACGATGGCCAGCACGATCTCGTGCTTGGTGCAGACCGCGATGGCGCCAAGCGCCCCGCCAAGCGCGAGGCTGCCGGTATCGCCCATGAAGACCGCGGCGGGGGGCGCGTTATACCACAGAAAGCCCAGGCCCCCGCCGATCAGCGCGGCGGAAAAGACCAGCAATTCGCCGGTGCCGGGCACCGAATGCACGCCGAGATAATCGGCGAAATTGACGTTGCCGACGACATAGGCGATGGCGCCGAAAGTGCCGGCGGCGATCATCACCGGGCCGATGGCCAGACCGTCCAGCCCGTCGGTCAGGTTCACCGCATTGGCCGCCCCCACCACGACGATCATGCCGAAGGGCACGAAGAACCAGCCAAGATTGAGCAGCGCATCCTTGAACAGCGGCAGGGCAAGCTGGTTGGTCAGCGCCTCGGGGTGAAAGCGCGCGGCGGCATAGGCGGCCAGTGCCGCGATCATCAGGCCCAGAAGCATCCGCACCCGGCCCGACACGCCCTTGGTATTCTGTTTCGTGACCTTGGCATAGTCATCGGCAAAACCGATCAGGCCAAAGCCCAGCGTGACCAGCAGCACGATCCAGACATAGGGCGTATCCAGCCGCGCCCAGAGCAGGGTCGAGACGACCAGCGCCGACAGGATCAGCAGCCCCCCCATGGTCGGCGTCCCCGCCTTGGAGAAATGGCTGGCCGGGCCGTCATCGCGAATGGGCTGCCCCTTGCCCTGCTTGCGGCGCAAGAGGTTGATCAGCGGGCGCCCGAACAGGAAGCCGAAGATCAGCGCGGTAAAGAACGCGGCCCCCGCGCGGAAGGTGATGTAGCGGAACAGGTTGAACAGATCCCCGCCATCGGAGAACTGCGTCAGGATATACAGCATTACTCTGCCCCTTTGTCTTCTTGGGGGCGGCCCTGCCCCAGTTTGCGCAGGGCGTCAACCAGCAGGCTGACCTTGATGCCCTTGGACCCTTTCACAAGCACGATATCGCCGGCATCGACCAGCGCGCGCAGGCGCGGCAGCAGGTCGGCGGCCTGTTCCACCCATTCGCCGCGTTGCGCAGGCGGCAGCACCGCGTGCAGCGCCTTCATGCGCGGCCCGACGCAATGGACCAGCGTGACCGAGGCCAGCGCCGGATAGCCGGCGATCGCGGCATGCAGGGCCAGTTCGCTGTCGCCCAGTTCCAGCATGTCGCCCAGAATGGCGATGCGGCGGCCGCGCTTGATGCGGCCGATATTGTCCTGCGGTTGCAGGATCGACAGCACATCCAGACTGGCGGCCATCGAGGCCGGATTGGCGTTGAAGGCGTCGTCGATCAGGTCAAAGCCGGTCTCCTCGACCGGGTCGGTGATGATGCGTTCGCGCTGGCCCCGCCCGGCGGGCGGCACCCAGCGGCCCAGCCCCTGCGCCGACAGCGCGGGGTCCAGATGCAGCGCCTCGGCCACGGCCAGCACCGCCAGCGCGTTCACCGCAAAGTGGCGGCCCGGGGATTGCACGCGAAACAGGCGCGGGCCGGCGGGGGTTGCGGCCTGCACGGTGCTGGCCTCTTCGCCCCATTGCGCCTGGGCGATCTGCCAGTCGGCGCCGGTTTCGGCAAAGGTCACCGCGCGGATGCCGGTCTCGGCGGCGCGGGCGCGCAGGAGGGGCGAGACCTCCAGCCCCTCGGGCAGGATCGCGGTGCCGCCGGGGCGCAGCCCGTCCAGGATCGCGGCCTTTTCCCGGGCGATGCCCGCCAGGCTGTCAAAGGCAAAGAGATGCGCCGGGGCAACGGTGGTGATCACCGCCACATCCAGATCGGCCAGCCGCGCCAGCGGCGCGATTTCGCCGGGGTGGTTCATGCCGATCTCGATCACCGCGAAATCAGCCTCTGCCGGCATCCGTGCAAGCGTCAGCGGCACGCCCCAATGGTTGTTGTAGCTGGCCTCGGCGGCATGAACCCGGCCCTGCCCCGCCAGCATGGCGCGCAGCATTTCCTTGGTAGAGGTCTTGCCGACCGAGCCGGTCACCCCGATCACCCGCGCGCGGGTGCGGGCCCGGGCGGCACGGCCCAGATCCTCCAGCCCGCGCAGCACATCGGGCACCAGCAAGAGCGGTGCATCGGGTGCCACGCCTTCGGGAATGCGGCTGACCAGCGCGGCGGCGGCGCCCTTTTCCAGCGCCTGCGCCACGAAATCATGGCCGTCGCGCACATCCTTCAGCGCCACGAACAGATCGCCGGGCGCCAGGCTGCGGGTGTCGATCGACACGCCTTGCGCCTGCCATGCCACCGGGCAATGCCCCCCCGTCGCCGCGACAGCCTCGGCCGATGTCCACAGCGCCATGTCAGATCACCCCATCCAGTGCGGCCACGGCGATAGAGGCCTGCTCCACATCGTCAAAGGGGAAAATATCGCCCTTGATGACCTGGCCCGTCTCATGCCCCTTGCCGGCGACCAGCAGCGCGTCGCCCGGTTGCAGGGCATCGACCCCGCGCAGGATCGCCTCGGCGCGGTCGCCCACCTCATGCGCGTCGGGGCAGGCGGCCAGGATCTCGGCCCGGATCGCCGCCGGTTCCTCGCTGCGGGGGTTGTCGTCGGTGACGAAAACCACATCGGCATGCGCCGCCGCCGCCGCGCCCATCAGGGGCCGTTTGGTGCGGTCGCGGTCGCCACCGGCGCCAAAGACCACGATCAGCCGCCCCATCACATGCGGGCGCAAGGCCCGCAGCGCGGTTGCGATCGCATCGGGCGTATGGGCGTAATCGACAAAGACCGAGGCGCCATTGCCGCGCGTCGCCGCGAGCTGCATCCGCCCGCGCACGCCGGAAAGCTGCGGCAGGGCGTGGAACACATCGCCCGGCGCACTGCCTGCACCGATGGCCAGCCCGGCGGCCAGGGCCACATTCTCGGCCTGGAAACCGCCGATCAGATTGAGCCGCACCTGATGCGGCTGGCCCTGCCAAAGGTAACGCACATCCTGCCCCGCCGCGTCAAAGCGCTGCCCGGCGATGCACAGATCGCAGCCGGCATCATGGCCCACCGTGATCAGCCGCTGACCATGGTCGGCCGCCAGCCGCGCCATATCGGCGCCGCGCGGATCATCCATGTTGATCACCGCCGCCGCGTCGGGCGGCAGGACACGGGTGAACAGCCCCGCCTTGGCGGCGAAATAGGCGTCAAAGGTGCCGTGATAATCCAGATGATCCTGGGTGAAATTGGTAAATCCCCCGGCCCTGAGCCGCACCCCATCCAGCCGGTGCTGGTCAAGCCCGTGGCTTGACGCCTCCATCGCGGCATGGGTCACGCCCGCCGCGGCCGCCTCGGCCAACATGGCATGCAGGGTGATCGGGTCGGGCGTGGTATGCGACGAGGGCGCGGCCCAGGCGCCTTCAACACCGGTCGTGCCGATATTGATCGCGGCATGGCCAAGCGCCATCCAGATCTGGCGGGCAAAGGTCGCGACGCTGGTCTTGCCGTTGGTGCCGGTCACCGCGACCATGGTCGCGGGCTGCGCCCCGGCCCAGAGTGCCGCCGCCATGGCCAGCGCGGCGCGCGGCTCCTCGGCCACCACCAGCGCCACGCCTTCGGGCAGATCGCCCGCCAGCCGCGCGCCTTCGGCATCGGTCAGGATCGCGACCGCCCCCGCCGCGATCACCTGCGGCACAAAGGTCGCCCCATGCACCCGCACCCCCGGCATGGCGGCAAACAGAAAGCCGGGCCGCACCGCCCGGCTGTCCACCGCTAGACCGCGAATGCGCGCCTCGCGGCCCGATTTCGCGGTCAGCCCCAATTCGGCCAGCGTCGCCTCGCGTTGCGCCATCCTTGCCCCTTCCGCCCCGCACGGGGCGGCCCTTCAGTTGTTCTGCCGCACGGCTGTTACCGCATCTGCGGCGGGCAGTGCAATCTCGGGGCGCAGGCCCAGCAGCGGCGCCGCGCGGCGCACCACCTCGGCCGCGACCGGCACGGCGGTGTACCCGGCGGTGCGGCGCGGCTCGGGCCCCGACGTATCGACCGGCTCATCCAGCGTCACGATCAGCACATAGCGCGGGTCATCGGCGGGGAACATGCTGGCGAAGGTATTGATCACCTTGTCCTTGTAATAGCCGCCGCTGCGCTTGGGCTTGTCGGCGGTGCCGGTCTTGCCGGCAATCGCATAGCCCTCGACCTTGGCATAGGACGCGGTGCCGTGATCGACCACACCACGCAGCATCACCACCGCCTCGCGCGCCGCGCGTTCGGACAGAAGCCGCGTGCCCTCGGGCGGGGAGGCGCGTTTCAGCAGCGTCGGCTGCACGGCGATTCCCCCGTTGGCAATCGTCGCATAGGCCGCGGCCAGGTGCATCGGGCTCGCGCTCAGACCATGACCGTAAGAGGCGGTGATGGTCACGATATCGGGCCATTTCGCTGGGATCAGCGGCCGCGAGGACCGCGCCTCGACCATCTCGATCGGGGTCGGCTCGAAAAAGCCCAGCGATTTCAGGAAGGCCTGCTGCCGCAACCCGCCGATCATCAGCGCGATATGCGCCGTGCCCACGTTCGAGGATTTCGCGATGACATCCGACACCGACAGAAGCGGGCCGTAATTCTTGTTCTGGAATTCCTTGATCCTGTATTTGCCCCAGACCATCGGCGCATTGGCATCGACCATGCTCTGCGGGTTGACCAGCCCCAGTTCCATCGCCTGTGCGACGGCAAAGATCTTGAAGGTCGAGCCCAGTTCATAGACCCCCTGCACCGCGCGGTTGAACAGCGGGCTGTCGGCGGGGTCGCCTTTCACCAGCGGGTTGGGCCGGTCATTCGGGTCGAAATCGGGCAGCGATACCAGGCTGAGGATCTCGCCGGTGCGCACATCCATCAGGACCGCCGCCGCGCCCTTGGCATTCATCATCTTCATGCCGGTATCCAGCACTTCGGTGACGGTGGCCTGAAGCGTCAGATCGAGCGACAGCGCCAGCGGCTCGGCGCCCTGCGCCGGGTCGCGCAGCCGGGCATCCAAGAATTTCTCCAGCCCCGCCGTGCCGATCACCTCGGCGCTATGCACGCCCTCGGCCCCGAAGGACGCCCCGCCCAGCACATGCGCGGCCAGCCGGCCATTGGGGTAGAGCCGCATTTCGCGCGGGCCGAACAACAGTCCGGGATCGCCGATCTCATGCACCTTCTGCATCTGTTCGGGCGACAGTTTCTTCTTGATCCACAGGAAGCTGCGGCCATCGGTCAGGCGGCGCTTGAGGTCATCTTCCTTCAGGTCGGGAAAGATCACCGCCAGTTCGCGCGCCACGCGGGCGGGATCGACCATATCCTTGGGCTGTGCATAAAGCGCGTGGGTCACCAGATTGGTGGCCAGCACCCGGCCATTGCGGTCGGTGATGTCGGCGCGCTGCGCCAGGATCGCGGCGCCGGGCGCGGCCGAACGCGGCTCCATCGGCTCGGACGCGGCCAAGAGGCCCATGCGGGCGCCGATCACGGTGAAGGCGGCAAAGAAGGCCAGTCCCAGGAACAACAGCCGCCCCTCGGCCCGGCGGCGGGATTTCTCGCGCATCACCTCGTGCCGGGCGCGCAGGTTCTCGCGTTCGATACTGTCGGGGTTCTCGCCCGTCTCGCGCGCCCGCAGAATGCGCGCCAAAGGCCGCAGCGGGGTGCGCGCGGCCGGTTCCTCGATCAGGTCATCATCCGGGATCAGGTCGGCGGTCACGGGTTTTGCTCCTCCTGATTGGAGACATCAACCACGCCGTCGGGCGTGGGCAGGGCGATCTCGGGCACCGGATAGGCGATGAGATTGGTCTGGCCGAACTGCTCCGGCTCCAGCGGCAAGAGGCCCAGCCGGTCGAAATTGATGGTCGAAAGCTCGCGCAGGCGGTCGGGGCGGTTCAGATAGGCCCATTCCGCCCGCTGGATCGACAGCGCCTCGCGCAGGTCGGCAATATCGCTGTTCAGCCGCGACACGTCTTTCAGCGCCTGCTGCGTGGCGTAGTTTTCCTTGTAGGCCCAGAAGCCCAGGCCGATCACGGCGGCGAAGGTCAGCAGATAGACAAGCGCGCGCATCAGCGGCGTCCTCCCTTGCGGCGGATCATCGGCACGTCAAGCGCCGCGAGATCAAGCGGATGGGCCGGCGCCGCGCTGCGTTGCCCCACCCGCAGCCGGGCCGACCGCGCGCGCGGGTTTTGCGCCAGTTCCTCGTCATCCGGCCCGACGGCGCGGCGCGTCACCAGCGTGAAGCTGGGCACCGGCCCGGCGGCCGAGGGCGCATAGCGATTGCCCTGCGATTCCGTGCTGCGGGTCTGGAAAAAGCGTTTGACGATGCGGTCTTCCAGGCTGTGAAAGGTCACGACGGCCAGTTTGCCGCCCGGTTTCAACGCGCGTTCCGCCGCTGCCAGCCCCTCGGCCAGCGCGTCGAATTCGGCATTCACCGCGATGCGGATCGCCTGAAAGCTGCGGGTCGCGGGGTGGCTTTGCCCGGGTTTCGGGCGCGGCAGGCAGCGCGCGACGATCTCGGCCAGACGCAGGGTGGTGGTGATCGGCGCCGCCTTGCGCGCCTCGACAATGGCGCGGGCGATGCGGCGCGAGGCGCGCTCCTCGCCATAAAGATACAGGATATCGGCCAGTTCGGCCTCGTCCGTCTCGTTCACCAGATCGGCGGCCGAGGGGCCGGACTGGCTCATCCGCATGTCCAGCGGGCCGTCCTTCTGGAAGGAAAAGCCGCGATCGGCCTGATCGAGCTGCATGGAAGACACGCCCAGATCCAGCACGATCCCGTCCAGATCCTGTGCGTAATCATCGAGATGCCGGAAATTGCCGGCCACCAGGCGCAGCCGGTCGCCATGTTCGCCTGCCCAGCCGGCCGCCATTTCCAGCGCGAGGGGATCCTGATCCACCCCGATCACCAGATCGGCGCCCGCCGCCAGCAGGCCGCGCGCATAGCCCCCTGCCCCGAAGGTGCCATCGAGCCAGCGGCCCGAGACCGGCGCACAGGCCGCCAGAAGGGGCCGCAAAAGCACCGGGATATGCGGTGCGCGTTCCTCCACGGCTCAGCCCTCCGGGTCGGTGGGCAGAAGCGACAGCAGGTCGGCGCCATCCTCGAGGAAATCGAAATCCGCGTCGGCCTCGGTGGCCAGCGTCGCCTCATAGGCGTCGCGGCGCCAGATCTGAAAGGTGTCGAGCGTGCCGGCAAAGGTCGCCTCGGCGCCGTCCTTCAGCGCATCGGCATCCAGCCCCAGCTTTTCGCGCGCCTTGGGCGGCATCACGATGCGCCCGTCATCATCGACCTCGACAAGCTGCGACAGGGTGATGAAGTTGCGCTCCAGCGCCTTGCGCTGCGGGGTGCCGGGCGGCATGCGGCGGATCTTCGCCTCCAGCAGCTTCATCTGCGCGATGGTGTAGCATTCGACAAAATCGCTGCCCGGGCGGCCATAGATCAGCACGAATTTCGGGCGGCTGCCGTCAAAGGCGGGATCGCCGGCTTCCAGGACGCGCCGAAAAGGCGCCGGGATCGAGACCCGCGCCTTCCCGTCAACCTTCTGGTTGAACTCGCCTCTGAACGCCTCTGACACGGTCTGTCCCTGATCCCGGTCTAGTGTTGTCGCTTGTCACGGCCCCCGCGCCCTGACACGATTCGTCTTCTGTCCGGCCAGAATGAAAACGGCGGACCGAGCGGCTGCCACTGCTCGATCCGCCGACTGTCCCATCGCTGGGCCGGCCCGGCTGCGCGTGCCACCTGGGGGAGATGTCTGCTCGCCCGCGCGCCGGTCTTTCTTGGGATGCTGGAGGGGCCTGTATGAAACCTGCTTTTCGCCTGTGGGGTCTTGCTGCCCCTGTTTTCACTTTCCCGCCGTCATCCGGTAAGACAGGGATGCCATGGGAAATCATGGGAGGCAACGGTTTTCTTTGGGTCAAACAGGGCAAATCTTGTTCTGGAACCCCCAGCCTTACAGCATCTGGTGGGCAGGACAGGGCAGAAGTCGCAATTTCTGGCGGAACACGCTTTCGTGAAACACTAGATATAGATGCGATAATTTTACCACGACGCGGCCCATAGTTTCCCAAAGCCGGGGTCAGTCGCGGCCTCGCAAGCCCCTGAACCCATGGCAAAACCCGGAATCGCCCCGATTTCCCACCGGATTCCATGCCAGATCACGGCGCGGCGATTCGGCGCGAGGCAGATTTGGGCGCCCGTTCCCATGAGATTCCATGACACCCCGCCTGTCCCATGCGATCCCGGCAAGACAAAACCCGGGCGCGACGGCCCGGGTTCTGGGAAAGCGTGGGAAAGCGGGATGCGCGGTCAGGCCATGCCGCCCTCGATCAGGCGGCGCGCCAGATGGGCATAGGCCCCGGCCATCGGCCCCGCGCCCGCCGCAATCGGCGTGCCGGCATCGCCCGCCAGCCGCGTCTCCAGATCCAGGGGCAATTCGCCCAGGAAAGGCACGCCCAGCTTTGCCGCCTCGGCCGCCACACCACCATGGCCGAACAGATGCGCCTCATGGCCGCAATTGGGGCATATATAAGTAGACATGTTCTCGATCAGGCCCAGCACCGGCACCTTCAGCTTGCCGAACATGTCGAGCGCCTTGCGCGCGTCCAGCATGGCCACATCCTGCGGGGTCGAGACCACCACCGCCCCGGTCAGGGCGAAACGCTGGCTCAGCGTCAGTTGAATATCGCCGGTGCCGGGCGGCAGGTCGATCAGCAGGATGTCCAGATCACCCCATTGCACCTGCTCGATCAGCTGTTGCAGCGCCCCCATCAGCATCGGGCCGCGCCAGATCACCGCCTCGTCCTCTTTCAGCATGAAGCCGATGGACATGACGGTAACGCCATGCGCCTGAAGCGGGATGATCGTCTTGCCGTCGGGGCTGGCGGGGCGCTTGTTCACGCCCATCATGCGCGGCTGGCTGGGGCCGTAGATATCGGCATCCAGCAGGCCGACGCGCCGCCCCTGCCGCGCCAGCGCCACCGCGAGGTTGGATGACACGGTGGATTTGCCCACGCCCCCCTTGCCCGATCCGATGGCGATGATGCGGTCGATGCCGCTCACCCGTTTCGGGCCGCCCTGATGGGGCGTTGGATGGCCCCCGACCTTGAGGCTGGGTGCGGGCGCCTTGGCCGCCGGACCATGCGCCGTCATCACCGCCTGCACGCGGGCGACCCCCGGCAGGGCCCGCAGCGCCGCCTCGATCTGCGGCTGCACCGGCGCCAGGGCGCGCGCCTCGTCGGGGGTTGCCGCCTCGATCACGAAGCTGACGGCGCCCGCCTCGATGCGCAGCGCGCGAATCAAGTCGCGGGAAACCGCGGTGCCCCCCCCCGGCAACGGCACGGTGGCGATTGCGTTCAGAACCTGTTCGCGCGTGATATCCATGGTCGGCCCCCATTTCCTGCGCGCAGCGTCCTTCAAGGCGCCGGAAAGGGCAAGGGGCGTTGACCAAACGCTCAAATTTTCGGCGAAGTGCTTATTGACGCAGGGGAATTTTCGCATCAAGCCATGCAGACCCCGCATAGCTGCATTGCGGCGAAGCCGGATTGTGCAGGTGCAGAAATTCCCCCATCTTCATCCCAACACCGCCGCGGACAGATTGCGGCGCAGACGGAAAGACGACGAAGATGGCCTATGTGAACACGACCCGACTGGCGCAAGTCGGCCTTGCCGAACGGATCGCCGCAGTGATCGCAGATGTTCGGACGGCGATGGCGCGGCGCGCGATCTACCGCCAGACGGTGCGGGAACTGAAGGCGCTGAACAATCGGGAACTGGCGGATCTGGGCATCCACCGTTCGATGATCACCCGCATGGCGCTTGAAGCGGCCTACGGGAAATAAGTTTCGGCCTGGCCCTTCCTCCCTCCCGGGCCAGGACATGACGGCGATCCCCTCCTCCTCCCTGGGATCGCCGTGAAATCGCGGAAGCCGATGCTTCCCACAGTTTGCCGGGCCCTCTCCTCCTCCCTGGGCCGGGCATCAGGCGGCGGTCCCCACTCCTCCCCGGGATCGTCGCGACCCTTTCGGGGCGCAAGCCCCAGACGGCATCCTTGGCCCCTCCTCCTCCCTGGGCCTTGGGTTCCGCGGCGACCCCCTCCTCCTCCCTGGGGTCGCCGCACACCTTTCGGGGCCGGCAAGGCTCCAAACCTATCCTCGGCCCCTCCTCCTCCCTGGGCCAGGACATCGCGGTTCCCCCTCCTCCTCCCTGGGGCATCCGCAGCAGAGCCGCCCCTCCTCCTCCCTGGGCGGCGCCTGAAATGGAACGGCGGCGCCCCTCCTCCTCCCTGGGCGCCGCCGTTTTCATTTTCGCCCCTGCTTTCACGCCCTTGCATCCGCCTGCCCGCCCGGCCAAGGTCCGCCAACCCGTCGCCGCCGGAGTTTGCCATGCGCGTCTCGCTTCTGTCCGCCGCCCTTGTCGCCGCCCTGGTGGGCTATGGCTCCACCATCGCGCTGGTGCTGGCGGCCGCGGCGGCGCTGAATGCCACGGCGGCACAGACGGCAAGCTGGGTGCTGGCGATCTGCCTTGGCAAGGCGGCGGGGTCCGCCTTGCTGAGCTGGCGGTCGCGGGTGCCGGTGGTGCTGGCCTGGTCCACGCCCGGCGCCGCGCTGATCGCCGCGACCGAGGGGATCTCGATGGCCGAGGGCGTGGGCGCCTTCGTGCTGGCGGGGCTTCTCGTGGCGCTGACCGGCGCGGTGCGGCCGCTGGGGCGCGTGGTCGCGCTGATCCCTGACGGGATCGCGGGCGGGATGCTCGCAGGGGTGCTGCTGCCCTTTTGCCTGAAGCTGCCCGCCGCGACGCTGGCCCTGCCGGGGCTGGTGCTGCCGATGATCGCGGTTTTCGCCCTGGTGCGGCTGCGCAACCCGGCGCTGGCGGTGCTGGCGGCGCTGAGCCTGGGGCTGGCCGCGGCCTTTGCGCTTGGACTGGCGCATCTGCCGGCGCTGAGCCTGCCGCTGCCGCGCCTGACCTTCATCGCGCCCGATTTCGACCCCGGCGTGATGATCGGCCTCGCCCTGCCGCTGTATCTGGTGACCATGGCCTCCCAGAACCTGCCCGGTTTCGCCACGATCCGCGCCGCCGGATACGAACCGCCGGTGCAGGCCGGGTTGCTGACGACCGGCGGGATTTCCGCGCTGATCGGGCTGTTCGGGGCGCATACCATTTCCATGGCGGCGATCACGGCGGCGATCTGTCTGGGCGATGACGTGCATCCCGACCGCAACCGCCGCTGGCAGGTGGGGCTGGTCTATGCCGGGGTCTGGGTCTTGCTGGGGCTGCTGACCGCGCCGATCCTGGGCCTTTTGGCCGCCGTGCCGGCCGAGGTCATCACCGCGCTGGTGGCGCTGGCGCTGCTGGGGCCGTTCATGGGGGCCGCAACCGGCGCCTTCGGCCCGGCCGAGACACGCTTTCCGGCCGCGATCACGCTGGCGGTCACCGCCTCGGGGACGCCGGCGCTTGGCGTGGGTGCGGCGTTCTGGGGCTTGGTCGCGGGGCTGGTCTTCCACGCGCTTGACCGGCTGAAACGACCCGCGGCCTGATCACTTGCGCCCGATCTTCGGTTCGGTCCCGGCGGCGATGCGCGCGATATTGGCGCGGTGGCGCCAGAAGATCAGCCCGGCCAGCACCAGGCCCAGCCCGATCATCTGCCCCTGCCCCAGCAGCGCCATCCACAGCGCCACGCTGGCCGCCGCCACCAGCGCCGAAAGCGACGAGATGCGGCTGACCGCCGCCGTCACCGCCCAGGTGGCGCAGGCCGCCAGACCGACCGGCCATGCCAGCGCCAGCAGCGTGCCCAGGAAGGTCGCCACCCCCTTGCCGCCCCGGAACCGCAGCCAGACCGGGTAAAGATGCCCGAGGAATGAGGCAAAGGCCGCCAATTGCGCCGCATCCCCCGCCCCGGTCAGCGCGCGCGCGATCAGCACCGCGATGCCGCCCTTGCCGGCGTCAAGCAACAGCGTCGCCAGCGCCGCGCCCTTGTTGCCGGTGCGCAGGACATTGGTCGCGCCGATATTGCCCGACCCGATCTGGCGCAAGTCGCCCAGCCCCAGAAGCCGGGTGATGACGATGCCAAAGGGAATCGACCCCAGCAGATAGGACAGCAGGGCCACAAGGCCCAGGGTCACGGGGTCGGTGGTCAGGGGCGGCATCGCAGGCTCCGGTTCAGGCTTTGAAAACGGGCGTGCCGCCCACATAGGTCGCCAGAACCTTACCCTCCATCCGGCTGCCGTCAAAGGGCGTGTTCTTCGACTTGGAGCGCAGGGTGAAACGATCCAGCACGAAAGGCGCATCGGGGTCGAACAGCACCAGATCGGCCGGAGCCCCAAGCGCCAGCCGGCCCTGCGCCAGCCCCAGCCGCCGCGCCGGATTGAGGCTGAGCGCGCGCCAGAGCTGCGGCAGGCTCAGATAGCCCGCATGATAAAGCCGCAGCGCGGCGGGCAGCAGCGTTTCCAGCCCGACGGCGCCCGAGGCCGCCTCCTCATAGGGCAGGCGCTTGCTTTCCTCATCGGCCGGGGTGTGCATCGAACAGATCACGTCGATCAGCCCCGAGGCCACCGCCTCCACACAGGCAAGCCGGTCTTCCTCGGCGCGCAGCGGCGGCGTCATCTTGAAGAAGGTGCGGTAATCGCCCACGTCGATCTCGTTCAGCGTCAGATGATGGATCGAGATCCCGGCGGTCACGTCAAAGCCGTTGGCCTTGGCGCGTTCCAGCGCGGGCAGGCTGCGGGCGGTGGTGATCTGGTCGGCGTGGTAGCGCAGGCTCGTCATCTCGACCAGGGCGATGTCGCGGTCAAGGCCCATGCGTTCGGCCATCGGATGCACGCCGGGCAGGCCGCGCAGCGAGGCAAACTTGCCGCTGGTCACGGCGGCGCCCCTGGACAGGCCCGGTTCCTGCGGGTGGCCGATCACCAGCGCGCCCAGGCTGCGGGCATAGGTGAAGGCGCGGCTCAGCGCCTTGGTATCGGTCGCGACCGCGTCGCCATCGGTAAAGGCAATGGCGCCGGCATCGCGCAGAAAGCCGATCTCGGTCATCTCGCGGCCCTGCCGGCCCTTGGTCAGCGCGGCCATGTGGCGGATGCGCACGGGGCTGGCCTCGGCCGCGCGGCGGGTCACGAATTCCAGCACCTCGGGCGTGTCGATGGCGGGGTGGGTATCGGGGCGCGCGATGATCGTGGTGACGCCCCCCGCCGCCGCCGCCAGGCCGGCAGAGCGGAAGCTCTCGCGATGCCGCTCGCCCGGTTCGCCGATCTTCACGCCCCAATCGACGATCCCGGGCGCCAGGCAGGCGCCGGCGCAATCGACGATCTCGGCCCCCTCCGGCGCCGCGCCGTCGCGCGCGACGATCACGCCGTTTTCCACGGTCAGGCTGCCCGGCGCGTCATCCAGCGTTTCGGGGTCGATCAGGCGGGCATGGGTGAAATGCAGGATCATGGCTTCCCTTCCGGGCCTTGGGTGGCGGGCATCGCGTCAGCTTCCCAACACGAAAATGACGGTGAACAGCGCCAGAAAGACCAGCAGCGCAACGGCGACCAAGCCGCCGGCGCGCATTTCCTGTTTCGTGGGCTTGCGGTTCGGATCTGGGGTCATGGGTGATGGTCCTCCCGGGTGCTGCGCTGCGCGGCACGGATCAGCGACAGGACATGATCGCCCTCCTCCAGCCGGTGCAGGGTCAGGCTTTGCAGGGTGGTGCCGCGCGGCCCGGTCACCTCTTGCCGCAGGGTGAGGGTGGCGGGATCGCCCGCGCGATCGACAATGGTGGCGGGGGTCAGCAGGATCGCCTGTTCGCGCGTGCCCAGCAGCGGCCAGCGGGTTTCGGCGATGACCCGGCGGTCGGTCACGGCATAATGGGCAAAGCGCGCCCGCAGGCGCGGCGCCCAGGCCTTCCAGACCGAAAGCTTCAGCCCAAGCGCGAGGAAGGGCAGACCCGCCAGCCAGATCGGACCATCCGCGCTGGCCCGATCCATCCAGAACAGCGCAAAGGCGGCAAAGGCCGCGCCAAAGACCAGGCTGCCGGGGTTCGACAGGTCGGGCGGCACGCCGCGTTCGGGGCGCCCTTCCCACAGCAGGCGTTCGCCGGGCAGAAGGGGGGCGGTCATTCCATCCCCTCCGGCTTGCGCGGCAGGGCGGCGCGCAGGGCGGCCTGATCCTCGGGCGCCAGCACGCCCAACCGCCGCACGCTGAGGCCCGAGCGGCGCGAGGCCAGCCGGTTGAACTGCATGACGCCCCGGAAAAAGATCTCGTCGCGCTTGACCGACCAGACCCGGGGGGCCGCGCCACCCAGGCGGGTCAGCAGCAACACCCGCTGATCCGTCAGCACGCCCTCGCGCGGGGCCAGCCGATTGACCACATCGCCCAGCACCGCCAGCCCAAGGATGAAGCCCGCGGCGGCGGCGGCAGCGCGCCATTCCGGCCAGAGAACAATCATGATCGCCGCCACCACGCCCGCCAGCAGCAGGCGCCGTTCGGGGCCAAGCGTGCCCCAGCCGGGCAGAAGCGGCGCGGGAAAGCGGCGTTCGACGACCTCGCCCGGGTTCAGCGGCAGATCGGTCATGGCCGTCCTCCGGTCAGGCTGGCGATCACCGCCTCGGGGTCGGCGGGGTATTTGATCAGGAATTTCTCGCCGCCGCGCCGGATCACCGCCACATCGCCAAAAACCTTGCGCGCGCCCTCCAGATCGGCGCGGGCGATGACCTGCCCGGTGGGGCCCAGCAGCCGCCGCTCGGTCAGCCGCCATTCCGCCGTCAGCGCTTCGGAGGCCAGAAACCAGGCCCGCGCGCCCACGCCCAGCAGGGCCGCGACCGGCCCGGTCCAGGGATGCGGATTGCCAAGCGCCAGCAGGACCAGCCCCGCCAGCGTGCCGAAAACCACGATCAGGATCAGCGTATTGCGCAGATAGACCCCGCGATCGGGGCGAAAGGTCGCCAGCAGCCGCTCGCCCTCGGCCAGGGGCAGCGGGCCGGACAGCAGGCTGTCGCGCACGATACCGGTCACACCATCGCCCCGATGGCGCGGGCGCCGCGTTCGGCGCGCAGGTTGCGGGCCAGCAGATCCATGCAGGCCATGCGGACCGCCACGCCCATTTCGACCTGATCCTGAATGACGCTACGGTTGATGTCATCGGCGATCTCGCCGTCGATCTCCACCCCGCGATTCATCGGGCCGGGATGCATCACGATGGCATCGGGGGCTGCCACCGACAGCTTGTCGGCATCCAGACCGTAACGATGGTAATATTCCCGCTCGGACGGGATGAAGCCACCATCCATGCGTTCCTTCTGAAGGCGCAGCATCATCACCACATCGGCGCCCTGCAACCCTTCGCGCATGTCGTCATAGACCTCGCAGCCGAACTCGGCCACGCCCGAGGGCATGAGCGTGGGCGGCCCGATCAGGCGGATGCGGTTTTCCATCTTGCCCAGCAGGATCAGGTTCGACCGCGCCACCCGGCTATGGGCGATGTCGCCGCAGATCGCCACGGTCAGCCGCTGGATGCGGCCCTTGGCGCGGCGGATCGTCAGCGCATCCAGCAGCGCCTGTGTCGGGTGTTCATGCTTGCCGTCGCCCGCATTCAGCACGGCGCAATTCACCTTGCTGGCCAGCAGGTTGACCGCGCCGGAATGCGGATGCCGCACCACCAGAAGGTCGGGATGCATCGCGTTCAGCGTCAGCGCGGTGTCGATCAGCGTCTCGCCCTTTTTCACGCTGGATTGCGCCACGCTCATGTTCATCACATCGGCGCCCAACCGCTTGCCCGCCAGTTCGAAACTGGCCTGGGTGCGGGTGGAGTTTTCAAAGAACATGTTGATCTGGGTCATCCCCGCCAGCGCGTCCGAGCTTTTGACGGTGCGGCGGTTCAGATCGACATAGCGTTCGGCCAGATCCAGCACGGCGCGAATCTCGTCGGGGGCCAGATGTTCGATGCCAAGCAGATGACGGGCACGGAATGACATGGGGGCCTCCCTCTGGGCTGCATGTGGCGGGGTTATAGGCAGGCCGGGGGCGGCAGGCAACGGGGGAAACGGGCGTTGCCGGGGGCGGCGCGCGGGCTTAGGGTCGGGCCATGGGAATCGCATCCGACATTCTGGCCGATTGGGACGCCGCGCGCGCGGCGCTGGAATGGCTGCACGAGCTGGGCGGGATCGACCCGATCGGCGACGCACCCGTCAACCGCTATGACCTGGCCGAGCGCGAGACGCCCGCCCCCGGTCGCACGCCCGGACGCGCGCCCGAAGCCCGGCGCGCCCCCGCCGCACCGGCGCCCGCCCCCCAGGTCGATCCCGTGGCCGAGGCCGAGCGCGCCGCCCGCACCGCCCCCGGGCTGGAGGCCCTGGCCGAGGCGATGGCCGCCTATCCGCATTGCGAATTGAAGAAGGGCGCGCGCAACACCGTGTTCTGCGACGGCCGCCCCGGTGCCCGCGTGATGATCGTGGGCGAGGCGCCCGGCCGCGACGAGGATCTGGAGGGGCGGCCCTTTGTCGGTCGCGCGGGTCAGTTGCTGGACCGGATGTTCGCCGCCATCGGGCTGGGCCGCGCCAGCCCGGATGCGGAACGCGGGCTTTACATCACCAATGTCATGCCCTGGCGCCCGCCCTCGAACCGCGACCCCGCGCCCGAGGAGATCGCAATGATGGTGCCCTTTTTGCGTCGCCATGTCGAATTGGCCGACCCCGAGATTCTGGTGCTGATGGGCAATACGCCGGCACAGGCCGTGCTGCGGCAGCGCGGCATCACCCGACTACGCGGCCATTGGACCGAAAGCTGGGGCAAGCCGGTGCTGCCGATGCTGCACCCGGCCTATCTTCTGCGCAATCCCGGCGCCAAGCGCGAGACCTGGGCCGATCTTCTGGCGCTTCAGGCGCGGTTGCGGGGCTGAGGACGGCGGCGCGCCTTCTGGCTGGCCGCCGGAGGGGTTTTGCACCCCTCCGGACCTCTCCGCAGGATATTTTTGAACAGATGAAGAGGAAAGGGTTGCCGGGCGCCAAGGATTGCGTGTCGGGCGGCGTCTGACTAGCGTGATGCGCATGGAAACCCCGGACGAGACCCTGGCCCTGGCCGCCGCAGGTGGCGACCGCGCCGCCTTTGCGGCGCTGGTGACGCGGCATTACGACCGGGTCTTTGGTCTGGCCTGGCGGCTGACCGGATCGGCGGCGGATGCGCAGGATCTGGCGCAAGACATCTGCGCGGCGCTTCCCGGCAAGCTGGAAGGCTGGCGCGGCGAGGCGCGGTTCACCACCTGGCTTTATCGTGTGGTGGTCAATGCCGCCGCCGATCTGCGCCGCCGCCACATGACCCGCGCCCGCGCCGCCGATGGCTGGGGCGATTGGGAAATCGCGCGGCAGGCCGAGGCCGCCGAGGCACAGGCCGCGCGTGATTGGCTGGAGGGCGCGATGGCGAAGCTGAGCCCGGAATTGCGCGAGACGGTCGCGCTGGTGCTGGGCGAGGATCTGACCCAGGCCGAGGCCGCGCAGGTGCTGGGCCTGTCCGAAGGCACGATCGCCTGGCGGATGTCAGAGGTGAAGAAACGGCTGCGTCGCATGGCCGAAACGGAGGAGGCGCCATGACCGACGATCTGGAAAAGCTGCGCGCCCATCTGCGCGCCACGCCCCCCGCCCCCGGCGCCGCCGCACGCGAGGCGGCGCTGTCGGCCGCCTTGCAGGAATTCGACAAAATTCAGGACAGCGCCCAAGGATCGGCCGCGCCGCCGCGTCCCAATCCCGAACGCCCGAAACGGTCGGGCGGGATTGCCGGAGTGCTGGACATGCTGAAGACCCTTTCCCCCGCCGGGTTGCTGGCGGGAACGACCTCTGTCGCCGCGCTGGTCGTGGCGGTGATCGCCCTGTCGCCCGCGCTGCGCGAGGGACCGCCCGAAATGCCCGGCGCCAAGATGGGCGGGACGACCGCCGCCAGCTCGACCCCGGCCGAGGCCGCCCCCGCCGCGGCGGAGCCGCGCCTGCCCGAAGCGCCCGCGCGGCCCTCACCGTCGCCCGAGGCGATGGTCGCCCCGAGGGCCAAGGCCGCCGATGCCGCCGCGCAAGACGGCGCCGCCTTCGAGGCGGAAGCCATGGCCGAGATGGCGCCCCCCGCCCTCGCCCGGCAAAGCGCGAGCGGGCGGATGGCCCTTCCCGCCAATGCCGCCCCTGATCAGGCCGCCCCGCCCCCGGCGCGGACCGAGACCTTTGCCCATGCCGATGCCAATCCGGTCAAGGCGGTGGATGCGGCGCCGGTCTCCACCTTTTCGGTCGATGTGGATACGGCCTCGTATGCGGTGGTGCGCAGCAACCTGAATGCCGGCGCCCTGCCCCCGCCCGAGGCGGTGCGGATCGAGGAAATGGTCAACTATTTCCCCTATGACTATCCGCAGCCCGAGGGCGACCAGCCCTTCCGCGCCGATGTCACGGTGATGCCGACGCCCTGGAATGCCGGCACCCGGCTGGTGCGGATCGGGCTTCAGGGCCGCAGCGCCGAGACGACCGCCCGCCCGGCGCTGAACCTCGTGTTCCTCGTGGACACCTCCGGCAGCATGAACGAACCCGCCAAGCTGCCGCTCCTGCAACAGGCGCTGCTTCTGGTGCTGCCCGAACTGCGCCCGGAGGATCAGGTGGCGATCGTGGCCTATGCCGGCGGCGCGGGCGTGGTGCTGCCGCCGACCCAGGCCAGCGACCGCGCGAAGATCGCCGCCGCGCTTGGGCAACTGAGCGCGGGCGGCGGCACGGCGGGCGAGGCCGGCCTGCGCGAGGCCTATCGCCTGGCCGCCACGATGCAGGCCGAGGGCGAGGTCAGCCGCGTGCTGCTGGCGACAGACGGCGATTTCAATGTGGGCCTGTCAGACCCCGAGGCGCTGAAATCCTATATCGCCGATCAGCGCAAATCCGGCACCTACCTGTCAGTCCTAGGTTTCGGGCGTGGCAATCTGGACGATGCGACCATGCAGGCGCTGGCCCAGAACGGCAATGGCATCGCCGCCTATATCGACACCGCGCAAGAGGCGCGCAAGGTGCTGGTCGATCAGCTTTCGGGCGCGCTGTTCCCGCTGGCCGACGATGTGAAGGTGCAGGTCGAATGGAACCCCGCCGAAGTCGCGGAATACCGGCTGATCGGCTATGAGACCCGCGCGCTGAACCGCGAGGATTTCAACAATGACCGCGTCGATGCCGGCGAGATCGGCGCCGGGCTGCAAGTGACCGCGCTGTATGAAATCGCCGCCCCGGACAGCCCCGCCCGGCTGACCGACCCGCTGCGCTACGGCGCGGTGCCCACCGGAACGCCCGGCGAGCTGGGCTTCCTGCGCCTGCGCTGGAAGGCGCCGGGCGCCGCCGACAGCCAGTTGATCGAAACCCCGATCTTGATCGAAACCCCGATCCGCGACGCCGGCACGCCCCCCGATACGGAGGCCCGCTTTGCCGCCGCCATCGCGGGCTTTGGCCAGCTGCTGACCGGCGCAACCTATCTGGGCGACTGGGGGTGGGATCAGGCCATTGCCCTGGCCGAAGGCGCGCGCGGCGACGACCGGTTTGGCTACCGGATCGAGGCGGTGAACCTGATGCGCCTCGCCCAGGCGCTCGACCGCTGATCGCGGCCGGCCAAAAAGGGGAAGGCGCCCCTTCCCCTTCATCTGTTCAAAAATATCCTGCGGGGAGGTCCGGAGGGGTGCAAAACCCCTCCGGCGGCCGGTGCAGGGCGCTACCGCTGCGCGGTCTGCCAGTTCGGGTTGATCCACGGCTCCAGGTTCGACGGCGCAAGCGGCGTCCGGCCCAGGATGTGATCGGCGGCCTTTTCGCCGGTCATGATCGACGGACCGTTGAGATTGCCGTTGGTCACGCGCGGAAACACCGAACTGTCGGCAAGGCGCAGCCCCTCGACCCCGATCACCCGCGCCTCTGGGTCCACCACTGCCATGGGATCGCTGGCCGCGCCCATGCGGCAGGTGCCGCAGGGGTGATAGGCGCTTTCCACATGTTCGCGGATAAAGCCGTTCAGCTCGTCATCCGATTGCAGGCCGATGCCGGGCTGGATCTCGGATTTGTAATAGGGCTTGAACGCATCCTGCCCGATGATTTCCCGCGTGAGGCGGATGCAGCGGCGGAAATCGTCCCAGTCGCTTTCCTCGCTCATGTAGTTGAACAGGATCTTCGGCGCGACCTTCGGGTCGGCCGACCGCAGGCTGACGCTCCCGCGTGAGGCGCTGCGCATCGGGCCGACATGGGTCTGGAAACCATGCCCCTCGGCCGCCGCCTTGCCATCATAGCGCACGGCGATCGGCAGGAAATGATACTGGATATCGGGGTAATCCACCCCGGCCTTGGACCGGATGAAGGCGCAGGCCTCGAACTGGTTCGACGCCCCCAGCCCCTTGCGGGTCAGCAGCCATTGCGCGCCGACCATCGCCTTGCCCCAGAGGTTCCAGTATTTATACAGCGTGACCGGCTGGCTGGCGGCGAATTGCAGGTAAAGCTCCAGATGGTCTTGCAGGTTCTGGCCCACGCCGGGGCGGTCGGCCACCAGCGGGATCCCCTGTTCGGCCAGATGCGCCGCCGGGCCGATGCCCGACAGAAGCAGCAGCTTGGGCGAGTTGATGGCCGATGCCGCGATGATCACCTCGCGCGTGGCGGGGATGGTCACCACCTGCCCGCGCTGCTCGATCTCCACCCCCGTCGCGCGGCCATTCTCGATCACGATGCGGCGGGCAAAGCCCTTTTCCACCGTCACACGGCCGGTTTTCAGCGCGGGTTTCAGATAGGCATTGGCGGCGGACCAGCGGGTGCCCTGCCAGATCGTCGCCTCCATGGCGCCGAAGCCTTCCTGTTGCTGGCCGTTGTAATCGGGCGTCACCGGATAGCCGGCCTGACGGCCCGCCTCGACAAAGGCGTTGAACAGCGGGTTCCGGCGCGGGCCGCGCGTGATGTGTAGCGGACCCTGATCGCCGCGAAAGGCCGCGTCGCCGGTTTCGCCGTGCCAGTTCTCCATCCGGCGGAAATAGGGCAGCACATCGGCATAGGACCAGCCTTGCGCCCCCTGTTCGGCCCAATGGTCGAAATCGCGGGCATGGCCGCGCACATAGACCATGCCATTGATCGAGGACGACCCGCCGATCACCTTGCCGCGCGGGGTGGCCAGCACGCGGCCCCCCAGATGCGGCTCGGGCTCGGTCTGAAAGCCCCAGTCGTAAATGCCCATGTTCATGGGATAGCTGAGCGCGCCGGGCATCTGGATGAACGGGCCGGCATCGGTGCCGCCAAATTCGATCACCGTGACGCTGCGCCCGGCTTCGGCCAGCCGGTAGGCCATGGCGCAACCGGCAGAGCCTGCGCCGACAATGACATATTCGCTGGCCATCAGTAGGGGCTTTCCACCGGGCCCATGCCGACATAGACCGATTTGACCTGGGTGTAATGTTCGACCGCCGAACGCGAATTCTCGCGCCCCACGCCCGAGGATTTGACGCCGCCGAACGGGCCTTCGACCGGGGTCAGGTTATAGGCATTGATCCAGCAGGTGCCGGCCTGAAGCTGGGCCACCACGCGATGCCCGCGCGCCAGATCGGCGGTGAACACCCCGGCGGCCAGGCCGAATTCGGTGGCATTGGCGCGGGCGATCACCTCGGCCTCGTCCTCGAAATCCAGCACCGCCATGACGGGGCCGAAGACCTCTTCGCAGGCCAGCGTCATGTCATCGGTGATATCGGCAAAGACCGTGGGCAGGACGTAAAAGCCGGTATTGATCGGCGCGCGGTCGCCGCCCGCGACCAGCCGCCCGCCCTCTGCCCGGGCCTTGGCGATATAGGCCATCACCTTGTCAAGCTGCGCCTCCGACACCATGGGCCCAAGCTGGGTTTCGGGGTCGAGCGGGTCGCCCAGCCGGATCGCCGCCGTGCGTTCGGCCAGCCGCGACAGGAAGCGTTCCTTGATCGCCTTGTGAACGAAGACCCGCGTGCCGTTGGAGCAGATCTGCCCGGTGGAATAGAAATTCCCCAGCATGGCCGCGCCGATCGCGCTTTCGATATCGGCATCGTCGAACACGATCAGCGGCGACTTGCCGCCCAGTTCCATCGTCACATGGCGGATCCCTTCGGCCGCGGCGGCATAGACCTTGCGCCCCGTCGGCACCGACCCGGTGAGCGAGACCTTGGCCACGCGCGCATCCGTCACCAGCGCCGCGCCCACGGCGCCACGGCCCTGCACCACATTGAACAGGCCCGCCGGCAAGCCGGCCTCGACAAAGATCTCGGCCAGTTTCAGCGCGCCCAGCGGCGTGACCTCGGAGGGTTTGAAGATCATCGCATTGCCCAGGCTCAGCGCCGGGGCGGATTTCCAGCAGGCGATCTGGCTGGGGTAGTTCCAGGCGCCGATGCCCACGCAAACCCCCAGCGGTTCGCGGATCGTATAGACGAAATCGCCGCCCAGCGGGATGGTCTCGCCGGTCACCGTGGGGGCAAGGCCCGCGAAATATTCCAGCGCATCGGCGCCCGAGGGCCAGTCGGCCACGGTGGTTTCCTGCACCGGCTTGCCGGTATCCAGCGTCTCCAGCACCGACAATTCATCGTTGCGGGCGCGGATCAGATCGACCGCGCGGCGCAGGATGCGGGCGCGTTCCACCGGGCGGGTGGCGGCCCAGGCCTTTTGCGCGGCCTCGGCCCCGGCCAGGGCGGCCTCGATCACCGCCGGCGTGGCCTCATGCAGCCGCGCGATCACCTCGCCGGTGGCGGGATAGATCACCTCGATCGCGGCCCCGGCCGCATCTTCCAGATAGGCGCCATTCACGAAATGACTGGCCTTGGGTTGTGCCCGCATGGTCACCCCTTTCACGTCCGTTTTCCCAGTTCCGATGTGACGAATTCCATGACGGTCGCCACCGCCGCCGCCGAATCGGGCGGCCCTTCCTTCAGCGCCTCGCGCAGATAGACGCCATCGACCAGCGCGGCCATCGCGCCCGCCGCCGCCTCGGCCCGCGCGCCGACCAGCGGGCGCAGGCAAAACAGCAGGTTGGACCGCAGCCGCCCCTGATAGACCTTCAACAGCCGCCGCGCCTCGGGCACGGTCTGGGCCAGCACATAGAAATTCAGCCAGGCCCCGACCGCCTCGCGGCGAAAGTTGCCGGGGCTGAAGCTCGCCCGCAGGATCGCATGCAGCCGCGCCTCCGGCCCCTGCCCGGCCACGGACAATGCCCCCCGCACCTCGGCGCCGTAAAGCGACAGGATGTGCCGCATGGCCGCCAGGAAGATATCTTCCTTCGACCCGAAATAGTGATGCGCCAGCGCCGAAGACATACCCGCACGCTTGGCGATCTGGCTGACCGTCACGTCCAGCGACCCGGCGCGCCCGATCTCCACGATGGTCGCTTTGACCAGCGCGGCCTTTCGGATAGGCTCCATTCCAACCTTGGGCATTTGCATGTCCGTTCAAAAAAAGGCTTGCAAATCTGAGGTAGCGTGTTTTTTATTGATCCGTCAATCAACAAAAAGCGCGTCAGACGCTGATGACCCAACGACACAGGGAGTCGACCATGACCAAGACCAAAGCCGGCCTTATGGCCTCTGCCGTCGCTTTCGCCCTTGCGGGCACCGCCCATGCGGGAGACTGCGACAAGGTGATCTTCTCGGATGTCGGCTGGACCGACATCACCGCCACCACGGCGGCGACCAGCGTGCTGCTGGAATCGCTGGGCTACGAGACCGAGACCAAGCTTCTGTCGGTGCCGGTGACCTATACCGCGCTGGCCGAAGGCGATGTGGATGTGTTCCTCGGCAACTGGATGCCGACGATGGAGGCCGATATCGCCCCCTATCGCGAGGCTGGCACTGTGGAAACCGTGCGCACCAATCTGGAAGGCGCGAAATACACGCTCGCCACCAATGAGGCCGGGGCCGCGCTTGGCATCAAGGATTTCGCCGATATCGCCGCGCAGAAGGACGCGCTGGAGGGCAAGATCTACGGGATCGAGCCGGGCAATGACGGCAACCGCCTGATCCTCGACATGATCGAAAAGGATGCCTTCGGCCTCAAGGGGTTCGAGGTGGTCGAAAGCTCGGAACAGGGGATGCTGGCCGAGGTGGCGCGCACCACCGGCGACCAGAAGCCGATCATCTTTCTCGGCTGGGAACCCCATCCGATGAACGCCAATTTCAAGATGACCTACCTGACCGGCGGCGACGATTTCTTTGGCCCGAACCTGGGCGGGGCGGTCGTGGCGACCAATGTCCGCAAGGGCTATGTCGCGGAATGCCCGAATACCGGCAAGCTGCTGCAAAACCTCGTCTTCTCGCTGCCGATGGAGAACGAGATCATGGGCGCCATCCTGGATGACGGCGCCGATCCCAAGGAGGCGGCAAAAACCTGGCTGGCCGCGCATCCCGATACGCTCGGCCCCTGGCTGGACGGCGTGACCACCAAGGATGGCGGCGACGCCATGGCGGCGGTGAAATCGGCGCTCGGCCTTTGATCTCCCCCTCGCCCCCCGTCCGCAATGCTGCGGCGGGGGGCGCCTTTTTGCCCGCTCTGATCCGACCTGAAAGGAATCGCGCCGGATGCTCGACTGGCTGACCGAGACCAAGCTGCCGCTTGGCAAGATGTCGAAACTGGCCTTCGACTGGATGAAGGTGAACCTCAAGCCCCTGTTCGACGGCATGGGCTGGGTGATGGAGACGCTGATCGACGGCATCCTGTGGCTGTTGCAGACGCCCCACCCCCTTGTGATCGTGGCGCTTTTCCTGGGGCTGACCTGGTATCTGCAACGGTCGTGGAAGATCCTGCTCTTTGTCGCGCTGGCCTTTGCCTTCATCCTGAACCAGGGCTACTGGAAGCCCACGATGGAAAGCCTGACACTGGTGCTTTCGTCCTGCGTCGTCTGCATGGGCGTGGGCGTGCCGGTGGGCATCTGGGCCGCGCACCGGCCGCGCGTCTATGCCGCGATGACCCCGGTGCTGGATCTGATGCAGACCCTGCCGACCTTTGTCTATCTGATCCCGGCCATCGTGTTCTTTGGCATCGGCATGGTGCCCGGCCTGATCGCCACGGTGATCTTCGTGCTGCCCGCGCCGATCCGCATGACGCATCTGGGCATTTCCAACACCCCCCAGCCGCTGCTGGAGGCCGCGACCGCCTTTGGCGCGACCCGCCAACAGGTGCTGTGGAAGGTGGAACTGCCCTATGCCTTTCCGCAGATCATGGTCGGTCTGAACCAGACCATCATGCTGTCGCTGTCGATGGTGGTGATCGCGGCACTGGTCGGCGCCAACGGGCTGGGCGTGCCGGTGGTGCGGGCGCTGAACTCGGTCAACACGGCACTTGGCTTTGAAAGCGGCCTTGTGATCGTGGTCGTGGCCATCATGCTGGACCGTATGCTGAGGGTGACGCGCAAATGACCGCCGTTGAATTCGACCGCGTTTCCATCGTCTTTGGCGACAATCCGCAGGCGGCGCTGCCCCTGATGGACCAGGGCCTCAGCCGATCCGAGATTCAGGCCCGGACGGGGCAGGTTCTTGGCGTGCATGACTGTTCGCTCAGCGTGCAGGAGGGCGAGATCCTGGTGCTGATGGGCCTGTCGGGCTCTGGCAAATCGACGCTGCTGCGCGGGGTCAATGCGCTGAACCCGGTGGTGCGGGGCGAGGTGCGGGTGTCGGATGGCGACCGCATGGTCAGCGTGACCCATGCCGATGCGGAAAGCCTGCGCCGCTTGCGCCTGTCGCGCATCGCCATGGTGTTCCAGCAATTCGGCCTGCTGCCCTGGCGCACGGTGCGCGAGAATGTGGGGCTTGGCCTCGAACTGGCGGGGATGCCGGTCGAGGCGCGGCGCAAGCCGGTGGATGAACAGCTGGAGTTGGTCAATCTCAGCCAATGGGCCGAGCGCAAGGTGGGCGATCTGTCGGGCGGCATGCAGCAGCGCGTGGGTCTGGCGCGTGCCTTCGTGACCCAGGCGCCGATCCTCTTGATGGATGAGCCGTTCTCGGCGCTTGACCCGCTGATCCGCACCAAGTTGCAGGATGAATTGCTGGATCTTCAGGCCCGTCTCAAGCGCACCATCGTCTTTGTCAGTCACGATCTGGACGAGGCTTTCAAGATCGGCAACCGCATCGCGCTGATGGAGGGCGGGCGCATCGTCCAATGCGGCACCGCGCGCGAGATCATCGCCAATCCGGTGAACGATTACGTTCAGGATTTCGTGGCGCATATGAACCCGCTTTCGGTGCTGACCGCGCGGGATGTGATGCGCGCGGGGGCCAGCGCCGCCGGGCGGGAGGTCGCCGCCGAACTGCCGGTGCGCGCGGTGATGGAGATGATCCGCGACGGCGTGACCGAGCTTGCCGTGACCGAGGGCGCGGCCTGTATCGGCCATATCACCGCCGCCGATGTGATGGCGCGGCTGATCGACCCGCGCGGCGGCCAGTCGGCACAGACCTGAAAAAGGGGGCCGCGGCCCCCTTTTTCGTCATTCCACCAGATCATCGCCCTTTGCCGCCTTGGCCTTCGGCTTGGCTGCCGTCTTTGCCTTTGGTTTGGCGGCGGCTTTCGGGGCCGCCTTGGGTTTGGCGGCGGCCTTGGGCTTGGGGTCCGCCTTGAGTTTGGCGGCGGCCTTGGGCTTGGGGTCCGCCTTGGGTTTTGCGGCGGCCTTGCGGGCGGGCTTTTTCGACTTGCCGGCCTTTTCGGCGATCAGCGCCAGCGCCTCGTCCAGTGTCACCGCCTCCGGCTCCACGTCCTTGGGCAGGGTCGCGTTGACCTTTTCCCATTTCACATAGGGCCCATAGCGCCCGGGCATGACCGAGATCACGCCGCCATCCGGGTGCTGCCCCAGCTCGCGCAGCGGCTGCGCCGCCGCCCCGCGCCCGGCGCCCCGGCTGGCCTTTTGCGCCAGCACCTCGACCGCGCGGTTCATGCCGATGGTAAAGACCTCATCGACCTCGGGAAGGTTCGCGTAAGTGCTGTTATGCTTCACATAGGGGCCGAAACGGCCAATCCCCGCCTCGACCAGCGCGCCATCCTCGGGGTGCGGGCCGATCGGGCGCGGCAGGTTCAACAGCTGCAACGCACGGTCAAGGTCGATGCTTTCGGGCGACCAGCCCTTTGGCAGGCTGGCGCGCGGCGGCTTGGGCTGTTCCTCGGTCGCGTCGCCGCGCTGCACATAGGGGCCAAAGCGCCCGGCACGGATGGTGATCGGCAGGCCGTTCTCATCCTGGCCCAGCACCTTGCCGTCCGGCGTGATCGCGCCGCTGTCATCCCCCACCGAAATCGGCCTGGTGTAGCGGCATTCCGGGTAATTGCCGCAGCCGATAAAGGCCCCGCCCGACCGTGCCGTCTTCAGATGCAGCCGCCCGCTGCCGCAGGTCGGGCAGGCGCGCGGATCGCCGCCATCGGCGCGCGGCGGATAGAGATGCGGGCTGAGGAAATCGTCGATCTTGTCCAGCACCTCGCCGATGCGCAGATCGGCGGTTTCCGCCACCGCGGCCGAGAAATCGCGCCAGAACCGCGCCAGCACTTCCTTGTAGTCGCGCTCGCCGGCCGAAACATCGTCCAGCTCGCCCTCCAGCTCGGCGGTAAAGTCGTATTCCACATATTTGCGGAAGAAATTGGTCAGGAAAGCCGTGACCAGCCGGCCCTTGTCTTCGGGGATCAGGCGATTCTTGTCGCGGCGCACATATTCGCGGTCCTGGATCGTGGTCAGGATCGACGCATAGGTCGAGGGGCGGCCGATGCCCAACTCTTCCATCCGCTTGACCAGCGTCGCCTCGGTATAGCGCGGCGGCGGCTGGGTGAAATGCTGCTCGGGCGTGACGGCGCGGGTGGCCAGCGCGTCGCCCTGCATGATCTGCGGCAGGCGGCCCTCATCGTCGCCCTCCTCGTCGCGGCCCTCGTCATAGACCTTGAGGAAACCGTCGAACATCACCACCTGGCCGGTGGCGCGCAGGCCAACCTGGGCGTCGGGGCTGGTCACATCGACCGTCGTGCGCTCCAGCCGGGCGGCGGCCATCTGACTGGCGATGGTGCGCTTCCAGATCAGATCGTAAAGCTTGCGCTGATCGGCCTCGACCAGACGCAGCCGCTCCGGTGCTGCCGACATGTCGGTCGGGCGGATGCATTCATGGGCCTCTTGCGCGTTCTTGGCCTTGTTCTTGTACATGCGCGGGCTGTCGGGGACGTAAGCCTCGCCAAAGCGCGACTTGATCTCGGCCCGGGCGGCCATCACGGCCTCGGGCGCCATGTCGATGCCGTCAGTCCGCATATAGGTGATGTGCCCGGCCTCATAGAGCCGCTGCGCCGCCGACATCGTGGCCTTGGCGCCCATGCCGAACTTGCGGCTGGCCTCCTGTTGCAGGGTGGAGGTCATGAAGGGCGCAAAGGGGTTGCGGTTCGCGGGCTTCTTTTCCACCGCCGAGACGCTGAATGTGCGGTTCTGAATGGCCGACACGGCAAGTTCCGCCGCCTCGGCGGTCGGAATGTCGAATTTGTCCAGCTTGCGGCCGCCCAGCACGGTCAGCCGCGCCTCGAAATCCTGGCCGCGCGGGGTGGTGAAACCGGCGCCGACGGTCCAGTATTCGCGGGCACGGAAGGCCTCGATCTCCATCTCGCGCTCTACGATCAGGCGCAGGCAGACCGATTGCACCCGGCCCGCCGATTTCGCGCCCGGCAGCTTGCGCCACAGCACCGGCGACAGGGTGAAGCCCACCAGATAATCCAGCGCGCGGCGGGCCAGATAGGCCTCCACCAGCGCCTCGTCCACCTCGCGCGGGGCCTTCATCGCCTCGGTCACGGCGGATTTGGTGATGGCGTTGAAGGTGACGCGGCTGACCTTCTTGCCCTTTTTCAGGCTGGGGGCCAGCGCCTCTTTCAGGTGCCAGGAAATCGCCTCGCCCTCGCGATCGGGGTCGGTGGCCAGGATCAGTTCGTCATCGGTCTTGAGCGCCTCGGCGATCGCGCGGACATGCTTCTTGCTGTCGGCCGCGACCTCCCATTTCATGTCGAAATCCTGTTCGGGATCGACCGAACCATCCTTGGGCGGCAGGTCGCGGACATGGCCATACGAGGCCAGCACCGTATAGTCGGAGCCAAGATATTTGTTGATTGTCTTGGCCTTGGCCGGAGACTCGACGACGACGACTGCCATGAATACCTCTTGCGCCCTGCCTGTTGGGGGCGCCGAAAGATGTGTGCGACCCACCCCCCATGTCAAGGCGGGGCGCGTTCGTCAAGCCCGGGCAGGGTCGCAAGGGGGCTTTGACCGGGGCGCCGGGAACGGGCAGATTGCCCGGCAAAGAGCCGCGTTTCCAAAGGATGACCCCATGCGCCGCACCCTGCCCCTTGTCGTTTTCGCCGCGATCTGGGCGGCGCCCGCGCTGGCATGGCAGACCCCCGGCAAGGGCAGTGCCGACCGGACCGGCATGATGGATGCGCTGCGCCCGCTGGCGGCCTGGAACCTGGGGGCGCCGGTTGAATTCGTGGTGAACGACCTGCGCGTCGCGGGCGCTGCGGGCTTTGCCTCGGTCAGCCCGCAGCGCCCCGGCGGCCAGCCGATCGACCTGCGCGCCACGCCCATGGTGCAGCGCGATGGCGCCGACCCGGCCTATATGGACGGCGCCACGATGCAGGCGCTGATGCAGCGCGAGGGCACGACCTGGGTCGCGGTGCATTGGCAGATCGGCGCCACCGATGCCTGGTGGGATCAGCCGCGCTTTTGCGCCGCCTGGGCCGGCGTCCTGCCCGAAATCTGCTGAACCGGCATCGGCGGAACGGGGTGTCACGGCCGGCTGATCAGCCCGCCCGGCTGACGCAGCAACTGTCCCTCCAGCTCCAGTTGCAACAGATGCGGCGCGATGTCCTGCGCGGGCACGGCCAGATCGCGGATCAGCTGATCCTCGGCCACCGGGCTGGGCGAGAGCCTGTCAAGGATCAGCCGGTGCAGCGCCGCCAGATCGCGCAGCGGGCGGCGCGGCGGCGCCTTCGCGGGCCCCGGCAGATCGCGCCCCGGCAGATCATGCGCCGCCAGATGTTCGGCGCGGTGCGGCGGCGCCTGCCCCCCCAGGGCCTCGATCACATCGGCGGCAGAGCGGACCAGCGTCGCCCCTTCGCGGATCAACTGATTGCAGCCCGCGGCCCGCGCATCAAAGGGGTGGCCCGGCACGGCAAACACCTCGCGCCCCTGTTCGGCCGCCTCTTTCGCGGTGATGAGCGAACCGGAGCGGCTGGCAGCCTCCACCACCACCAGCGCGCGGGCAAGGCCCGAGACGATCCGGTTGCGCAGCGGGAAATGGCGCGCCTGCGGCTCCAGCCCCGGGGGTTGTTCCGACAGAAGGCAGCCGCTTTCCGCGATCTTCTGCATCAGGGCCGCGTTTTCGGGCGGATAGGCATGATCGACGCCCCCCGCCAGCACCGCCACCGTGCCCTGCCCCAGCGAGGCGGCATGCGCCTCGGCGTCGATGCCGCGCGCCAGGCCCGAAACGGTGACGAACCCGGCCTCGGCCAGCGATTCGGCCAGCCGCCGCGCCATGCGCAACCCAAGGCTGGAGGCATTGCGCGCCCCCACGATCCCGACCATGGGCCGCGCGAGCAAGGCGGCCTGCCCGCGCATCCACAGGATCGGCGGCGCATCCCCGATCTCGGCCAGGGCGGCGGGATAGGCGGCTTCGCCATGGCACAACATGCGCGCGCCAAGCGCATGGGCCTTGCGCATCTCGGACAGGGCAACGCCTTCGGGGCAGACCTCATAGCGATCGACCCCGGCGGCGCGGGCGATCTGCGGCAAAGCCTCCAGGGCCGCTCGGGCGCTGCCATGTTCGGCAATCAGCCGATGAAAGGTTGCGGGCCCAACCCGCCGCGACCGGATCAGTTGCAACCGGGCCAGCCGCTCCCGCTCTGTCAGGCGCCCCGCCGCGCCGTCATTTCTGCTGTCCGGCTCCATCGCCATGCCGCAACCTCTCCATTCCCTGGAGAGACTGGCGGGCGAGTGGTTAACGCCCGGTAAAGATCGCCCCGCCCCGGGCAAAAAACAGACTTCTTGCAGAGAACTTCGGCCCGCGCTACGCCAGATATATGAAAGCCCCGGAACCCGAAGACAAAGGCAAGTTCATCGCGCGCGGCGTGGCCCATGTCACGCTGCCGAAAGTGGCTGAGCCGGTCTCGGTCACCTTCGTTCTGGTGCCGCGTTTCACCATGCTGGCCTTCACCTCGGCGATCGAACCGCTGCGGGTGGCGAATCAGCTCACCGGACAGGTGCTGTTCCGCTGGCAGACCTTTTCCGAGGATGGGCGCCCCGTGGCCTGTTCCAGCGGTGTGCAGGTGGTGACGGATGGCCCGCTGCCCGAGGCCCCGCCCCCCGGTTATGTGCTGGTCTGTGGCGGGGTGGAGCCTGAAACCCACATCACCGCCACGCTGGGTGACTGGGTGCGCGGGCAATGGCGGCGCGGGCGCAGCGTCGGCGGGCTTTGCACCGGGGCCTATGCACTGGCGCGGGCCGGTATCCTCAAGGGCCGCCGCTTCACCCTGCATTGGGAAAACCTCGGCGGTTTCACCGAGACCTTCCCCGACCTGACCCCGGCGCGGCAGGTCTTCTGCATCGAAGACCGCATCGTCACCTGCGCCGGCGGGGTGGCGGCGGCGGACCTGATGCTCAAGCTGATCCATGACCGATACGGCGCCGGGCTGAGCCAGGAGGTCATGAACATGTGCCTGCTGACCCAGCGACGCACCGAGGAGGATGAGCAGATCACCTCGCTCGCGGCGCGACTGGGCACGCGCAACGAAAAGCTGATCAAGGCGGTGGCCTTTCTGGAGGCCCGGATCGAGGAGGAGTTCGACCTAGATGCCTGCGCCGACCACCTCGGCGTGTCGCGCCGCCAGATCGAGCGGCTGTTCAACCGCTATCTCGGCGTGACGCCGGTGCGCTACATGAACGACCTGCGGCTGCAACATGGCCGCGCCCTGCTGGCCGAAACCGACATGAGCGTGACCGAGGTCGCAGTGGCCTGCGGCTATGCCTCCTCCAGCCATTTCTCGAAAAGTTTTCGCAAGAAATATGGTGTCTCGCCCTATCGTTTTTCGCATTTTGGCGCGTGACGGACGGGATCCGGTCTTTCGACGAAAGACCGGCGCGGCGGCCTGCTTCATTCGTGTTGCCGCAAGGTCGTGATTGCGATTGAACTGGACCGAATTTTTGATCAAAATGCCGCGCAAAGCCCCTGACGGGCCAGAGAGGACATGAAGATGCAGAACAGCGAAGTGGCGAAGCGCCGTGTGGATGCCGTGGCGCGGGGCGTGGGGATGCAGACGCAGATCTATGCCGACCGCGCCCTGAACGCGGAAATCTGGGATATCGAGGGCAATCGCTATATCGACTTTGCCGCCGGCATCGCGGTGGTCAATACCGGCCATTGCCACCCCAAGGTCATGGCGGCTGTGGCCGAACAGATGGGCCGCTTCACCCATACCTGCCATCAGGTGCTGCCCTATGAAAACTATGTCCGCCTGGCCGAACGGCTGAACGCGGCGGCGCCCGGCGATTTCGCCAAAAAGACGATCTTTGTCACCACCGGCGCCGAGGCGGTGGAAAACGCGGTGAAGATCGCCCGCTTCCATACCGGGCGCAGCGCCGTGATCGCCTTTGGCGGCGCCTTCCACGGTCGCACCTTCATGGGGATGACGCTGACCGGCAAGGTAGAGCCCTACAAGAAGGGCTTTGGCGCCATGATGCCGGATGTCTACCATGTGCCCTTCCCGCAGGATGTGCATGGCATCAGCACCGAAGACGCGATGTCGGGCATCACCAAGCTGTTCAAGAACGACCTCGACCCCGGTCGGGTTGCGGCCATCATCCTGGAACCCGTGCAGGGCGAGGGCGGCTTCTACCCCGCCCCGGCCGACCTGATGCGCGCGCTCCGCAAGCTCTGCGACGAACATGGCATCGTGATGATCGCCGACGAGGTGCAGACCGGCTTTGCCCGTACCGGCACGATGTTCGCGATGCATGGCTATGACGTGGCGGCCGACCTGACCACCATGGCCAAGGGGCTGGGCGGCGGCCTGCCGATCGCCGCGGTCACCGGCCGGGCGGAAATCATGGATGCCGCCAATCCCGGCGGCCTGGGTGGCACCTATGGCGGCAACCCGCTGGGGATCGCGGCCGCCCATGCGGTGCTCGACGTGATCGAGGAGGAAAAGCTCTGCGACCGCGCCAATGAACTGGGCAGCCGGCTGAAGCAGAAGCTCGAATCGATCCGCGCCGTCACGCCCGAGATCAGCGATATCCGCGGCCCGGGCTTCATGGTGGCGGTGGAATTCGCCAATCCCGCCAACAAGGAACCCGACGCCGGCTTTACCACCCGCGTCAAGAACGAGGCCCAGGCGCGCGGCCTGATCCTGCTGACCTGCGGCGTCTACGCCAATGTCGTGCGCTTCCTTGCGCCGATCACCATCCCCGACGCGGTTTTTGCCGAGGCGATGGATATTCTCGAGGCCTCGGTCGCCGCCGCGCGGCAGGGCTGAGCGCGCGCAGAAAGGGGGCGCTCGCGCCCCCTCGGCCTGCGGCCTCACCCCCTGAGGATATTTTTGAACAGATGAAGGCGACGCCTGCCTTTTCATCTGTTTCCAAATATCCTCGGGGGGTGAATGGGCCGGCAGGCCCAGAGGGGGGCAGACAGCCCCCCTTCTGCTTGTCGGGCGCACTCAGGGGCGCTAAGGCGAGGGCATGGATGCGGCGATCACACTTTCCGGTGTCGGCTACAGGGTGCAGGGCAAGGCGCTGCTGCATGACATCTCGCTTGACCTGACCGAGCCGCGGATCGGGATCGTCGGGCGCAACGGATCGGGCAAGACCACGCTTCTGCGGCTGATCGCCGGGCTGATCGCCCCGACCGAGGGCGCGGTGCGGGTGGCGGGGCTGGATCCGGCGCGTGACCGGCGGGCCATGCTCGACCGGATCGGCATCCTGTTCCAGAACCCCGATCACCAGATCATCTTTCCCACCGTGGCCGAGGAGCTGGCTTTTGGTCTGCGCCAGCAGGGGCAAAGCGCCGGGGCGGCCGCCGCGCGGGTCGAGGCCCTGCTGGCCGCCGAGGGGCGATCGCATTGGGCGGGGGTGCCGGTCTCCACGCTCAGCCAGGGGCAGAAGCAATGGCTCTGTCTGATGGCGGTGTTGCTGATGGCGCCCGGCACGATCCTTCTGGACGAACCCTTTGCCGCGCTCGATCTGCCGACACAGGCGCGGCTGGCGCGGCGGCTGGCGGATCTGCCGCAGCGGATCATCACCATCAGCCACGATCCCGCCGCGGTGGCCGGGGCGGATCGGGTGATCTGGCTGGAGGGCGGACGCCTGTTCGACGCGGGCGCGCCCGAGGCGGTCTTGCCGCGATTTAGGGCCGAGATGGCGCGGCTGGGGGATGCGGATGCTGACACTCTGCTCGCCCGTTGACACGGCGCTGCATCGCTGGCCCGCCGGGGTCAAGCTGGCGGCGGTGGCGCTAGGTTCGGCCGCGATCTTTGCCATCTCGGCGCTGCCGGTCATGGCCGGGGTGCTGGTCGCGCTGGCGCTGGTCTATCTGGCGCAGGGTCGCGCTTTCGCACGCGCGGGGTTGCGGCTGTTGCGTCCGCTCTGGCCGTTTTTCGTGGTGCTGGCGGTCTGGCATCTGTGGACCGCCGATCTGGCGCGCGGCGCCTTGCTGGCGGGGCGGATGCTGGCCGCCGTCGGCCTCGCCAATCTGGTGACGATGACCACGCGGCTGGATGCCATGCTTGCGGTGCTGGAGCGGCTGTTGTCGCCGCTGGCCCGTCTGGGTCTGCGGCCGCGCGTACTGGCGCTGGCCATGGCGCTGGTGATCCGCTTCGTGCCTGTTTTGCTGGACAAGGCACGGGACTTGCGGCAGGCATGGCGCGCGCGCAGCCCTCGGCGGGTGGGCGCCGGGATCGTGCTGCCGCTGGCGCTGGCCGCATTGGACGATGCCGATCATGTGGCCGAAGCCCTGCGCGCGCGGGGCGGGCTTTGACCCGAAGGAGAGACGGATGGAACGCAACCTCACCCATATCGCCCTGTTCGCGGCGCTGATCGCCGTGCTGGGCCTGGTGCCCAAGATCGACCTTGTCTCCGGGGTGCCGATCACGGCGCAATCGCTGGGGGTCATGCTTTGCGGCACGGTGCTGGGCGCACGGCGCGGGGCGCTGGCGGTCCTGCTGTTTCTGGGCCTTGTCGCGGCGGGTCTGCCGCTGCTGGCGGGCGGACGCGGGGGCCTGGGTGTCTTTGCCTCGCCCACTGTCGGTTACTTGGTGGGCTTTCCGCTCGCGGCGTTTGTCGCCGGGCTGGTGGTGGAGCGGCTGCGGATCGCGATCTTTCCCGCGGCCTTTCTGGGCGCGATCCTTGGCGGGATCGGCGTGATGCATGTCTGCGGCATCATCGGCATGTCGGTGATGCTGGACAAGTCGCTGCCCGAAGCGGCGGTGCTGGCGCTGCCTTTCCTGGCGGGCGACCTGCTCAAGTCCGGGCTGGCGGCGGCGATCACCCGGGGGCTGGCGCGGCTGCGCCCGGCCTCGGTGCTGTCGCGGGCCTGAGCCACGCCGGCAAGCGCTTGCAAGAGGGCGGTCTTCGGGCCGCCCTTTATCGTTGCAGGATCAGCGCAGCCCCCACGCCCCCCGCCGCCGCGATGGCGGCAAGGCCGGGGCCATGATCCAGATCGTGAAACAGTCGCGCCGCCAGGATGGCCCCCGAGGCGCCGATCGGGTGCCCCCGCGCCAGCGCGCCACCGCCGAGATTCACCCGTTCGGCCGGCAGGGCACAGGCGTCGATGCAGGCCAGCGCTTGCGCGGCATAGGCCTCCATCAACTCGACCCGCTCCAGATCGCCAGCGGACAGGCCAGCCGCGCCCAGCACGGCGCGGATCGCCGGCACCGGCGACCGGCCCGGCTCATCAGGGGCGGCCCCCAGCGTGGCGGCAGCCAAAAGGCGCAGCGCCCGGGGCGCGCGGGCGGCACGGGCCGGGGTCGTGACCACGACAAAGGCCGCCGCATCCGCCGCCACCGCCGTCGTCGCCCCGGTCACGCTGCCGGCCAGCACCGGGGCGCGGGCGGCCAGGCGCGGGCTCAGGTCGCGGGCGAAGGCATCGCGCCCCTGCCCCGAAAGCGGCACGATTTCAGGGTGATGCGCCGCGCGCGCCAGAGTGTGCGAGCGGATGGCAAAGGCATCCTGCCGGGCGCGGTCGATGCCCAGACGGTCTGCCAGCCGCGCCGCGGCCTCGGTCATGTCGGGGTCGCGGTCGGGCCAGGGGGTGAAGGGCGGGGCCTCATAGGGCGTGGGCGGCTGGCCGGGCGCTTGGGCCAGCCGCAGGGGGCGGCGCGACCAGCTCTCGGCGCCGCCCGCCACCACGACCTCGGCCTGCCCCGCCGCCACCATCGCCGCCGCAAGCCGGATCGCATCCAGCCCGCCCGCGCATTGCCGGTCGATGCTCAGCCCCGCCACCCGTTCGGGCAGACCCGCCGCCAGCGCCGCCAGCCGGGCCGGGTTGCCCCCCGCCCCAAGCGCGTTGGACAGGATCAGCTCATCCACCTCGGCGGGCTGGATGCCGGCATCGGCCAGCGCCGCCCCGATCACCGGCGCGGCCAGATCATGCAGCGCCAGCGTCGCAAAGGCGCCGCCACGCGGGATCACGGCACTGCGGCGGGCAGCAATCAGGCGGGGCTGCATGCGACCCTCCGCGAAAGCGTGGTGAAATCGGTCTTGCCCGAGGGCAGCGCCGGCCAATCCGCGATCCAGTGCAGCCGGCGCGGCGCCTTGAGCGGCCCGAAGGCCACGCGCAGGGCGGCAAGCAAGGCCACCTCGTCGCCCGCGCCGTGCAGGCAGGCCTCCAGCACATGCCCGCGGCGCGCGTCCGCGCGGGCGATGACGGCGGCGGCGGCGATGCCGGGTTGCGCCAGCAAAAAGGCCTCGATCTCCTCGGGTTGCACGGTCTGGTCGGCGATCTTGACCTGACGCCCGATCCGCCCGGCCAGCCAGAGCGTGCCGCCCTCGATCCGCGCGGCCTCGCCCGGGGCGACCCAGCCCTCTTGCCACAAGGCCGACCCCGGCACCCCGGCATAGCCCTGCGCCAGATAGGGCGACTGGACCCAGAGCCGTTCCCCCTCCAGCCGCCATTCCACGCCCGGATAGGCGCGGCCCAGACTGCCGGGCGGGCTGTCGGCATCGGCCAGCGCGATGAAACTGGTCTCTGCCGCGCCGTAAAACTCGGTCACCCGCGCGGCGCAGCGCCGGGTCAGCGCCGCGCGCAGATCGGCGGTCAGCCGCGCGCCGCCGATGATGACATGGCGAAGATCGGGCCAGTCCTGCCCCGCCGCCAGCAGGCCCTGCACCTGCGCGGGCGTGGCATACAGATGGCTGACCCGCCGCGCGGCCAGCATCGCCGCCTGTCGGTCGGGGCGCGCGCCCTCCAGCAAGTGCAATTCCGCGCCCAGATGCAGGGCCTCAGCCGCCGCATAAAGCGCCAGCGAATGCACCAGCCCGCCGGTCGCTGCCACTCGCGCATCGGGGCCGATGCCAAACAGCCCGGCATTGACCGTGAAACTGGCGATCCAGCTTTTCTGGCTGCGGCGGATGCGGCGCGGGGTGCCGCTGCTACCGCCGGTCAGTGTCTCGAAGACCCCGTCGCCATCGGGTGCGGGGCCATCGGGCGCGGGGCCGTCACCGCCGATGCGAAAGGCCGGCGCCCCAAGGGCGGCTTGCAGCGCCCGCGCGGCCGGACGTTCCGGCAAGGCCGATGCCGCTGTGGCCGGCCGGCCCGGCCCATGCACCTGCCCCGCCGCATCGACCAGCCGCGCGTCGGGGTGCCAGCAAAAGCGCATCAGCCGCGCAGCAGGCTGACCGCGCGGCGCAGCGCCAGCAGATAGCCCTCGGTGCCGCAACCCGCGATCACGCCATCGGCGCGCAGCGAGACATAGGAATGGTGGCGAAAGCTCTCGCGCTTGTGGACGTTGGAGATATGCACCTCGAAGACCGGGCCTTCAAAGGCATGAAGCGCATCCAGAATGGCGACAGAGGTATGGGTATAGGCGGCGGGGTTGATGATGATCGCCGCCGCCTGATCGCGGGCGCGATGGATCATCTCCACGATCTCGCCCTCGTGGTTGGACTGGTGAAATTCCGTGACCACGCCCAGTTCGGCGCCCAGCGCGGCGCAGGCCGCGGCCACATCGTCCAGCGTCTCGCGCCCGTAGATCTCGGGCTGGCGCTTGCCCAGCAGATTGAGGTTGGGGCCGTTCAGGATATGGATCGGTTTCATCATCTTGCCTTGCATCGCCTGCGGCGACAGTAGCGCAAGGCCCGGCCCGGATAAAGCCGCGTTGCATGGCCGGGCAGGTCATGGCAAGGGTCGGCAAAACGAGGGAGAGAGCGATGACGATCCTGCTGATCCATAGCGGCGGCACCATCGGCATGGGACCGGGGCCGGACGGATTGCAGCCCGTCGCGGGCAAGCTGGAGGCGGCGGTGGCCGCGCGCCTGCCGCAGGGGGCCGCGCTGCGGGCCGAGGTGTTCGACCCGCTGCTTGACAGCGCCGATGTCGGCCCGGCGGAATGGAACCGCATTCTGGCGGTCATCGCGGCGCATCCAGGGGCGGATGTGCTGCTGACCCATGGCACCGATACCATGGCCTATAGCGGCGCGGCGCTGTCGCAGGCCCTGGCGGGATCGGGGCGGCGGGTGGTGATGTGCGGCGCGATGACGCCCCTGGGCATGGGCGGCGATGCCGAGGGCAATCTGGACCTTGCCTTGCAGGCGCTGCACGAGGCCGCGCCGGGGGTGTGGCTGGCCTTTGACGGGCGGCTGTTGCCGGCGGGCGGGCTGGTCAAGACCGACAGCCATGCCGCCGACGCCTTTTCCGCCATCCCGCAGGAGGACGCCCCGCCCCGCGCGGCGGGCACGCGCTTTGGCGCCGCGCGGGTGGCGGTGCTGACGCTGACCCCCGGCCTGCCCGCCGCCGCCTTGGCCGCCATGCTCGCGGAACTGGACGGCGCGGTGCTGCGGGTCTTTGGCGCGGGCACCCTGCCCGGCGATGCCGCGCTGATCGACGCGCTGGCGCAGGCGGTGCGGCGCGGCTGTCGGCTGCGGGCGGTCAGCCAATGCCTGCATGGCGGGCTGACCCCGGGGGCCTATGCCGCCGGCGCCGGGCTCTGGGCCGCCGGGGTGGAGAATGGCGGGACCGAGACGCCCGAGGCTGCGCTGGTGCGGCTGATGCTTGACCTTGGCGCCTGATGTTACAGCCCGGCACGCGGTTGTGATGTAACGCGACTTGCCCCAGACGCGAACTGCTTCACAATCGGGCAGAGCGCAGGAGGATGCCATGTCGAACCGCTGGAACACCGGGCTGAACTGGTCGGACGTGACACCAGAACGCCACTGGCTGAACCGCCGCGCCCTGCTGGCCGGGGCGGCCGGGGCTGGCGCGCTGGCATTGGCCGGGGCGGCCGAGGCCAGGATTGCCGCCAAGCCCAGCCCCTATTCCACCGATGCCGCGCCCAATACGCTGGAAGACATCACCGGCTACAACAATTTCTACGAATTCGGCTATGACAAGTCGGACCCCGCGCGCCATGCGGGCGGGCTGACCATAGCGCCCTGGTCGGTCAAGATCGACGGGCTGGTGGACAAGCCCGGCGATTACGCGCTGGACGATCTGACCAAGGGTATCGCGCTGGAGGAACGCATCTACCGCTTTCGCTGTGTCGAGGCCTGGTCGATGGTCATCCCCTGGATCGGCTTTCCGCTGGCGGCGCTGCTCGACCGCGTGGGGGTGCAGCCGGGCGCGAAATATGTGGCCTTTGAAAGCCTGGCCCGCCCCGACGAAATGCCGGGGGTGAAGGCGGGCCTGCTCGACTGGCCCTATCGCGAGGGACTGCGCATCGACGAGGCGATGAACCCGCTGACCATCCTCGCGACCGGGCTGTATGGCGAGGCGATGCCGCGCCAGAACGGCGCGCCGATCCGGCTGGTGGTGCCGTGGAAATACGGTTTCAAATCGGCCAAGTCGCTGGTGCGCATCAGCCTGACCGACACACAGCCGCGCACCACCTGGCAGGGCCTTCAGCCGCGCGAATACGGGTTCTACGCCAATGTGAACCCCGAGGTGGACCATCCGCGCTGGTCGCAGGCCTCTGAACGGCGGATCGGCGGCGGGCTGTTCGCCAAGCGCGTCGATACCATCAAGTTCAACGGCTATGGCGAATATGTGGCCAGCCTGTATGCCGGGCAGGATCTGGCGAAGGATTACTGATGGACCGCGTTCACGCCCTGTTGCGCCGGGTGCGGCCCTGGATGGTCTATGCCCTGGGCGCCATCCCCGCGGCGCTACTGATCCTGCGCATCTTCACCGGCGATCTGGGCATCGACCCGGTCAAGACCATCGAACACCGGCTGGGCGAGGTGGCGCTGCAACTGATGGTGGCGGGCCTGTGCATCACGCCGCTGCGGCGGCTGGCCGGGCTGAACCTGATCCGGTTTCGCCGGCAGATCGGGGTTCTGGCCTTTGTCTATGCCACGCTGCATTTCGCGGTCTGGATCGCGCTGGACCTGCAATTCCGCTGGGCCGAGATCGGCGCCGATCTGGTGAAGCGGCCCTATATCGTCATCGGATTTCTGGCTTTTCTGATGCTGGTGCCGCTGGCCCTCACCTCGAGCAATGCCTCGATCCGGCGTCTGGGTAGCGCGGCCTGGCAAAAGCTCCATTGGCTGACCTATCCGGCGGCGGTGCTGGCAGCGGTGCATTTCGTCTGGCTGATGAAGGCCTGGGCGTTCGAGCCGCTGGCCTATCTGGCGGGGATCACGGCCCTGCTGGCCTTGCGGCTGTGGTGGCGGGCGCGCAAGGGTCTGGCTGCCACGCCGGCCCGGGCCTGAAAAAAACGCCCGGCCCCCCACCTCTGGGTCCGGGCGTCAGTCAGCCGGGAAAGGGCGATCCTGCCACCAGATCAGGCTACCTTTTCCAGCGCCACCTCGGGAGCGAGGCCAAGGGCGTGACAGACGTCACGGGTCAGATGCGGGCGGTTGAGGGTGTAGAAATGCAGATCCTCTACCCCTTCGGAAATCAGCGCGTCGCAGAGTTCGGTGCAAAGCGCGACCGACAGCAGGTCTTCGCGCCCGTCGCGTTTCGCCACGGCAAAGGCATCGTCGAGCCATTGCGGCACCTGCGCCCCGCAGCGCGCGGCGAATTTCCGCACGCCGGCGAAATTCTCGATCGGCAGGATGCCGGGGATGATCGGCGCGGTGATGCCTTCCTTTGCACAGAGATCGCGGAACCGCAGGAAGGTTTCCGGCTCAAAGAAGAACTGGGTCAGCGCGGCGCTGGCCCCCGCGTCGATCTTGCGCTTGAGCCAGCGCACGTCTTGCAGCGTGTCGGCGGCATCGGGATGCGGTTCGGGATAGGCGCCGACACGCAGGGTGAACTGGCCGGTGGCGGCCAGCGCCTCGATCAGTTCCACACTGTCGGCAAAGCCTTCGGGATGCGGGGTGAAGCGCGTTGCGCCCTTGGGGGCGTCCCCGCGCAGCGCCACGATATCGGTGATGCCATTGGCGGCATAGGCCTGCGCGATCTCCAGCGTTTCGGCCCTGGTCGCATCGACACAGGTCAGATGCGCGGCCACCCGCAGCCCGGTATTGCGGCCGATCGTCGTCACCGCGTCATGGGTCAGCTTGCGGGTGGTGCCACCGGCGCCATAAGTCACGCTGACGAATTCCGGTTGCAGCGGCGCCAGCATCTGCACGGTTTCCCACAGTTTGAACGACGCATCCAGCGTCTGCGGCGGGAAGAACTCGAACGAAATGCGCGGCGTCGTCATCTTTGGCTCCTGTTTCGGATGCCCCCCTTGTGCCCGACTTTGCGATGTGAGACAAATTCATAGTATTCAACATCAACATGAGGAACGCTCATGTATTTTGAACTCCGCCACCTGCGCACGATCAAGGCCATCCATGAATGCGGCGGGCTGGCGCGCGCGGCGGACATGCTGAACATGACGCAAAGCGCGCTGAGCCATCAGGTGAAGGGGCTGGAGGATCAGGCCGGGATGGAGCTGTTCGTGCGCCGGTCGCGGCCGATGAAGCTGTCGGCGGCGGGGCAGCGCATGCTGCGCGTGGCCGAACGTGTCCTGCCCGAGATCGAGGGGCTGGAGGACGAGTTTCGCGCCCTTCAGTCCGGCAAGACCGGGCGGCTGCATATCACGCTGGAATGTCATGCCTGTTTCGACTGGCTGTTCCCGGTGCTGGAGAAATTCCGCCACGCCTGGCCCGATATCGACATCGACATTCGCGCGGGCCTCGCGTTTGAGGCGATGCCGGCGCTGGACCGCGAAGAGGTCGATCTGGTCATCACCTCCAACCCGGTCGATCTGGCGGGGATCATCTTCAACCCGCTGTTCGACTATCACCCGACGCTGGTCGCCGCCGCCCGCAATCCGCTGGCGCAAAAGGCATTCGTCGCGGCCGAGGATTTTCGCGACCAGACGCTGATCACCTATCCGGTGGGGCGCGACCGGCTGGATGTGTTCACCGAACTGCTGACCCCCGCCCGGGTGGAGCCGCGCCACCATCGCCAGGCCGATCTGACGGCGGTGATCTTCATGCTGGTCGGATCGGATCGCGGCGTGTCGGTATTGCCCGATTGGGTGATGCGCGACATCCGCCGGAACCCCGATTACGTCACCCGCCCGCTTGGACCGCAAACGGTGACCAAGCGCATGTATGCCGCGACCCGCGATCTGGATGCGACCCTGCCCTATATGGCGCATTTCCTGCGGCTGATCCGCACCGAGGCGGTCAAGCTGCAACGCGCCTGATCGGGCTGTTCCCCCGGGAACAGCGCTGGACGCCGGCGCCTGCGATGCTAGGGTCACGCCAGAATGAGGGAGACGACCATGGGCCGCACCATCCGCTTCAACGACGCCGCCAACAGCTTTCGCCAGGGGCTGTCGATCGACAACCGCGAGGTCACGCTGATCATGCTGGGCGGCAATGACCGCGTGCTGCTGGACCGTAACGACGATTTCGGCGGCGGCAACGAGGTGCGGGCCGGGGCGGGCAATGACGTGGTGCGCAGCCTGGCTGAAAATGGCAGTCTGATCCTGCTGGGCGACGGGCGCGACACCTATATCGGCGAAGGCTTTGGCAGCTTTGCCACCGACCGCGCCGATACGGTGCGCGGCGGCGCCGGCGCCGATACCATCGCCGCCGCGACGTTCAAGAGCATCTATACCGGCGATGCGGGCAATGACCGTTTCTTTTCGGTGGGCTGGCAGAACACCTTTCTTGGCGGTCGCGGCATCGACACGATCAGCTATCAGGTGCGCGACAATGACAGCACGCAAGGCGGCAGCGGCGTCACGGTCGATCTGGGCGCGGGCAAGGCGCAGACCGGCGCCAACCGCTTTGAGACCCTGCGCGGGATCGAGAATGTCGTGGGCTCGGGCGCCGACGACGCGCTGTTCGGCCATGGCGGGCGCAACCGGCTGACCGGGGGCGAGGGCTTTGACCAGATGACCGGGCGCGGCGGCGCCGACACCTTTGTCTGGCGCAGCGCGACCGAGGCGCAGGCCGCCAGCGATGCCATCGACATCGTCACCGATTTCCGCGCCGATCAGGGCGACAAGCTGCATCTGAGCGCCATCGACGCCAATCTGAACGCGGCCGGCAATCAGGCCTTCCGGTTCATCGGAGGGGCCGAATTCTCGGGTCGGGCGGGAGAGCTGCGCTTTTCCGACCAGATCCTTGCCGCAGATCTGAATGGCGACGGCTTTGCCGACATGCAGATCGGTCTGGCCAATGTCGCGAGCCTGCGCGCGATCGACATCCTGCTCTGACCTCCCTGCCCCCTTCACATTGGCGGGCTTTCGGTCTAGAAGCCCCGGTCTGAACAGCCGACATGACCGAACGCGACGAGGAAAGCCGATGCAGGGCAGCGCCAATCTGAATGTGATGATCAAGGCGGCCCGCAAGGCCGGGCGCAGCCTCGTCAAGGATTTCCGCGAGGTGGAGAACCTTCAGGTCTCGGCCAAGGGCCCGGGCGATTTCGTCAGCAAGGCCGACCGCGAGGCCGAGCGCATCATCCGCGAGGAGCTGATGACCGCCCGCCCCACCTATGGCTTTCTGGGCGAGGAAGGCGGCGAGACGGCGGGCGCCGACCCGACCCGCCGCTGGATCGTCGATCCGCTGGATGGCACCACGAATTTCCTGCACGGCATCCCGCATTGGGCGGTGTCGATCGCGCTGGAACACAAGGGCGAGATCGTCTCGGCGGTGGTGTTCGACGCGGCCAAGGACGAATTGTTCTGGGCCGAAAAGGGCGCGGGCAGCTGGATGAACGACAAGCGGCTGCGGGTTTCCGGGCGGCGGCACCTGCATGAGGCGCTGTTCTCGACCGGTGTGCCCTTTGCGGCCAAGCCCGGCCTGCCCACCACGCTGCAAGACCTGGCGCGTCTGATGCCGGCCACGGCGGGCATGCGGCGGCTGGGTTCGGCCTCGCTCGACCTCGCCTGGGTGGCGGCGGGGCGCTATGACGGGTTCTGGGAACGCGGCAACAAGCCCTGGGACGTGGCGGCGGGCATCCTGCTGGTGAAAGAGGCCGGCGGCATGGTCGCACCGGTGCGCGAACATCACCACATGGTCAATGACGGGTCGGTCATCTGCGCCAATGAGGCGCTGTTCGAGCCGCTGTGCAAGATCATCCGCGAGGCCTGACCGGCGTTGCGCCCCCTGGCGGACCGCCGGAGGGGTTTTGCACCCCTCCGGACCTCCCCGCAGGATATTTGTGAACAGATGAAGGGAGCGGTCAGGTTCCCGGGCGGTCTGGGGGGTGATTCACGCCGTCAGCCCAGGGCACCTCGCCCAGATCGCGGGGGTTCACCCCCGCCAGAATGGCGACATTCACGCCGTATTCGTTGGGGTTCGACCGGCGGCGGTGATGGGTATAGATGCCGCAGGTCTTGCAGAACCAGTGTTGCGCGGTGAAGGTGCCGAACTGATAGAGCGTCAGGTTTTCCGTGCCCTTCAGCACCTGGACGCCACCAAGCGGGGCGGAAAACGCGATGGCGCCCCGGCGGCGGCAAAAGCTGCAATCGCAGCGCCGCGCGGTGGCGAAACCGTCGGAAAGCGTGATCTCCAGCTCGACCGCGCCGCAATGACAGCTGCCTTTCATCTTGTCCTCCGGATGACCGGGATCCGGCTTTGGCGATAGGTCACCGGCGGGTGGTCGGGATGACCCTGCATCCGCCGCCAGAAGCGCGGCCCGCCCTGCCGCAGCCAATAGGGCAAGGTCAGCGCCAGCCCCGCGACAAAGCCGCCGGCATGGGCCCAATAGGCCACCCCGCCCAGGTCGATCGGCGTCGCGACCCCGGCCACCAGTTGCGAGGCGAACCAGAAGCCCAGAACCGCCCAGGCCGGAATGGCGAAGATGCGGAAGAAGATCAGGAAAAAGAACAGCACATCTACCCGGGCGCGCGGAAACAGCAAGAGATAGCCCCCCATCACCCCCGCGATCGCCCCCGAAGCGCCGACCATGGGAATGCCCGAGGCAGGCCCCGCCGCGACCTGTGCCAGCGCCGCGCCGCTGCCCGCCAGAAGGTAGAAGGCCAGAAAGCCGAAATGGCCAAAGCGATCCTCGAGATTGTCGCCGAAGATCCACAAAAACAGCATGTTGCCGAACAGATGCGCCCAGCCCGCATGCAGGAACATCGAGGTCAGCACCGACCACCAGGCGCCCTGCTGCACCGCCCGCGCCGGCACCAGCCCCCAGTCGAAGAACAGCCGGTCCTGCGCCGCGCCCGATGGCAGCAGCATCCAGCAGCCCAGAAAGATCAGCACATTCAGCGCGACCAGCAGCCGCGTGACATGGGGCACCCGCCCCGAGGGGTTGTGATCGCGGATCGGAAACATGCGCGTAGGCTTTCGCATCCGCCCGGCCCCGTCAAGCCCCGCCCTTCACCCCGCCGATTCACTGGCGCCGAGGTCCGGGCCGCGCTATGATCGGCACAGTTTCACACACCGCTTTCCAGGAAAATTTTCCATGTCGCTGACACCCGAGCCGATCATTTTCCGCTTTCACCAAGGCACCGACATGCGCGGCTTCGATCTGGCCGCGCTTCAGGACAGTTCCGCCGGCGTGACGTTTCATGCCGCGCAATCCATCAGCTTTGCCGGGGCGAGCTATGACAGCCGGCTGGCCTTTGACACGCCGGCCGGCACGCTCAGCCTGCTGGGCAACGGGTTGGGATGGGATGGTGTGGGGCTGACCGGCGGAGTCGTGGGGGCCGTGGTCTGGAACGCGCCGGCCGGGACGCTGGGCAGTCTGGGGTCGATTTCGGGCTTTGGCTATCAGGCGAGCCTGTTTCAGGCGCTGTTCGACGATCCCTCCAGCACGGCGGGGGCGGCGTTCCTGAACGATCTGCTGGCCTGGCCCAACCGCATCTATGGCAGCGCCGAGGCGGATTTGTTGCGCGGGGGCAGCTTTGGCGACACGCTGCGCGGCGGCGCGGGGGATGACACGCTCTGGGGGCAGGCCGGCAATGACCGGCTGTTCGGCCAGGATCAGAGCGACGGCCTGCTGGGCGGCGCCGGACGCGACTCGCTTTATGGCGGCGCGGGCACCGATACGCTGTCGGGCGGCGATGCGGGCGACCGGCTGTTCGGCGGCAGCCAGAACGACCGGCTGGTCGGGGCGGCGGGCTATGACGTGCTGCGCGGCGGCACCGGGCATGACACGCTGCTGGGAGGGCGTGGCAATGACACGCTCTATGGCGCGGCCGGCGCGGATCAGATCATCGGCGGCACCGGCAATGACCGGCTGGTCGGCGGCGACGGGGCCGATATCTTTGTGTTCCGCAATCATGCCGGATCGGACACGATCACTGATTTCCAGTCCGGGGTGGACAAGGTGCGGATCGAGGCCTCCTCTGCGATCTCGGTTCAGGTGCCGATCGAATACGAATATCTTGGCGGCAATGTCACGGTGACGTTCCTCGATGTGACGATCACCCTTTTGGGAATCGAGGAGAACGGGCTGAATTTCGACGCGGGCGGCGATTTCGAGCTGCTGCTGGCCTGAGCGTCATGCGCGGAAGCCTTCGGGCAGCTGCGCCGGCAGGCCAAGCGCGGCCAGGTCGCCCCCGACAGCGGCGATCCGTTCCAGCACGCGGTCCATGAAGGGGCGGCGCGCATCGAGATTGCGCCGCCGCAGGAACCAGAGCAGGAATTGCGCATGCGGCCATTCCGTGCGCAGCGCCCGCGCCATGGCCTCGGGCCAGTCGTCGGGGCGGGTGACGGTGACCGCGTTGTGATGCAGGTCGGTCGCACCAAAGAACACGGCCGGCACGCCCTGCATCATCCCCTCCAGCCCGACCGAGGAGGAGATCGAGACCGACAGCGCCGCCCCTGACAGGATGTCATGCAGGTTGGCGGCGGTGATCTCCACCCCCGGCACCCCGGCGAGGCGGCGCAGGATCGCCGCGGTTTCCGGGCCATGATTGCGCGGATGCGGCTTGACCACCAGCGGGCGGCCGTCACGCGCCAGCAGCACCGTTTCCACCATCTCGGCGGCGGTCATGTGGCGGGCGCGTTCGACCGGGTCGGACAGGTCTTGCAGGAACAGCGCGATATGGCCGCCGGGAAACTGCGCCCGCGCCTCGGGCTGGACATGGCGCGACCGGCGTTCGGCGACGTAATGGGCGTGCAGCAGTTCCTGAAAGCGCAGCGCCTGTGCCAGCGGCACCGCATCGGGGCGGAACCGCGCGCGCCGGGTGGAGCTTTCAAAGAAAATCCCATCCGGATCAAGGTATTGAAAGCGGTCAAGATAGGCCACGCCCAGTGTCAGCGCCTGGGGTCGGCCGATGGCAGCGGCATGAACCAGATCGACATCGCCGCCGCGCAGGCCGGCGCGCAGATCGGCGATATCGCGATGTTCCAGCGTCACCTCGGCGCCCAGCCGGCGCAGCCCCCCGGCCAGGCGGCCGTAAAAGGGGGGCATCCGCGCGCCGCCATCCGCCAGCATATGCGCCGGCAGATGTAGCCGGATCGCCGGGCGCGCCATTCAGCGCCCCCCGGCCCGGCCCGAAGGCTTGCAGGGTCGCATATGCGGGGAAATTTGCCTGCCAGTTTTCATCGCCCGTTCCCTCTTGCCGGTCCAGAATAGGCGGCGGTGGATGCGCGGACAAGAAGGCGGGCGGACAAGAAGATGGTCGGGGCGAGAAGATTCGAACTTCCGACCTACGGTACCCAAAACCGTCGCGCTACCAGGCTGCGCTACGCCCCGACTTGCGGTCTTCCTATCCCGCAGATCGGGCAATGGAAAGGGTTATTGCGCCGTGCAGGGCCATTGCGGCGCGGCAATGGCGGGGTGGCGCATCTGGGCGCCGGCGGCGATGCCCAGCCGGCGGGCAAGCCCGCCGTTGATTTCCAGCACGAATTGCACGCCGTCGCCGCCGTCGATCGGGGTTTCGTCCTGCGGCACCGCATTTTCATGCACCCGCGTCACCACGCCCTGCGCATCGGCAAAGATCATGTCGAGCGGGATCAGCGTGTTCTTCATCCAGAAGGCCGCGTGCTGCGGCGCCTCATAGACGAACAGCATGCCGGCGCCGCTGGCCATCCGGTCGCGGAACATCAGGCCGCGGGCGCGCTCTGCCGTGTCATCGGCAAGCTCGATATGGAATTGCGCCTGCCCGAAGGGGCCGCGCAGATCCAGCCGCGCAGGATCGCAATCCTGCGCGCGGGCCAAGCCGGGCAGAACGGCGGCCAGCGCCGCCGCCAGCATCACTTGCGTGCCGCTGCTTCCCAAGACACCACCTGAACCGCCATGCGGCCCCGCTTGCCGTCGATGATGCGCAGACAGACCGCCTCGCCGGCGGCCAGATCGGCAAAGCCCGACATGCGCAACACCTCGATATGGATGAACACGTCCTCGTGCCGGCCAAAGACATTGGCAAAGCCAAAGCCCTTGCCCTTGTCGAACCATTTGACGCGCGCAGGTTCCAGCGGGCGGGCGGCGATTTCCTCGGGTGAGGCCAGCGCCTGATCCTCGCCCAGCGGAAAGGCACCGGCGGTCGGCGGCTCGATCGTCACCACCTCGACAGCCTGCACCCCCCTTTGGGTATTCTGCACCTTCACCGTGATCCCGGTGCCATCGGCGACCGAGCTTTGACCGTAATTGCGCAGCACATTGGCGTGCAGCAGAATATCGGCCCCGCCTTCATCGGCGACGATGAAGCCAAACCCCTTGGCCGGATCGAACCATTTTACCTTGCCATGCACCTCACGAGGCATGGACATCATTTCTTCAGACATCTCCAGAGCCGTTCCCCAGTTTGACCCTTCACCCTGTCAATCGGCCAATAACGCGGATCATTCAAGCAGAAATGCGCGGCGTTCTTGCCCCATCTTTTCGCGAAGCGTGAAATTCAAGGGCTAAGCCGTTCAATTTTCCACGCATCGCGAAGCGTTTCGCGCGTCCAGCGAAACCGGTCATGCAACCGGAAAGCGCCATCCGCCCAGAACTCTACCTCGGTCGGGCGGATACGGTAACCTCCCCAAAAGGATGGGCGTGCGGGATTCGGACCCTTGAGGGCGGTGATCTTGGCCACCTCGGCCATCAGCGCCCCGCGCGACCCGAGCGGCTGGCTCTGCCGTGAAGCCCAGGCCCCCAGCCGCGATTGCAGGCTGCGGCTGGCATAATAGGCATCGGCCTGCGGCCCCTCCTCGCGGGTGACGGTGCCACGCACGCGGATCTGGCGGCGCAGGCTTTTCCAGTGCAGCACGAAGGCCGCCTTGCCCCCTGCCTCGATCTCGCGCGCCTTGGCGCTGCCGTAATTGGTATAGAACACGAAGGCGCCGCCGCCCTCGCCCGTCACCTCAACCTCTTTCAGCAGCACCATGCGCACATTCGGCAAGCCGTCCGGGTCAACCGTGGCCAGCGCGATGGCATTGGGGTCGTTCGGCTCCGTGGCCTCGGCCGCGCGCAGCCAGGACTGCGCCAGCTCGAACGGGCTGTCGCCCGCGAAAATCCCTGTCCGGTCCATAGCCTGCCCTGCCTTTCTGCCGCCCCGATGGCGCTGCCCAAGGATTTGCACCGGGGCCGCCGGCTTTCAAGCAGGAAGCGCACCCTTGCGAGGCATCGCGCCATGGCCTAAACCTGCACGCCAAACCATAGAATGACGAGGGACAGGATGGCTTCTGGATTGCTGGCGGGCAAGCGCGGGCTCATCATGGGGCTGGCCAATGACAAGTCGATCGCCTGGGGCATCGCGCAGGCCTGCGCGGCACAGGGGGCGGAACTGGCCTTTTCCTATCAGGGCGAGGCGCTGCTCAAGCGGGTGCAGCCGCTGGCCGCCAGCATCGGCGCAACCGAGTTCATCGAATGCGACGTGGCCGACGAGGCGTCGCTCGACGGGCTGTTCGACCATATCAAGCGGGTCTGGGGCCAGATCGACTTTGTCGTCCATGCCATCGGCTTTTCCGACAAGAGCGAATTGCGCGGGCGTTATGTCGATACGACGCGCGGCAATTTCACCATGACCATGGATATTTCGGTCTACAGCTTTACCGCCGTCTGCCAGCGCGCCGCGGCGCTGATGGCACCCGGTGGCAGCCTGCTGACGCTGACCTATTACGGCGCCGAAAAGGTTATGCCGCATTACAACGTGATGGGCGTGGCCAAGGCCGCGCTCGAAGCCTCGGTGATGTATCTGGCCGAGGATCTGGGCAAGGACGGCATCCGCGTCAATGCGATCTCGGCCGGGCCGATCAAGACGCTGGCCGCCAGCGGCATCGGCGATTTCCGCTACATCATGAAGTGGAACGAGCTGAACTCGCCGCTGCGCCGCAATGTAACGCAGGAAGAGGTCGGCAAGGCCGCGCTTTACCTGCTTTCGGATCTGGGCAGCGGCACCACGGGCGAAAACCTGCATGTCGATGCCGGCTATCATGTCGTCGGCATGAAGGCGGTGGACGCGCCCGATATCGACGTGGTCACGGGCCGCAAGGACAGCTGATGCCCGGCTTCGACCAGTTCACGCTTCTGGTCGCCACCCTGACGCTGGCGATCCTGTCGCCCGGCCCGGCGATCATCGCCGCCATGCAGACCGCCTTTGCGCGGGGCCGCGACGTGGCCCTGCCCTACGGGATCGGCCTTGCGGTCGGGGCCTCGCTCTGGGGGCTGTTCGCGCTCCTGGGGCTGACGGTGATCTTCAAGCTGGTCCCGCTGCTTTACATGGCGCTGAAGCTCTTTGGCGGGGCCTATCTCTTGTGGATGGCCTGGCACCTGTGGCGCGGCGCCGCCAGCCCGATGCCCGAGGCGGCGAAGGCACGCTTCGGCACCGGGTTCTGGGGCGGGATCGCGCTCAACCTGTCGAACCCGAAACCGGCGCTGTTCTATTCCTCGCTGATCGTGGCGATCTTTCCCGGGCCGCTCTCGGCGGGCACACAAGGGGCGATCTACGCCACCGCGCTTGGCACCGAACTGTTCTGGTATGCGACCGTCACGCTTGCCATGTCCACGATGGCCGTGCGCCGCCGCTACGCCGCCGCAAAAGCCTGGATCGACCGGGGCGCCGCCGTGCTGCTGGCGGGCCTCGGCCTGACCCTGATCCTGGAGGCCGCCCGCGAGGCCGCCTCTCCCCCCGTCTGAGCAAGAGGCCACCATGATCGACCGCCTGCCGCATGAAAAAGGGTTCCATGTCAGCTGGGACCAGATCCACCGCGACTCCCGCGCGCTTGCCTGGCGGCTGGATGGCAAGGGCCCGGGCGAAGGCGGCGCCTGGAAGGCGGTGGTCGGCATCACCCGCGGCGGCCTGGTGCCCGCGATGATCGTCAGCCGCGAACTCGACATCCGTGTGGTCGATACGATTTCGGTCAAAAGCTACAACCACCAGGACCGGATGGAGGCGGTGGTCACCAAAAGCCCCCAGGCCGATCTGATGGGCGACGGCACCGGCATCCTGATCGTGGACGATCTGGTCGATAGCGGCAAGACGCTGGAACTGGTGCGCCGGCTCTATCCGCAAGCCCATTTCGCGACCGTCTATGCCAAACCCCATGGCCGGCCGCAGGTCGATACCTATATTACCGAGGTCAGCCAGGACACCTGGATCTTCTTCCCCTGGGACATGGCGCTGCAATATGTCCAGCCGATGCGCGGCACCGACTGATGCGCCAGGGGGGCTGTCTGCCCCCCACGCGCCTGCGGCGCTCCCCCCGAGGATATTTTTGAACAGATGAAGGGAATGCATGCCCTTTCATCTGTTTTCAAATATCCTCGGGGGGTGAATGGGCCGCAAGGCCCAGAGGGGGGCAGACAGCCCCCCTTGCTTCTCCCCCCATGCACAGGAGCCCGGCATGTCTCTCCCGCTCAATCCCGCCATGGCCGCGACCTTTCCGCCCCCGGTGATGGAGGCGCGACGCTGGCTCTCGGGCCTCGGCTTTTCGGCAGAAAAGCCGTTGATCAATGTGAGCCAGGCCGCGCCGGTGGAGAGCCCGCCGCTCGGGCTGCGGCAGGCTCTGGCCGAGGCGGCGCTCAACGATCCGCAGGCGCATCTCTATGGGCCGGTGCTGGGCATGCCGGAACTGCGTGCCGAGATCGCGGCGCAATGGTCGCGGGCTTATGGCGGCGCCATCGCGGCCGATCAGGTCGCCATCACGCAGGGCTGCAACCAGGCCTTCACCGCCGTCATGTCCACGCTGGCCGGCGCGGGCGATGAGGTGATCTTGCCGACGCCGTGGTATTTCAACCACAAGATGTGGCTCGACATGCAGGGCGTCACCGCGGTGCCCCTGGCGACCGGCCCCGATCTGTTGCCCGACCCCGAGGCGGCGGCGGCGCTGATCACCCCCCGCACCCGTGCCATCGCGCTGGTCAGCCCCAACAATCCGGGCGGGGTGGAATACCCCGCCGCGCTGATCGCAGCCTTTCGCGACCTGTGCCGGGCGCGCGGAATTGCGCTGATCCTGGATGAGACCTATCGCGATTTCGACAGTCGGCACGGCACCGAAATCGGCGGGCGCCCGCATGATCTGTTCACCGACCCCGACTGGGCGGATGTGCTGATCCACCTTTATTCCTTTTCCAAGGCGTATCGGCTGACCGGGCATCGCGTAGGGGCGGTGGTCGCCTCGGCGCGGCAACTGGCCGAGGTGGAGAAATTCCTTGATACCGTCGCGATCTGTCCGGGTCAGCTGGGCCAGATCGGCGCGCTTTGGGGCATGCGCAATCTCGCGCAATGGGTGGCGGGCGAGCGGGCAGAGATTCTGGCCCGCCGCGCCGCCATGGTGGCGGGTTTCGGTGCGCTGGAGGGCTGGCGGCTTTTGGGCTGCGGCGCCTATTTCGCCTATGTCGAACATCCCTTTGCCCTGCCCTCGTCCCAGCTTGCGCAGCGTCTGGTGCGCGAGGAGGCGGTGCTGATGTTGCCCGGCACCATGTTCCAGCCCGACACCCATCCCGAAGGGGCGCAGCAGTTCCGTATCGCCTTTGCCAATGCCGATGTGGCTGGCATCGGCGCGATGTTCGACCGGCTGCGGCGGTTCCGGGCCTGACGCCCGGCCCTTGCCCCCCGCGACCGAGTTGCATACAAACCGTGCCAGACCCAAGTTTTGCAGGCCAGCCATGACCAAAGACACAGACAGCGACAGCCCGAAACGCAAGCGCAAGGGTGGCTCGGTCCTGTCCTTCGTGCTGCTGGCGATGGTGGTCGGGGGCCTGGGCGGCTATGGCGTGACGAATTACGGCACGGGCGGGCTGAACATCGGCACCGTGGGCGACCGTGAGATAGACGCGAACCGCTATGCCCGCGCGCTTCAGTCCCAGATCGCCGAGACGGGGCAGCAGCTGGGCACGCAGCTTGATCTGGCACAGGCGCAGCAGCTGGGCCTTGACGCGCAGGTGCGCCAGAACCTTGTGACCACCTATGCGCTGGATGACGAGGCGGCGAAGATCGGCCTTTCGGTGGGCGATGCCGCCGTCGGGCAGGAAATCCGCGCGATGAATGCCTTCAAGGGCGTTTCGGGCGAATTCGACCAGTTCACCTATGAAGAAACGCTCAAGCGCAACAACATGACGGTGCGCGAATATGAGGCCGGCGTGCGCGACGATATCGCGCGCAGCCTGCTGACCGGGGCAGTGGCAAGCGGCTTTGCCGCGCCTGCCGTGCTGACGGACACGATCCACAGCTATATCGCCGAACGCCGCGCGCTGTCGGTGCTGACACTGACCGAGGCCAGCCTGACCGCGCCGCTGCCGCAGCCGGACGAGGCCGCGCTCAAGGCGTTTTACGAGGCGCATCTCGCCGATTTCACCCGGCCCGAGGCCAAGCGCATCACCTATGCCGCGCTGCTGCCCGAGGATCTCGCCGCCACCATGCCGGTGGACGAGGCCGAGCTGAAGGCGCTTTATGACAGCCGGGCGGATGAGTTCCTCAAGCCCGAGCGGCGGTTGGTGGAGCGGCTGGTTTTCGGCAGCGAGGAGGAGGCCACGGCCGCCAAGGCGCGCATCGACGCGGGCGAAAGCTTTGACAAGATCGTCGAGGAGCGCGGGCTGAAGCTGCTGGATATCGACCTGGGCGATGTGACCCAGGCCGAACTGGGCGCGGCAGGCGAGGCGGTTTTCGCCCTGGCCGAGCCGGGCACGGTGGGGCCGCTGCCCTCGGATCTGGGGCCGGCGCTGTTTCGCATGAATGCGGTTCTGGCGGCGCAGGAAACCAGCTTTGAGGATGCGAAGGCGGATCTGACCACCGAATATCAGATGGATGCCGCCCGCCGCGCCATTGGCGACAAGCTGGAGGCGGTGGACGATCTGCTGGCCGGCGGCGCCACGCTGGAGGATCTGGCCAAGGAACAGGGGATGGAGCTTGCGACCATCGACTTTTCCGCCAAATCCGATGACAAGATCGCGGGCTACCCCGCCTTCCGCGAAGCGGCGGGCAAGGTACAGGACGGCGACTTCCCCGAGGCGGTGCAGCTCGATGACGGCGGTCTGGTCGCGCTCCGGCTGGACGAGATCGTGCCGGCGACGCCGATCCCCTTTGACGAGGCGCGCGCCGCCGTGACCGAGGCCTGGCACAAGGATGCGCTGCAACAGGCGCTGCTGGCGCGGGCCGATGCGATCAAGGCCGAGATCGAACAGGGCGCCAATCTGGGCCGCTTCGGGATTGTCGATGTCTCGCCCGAGATCGCGCGCGAAGGCCGGATCGAGGGCACGCCCGACAGTCTGGTGCCGGACGCCTTCAAGATGGCAAAGGGCGCCGTCGCCCGCGTCGAGGGGCCGGGCTATGTCGGGCTGGTGCAGGTCGATGACATCCTGCCTGCCAGCGAGGCCGGCGACGATGCCGAGGCGCTGAAATCCGCGATCGCCGCGCAGGTGGAACAGGGCATGGCGCAGGATGCCTATGCGATGTTTGCCAATACGCTGGCGCAATCGGCGGGCATCACCTTCAATCAGGCGGCCATCGAGGCCGTCCATGCCTCGCTGCGCTGAGAGGGCCTTTCATGGCGATGATTTCGACCTTCGAGGCGTTCGAGCGCGGCTGGAACGCGGGGCAGAACCAGCTGGTCTATGCCCGGCTGGCGGCCGATCTGGATACGCCTGTCAGCCTGATGCTCAAGCTGGGCGAGGCGCGCAGCGATACTTTCATGCTGGAAAGCGTGACGGGGGGCGAGCTGCGCGGGCGTTATTCGGTGGTGGGGATGAAGCCCGACCTGATCTGGCGCTGCCGGGGCGAACAGTCGGAGATCAATCGCGAGGCACGGTTCGACGCGGCGGCCTTCCGTCCGCTGGACGGGCACCCGCTGGAGACGCTGCGCGCCCTGCTGGCCGAATGCCGGATCGAGATGCCGGGCGACCTGCCGGCCATCGCCGCGGGCCTGTTCGGCTATCTCGGCTATGACATGATCCGCCTGGTCGAACATCTGCCCGATGTGAACCCCGATCCGCTGGGCCTGCCCGATGCGGTGCTGATGCGGCCTTCGGTCATCGCGGTCCTGGACGGCGTCAAGGGCGAGGTGACGATCGTGTCGCCGGCCTGGGTCGGATCGGGCCTGTCGGCGCGGGCGGCCTATGCCCAGGCGGCCGAGCGGGTGATGGACGCGCTGCGCGATCTGGACCGCACGCCCCCCGCCATGCGCGATCTGGGCGAGGTGACGCCGGTCGGCGCACAGGTGTCGAACTTTACGCATGAGGGCTACAAGCAGGCGGTCGAACGCGCCAAGGATTACATCCGCGCCGGCGACATCTTTCAGGTGGTGCCCAGCCAGCGCTGGACCCAGGATTTCACCCTGCCGCCCTTTGCCTTTTACCGCAGCCTGCGGCGCACCAACCCGTCGCCTTTCATGTTCTTCTTCAACTTCGGCGGTTTTCAGGTGGTGGGCGCCAGCCCCGAAATCCTCGTGCGGCTGCGCGAGGGCGAGGTGACGATCCGCCCGATCGCCGGCACCCGCCCGCGCGGCGCCACCCCGGCCGAGGACAAGGCGCTGGAGCTGGATCTGCTGGCCGACAAGAAGGAACTGGCCGAACATCTGATGCTGCTGGATCTGGGCCGCAACGATGTGGGGCGCGTGGCGAAGATCGGCACGGTGAAACCGACCGAGAAGTTCATCATCGAACGCTATTCCCATGTCATGCACATCGTGTCGAACGTGATCGGCGAGATTGCCGAGGGCGAGGATGCGCTGTCTGCCCTGCTGGCCGGGCTGCCCGCCGGCACGGTGTCCGGCGCGCCCAAGGTGCGCGCGATGGAGATCATCGACGAGCTGGAGCCGGAAAAGCGCGGCGTCTATGGTGGCGGCGTCGGCTATTTCGCCGCCAATGGCGAGATGGATTTCTGCATCGCGCTGCGCACGGCCGTTCTCAAGGATGAAAAGCTGTATATCCAGGCCGGTGGCGGCGTGGTCTATGACAGCGACCCCGAAGCCGAATTTCAGGAAACGGTCAACAAATCCAAGGCCCTGCGTCGCGCGGCCGAGGATGCGGGCCTGTTCGCGCGCGCCGGCAATCTCTGATCCGGCGCCGCGGCATCGCGAAAAGGGGGCGCGGCGCGCCCCCTTTTGTCATTCCGCCCGGGCGAGAACCGCGCTCAGCGGAGCCAGCGCGACGGATCCCGCACGCCCCTCCAGTGCCCATTCGGTCAGCGCGGCGATCATCTCGGGCGTGGCATGGCCCAGAACGACAACCTGCCCGTCCTGCGCCGCCTTAAAGGCCGCGCGATCCAGATAGCGGCGGATCAGCGGCGCGGCCTCGCCCTCGCCATCCAGTTCGCGGAAGATGCGGGCGGCGGGCACCGCCTCGCGCCGGGCGACCTGATCGCCGGCATTCAGCCCCTTGTCAAAGGTCACCAGCCCGCGCCCCTGCGCCTTGACCACCGGCACCAGTGCCGAGGCCAGCGCCCGGTTGTTCTGGAACCCGTCTTGCGGCAGATCGACCACCGCCACCGCCTCGGGCAGCGCCTTGGCATGGGTTTCAAAGGTGACTTCCAGATCGCTGGGCTTGGCGCCGGCGGGAATGGCGGTGGCGAGCATCGCCACCTCCTTGTCGGCGCCACGATAGAGCGCGGCAAGCTTGTCGGCATCGGCCGCTGTCGGGTCGAGGACGAGCGTCACCGGCACCGAGAGCGCGGCCAGCGCGGCGCGGTCGATCGCGGCCTTGCCATCGTCGATCAGCAGCACCGCATAAAGCGGCTTGTTGGCCGGGTTTTCAAACGGGGCGGCATAGCGGGCCAGCGGCAGGCCGGCATCCACGCTGGGCAGCGCGTCTTCGGCCGGGGGTGGCGGGGCATCGCTGCCGATGCTGGGCAGGCGGCCGGTCGTCACCCCGGCCACCTCGCCCGTCAGGCCGGGCTGCGGCGGGGTGGGTGCGTCGGGGGCCTCGGATGCGCTTTCGGCGGGCGGTGCGATGGCGGCCCCGTCACCCGGGGCATCGGCGGGCGTCGCGGCCATGCCGGGCTTGTCGAGCAGCGGCTCGGCCGGGGCGACGGGCTCGGACGGGGCCTCTGCCGCCGGTTCCTCGGTTTCGGGCGCCAGCGGGGAATGCGCGGGCATCTCGCCCGGCAAGGGCGGCAGGTCGGCCTCGGCGGTGGTGGCGGGCAGATCGGGCAAAGGCGCCTGATCGGGGGCCGGCGCCTCGGTCATCGCGGCGCCAGAGGGCGCGGGATCGGTCATTTCGGCACCCGGCACCGGCTGGGCTGGCGGGGTCTGCTCGGCGGCGACAAGCGGCGTCGGCGCCTCTTGCTCCGGCGCGTCATCCGGCGCGGTCGCGGTCACCTCTTCGGCCTCTGGTGCCGGCGCGGGCGCCGTTTCCATCGGAGCGGCCTCGGTCGCGGCCGCTGTGACATCAGGCGTGACGGCCGGCGCTTCCTCGGCGACAGGCTCCGGCGCGGGGGTATCCATCGGGGCCGGATCGAGCCGCGGCGCCGCGCCTTCCACCTCTTTCACACCGGGGTTGGTCGGCAGGTTCGCCGCCCGCTCAGACAGCACCGCACGCGGCGGCGCCGCCAGTTGCGACGCCACCCCAAGCCCCAGGACAGAGACGACCCCGCCCCAGACGATACCAGACACGAACCCACGCACGACGCTGCCTCCACCCGTTTCGACGGTTTGCCCGCCGCTGCCCTTGGCCCCCGGGGTCGTGGCCTTTGACTTGACCTTGCCCCTTGGCTGGGCCCATGTATAACCCGACGCTGCGCGGGGTTCACCCCCAAACATGCCCTTTTCGCAAGGCCCGGCCCGATGCTTCTGTTGATCGACAATTATGACAGCTTCACCTACAATCTCGTGCATTATCTGGGCGAGTTGGGGGCCGATATCCGGGTCGTGCGCAATGACGCGCTGGATGTGCAGGCGGCTATGGCGCTGCGCCCCGAAATGATCGTGCTGTCGCCCGGCCCCTGCGACCCGGCGCAGGCCGGCATCTGCCTGCCGCTGACCCACGCCGCCGCCGAAGCGAAGATCCCGCTTCTGGGCGTGTGCCTGGGCCATCAGACCATCGGCGAGGCGTTCGGCGGCAAGGTCGTGCGCTGCCACGAGATCGTGCATGGCAAGATGGGCAACATGCATCACAAGGGCGAAGGCGTGTTCCGTGGCCTGCCCTCGCCCTTCCTCGCCACGCGCTATCATTCGCTGGTGGTGGAGCGCGACAGCCTGCCCGATTGCCTGGAGATCACCGCCTGGCTGGAGGATGGCACCATCATGGGCCTGCGCCACAAGACCCTGCCGATCGAGGGTGTGCAGTTCCACCCCGAAAGCATCGCCAGCGAACACGGGCATCAATTGCTGCGGAATTTCCTCGACTCTGCCCGCGCGGCCTCGGGGGTGGCGGCATGAGCGACCGTCTGAAACCGCTGATCGGCACTGCCGCGACCCGGGCGCTGACCCCCGACGAGGCCCGCGCCGCCTTTGAGGCCCTGTTCGAGGGCGAGGCGACGCCGGCGCAGATGGGCGGCTTTCTGATGGCCCTGCGCACGAGGGGCGAGACGGTGGAGGAATATGCCGCCGCCGCCAGCGTGATGCGTGCGAAATGCCACCCCGTGCGGGCGCCGCAGGGCGCGATGGATATCGTGGGCACCGGCGGCGACGGCAAGGGCACGCTGAACATCTCCACCGCGACCGCCTTTGTGGTGGCGGGCGCCGGTGTGCCGGTGGCCAAGCATGGCAATCGCAACCTGTCGTCGAAATCCGGCGCGGCGGATGCCCTGGGCGAGATGGGGATCAATGTCATGGTCGGCGCCGAGGTGGTGGAGCGTTGTCTGGCCGAGGCCGGGATCGGCTTCATGATGGCGCCGATGCATCATCCGGCGATGCGCCATGTCGGCCCGGTGCGGGCCGAACTGGGCACGCGCACCATCTTCAACATTCTGGGGCCGCTGACCAACCCCGCCGGGGCAAAGCGGCAATTGACCGGCACCTTTACCGACGCACTGCTGCGCCCGATGGCCGAGACGCTGCGCATGCTGGGGTCGGAAAAGGCCTGGCTGGTGCATGGGGGCGATGGCACGGATGAGGTGTCGATCGCGCTGCCGACCCGGGTCGCGGCGCTGGAAGGCGGGCAGATCCGCGAATTTTCGGTGCATCCCGAGGATGCGGGCCTGCCGGCCCATCCGTTCGAGGCGATCATCGGCGGCACCCCGGCCGAAAACGGCGCGGCCTTCCGCCGGTTGCTGGAGGGCGAGGCCGGCGCCTATCGCGACGCGGTGCTGCTGAATGCCGCCGCCGCGCTGGTGGTGGCCGACCGCGCCGGGAGCCTGCCCGAAGGGGTGGAGATCGCGCGCGAGTCGATCGACAGCGGTGCCGCGCTTGGCAAGGTCGAGGCGCTGGTGGCGCTGACCGCGGCCTGAGCCCGGGCGCGCGCCTCTGGTGACCCCGGAGGGGTTTTGCACCCCTCCGGACCTCCCCGCAGGATATTTTTGAACAGATGAAGGGAGGCCGGGCATGGTGGCGCAGAACTTGCCCCCGCCGCCGCCAAGTTGGGCCGATCTGCCGTTCTTTCGCACGGACTGGCCCGCGCTGGCCGGGCGGCTGGCGACGGCGGCGCCCTGGCAGCCGGCCAACCCGTTTCGCGCGCTGGAACTGACGCCGCGCGACCGGGTGCGGGTGGTGATCCTGGGTCAGGATCCCTATCCGACGCCGGGGCGCGCCACTGGCCTCGCCTTCGGCTTTCCGCCCGGGGCGGCGCCGCAGCATTCTTTGCGGAACATCCTGACGGAGTTGCAGGCCGATCTGGGGGTGGGGCGGCGCGACGGCGATCTGTCGGGCTGGGCGGCGCAGGGGGTCTTGTTGCTCAACAGTGTGCTGACGGTGCCGTTGGGCCAGTCGAACGGCCACAAGGGCTGGGGCTGGGAGGCGCTGGTGGCGCAAGTTCTGGCCGCCACCGCCGCCGATGGGCCACGCGCCTTCGTGCTTTGGGGGGGGCCTGCGCAAAAGTTGTGCGCGCGCCTGCCCCGCGCGGGGCATCTGTTCGTGGAAAGCGCGCATCCTTCGCCGCTGGCGGCCTATCGCGGCTTTTTCGGATCGCGCCCGTTCAGCCGGGTGAATGACTGGCTCGTCGCGCGGGGGGAGCCGGCGGTGGATTGGGCGGGGTGAACTGCGCTCGCGGGTTTTCAAACCGGCGCGCAGCGGCTATCCCGGGGGAAAGGAGTCCGACATGAGCACCATTCTCGACCGTATCAAGGCCTACAAGCTGGAGCATGTCGCCGCCTGCAAGGTGGCCCGTCCGCTGGCCGATCTGGAAGACGCCGCGAAGGACGCCCCGGCCCCGCGTGGCTTTGCCGCCGCGCTGCAACAGGCCGCCGCCAAGGGCTATGGCCTGATTGCCGAGGTCAAGAAGGCCAGCCCCTCCAAGGGTTTGATCCGGCCGGATTTCGACCCGCCCGCCCTCGCCCGGGCCTATGAGGAGGGCGGCGCGACCTGTCTGTCGATCCTGACCGACGGCCCCAGCTTTCAGGGCGATGACGCCTTTCTGACCCAGGCGCATGATGCGACCCGCCTGCCCTGCCTGCGCAAGGATTTCATCTATGATCCCTATCAGATCATCGAGGCGCGGGCGCTGAAGGCCGACTGCATCCTGCTGATCATGGCCTCGCTTGACGATGCACAGGCGGCGGATCTGGAACAGGCCGCCTTCGCGCTTGGCATGGATGTGCTGATCGAGGTGCATGACCGGGCGGAGCTGGAGCGCGCGGCGCGGCTGAAATCGCCGCTTCTGGGCATCAACAACCGCAATCTGCACACTTTCGACGTGTCGCTGGACACCACGCGCGACCTGGCGCGGCGGGCGCCGGCGGACCGGCTGATCGTCTCGGAAAGCGGGCTGTTCACGCCCGGCGATCTGGCCGACATGGCGCAATATGGCGTGCGCTGCTTCCTGATCGGCGAAAGCCTGATGCGGCAGGACGATGTTGCCAGCGCGACGCGGGCGCTGCTGGCCAATCCGCTGCGGGCGCCGGGGGGCCACTGATGCCGCTCAGCCATTTCGACGCGCAGGGCGATGCGCATATGGTCGATGTGTCGGACAAGCCGGTGACGGCGCGGCTGGCGGTGGCGCGCGGTGCGGTGCGGATGTCGGCCGAGACGCTGGCGCTGGTGATCTCGGGCCAGGCGGCCAAGGGGGACGTGCTGGCGGTGGCGCGGCTCGCGGGCATCATGGGTGCAAAGCGGACGGCCGACCTGATCCCGCTGTGCCATCCGCTGCCGGTGACCAAGGTGGCGCTTGACCTCAGGGCCGACCCGGCCCTGCCCGGCGTGGTGGTGGAGGCGACGGTCAAGACCACCGGCCAGACCGGGGTGGAGATGGAGGCGCTGACCGCCGTGTCGGTCGCCTGCCTGACGATCTATGACATGCTGAAGGCTGCCGAAAAATCCATGCAGATTGAGGGGATACGCCTTGTGCTGAAGGAAGGCGGCAAGTCGGGCCGCTATGAGGCAGCGCCGTGATTCCGGTCGCCGAGGCATTGGACCGGGTGCTGGCTCTGGCCACGCCGCTGCCGGTCGAAACCGTGCCGTTGGCGCAGGCCATGGGCCGCTGGCTGGCCGAACCCGTCGCCGCGCGGCTGGATCAGCCGCCCTTTGCGGCCTCGGCGATGGATGGATATGCCCTGCCCGAGGCGCCGGCCTCTGGCGCGCGCTATCGCGTGATCGGCGAGGCGGGGGCCGGGCATGGCTTTGCCGGCACGCTGACCGCAGGCGAGGCGCTGCGCATCTTTACCGGCGCGCCTGTGCCTGCAGACGCCCGGCATGTCGTCATTCAGGAAAACGTCACGCGGGCGGGCGATGTGATCACCGTGACCGAGGGCGGCGGGCAGGACAATATCCGCCCGCGCGGCGACGATTTTCGCGCGGGCGATCTGGTGACGCCGCGCTGCCTGGGTGCGCATGATCTGGCGCTGCTGGCGGCGATGAACCACGCGACGCTGCCGCTGCGCCGGCGGCCTGTCGTCGCGCTGCTGGCCACCGGGGATGAGCTGGTGATGCCTGGCGAAAGCCCGCGCGCCGACCAGATCATCGCCTCCAACGCCTTTGCGCTGCGCGGGCTGGTCGAGGCGGCGGGCGGCATCGCGCGGTTGCTGCCGATCGCGCGCGACAGCGAGGCAAGCCTGCGCGCCGCGCTCGATCTGGTCGGCGAGGTCGATGTGCTGGTCACGATCGGCGGCGCCTCGGTCGGCGACCATGATGTGATCGCGCGGCTGGGCGAGGGGCTGGGGATGAGCCGGGCCTTTTACAAGATCGCGATGCGACCGGGCAAGCCGTTGATTGCAGGAACCTTTCAGGGGCGCCCCATGCTTGGCCTGCCGGGGAACCCGGTCTCGGCGGTGGTCTGTGCGCATCTGTTCCTGCTGCCGCTGCTGCGCGCGATGCAGGGTGACCCTGCCCCCGCGCCACGGCTGCGACACGGCGTGCTGGGCTGCGATACCGGCCCCGCCGGCCCCCGGGCGCATTACATGCGCGCGCGTCTCGACGAAGGCGCCGGCGCGCCGGTTGTCACCCCCTTTGCGCGGCAGGATTCGGCGCTGCTTTCAGTCTTGTGCGCCGCCGATGCGCTGCTGCTGCGCCCCGCCGGCGATGGCGCCCGCCGCGCGGGTGACAATGTGGAATTTCTGCCGCTCTAGGCGAACAGGCTTGACACAAAGCGGGAACACGGGCAGAACATTAAGATAACTTCTGATGTGTCCGCGAAGGGGATTGGCCTGATGCTCACGCGCAAGCAGTTGGAATTGCTGGATTTCATCCGCGTCCGCATGGATCGCGACGGGGTTCCGCCGTCCTTCGACGAGATGAAAGAGGCGTTGGACCTGCGGTCCAAATCCGGGATCCACCGGCTGATCACTGCGCTGGAGGAGCGTGGCTTCATCCGTCGTCTGGCGCATCGCGCCCGCGCGATCGAGATTGTGAAGCTGCCCGAAGCGATGGAAAAACCCGGCTTTTCGCCGCGTGTGATCGAAGGCGCGCGCCCCGCGGCCCCGCCGCCGCGCGCGGCGATGCCGGTTGAGGCCATTCACGCGATGGAACTGCCCGTGATGGGCCGCATCGCCGCCGGTGTGCCGATCGAGGCGATTTCCGAAGTATCGCATCACGTTGCGGTGCCGGGGTCGATGCTGTCGGGCGCCGGTCAGCACTACGCGCTGGAGGTGAAGGGCGATTCGATGATTGAGGCCGGGATCAACGATGGCGATATCGTGGTGATCCGCGAACAGAATACCGCGAATAATGGCGATATCGTCGTGGCCCTGGTCGATAATGCCGAGGCGACGCTGAAACGGTTCCGCCGCAAGGGCGACATGATCGCGCTGGAGGCGGCGAACCCCGCCTATGAGACGCGGGTGTTCCCCGATCATATGGTCAAGGTGCAGGGCCGGCTGGTCGGCCTGATCCGCAGCTATTGATCCAGCGCAGCCCGGCGTTCTGGCGACAGGATCAGGGGATCGAGAGGGGCGGCCCCGGCGCCCCGCTGCCAGAGCCTCTGACCCTGTCGGGCTGGCTGTGGGATCAATTGCCCATCCCGAAGCGTCAGCGCCAGCGCGCCGGTCTTTTGCAAGAAACGCTGATCCAGCAGGATGCAGTCGCCCGGCGCGGTGGGCGCCTCTGGCAGGCGCGCGGCGACAATCACCAGATCAGCGGCGGCGCAAGCGGCAGCGGCGCCCTCGGCTGCGGTCTTGCCCCGCAGATGCAGCCCCCGCCAGGGCCCGAGTTGAAAATGCCGCGCGGTCTTCGCCCCCTCGAATCCCGGGCGGGCGGCGGCGGTCGGTTGTTCGGTCAGGTCGCCGTCATTCTCCAACCAGCTTTGCGCGGCAAAACCCGCGCCGCGCGTGACGGAAAGCGACCGCCCTTCCGGCGTCATCAGCCCGACCAGCGCGCCATCCGGCGCGATCAGCAGATCCGGGCGCGGCGCCTGCGACCACAGCCCGAAGGCCACAATCAGGACCGGCAGCGCCAGCACCCGCCGCCATCCGCGCCAAAGCGCGAGCCCCAGTCCGCCCAGTGTGATCAAGGGCAGCACCCAGGGCCCCGGCGCCACGACCGGCGTCACCGCCCCCTCCCATTCCGCAACCATGGCGGCGACATACAGGATCCAGCGACAGCCCAGCCCCATGACCCAAAGCGGCAGATCGGCCAGCCCAAAGGGTGCCGCCAGCGCCGCCACCGCGCCGGCGGGCATCACCACGATGCCCATCACCGGAACGGTCAACAGATTGGCAAAAACGCCGAAATCGGCAATCCGGTTGAAATGCGCCGCACCGAAAGGCCCGGTCGCCAACCCGGCCAGCAGCGAAGACAGAACCAGCGTGAAGGCCGGCATGACCCAGCGGGGAATGCGCCCGCGCAGCACCCCGCCCTCCAGCGCGCCAAAGCCCGCGATCAGCGAAATCGTCGCCGCGAAGGACATCTGGAACCCGGGGTCCAGCAGGCTTTCCGGCCGGACCAGCAGCAGGACCATCGCCGAAAGCGCGACCGAGCGCATCGACAGCGCCCGCCGGTCCAGCAGCACCGCGCCCAGCATCACGCAGACCATGAGAAAGGCGCGTTCGGTCGCCACGTTCGACCCGGAGAGCAAGAGGTAGAACCAGGCCACGCCCAACGAGACGACGGCGCTGATCTTCTTGGCGTTCACCCGCAAGGCCAGCGCCGGCACCAGGGCGATACCGCTGCGGATCAGGGTGAAGACAAAGCCGATCAGAAAGGCCATGTTCATGCCCGAAATTGCCAGAAGATGCGCAAGGCTGGAGGCACGCAGATCGGCGACGGCCGGCCCGCTCAGCCCCGAACGATCGCCGGTCATCACGCCGGAGGCAAAGGCGCCGGCATCACCCCCGATGCTCGCCTGAATGCCCGCCGACAGGGCCGCGCGCATCCGGTTCACCCATTGCTCGCGCGGGGCCGGATCGGCCAGACGCAAGACCGGCGTGCGGCTGTAGCCAAGCGCGCCGAGCTGCATGAACCAGGCCATGCGCTGAAAATCAAAGCCGCCGGGTTCGACCGGGCCTTCTGGCGGGGCCAGATGCGCGGTCATCTGCACCCGCTGCCCCGGCGTCGGCGTCATCACCGCGATCTTGCCATGTAGCGCGACACGCACCCGGTGCGGGGTCCGCTCCTGCGCCACCGCATCCAGCACGACCTGATCGAGCGTCAGCCGCAGCGCATCGGATTGCGATCGGTCGATTTCGACGATGCGGCCGGTAACCGGGCCGTAATAGCGGAATTCCAGCACCGGCGCGGCCACCAGATGCACCCGCAACCCGGCGGCGAGCCCCCCAAGCAGCACCATGGCCAAGGCGACGCAGAGGGGGTGGGCGACCTCCGGCCCCAGCCGCCAGAGCGCGACCAGCCCGACAAGGCCACAAACCATCGCGCCATAGGCCCAGAGCGGCGGTTCGTTCACCAGCCCGAACCACAGCCCGATCCCCAGCCCAAGGCAGACCGGCGCCCAGGGGAACAGATAGCCCCGCGCCTCGGCCAAGGCCGTGAGCAGGGCCACGAAGGGCCATTGCGCCTGCCGCCACAGCGCCGCCACCTTGTTTCCCCGCCTCCTCTCGCCTATCACGCTGACCAAAGGCTAAGGCCAACACGGTTTCCGAAAGGTTAACGCATCCATGACCCCGCCCGTCGTCACCCGCTTTGCCCCCTCGCCCACCGGCTATCTGCATATCGGCGGCGGCCGGACGGCGCTGTTCAACTGGCTGTTCGCGCGCGGCCGGGGCGGCAAGTTCCTGCTGCGGATCGAAGATACCGACCGCGAGCGTTCGACCCCCGAGGCCACGGCCGCGATCCTGCGCGGGCTGGAATGGCTGGGCCTTGACTGGGATGGCGACGTGATCAGCCAGTTCGAACGCCGCGACCGCCATGCCGAGGTCGCGCATGAGATGCTGGCGCGCGGCACGGCCTACAAGTGTTTCAGCACCAAGGAGGAAATCGACGCCTTCCGCGCCGAGGCAGAGGCGAAGGGCAGCTATGCCCTGTTCCAGAGCCCCTGGCGCGACGCCGACCCGGCCAGCTATCCCGACCGGCCCTATGCAATCCGCATGAAGGCGCCGCGCCTGGGCGAAACGGTGATCGACGATCAGGTTCAGGGCCAGGTCCGCATCAAGAACGAGACGCTGGACGACATGATCGTGCTGCGCTCGGACGGGACGCCGACCTATATGCTGGCGGTGGTCGTGGACGATCACGACATGGGCGTGACGCATGTGATCCGGGGCGATGACCATCTGGTAAACGCCGCACGGCAACAGATGGTCTATGACGCGATGGATTGGGCGGTGCCGGTCTGGGCGCATATCCCGCTGATCCACGGCCCCGACGGCAAGAAGCTGTCCAAGCGTCACGGCGCGCTTGGCGTCGAGGAATATCAGGCCATGGGCTATCCCGCGGCGGGGATGCGCAATTACCTGACGCGGCTGGGCTGGGCACATGGCGACGCCGAGTTCTTTACCAGCGCGCAGGCGATGGAATGGTTCGACCTGAAGGGAATCGGTCGCGCGCCGGCCCGGCTCGACTTCAAGAAGCTGGAGAATCTGTGCGGCCAGCACATCGCCGCCACGCCCGATGCTGCGCTGCTGCATGAACTGGAGGCATTTCTGGCGGCATCAGACCAGCCGGCCTTGACCCAAGACCAGCATCGGCTGATGCTGGCTGGCATGTCGAGCCTGAAGGAAAGGGCCAAAACATTTCCGGAACTTATTGAAAAGGCACGGTATATCCTTGCCGAACGCCCCATTTCGCGTGACGATGCGGCGGAAAGGGCGCTGGACGCGGTATCCCGTGGTATACTGAAAACATTGACGCCGCGCCTGCAAACTGCTAGCTGGACGAAGGATGATCTTGAGGCCATCCTGACGGGGATCGCGGCAGAACACGGCATCGGCTTTGGCAAACTGGCCGCGCCGTTGCGGGCCGCCCTTGCCGGGCGCACGGTCAGCCCGAGCGTCTATGACATGATGCTGGTCATCGGTCAGGACGAGACGATTTCGCGGCTGGAGGATGCCGCGGCCTGATCGCCGCGCCCTCTGCCCGCCCGCTATTCGCCGCAGCGCCACCCCGGCGCTGCCCGCCAACGCAGAGGGACGTGACCATGGCAGAGACCACCAGAACCGCGAAGCTGACGTTTGACGACAAGACCATCGACCTGCCGATCCTGTCGGGCACCGTCGGACCTGACGTTCTGGACATCCGCAAGCTCTATGCCCAGGGCGATGTCTTCACCTACGATCCGGGCTTTACCTCGACCGCGGCCTGCGACAGCGCGATCACCTATATCGACGGCGACAAGGGTGAGCTGCTGCATCGCGGCTATCCGATCGACCAGCTGGCCGAAAAGTCGCATTACCTCGAAGTCTGCTATCTGCTGCTGCACGGGGCGCTGCCCAATGCCGCGCAGATGAAGGATTTCGAAACCCGCATCACCCGGCACACCATGGTGCATGAGCAGATGCACTATTTCTTCCGCGGCTTCCGTCGCGACAGTCACCCGATGGCGACCATGGTGGGCGTGGTCGGCGCGATGTCGGCCTTCTATCACGACTCGACCGATATCAACGATCCCTGGCAGCGCGAAGTCGCCGCCATGCGCCTTATCGCCAAACTGCCGACCATCGCCGCGATGGCCTACAAGTATTCGGTGGGCCAGCCCTTCGTCTATCCGAAGAACAGCCTCGATTACGCCGCCAACTTCCTGCACATGTGCTTTGCGGTGCCCTGCGAGGATTATCAGGTCAGCCCGGTTCTGGCGAAGGCCATGGACCGCATCATGATGCTGCATGCCGATCACGAGCAGAACGCCTCGACCTCGACCGTGCGTCTGGCGGGCTCGTCGGGCGCCAATCCCTTTGCCTGTATCGCGGCCGGCATCGCCTGTCTGTGGGGGCCGGCCCATGGCGGCGCCAACCAGGCCTGCCTGGAAATGCTGCGCGAGATCGGCACCGTGGATCGCATCCCGGAATTCGTGGCGCGCGCCAAGGACAAGAACGATCCGTTCCGCCTGATGGGCTTTGGCCACCGGGTCTACAAGAACTTTGACCCGCGCGCCAAGGTGATGAAGGAATCCGCCGACGAGGTGCTGGGCCTGCTGGGGATCGAGAACAACCCGACCCTGCAAGTCGCCAAGGAGTTGGAGCGTATCGCGCTGGAAGACCCCTATTTCGTCGAGAAGAAGCTCTATCCGAATGTCGATTTCTATTCGGGCATCATCCTCGATGCCATGGGCTTCCCGACCTCGATGTTCACGCCGATCTTCGCGCTGAGCCGCACCGTCGGCTGGATCAGCCAGTGGCGCGAGATGATCGCCGACCCGACCCAGAAGATCGGCCGCCCGCGTCAGCTCTATACCGGCGAGACGCAGCGCGACTATGTGGATGTGCGCCACCGCTGAGCCGGCGCCACGCGCGACAGGGCGGCCCCAAGGGGCCGCCTTTTTCATTGCGGGGCGGCGGGGCAGTTGCGACAAGGGCCTATGCGCATTACCCCGCGAATCTGGCTTGTCGATCTGGCCCGCAGCCTGGCGCTGCTGGGGATGGTGGTGTTCCATTTCACCTTTGACCTTCAGATGTTCGGGCTTGTTGCGCCGGGCACGGTGCAGGCCGGCCTGTTCTGGGGGCTGGCGCGCGCGGTGGCGGGCAGTTTCCTGGCGCTGGCGGGGGTCTCGCTCTGGCTCGCGCATGGAGAGGGAATCCGCTGGCGGGCGTTCTGGCGGCGCTGGCTCATGCTGGCCGGGGCGGCGGCGCTGGTCAGCCTGGCCACCCGCATTGCGATGCCGCAGGGCTGGGTCTATTTCGGCATCCTGCATTCCATCGCGCTCGGCAGCCTGCTGGGCCTGGCCTTTCTGCGCCTGCCCGGCTGGGTCAATCTGGGTCTGGGCCTTGCGCTGATCGGACTGAGCGCGCCGCTGGCGCAGATGCTGGACTGGAACCAGCCCGCCTTGCGTTTTCTGGGTCTGGGCACCCTGCCCGCCTATACGATGGATTACGAGCCGCTGTTCCCCTGGTTCGGCCCGCTGCTGATCGGTCTGGGGCTGGCGCGGCTGGCCGGGCCGCTCTGGCCGCGTCTGGCGCGGGTCACCGGGCCTGAGGCGCTGGCCTGGCCGGGGCGGCATTCGCTGGCGATCTATCTGATCCACCAGCCGCTGCTGATCGGCGGGCTGTGGCTCTGGCTGCGTTTCGCGGCGGCGTGACGCAGCGTCGCGCACGCGGCCCCCTTCCGCAGCGGCAAGGGATTTGCCATCCCTGCGGCATGACCGATCCCGTCTTTGCCCGCACCGCCGCCGACCTGCCCAGCCGCGAAACGCTGCTGGCGATGTCGGGCCTTCAATTCATGCAGGACATGCTCGCGGGCCGCATCCCCCATCCGACCATCGCCGCGATCATGGGTTATCGCATCGCCTCGGTCGCGCCGGGTCGGGTGACGCTGACCGGGGCGGCGGGGTTTGAGCATACCAACCCCTTTGGCGGCGTGCATGGCGGCTGGTATGGCACGGTTCTGGATGCCGTGCTGGGCTGCGCGGTGATGACGGCCGTGCCGCAGGGGCGTTGGTATACGACGCTGGAATACAAGGTGAATATCACCCGCGCCCTGCCGATCGGCACCGAGATCGAGGCCGAGGGCCTGCTGGATCATGCCGGGCGCAGCACGGCGGTCGCGCATGGCACGATCCGCGGCAAGGCCGACGGGCGGATCTATGCCACGGGATCGACGACCTGCATCATTCTCGAATAACGGCGCCCGTGAGCGGCGCCTCGGGCAGGCGCAGTTCGGGCAGCGACCAACGCTTCGGCTCCACCTCCAGCACCGAAGGATGCACGCGTTCGGACGGGTCGCGCCCGACCTTGCGGGCATGGCGCAGCAGGAAGGCCGCGCCAAAGCCCCGCCAGGTGCCCACCATCGGCGCATGGGCGTCGCAGGGAAAGCGGTCGCGCCAGCCCTCGGGCAGGGCCAGCCCACAGCCTTCGCCGCGCTCCAGCATCCAGACCAGCGGGATATTGGCCAGCGGACGCGCGGCGGTGAAATCGCCCAACTGGCCGCCGATATCGGCATGGCTGCCGCGAAACCAGACCTGTTGCACCTGCCCTTCCCATCCCGGCGGGCAATCCCACATCACCGGGGCAAAGACCGACCGGGTTTCGTGCAGGGCCAGCGCCTGATAGCCGTGGCGGATGGAACTGCCGAGATGGTGGTTGTGAAAGGCATGCCGCCCCTCGGTCAGCATCCAGAGCAGCGGCAGCCGCACCCCAAGCGCCTTGACCGTATCCCAGACCCCGACCATCTGGATCGGCGCCGCGTCATGGCAGTTTTCCAGCGCGAAGATGCGGGCGGCGCGGCCGTCGGGGTTTCGTTCGTAATGGCGATAGGCGAGCGTCACATTCCGCTCGGTCGCGGTTTCCTGCCGCAACAGGCCCACCCGGTCGATCACCCCGGCCAGGCTGCGCACCGCATAGGCACCGCGCGAATAGCCCAGCAGAAAGATGCGGTCGCCGGGGCGATAATGGCTGGCCAGCCAGCCATAGGCGCGGCGGATCTGGCGGTTGATGCCGCGCCCCTGCAAGACATCGACCGTGTCCGACCAGCTTTCCCATTGCAGGCCCGGTTCGTAATAGAGACTGCGTCGCTGCGCCCCCGGCACCGGTTCGCGCAGGATCTGGAACGCCCGCCCCGCATTGCTTTCGCGCCCCGGATGCAGCGAGGCCAGCGTGCCATCCAGCACCACGACATGATCCACCGCCCCGCGCTGCACACCCCGAGGCGGCGCCTCGGCCGGCACGACATCGGCCGGCCGGCGAAACCAGCGTGACAGACGGTCAAGGAAACTCATCCCCCCTCCCTCCGACTGGTCCCACCGTTCCGCATCACTTCCCTCCGCATCCTGCGGTCATGCTAGAGGGCAAATGGTAAACGCCCGGTGGAGCATGTCCAGCCGGGCGTTCGCAATGTCAGAAATTTGACTGGCCGATCAGACCTTGAGCGACAGGACCGTGGCGATGGTCAGCTCGCCAAAGCCGTTGAAGCGGGTATTGGTGGCGATCGAATAGGCGCCCATGCCGTGAATCACCAGATAATCGCCCTCGGCGATATCCTCGGCCAGCATCAGCTCGCCCGGGATCCGGTCCACCGAATCGCAGGTCGGGCCAAAGACGATGCGCGAGACCAGCTCGCCCGCGCGACGCTTGCCCTCGCCATCGACGACCTCGATCCGGTCGATGATGCCCACCAGCGGCAGTTCCGCCAGCGCGCCATAGACCCCGTCATTGAGGAAGACATGCGCGCCATCTCGCACTGCCTTGACCTTGGCGATATGGGTGAAGGCATCGCCGCACAGGCCGCGGCCCGGCTCGCAGACCAGCATCGGGCGCTGGTCGCCAAAGGCCTCGGTCGCGACACGGTCGATCAGCTCAAAGATTTCCTCGATCTGCGGCACCACGGCTTGCAGCCGGTGATTCGGGAAACCGCCGCCCACGTTCAGCCGCGCCACAGTCACGCCCGCCTCGGCGCCGATTTCGGCGGCAGAGCGGATATAGGCCTCCCAGGCGTGGGGGTCGGTGCACTGCGTGCCGGGGTGGAAGGTCAGCGAGGGGATGAAGCCCGCCTCGGCCGCCCGTTTCAGCAATTGCGCCGCCAGTTCGACCGTCGCGCCGAATTTGGCGCCGAAATTATAGGCCGCGCCCGCCACCGGCAGCTTGAAGCGGACCGAGATCTCGCAGGCGTCGTTCGGCACCAGCTCGATCAGCTTTTCCAGCTCCGACGCGCTGTCCACCGACCAGCTTTTCACGCCCAGCTCCACCGCCTGCGCGATTTCCGCGCGCGACCGGACGGGGTTGTTGTAATGCAGCGCCGCATCGGGGGCGAGCCGGCGGATCAGCCGGATCTCGTTGGGCGAGGCCACGTCAAAGCCGCGAATGCCGGCCGCCGACAGGTTTTCAATCACCACTTCCGACGGATTGGTCTTGACCGCGTAGGTCACCATGCCCGGAAAACCGTCGATGAAGCGACGCGCGGTCGCTTGCAACACGGTGGGCGAAAAGAAGATCACCGGGTTTTCAGGCCGCACATTGCGGATGAATTCGGTGGGGTTGGACCAGATCGTTTTGGAGAGTCCCATCGGCGTGTCCTTTCTGCCAACAGAACGCAAGCGGCCATTGCCCGGTTCCCACCGGGAGCCAGCACCTGCGCGGTCATTACAACCAGGCCAGGTGCGTATGAGCCGCCCTTTTCCTGAAAACGTGGAATGCGCATATGGGGCCAAACTTAACCGATGAAAACTACAAAACCTTAGTGTATGGATGACAGAATGACGAAAAAACCGGGCAAATTGCATGGATGAGATGGATCGCAACATCATCGGGCTGCTGAGCGCCGATGCCCGCATGTCGGTGGCCACGCTGGCCCGGCGGATGAAGGTCGCGCGGTCCACCGTGCAGGCCCGGCTGGAGCGGCTGGAGACCAGCGGCGTGATCGCGGGCTATACGCTCAAGCTGGGCGAAGCGGCCCGGCAGGGACGGCTGCGCGCCTCGGTCCTGCTGACGATCGAGCCGCGCGCGCAGGCCGCGATCCTGACCCGGCTCAAGGCCATTGGCGAGATCGAGAAGGTGTTCACCACCTCGGGGCGCTATGACCTGCTGTTGCAGGTGGCGGCACCCTCGACGCAGGTGCTGGATCAGGTGCTGGACCAGATCGGGGCGCTGACCGGGGTGGTCAGTTCCGAAAGCCTGATCCACCTTTCCACCAAATTCGACCGCGCTGTCTGACCGATCAGCGCAGGGAAAACAGGTTCAGGAAGGCCTGCCCCTGCGCGATGTCACCGTCAAAGCCGATCATCCCCCGCGCCGCGACCTCAAGCGGCTGCGGCCCATAGACCACCGCCGCCATCAGATTGGCATTCGCGGCGCGAAAGGTCAGCGGGGCTTCGGCCATGCCGCGCTCCACCCGGAAACGGCCGGGGGCGGTGCGAATGGAAAAGGCATCCTCGCCGATCGTCATCGCGACACGAAACGCCCCCGCCTCTGCCCGTGCGCACAGCGCCCGCATCGACAGCATCAGCGCGGTCGGGCTGATGAATAGGCGCGGGTCATGGCCCGGCTGGCGCACGCCCCATTGGCACAAGGCCCGCAGCACCGGCCAAAGCCCCTCGCCCGCCGGGGTCAGGCGGTAAAGCTGCACCCGCGCGGGTTCGGGCATCATCTCGCGCGTGAGCAGGCCCGCCGCCTCCAGTTCGGCCAGACGCTGTGTCAGCACATTCGCGCTGATCCCCGGAAGCCCCTCGCGCAGCGCGCCAAAGCGGCGCGGCCCCAGGATCAGTTCCCGCACCACCAAAAGCGCCCAGCGATCCCCGATCAGATCGAGCGCATGCGCGGCGAGACAGCCTTCTTCATAGCTCCGGCGGGCCTTGGTCATTATTTCTAACTTTTGGTTGCTTTTTGTAACCTAACAGGTCAGCCTTGAATCTCAAGCCCAGACAGCAGGCGCAGATGCAGTATATCGACGGCTTTGTCATTCCGGTTCTGACAGTCAATCGCGATGTCTATCGCGACCATGAGGCAAAGTGGTGGCCGTTCTTCCGCGACCGTGGCGCTCTGTCGCTGGTGGTGGGCTGGGGCGATGACGTGCCCGCCGGCAAGCAGACCGATTTCCTGCGCGCGGTCGAGGCCAGGCCGGATGAGACAGTGGTGTTCTGCTGGTTGACCTGGCCCGACAAGGCGACCCGCGACGCCGCCCATGCCTCCATGATGGCCTCGACGGAGATGGGCCCGGAAATGGACATGCCCTTTGATGGCAAACGCATGATTTACGGTGGTTTTACCCCAATTCTTGTTCAAGAGGTGACGAAATGACCTATCACGGCTCGCCCTGCTGGTATGAACTGACGACTGCGGATACCGCCGCCAGCCAGGCGTTCTATGGCCCCATTCTGGGCTGGACCTTCCGCGATTCCGGGATGCAGGGCTTTACCTACACATTGGGCTGCGCTGGCGAGGCGATGGTGTCCGGCCTTTATGCCCCGATGGAGGGGATGGGCGAATATTGGGTGATCTATTTCGCGGTCGAGGACGTGGATGCCACCTGCGCCCGTGTGCCGGATCTGGGCGGCACGATCTGCATGGAGCCGGCCGACATCCCGAATGTCGGGCGCTTTGCCGTGGTGGCCGATCCGCTGGGCGCCACCTTCTGCCTGTTGCAACCGCTGGGCGGGCAGATGAGCCAGGCCTTCGACCAGATGAAATCCGGCCATGGCAACTGGCACGAACTGATGGTGGCCGATCCCGTCGCCGCCATGGGCTTTTACGGCGCCCTTCTGGGCTGGACGCCTTCGACCGTCATGCCGATGGGCGAGATGGGCAATTACCACCTGATCGGCTGGCAGGGCCGCGATATCGGCGGCATGATGGGCCTGCCCGCGCCCGAGGTGCCGCCGAACTGGCTGCCCTATTTCGGCGTGCCCTCGATCAAGGCCGCGATGGCGCAGATCGCGGCGGGCGGCGGCAGCGTGGAGATGGGCCCGATGGAGGTGCCGGGCGGCGCCTTTGTCTGTCAGGCGAAAGACCCGCGCGGCGTCTGGTTCGCGCTGGTCGGCGGGGCGTAAGCCCCCCCCGCGCCCCTTCCCCTTTCGGCGGCTTTTCGCTAAAGCCTTGGCCGACGAAAGGGGAACGCTCATGCCGATGGAAAAGACCTTCAACGCCGCCGAGGCCGAGGCCCGTATCTCGCGCCAGTGGATCGAGGGCAAGGCGGGCCGCGCCGGCGCCCATGCCAAGCCGGGACGCCCGGCCTTTTCCGTCATGATCCCCCCGCCCAACGTGACCGGCAGCCTGCATATGGGCCATGCCTTCAACAACACGTTGCAGGATATTCTGGTGCGCTGGCACCGCATGCAGGGCGATGACACGCTCTGGCAGCCCGGCACCGACCATGCCGGTATCGCCACCCAGATGGTGACCGAACGCGAAATGGCGCTGCAACAGGAACCGACCCGCACGCAGATGGGGCGCGAAAAGTTCCTGGAACGGGTCTGGCAGCAAAAGGTCAAGTCGCGCGGCACGATCATCGGCCAGTTGCAGCGCCTCGGCGCCTCGTGCGACTGGGACCGCGAGGCCTTTACCATGTCCGGCGCCCCCGGCGCGCCCGCGGGCGAGGATGGCAATTTCCACGATGCCGTCATCAAGGTCTTTGTGGAGATGTATAACAAGGGCCTGATCTATCGCGGCAAACGCCTCGTGAACTGGGATCCGCATTTCGAGACCGCGATTTCCGACCTGGAGGTCGAGAATATCGAGGTGCCCGGCCATATGTGGCATTTCAAGTACGAACTCGCCGGCGGCGAGACCTATGACTATGTCGAGAAAGACGAAGACGGCACGGTGACCTTCCGCGAAAAGCGGAACTACATCTCCATCGCCACCACGCGGCCGGAAACCATGCTGGGCGATGGCGCGGTGGCGGTGCATCCCTCGGATGCGCGTTACGCGCCCATCGTCGGCAAGATGGTGAAACTGCCGCTCTGTGACCGTCTGATCCCGATCATCGCCGATGAATACCCCGATCCGAATTTCGGCTCGGGCGCGGTAAAGATCACCGGCGCGCATGATTTCAACGATTATCAGGTGGCCAAGCGCGGCGGCCTGCCCTGCTATCGCCTGATGGATACCCGCGGCCGGATGCGCGAAGACGGCGCGCCCTATGAGGTCGCCGTGGCGCGCGCCCGCGAGATCGCCGCCGGGTCGCCCACCACCGAGACCGAGGTGGACAGCCTGAACCTGGTGCCGACGAAATATCGCGGCATGGACCGGTTCGAGGCCCGCAAGGCCGTGATCGCCGATATCAACGCCATCGGCCTGGCCGTCACCGTGATGATCAAGGAAACCGACCCCGAAACCGGGTCGGAACATCTGCGGCTGGAGCCGGTGGTCGAGAACAAGCCGATCATGCAGCCCTTCGGGGATCGCTCCAAGGTCGTGATCGAGCCGATGCTGACCGACCAGTGGTTCGTCGATACCGCCAAGATCGTGGAACCCGCGCTGGAGGCGGTGCGCACTGGCCGCGTGAAGATCATCCCGGAAAGCGGCGAAAAGACCTATTATCACTGGCTGGAGAATATCGAGCCTTGGTGTATTTCCCGCCAGTTGTGGTGGGGGCATCAGATCCCGGTGTGGTATGGGCTGGATGTCTGGCCGGCCGGGTTCCGCGACGATGAAGGCGACAATGCGCTGGACGAGGTGGAGCTGTTCCGCCTGCTGGCCGATGGCGGCTTCAACCATGCCGAACCGGTCTATCACTGCGCCCATGATCTTCAGACCGTGGCTGCGCGCTTCATGGATGACCTCGCCCCCCTGCCCGTGCCGCTGAACCACGCTCGCGTGATCGAGGTGGAGACCCGCGAGGCGGCGGTGGAGGCGCTGGCCCGTGCGTTGGCAGATTACAACCTGACGCAAGATCCGACGCATCTGGTTTACCCGGTCTGGCGCGATGCCGACGTCCTCGACACCTGGTTCTCCTCCGGCCTGTGGCCCATCGGCACGCTGGGCTGGCCGGAACAAACACCGGAACTGGCCAAATACTTCCCGACCAGCGTTCTGGTCACCGGCCAGGACATCCTGTTCTTCTGGGTCGCCCGCATGATGATGATGCAACTGGCAGTGGTGGAGGATATCCCCTTCCACACCGTCTATCTGCATGGCCTCGTGCGCGACGCCAAGGGCAAGAAGATGTCGAAGTCGCTGGGCAACGTCATCGACCCGCTGGAAATCATCGACGAATACGGCGCCGACGCGCTGCGCTTTGCCAATGCGGCCATGGCCTCGCTGGGCGGCGTGCTGAAGCTCGATACCCAGCGGATCGCGGGCTATCGCAACTTCGGCACCAAGCTGTGGAATGCCTGCCGCTTTGCCGAGATGAACGGCGTCTGGGACGGGCACGCGACCCAAGCCGCGCCGCCGCAGGCCACGGCCACCGCGAATAAATGGATCATCGGCGAAACCGCCAAGGCCCTGGCCGAGGTGAACGCCGCCCTCAACGATTTCCGCTTCGATTACGCGGCGCAGGCGCTCTATGGCTTTGTCTGGGGCAATGTCTGCGACTGGTATGTCGAATTCGCCAAACCGCTGTTCGACGGCGATCAGGCGGCGGAAACCCGCGCCACGATGGGCTGGGTGCTGGATCAATGCATGATCCTGCTGCACCCGTTCATGCCCTTCATCACCGAAGACCTCTGGGCCACCACCGGCAAACGCGCGGGCTTCATCGCCCATGCCGACTGGCCGACCTATAGCCCCGACCTGATCGACGCCGAGGCCGATCGCGAAATGACCTGGGTCACCGGCCTCATTGACGAGATCCGCTCGGCCCGCGCCCAGATGCATGTGCCGGTGGGCCTGAAACTCGACATGCTGGCGCTTGCCATGGATGCCCCCGCCCGCGCCGCCTGGACCCGGAACGAGGCGCTGATCCAGCGGCTTGCCCGGATCGAAAGCCTGACCGACGCGCCCGCCGCCCCGAAAGGCGCGCTTTCCATCGCGGCCGAGGGCGCGAGCTTCGCGATCCCGCTGGACGGCATCATCGACATCGCCGCCGAAAAGGCGCGGCTCTCCAAGACGCTGGAGAAACTGGAAAAGGAAATCTCCGGCCTCAAGTCCCGGCTCGACAACCCGAAATTCATCGCCTCCGCCAAGGACGGGGTGGTGGACGAGGCCCGCGCCAACCTGGAGGCCCGGACCGACGAGGCCGGCAAGATCGCCGCAGCCGTAGCGCGTCTGGCGGAAATCGGCTGATCCCTCATCTGTTTCCAAATATCCTCGGGGGGTGAATGGGCCGACAGGCCCAGAGGGGGGCAGACAGCCCCCCTTCCCTTTTCCGGTTCAGGGCAGTTCCGGCGGCGCCTTCAGCGCCATTTCCCCCGGCGCCGGCACGCTGTGACGCTCGATCATGCGATGCACGCGCGGCCGGCCTTCGCCGCGATGCAGTGCCAGCAGGCGCTCCAGATTGGCGCCATCGGCTTGGGTGCGCCGCTCCACATGGCGGATATATTCGACCCATGTGGCCACATGATAGCTCTCCACCCAGATATCGGGGTCTTCCAGATCGCGCAGCAAGGCCCAGTTCCGGGCGCCATCACGACGGCGGATGCGGCGACGCTCCTGCATAACCTCCAGAAATTCGGGCACATCCGCCTCGTCGATCTGATAATCGACCATGATCATGATCGGCCCCGACCGCCCCCGCAGATCCAGCCGCAAGGGCGGGGCCTCGAACGGCCCCACCGGATCGAGGCTGATCCCGCCCAGCTCGTCCAGCGCCAGCCACAGCCCCGCCAGCGCCGCGACGATCAGCGCGCCGGCGGCACAGAACAGCGCCAGCGCCACGCCGCCCATATCCGCCACCCCGCCCCAGACCCAGGCACCGACCGACATGCCGCCAAAGACCGCCGTCTGATAGAAGGACAGCGCCCGCCCCACCACCCAGCGGGGCGACGAAAGCTGTACCGTCACGTTGAACAGCGACAGCGCCATGACCCAGCCCGCGCCGCAGACCAGCAGCGCCGGCGCTGTCAGCCAGAGCGACCGGCTCAGCCCCAGCAGCACCAGACCGCCGGCAAAGCTGAGACAGGCCGCGCGCACGATATGTTCGTTGCGCAGCCGCGCGCGCAGCGGCCCGTTCATCGCCACACCGCCAATCGCGCCCAGGCCAAAGGCGCCCAGCGTCAGCCCATAGGTCAGCGCGGTGCCCTGCAACAGATCGCGCGCCACCAGCGGCAGCAGCGCCAGCACCGCACAGGCGCCAAAGCCGAACAGCCCCGCCCGCAGCATGGCCCGGATCAGCCCCGGCGACATGGCGACATAGCGCAGCCCCGAACTCAGCGCCGCGCGCAGCGATTCGCGCGGCAGGCGGCTTTCGGGATAGGCCGGCTGCCAGCGGATCAAGGCGCCCAGCAGCGGCAGGTAGCTGACGGCGTTGATGCCAAAGGCCGCTGCCGCCCCAAAGGCCGCCACCACGGCCCCGCCGATCGCCGGCCCGACCGAGCGCATCATGTTGAAGCCCATGGAATTCAGGCTCACCGCCTGGGGCAGATCCTCGCGCGCGACGATGTCGCCCATGCTCGCCTGCCAGGACGGGTTGTAAAGCGCCGTGCCGCAGCCGATCAGGAAGGTGCTGATCAGCAGCGTCCAGGGCGTCATCGTGCCGAACCAGGCCAGCGCCGCCAGCCCGGCCGAGGCCAGCAGCAGAAAGACCTGCGACCAGATCAGGATCGACCGGCGCGGAAAATTATCGGCCAGCGCGCCGGCGAACAGCGACAGAACCATGATCGGCAGCGTGGTGGAGGTCTGCACCAGCGCAATCAGCTGATGCGAGGTGGTGAGCGAGGTCATCAGCCAGCCGGCCCCGACGGTCTGGATCAACCCGCCCAATTGCGAAATCACCGTTGCCATCCACAAGAGCCGGAAATCCGGGTTGGCGAAAGGCGCGAAGGTCGGTCTGCGTTCGATCACGGCGAGGCCCCGGGGCAACACTTGTTCCGGCGATAGCGCCATAACGCCCCCATTCCGCGCCGGGTGCAACCCTTTGTCGCAGCCCTTGCCGCCGCTTTCGGTCCGGTGCAGAATCGGGGCATGTCCTGGCTGAACCGGATCGCGGAACGCATGATGCTGAAAGCCCGGGCCGAGGGGCAGCTCTCGGGCCTGAAGGGCGAAGGCCAACCCCTGCCCGAGCGGCCGGGCGATGTGTTCGTGACGGCGGCCGAGGCGGCAGGTTTTCGCATCATGGCCGAGGCCGGCGCCCTTCCCGAAGAAATCACCCTGAAAAAGCAGGTGCTTGCGCAGCAGGCCCATCTCGCGACCCTGACAGACGCGGCAGAGCGCAAGGCCGCCATGCGACATCTGGCCGATCTGCAAATGCGGCAGGCCATGGCCGAAGAGGCGCGCCGCGCCTTCCTGAAAGGCTGATCTTGCGGGACGGCCGGTTTCCGGCTGATATGCCGCCATGACCCAGACGCCGCGCTACACCCCGCTTGCCGTCTCCCTGCCCGCTTCGGTGCCCTTTGTCGGGCCCGAAACTGCCGAACGGCAGTCAGGAAGGCCATTCACCGCCCGTCTGGGCGCGAATGAAAGCGTCTTTGGCCCCTCGCCCCGCGCCATCGTCGCGATGGAGCATGCCGCGCGGAATGTCTGGATGTATGGCGACCCGGAAAATCACGACCTGCGCGCCGCGCTGGCCGCGCATCACGGCGTGACACCGGATCACATCGTGGTTGGCGAAGGGATTGACGGGCTGCTGGGCTATCTGGTGCGCCTTGTCGTGGAACCCGGCGAGGCCGTCGTCACCTCGGACGGGGCCTATCCGACCTTCAACTTCCACGTCGCGGGCTTTGGCGGGGTCTTGCACAAGGTGCCCTATGCCGGCGATCACGAAGACCCCGAGGCATTGCTGGCGGCCGCCCAGCGGCTGCGCCCCAAGCTGGTCTATCTGGCCAATCCCGACAATCCCATGGGGTCGCATCACCCGGGCCGGGTGATCGAGGCGATGATCCCGCGCCTGCCGGAAGGCACGCTGCTGGTGCTGGACGAGGCCTATATCGACCTTGCCCCCGCAGGGACCGCGCCGCAGATCGACGCGGATGACCCGCGCGTCATCCGGTTTCGCACCTTTTCCAAGGGCTATGGCATGGCGGGGCTACGGGTGGGTTATGCCATCGCGGCGCCGGGGCTGATTGCCGCCTTCAACAAGGTGCGCAATCATTTCGGCATCGGACGCATAGCGCAGGCCGGTGCGCTGGCCGCCTTGCAGGATCAGGCTTGGCTGGCCGAAGTGCAGGCCCGCGTCGGTGCCGCGCGCGAGACCTTGGCCCAGATCGCCCGTGCCAACGGGCTGGCGCCGCTCCCCTCGGCCACCAATTTCGTGACGATGGATTGCGGCGGCGACGGCGCCTTTGCGCGCAAGGTGCTGGCGGGCGTCGTGGCGCGCGGCGTGTTCATCCGCATGCCCTTTGTCGCGCCCCATGACCGTTGCATCCGTGTCAGCTGCGGCGACGCGGCCGCGCTGGCCGCCTTTGCCGCCGCCCTGCCCGGGGCGCTGGCCGACGTGCGGGGCGAGTAGGCGCCGCTCAGGCGGTCTCGGTGCTGTCGGTTTTGCCGGCGGGGCCGAGCGTGGGGCTGCGCCCCTCTTCCGCGCGGGCGGCACCCAGACGCGGGGCGATGCTGGCGCCCGGCAGGTCGGTCGCGACGGCCAGTGGTGCCGGCGCCGGCTGTGCGGGCGCCGGTGCCGGCAGCGGCGCGGCTTGCCCCGCCTGCGACGCCAGCGCGCGACGGAACACCAGCACGGTCTGATAGGTGGTGGTCTTGCCGGTCAGGCCGCTGCGCTCGTCGCAGGGCATGGTATCGGCGCGGACATAATCCCACCCCTCGCGCGCCAGTTCGTTCATCACCAGCGACAGCGCATGGGCAAAGCGGTCGGCAGTCGTCTTGACCCCCCGGGCCTTTTCACCCTTGCGGGGGGCCGGGATCACCTTGAATTCGTAAAGCTGCATCGCTGACTCCTGATATCGCGGCGGAGCATGCCCGATTCGGAATGGTTAATGAAGCGACCGGATGGTCGGGCCGGCGGCCTTTCGCCCGGGGGGCGCCGGCCGCCGCGCGAATCACAGGCCGAGCTTTTGCGCCACCATGGCGTTGACCACCGCCGGATCGGCCTTGCCGCCCGTGGCTTTCAGCACCTGACCGGTGAACCAGCCCGCCAACTTGGCATTGACCTTGGCCTTTTCCACCTGGGCCGGGTTGGCCGCGATCAGATCGTCCAGCGCCTTTTCGATAGCGCCGGTATCGGTCACCGCCTTCATGCCGCGGGCCGCCGCCACCTCGGCCGGATCGCCGCCTTCGGTCCAGAGGATTTCAAACAGATCCTTGGCCATTTTCGAGGTGATCTCACCCTTGGCTAGCAGATCCAGCATGCCGCCCAGTTGCGCCGCCGAAACCGGGCTGTCACCGATGGCGTGGCCTTCCTTGTTCAGCCGGCCGAACAGTTCGTTGATGACCCAGTTCGCCGCCGATTTGCCGTCGCGGCCCTGCGCCACGGCCTCGAAAAACGCGGCCGAATCCAGTTCGGCGGTCAGCACATTGGCGTCGTAATCGGTCAGGCCGAAATCGGCCATGAAGCGCGCCTTCTTGGCGTCGGGCAGTTCGGGCATGCGCGCGGCGATGTCATCGACCCAGGCCTGTTCGATTTCCAGCGGCAGCAGGTCCGGGCAAGGGAAATAGCGGTAGTCATGCGCCTCTTCCTTCGACCGCATCGACCGGGTTTCGCCTTTGTCGGGATCGTAAAGCCGGGTCTCCTGCACGATGGAACCGCCATCCTCCAGAATGGCGATCTGGCGCCGGGCCTCGTAATCAATCGCCGCCTGAATGAAGCGGAGCGAGTTCATGTTCTTGATCTCGCAGCGCGTGCCCAGATGCGAAAAATCCTGCGTTTCCTGATACTTCTCATATTGGCCGGGTCGGCAGACCGAGACGTTCACATCGGCCCGCAGGTTGCCGTTCTGCATGTTGCCGTCGCAGGTGCCCAGATAGCGCAGGATCTGGCGCAGCTTCGACACATAGGCCGCCGCCTCCTCGGGGCCGCGAATGTCGGGGCGGCTGACGATCTCCATCAGGGCGACGCCGGTGCGGTTGAAATCGACGAAGGACATGTTCGGGTCCATGTCGTGAATCGACTTGCCGGCATCCTGTTCCAGATGGATGCGTTCGATCCGCACCAGTCGCGCCACACCCGGTGCCATCTCGACCAGCACCTCGCCCTCGCCCACGATCGGGTGGTAAAGCTGGCTGATCTGATAGCCCTGCGGCAGGTCGGGGTAAAAGTAATTCTTGCGGTCGAAGGCCGAGCGCAGGTTGATCGCGGCCTTGAGCCCGAGGCCCGAGCGCACCGCCTGTTCCACGCAATATTCGTTGATGACCGGCAGCATGCCCGGCATGGCGCAATCGACAAAGCTGACATTGCTGTTCGGCTCCGCCCCCACGGCGGTCGAGGCGCCCGAGAACAGCTTGGCGTTGGAGGAAACCTGGGCGTGAATCTCCATCCCGATCACCAGTTCCCAGTCGTGTTTCGCCCCGGAAATCACCTTCGGTTTCGGCGCGTCATAGGTCAGGTCGAGCATCGGTTTCCCCTTGCAATCTTGCCCCCTTCATAGGCAGCGCCGCGCAGCGCGGCAAGGCGCTGCGGGCGGATTTTCGCGCATGAGACCACGCGAAACTTGCCAGATCGCCCTGCCCCCGGGCAAAAGACCCGAGGCGCGCAAGGCGGCGTGTCGCCATTACGGATGCAGCGATGCAGGGCAAACCGGGCAGGATCGTCGGCGGGATCATGGGCGCGATGGCGGCGCTTGTACTGGCTGGCTGCACGACCGAAGCCGGAAAGATGGCGCAGGATCTGACCACGCCGCCCCCGATGCGGTGGGACAATCACCCCCAGGCCGCCGAATGGACCACCAATACCCTGATGGCCGTGGCCGAGGAAGACGATGCGCTGGCGCTGCGTGTGCCGGCCGATATCGGCACCTGGTGCCCGGGTTACGAAGATGCCAGCCTGATGGAACGGCGCGCCTTCTGGGCCGGGCTGATCTCGGCCGTGGGCAAGTATGAAAGCAGCTATAACCCGCGCGCGGCGGGTGGCGGCGGCAAATATATCGGCATCATGCAGATCTCGCCGCGTTCGGCCGCCAATTACGGCTGCGACGCGACCTCCAGCGCCGCGCTCAAGGATGGCAGCGCCAATCTCGCCTGCGCGGTAGAGATGGTCGCGCATCATGTGGAGCGTGACGGCATGGCCGTGGGCGGCGGCAATCGCGGCATCGGGCGCGACTGGATGCCGTTCCGCAAGGCCGACAAACGCGCCGAGATGCGCGACTGGATCAGCCGCCAGAGCTATTGCCAGTAAGGCTCAGCGCAGGCGGAAGGCGCGGGCCAGTTCCTCCAGCGCGTCTTTCTGTTGCGGCGTGATCTGGCCGGTGGTCGATTCCGCCGCCACATCGCGCAGCACCGCCATGCAAGGGTCAAAGCTGGCCGCCCCGCCGCCCAGCTTGACCAGCCGCTTCGCCAGGCGCGTGAATCCCGGCTGCGGCCCGCCGCATTCGGTCACCAGCCAGCGCCCCAGCAACTGTGCCTCTTGCGCGCGGTCGAAATCGTGGCCCAGATGGTGTTGCAGGCTGACCAGCAGCGCCGCCTGCTGTTCGCGCGACGGCAGGCCGCCCAGTTCCATGAAGGCCATGCCAAGCCCGGCAATCGCGACATCGGGTTCCTGAAGGCTGTCCACGGGGTGTTCGTCATGGCGGCGGCGAAAGCCGAAGCGACGCGCGGCGGACAGCACATCGCCCGCCATATCCGCCAGTTCACCCGCGGCCTGCGCGGCATTGCGCGCCCGCAGGATCCAGAACACCACGGCCCCCGCGGCCGCCAGAAGCGCAAGGAAAACCGGCATCACACACCCTCCGAACCAGACCCTGACAGGGCTGACACAGGCGGCGCGTGCCGTCAATCCCGCAGGCGCTGCCTGCGGTTGCGTGCGGGCCGGTCCATCCCGGCCCGCACGTGGGGTCAGTTGACCAGCGTCGCCTCGGTCGCGGCGCGCAGTTCGGCCTCGGTCACGCCATCGGCCAGTTCCACGATCTTCAGCCCGCCCGGCACCACATCCAGCACGCCCAGGTTGGAGATGATGCGATTGACCACCGCCTTGCCGGTCAGGGGCAGGGTGCAGGCCTTCAACACCTTGGATTCGCCGGCCTTGTTGGTGTGGTCCATCACCACCACCACGCGGCCGACACCGGCGACCAGATCCATCGCGCCGCCCATGCCCTTGACCAGCTTGCCGGGGATCATCCAGTTCGCCAGATCGCCCGCCTCGGACACTTCCATCGCGCCGAGGATCGCCATGGCGATCTTGCCGCCACGGATCATCGCAAAGCTTTGCGCGGAATCGAAATAGGCGGTCTGCGGCAGTTCGGTGATGGTCTGCTTGCCGGCATTGATCAGGTCGGCATCCTCCTCGCCCTCAAACGGAAAGGGGCCCATGCCCAGCATGCCGTTTTCCGATTGCAGCGTGACGTTCACCCCTTCGGGGATGTAGTTCGACACCAGCGTCGGGATGCCGATGCCCAGGTTGACATACCAGCCATCCTGAAGCTCTTGCGCGGCGCGGGCCGCCATCTGATTGCGATCCCACGGCATTAGACGGATTCCTTCTTGCGCACGGTGCGCTGTTCGATGCGCTTTTCGTGCGGGCCCTGGATCAGGCGATGCACATAGATGCCCGGCAGGTGGATATGATCGGGGTCCAGGCTGCCCAGCGGCACGATTTCCTCGACCTCGGCCACGCAGATCTTGCCGCAGGTCGCCGCCGGCGCGTTGAAATTGCGCGCGGTCTTGCGGAAGACGAGGTTGCCCGACGGATCGGCCTTCCAGGCCTTGACGATCGACAGGTCGGCCACGATCCCGGTTTCCAGGATATAGGTGCGGCCGTTGAAGTCCTTGTGGTCCTTGCCCTCGGCGATCACGGTGCCGACCCCGGTCGCGGTGTAGAACCCCGGAATGCCCGCGCCGCCCGCGCGCATCCGTTCGGCCAGCGTGCCCTGCGGGTTGAATTCCAGCTCCAGCTCGCCCGAGAGATACTGGCGCATGAATTCCGCGTTCTCGCCGACATAGGACGAGATCATCTTGCGGATCTGCCGCGTCTTGAGCAGGATCCCAAGGCCGAAATCATCCACGCCGCAATTGTTCGAGGCGATGGTGATGTCCTTGGTGCCGGCGTCGCGGATCGCATTGATCAGCAATTCGGGAATGCCGCAGAGGCCAAAGCCCCCTGCCGCAATCGTCATGCCATCGAACAGCACGCCCTCAAGCGCGGCCCGGGCATCGGGATAGGTCTTGCTCATGAATCCCCCTGCAAACTCTCCGCGACAAGTAGTGGCGGCAGGCGCGGCCCGAGTCAATCGCCGCGCCGCGGCGAAGCCCTCTGGCAGGCCGGGCGAAATTCCTATGCAACCGGCCCTTTTCCCGGCATTATTCAGGCCATGAATTACACGGCATTGATCATTCTGGCCTGCATCTTCATTCCGCTGGAGCGGCTTTTTCCCCAGCATCGCGGGCAGCCCATCCTGCGCAAGGGCTGGCTCAGCGATCTGGTCTATCTGCTGGTCAATGGCTGGATCGTGCGGTTCATGACGCTGGCGGTCATCGCGGGGGTCATGGCGGGTTTCGGCATGGCCACGGGGGGCGAAAGCCTGACCGGCGCCGATCGCTGGCCGCTGGCGGTGCAGGTGGTCGCGGTGACGGTGGTCGCCGATCTGGGCTATTACACCGCGCATCGGCTGTCGCATCATGTGCCGCTCTTGTGGCGGTTTCATTCGGTGCATCACAGCAGCGAACAGCTGGACTGGCTGGCCACCTATCGCGTGCATTTCATCGACCAGACCTTTACCAACTGCCTGTCGCTGCTGCCCGTCTTCTTTCTGGGTTTTTCGGTGCAGGCGGTGGCGATCTTCGCGCTGATCTATCAGGCGCAGGCGATGCTGATCCATTCCAATGTCCGGCTGCGTTTCGGGCCGCTGAAATGGGTCTTCGCCTCGCCGGAATATCACCATTGGCATCATGCCAACCGGCGCGAGGCCTATGATCGCAACTTTGCCGCGCAACTGTCGATCATCGACCTGCTGGCCGGCACGATGTTCCTGCCGCGCGGCCAGCACCCCGACCGGTACGGGGTGGACGATCCGGTGCCGCCGCAATTTCACCAGCAATTGCTCTATCCGTTTCGCGCCGCCCCTGCCGCGCGAGCGCCTGCCGAGGACATGACCCATGAACCTGAAGGCTGAAGACCGCCTGGGCCAGTTCGCCATGCTGGCCGTCTTCGCGCTGATCTGGCTGACGCAGATCCTGCGGCTGGCGCAGCTCTGGCTCATGCGCGACCATATACCGTTCTGGGGGCTGGCGCTGGTGTCGCAGGTGCTGGCGACGCTGTTCGTGATGTTCGTGCTGCTGTTCACCCTGCGCCGTCTGCCCGTGCGCGATGCGGCGACCGGCCTTGCGCCGCGGCTGGTGGCGGTGCTGGGCACCTTTGTCATGATGGCGATGGTCGCGCTGCCGGTGGCCGAGACGCCGCCGGCGCTGCGGCTTGTCGCCACGTTGCTGGTGGTGGCGGGCACCGCGCTGTCGATCCATGTGCTGCGCGCGCTTGGCCGGTCTTTCGCGATCATGGCCACCTCGCGCGCGCTGGTCACGACCGGGCCTTATGGCGTGGTGCGCCACCCGCTTTATGGGGTGGAGCTGATCACCATGGCGGGCGTGATGCTGGGCAATCTGTCGATCTGGTCGGCGGGGCTGTTCCTGCTGTGGCTGGTGCTGCAAATCCGCCGCGCCGATTATGAGGAGGCGGTCTTGCGCGCGAGCTTTCCCGACTACGCCGATTACGCACGCCGCGTGCCGCGTTTCATCCCGCGCCTGGGCTGACGCGCCTCAGCGGTGCAGCATGGCGTAGGACAGAAACGCCATGGCATTGTGCTGCACAAAGTCGATCTGCACCCGGTCGCTGGCATCGCCGCGCCGGAACTGGCCCCGCCGGAACCACCGCAGTTGCAGCGCAAGGTTCATCCGCAGCGTCGCGTCGATCCGCGCGATCTGCTCTGCATCGAAGAACCGCCCCGGATGGCGCCGGTCGAGCCAGAGAAACCGCGCCAGTGCCTCGGACCGGCAGGCGATCGGGGTGGATTCGCGGCGGTCGCGATAGGCGGTGTCGGTGGTGATCGCGGTCAAGAGATCGGCGAGATAGGCCCGGCCGAGCGTGTCGGGCACCAGCCCCGCATCGCAGGCCGCGCAGGCGGCATAGCCCATCCAGTGACTTTGCACCTCGATCCCGTAGCCGCGCCGCATCAGCGCCTCGGCCACGGGGGCGGTGCGGGCGGCGGGGGCGCCGGCGGCGATCAGGCCGAACAGCGCCTCGCCGGTGTAGTAATCGCTGTGAAAGCCGTCATCCAGGCCGCCATCGAACAGCCGCCGGTGATGGAAATCGCCGGCATCCGGCCCGGGCCGCTGCTGGGCCAATGCGTATTCCGACAGCGCCTCCATGCAGGGCGCCAGCGCCAGCGGCAGTTTCAGCCGTGGCAGGCCCGCGCTTTCCCGCGCCTCGGACAGCATCAGCAGCGCCAGCCCCACACCGCCCAGCTTGACCTTGCCCTTGGTCACCAGCGCCAGGCCCGGCGCCCAGTCGGGCGCCTGCATCCGCCGCCCGGCATAGCCGATGCCGGCCGCCAGCGCCCGCGCCTCGGTCTTGAGGAGCGGCAGTTCCAGCGCGTTCACCGCGCTGAGCATGAACCACAACGTGCCGCAATGGCGCAGCATGTTATAGCCCTCCAGCACCGCGGCGGGGTCGTCCTCGGCATGGGCATAGACAAAGGCCCCGTCGGCCCCAAGCAGGCGGAACAGGTGCAAAAGCCCCTCGACCGCAACCGCCTGTGCAAGCTCGGGGGTCACCGCCTCGGGCGGCAGGGCGGGGGTCAGGGGCGCTTGGGCGGCGGGCATGGTGTCAACTCGCATCAGGGAACTGCCCCCTGAATGTGCCGCCCGCGGGCCAAGGTCAAGCGCCGGCGCCATGGCGGGCACAGGTGATTGAAGGCGGGCGCGGCGGCTGCTAGGGATCGCATCGGGGCCGCTTGGAGGAATGGTAGACTCAAGGCACTTAAAATGCCTGGCTTTCGGGCGTGCGGGTTCGAGTCCCGCAGCGGCTACCACCCCGGCCCGGGCGCGCCGGCGCTTCACATTCGGGCCATTTCCGGCGCCAAGGCTTGCGCCCGCGCCCGTCCCGCGCCATGTCTTCGGTCCCACCACCGCGCAGCGCAGGAGCCGAGCATGACCTTTGACCATGATCTTTTCGTCATCGGGGGCGGCTCGGGCGGGGTGCGCGCGGCGCGGATCGCCGCCTCAGAGGGCAAGGCCCGCGTCGCATTGGCCGAGGAATACCGCATGGGCGGCACCTGCGTCATTCGCGGCTGCGTGCCGAAAAAGCTGATGGTCTATGCCAGCGAATATCCCGGCCTGATCGAGGATGCCCGCGCCTATGGCTGGAAGGTGGCTGATGGCAGCTTTGACTGGGGCCATTTCCGCGCCGCGCTCGACAAGGAACTGAACCGGCTGGAGGCCGCCTATCGCGGCGGGCTGACCAATGCCGGCGTGACCATCCATGACCAGCGCGCGCGGGTGGTCGATGCGCATACGGTCGAACTGGCCGACGGGCAGCGCTTCCGCGCCAAGCACATCCTGATCGCGACCGGCGGCCGCCCCTTCGTGCCGCATTTCCCCGGGTCGGATCTGGCGGTCACCTCGAACGAGATCTTTCGGATGGACGCCCTGCCCTCGCGCGTGCTGGTGGTGGGCGGCGGCTATATCGCCTCGGAATTCGCCTGTATCCTGAACGGGTTGGGGGTGAACGTCACCCAATCCTATCGCAGCGAACAGATCCTGCGCGGCTTTGACGACGAATGCCGCAGCCATATCGCCGATGCGATGCGCGCCTCGGGCATCGACATCCGCCTGCACAGCATCGTCACCGGCCTGCGCAAGACCGGAACCGGCATCCTTGCCAGCTTTGCCGAAGGGCATGAGGCGGAATATGATCTGGTGCTTTATGCCACCGGCCGCGTGCCCAACAGCGACGGTCTGGGGCTGGAGGAAGCGGGCGTGCGTCTGGGCGCGCGGGGCGAGATCACGGTCGATGACCACAGCCAGACCTCGGTCCCGTCGATCTTTGCCGTGGGCGATGTGACCGACCGCATCAACCTGACCCCCGTCGCCATCCGCGAGGGGCATGCCTTTGCCGATACCGTGTTCAAGGGCCAGCCCCGGCAGGCCGATCACGATCTGGTCGCCTCGGCCGTGTTCACCCAGCCGGAATTCGGCACGGTCGGCCTGTCCGAGGAAGCCGCCCGCGCGCAAGAGCCGATCGAGGTCTATACCGCGCGTTTTCGCCCGATGCAGACCCTGTTCGCCGGGCGCGAGGATCGGGTGCTGATGAAGCTGGTGGTCAGCCAGTCCAGCCGCAAGGTGCTGGGCTGCCACATCGTCGGCCCGGCTGCGGGCGAGATGATCCAGCTTGCCGCCATCGCGGTGAAGATGGGCGCCACGAAAGAGGATTTCGACCGCACCGTCGCCGTGCATCCCACCATGTCCGAAGAACTGGTGACGATGCGCACGCCCACCCGTCGCGACTGACGGCCCCGCACCGGCGGTGCCGCCGATGCGCCGCTGGTCAAACCTGCCGCGCCATGTCGTATTTCGCCTGCCCTCGGCGCGGAAACCCGGCATAGTCGGGCCGAACAGGGAGTCTCAGATGTTTCTTTCGGTTTTCGACATGTTCAAGGTCGGGATCGGCCCGTCCTCCTCGCATACGATGGGGCCGATGGTGGCGGCGGCGCGGTTTCTCGACCGGCTGCGCGCCAGCCCCTTCCATGCCCATGGGCTGCGCGCGTCGCTGCATGGCAGCCTGGCCTTTACCGGCGTCGGCCATGCGACCGACCGCGCCACGATCCTCGGTCTCGCCGGGTTCGAACCGGCCAGCTATGACCACGAAAAGGCCGAGGCCGCGCTGGCCGAGATCAGCGCCACCCGGACGGTGACGCCGCCGGGGCTCGGGCCGCTGCGCTTTGATCCCAAGGCCGACATGCTGTTCGATTTCGGCCCCGCCCTGCCCGGCCATGCCAATGGCATGATCCTGCGCGCGCTCGATTCCGAAGGCGACGTGATCCTGGAGGAAACCTATTACTCCATCGGCGGCGGTTTCGTGCTGACCGCGGCCGAACTCGCCGCTGGCGAAAAGGCGGCATCGGGCCCCAAGGTGCCCTACCCGTTCGAAAGCGCGGCACAGATGCTCGACATGGCGCGCGCCTCGGGCCTGTCGATCGCGGCGATGAAACGCGCCAACGAACTGGCGGTGCGCAGCAAGGCCGATCTGGAAACCGGGCTTGACCGGATCTGGGCGGTGATGGAGGCCTGCATCGACCGCGGCATGGCGGGCGAAGGCATCCTGCCCGGCGGGCTCAAGGTGCGGCGGCGCGCGCGCGGCATCCATCAGGCGCTGCTGGCCGAACGCGGGCTGAACATGACGGCGCCGCACACGATCAACGACTGGATGTCGCTTTATGCCATGGCGGTGAACGAGGAAAACGCCGCCGGCGGGCAGGTCGTGACCGCGCCCACCAATGGCGCGGCCGGGGTGCTGCCGGCGACGATCCGCTACTGGCTAGATCATGTGCCGGGTGCCAGCCGCAGCCAGATCGGGGATTTCCTGCTGACCGCCGCCGCGATCGGCGGGCTGTGCAAGCATAATGCCAGCATCTCGGGCGCCGAATGCGGCTGCCAGGCCGAGGTGGGCAGCGCCGCCGCCATGTCGGCCGCCGGGCTTTGCGCCGTGCTGGGGGGCACGCCGGAACAGGTGGAAAACGCCGCCGAGATCGCGCTGGAACATCACCTCGGCATGACCTGCGATCCGGTCAAGGGGCTGGTGCAGGTGCCCTGTATCGAACGCAACGGGCTGGGCGCGATCAAGGCGGTTTCGGCCGCCAGCCTTGCGCTGCGCGGCGACGGGGTGCATCTGGTCAGCCTCGACGCCTGCATCGAGACGATGCGCCAGACCGGCCATGACATGCACGAGAAATACAAGGAAACCTCTCTGGGCGGGCTGGCGGTCAACGTCCCCAACTGCTGAGGTCTGCTTTTCCCGGATACTCTCGGGCGGCGCGACTGGCGGCGGGGGCAGGCAGCCCCGCCGCCCCGGCAGCGACAGGATCTGCCGCTTTCGGACGCGAAAACCGCAGCCCCGCCCGGCATCCTCGCCCGAGGATAGGAGCGCGCGATGCCCCACGACCGCCCCCTGATGGGTGCCCTCTTGATGATTGCCTTCTGCGTGCTGGCGCCGCTGCTGGATGTCTGCGCCAAGCTTGCGGCGGCCGAACTGCCGGTCGGGCAGATCACGCTGGCGCGGTTTGTCGTGCAGGTGGCGCTGATGTTGCCTGTAGCGGCGCTGCTGCGCGACTGGGGGCATCTCACGCCGCGCCTGATCGGGTTGATCGGGCTGCGCGCGGTGTTCCTCGTCCTTTCGACCTATTGTTTCATCGCGGGCATCGCGGTGATGCCGATCGCCGATGCGCTGGCCATCGTCTTTGTCGAACCCTTCATCCTTTTGCTGCTGGGCTATCTGCTGTTTGGCGATGCGGTCGGGCCGCGGCGGATCATCGCCTCGGTCATCGGTTTTGCCGGGGCGCTGCTGGTGATCCAGCCAGCCTTCGTGACCTTTGGCTATGTCACGCTGTTTCCGCTGGGCACGGCGTTCCTGTTCGCCTTCTACATGCTGGTGACCCGGGCCATGGCCAGCAGCCTGAACCCGGTGCCGATGCAGCTCCACACCGCGATTGCGGGCGTCGCGATCTGCGCCCCGGTCATCCTCTGGGCCGAGGGCAGCGGCCTGCCCGACCTCGATCCGGTCATGCCGCAGGGGGTGTTCTGGCTCTGGCTGTTCGGGGTGGGGTTCTGGGCCACGGTCAGCCATATGTGCATGACCTACGCGCTGAAATTCGCCACCGCCGCCGCCCTCGCACCGCTGCATTACTTTGAGATCGTGATCGCCGTCGCCCTTGGCTATCTGGTCTTCGGCGATTTCCCCAATGCGCTGACCTGGGCGGGGATCGTGGTCATCACCGCCTCGGGTCTTTATGTCATCTGGCGCGAAAGGGCGCTTGCACGGCTGGCCGCGTCAGCGCCCGGATCGCCGCATCCAGCCGCGCAGCCGGCAGAATGACCAGCACGCCGGGGCGGTCGAAATCCAGCCGCACCCGCGCCGCGCTCACCCGGTTTGAGGTGCCGATCCGCCCCATCGGCGACAGGGTCAGCCCGTCGATCGGCCATTCCAGACCGACACTCCGCCCCGTCACCTCGGTCAGCGGATAGAGCGACAGCCGGTCGCCCGGGCGCAGATGCAGGTCAAGCCGGGGCGGCGCGGCAAGGATCACATCCTCCGGCCCCATCAGCAGCACCGGCGCGCCCCCCGCCGCCTGATGCCGCATCAGCCCGGACAGCACCGCCAGCCCGTGATCGGCCCGCCCGCCCAGACAGCCCGGCGCCAGCACCAGCCGCGCGCCCGCCCCCCGCAGCGCCAGCAGCGCCTTGTCGAAATCGGTGGTTTCCTGCTCTGCCACCGCATGCAGCCGCGCCGCCCCCAGCCGGGTGCGTGCCGCGTCGGAAATCGAATCGAGATCGCCCACCACCGCCGCCGGTTCCACCCCAAGCGCCAGCGCGCGGTCCGCCCCGCCATCCGCCGCGACCAGCACCGGCGCGCGTTTCAGCGCCCGGCGCAGTTCCAACCGGCGCAGCGGCCCGCCCGCGACCAGCGTGACAGCGGCGCCGGCATCGACAATCGGCTGATTCATGCGGATACTGTTCCTGAATTAAGGCAAGGCGCCGGGTTGCGGGCCATAATCAATCCTTCAAATTACCCCTATCTGTCCACGGAATTGAACCTTGAGGCGGTAAAGTGGCATCATGGTTTGTAGAAGGCGAAACATCCGATGATCGGAGCCAGTAAAATCCTCACGGTCTCCTACGGGACGTTCTCCTGTACCCTGGAGGGGTTTGACGACCCGTTCAACACGATGAAGGCCATCGCGGAATATTTCCGCGACCTGGCGGCGGAGGATCGCTATTTCGGCGCCGAGCCGCCGACCCCCGATGCCGCCATGCTTCACCGTATTGCCGAGCGCGAGATTCAGCGCCGGGTCGAGGCCAAGATTCAGGAAAACGGCGTGATCCTGCGCGCGGCGGATATTCCGGCGGTCGAATCGCGCGATGCGGCGCCGGTTCCGGCCCCGGCCCCTGCCGCGCCGGTGGCCGAGGTCGCCCTGCCCGAGGCCCCCGCCCCCGCCGCGCCGGTTTCGGCACAGGATCAGAGCGTGGCGGAAAAGCTGTCGCGCATCCGTTCGGCGGTGGCGCGGTCGCAAACCTCCACGATCACCCCGGCCGCCGCCGTGCCGCCCGCCCCTGCCTTTGAATCCGCCGCTTTCGACTATGTCGAAGATGCCGATGACGTGGCTCCGCTGCCGGCGCCCGCCGCCCTGTCCGACTTTGCGGAGGATGACCTGGCGGTGGATCTGGCAGAGGAAGATTTCACCGCCGAGCCGGAAGCTGCCTTTGACAGCGCCGATGACGGTGCGATGCTGGCGCATCTGGCCGCCGCCGAGGCCACTTATGGCGGTCTGGCCCCTGAACCGGCCGAGACGCTGCCCGCCGATCTGATCGAGGATCTGCCGGAGGATCTGGTCGAAGATTTCGCCGAGGAAGTGGCCGAGCATTTCGCGGATGAGCTGGCGCATGCCACCCCCGACGATCTCGCGGCCAGCTTTGCGGAACCCGAGGTCACCTTCGACGACGAGGACGATCTGAGCGGGCTGCTCTCGACCCTGGCCGCCGAAACCGCGGCCAAGGCCGAGGAGGCCGCTGCCGCGCCGATGCCCGCCGAAGAAGGGTTCGACGCCGAAGACCTGACCGAAGACATGGCCGAGGATATGGCCGATGTCACCTTCCGCTTTGATGACGCCGAACCGACCGCCGCGGCCGAGGTCGAAGCCACGCTACCCGAAGCCGAGGTCGAAGCCGAGCCCGTCGCCGAAGCCCCCGCCCAGCCCGTGCGCCCCGAAGCGCAGGAGCGGCTGGAGCGCGCCCGCGCTCGGGTGATCCGCATCCGCCGCGCCCCGGCGCCAGAGGCCGAGACCGCCGAACTGGCCGGCGACACGCCCGCCGCCCCGGCGCTGACCCCCGAGGCCGAGGCCGATCTGATCCGCGAACTGGCCGAGGTGCAGGCCGAGGCCAAGCTCGCCCCGCCGGCCGAGGGCGCCGCCGCGCGCCCCGTCCGTCCGACCCGGCCGGTCCGCCCGGTGCGCCCCAACCGCCCCGTCACGCCGCCCTCGGCCGCCGACACCAATGACGCCGCCGTCTCGCGCCTGCTGGAAGAAACCAATTCGCAACTGGCCGGCCCGGAAAATCGCCGCCGCCTGGCCGCGATCCAGCATCTGAAGGCCGCCGTGGCCGCGACCGTCGCCGAACGCCGCGCTGGTGCCGCCAAGCCGGTCAGCGAGGCCGAGCGTCTGGACCCCTATCGCGAAGACCTGTCGCAGATCGTGCATCCCAAGGCTGACGCCCCCGCCCCGGCCAGCCCGCGCCCGACGCCGCTGGTGCTGGTTTCGGAACAGCGGGTCGATCGGTCCGCCGCCGCCTCGGTTACGCCGATCCGGCCGCAGCGCGTGGCCGCCGCGACCGCCGTCGCCGCCGCCTTCGATCCGCAGGATCTGGAGGAGGACGAAGACGATCTTGTTGCCGGAGAGGCCGAGGATGACAGCGCCGACGAGGACGAAAACATGTTCTCCGACAGCGGCGATTTCTCGGAATTCGCCGAACGGCTGGGCGCCCAGGGCCTGCCCGCGCTGCTGGAGGCCGCCGCCGCCTATGCCGCCTGCGTCGAAGGCCGGCCGCATTTCTCGCGGCCGCAGATCATGCGCCAGATCGCAGCCTTGCAGGAAACCACCGGCAGCAGCCGCGAGGACAGCCTGCGCAGCTTTGGCACGCTGTTGCGCGACGGGCGGATCGTGAAGGTCCGCCGCGGGCAATATGCACTGAGCGAGGGCTCGCATGTGCTGGCCGAGGCGCGCAAGATCGTCGGCTGACCCGCAAGGGATACAGAGCCGGGTTGCAGGGCTGCCACTCTCCCCGGACGGAAAAGGCGGAAGGTCACCCTTCCGCCTTTGCCATTTCCGGGATCAGTCGCTTTCGGGCGGGGCGTCCGGGTCGGGCTGGCCCACCCCGCGGAACACCGCGCGAAAGGGCAAGGCCCACAGGAACCCCAACCCGACATAGATCAGCAGTTCTAGCCAGATCGGCGGGCGGTCCAGCGCGCCCATGATCCCCCAGGCCACCACCACATAAAGCGGCAGGCCCAGCAACAAGATCACCAGCGCGAGGCGCTTGCGGGTGCGATAGCTCAGCGCCATGGCCGGTTCCTCCCCCGTCTCAATCCGCGAAAGGATCGGTGACCAGGATCGTGTCATCGCGCTCCGGGCTGGTCGAAAGCAGCGCGACCGGGCAATGGATCAGTTCCTCGACGCGGCGCACATATTTGATGGCGGCGGCCGGAAGCTCGGCCCAGCTGCGCGCGCCGGCGGTCGATTCGCTCCAGCCTTCCAGCTCTTCGTAGATCGGCTTGCAGCGCGCCTGCTGATCGGCGGCGGTCGGCAGATGGTCGATCACCGTGCCGTCCAGATCGTAGCCCACGCAGATCTTGAGCGTCTTGAAACCGTCCAGCACATCCAGCTTGGTCAGCGCGATGCCCGACACGCCCGAGGTGGCGCAGGTCTGGCGCACCAGCACGGCATCGAACCAGCCACAGCGGCGCTTGCGCCCGGTCACAGTGCCGAATTCATGGCCCCGCTCGCCCAGACGTTCGCCATCGGCATCGTCCAGCTCTGCCGGGAAGGGGCCTTCGCCCACGCGGGTCGTATAGGCCTTGACGATACCCAGCACGAAGTCGATCGCCGTCGGCCCCAGGCCCACGCCGGTCGCCGCCTGCCCCGCCAGGGTATTCGACGAGGTGACAAAGGGATAGGTGCCGAAATCAACGTCCAGAAGCGCGCCCTGCGCCCCCTCGAACAGGATGCGCTTGCCGGCGCGACGCGCCTCGGTCAGCACCTTCCAGACCGGCGCGGCAAAGGGCAGAACCTGCCCGGCGATCTCGGTCAGGGCGGCGATCAGCCCGGCGCGGTCCACCGGCTCCAGGCCCAGACCCTTGCGCAGCGCGTCATGATGCGCCAGCAGACGGTCCACCCGGGTTTCCAGCGTCGCCGCATCGGCCAGATCGGCCACGCGGATGGCGCGCCGACCGACCTTGTCCTCATAGGCCGGGCCGATGCCGCGGCCGGTGGTGCCGATCTTGGCCACGCCCACGGCGCCTTCGCGGGCGCGGTCCAGCTCGCCATGCAGCGGCAGGATGAGCGAGGTGTTCTCGGCGATCATCAGATTGTCGGCGGTGATCTCCACCCCCTGCGCGCGCAGCTTGGCGATCTCGGCCACCAGATGCCAGGGATCCAGCACCACGCCATTGCCGATCACGCTCAGCTTGCCACCGCGCACGATGCCCGAGGGCAGCAGCGACAGCTTGTAGACCTTGCCGTCGATGACGAGCGTATGGCCCGCGTTGTGACCACCCTGAAAACGCGCGATCACATCGGCGCGTTCGCTGAGCCAGTCAACGATCTTGCCCTTCCCCTCGTCGCCCCATTGGGCGCCCACGACGACGACATTGGCCATGCCAGCAATCCTTCGGCAGAGTGAAACCCGCGACCGTATATAGAGAGAGGCCGCGCGATGACAGAGGAAAATCGCCGCATCGCCCCAAGCAATGTCGGGGCGGACGCAAGGCAGCGGCGCTGTCCCCTTTGGCCTCTGGTTAATTCGCCCCGGGCTGCCTGGAAAAAGAGTGGCACGGGGAGCCCTCCTCCCCTCCACTTTCTCAAATATCCTCGGCTTGGGAATGCGCCGCAGGCTCAAAGGCGGCAGACAGCCCCCCTTGCACCGCCGCCCGCCCGCGCCGCGCCGCCGCGCCCAGCACCTCGGGCGCGTGGCCGGAAAAGCCGATGACGAGGCCGGGCCGCGCGGGGCTGGGGCAATCGGGGCCGGCATACATCCCGCTCAGGGCGCGGCAGCCAAGGCCGGCTGCGCGCAGGCGGGCGACAAGGGCGTGATCATCGGTGCCGGTCGGCAGCGGCAGGGTCAGGTGCAGGCCCTGGTCCGGCGCCTTCGGCTGCGCTCCGCCATCCCGCAACGCGGCCACCAGCGCATCGCGTGCGGCAAGGCTGCGCAGTCGCGCGCGGCGCAGGTGGCGGGCAAAGCCGCCCTCGGCCAGAAACGCCGCCATGGCGGGTTCGATCAGCCCGGCCGGGGCGCGGTCGCTGCGCTGGCGCAGGGCCAGGACCGGGGCGATCAGCGCTTCGGGCAGCACGAGATAGCCCATGCGCAGCCCCGGCATCAGCGCCTTGGAAAAGGTGCCGGCATAGATCACCCGCCCGGCCCCATCCATCCCTTGCAGCGCCGCCAGCGGCGGGCCGGCATAGCGGAATTCGCTGTCATAATCATCCTCGATCACCCAGGCGCCGGCCCGCGCCGCCCAGTCGAGCAGCGCGAGGCGGCGGCGCATCGACAGCACGACGCCCAGCGGAAACTGATGCGCCGGGGTGACATAGGCGGCGCGGGCGCCGGGGGCACGGGCGATGCCCGCCGCCACGTCCAGCCCCTCGGCATCGACCGGCACCGGGCAGAGCCGCTGATCCGCAAAGGCCGCGCGGGCCGACGGATAGCCCGGATCCTCCATCCAGACCGTGTCGCCTGGGGCCAGCACCGCCCGCGCGATCAGGTCAAGCGCGCCCTGCGTGCCCGCGGTCAGCACGATCCGGTCAGGGTCGAGCCGCAGCCCGCGCGCGACGCGCAGGTAATCGGCCAGCGCCGCGCGCAGGCCGGCATCTCCGCGCGGATCGGCATAGTGGAACAGCGCGGGCGCCGGGCGAGCAAGCGTCCGGCTCACCAGCACCCGCAGCGCCGCAAGGCTGATCGGGTCGGGAAAGGCCAGGCCCAGGTCGCCCGGCAGGTCACGCGCCTGCCAGGCCGCTGTGGTGGGCGGCGCGGCGGGCGGCGGCGCCAGTTGCGGCACGGCGCCGGCGACAAAGGTGCCCGCACCCACCCGCGCCTCGGCAAAGCCCTCGGCCAGCAGCATCTCGTAGCCGGCGACCACCGCGCCCCGCGCGAGGCCCCATTGCGCGGCCAGCGCACGGCTGGGCGGCAGCTTGGCCCCGGGCGGCAGGCGCCCGGTCTCGATCGCGCGGCGCAGCGCGGCATAGACCCCGCGCGCCCGTGACCCCGGCAGGTCGCTGGCGGCGGGCATCAGCGGGATCAGCCCCGACCAATCGGGCATATTGGTCTTATTTCTTTTTGCCATATTGGACCTCATCCGAACCAATACTGCCTGCTATAGCGGATCGGAGCAAGAGAGGCTGCGATGACCGATTACCCGACCACCCCGTTGAACCGCATCAAACGCAACGCCAAGCGCGCCGTTTATGACCGCGCCGCGATCCATGGCATTCTGGATGCCGCGATGATCTGCCATCTGGCCTATGAGATCGACGGCCAGCCCTATTGCACGCCCACGATCCACTGGCGGGAAGGCGAGGTGCTCTATTGGCACGGCTCCTCGGCCAGCCGGGCCTTGCGGGCGCAGGGCAAGGGGCTGCGGGTCTGCCTGACCGTCACGCATCTGGACGGGCTGGTTCTGGCGCGATCGGCCTTCAACCATTCCTGCAACTTCCGCTCGGCCATGGTCTTTGGCACGGCCGAACTGGTCAGCGACCCTGCCGAGAAACGGGCCGCACTTCTGGCGATCACCGACCGGCTGCTGCCGGGCCGCAATGCCGAATTGCGCCCGATGACCACGCAGGAGATCAAGGCGACCTCGGTCATGCGGATGACGATCGAGGCGGTCTCGGCCAAGGTGCGGGCGGCGAATGTGGGGGATGATGACGAGGATGGCGCGCATCCGGTCTGGGCCGGGGTGATCCCGCTTCGGCTGGTGACCGGGACGCCGGAGCCGTCGCCGGTGCTGCCCGCCGGCATGGCGCTGCCCGCGCATCTGGCGCCCTTTGCGCCCGGTCGCCCGCTGGATGCGGCGCTGCAAGAGACGCAGGCGGCCTATGAAAACGCGGCGGACTGAACGCATTGGCGGATGCGCGCCGCCTCAGGGCTTGCGCGCACCGCCCCTTCCGCCTAGATAGGCGCGTCAGCACGAAAACGGCGGCCCCATGGAAAACGTCATCCTCACCATCCACCTGATCCTTGCGCTTCTGCTTATCGGCGTCGTGCTGTTGCAGCGCTCCGAAGGTGGCGGGCTGGGCATGGGCGGCGGTGGCGGCGCCATTTCGGCGCGCGGCGCGGCCAATGCGCTGACCAAGCTGACCTGGATTTTCGCGATCGGCTTCATCATCACCTCGCTCACGCTGACCATCATTGCCGCGCGCAATGTCGGCGGGTCGGTGACCGAACAGCTGGGCGGCACGCTGGCCCCCGCGCCCGTCGCCCCGGCCGCCCCGGACCTGAGCCTGCCGCCGGCCACGACCGACGCACCGCTGGCCCCGCCGCGCCCGGATGCCGCCCCCGAGGCCACCCCGGCTCCGGCTCCGGCCACGCCTGCGGCCCCCGCCACCCCGGCGGCCCCCGCCCCGGGCAACTGACGCACAATCGGTAGTTTTTCTACCCTGACACCCGACAGCATCTAGCGGCTTGCTGTTGCGCTTGGCCGATTTTGCGGCTAAGCCATGACTCCCGTGATGCTGCGATTCCCGGGCCGGGAATCGCCTGTTCCAGACGATATTCACGGGAGACCCCACATGGCACGTTACATCTTCATCACCGGCGGTGTGGTGTCCTCTCTCGGCAAGGGGCTGGCCTCGGCCGCGCTTGGTGCCCTGTTGCAGGCGCGCGGCTATTCGGTGCGGCTGCGCAAGCTTGACCCCTATCTGAACGTCGATCCCGGCACGATGTCGCCCTTTGAACATGGCGAGGTTTTCGTGACCGATGACGGCGCGGAGACCGATCTGGATCTGGGCCATTACGAACGTTTCACCGGGGTTTCGGCCCGCAAGACCGATTCCATCTCCTCGGGGCGCATCTATTCCAACGTGCTGGAAAAGGAGCGTCGGGGCGATTATCTGGGCAAGACCATTCAGGTCGTCCCCCACGTCACCAACGAAATCAAGGACTTCCTGCGCATTGGCGAGGCCGAGACCGATTTCATGCTCTGCGAGATCGGCGGCACGGTGGGCGATATCGAGGGCCTGCCCTTCTTTGAGGCGATCCGCCAGTTCATCCATGAACGCCCGCGCGGCGAATGCATCCTGATGCACCTGACGCTGCTGCCCTATCTGGCGGCAAGCGGCGAGCTGAAGACCAAACCCACCCAGCACAGCGTCAAGGAACTGCAATCCATCGGTCTGGCCCCCGATGTGCTGGTCTGCCGCAGCGAACACCCGATCCCGGAGCGGGAGCGCGAAAAGATCGCGCTGTTCTGCAATGTGCGGAAAGAGGCGGTGATTCCCGCCTATGACCTGCAAACCATCTATGAGGCGCCGCTGGCCTATCACCGCGCCGGGCTGGATCAGGCGGTGCTGAATGCCTTTGGCATCGAACCGGCGCCGAAGCCGAACCTGGCCCGCTGGGAAGACGTGATGGACCGCATCACCAACCCCGAGGGCGAGGTGCGCGTGGCGATTGTCGGCAAATATACTCAGCTGGAAGACGCCTATAAATCCATCGCCGAGGCGCTGACCCATGGCGGCATGGCGAACCGCGTCAAGGTGCGCGCCGAATGGATCGACAGCGAGATCTTCGAACGCGAAGACCCCGCCCCCTATCTGGAGCGGTTCCAGGCCATTCTGGTGCCCGGCGGCTTTGGCGAGCGGGGCACCGAGGGCAAGATCAAGGCCGCGAAATATGCGCGCGAAAAGGGCATCCCCTATCTGGGCATCTGTCTGGGCATGCAGATGGCGGTGATCGAGGCCGCGCGCAATCTGGCCGGCGTCACCGATGCCGGGTCCGAGGAGTTTGACCACGAGGCCGGCGCCAAGCGGTTTACCCCGGTGGTCTATCACCTCAAGGAATGGATCCAGGGCAACCATGTCGTCGAACGCAAGGTCGGCGACGACAAGGGCGGCACGATGCGGCTGGGCGCTTATAACGCGACGCTGGTGCCGGGGTCCAAGGTGGCCGAGGTCTATGGCACCACCCAGATCGAGGAACGCCACCGCCACCGCTATGAGGTGGATACCCGCTTCAAGGCCAAGCTGGAAAGCTGCGGGCTGATCTTTTCCGGCATGTCGCCCGATGGCCGCCTGCCCGAGATCGTGGAGGTGAAGGACCACCCCTGGTATATCGGCGTGCAGTTCCACCCCGAACTGAAATCCAAACCCTTCGCCCCCCATCCGCTGTTCGCCGATTTCGTGAAGGCGGCGGTCGGGGTCAGCCGGCTGGTGTGACAAAGCCATGGCGCCGGGCAAGATCGCCATCGTGGTCGGCGCCGGCGCCAGCGTGGAACTGGGTTTCCCGGCCGGGCGGGGGCTGCTGGGGAAGATTGCGGGGAAGGTTCATGCAACCTCGGTTGATAGCGCGACCCAATATCGGTCATCATCGAAGCGCTTTGCATCGGCAGTCCAGCAACTCGCCGCCAATGAACGCGGGCAGTTCAGCTTAGGGCAAGAGCGCGCAGTTTTGAAGGATGCCTACTGGCTCGCCTCCAACGCGCCATTGGCCCCGTCCATCGACAATCTGCTGCATACCCATCAGAACAACCCGCAAATCGTAAAAATCGGCAAGGCGCTGATCTGCGATTGCCTGTATGATGCCGAATCGGCCTCGCCCCTGATGCCGGATACAAAGAAACGCAGCGACTTTTCGTTCCTGCATCGGCAACGGGGCGACCATTCGGCCACGACAAGCTGGCTGTCGCGCATCTTCTGGATGCTGGCCGAGGGCAGCGATTTTGACCAATACCTGCAAAAACTGGCCGATATCAGCTTTATCAGCTTCAACTATGATCGCTGCATCGAACATTTCCTGACCAATGCCGCGATTTCCTATTTCCGGCTGGAGGGGGAGGACGCAAAGCGCGCGCTGGACGGGATCCAGATCGTGCATCCCTACGGATCGCTGGGCAAGTTGCGGATCGAAGGCGGGGCCGCCGCCGGCTTTGGCGAATGCGAGGATCTGGCAAATGCGGCCAAGAACATCCGCACCTTTACCGAGGGCATGGGACATGAATCCCGTAGCGAAAAGATCAAATCCGCCCTCGGCAGCGCCGAACGCATCCTGTTTCTGGGCTTCGGCTTCATCCCCCTGAACATGGACCTGCTGTTCAGCACATTGCCGCCAAGGCAGGTGCCAATGATCGCTGGCACCAGCAAGGGCCTGTCGCCCGCCTCGGTCGAGATCGTCACCGATATGCTGCTCGGCTATCCCGCCTTCGCCGCCGAACGCATCATGTCTACCGCCCGCAAGCGCATCGCGTTGCAGGATATGACCTGTTGCGCCTTTCTGGATCACAACAGCTTTGCGCTGCGGCGCTGAGCGCCCGCTTGATTGACAGCGGCGCGCGGCTGGGCGATAGGCGGGCATTCCCCTGACCGGAGGCCCCGATGCGCGTCCTGCCCGAAGCCCGAATCCCGGAACTGCCGAACCCCTATTTCGGCAAGGTGCGCGATTGCTATGACCTGCCACCCACGGCAGAGGTGCCCGAGGGGCGGCGCATCCTGATTTCCTCGGACCGGATTTCGGCCTTTGACCGCATTCTGGCGGCGATCCCCTACAAGGGGCAGGTGCTGACCCAGGTCGCGCGCTGGTGGTTCGACCGCACCGGAGATATCTGCGGCAATCACGTTCTGGCCTATCCCGACCCCAATGTGGTGATCGGCAAGCGGCTGACCATCCTGCCGGTGGAGATCGTGGTGCGCGGCTATCTGGCGGGCACCACCGGCACCTCGGTGCTGACGCTGTATAAAAAGGGCCAGCGGCAGATGTATGGCCATACGCTCCCCGACGGGTTGCGCGACAATGAGGCGCTGCCGCAGGCGATCATCACGCCGACCTCCAAGGCCTTTGACGGCGGCCATGACGAGCCGCTGACCGCGGCCGAGATCGTGGAACAGGGGCTGCTGAGCGCCGCGCAATGGGACGAGGTTTCGGCCAAGGCGCTGGCGCTGTTCGCGCGCGGGCAAAAGATGGCCGCCGAACGCGGGCTGATTCTGGTCGATACGAAATACGAATTCGGCGTCGATCTGGACGGCAATATCCTGATCGCGGACGAGATCCATACGCCCGACAGCAGCCGCTACTGGTTGGCCGATGGCTATGACGCCGCCCTGCGCGATGGCACGCGCCCGCCCAGCTTTGACAAGGATGTGATCCGCGCCTGGGTGGCGGCGCGCTGCGACCCCTACAAAGATGCGATCCCCGAGATTCCGCGGGAAATGATCGAACAGACCAGCCGCGTCTATGTGCAGGCTTTCGAGGCGATCACCGGCGAGGCCTTCCACCCGGATCTGACCGGCGCCACGGTGCTGGACCGGGTGCGCGCCAACCTCGCGCCCTATTTCGGGGCGTGAGCGGCGCAGGGGGAGGCTGCCTGCCTCCCCCTCGCCCGTTCCGGGCGCCCCCTCCGGGAGTATTTCGCAAGGAGCAGATGCGCATGTTTGCGCTAACATCGTCTTTTCGGCTATAAGCGCCGAAACATCGGGAGGCTGCGATGATTCTGAGCTGTGGCGAGGCGCTGATCGACATGTTGCCGCGAGAAAGCACGGAGGGCGAGGCCTGTTTCGCGCCCTATGCGGGGGGGGCGGTGTTCAATACCGCCATCGCGCTTGGCCGGCTGGGCGCGCCCTCGGCGTTCTTTTCCGGGGTCTCGACCGATATGCTGGGCGAGATTCTGGCCGATACGCTGACCGCCTCGCGGGTCGATACGCGGTTTCTGGCGCGGTCTGGCCGGCCGACCACGGTGGCCTTTGTCAAGCTGGTGAACGGTCAGGCGACCTATGCCTTTTACGATGAGGGCACGGCGGGGCGCGAATTGACGGTGGCGCAACTGCCCGACCTGCCGGCCGAGGTGGAGGCGCTGTTTCTGGGCGGAATCAGCCTGGTGAACGACCCGGCCGCCAGCACCTATGAGGCGCTTCAGGCGCGCGAAGCCGCGACGCGGGTCACCATGATCGACCCCAATATCCGCCCCGGTTTCATCGCCGGGAAAGAGGACACCTATCGCGCGCGGATCGAGCGGATGATTGCGCGCGCCGATATCGTGAAACTTTCGGACGAGGATCTGCATTGGCTGATGGGCGCGGGCGATCTGACGGCGCTGGCGCGCAGCATCGTTGCCAAGGGGCCGCAGGTGGTGTTCATCACCGAAGGCGCCGCCGGCGCGCGCGCAGTCACCGCGACGCAGGATCGTTTCGTGGCCGCGACCCCGGTCACCGTGGCCGATACGGTGGGCGCGGGCGATACGTTCAACGCGGGCGTGCTGGCCGCGTTGCATGACGCGGGGGTACTGAGCAAGGCGGGGGTCGCTGCGCTGTCCGATGCGGTGCTGGATGCGGCGCTGAGCCTGGGCACCCGGGCGGCGGCCGTCACGGTCAGCCGGCCCGGCGCCAACCCGCCCTGGCGGCACGAACTGTGAGGGCGGTTGTCCAGCGGGTGAGCCGCGCCAGCGTCACCGTCGAGGGCACGGTCACAGGCGCCATCGGCGAGGGGCTGATGATCCTGGTCTGCGCCATGCAGGGCGATGCCGAGGCGCAGGCCGACCAACTGGCCGCCAAGATCGCCAAACTGCGCATCTTCAAGGACGAGGCGGGCAAGATGAACCGCTCGGTCAAGGATATCGGCGGGGCCTGTCTGGTGGTCAGCCAGTTCACGCTGGCGGCCGATCTGCGCGGCAACCGGCCCGGCTTTTCCACCGCCGCCAGCCCGGAGGAGGGCCGGCGGCTTTATGACTATTTCACCGACCGGCTGGCGGCCGAGGGGCTGGTGACGGCCAAGGGCATCTTTGGCGCCGATATGGATGTCGAATTGCTCAATCAGGGGCCGGTGACGATCTGGATGGATACCGCGACCTGACCGCCGTCAGTTGAACGGATTGCCGTCGCTTTCCTGTCCCAGCACCTTGACGCATTCGATCAGCGCATTGATCGAGGCCGAGGAACCGGCCAGCGAATAGGTCTGCACATGGTTGCCGCTGTCATTGGCCAGATGCAGGCTCCGCCCTTCCACCACCTCCATCAGGAAGCGGGTGGAGGCATCGTCGCCGGGCAGGTTGAACAGGACCGAATTCTGGTAAAGCTCGGCATTGGTCAGCGACCAGGGCGACCGCCGGTCGATCTGCACGCTGAGGTCGGCGGAGCCGCCATCGGTGAAGGTCCAGCCCGCGGAATAGAACTGGAGCTTTACCGGATTCCACGGATCGGCCCAGATGGAGAAGGTGTCGCGCCCGTCGGTGACCTGCGCGACACAGGCGATGGAACCGTCGTCAAAGCCCACGACCTCCACCATCCAGTTCTTGTGGGTCAAAAGCCGCTCCGAGACCGGCTCTGCCACCAGCGGGGCGGCGCAAAGCACCGCGACAATGCCGCCCAACATGAAACGCCGCATGAAAATCCCCCGTCAGAATACGGGCTGACTGTTCCCGAGCGGCGCGAGTCGCACAAGGGGGATCAGGGTTGCCAATCCCAGGCGAAGGTGAAATTCCCCAACACTTCGGCCACCTTGGCCTCGTCCCCCCGGGGGGCGAGCCGCGCGACCAGTCCGCGTTTCTTGTCCTCGGCCACCTCGACGACGCGCGCGGCGCAGCCGGCCTCGGCCAGGGCCGCGTCATAGATGCGGGTGATCGCCATGCGGCGCAGATCGGGTTTGAACACCTTGCCCACGGCGGTCTTGGGCAGTTCGTCCAGCACCTCCACATGTTTGGGCACGGCGGCGCGTTCGGGGATATGGGTTCTGGCATAGTCCAGCAGCTCGGCCGAGGTGACGCTGGCCCCCTTGACCAGTTCGACATAGGCGCAGGGCAATTCGCCCGCATGGGCATCGGGCTGGCCGATGGCACCGACAAAGGCCACCGCCTCATGGCCCATCAGCGCCTCCTCGATCACCGCGGGGTCGATATTGTGGCCGCCGCGGATGATCAGATCCTTGGCCCGCCCGGTGATGAACAGATAGCCCTCGGCGTCGATCCGGCCCAGATCGCCGGTGCGCAGAAAGCGCCCCTCGGCAAAGAGCGTGCGGTTCTTGTCGGCCTCGGTATAGGTCGATCCCTCGAACACGCCGGGATTGGCCACGCAGATCTCGCCCACCTCATCGGCGGCGCATTCGATGAAACCGCCCTGCCCGTCGGTGCGCAGGATGCGCACATGGGTATAGGGGAAGGGAATGCCGACCGAGCCGATCTTCTTGGCCCCCGAAGGCGGGTTGCAGGAGACAAGGCAGGTGCATTCGGTCAGGCCGTAGCCCTCGATGATCTGCACCCCGGTCGCCTTTTCAAAGCGGTTGAACAGCTCGATCGGCAAGGGGGCCGAGCCGGAAAAGGCGCCGCGCAGGCTGCTGACATCGGCATCGACCGGGCGCTGCATCAGCGCGGCCAGTGCCGTGGGCACGGTGATCATGTAGGTCACCTTCCAGCGGTCGATCAGCTTCCAGAAATTGTCGAAGACGCCCTCGCCGCGATAGCCGGCCGGGGTCGGGAAGACGACATGCGACCCGGCCGAAATCATCGACATCAGGATCGGATAGACCGCAAAGACATGGAACAGCGGCAAGGGGCAGATCACGGTATCGGTTTCCGAAAACAGCAGGCGGTTGCCCAGCCAGCCGTTATAGACCATGCCAGACACCTTGTGCTGCGCCAGTTTCGGCATGCCCGTGGTGCCGCCGGTGTGGAAATAGGCGGCAACGCGATCCTCGGTCGTATCGGCAAAGGTCAGCCGGTCGGCCGGATGCTTGCGCATCTCGGCGCGAAAGCTTTTGACATTGGCGTGATGGAGCACCGCGTTCTTGGGGCGCAGGAAATGCGCGATCCATTTCTTTGGCGGGCGCAGATAGCGCAGCAGATCGACCTCCAGCACGGTTTTGACCGAGGGCGCGTGTTTCACCGCCTCGGCGACCTTGGCGGCCAGATCGGTCTTCGGGAAGGCGCGCAGGGTGACGACCACCTTGGCGCCGCTTTCGCGCAACAGGGCGCTGATCTGCTCGGGCTCCAGCAGCGGGTTGATCGGGTTGGCGATGCCCGCCACCATGCCGCCCAGCAAGACCTGCACGGTTTCGGAACAGTTGGGCAGCACATAGGCCACCACGTCGCGTTCCCCCACGCCCAGGCTGCGGAACAGGTTGGCGGCCTGGGTGACCTTGCCGTGCAGCTCTGCCCAGGTCTGCGTCTCGGCCGGATCCTGAGGCCCCGAGGTCAGTTGATAGGACACCGCCGGGCGCTGGCCGTGCTGCGCGGCGGCGCGGGCGAGAAAGGCGTGAATGCTGCGCGGCAGGCCGCGTGACGGCCAGTCGCATTCGGCTTCGATGGCCTTGATATCGGCCAGTGTCGCGAAACTTCCCATGATGTCCTCCCTGCTCCCGGTTCGTCCGGGATGCCTCCTGCCGCCCAAGATGCGCAATGCCCCGCCCTGCCGCAAGCGAGTGGCCGGGCTTTGCCGCGACGTTCCCGCAGCCGGAACGCTGCGTCAATCCCGGCAATCAGGGGGCGCCAAAGACGACGGGGGGCACCTGGCCCCCCGCCCCGGCCCGCAAGGACGATTACTTCTGCGGGATGCGCAGGTTCTGGCCCGGATAGATCTTGTCGGGATGTTTCAGCATGGGCTTGTTGGCCTCGAAGATCTCATTGTAGCGGTTGGCATTGCCCAGCGTCGCCTTTGCGATGGCCGACAGCGTGTCGCCCTTTTTCACCGTATAGAACACCGGCTGCGGGGCGGCAGCGGGCATCTCGGCCTCGACCTCGGCCACACCGGCGACATTGCCGACGGCGAGGATGACCTTTTCCTGATCTTCGGGCGTGGCGGCGGTGCCGTCGATCTTTACCTTGTCGCCGGTGACGGTGATCTTCACATCCTTGGCGTCAAGGCCGAGCTTCTGCACCTCTTGCTTCAGTGCCTCTTCCTTGGCGGCGGCGGCTTCGGGCGCCTCGGCGGCTTCGGCCTTGGAGCCGAACAGCGACGATCCCGCATCCTTCACGAATGACCAAAGACCCATGGGTGAACTCCTTTCACACAGGCGCGGCCCTTGCCGCGCGGAACAGGGGCAGCATGGCGCCACAACCGGCGCGGGTCCAGTGAAAGATATGTCGCAAAATTCCCCGCAGGCGGGATCAGACCTGCCCGTCGGTGAATTGCAGCCGGGCGAGGCGCGCATAAAGCCCGCCCTCGGCCACCAGCGCGTCATGCTTGCCCTGCGCCACGATCCGGCCCTGATCGAAGACCACGATCCGGTCGGCGCGTTTCACCGTGGCCAGGCGATGCGCCACCACCAGCACGGTGCGGCCCCGGGCCAGCCGCTCCACCGCCTCTTGCACGGCGCGTTCGCTTTCGGCGTCGAGCGCCGAGGTCGCCTCATCCAGCAGCAGCACCGGCGCGTCGCGCAGGATCGCGCGGGCAATGGCGATGCGCTGTTTCTGCCCGCCCGACAGCATCACGCCGCGTTCGCCCAGAAAGGTGTCATAGCCCTGTGGCAGCGCCGAAAGGAAATCATGCGCGGCGGCGGCGCGGGCGGCGTCCTCCACCTCGGCATCGCTGGCGCCGGGGCGGCCAAAGCGGATGTTGTCGCGCGCCGAGGCCGCAAAGATCACCGGGTCTTGCGGCACCAGCGCCAGCGCCTGCCGGAAATCGCCGCGCGCCATCGCCCGCAGGTCGATGCCATCCAGCGTCACGCGGCCGCCCTGCGGATCGTAGAACCGCATCAGCAATTGCAGGATCGTGGTCTTGCCCGCCCCCGAAGGCCCGACCAGCGCCACCGTCTCGCCCGGGGCCACATGCAGATCGACCCCGTTCAAGGCCGAGACATCGGGCCGGGTCGGATAGGCGAATTGCACCCCTTCGAAGCCGATCTCGCCACGCGCGGGGCGCGGCAGTGCGCGGGGCGCAGCCGGATCGCGCACGCTGTCTTCGGTTTCCAGCAATTCGACCAGACGTTCGGTCGCGCCGGCGGCACGCTGCAATTCGCCCCAGATCTCGGACAGCGCGCCGACCGCGCCGGCCACCATCACGGCATAGATCACGAATTGCACCAGTTCGCCCGCGCTCATGGCGCCGCCGCGCACATCGCGCGCGCCGATCCACAAGACACCCACGATGCCCGCGAAGACAAGAAAGATCACGATGATCGTCATCAGGGCGCGGGTGCCGATGCGATCCTTGGCCGAGGCATAGGATTTCTCGGTCACCTCGGCGAAACGCGCGCGGGTCTGCGGCTCATGCGTGAAGGCCTGCACGGTCTGCGCGGCCTGCAACGCCTCGGCCGCCGCACCCGAGGAGGTGGCGATCCAGTCCTGGTTGTCGCGGCTCAGCTTGCGCAGGCGCCGCCCCATCACCACGATCGGCACGATGACCACCGGTACGATCAGCAGCACAAGCCCGGTCAGCTTGGGCGAGGTCCAGAACAGGAACCCCATGCCCCCGATCAGCAGCAACACATTGCGCAGCGCGACCGAGACGGACGATCCGATGACCGACAGGATCAGCGTCGTGTCGGTGGTCAGGCGCGACAGCACCTCGCCCGTCAGGATGCGTTCATAGAAGGCGGGGCTTTGGCCCAGCACGCGGTCGAACAGCGCGCGGCGGATATCGGCCACCACCCGTTCGCCCAGCCGGGTGACGAGGTAATAGCGCAGCCCCGTGCCCAGGGCGAGCGCCGCGGCAATCGCCAGCGCCGCGCCGAAATACTCATCCAGCAGCGCCGCCGTGCCGGTGTTGAAATTGTCCACCACCCGGCGCACCGCCAGCGGCAAGATCAGGCTGACCCCCGCCGTCAGGGTCAGCGCGCCGAACGCCCCCAGGATCAGCCCGCGATAAGGCGCCAGAAACGGCCGCAGCCCGCTGAGTGCCCCCACCCGCCGCGATGCGGCGCGATCGGATGTCACATCGGTCATTCCCGGGGCTCTGGCCATGGCATCTCTCCTGTCTCGCGCCTTGGGGTTTAGGCGGGCACGGCCCCCGGGGCAAGCGCGACCTGTCGCCGCTGGTCGGGACCATGGTCGCAAGCGCGCCGCCGGTCGGGGGTTCACCTTGCCGCGCCGCTGTGCCACGCTGCCCGGGGGAGGTGACCGGAATGCCGATCAAGACCGTGATCTTCGATGCCTATGGCACATTGTTCGACGTGGATGCCGCCGCACGCGAGGCGGCGCGCAGTCACCCGGTTCTGGCGGAATGCTGGCCCCGACTGTCGGCCGACTGGCGGCGCAAGCAGCTGGAATATAGCTGGCTGCGCAGCCTGATGGGGCTGCATGCCGGCTTTGACAGCGTGACCGCCGATGCGCTGGATTGGGCCCTGGATGCGCAGGGGCTGGCGGATGTGGCGCTGCGCCGGCGGTTGCTCGACCTCTATCAGGCGCTGCCGGCCTACCCGGAGGTGCCGGCGGTGCTGGAGACGCTCGCCGCGCGGCGGGTGCCGGCGGCGATCCTGACCAATGGCACGCCGGGCATGGTGGCGCGCGCCGTCGCCGCGGCCGGGCTGGAAAGCCGCTTTGCCACGCTGCTGAGCGTGGAATCGGTCGGCATCTTCAAGCCCGCGCCGCGCGTCTATGATCTGGTGCTGGAACGCTTTGCCGTGGAACCCGCCGCCGTCCTGTTCGTTTCCTCGAACGGCTGGGATATCGCGGGGGCCGGCGCCTTTGGGTTTCGCACGCTCTGGGTGAACCGCGCCGGGCTGCCGGTAGACCGCCTGCCCCACCGACCGGCGCGGATCGCGCCCGACCTGACCACCCTGATGGACGACCTTGCATGACCGATTACTTCACCGCCGCCGATGGCGCGCGTCTGGCCTACCGCGACGAGACCCTGGGCGCGGGCGGGACTGTGCCGCTTTTGTGCCTGTCGGGGCTGACCCGCACCATGGCCGATTTCGACTACATGATCCCGCATCTGCCGCCGCTGCGCCTGATCCGCATGGATTATCGCGGCCGGGGCGCCAGCGACCGGACCGGCGCCGCCAGCTATACCGTGCCACAAGAGGCGCAGGATGCGCTGCGGCTGCTGGATCATCTGGGGATCGACCGCGCCGCCGTGCTGGGCACCTCGCGCGGGGGGTTGATCGCGATGTTCCTGGCCGCGACGGCGAAGGACCGGCTGGCGGGCGTCGCGCTGAACGATGTGGGGCCGGTGATCGAGCGCAAGGGGCTGGAGCGGATCTTCGATTATCTGGGCCGCAACCCCGCCGCCCGCACGCATGAGGCGCTGGCCGCCGCCCTGCCCGGCGTGATGCCCGGCTTTGCCAATGTCCCGCCCGCGCGGTGGCTGGAGGAGGCGCAGATCCATTACCGGGCCGAGGGGCGCGGCTTGCAGATCACCTATGACCCGGCGCTGCGCGAGGCCTTCATCGCCGCTTTCGAGGGGCCGCCGGTCGATCTCTGGCCCTTGTTCGACGCGATGGCGGGGCTGCCGCTGGCGCTGATCCGGGGGGCGAACAGCGACCTTCTGTCCGAGGCGACCACCGCCGAGATGCGCCGGCGCCGCCCCGACATGATCTTTGCCGATGTGCCCGACCGCGCGCATATCCCCTTTCTGGACGAGCCGGAATCGGTGGCGGCGCTGCACGCCTGGCTGGGGCGTCTGGCATGACCGACATTTCCCGCATCGAGGCCGCGGCCTTTCGCCTGCAAGGTCATGCGCTGCGCACGCCGCTGCTGGGTTCGGCGCTGCTGAACGAAATTGCCGGGCGGCGGGTCTGGCTCAAGGCCGAATGCCTGCAACATACCGGATCGTTCAAGTTCCGGGGCGGCTGGGCGGCGGTATCTGCGCTGTCGCCCGAGGCGCGGGCGCAGGGGGTGATCGCCTATTCCTCGGGCAATCACGCGCAGGGAGTGGCGCTGGCGGCGCAACGCCATGGCGCGCCCTGCGTCATCGTGATGCCGGCCGATGCGCCGCCGGTCAAGATCGCCAACACGCGGGACTATGGCGCCGAGGTGGTGCTGTATGACCGCGCCCGCGACAATCGCGATGCCATCGGCGCGCGCATCGCGGCGGAACGCGGGCTGACGCTGATCAAGCCGTTTGACGATGCCGAGGTGATCGCGGGGCAAGGCAGTTGCGGGCTGGAAATCGCCGAACAGGCGACCGAGCTGGGCATCCGCGAGGCCGATGTGCTGGTCTGTTGCGGCGGCGGGGGGCTGGCCTCGGGCGTGGCGCTGGCGCTGGAAAGCCGCGCGCCCGGCCTGCGGGTGCGCACGGCCGAGCCGGAGGGCTTTGACGACATGGCGCGCAGCCTGGCCAGCGGCCGCGTGCAGCGCAATGACGCCGCCAGCGGGTCGATCTGCGACGCGATCCTGACCCCTGCCCCGGGCGCGCTGACCTTCCCGATCCTCAGCCGTCTGGCCGGGCCGGGGCTGGTGGTCAGCGATGCCGAGGCGCTGCGCGCGATGGCGCTGGCCTGGCTGCGGCTGAAAGTGGTGCTGGAGCCCGGCGGCGCGGTGGCGCTGGCCGCCGCGCTGTTCCGCCCCGACCAGATCGCGGGCGAGGATGTGATCTGCATCGGGTCGGGCGGGAATGTCGATCTGGCGGTGTTCCGGCAGGCGCTGGCCAGGCTGGACTGAGGCCCGCGCGGGATGGTGACCGCCGGAGGGGTTTTGCACCCCTCCGGACCTCCCCGCAGGATATTTGTGAACAGATGAAGAAGGGTCAGCTATCCATCTTGAGCGCGGAGATGAAGGCGCTTTGCGGGATTTCGACCTTCCCGAACTGGCGCATCTTCTTCTTGCCCTCTTTCTGCTTCTCCAAGAGCTTCTTCTTCCGCGTGGCGTCGCCGCCATAGCATTTCGCGGTCACGTCCTTGCGCATGGCGCTGATGGTTTCGCGCGCGATGACCCGGCCACCGATGGCGGCCTGGATCGGGATCTTGAACATGTGCCGGGGGATCAGCTCTTTCAGCTTTTCCACCATCACGCGGCCGCGCGCCTCGGCCCGGTCGCGGTGGACCATGATCGCCAGCGCATCGACGGGTTCGTCATTCACGAGGATCGACATCTTGACCAGATTGTCCTCGCGATATTCCGACAGCTGGTAATCGAAGCTGGCATAGCCCTTGGTCACCGATTTCAGCCGGTCGTAGAAATCGAACACCACTTCGGCCAGCGGCAGGTCATATTCGACCATGGCGCGGCTGCCGGCATAGGTCAGGTTCAACTGGATGCCGCGGCGATCCTGGCAGAGCTTGAGGATATCGCCCAGATATTCGTCGGGCACCATGATCGTGGCCTTGATGCGCGGCTCTTCGATATGGTCGATATAGGTCAGGTCGGGCATGTCGGCGGGGTTGTGCAATTCGCGCACCTCGCCATCTTTCATGTGCAGGCGGAACACCACGCTGGGGGCGGTGGTGATCAGGTCGAGGTCATATTCCCGTTCCAGACGGTCGCGCACGACCTCAAGGTGCAGCAGGCCGAGAAAACCCATGCGGAAGCCGAAGCCGAGCGCGGCCGAAGTCTCCATCTCGTAGCTGAAGCTGGCATCGTTCAGCGCCAGCTTCTCGATCGCGTCGCGCAGGGCCTCGAAATCATTGGCATCGACCGGGAACAGCCCGCAGAACACCACGGGTTGCGCGGGCTTGAACCCCGGCAGGGGCGCCGCGCAGGGTTTGCGTTCATGGGTGATGGTGTCGCCGACGCGGGTGTCGCGCACCTGCTTGATCGAGGCGGTCAGCACGCCGATCTCGCCCGGGCCGAGTTCGGCGATATCCACCATCTGCGGCTTCAGCACCGCCAGCTTGTCGATGCCGTAGATCGCGCCGGTCTGCATCATCTTGACCCGGTCGCCCTTGCGGATCACGCCGTCGATGACGCGGATCATGACGACGACGCCCAGATAGGCGTCATACCAGCTATCGACCAGCATGGCCTTGAGCGGCGCGTCGCGGTCGCCCTTGGGCGCCGGCAGGCGCTGCACGATGGCCTCCAGCACGTCGGGGATGCCGAGACCGGTCTTGGCCGAAATCGGGATCGCGTCGCTGGCGTCGATGCCGATCACGTCCTCGATGTTTTCCTTGACCCGGTCCGGGTCGGCCGCCGGCAGGTCGATCTTGTTCAGCACCGGCACGATATCGTGCCCCGCATCGATCGCCTGATAGACATTGGCCAGCGTCTGCGCCTCGACCCCCTGGGACGCATCCACCACCAGCAACGAGCCTTCGACCGCGCGCATCGACCGGCTGACCTCATAGGCAAAGTCCACATGGCCGGGCGTGTCGATCAGGTTCAGGATATAGGTCTGCCCATCCTTCGCCGGATATTCGATCCGCACGGTATTGGCCTTGATGGTGATGCCGCGCTCGCGCTCGATATCCATCGAGTCCAGCATCTGCGCCTTCATGTCGCGCGCGGCCACCGTGCCCGTCATCTGGATCAGACGGTCGGCGAGGGTGGATTTGCCGTGGTCGATATGGGCCACGATGGAGAAGTTGCGGATACGGTCAAGCTGGGTCATGGGCGCGCGTATAGCTTCAAAACGCCATGCCGGGAAGGGGGAGTTGCGAGGCACAGCGAAGTGCTGGCCCCAGGATCCGCCTCCGGGGCACTTCAGCGCCGCCCAGACCTGCCAAATTCGATGGCAAGGCCGCCTCACAGAGGGGGAAATTTACGCCAAAACAATCACAAGTCATTGTTTCCAAATGATACACAGCCGGAATTCACGACAAAATCAACAACTTGCCGCGCGACCTTAATGTAAACGCGAATTCGCCGCAAATTTGCCTCAATTTGACAAGGCCGCCCGCTTGGCTCATGCCCATCCTATGGGGCGCATCTCTGCCAAAGGCCCCCTGCCGCCTGCCAGCGTCGCAATCATTAGGGGGATTTGCCATGCCGACCAGCACGGTCAACTGGCTCTGGATCGGGAATGTGTCGGCCATCGACACCACGCCTGGAACGAATGTCACGCAAACACAGCTCAACGCAGCCGGAATGAGCGGCTATTCCGTCACCGGCCCCGCCAACATCGCCCCGGTTGCCGTCACCGGCAGCACCGTCACCAGTGGCAGCACGCAGGTTTTCACCGCGCCGTTCAACCCGGTGGGCGGCTTTGTCAGCCAGTTCAGCTTTGACAGCCCGACCACGGCCGGCACCATCGGCGGCCAGACCATCCAGACCACGTTCCGCGGCGACATCACCATCACCATGCCCGACGGCTCGACCTCGAACCAGGTCGCCACCATCGTGCAAATGTCGAATGGCGATGTGTTCCTGCGGCCCAATGCGCAATTCCTGTCAACCTGGGACGGCATCAACGCGCTGCAAACCATCACCATCACGCAGGCCACGCCCTTCCCCTCGAACACCGTGCTGAATTCGGTGATCTCCTTCAGCCCCGACATTTTCGACGTGGTGATCCCCTGCTTCACCGCCGGCACGATGATCGAGACCGCTACCGGCCTGCGCCCGGTGGAAAGCCTGCGCGTGGGTGATCTCATCCGCACCGCCGATCACGGCTTGCAGCCGCTGCGCTGGATCGGGCGGCGCGATCTGCTGGCCACCGCGCTGGAGGCCGACCCGCAGCTTTGCCCCGTGGCCATCGCGCCCGGCGCGCTTGGCCCCAACCTGCCCGCCACGCCGCTGCTGGTGTCGGGCCAACACCGCATGCTGGTGCGCTCGCGCATTGCCGCGCGCATGTTCGAGGTCGAGGAAGTGCTGGTCGCCGCGGTGCAATTGGTCGGCCTGCCCGGCATTACCCTCGCCCCGCCGCAGGCTGTCACCTATCTGCACCTGCTCTTTGACCGGCACGAGGTGGTCTTTGCGAATGGGGCCCCCAGCGAGAGCCTCTATCCCGGCCCGGTCGCGCTCAAGTCCCTGGGCACACGGGCAGTGGAGGAGATTCTCAAACTGTTTCCCGATCTCGCCCAATGCGACAGCTTCCGCCTGCATCCGGCGCGGCCTCTGGTGCGCGGACGGCAGGGCCGGCACATGGCCGAACGCCATCTGAAGAACGCGGTCAGCCTGCTGGCAGCCTGATCGCCACCGCATCTGGTGGTGGGGCCAGCCCCCGCCACCAGCCCTGCTCCACTCCGCGCAGGTTCGGCCAAATCCCGCCGAGGCACCAAGCCGGATTGAAATTTTCACCCCGGATCGTCATAATCGCTGCCAGAAAATGACCAGTGGCGGAGGCAAAACCCCGCCCACCGGCAAGAGGCAGAGACATGAAGAAACCCTATCTGGCGGGCGCCCTCTCGGCGCTTGTGCTTTCCCTTGCAACCAGCGCGGCCATGGCCGGCCCGATCGAGCGCGCCTGCGCCGCGTCGGCCAATGGCAATCGTGCGGTTTGCGGCTGCATCCAGCAGGTCGCGGACATGACGCTGCGCGGGGGCGACCAGCGGCGCGCGGCCAAGCTGATGAAAGACCCCGATCTGGCGCATGACGTCTGGGTGTCGAAGCGGCAGGCCGATGACGAATTCTGGGATCGCTACAAGAATTTCGGCCAGATGGCCGAGGCCTATTGCGCCCAGTGACTCAGCGTCCCCTGTAGGGGGACCGGGCCAGCGCGGCGATCAGCCCGTCGCTGGCTATTTCGCACAGATCGACCGTGAGGTCATAGGTGCCGCTATACCAGGGGTCGGGCATTTCGGCATGGCCGCAGCCCGGCGCGTGATCCAGAAACATCTCTGGCCGCGGCCCCTGCCCGGCCTGGCGCCAGAGCGCGGTCGCATCGACCAGATTGCGGCGATCCATCACCAGCACCCGGTCAAAGCGCGCGAAATCCGCGACGGTCAACCGGCGCGAGCGCAGCCCGCCGAGATCATAGCCCCGCGCCAGGGCGGCGGCGCGCATCGGCGGGTGCGGCGCCTCGCCCGCATGCCAGGCATCGGTGCCCGCGCTGTCGGCGGTGACGGCCAGCCCGGCAGCGGTGGCGCGCTGGCGGAACACGACCTCGGCCGTGGGCGATCGGCAGATATTGCCAAGGCAGACAAAGAGAATAGCCTGTTTCATGGGTCTTGGTCTGCCACGGAGGTCGCAATATGAAAAGCCCTGTCGGAAGGCTGGTCATCCTGACCGGCGCCGGGATCAGCGCCGAAAGCGGGCTTGGCACCTTTCGCGACCGGGACGGGCTCTGGACGCGGCACGACCTGTCCAAGGTGGCCACGCCCGAAGGCTTTGCCGAAGATCCGGCGCGGGTGCATGCCTTTTACAATGCCCGCCGCGCCAATGCCCGGGCGGCGGCGCCCAATGCCGCCCATCTGGCGCTGGCAGCACTGGAGCGGCGATGGTCGGGCGACTTCCTGATCGTGACACAGAATGTGGATGACCTGCATGAACGTGCGGGGTCGCGCAATGTGCTGCATATGCACGGGGTATTGGAGGGCGCGCTTTGCGCCGGCTGCGGGCATCGCTGGCCGGCGTCGGCGGTGATGGCGGCCGATGATCCCTGCCCCGCCTGTGCCGCGCCCCGGACCCGGCCCGACATCGTCTGGTTCGGCGAATATCCCTATCAGATGGAGCGGATCTGGCAGGCATTGCGCGCCGCCGATCTGTTCGTGGCCATCGGCACATCGGGCACGGTCTATCCGGCGGCGGCCTTTGCGCAGGATGCCGCGCGGGCCGGGGCGGAGTGTCTGGAACTGAATGCCGAGGCCAGCGCCGTGGCCTCGGATTTTCATGCGCTGCGCATCGGGCCGGCCACGCGGCTGGTGCCCGAATGGGTGGCGGAATGGCGCGACGGCCCGGGCTGAGCCCGCCGCCGCGCCCAGCACTCAGTTGGAGGCGCCGTGCTTGTGGCCCATGCCCTCGCCCTGCATGCCGCCCATCATCCCGTCCTGGCGGACCAGATCGACCGGCACTTCGACCTGCATCACACCGGCCTTTTCAAAGGTCAGCGTCAGCATCACCTTTTCATCCTGCACCAGCGCGCGGTTCAGGCCCAGCAGCATCACATGATCGCCGCCCCGGGCAAGCGCATGGCTGGAACGGGCGGGAATCGCAAAGCCCTCGGGCACCTCCACCATCTGCATGACACCATTGGCATCCTGCTTGTGGGTGTGCAATTCCACCTTGGCGGCGACATCCGAGGCGGCCGAGATCAGCCGGTCATCGGCATCGCTCTGATTCTCGATCACCATGAAGGCAGCACCGGATTTCGCCATCATGGACGAGGCCCGCGCATAGGCATCAGCGATGACAATACCATCGGCCAGGGCCGGCAGCGCGAACAGGGCCACAGCCGTGGCCATAAGGGTTTTCTTCAGCATTTTCATATCCTTGATCTGTCTGTTTCGGAACGGAATCAGATCAGGATCGGCGGCCCCCGCGCCCGGGGTTGTGGCGGGGCATGGCCGGCAGGCAAGGCGGGGACCGGCCGCGACAGCCGCTCCGCCCGCGCCTCGGGCCGGGCTGGTAACACCAGATCGGGCAGAATCGCCACGCCCGCCATCACGCAATCGGGGCACAGATGCACCATCGGCACCGGATTGCCCTCGGCATCCAGGGCGACCGTGGTCACGCCATAGCCCGAACAGATGACCAGCGTGCTGACCGCAACCGGCTGCGCCCGCGCCACCGCCATGCCAAAACTGCCGATCACCAGGATCAGCGTAAGCAGGACGGCGCGGAATGTCTTGCGGGTCATGCCCCGCTTCTATCAGGCGGGCGGCGGGCTGCAACGCGCCATCGCGTCGCGGCAGATGCAAAAACCCCGCCGAGGCGGGGTTCGCAGCAGTCACGAAAGACCGGCAAGGATCAGGCGGCAGCCTGGGCCTTGGCGATTTCTTTCTTGATCTTCAGCGCCTTGTCCGACAGCTCGTCGTCCTTGGCCTTGGCGAGGAAGGCATCCAGCCCGCCACGGTGATCGACGGTGCGCAGCGCGGCGGCCGAGATGCGCAGCTTGAACGACTGGCCCAGAACGTCGGACATCAGGGTGACTTCGTTCAGGTTCGGCAGGAAGCGCCGTTTGGTCTTGTTGTTGGCGTGGCTGATGTTGTTGCCAACCATCGGGCCTTTACCGCTGAGTTCGCAGACGCGCGACATGTTGTATTCCTTGTCTTTCGGACCCTTGCCCTGCGGCGGCAGCCCGGAGTAACAGCCATGGACCCCGCCCGAAGGCTGGTTCCGAATTCCATCGGGGCCATTTAGGCGGAAACGGATGCGCCGTCAAGCGATTCACCACCGCCCGCGCCCGCCGCCGCGATGCGCCGTTCCAGCGCGATCAGACTGTCCTTGCGCCACAGCCCGCCGCCATAACCGGTCAACGCCCCGTCAGCCCCGATCACCCGGTGGCAGGGCACCAGAATCGCCAGCGGATTGGCCCCGTTGGCCGCGGCCACCGCGCGCACCGCCTCGGGGCGGCCCAGCCCGGCGGCCAGCCGGCCATAGGTCGTCGTCGCCCCCACCGGCAGGCGGCGCAACGCCGCCCAGACCTCTTTCTGAAACGGCGTGCCCAGCGGCGCAAGCGGCAGCGCAAAATCGGCGCACTCGCCCGCGAAATAGCGCGCAAGCGCGGTCTCCAGCCGATCGGTCATGGCGGTGCGCCCCAGCCCGATCCGCCCCTTTGCCGCCCGCGACAGCGCCCGCATCTCGCGCGGCAGCGCCTTGCGGCCCGCGAATTCCAGCAGGAACACCGCGCGGTCGTCGCAGACCGTGATCATGTCGCCCAGCGGCGTGGTCAGAAAGGCGGTGCGCAGGCTGGCCGGCCCGCCCAATGCGGCGGGCGGGTGGCCGGTCAGCCGCTGAAACGCCGCACGAAAGCCCGACCCGCTGTCAAACCCCGCCTCCAGCTGCGCCGCGATCACCGCGCCGCCCTGCTCCAGATGGCGCGCCCCCTGCGCCAGCCGGGCCTGCCGCGCCAGTTCCAGAAAGGTCGCGCCGAATTGCCGCCGGAAGGCACGCCGCAGGGTCGAGGGGTCGTGCCCGCGCGCCACCAGATCGGCCTCGCTCCAGCGCCGCCCCGGATCGTCGCGCAGCGCCTCCAGCAAGGCGGCATGGGCCGGCGCCACCTCGCCAAGCGGATTGCAGCGCCGGCAGGGGCGGCAACCCTCGGCCAGACAGGCCGCTACCGTGGCGTGAAACCGGCAATTGCGCCGCAGGGGTTTGGGCGCCGGGCAGGAAAGCCGGCAGAAGATGCGGGTAGAGCGGACAGCCACAAAGACCCGCCCGTCATAGGCGGCCTCGCGCGACAGCAATGCTGCGTAAAGCCCGTCATCATCGGGCAGGGTCCGGGACCAGAGATCGTTTTCCATGCGGCCAGCCTAGCCGATTCGCGGCCGCCCCGACGCCGAATTTCGGGCGCCGCTTGCGCCTAGCGGCCCAGATGCGCCAGCAATTCCGCCGCGGCCTCGTCTGGGGTGCGGGCGCCCTGCCCCACCTCGGCGCCCAGATGCGCCATCAGCCCGCGCAGGGGTTCGCGGGTCAGGCGGGCCAGCAGGCTCTGGCGCACCTCCTCCTCGAACCAGTGGCGCGCCTGTTCGGTGCGCCGCCGCGCCCAATGCCCCTCGGCCCGGCGCCATTCGACAAGGGCGCGCATCTCGTCCCAGGCCTGTGCCAGCCCGTTCTCCTCCAGCGCGGAAACCGCCAGGGCCTTGGGAAAGCCGTCGGGGTCTTGCGGTCGGCGCCGCAACAGCCGCAGGGCGCCGGCATAATCGGCCTGGGTGCGCAACGCGGCCGGTTTCAGATCGCCATCCGCCTTGTTCACCAGAATGAGGTCGGCCATCTCCATGATGCCGCGCTTGACCCCCTGCAATTCGTCGCCCCCCGCCGGGGCCAGCAACAGCAGGAACAGGTCGCACATCTCGGCCACCATGGTTTCCGACTGGCCCACGCCCACCGTCTCGATCAGCACCACGTCAAAGCCCGCCGCCTCGCATAGCGCCACGGCCTCGCGCGTGCGGCGCGCGACGCCGCCCAGATGGGTCTGGCTGGGCGAGGGCCGGATGAAGGCCATCGGATCGCGGCTCAGCCGCTCCATCCGGGTCTTGTCCCCCAGGATAGACCCGCCCGACCGCGCCGAGGACGGATCGACCGCCAGCACCGCGACCCGCAACCCCTGCGCGGTCAGGAAACAGCCAAACGCCTCGATGAAGGTCGATTTCCCCACCCCCGGCGTGCCCGACAACCCGATGCGCAGCGCCTGCCGCCCGGCCTGCGCCACCTCGGCCACCAGGGCGCGGGCCTGATCGCGATGATCCTCGCGCGCGCTTTCGACCAGGGTGATGGCGCGGGCCAGCGCACGGCGGTCTCCGGCGATCACGGATTGTGCAAGGGGTGAAACATCCATCAGGCAACTCCGGCGGTTCTGGGCGGTCTGGGTCACGGCTTCGGCAGAATGGGGCCTATTTCGCCCCTTGCGGGCTGTAATGCCCGACCGGGGCGCTATATTCCAGTGTCCAGAGGCGGCCCGGGGTCGCCACGGTGAACGGAGTGACAGATGCGTTTCAGAATTCTGGCAGTTGCGGCGGTGATGGCGGGCGGCCTGGCAGGCACCGCTTTCGCCGAACAGGCGCGGTTCGATTTCGTGCTGAAGGGCATCAAGGCCGGCAGCCTCAGCTGGTCCGGCACGGGCGAACCCGGCGGCAGCTACAGCGTTGAGGGCACGCTGAAGACCTCGGGCCTTGCGGCGCTCCTGAAAAAGGTGCGCTACGATGCCGCGGCCAGCGGCAGCCTGACCGCCAAGGGCAGCTATCTCGCCGCGCGCTACAGCGAGGACGCGAATACCGGCAAGCGGCAGTCGCGCTCCTCGATGACCTGGTCCAAGGGCGTGCCCACGGTGCAGGACAGCAGCGAACGCAAGGCAAAACCCTGGGATATCGATCCGGCCAGCCAGAAGGGCACGGTCGATCCGCTGACCGCGATGTTCGCCACGCTGCGCGACGTGGCGCCCGGGCAGGAATGCAAGGTCAATCTCAACATGTTCGACGGGCGCCGCGCCTCGAAACTCACCCTTGGCGCACCGACGGCCCAGGGCGACAAGGTGGTCTGCGCCGGTGAATACCGCCGCGTCGCCGGCTTTTCACCCGATGACATGGCCGAAAAGACCCGCTTTCCCTTCACATTGACCTATGCCCCCGCCGGCGACAGGATGCAGGTGGTTGAGGTCGCGATGGATACGCTTTACGGCAAGGCGCGACTGGTCAGGGAATGAACATGGATTACAGCAAGTCAGGCAGCAGCGCGGGCGGCAAGAAGGCCCCCACGCGGCATCAGGAACACAATCAGAAGGGCGGCAAGAAAAACCCCTTCGGATCGAAAGACGACAAGGCCGCGCTGCTCGCGCGGATGAAGGCCGCGTCCGAAGCCAAGAAACAGGACTGACGCCCCCCTTCATCTGTTCAAAAATATCCTGCGGGGAGGTCCGGAGGGGTGCAAAACCCCTCCGGCGCTGACCGCCCCGCAGCGGGGCCGGGGTGGTGCCTGTGTCACTTCACCGTGACGCGGCCATCGGTATAGGGCTTGTAGGCCCCGCCCTTGGCCAGGAATTCGGCCGTCACATCCGCCAGATCGGGGCCGAAATCATAGGCATCGGCCGCGGTGGTGAACATCTTGAACCCGTCGCCACCGCCGCGGACATAGTTGTTCGACACGACAAGATAGTCCTTCGCCGGGTCCAATGCGGCAAAGCCGTCCCCTTCGGCCACCATCACATCGCTGACGCGGCTGCCGGCGGGTTGCGCCGGATCGACGGTGTATTTCATCCCCGCCACCTGAAGGAACCGCCCGGCCTTTTCCTCATATTGCGAGGCGCCGTTTTCCAGCGCGTCCTTCAGCACCGCGCCCGGCACCTTGAAGGTCGAAAGCGTGTTCTGGAAGGGCAGCACCGTCAGCACCTCGCCCATGGTCACCGGACCTGCGTCGATCGAGGCGCGCAGCCCGCCGGAATTGGCCAGCGCGATGGTCACGCCCTGATCCTTTACCCGGTCCAGCATCGCGTCGGCCACCAGATTGCCCATGGAACATTCCACCTGGCGGCAGATGTCGCGATTGCCCTCGATCGCCTCGGCGCTTTCGGCGACGACCTTGTTGCGGATCTCCTCCAGCGGCTTGCCCAGTTCGGCGATGCGCGCCACGGTCGGCGCGTCCTCGGCGACCTTCGCATCCATGATCAGCGGCTCGCCCTTGGCCTCGGTGATCTCGCCCGCGTCGTTGAAGGTCAGGTTCAGCTCGCCCAGGAACTTGCCATAGGCATAGGCCTGCACGATGGCGGTATTGTTCACCATGGTCGGATAGGGCCCGGCGGCGTCTTCGCTGACATTGGACAGATAGGTATTGTCATGCCCGCCCACGATGACATCGACCCCGGTCGTGCCGGCGGCCACCGCCTGATCGACCAGATAGCCCGAATGGCTCAGCACGATGATCTTGTTCACGCCCTCGGCGGTCAGCTTGTCCACCTCGCCCTGCACCGCCTGCACCGGATCGGTAAAGATCACGTTCTTGCCGGGGCTGGCCAGTTCGTCGGTATCCTGCGGGGTGAGGCCGATCAGGCCCAGCTTTTCGCCGCCGCGTTCGATCACGGTGGATTTCAGGATCTTGTCCTTGAGCAGCGGTTCCATCGAGATATCGGCATTCGACATCAGCACCGGAAAGCCCACGGCCTCCACAAAGCCCTTCAGCACCTCGGGGCCGTCATCGAATTCGTGGTTGCCCACCGTCATCGCGTCATAGCCAAGCTTGTTCATGAACTCGGCCGTCATCTTGCCCTTGTAATAGGTATAGAACAGCGTGCCCTGAAACTGGTCGCCGCCATCGACCAGGATCGTGTTGTTCGACCGCGCCCGCGCCTCGGCCAGCGCCGTCACCAGGCGGGCCGATCCGCCAAAGCATTCGCCGGCAGTATTATCCTCGGCCGGACAGGTGGAATCGTATTTGCTGATCGGCTCATAGCGGTCATGGAAATCGTTGGTATGCAGCAGGGTCAGCGAATAATCGGCATGGGCCATGCCGGCCCCGAGGGCCAGGGTCGCGGCGGTCAGAAGCAAACGCGCGGTCATCGGAAACTCCCTTGTTGGTTGATCGGTCCAGACTGTGACCGAAGCGGGGGGCTGTCAAAGGTTGATGGGCGCAAGCTGCAAGACTGACGTAACGACGCCGTGACCATCGGCATTTTTCCGCCGCGCGCGCCGAAGGATTGACCTTCGGGCTTGAGTGCGGCAATACCGCCACATGCTGATCTACAAGATCCTCCGCCGCCCCGAATGGGATGCGTTCCGTGCTGCCGGGCAGACGCGGGGGGCGCCTGTCGATCTGGCCGACGGGTTCATCCATTTCTCGACCGCCGCGCAGGTGGCGGAAACCGCCGCCAAATGGTTCGCCGATCAAAGCGATCTGGTGCTGGTGGCCGTGCGTTCCGGCGCGCTTGGCGCGGATCTGAAATGGGAACCCTCGCGCGGGGGGGCGCTGTTTCCGCATCTCTATCGTCCGCTGCGGCTGGAGGATGTGGTGTGGGACAAGTCGCTGCCGCTGGGGATCTCCGGCCATATCTTCCCGGAAGGTGTCATTTGAGCCTGCCTGAAAAAATCGGGCTCTGGGCCCTGCATCGCTGCGACCCCGAACGCGCGCATGGCCTGTCGCTGACCGCGCTGCGCGCGGGGCTGGTGCCGCTGCCGGGGCCGGTCACCTCGGCCCGGCTGGAAACGCGGCTGGCGGGGATGGTGCTGCCCAACCCGGTCGGGCTGGCGGCGGGCTATGACAAGAACGCGGTCGCGCTGGCGCCGCTGATGCGGTCGGGCTTCGGCTTTCTGGAGGTGGGGGCCGCCACGCCGCGCCCGCAGCCGGGCAACCCGCAGCCGCGCCTGTTCCGCCTGACCGACGACCGCGCCGTGATCAACCGCTTTGGCTTCAACAATGACGGGGCCTGCCCGATTTCGGCGCGGCTGGCGCTGCGCCCGCGCGGGGCGGTGCCGGTGGGCCTCAATCTGGGCGCCAACAAGGACAGCGCCGACCGCGCCGCCGATTTCGCCGAGGTGCTGGCGACCTGCGGGCCGCATATCGACTTTGCCACCGTCAATGTCAGCTCGCCCAATACCGAAAAGCTGCGCGAGCTTCAGGGCCGCGCCGCGCTGTCGGCCCTGCTGGCCGGCGTGATGGAGGTGCGCGCCGGCTTGGAACGTCCGGTGCCGGTCTTTCTCAAGATCGCGCCCGACCTTTCCCCCGAGGAAATCGCGGATGTGGCCGAGGTCGGCCTGTCCTCGGGGATTGACGGCATCATCGCCACCAATACCACGCTGTCGCGCGAAGGTCTGAAATCTGAACATCGCGCGCAGGCGGGCGGGCTTTCAGGCGCGCCGTTGTTCGAAAAATCCACCCGCGTTCTGGCGCAACTGTCGCGGCTGACCGAAGGCCGGCTGCCGCTGATCGGGGTGGGTGGCATTTCCACCCCCGAACAGGCCTGGGAAAAGATCCGCGCCGGCGCAACGGCGGTGCAGGTCTATACCGCGATGGTCTATGAGGGGATCTCGCTGGCCGCACGCCTGGCGCGGGGGCTGGAGGCGATTGCCGCGCGCGAGGGCTTTGCCCATGTCGCCGACGCCACCGGCACCGGGCGCGACCGCTGGCTATGACCCGTCAGGCGTGACCTGCCGCCGACGACAGCAAGAGCGGGTCGATCCCCATTGCCCGCAGCGCGGCCGACCATTTGCCGCCATCATCGCGGCCAAAGATCAGCCCTTCGGGCGGGGTCGCGGTCAACCAGTCATTGCGCGCGATCTCACCCTCCAACTGGCCCGGCCCCCAACCGGAATAGCCCATGGCAAGCAGCGCCTCGCGCGGGCCGCCGCCGCGGGCCAGTTCCTCCAGGATGTCGCGGGTCGCAGTCATGGCCAGATCGTCGGTCACCGCCATGGTGCCCGCCGCCGCCCGGTAATCCGCCGAATGCAGCACAAAGCCCCGGCCACGTTCCACCGGGCCGCCGAACTGCACCCGGATATCGCGCCCCGCCTTGTCGGTCGCGATCTCCAGATGATCGAGCAGCCCCGCGAAGGACAGGTCGCGCGAAGGCTTGTTCAGGATCAGCCCCATCGCCCCGTCCGGCCCATGGGCGCAGATCAGGATCACGCTGCGTTCAAAGCGCGGGTCGCCCATGCCGGGCATCGCGATGAGAATCGAGCCGCTCAGGTCCATGCGTCGCCTCCTGTTCCAGATATGGCTTGCGCGGCGCCCAGTCTCAAGGGGCCGTCGCGCCACAGGGGGCGGGCAATGGCGCGCTCTCGCCGGAAAGTGATTTCCCCTTGGCACGCGGCTGCCTATTTTCAAGTCATGCTGAGAATGACCGCCCTTTGCCTCTTGCCGCTCATGTCGGCCGCCCCCGCGCTTCAGGCGCAGGGTCTGCGGCAGGAAGACGTGCTGCGCGCCGAACTGCGCCCCGGCTGGCGCGAAGCCGACGGGCGCCAGATCGCCGCGCTGCATCTGCAACTGGCCCCGCATTGGAAGACCTATTGGCGCAGCCCCGGCGATGCCGGCCTGCCGCCCGACTTCGATTGGTCGGGTTCGTCCAATGTCGCTGCGGTGAAACTGCATTGGCCGCAGCCCAGATTGTTCGATTTTCAGGGGATGCAGACCATCGGCTATACCGAGGATGTGGTGATCCCGGTCGAGGTCACCCCCGCCGATCTTTCGCGCGCGGTGGATCTGCACGCGCTTGTGGCGCTTGGGGTCTGCAACGATGTCTGCATGCCGGCGGAACTGCGGCTGGAGGCGGATCTGCCGATGCCCGGCGCGCCCGACCCGCTGATCCGCGCCGCGCTGGCCGATCAGCCCCTGACCGCCGAGGCCGCGGGCCTGCGCGCCCTGCGCTGCGAGGTGGCGCCGATTTCCGACGGGTTGCGCGTCACCGCCCGCATGGAGCTTCCGCCCGGACAGGGCGCCGAAACCGTGGTGATGGAACCCGAACACCGGGTCTGGGTCTCCGATGCGATCATCGCGCGCGAGGGCGACCGGCTGACCGCCACCGCCGATCTGGTGCCGCCCAAGGGCCAGCCCTTCGATCTGCGCCCCGAAACCCTGCGCCTGACCGTGCTGAGCGAGGGCCGCGCGGTCGAGGTGACCGGCTGCCCCGAGGGCTAGGCCGTGCCCAGCGCCGCGGCGATCCGCGCGGCCAGACGGCGCGCGACCTCGTCCTTGGCGAGGCGCGGCCAGGTCTCGGCGCCCTGATCGGAGATCAGCACGACTGCGTTTTCCGCCCCGCCCATGATGCCGGTTTCGGGGCTGACATCATTGGCCACGATCCAGTCACAACCCTTGCGCGCCCGCTTGGCGGTGGCATGGGCGACCACGGTCTCCGTCTCGGCGGCAAAGCCCACGACAAGGCCCGGCCGCCCCGCCCCCATGCGCGACACCGTCGCGAGGATGTCGGGGTTTTCGGCGAATTCCAGCGCGGGGGCGCGGCCCGATCCGTCTTTCTTCATCTTCTGGCCGGCGGCATTGGCGACGCGCCAATCGGCCACGGCGGCCGCGAACACCGCCGCATCGGCCGGCAAGGCGGCCTGCACCGCCGCCAGCATGTCGCGCGCGGTTTCCACCCGCACCACATCGACCCCGGCGGGGGGCGGCACGCTGGCCGGGCCGGTGACGAAGGTGACCTTCGCCCCCAGATCGCGCAGCGCCGCCGCCAGCGCGGTGCCCTGCGCCCCCGAGGAGCGGTTGGCGATATAGCGCACCGGGTCGATCGGTTCATGCGTGGGGCCAGAGGTCACCAGCACATGCCGCCCGGCCAGCGGCCCGGCGGTAAAGGCGGCCTCGATAGCGGCCAGAATCGCCGCAGGCTCGGCCATCCGGCCGGGGCCGAACTCGCCACAGGCCATGGCACCGTCATCGGGGCCGACAAGGCGCACTTCGTCGCCACGCAACACCGCCAGATTGCGCTGCGTCGCGGGGTGCTGCCACATCCGCACATTCATCGCCGGCACCATCATGACCGGCGTGTCGGTCGCCAGCAGCAGGGTCGAGGCCAGATCCTCGGCCCGGCCCTGCGCGGCCTTGGCCATCAGATCGGCGGTGGCCGGCGCCACCACGATCAGATCGGCGCTGCGCGACAGCTGGATATGGCCCATCTCGGCCTCGGTCGTCAGGTCGAACAACTGGTCATGCACCTTTTCGCCCGCCAGCGCGGCGACCGAAAGCGGGGTGACGAATTCCGCCCCTGCCCGGGTCAGCACCGGCGTCACCGCCGCGCCGCGGTCGCGCAGGCGGCGGATCAGTTCCAGCACCTTGTAGGCCGCGATGCCGCCGCCGATCACCAGTAGAATGCGCTTGCCCGTCAGCATCGACCCTCTCCGCCCCTTCGCCAAGCCTTTGACCAAGCTGTAGGCGCGGGCGGGCGGAAACTCAACCTCCGCGCTTGGCGGGGCGGGCGTCGCCCGCTATACCGCCCCTGCCCCCCTGTCGGAAAGGCCGCCCATGACCGCATCGCCCGCCGCCGTCCTGCCGCCGCTGTCGCTGGTTCTGGGGGGCGCCCGGTCGGGCAAGTCGCGGCTGGCCGAAGGGCTGGTGACCGCCAGCCGCCGCCCCCGTCTCTACATCGCGACCGCCGAAGCCTGGGATGACGAGATGCGCGCCCGGATCGGACAACACCGCACCGATCGCGGCCCCGACTGGCAGACGATCGAGGCGCCGCATGACCTGCCCGCCGCGCTGGCCATGGCCGGCGCCGATTCGGTGGTGCTGCTCGATTGCGCGACGCTCTGGCTGACCAACCGCCTGCTGGCCGAGGCCGATCTGGCGGCCGAGACCACCGCCCTGCTGGCCGCGCTGGCCGCCTGCCCCGCGCCGGTCGTGGTGGTCAGCAACGAACTCGGCTGGTCCATCGTGCCGGAAAACGCGCTGGCGCGGCGCTTTCGCGATGCGCAGGGGCGGCTCAATCAGCAACTCGCAGGCCAGGCGGGGCTGGTGGTGGCGGTGATCGCCGGCCTGCCGCTGGTGCTGAAGGGGCAGATGCCATGACCCGTTTCTGGTGGGTGCGTCACGGCCCGACCCATGAGCGCGCCTTTTGCGGCTGGCGCGATGTGCCGGCCGATCTGTCCGATACCGGGGCGTTGGCGCGGCTGCGCGCCTTCCTGCCCGAGGCGCCGATCCTGTCATCAGACCTGTTGCGCGCGCGTCAGACGGCCGAGGCATTGGCCGGCCCCCGCCCGCGCCTGCCCGCCGACCCTGACCTGCGCGAGTTTCATTTCGGCGCCTGGGAAGGGCTGACCTTCGATGCGGTCGCCGCGCGGGATCCCGATCTGTCGCGCGCCTATTGGGAATGTCCTGGCGATGTCGCCCCGCCCGAGGGCGAAAGCTGGAACCGCGCCGCGGCCCGGGTGGATCGCGCCGTGGCGCGGCTGACGGCGCTTGGTCTGCCCGATCTGATCGTGGTCGCGCATTTCGGCGTGATCCTGACCCGACTGCAACAGACGCTGGGCCAGACCGCCGATCAGGCACTTGCGCAGCGGATCGAGCCTTTGTCGGTGACTTGCCTGCATGGCCAGGAAGCGCCCTGGATCAATCACATTCCGTGATGGATCACCGCACGAAGCGGCGTTTGCCTTTGGGTTCGCAGCCCCTATCCTGCCCCAAAGACAGGAGAATGCGATGACCTATACCCTTGCCATTGGCGACCGCGCCTATTCCAGCTGGTCGCTGCGCGGCTGGCTTCTGTTCGATGCCTTCGGCCTGCCGGTCAGCCTGCGCAAGGCCCGGCTTTATACCGACGAACTGCCGGCGCTGCTGCGCGACTTCGCCCCCGCCCGCACCGTGCCCGCGCTGATGCTGCCCGAAGGGGTGGCAATCGGCGAAAGCCTTGCCATTGCCGAGGAACTGGCCACGCGCCACCCCGAGGCCGGGCTCTGGCCCGCCGATCCGGGCGCGCGTGCCGTGGCGCGGATGCTGGCCTGCGAGATGCATGCAGGCTTTACCGCGCTGCGCAGCCATTGCCCGATGAACCTGCGCACCAGCTATACCGACTGCGCCCCCCCGCCCGAGGTGCTGGCCGATCTGGACCGGCTTGCGACGCTGTGGTCCTGGGCGCGGCAGGCCACGGGCGCGACGGGCCCCTGGCTTTGCGGCGCCTATTCGGTGGCGGATGCGTTCTTTGCCCCGGTCGCGACCCGGATCGCCACCTATAATCTGCCGGTCGGCGCCGAGGCCGCGGCCTATGTCGCGGCGCATCTGGCGCATCCGTCCCTGCGGCGCTGGCGCGCGATGGGTCTGGTCGATGGTGCCGATCAGGAATTCTACCGCCGCGACTACCCGACCCGTGCCTGGCCCGGCCCCGCGCCGCTTGCGGCCCGGCCCGTCGAGGGCAGCGAAAGCGAAAACGCCGCCTGCCCCTATTCTGGCAAGCCCGTCTCGCATGTGCTGGAACTGGACGGCCGGCGCTTTGGCTTCTGCAACGCCTTTTGCCGTGACAAGACGGTGGCCGACCCCGAGGCCTGGCCGAAATTCATGGCCATTTACCAGTCGTAAACCATTCCGCCTTACCCCGTTAACACAGATGAACGGGGCAAGGCATGGTTGCGCGCACATTCACGGTGGCATTTGAAGGGGTCGAGGCGCGGCTGGTCGAGGTGCAATGCGCCCTTTCGGCGGGCCTGCCCGGTTTTTCGGTCGTCGGCCTGCCCGACAAGGCGGTGTCCGAGGCGAAGGAGCGCGTGCGCGCGGCCCTTGCCGCGATGTCGATCGCGCTGCCGTCCAAGCGCATCACCGTCAACCTCTCGCCCGCCGACCTGCCCAAGGAAGGCTCGCATTTCGACCTGCCCATTGCGCTTTGCCTGCTTGCCGCGCTCGATATCCTGCCCGGGGATGTGGTGGAAACCGTGGTCTCGCTGGGCGAATTGTCGCTGGACGGGCGGCTCATTCCGGTGATCGGCGCCCTGCCCGCCGCCATGACCGCGGCCGAGGCCGACCGCGCGCTGCTCTGCCCCCGCGCCTGCGGCCCCGAGGCCGCCTGGGTCGGCGCGACGCAGGTTCTGGCGGCCGGATCGCTCGATCAGGTGATCCGGCATTTCACCGGCCAGGCACCGCTGACGCCCGCCGAGGCCGGAGAGGTGCCGCGCCCCAACCACGCGCGCGACCTGCGCGAGGTCAAGGGGCAGGAACGCGCCAAGCGCGCGCTGGAAATCGCGGCTGCCGGGCGCCACCACCTGCTGATGGTGGGCACGCCCGGTTCGGGCAAATCCATGCTGGCCGCGCGTCTGCCCGGTATCCTGCCGCCCCTCACTGCGGCCGAGGCGCTGGAAACCTCGATGATCCATTCGCTTGCCGGGCTGCTGAGCGAGGGCGGCATTTCCCGCGAACGCCCGTTCCGCGAACCGCATCACACTGCCTCGATGGCGGCGATTGTGGGCGGCGGCAAGGGCGCGAAGCCGGGCGAGATCAGCCTTGCCCATCACGGCGTGCTGTTTCTGGATGAATTGCCCGAATTTCCCCGCGCCGTGCTGGAGACCCTGCGCCAGCCGATCGAAACCGGCGATGTGGTGGTGGCCCGGGCCAATGCGCATGTGCGCTATCCCAGCCGGTTCCTGCTGATCGCGGCCGCCAACCCCTGCAAATGCGGCTACATGACCGATCCTGCCCGGGCCTGCGCCCGCGTGCCCAATTGCGGCGAAGATTACCTCGGGCGCATTTCGGGGCCGCTGATGGATCGCTTCGACCTGCGCGTCGATGTGCCGCCGGTGGCTTTTACCGATCTCGACCTGCCACCATCGGGCGACAGTTCGGCCCAGGTCGCGGCTCGGGTGGCCGCGGCGCGGCGGGTGCAGGAACGCCGCTTTGCCGGCAAGCCCGGTCTCACTGTCAATGCCGATGCCGAGGGCCGCATCCTGGACGAGATTGCCACCCCGGATGCCGAGGGGCGCGGCCTGCTGACCCGCGTGGCGGAACGATTCGGGCTGTCTGCCCGCGCCTATCACCGGGTGTTGCGGGTGGCGCGCACCATTGCCGACCTCGACGCATCGACCGAGGTGCGTGGCCCCCATATCGCCGAGGCCGTCGCCTATCGCATCGCCCTCAACGAGCGCGCTTTGCCTCGATGACCTCCCAGATGCGGGCGGCGGTGTTGATGCCGTCGAACCGCTCCAGTTCCTGAATGCCGGTGGGCGAGGTCACGTTGATTTCGGTCAGCCAGTCGCCGATCACGTCGATGCCGACGAAAACCTGGCCCTTTTCGCGCAGGACCGGGCCGATGGTGCGGCAAATCTCCAGATCGCGCGGGCTGAGCCCGATCTGTTCGGGACGGCCGCCGACGTGCATGTTCGACCGGGTTTCGCCGGCCTGCGGCACCCGGTTGATCGCGCCCACCGGCTCGCCATCCACCAGAATCACCCTCTTGTCACCCTTGGCGACCGCCGGCAGGAACTTCTGCACGATCATCGGCTCGCGGCTCATCGAGGTGAAGAGTTCGTACAGCGACGACAGGTTGCGGTCATTCTCGTCCAGCCGGAACACCCCGGCCCCGCCATTGCCGTAAAGCGGCTTGAGAATGATATCGCCATGGCGCGCCTTGAAATCGCGGATGGTCTGAAGATCGCGCGCGATCGCCGTGGGCGGGGTCAGTTGCGCAAAGCGCAGCACCAGCAGCTTTTCGGGGCTGTTGCGCACCCAGAACGGGTCATTCACCACCAACGTCTTGGGATGGATCATCTCCAGCAGATGGGTCGTGGTGATATAGCCCATGTCAAAGGGCGGATCCTGCCGCAGCCACACCACGTCGAAATCTGCCAGATCGACCTCGGTCTCCGCGCCGAAACTGACGTGATTGCCCTCTTCGCGCCGCAGCTCCACCGGCCATCCGCGCGCGATCACCCGCCCCTCGACAAAGGCAAGCCGGTCGGGCGTGTAGTAAAACAGGTCATGCCCGCGCTCCTGCGCCTCAAACGCGATGCGAAACGTGCTGTCGGCATGAATATTGACCGACCCGATCGGGTCCATCTGCAAGGCAACCTTCAGGCGCATGGGAAATCCTCCTGCTGTTGCCCCTTCCTGCCCGACCGGGCGGGCCGATGCAATCAGGCGGCCAGCGCGTTTTCCAGAATCTCCACCGCGCCGATGCCGTCCACCAGCGCCACGTCAAAGCGCACCGGCGTCAGCTGCCCCAAGGGTTCACCCGCCAGATATTCCGAGGCGGCGGCAAACAGGCGTGCTACCTGTCGCGGCCCCAGCCGGGCGGCAGCGGCGGCATGGGTGCTGCTTTTCTTCACTTCGATGAACACGATCTCGTCCTTGTCACGGGCGACAAGATCAATCTCGCCGCCATGGCCACGCCAGCGCCGCGCGGCGATGGTGCAGCCGCCCCGTTGGTAATGCCGCTCCACCGTCCCCTCGGCCGCGAGGCCGGCGGCCCAGGCGGTTCTTCCCCGGATCTGGCGCATCGTGTCACTCCTCCGACAGGCGCAGCGCGCGCTGATAGACGTCGCGCCGCGGCAGGTTCAATGCCTCGGCCACCATGGCCGCGGCCTCTTTCACGCGATGGTCCCGCAGCGCGCGCCGCAGCGCCGCGTCGAGATCGGCCTCGCCCGCCGCCTGATCGGGCGCGCGGTCGATCAGCACCACCAGTTCGCCGCGCAATTCCCGCCCCGCCAGGCTGTCACGCAGATCGGCCAGAGACCCGCGCAGGGTTTCCTCGAATCGTTTGGTCAGTTCGCGGCACAGCACCATGGGCCGCGTCTCCTCCAGATGATTCCCCAATTCATCTAACAATCGGTGAATGCGTTTGGGGCTTTCATACAGAATCACCGTCGCCGTCACCCGGGCGATACCTTCGAGAAAGCTCTGCCGGGCGCCGCCCGAGGCGGGCGGAAAGCCAGCGAACAGGAATCGGTCCGAAGGCAGGCCCGCGACGGTCAGCGCCGCCAGCACCGCCGAGGGGCCGGGCGCGGCCCGCAGGGTCAGCCCCTCGGAGAGCACGGCACGGGCGAGCTGAAACCCGGGATCCGAGACCAGCGGCGTGCCCGCTTCGGAGGCATAGGCGACCGACTTGCCCTCGCGCAGGGCAGCGAGGATGCGCGGGCTGACCTGGCCTTCGTTATGGTCGTGGCACGCGATCAGCGGCCGGCCATTCACCGCGATGCCGTGGATTTCCATCAGGTGCCGCAGGGTGCGGGTGTCCTCTGCCGCCAGCACATCGGCCGAAGCCAGGATATCCAGCGCGCGCAAGGTGATGTCGCGCGCCGCGCCGATGGGCGTTGCCACCAGATGCAGCGCCGGTTCCAGCTTGCCGATGATCGGTCCGGTTCCGCTCATGCCGGAATTCCCCCTTGCTGTCGCGTTTACTTCGGCGTTGGCGCCGCGTATCCTTCCCCGGTCTGCCCGCCGATCAGAATGAGGAAGCCTGCATGTTCGCCCTTTTCGACAAGGCCCGCAAGTCGCTGGCCCGTAACAGATTTGGCCGCGCCGTCGCGGTTGTGGCCGCGATGGCGGTTTCGGCCTGCGTGCCGTCCTCCGGCCCGGGCGGCGGGGGCGGCGCCAAGCTGGGCGCCGGCGAAAAGGTGCAGGTGGCGCTGCTGGTGCCCTCGGGGTCGGGGCAGGCGCATGACGAATTGCTGGCGCGGGGCCTGCAAAACGCCGCGCGGCTGGCCATTTCCGATCTGGGCAGCCAGCGGATCGACCTGCGCATCTATCCGACGGCCGGCAATGCCGCGCAGGCGCAATCGCAGGCGATCAAGGCGGTGGATGAGGGCGCGCGCATCATCCTGGGCCCGGTCTATGCCCATGAGGCCAATGCGGCCGGGCTGGCGGTGGCGGGCCGGGGCGTCAATGTCCTGTCCTTTTCGAACAATACCGATGTCGCCGGCGGCAATGTCTTTGTGCTGGGCCCGACCTTCCAGAACACCGCCGACCGGCTGGGCCGCTTTGCCGTGCGTCAGGGCAAGGGTCGCGTGATGGTGGTGCAGGATCAGAACATCGCGGGCCAGCTGGGCGGGGCGGCGATCCAGCGGGCGATCAGCGCCAATGGCGGGCAGATCGCCGGCATCCAGAGCTATGAACTGTCGCAGAACGGCATCGCCGCCGCCGCGCCGGGCATCGCTGCCGCCGCGCGCAACAGCAATGCACAGGCCGTATTCCTGACCGCGACCACCGATGCGGCGCTGCCGCTCATCACGCAGATGCTGCGCGACAACGGGCTGAGCCCGCCCTCCACCGCCTTCATCGGCCTGACCCGTTGGGACATTCCGGCGGCAACGCTGGCGATTCCGGGCGTGCAGGGCGGCTGGTTCGCGCTGCCCGACCCTGCGCTTTACGGTCAGTTCCAGTCGCGCTACCAGGCCGCCTATGGCGAGCCGCCGCACCCGATTTCGGGCCTGGCCTATGACGGGATCGCGGCGATCGGTGCGCTGATGAAGCGCGGCAATGCCCCCTTCTCGGCCGCGGCGCTGAGCCAGGGATCGGGGTTTGTGGGGGTCAACGGCATCTTCCGGCTGCGCCCCGATGGCACCAATGAACGCGGGCTCGCCATTGCCACGATCCAGAACAACCAGATCAGCATCATCGACCCCGCGCCGCGCAGTTTCGGCGGCGCCGGGTTCTGAGCGCCGGAGGCCGGACGTGCTGCATCGCGCCGCCATTTCCACGCAGGACATGCTGCTGCCGGGGGTCGAGATCATCGACCCCCGCGCCATTTTTGCCGAAATCGCCAGCGCCATCGCGGACGAGCCCGATGCGCGCAATGGCCGCGCCGTCGCGGTGCGCGAGATGGCGCGCGTCAAGGCGGCGGCCAATGCCGCGCTGGCCGAGGCCTTTGCCGAACGCCCGCTGGAGGCGCGGGCGCTGACCCGGGCGCAAAGCCACCTGACCGACGGGCTGGTGACGCTGGCCTTTGATCTGGCACGCCAGATCTTTCACCCCCTGCCCAACCCGACCGAGGCCGAACGGCTGAGCGTGCTGGCCGTGGGGGGCTATGGCCGGGCCGAGATGGCGCCCTTTTCCGATGTCGATCTGCTGTTCCTGACGCCCTGGAAGATCACCCCCTGGGCGGAAAGCGTGATCGAGACCATGCTCTACATGCTGTGGGATCTGAAGCTGAAGGTCGGCCACGCCTCGCGCACGATCCGCGACTGCCTGCGCCTGGGGCGCGAGGATATCACCATCCGCACCGCCCTGCTGGAAAGCCGCTTCATTGCCGGCGATCCGGTCATCGCGCGCGAGCTGGACGACGCGCTCTGGTCAGAGCTGTTTCGCAACACGGGGGCCGAGTTCATCGAGGCCAAGCTTGTGGAACGCGCCGACCGCCACAAGCGCCAGGGCGGCCAGCGCTATGTGCTGGAACCCAACGTGAAAGAAGGCAAGGGCGGGCTGCGCGACCTTCAGACGCTCTACTGGATCGGCAAATACCTCAACCGTGTCAGCGATCCGGCGGGGCTGGTCTCGGCCGGGCTGTTCACCCAGGAGGAATTCGCCACCTTCAACCGCGCCGAGAATTTCCTGTGGGCGGTGCGCTGCCATCTGCATTACATCTGCAAGCGCGCGATGGATCAGCTGACCTTCGACCTTCAGGTCGAGGTGGCGGCGCGCATGGGCTATCACGACAGCGGCGGACGCCGCGCGGTCGAGGTGTTCATGCAGGATTACTTTCGCCATGCGACCCGGGTGGGCGAGCTGACGCGGGTCTTCCTGACCCAGCTGGAGGCGCGGCACGCCAAGCCCGAGGCCAGCCTGATGGGCATGTTCCGCCGCAAGAAGAACGTCGCGCCGGGCTTCAAGCTGGTGCAGGGGCGGCTGGATATCGCGGATACGCGCAAGTTCCTGTCGGACAAGCTGAACCTGCTGCGCGTCTTCGAGGAAGGGCTGCGCAGCGGCTATCTCATTCATCCCAATGTCATGCGGGTCGTGTCGCAGAACCTGAACCTGATCGACGACGACATGCGCGAAGACCCCGAGGCGCAGCGCATCTTCCTTGATCTGATGCTGAAACACGGCAATCCCGAACGCGCGCTGCGCCGGATGAACGAACTGGGCGTGCTGGGCGCCTTCATCCCGGAATTCGAGCCGATCGTGGCGATGATGCAGTTCAACGTCTATCACCATTACACGGTGGACGAACACATCATCCAATGCGTCTCCACCCTTGCGCAGATCGAGCGGGGCGAACTGGTCGAGGAACTGCCGCTCACCTCGGGCATCCTGGCCGAGGGGGTGAACCGCCGGGTGCTTTATGTGGCGCTGCTGCTGCATGACATCGGCAAGGGCCGGCCCGAGGATCATTCGATCCTGGGCGCGCAGATCTCGCGCCGGGTCTGCCCGCGTCTCGGCCTGACCGAGGAGGAGAGCGAGACCGTCGAATGGCTGATCCGCTATCACCTGCTGATGTCCGACATGGCGCAAAAGCGCGATATCGGCGACCCGCGCACGGTGCGCGATTTCGCCAAGGCGGTGAAGACGAAAAAGCGGCTCGACCTGCTGACGGCGCTGACGGTCTGCGACATTCGCGGCGTGGGGCCGGGCACCTGGAACAACTGGAAGGCCCAGCTGATCCGCCAGTTGCACAACCAGACCGCCGAGGCGCTTGAGGGCGGGCTGGAAAACGTCAACCGCGAGCGGCGCGAGAACGAGGCCAAGCAGGCGCTGCGCGCCGCGCTGACCGGCTGGGATGCCAAGGATCTGCGCACCGAGCTGGGCCGCCATTACGCCCCCTACTGGCAGGGGCTGATGACCGAGACCCAGGCCACCTTTGCCCGCATGCTGCGCGGGCTGCGCGATGACGAGATCCGCATCGACCTCGATCCCGATCCGGCGCGCGATGCGACGCGGGCCTGTTTCGCGCTGGCCGATCACCCCGGCATCTTTTCGCGGCTGGCGGGCGCGCTGGCGCTGGTGGGCGCCAATGTGGTGGACGCGCGCACCTATACGTCGAAAGACGGCTACGCGACCGCGGTCTTCTGGGTGCAGGATGCCGATGGCCACCCCTATGAGGTGTCCAAGCTGCCGCGCCTGCAACAGATGATCGACAAGACCCTGCGCGGCGAGGTGAAGCCGCGTCAGGCGCTGGCCGATCGCGACAAGGTGAAAAAGCGCGAACGCGAATTCCGCTTTCCCACCCATGTCACCTTCGACAATGAAGGGTCGGAGATCTATACGATCGTCGAGGTCGATACGCGCGACCGTCCGGGCCTGCTCTATGACCTGACGCGCACGCTGGCGGCCAACAACATCTATATCGCCAGCGCCGTGATCGCGACCTATGGCGCGCAGGTGGTGGACAGCTTCTATGTGAAGGACATGTTCGGCTTGAAGCTGCACACCAAATCCAAGCAGGACGCGCTGGAAAAGAAGCTGCGCCAGGCGATCGTCGAAGGGGCCGAGCGCGCACAGGCCTGATGGAAGCGAGATGACGAAATCCCTGATCCGCAACGTCGTCACGCTGGGCGGCTGGACGCTCCTGTCGCGCGGGGCGGGCTTTGCCCGCGACATGATGATGGCCTCTTATCTGGGGGCGGGGCCAGTGGCCGATGCCTTCAACGTGGCCTTTTCCCTGCCCAACATGTTCCGCCGCTTTTTTGCCGAGGGCGCGTTCAACCAGGCCTTCGTGCCGCTTTATGCCAAGAAGCTTGAGGCGGGCGAGGATGCGTCGGATTTCGCACAGGATGCGTTTTCCGGGCTGGGGGCGGTGCTGGCGGTCTTCACCGTGATCGGCACGCTGGCGATGCCCTGGCTGGTCTGGGCCATGGCCTCGGGCTTTGCCGGCGATGCGCGGTTCGACCTGGCGGTGGAATTCGGGCGGATCACCTTTGTCTATATCTTTTTCATCTCGCTCTTTGCGCTCCTGTCGGGGGTGCTGAACGCGCATGGCAAATTCGCCGAAAGCGGCTTTGTGCCGGTCTTGATGAACCTCGTCTTCATCGCCGCCATGGCGCTGGCGGCCTGGCGGGGCTGGGATATGGGGCAGACGCTGGCCTGGACCGTGCCGGTAACGGGCATCGCGCAACTGGGCTGGACATGGTGGGCCGTAACCCGCGCGGGCTTTGCCCCCCGGCTGCGCCTGCCGCGCTGGACACCCGATCTGCGGCGGCTGCTGATCATCGCAGGCCCTGCCCTGCTGGCGGGCGGGGTGGTGCAGATCAACCTGATCGTGTCGCGGCAGGTGGCCTCGGGCACGACGGGGGCGATTTCCTGGCTGTCCTATGCCGACCGGCTGTATCAGCTGCCGCTGGGCGTGGTGGGCATTGCCATCGGCACGGCGCTGCTGCCGGAACTGAGCCGCCGGCTGCGCGCGGGCGACAGCGCGGGCGGGCGCGAGGCGCTCAATCGCGGCGCGGAATTCGCGCTGGCGCTGACGGTGCCGGCGGCGGTGGCACTGGTTGTCATCGCCATGCCGCTGGTGCAGGTGCTGTTCCAGCGCGGCGCCTTTGGCCCGGACGATACCGCCAATACTGCGCTGGCGCTGGCGGCCTATGGGCTGGGCCTGCCGGCCTTTGTGCTGCACAAGGTCTTGCAGCCGCTGTTCTACGCGCGTGAGGATACGCGCAGCCCGTTCCGCTTTGCGCTCTGGTCGATGGTGGTGAATGCCGGGCTGGCGATCGGGCTGATGCCCTGGATCGGCTTCATCGCGGCGGCGCTGGCCACCACGGTTTCGGGCTGGACCATGGTCGCGCAATTGTGGCTGGGCGCGCGCAAGATGGATGAGGCCGCGCATTTCGACGCGCGGCTGCGGTCGCGGCTCTGGCGGATCCTGCTGGCCTCGGCGGTGATGGGCGCGGTGCTTTGGGGGCTGACCGTGGCGCTTGGCCCGGCGCTAGATGCCGCGCGCTGGCGCTGGTTCGCACTGGGCGCGCTGGTCTTCACCGGCATGGCCTGCTATTTCGCCGCCGGCACGCTGCTGGGCGCCTTCCGCCTGTCGGAATTCAAATCTGCCCTGCGCCGCAATCGCGGGTAGGTCGCGTTCAGTCCGTGACCTTTTTCACGAATTGCGACTTGAGGCCGATCTGGCCGATGCCGGGGATCTTGCAGTCGATATCGTGATCGCCGGCCACCAGACGGATGCCGCGCACCTTGGTGCCGACCTTGATGACCCCGGACGAACCCTTGAGCTTCAGATCCTTGATCACCGTCACCGTATCGCCATCGGCCAGCGGATTGCCGACGGCATCGCACACCACCGCGTCATCCTCGGCGGCGCCGGCGGTCCATTCATGGCCGCATTCCGGGCAGATCAGCAGGGCATCCGCCTCATAGGTAAAGGCGGAACGGCATTCGGGGCATGGCGGCAGGGTCTGGGTCATGATCCCCTCCTTACGCCTTGCGCGGCACCAAGGAAACCCCGACCCGGGAGGGGGATGCACCGGATCGGGGACCATGCGCCAATCTGCCGGGCAAGGCTCCTGGGGAAGGGATCCCGGCGAGACCACCTTGCCATTTTCACGCAACGATTCGGTGACACCGTGCTGCACCCCGCGCAAACCCGGCGCAGATCATCGGCCAATCCGCAGACACCCCCGCCCTTCCGCGCCGGAAATCTCACTCCGCATGGCAGATCCCGGCCACCGGCGCGGCGAAAGACCACAGGGATGTCAGGCGCACGGCACGGCGCGCGCCTGAAAATGGTCAGCGCCGCGACCGCACCATGCCCACGATGTCATAGACCTGTTCGAGGATCGGGCGCGAAATGGCGTCGGCGCGGGCAGCACCTTCGCCCAGAATGCGGTCGATCTCGGCCGGGTCGGCCATCAGGCGGTTCATCTCGGTCGTGATCGGCGCCAGAACCGAGACGGCCAGATCGGCCAGCCTGGGCTTGAAGCTGCCGAATTGCGCGCCGGCGAATTCCGCCACCACATCCTCGGCGGTGCGACCGGCCAGCCCGGCATAGATATTGACCAGATTGCGCGCCTCGGGGCGGTCTTTCAGACCCTCCAGCGTTTCGGGCAGCGGCTCCGGGTCGGTCTTGGCCTTGCGGATCTTGGCGGCGATGGCCTCGGCACTGTCGGTCAGGTTGATGCGGCTCTGGTCGCTCGGGTCGGATTTCGACATCTTCTTCGACCCGTCGCGCAGGCTCATGACCCGGGTGGCGGCGCCTTCGATCACCGGCTCGGTGATCGGAAAGAAGTTCACCTTGTAGTCGTGATTGAACTTGGCCGCGATATCGCGGGTCAGTTCCAGATGCTGCTTCTGATCCTCGCCCACCGGCACATGGGTGGTCTTGTAAGCCAGGATATCGGCGGCCATCAGCGCCGGATAGGCGAACAGGCCCAGCGATTCCGCCTCGGCATTCTTGCCGGCGGTCTTGTCCTTCCACTGGGTCATGCGGCCCATCCAGCCCATGCGCGCCACACAGTTGAAGATCCAGGCCAGTTCGGCATGCGCCGTCACCTGGCTCTGGTTGAACAGGATCGACCGGGCCGGGTCGATGCCGGCGGCGATGAAGGCAGCGGCGCCTTCGCGGGTCTGCTGGCGCAGCTTTTCGGGGTCTTGCCAGACGGTGATCGCGTGCATGTCCACCAGGCAATAGATCGTCTCGATGCCCTGGCCCTGCTTCTCGACAAAGCGCTTGAGCGCCCCCAGATAATTGCCAAGGGTCAGCCCGCCCGAAGGCTGGATGCCCGAGAAGATGCGCGGGGTGAAGGTCTGAGGCGTTTGGACCGGCTCGGACATGGGGAACTCCGTCTGGAAATGGCTGCGGCTTCGGCTTACCCTCCCCCCGATGCAGCGTCAATGAACCGAGGTGCCATGCGCGACGACCTGACCGCCCCGCCGATCAATCCCCTGCCCTGGGTGGTCTGGGCCATCGCCCTGCCGATGATCGCCATGGAACTGGTGCTGTCGGCCGGCGAAAGCGGGCTGGTGGGCGGGCCCACGGCGATCGGCTGGCGGGTGGATGCGCTGCAACGCTTTGCCGTGGCGCCGGAACTGGTGCGCTGGATGTTTGCCAATGGCGTCTGGCCGCTGGACGGGCTGCTGCGGTTTGTGACCTATCCCTTCGTGCAGGGCTCGGTCACGCAGGCGGTGTTCGTGGTGGTCATGCTGCTGGCCCTGGGCAAGATGGTGGGCGAGGTGTTCCGCTGGTGGGCGGTGCTGGCGGTGTTCCTGCTGTCAAGCATCGTGGCAGCCCTTGGCTTTTCGGCCCTGCCCTTCATCGAGGCGCCGCTGTTTGGCGGCTATCCGGGCGTCTATGGCCTGATCGGCGCCTTCACCTGGCTGCTCTGGACCCGGCTGCGCGGCACGGGGGCGGCGCAGTATCGCGCCTTTTCCTTCATCGCCTTCCTGATGGGGGTGCAATTGCTGTTCGGGCTGATCTTCGGCGCGGCACCCTGGTGGATCGCGGAACTGATGGGCTTTGCGACCGGTTTCCTGCTGTCCTTCGCCGTCAGCCCCGGCGGCCTCTCCACCCTGCGCGCCCGGCTGAGGAACCGCTGAGGCGGCCCGGCCGCAGGAATGCGCAGGTGCTGTGCGGTGCCTCGCCTTATCGCGGGGGCGGGGCGGGGTTATCTTGGGGGCATCACGCCCCTCAAGGATCAAAGCGATGTCCACCCCCGTCCTGCCCGCCGAAACCCGTATCGGACATGTCCATCTCAAGGTCGCCGACCTAGACCGGGCGCTGGCCTTCTATCAGGGGATACTCGGCTTTGAGGTCACGCAGCGCTATGGCAGCCAGGCGGTGTTCCTGTCGGCGGGCGGCTATCACCACCATATCGGGCTGAACACCTGGGAATCGAAGGGCGGCAAGCCGCCGGCCCCGGGCACGACCGGGCTTTATCACACCGCCATCCTGTTCCCCGACCGCGCCAGTCTGGGCGGCGCCCTCAAGCGGATCGTGGAGGCGGGCTATCCGCTGGAAGGCGCCTCCGATCACGGGGTGAGCGAGGCGATCTATCTGCGCGACCCGGACGGCAACGGGGTGGAACTCTATCGCGACCGGGCCGAGGCCGACTGGCCGCGCGACGCCGAGGGCAATCTGGCGATGGTGAGCGCGCGGCTCGACCTTCACGCGCTGCTGGCCGAGGCGGGCTGAACCGGTGCGCGGCGGGCGGGCAGGAACATCACCGCATTGCCCGCCAGCGTCAGCCCCAGCCCGACAAGGGCCAGCGGCGCCCAGACGAACCCCTCCCACAGGGCCGAGGCCATGAGCGCGATGACCGGAAAGCAGACCGTCGCATAGGCCGCGCGCCCGGTGCCCATGCGCTGCACCAGCATCAGATAGGTGGTGAAGCCGATGATCGAGCCCGCGACCGACAGATAGATCAGAGCCCAGAGGTAACGCCCGCCCTGCGGCGCCATCAGCGGCGTGCCGGTGGCGGCGATGATCGCCAGCAGGATCAGCGCGCCATAGCCCATGCCCCAGGCATTTGCCGTCAGCGGCGGGATGCCCGCCGCCGAATTGCGCCGCGACACCATGTTGCCGAAGGAAAAGAACAGCGTGCCCAGGGCGGCCAGGCCAATCCCCTTGAGCGCGTCGGCATTCACCGCATGCCCGGTCAGTTCGGGGGCAAAGAGGCAGACCAGCCCCGCCGCGCCCAATGCCGTGGCCAGCAGCGCCCGCGGGCGGATGCGGTCACCGAAGATCAGCCGGGCATTCACCGCGTTATAGATCGTGGCCAGCGAAAAGATCACCGAGACCAGCCCCGAGGGAATGAACCGCGTGGCGTTGTAAAAGCAGATGAAGTTCATCGAGAACAGGCAGATGCCTTGCAGGATGACAAAGCGGTGCTGGCGCAGCGGCAGCGCGGTGAGCCGCCCCATGAGCCAGAGCCCAGACAGCATCAGCAGCGCGGCCAGCGCAAAGCGGTGGAACACCGCCACCAGCACCGGCACCGGGCCGAGTTGAAAGGCGATGGCGATCCATGTCGTGCCCCAGATCAGGACGGTGGTGGCGAATAGCGCGAGGTTCAGCATGATGCCCCCGGCATAGCGCAGACGGGCGCGGCGGGCTTGCACGATCTTGCGGCTTTTGCCGGGCCGCGCGCCCTGTGGCGGGCGCCGGAGGGGTTTTGCACCCCTCCGGACCTCCCCGCAGGATATTTTTGAACAGATGAAGGGGGGGGCGGGTTGCACGATCTTGCGGTTTCGCGCGCGGGCGGGGATGCGGGCCATTCCACCGGCACGGCGGCGGTGCTAGTCAGGGGACATGTTGCAAGCGTCTGTCTTTCAGCGGCTCGGCCGTTCCAATGCCCGCCTGATCGCCGCGCGCGATCTGGGCGAGGGCTTTGGTCTGGCGCATTGGTCGAACCTGCGCGACCGGGTGGAGTATGAGAACGACCGCTGCCATGTGCTGAGCCTTTATACCGAAGGGGGCACCGCCTCGCGCCGGGCGGACCGGCCGGTTTCGGGGACGGGCTTTCCCGGGGCGCTGACGCTGATGCCGCAGGGGGCGCGGTCGGATTGGCAGATCGAGGGCGCCTTTGCCTTTCAGCACCTTTACATTCCCGATGCCGCGCTGCGCGCCTTTGCCGCCGAGGTGCTGGAGGCCAGCCCCGGCCGCGTGGCGCTGCCCGAAGTGACCTATGCCGAGGATGCGACGCTGCGCCGGTTGCTCTGCGCGCTGGCGGTCGAGGCCGATCCGACGGTGGCGCGGGCCGGGCTGAACGCGGTGATGCACCATCTGCTGACCGCGCCGGGCTGGCTGGGATTGCGGCAGGGGCCTCTGGCCGGCGGTCTGGCGCCGCGCGTGTTGCGCCGGTTGCGCGCGGCGGTCGAGGAGGAACCCGAGGCGCCGCACCGGCTGGCCGATCTGGCGGCGCTTGCGGGCCTGTCGGAGTTTCACTTTCACCGGGCGTTTCGCGCCAGCACCGGCCTGACGCCGCAGGCCTGGGTGGAGCGGATGCGCATCCGCCGGGCCGAGGCGCTGATCGCGGCGCGGCTGCCGCTGGCCGAGGTGGCCGCCGCCTGCGGCTTTGCCCATCACAGCCACCTGACGCGGGCCTTTCGCAAGGCGCGCGGCATGACGCCTTCGGAATGGCGTGCCCGGACGGCGGCGCCCTGAGCGCGCCGAATTGTCACCCATACAGGCAGGCGGCTGGACCTTGGCGCGGCGGGGTGCTTAACCTTGCCGCAACGAAGGGAGGCCCGCATGGCATTCGGCACCGATATCCGCACCTGGTTCGAGGGGCGCTGGCACGAAGGCGACATCGCGGTCATGCGCGCGGCCGATCACGGCATCTGGCAGGGCTCGTCGGTCTTTGACGGGGCGCGGCTGTTCGACGGGATCGCCCCCGATCTGGACCTGCATCTGGCGCGGGTGAACCGTTCGGCCGAGGCGCTGATGATCACCCCGACCCTGACGCCCGAGGCGATGCTCGATATCGCGCGCGAGGGGTTGCGCGCCTATGGCCGCGACACGGCGGTCTATGTGCGGCCGATGTATTGGGCGATTGCCGGGTCGGATCTGGGCATTGCGCCACTGGAAAATTCCACCCGTTTCGCGCTGTGTCTGGAGGCGGTGCCGATGCCACCCGCCGCCGCGCAGACCACGCTGACCCGCACGCGGTTTCGCCGCCCGGTGCTGGAGGATGCGGTCTGCAATGCCAAGGCGGGCTGTCTTTACCCCAACAATGCGCGGATGCTGGTCGAGGCGCAGGCCAAAGGCTTTGGCAATGCGCTGGTGGCCGACGCGCTTGGCAATGTTGCCGAAAGCGCCACGGCCAATGTGTTCATCGTGAAGGATGGCATGGTGTTCACGCCGGTCGCCAATGGCACCTTCCTGTCGGGGCTGACGCGGGCGCGCCACATCGCCAATCTGCGCGCCGACGGGATCGAGGTGCGCGAGGCGGTGCTGAGCTTTGCCGATGTCGCGGCGGCGGATGAGGTGTTCCTGTCGGGCAACTTCTCCAAGGTCACCTCGGTCGCGCGGTTCGACGATGTCACCTATCGCAGCCGCAAGATGACCGACCATGTGCGCACCCTTTACATGGACTGGGCGCACAGCGATGTTGCGCGGATGATCTGAAGCGGAGCCTGTGTTGGAGGCCAATCTCTTTACCTTTCGCGGCCTGTTCGGCGTGCCGGTCGAGGTGCGCCAGTCGGCGGGGCTGCTGTTCTTGATGATGGCCACCTTTTCGGTCATGCGCGGGGGCGGCATCTTCTTTACGGTCGTGATCTTCGGGATGCTGTTCCTGTCGGTCTATCTGCACGAGCTGGGCCATGCCTGGGGCTGCCGCGTGCAGGGCGTGCCGGTGCGGCGCATCGTGATCAGTGCGGGCGGTGGCTTTTGCGAACACCAGCGCAGCACCAACCGGCAGGACGAGTTGATCGTGGCCATGGGGCCGATCGTGAACCTCGCGCTCTGGGCGATCTGCGGGCTGGCGGTGCAGGGCCTGTATCGGCTGGGGCTGGCCAGTCCGTCCTGGGTGCCGATGGCGATGACGCTGCTGCCTTGGCTCAGCTTTGCCGCTATGCTCAACCTGTTCCTGTTCTTTTACAACATGGTGCCGGTGCAGCCGCTGGACGGGGGCAAGCTCTTGCAATCGGGCTTGCGCCGCCTGTTGCCGGCGGGCCAGGCGATGCGGGTCACCGGCGCGATCGGCGTGGTGTTCTGCGTGCTGTGGTTTCCCGGCCTGATCTGGGTGTTCTTCACGACGGGGTGGCTGTTGTTCTTCATCCCGTCGCTGGCGCTGCATCTGGCGATGATGCGCGGCGCATGGCGCTGAGCCGCCGCGCGCGCCTCACAAGGCTGGACAAACCTTGTCCGGCCGGTTCATGATCCCCCGCGACAGGAGAGGGCGAGATGCGCAAGTTTCTGGTTGTGCTGGATGACAGCCGCGAATGCCTCAATGCGATGCGCTATGCCGCGCTGCGGGCGGCGCATACCGGGGCGGGCGTGCAGATCCTGTCGATCATCCCGCCCGAGGAATTTCGCCACTGGATCGGCGTTGCCGATCTGATGCGGGCCGAGGCGCGCGAGCGGATCGAGGCACATTTCGAGGTCTTTGCCAAATGGATGCGCGACCGGCAGGGGGTGAACCCCGAACTCGTGATCCGCGAGGGCGATCCGGCGACCGAGATTCTGGATCAGGTGAAGGCCGATCCGTCCATCGGCGTGCTGGTGCTGGGCGCCGGCACCGAGAAATCCGGGCCGGGGCCGCTGGTCACCACGCTCAGCCGTAACTCCGGTTCGCTGCCGATCCCGATTACCATCGTGCCGGGCGACATGTCGAAGGAACGGCTTGAGGCGATCACCTGACGGGGGCCGGGGTATGACACGGCTGGTCGCCCCGCTCGGGCAGTTGGATTACCACGCGGTGCAGCGCGTGACGCTGGCGCGCCGGCTTGACCCGGTCGAGGCCTGGAACCGCATCATGACCGATCCGCTGCCGGGGCTGAAACTGGCCTTCCGCTTGCGGGACGCGATCTCGGCGCGGTTCGGGGTGGCACGGATCGGCGGCTTTTCCGGCCGGCCGATGGGGCCGCCGCGGCCGGGCGACCGGATGGATTTCTTTCTGGTCGAGGGGGTGGGCCCGGACGAGCTGGTGCTGACCGCGCGCGACCGGCATCTGGATGTGATGATCACGGTCGAGACGGCGGGGCGCGATCTGTCGATCACCGCCTCGGTCGTCACGCATAACCGCTTTGGCCGGGCCTACATGCTGCCCGTCGGGCCGGCGCATCGGCTGATCGTGCGCTGGATGCTGGCGCGGCTGCGGCGCGCCGTCGCGCGGGACTGAGGCTTCCGTTACGGCAGGCTGGCTTTTTGCTGCATTGCAGCATATAGTATGTGTGGGGAGGGAGACATGACCGAAAGGCTGATCCCATGTTCCTGCGTGCCGTGAAAACCCGCAAGGCCGATCCCGTCGAACCTGCGAAAGACGCGACGCCGGCCTATTACACGCCTGAAATCGAGACCAAGAAACTGCGCGAACTGTCGGTGATCGAGCAGATGTATGGCTATTGGACCAATGACTGATGGCCGCAGCGCCGGGCTGTTGACAGGGCGTTGACCGGGCGCTTGCCTTGACTTCGGGGGGCGGCGGGCGCATATCCACAGCGACCCGCCGCCATCTCGCGGCTGACTGCCCTGCCGCCATCCGGCGGCTGACCGCCCCGCCGCCGTCCGGCGGCAGACCGCCCGGAGGAAACGATGTTCATCCAGACCGAATCCACGCCGAACCCCGCGACGCTGAAATTCCTGCCCGGCCGCGATGTGCTGGAATTGGGCACCGCCGATTTCCCCAGTGCCGAGGCCGCCTCGAAAAGCCCGCTTGCCGCGCGTATCTTTGCGGTGACCGGCGTGCAGGGCGTGTTCTTCGGGTCGGATTTCGTGACCGTGACCAAGGCCGAAGCGGCGGAATGGGATCATATCAAGCCCGGCATCCTGGGCGCGATCATGGAACATTACCAATCCGGCGCGCCGGTGATGGGGGGCGAGGCGCCGCAGGGCGGCCATGCCAGCAACCACGCCGCCGAAGACGAAGATATCGTGCGCCAGATCAAGGAATTGCTGGATACCCGCGTGCGGCCCGCCGTGGCGCAGGATGGCGGCGACATCACCTTTCACGGCTTTGATCGCGGCATCGTCTATCTGCACATGCAGGGCGCCTGCGCCGGCTGCCCCTCCTCGACCCTGACGCTGAAGATGGGGATCGAGAACCTGCTGCGCCATTACATCCCCGAGGTGACCGAGGTGCGCCCCGTTGCCGCCTGAGACGGTTCTGGCCTTCGACACATCGGCCGCGCATTGCGCGGCCGCTTTGCTTTTGCCCGATGGCCGGGTGCTGAACCGGCTGGAGCCGATGGAAAAGGGCCAGGCCGAACGCCTGCTGCCCTTGCTGGAGGACGTGCTGGCCGAGGGCGGCACCCTTTGGCGTGACCTGACCCGCATCGGCGTCGGCACCGGGCCGGGCAACTTCACCGGGGTGCGGCTCTCGGTCGCGGCGGCGCGGGGGCTGGCGCTCGGTCTTGGCATTCCGGCGATCGGCGTCACCCGGCTGGAGGCGCTGGCCCATGGCCTGCCCCGCCCGCTGCTGCTGGCCGAAGACGCGCGGCGCGACGAGGCCTATGTTCAGGGCTTTGACCTGCCGGGGCAGGAAACCGCCCGCCTCATGCCGCGCGCCGCCCTGCCCGCCGCGCCGCATCGCAGCGGATCGGCCTTTGCCGACGGGCTGCCCCCTGCCCTGCCGCTGGCCGAGGCGATTGCCCGCATCGCCGCGACCCGCGCCCCCGGCGCGCGCCCTGCGCCGTTCTATCTGCGCGGCGCCGATGCAGCCCCCCCCGCCGATCCGCCGCCCGTGATCCTGCCATGACCGCGCCCGACGCGCTGGCCGCGCTGCATGCGCGCTGCCTCGACACCCCGCGCCCCTGGACGGCGGCGGAATTCGCGGGCTTCCTGGCCGATCCGACCTGTTTCCTGCTGGGCGATGCGACGGGGTTCCTGCTGGGGCGCGCCGTCGCCGGCGAGGCCGAGCTGCTGACCCTTGCCGTCGCCCCCGAGGCCCGGCGCCGCGGCATCGCCCGCGCCCTGGTCGCGACATTTCTGGCCGAGGCCGCCGCGCGCGGGGCCGAGACCGCCTTTCTGGAAGTGGCCGCCGACAATGCCCCCGCCGAGGCGCTGTATCGCGCCGCCGGATTCGCACAGGCCGGCCGGCGGCGCGGCTATTACGCCCGCCCGCCGCAACCGCCGCTGGATGCGCTGGTGATGGCGCGGCCGCTGCGCTGAAATCTTGACCAAAAGATCAACGCCGCCGCAACCGCCCCGCGATTCCATCTTGACCGCTTGGGCCATTCCCGCCCTAATCCGGGGCACAACCCCGCCCCGGCAACCGCCGGGCGGCGAAAAAAAGTAACGATAACCGGGAGATTTCCATGACCCTGACTCAAACCCTGCTCGGCGCGGCGGCAACCCTGGCGCTGACTTCGGCCATGGTTTCGGCCGAACCGGCCGTGATCTACGATCTGGGTGGCAAATTCGACAAATCCTTCAACGAGGCCGCCTATAACGGTGCGAAGAAATGGGCCGAGGAAACCGGCGGCACCTTCAAGGAACTGGAAATGCAATCCGAGGCGCAGCGCGAACAGGCGCTGCGGCAACTGGCGGAATCGGGCGCCAACCCGGTGGTGACCACGGGCTTTGGCATGTCGGATCCGATCGCCGCCGTGGCGCCCGACTATCCCGATACCAAATTCGTGACCATCGACGGCTGGGTCGATCCGGCCACCAATCCGAACGTGCTGTCGATCGGCTTTGCCGAACATGAAGGGTCGTATCTGGTGGGCATGCTGGCCGCGATGGCCTCCAAGACCGGCACCGTCGGCTTTATCGGCGGCATGGACATTCCGCTTATCCGCAAATTCGGCTGCGGCTATGCGCAGGGCGTGATGGCGGCGAAACCCGATGCCAAGGTCGTGCTGAACATGACCGGCACCACCCCCGCCGCCTGGAACGACCCGGTCAAGGGCGCCGAGCTGACCAAGGCGCAAAAGGGCCAGGGCGCCGACGTGATCTTTGCCGCCGCCGGGGGCACCGGCATCGGTGTGCTGCAAGCCGCCGCCGATGAAGGCATCCTGTCGATCGGCGTGGACAGCAACCAGAACCACCTGCATCCGGGCAAGGTGCTGACCTCGATGCTCAAGCGCGTCGATGTCGCGGTCTACAATTCGTTCAAGGCCGGCGAGGCGCTGGAGACTGCGCCGCAGGCGCTCGATCTGAAATCCGAAGGCGTGGGCTACGCCATGGATGACAACAACGCAGCCCTGATCACGCCGGAAATGAAGGCCGCCGTGGATGCCGCCGCCGAAAAGATCAAGTCGGGCGAACTGGTCGTGCATGACTACATGTCGGACAATACCTGCCCGGCGGCGACGTTCTGATCGCCATGGCGGGGGCCAACGAGACGGGGCGGCAGGCATCTGCCGCCCCCTTCGCCATCGAACTGAAAGGCATCTCCAAGGCCTTCGGTCCGGTTCAAGCCAACAAGGACATCTCGATCCAGGTCGCCAAGGGGTCGATCCACGGCATCATCGGCGAGAACGGCGCCGGCAAATCCACGCTGATGTCCATTCTTTACGGGTTCTACAAGGCCGATAGCGGCGAGATCCTCATCAACGGCCGCGTCACCCCCATCCCCGACAGCCAGAGCGCCATCCGCGCCGGCATCGGCATGGTCTTCCAGCATTTCAAGCTGGTGCAGAATTTCTCGGTGCTGGAGAATATCATTCTCGGCGCCGAAGACGGCGCGATGCTGGCGCCGTCACTTTCCAAGGCCCGCAAGGTGCTGGACGATCTGTCGCGCGAATACGAACTGGATGTCGATCCCGATGCGCTGATCGAGGATCTGAGCGTGGGCCACCAGCAGCGGGTCGAAATCCTCAAGGCCTTGTATCGTCAGGCGGAAATCCTGATTCTGGATGAACCGACCGGCGTGTTGACCCCGGCCGAGGCCGACCACCTGTTCCGCATCCTGCGCGGGCTCAAGGATCAGGGCAAGACCATCATCCTGATCACCCACAAGCTGCGCGAGATCATGGAGATCACCGATACGGTCAGCGTGATGCGGCGCGGCCAGATGACCGCGACGGTCAAGACCGCCGAGACCAGCCCCGAACAACTGGCCGAGCTGATGGTGGGCCGCAAGGTGCTGTTGCAGGTCGAAAAGGCCCCCGCCCAGCCCGGCCGCACCATTCTGGAGGTCGAGAACCTGCGCGTGAAGGACGATCAGGGGGTCGAGCGGCTCAAGGGCATCAGCCTGACCATCCGCGCGGGCGAGATATTGGGCATCGCGGGTGTCGCCGGCAATGGCCAGTCGGAACTGCTGGAGGTGCTGGGCGGCATCGCGCGCGCCACCGGCAGCGTGCGCATGAACGGCCAGCCGCTTGACCTGACCGGCCGCCATTCCGACGGGCAAAGCCGCCGCGCCGATGGCATCGCCCATGTGCCCGAGGACCGGCAGGTGCTGGGTCTGATCATGGATTTCACCGCCTGGGAAAACGTGGCCTTCGGCTATCACCACGCGCCGGAATTCCAGAAGAACGCGCTGATCATGGATAATGCCGCGATCCGCGCCGATTGCGAGGCCAAGATGGCCACCTTTGACGTGCGCCCGCCGATCCCGACGCTGGCCGCCAAGAATTTCTCGGGCGGCAACCAGCAAAAGATCGTCGTCGCGCGCGAGATCGAGCGCAATCCCGACCTGCTTCTGGTGGGTCAGCCCACGCGCGGGGTCGATATCGGCGCGATCGAATTCATCCACAAGCAGATCGTGGCGCTGCGCGACGCGGGCAAGGCGGTGTTGCTGGTCTCGGTCGAACTGGACGAGATCATGAGCCTGTCGGACCGCATCGCCGTGATGTTTGACGGTCGCATCATGGGCGAACGCGACCCCGAAACCACCAATGAACGCGAGTTGGGCCTGTTGATGGCCGGCATCACCGGGGGAGACGCGGCATGACCAAATTGCCAACCTGGGCGGATGTCGTTCTGGTGCCACTGATCTCGTTGCTGCTGGCGGCGCTGGTCTCGGCGCTGGTGCTGCTCGCCATCGGGCAAAGCCCGGTCGAGGCGCTGAGCGTGATGGTCAAGGGCGCGATCATGTCGCCCTATGGCTGGGGCTATACGCTGTATTATGCCACATCCTTCATCTTCACCGGCCTGTCGGTGACGGTGGCCTATCATGCGGGGCTGTTCAACATCGGCTCTGAAGGACAAGCGCAACTGGGCGGGCTGGGGGTGGCGCTGTGCTGCCTGTTCCTGCCCTGGCCGCATTGGTCGCTGGCATTACTGGGCGCCATGGCGGCGGCGGCGCTGTTCGGGGCGGCCTGGGCGGCGGTGCCGGCCTATTTGCAGGCCCGGCGCGGCAGCCATATCGTGATCACCACGATCATGTTCAACTACATCGCCGCCGCGCTGATGATCTATCTGCTGGTCGATTTCCTGCGCCCGCAAGGCAGCATGGACCCGGCCTCGGCGCGGTTCCCGGCGGTGGTGTCGCTGCCGAAATTCCATGAACTGCCGCTGATCGGCGATTTCTTCCTGCGCTATACGCCCGACGGTCAGGTGCGGCTCAATCCGCAGGGCCTGCCGATGTATCAGAAGGTGCCGGCCAATATCAGCTTCTTCCTGGCGATCCTGGCCTGTATCGGCACCTGGATCCTGCTGTGGCATACCCGGCTGGGCTACATGATCCGCGCCTTTGGCAAATCGGAAAAGGCGGCGCGCTATGCCGGGATCTCGGCGGTGAAGATCACCATGATCACCATGCTGATCTCGGGCGCGCTGGCCGGCATGATGGCGATCAACAATGTGATGGGCCAGGCGGAACGGCTGTTGCAGAACTCCGCCGAGGGGGCGGGCTTCATCGGCATCGCCGTGGCGCTGATGGGGCGCAATCATCCGATCGGGGTGTTTCTGGCGGCGATCCTGTTCGGCTTTCTCTATCAGGGGGGCGCCGCACTCGGGCTGGAGACCACGATCCCGATCGAATTGCGCATCGTCGTGCAGGGTCTGGTGATCCTGTTCACCGGCGCGCTGGACCAGATGGTGCGCATGATGCTGGGCGTGTTCTTCCGCCCGCGTCAGGCGTGAGAGGGGGCTGAGCCATGGATTACGCAACGCTTCTTCAGATGCTGGACACCACGCTGCGACTGGCAACGCCCTTGCTGTTTGCCTGTCTCGCCGGGCTTTATTCGGAACGCGCGGGCGTCTTCGATATCGGGCTGGAAGGCAAGATGCTGATGGCCGCGATGTGCGCGGGATCGGTCGCCTATCTGACCGGCTCGGTCTGGCTGGGCATGCTGGCGGCGATTGGCGGGTCGCTGATCTTTGCGCTGGCGCATGGGCTGGCCTCGATCACCTTCCGGGGCAATCAGTTGATTTCGGGGGTGGCGCTGAACTTTGTCGCCTCGGGCATCACGGTGCTGGTGGCGCTGGCGCTGTTCGATCAGGGCGGGCGCACGCCCCCGCTGGAGGGGGGCGCGCGGATGGCCGAGATCACCCTGCCGCTGGCCGAAACGCTGCGCGGCGTGCCGGTGCTGGGGCCGTTCTATGCCGATGTCGTCTCGGGGCATCCGATCCTGGTCTATGTCGGACTGCTGATGGTGCCGGCGACGTGGTGGCTGCTGTTTCGCACGCGGTTCGGCCTGCGGCTCCGCGCCGTGGGGGAAAACCCGGCCTCGGTCGATACGGCGGGCGTGTCGGTCAAGCGGCTGCGCTTTGCCGCCGTACTGATCGCGGGCGTGCTGTGCGGGCTGGCGGGGGCCTATATGGCAACCGGGCTGCAAGCCGGTTTCGGGCGCGAGATGACGGCGGGGCGCGGCTATATCGCGCTGGCGGCGCTGATCTTTGCGAAATGGCGGCCCTGGCATGCGCTTTGGGCCTGTCTTCTGTTCGGGTTTTTCCAGTCGCTCGCGCTGCGGCCGGATGTGCTGGCCAATATCGGGCTGAAAATCCCGGTACCGGCGCTGGACGCGCTGCCCTATGTGCTGACGGTGATCGTGCTGGCCGGGCTGGTGGGCAAGGCCATTCCGCCCCGCGCCGGGGGCGAACCCTATGTGAAGGAGCGCTGAGATGTCGGTCACCGATCTTGTGTCGCTGGTGCAGGCGCGGGCCGGTGCCGCGCCGGTGCGGCTGGGGCTGATCCTCGGATCGGGCCTTGGCCACCTGGCGGGCGCGGTGGAGGGGGTCTCGATCCCCTATGCCGACCTGCCGGGATTTCCGCATGCGGGCGTGTCGGGGCATAATCCGAACCTGGTGATCGGCACGCTGGAAGGGGTGCGGGTCGCGGTGTTCGGCGCGCGGGAGCATTACTACGAAAACGGCAATCCGGCGGCGATGCGGCCGGCACTGGAACTCCTGAAGGCGCTTGGCGCCGAGGCGCTGATCGCGACGAATGCCGCCGGGTCGCTGCGCCGTGACATCCCGCCGGGCGATCTGATGTTGCTGTCTGATCACCTGAATTTCTCGGGGCTGAACCCGCTGATCGGCGAACGCACGGATGCGCGCTTCGTGCCGATGGGGGGCGCCTATGACGCGGATCTGCGCGCCCGGTTGCGCGCGGCGGCCGAGGCGGAGCATGTGACCCTGCCCGAAGGGGTCTATACCTGGTATTCCGGCCCCTCGTTCGAAACGCCGGCCGAGATCCGGGCGATCAAGATCCTGGGCGGCGACGCGGTCGGCATGTCCACGGTGCCCGAGGTGATCCTGGCGCGGTTTCTGGGGCTGCGGGTGGCGGCCATCTCCACCATCACCAATATGGCGCAGGGCATGTCTGACGAACAGATCAGCCATGAACATACCAAGGCCATGGCACCGCTGGGCGCGGCCAAGCTGGAACGGATCCTGCGCGCCTTCCTGCGGGGGCTCTAGGCGTCGCGCGGCGCAGGGGGCCTTCTGCCCCCTCTGCCCTGCGGGCATTCACCCCCGAGGATATTTGGGAACAGATGAAGCGGCATTCGCCGGCGCCACGATCACAAATGACGGAAATCTGCGGGCAAGCGACGGATGCGGGTTTGACAAGGCGCCGCGCTGCGGCAATGGATGGGAAAAACCCCATGCGAGCAAGGCCATGCAGCTCTACCTCCCGATTGCCGAGGTTGCAGTCAACGCCTATGCGTTGATCGGTATCGGCGGGCTGGTGGGGTTCCTGTCGGGCCTGTTCGGCGTGGGGGGCGGGTTCCTGATCACGCCGCTTCTGTTCATGATCGGCGTGCCGCCGGGGGTGGCGGTGGCCACGGGCGCCAATCAGGTCGTGGCCTCGTCGATTTCAGGCGTGCTGGCGCAGCTCAAGCGCAAGGCGGTGGATTTCCGCATGGGCGCCGTGCTGCTGGCCGGCGGCCTGATCGGATCGGCGATCGGTATCTGGGTCTTTGCGCGGCTGACCGCCATCGGGCAGGTCGATCTGTTCGTGCAACTGGCCTATGTGCTGTTTCTGGGCGTGGTCGGCGCGATGATGATGCAGGAGAGCCTGCGCGCCCTGTGGCGGGCGCGGCGGGCGGGGGCCGCGCAGATCCGGCGGGCGCATGTGCATACCTGGGTGCATGGCATGCCGCTGAAGATGAAGTTCCGCGCCTCGGGTCTTTATATCAGCGTGATCCCGCCTTTGACGATTGGTGCCTTTGTGGGCTTTCTGTCGGCGGTGATGGGGGTGGGCGGCGGCTTCATCATGGTGCCGGCGATGATCTATCTGCTGGGGATGCCGACCAAGGTGGTGATCGGCACCTCGCTGTTCCAGATCATCTTCACCACGGCCTTCACCACGGTCATGCATGCGGTTTCCAGCCAGTCCGTCGATATCATGCTGGCGCTGCTGCTGATCCTGGGCGGCGTGGTCGGCGCGCAGTTCGGGGCGCGTTTCGGGGTGCGGCTCAAGGCCGAGCAGTTGCGCATCCTGCTGGCGGGGATGGTCTTGCTGGTCTGTTTCAAGGTGGCGCTTGATCTGGTGCTGACCCCGGCGGAGCTTTACTCCATCGCGCCGATGGCCCTGCCATGAAGCGTCTGATCCTCGCCCTTTTGCTGCTTCTGCCCCTGCCCGGCGCCGCCGAGGAGATCGTGGCAGGCCTGTCGCAATCCTCGGTCTCGATCACCGCCGATTATGCGGGATCGGAGATCCTGATTTATGGGGCCGTCAAGCGCGAGGCGCCGATCGCGCCGGGGCGCGGCTTGCGGGTGATCATCACCGTCGAAGGCCCGCGCCTGCCCATCGTGGTGCGCCGCAAGGAGCGCAGCTGGGGCATCTGGATGAATGACGACCGGCTGCGCCCCGGCCCGGTGCCCAGCTTTTACGCGGTGGCGAGTTCGGCGCCGCTGGATGTCGCGCTCTTGCCCGAGGAAGATCTGCGCCGGGCCATCACCCTGCCCCGCATCCTGCGCGGCGAGGACAATACCGCCCAGCCCTTTCTGGATGCGGTCGAACGGATCGGCCGCGCCGAGGGGCGGTATTTCGTGCAGGAAAACAGCATCGCCCTGACCGAGGAGACCTTGTTCCGCACCGATGTCGGGCTGCCCTCGGATCTGACCGAGGGGAATTACACCGTGCGTCTGTTCCTGACCCGCGAGGGCCGCGTGATCGACGAGGTGAAGCGCACGATCTGGGTGCGCAAGGCGGGGCTGGAGCGGTTCCTCTATGAAGCCGCGCATCAATGGCCGCTGCTTTACGGCCTTGCCTCGCTGATGCTGGCGGGGTTGGCGGGCTGGGGGGCGGCGGCGCTGTTTGCGCGGCTGCGCTGGTGACGGCTCAGCCCGGGGCGAGCCTTGCGGCAACGCCGGGCCAGGCGCGGCCCAGCGTCACGCCGCGCAGTGTATTGAGCAGCATCAGCCCAGCCCAGAGCCCGTGATTGCCAAATCCCGGCAGCAGCACCGCCAGCGACAGCGCATACAGGCCGACGCAGAGGATCATGGCATTGCGCATCTCGCGCGTGGCGGTGGCGCCGATGAAGATGCCATCCCAGATCCAGCTGGCAATGCCGATCAGGGGCGCCGCGACCAGCCACCACAGGAAATGGCGCGCCATGGCGCGCACCTCGGGCGCGGTGGTCATCAGGTCGATGATCGGGCCGCCCGCCAGCGCAAAGACCGCCGACAAGAGCGCGGCACCACCGACGCCCCATTGAAAGGCGATGCGCACCGATTGGCGCAGCCCGTCGCGCGACCGCGCGCCGACTGCCTGCCCCACCAGGGTTTCGGCGGCAAAGGCGAAACCGTCCAGCGCATAGGCGGTGATTTCCAGGAATTGCAGCAGCACCTGATTGGCGGCCAGCGTCACATCGCCCAGGCCCGCGCCAAAGAACAGAAAGGCGGTAAAGCTGCCCTGAAGCAGCACCGAGCGGATCATGATATCGCCATTCACCCCGGCCATGCGGCGCAGGGCGGGCAGGTTCAGCAGCCGGGCGCCGACGGGGCGCAACCCCTCGCGGCACAGCCAGAGGCCAAGCGCCAGCCCCGACCATTCGGCCATCAGCGTGGCCAGCGCGACACCCGGCACGCCCCAGCCCAGGCCCAGCACGAACCACAGATCCAGGCCGATATTCAGCCCGTTCATCCATAATTGCAGCACCAGCACGCCGCGCGTGCGTTCCAGCGCGATCAGCCAGCCCGTCACGGCATAGAGCGCGATGGTCGCGGGCGCCCCCCAGATGCGCAGCGCAAGGTATTGGCGGGCCAGGCCTTCCACCTCGGCCGAGGCGGGGGCGATGCGAAAGGCGGCCCAGAACAGCGCGCCTTGCGTGACGATGAAGACCAGCCCCGCCGCCAGCCCGATCAGCAGCGCCCGCAGCAGCACCGCGCTGCGTTCGGCGGTATCGCCCGCGCCATGGGCCTGCGCGGCAAGGCCCGTGGTGCCCATGCGCAAAAAGCCGAAAATCCAGTAAAAGGTCGCCAGCACCACCGCGCCCAGCCCGACCGCGCCAATGGGGGCCGCCGCACCGATCTGGCCGACCACGCCGGTATCCACCGCGCCCAGCAGCGGCACGGTGGCATTGGACAGCACGATGGGCGCGGCGATGCGGAACACCCGGCCATGCGTCACCGGCCCCGCGCCGGACGCGGCCTCAGCCGTCACGATCGGGCATCAGGAAATGGCCGGTCGCCTGCGCGAAAAGCCGGCTGCGATTGTCCTGCCAGGCCTCGACATGGACGCTGGCATAGCGCCGGCCGGAACGGTTGACCCGCGCCCGCGCATAGGAATCGCGCGGCAGGCCCGAGCGCAGGTAATCGACGGTAAAGTCGATGGTCTTGGGCAGGCGCGGAAAGGGCTGGTCGCCGGCAGTCGGGTCGATGCGCCCGGCCTCCATCTCCTCCCACAGCATCGACCAGCTCAGTTCGATGATCGCCGTCACCTCGAGAAAGGCGGCGATGGCGCCGCCATGCAGCGCGGGCAGCAGCGGATTGCCGATCAGCCCCTCTGCAAAGGGCATGACGGCGGTCAGCTCGTCGCCGCGCCGGTCGAACTCGATCCCGAGAAAGCCGATATAGGGCACACCATCGACCAGCCGGCGCAACATCGCGTCGCGACGGCCCTTGACCACCTGAACCGGCTCGGGCTTCGGGCGCAGGGTCATGCCTTGGCCCCCGTGCGGTCAAAGGTGAAGGCGCCGGTCGCGGCGGCGACGGGGCGGCTTTCATCCTCGTCGGTGGCGGTGACGCGCACGAAGGCCACGCTGCGGGTGACGTGATAGCATTCCGCCCGCGCCCGGATCGCCTGTCCCGGCGTCGCGGGGCGCATGTAGTCGATACGCAGGTCGATGGTGGCGGTCGTGCCCGGCGCGGCCGGGTGGCTCATCACCGCGGCGCCCGAGGCGGTGTCCATCAGCGCCGAGACGGCACCGCCATGGATCACCCCGCTGACCGGATCGCCGATGAACCGCGGGTCATAGGCCATGGCCAGCGTCGCCCGCCCCTCGCCAAAGGCCTCCAGCTCCATGCCCAGGGCGCGGGCATGGGGCAACGCCTGGATGAATTGCCGCGCGCGGCCCAGCATCTCGGTCATCTTGATCCCCTGTCTTCGCGCATACCTGTCCTCGCGCATATCTGACACCGCCGGCCGCAGGCCCGCAAGCCGGAACAGACCGGGGCCGGCAAGACAGGATATTGCGCTGCGCCCGCTCCGCCCGCTAGTCTGCGACCAGAGGAGGACCCCCGGCATGAGCGAAACCCGTCTGAGCTTCAAGGAGATGTGCGCGAAGTTCGAGGTCACGCCCCGGACCCTGCGCTATTACGAATATATCGAGCTGCTCGCCCCGGAAAAGGAAGGCCGCGCGCGGTTCTATGGCCCGCGCGAGGTGGCGCGGATGACGCTGATCCTGCGCGGCCGCCGCTTCGGCTTTTCGCTGGAGGAGCTGCGGCAATGGTTGCTGATCTATGAACAGCAGGGCACCCGCCCGCAGCTGGAGGCCTGGATCGGCCTGGCCGACCGCCAACTGGCAGAGCTGACGCGCCAGCGCGACGAGCTGGAGGTCACCATCGACGACCTCCGCGCCCTGCGCGAAACCGCGGTGAAAGAACTGAAGGGCTGAGTCGCGGGTGGGCATCCGGGGCCCTCCGTCCCCCCGTCCGGCCGCTGACGTAGGGTCAAGAAATTGCGCCACAGGCCCGAAATCTTGCCTGACATTACGTCAGCGAAAAACTGACGTGACGTTCCGTTTACGTCAACGTAACTCTCTCTGGTATCCGATGGGACGACCTCACATGTTTGACGCAGAGTAATCTGCGAGAGTTGACCCATGCCCCACCCCGTCCTGTCCGACCTGTCGGACCACCTGACGATCCGCGAGATGTGCGACGCCTTCGAGGTCACGCCGCGCACCCTGCGTTTCTATGAACAGAAGGAACTTCTGTTCCCGATCCGTCAGGGCACCAAACGCCTGTTCACCCGCCGCGACCGCGCGCGGCTGAAGCTGATCCTGCGCGGCAAGCGCTTTGGCTTCAGTCTCGAGGATATCCGGCAATTGCTCGACATGTATGACCGCGACCCGGGCCAGCAAGAGGCGCAGCTCAAGCGCACCTATGAACTGGCGCAGGACCGGCTGCGCGCCATGGAGGCGCAGCGCGACGAGCTGGACGAGGCGATCACCGACCTCAAGGCCCAGATGGCCTGGGGTCAGGACATGATGGCCACCCTGCGCAAGGGCCGGGCCTGAACCCATTCGCGGGCCGACCGGCCCGTTCAAGACCCAGGGAGAGAATGATGACCCGCTATACCGCCCCCGTGAAGGACATGCAGTTCCTGTTGCAGGACGTGCTGAAGGTGACCGAAACCGGCATTCCCGGCTACGAGGATCTGGATGCCGGCTTCACCTCGGCGGTGCTGGAGGAGGCGGGCAAGGTCGCGTCCGAAGTGCTGGCGCCGCTGAATGCCGTGGGCGACGCGCAAGGCTGCGTGCTGGAAAACGGCGTGGTGCGGACGCCCGAAGGGTTCAAGGCGGCCTTCGAAGCGATGAAGGAAGGCGGCTGGACCGCGCTCGATTGCGACCCCGATTATGGCGGCCAGGGCCTGCCCTATCTGATGGGCACCGCCGTGGGCGAAATCTTCGTCTCGGCCAACATGGCCTTCAACATGTATCAGGGCCTGACCCATGGCGCCTATTCGGCGATCCATGCCCATGGCACCGATGACCAGAAGGCCACCTATCTGCCCAAAATGGTGTCCTGCGACTGGACCGGCACGATGAACCTGACCGAGCCGCATTGCGGCACCGATCTGGGCCTGCTGCGCACCAAGGCGGAACCGCAGGCCGATGGCAGCTATCGCATCACCGGGCAAAAGATCTTCATCTCTGCCGGCGATCACGACATGGCCGAGAACATCATCCATCTGGTGCTGGCCAAGGCGCCGGGCGGCGGCGAGGGCACCAAGGGCATCTCGCTGTTCATCGTGCCGAAATTCATGGTGAAGGCGGATGGCAGCCTGGGCGAGCGCAACGCGGTCTCGGTCGGCAAGATCGAGGAAAAGATGGGCATCCACGGCAATGCGACCTGCGTGCTGAACTATGACGGCGCGACCGGCTTCCTGCTGGGCGAGTTGCACAAGGGCATGCGCGCCATGTTCACCATGATGAACGAGGCGCGGCTGGGCGTGGGCCTGCAAGGCTATGCCGTGGCCGAGGCCGCCTATCAGAACGCGCTGGATTACGCGAAGGACCGCCTGCAAGGGCGCGACGTGACCGGGGTCAAGAACCCGACCGGCGCCGCCGACCCGCTGATCGTGCATCCCGATATCCGCCGCAACCTGATGGACCAGAAATCCTTTGTGGAAGGCGCCCGCGCCCTGACCTTCTGGGGCGCCTCGCTGATCGACCGCCACCACCGGCAGGGCGATGCGGCGGCGGACGGGCTGATTGGCCTGCTGACCCCGGTCATCAAGGGCTTCCAGACCGACAAGGGCTTTGAAATGGCGGTGCAGGCCCAGCAAATCTATGGCGGGCATGGCTATATCGAGGAACAGGGCATGTCGCAATTCGTGCGCGATGCCCGGATCGCGATGATCTATGAAGGAGCGAACGGGGTGCAGGCGCTGGATCTGGTGGGGCGCAAGCTGGCCGCCGATGGCGGTAAGCATGTGATGGCGTTTTTCGAGATGGTGAAGGCCGAATGCAAGGCGCATGACGGCGATGCCCGCATGGCGCCCTTTACCGACGCGCTGAAGGCGGCCTCGAAACAGATGCAGGCGGCGGGCATGTTCTTCATGCAGAACGGGATGAAGAACCCCAATGCGGCGCTGGCCGGGTCTTATGACTTCATGCATCTGATGGGCCATGTCTGCCTCGGCCTGATGTGGACCCGCATGGCAAAGGCGTCTTTCGCCGCCCTCGACGCGGGCAGCGACGATCCCGCCTTCCATGAAACCAAGATCGCGACGGGCCGCTATTACATGGCCCGCCAGCTTCCGGCCTGCGCCACCCATCTGGCGCGGATCGAAAGCGGCGCCGATCCGGTGATGGCCCTGGCGGCCGAAGCGTTCTAATCTGGACGGGGGCGATCTTTCGTCGAAAGATCGCCCAAGCCCAACCGGAGACGCCCATGCCCCGCCGCTTTCGCCTGACCCGCCGCTTTCCCGTCGCCATGACCGAGGATGGCTATCGCCGCCTGCGGGCCTTTGCGCAGGAGGCCGGGCTTGACGAGGGCGAGGCACTGTCCTTCCTGTTCGAGAACTGGACCAGCGTGATCGACCATGACACGCTGACCCACCGGCTGCGCCTGTTCAACGCCGAGCTTGAATCGCGCAAGCGCTGATCCATCACCCGCCCTGACGCGCCGCATCACGAAACGTCATTTCCGCTTTTGCCCCTTGTGCAAATACTCTGCGGGGGTGCGGGGGCGCAAAGCCCCCGCTTCCGATGGCAGGGGGCTTGGAATGACCGCGACACTCTATTGCTTTGGCGAATCCGGCCACAGCTACAAGGCCGCGCTGGCATTGACGCTGACCGGCTGCGACTGGGCGCCGCGCTTTGTCGATTTCTTCAACGGCGAGACGCGCAGCCCCGCCTTTCGAGCGCTGAACCCGATGGGGGAATGCCCGGTTCTGGTGGATGGCGACGAAGTGCTGACCCAGTCGGGCAATATCCTCTATCACATCGCCGCCCGCACCGGCCTTCTGGTGGGCGAGACCCCGGCCGAGCAGAAAGAGGTCTGGCGTTGGGTTCTGTGGGACAATCACAAACTGTCGTCACAGGCCGGAACCTGCCGGTTCCTGATGAATTTCCTGCCCCCCGAAAAGCGCCCGCAAGAGGTGATCGCCTTCACCCAGGGGCGGCTGCGCGCGGCCTATGGCGTGCTGAACGACCAGCTTGCGACACGCGACTGGGTGGCGGGCACCCGGCGGATCAGCGCGGCCGACCTGTCCTGCTGCGGCTATCTCTATTACCCCGAGCCCTTTGGCTTTGACCGCCGCGACTGGCCGCATATCGACCGCTGGCTGGGCCGGATCTCTGCCCTGCCCGGCTGGAAGGCACCCTATGACCTGATGCCCGGCAATCCCGCCGCCCGCGTTGCGGATTGACGCGACGTGACGACCACGTCAACCTTGTCGCGACGTGACGGCATTTACACATCGCTGTCTCGGGCCTGCTAGGCTGCTGCCAATTCGACTGGCGAAATCGACGGGGAGGACGCGATGACCGACGCCTTTATCTATGATGCAATCCGCAGCCCGCGCGGCAAGGGCCGCCCGGACGGCGCGCTGCATGAGGTGACATCGGTCGCGCTTTCGGCCCAGATGCTGAACGCGATCCGGGGCCGCAACGGGCTTGAGGGCCACGCGGTCGAGGATGTGATCTGGGGCAACGTGACCCAGGTCGGCGAACAGGGGGGCTGCCTCGCGCGCTCGGCCGTGCTGGCCTCGGAACTCGACCAGTCGATCCCCGGCCTGGCCATCAACCGCTTTTGCGCCTCGGGCATGGAGGCGGTGAACCTTGCCGCCAATCAGGTGAAGGGCGGCGCGGGCGCGGCCTATATCGCCGGCGGGGTGGAGATGATGGGCCGTGTCGCCATGGGCAGCGACGGTGCCGCCATCGCGGTCGATCCGGCGCTTGCGATGAAGACCTATTTCGTGCCGCAGGGCATTTCGGCCGATATCATCGCCACCGAATATGGCTTTAGCCGCGATCAGGCCGATGCGCTGGCGGTGGAAAGCCAGCGCCGCGCCGCCGCCGCCTGGGCCGATAACCGTTTCGCGCGCTCCATCGTGCCGGTGACCGATCGCAATGGGCTGACCATTCTCGACCGCGACGAATACATGCGCCCCGGCACCGACATGCAGTCGCTCGGCGCGCTGAAGGCCAGCTTCAAGGACATGGGCGAGGTCATGCCGGGCTTCGACAAGATCGCCCTGATGAAATACCCGCATCTGGAGCGGATCGAGCATATCCACCATGCCGGCAATTCCTCGGGCATCGTCGATGGTTCCGCCGCCGTGCTGATCGGGAACGCGGATTTCGGCAAGGCCCACGGTTTGAAGCCGCGCGCCCGCATCCGCGCCACGGCCAAGATCGGCACCGATCCGACGATCATGCTGACCGGCCCGGTGCCGGTGACCGAAAAGATCCTGAAGGACAGCGGCATGTCCATTTCGGACATCGACCTGTTCGAGGTGAACGAGGCTTTTGCCAGCGTCGTGCTGCGCTTCATGCAGGCTTTCGATGTGGATCCGGCCAAGGTGAACCCCAATGGCGGCTCCATCGCCATGGGGCACCCGCTGGGCGCGACCGGCGCGATCATCATCGGCACCCTGCTGGACGAGCTGGAACGCAGCGGCAAATCCACCGGGCTTGCCACGCTCTGCATCGCCAGCGGCATGGGCGCGGCCACGATCATCGAGCGGGTCTGACGCCGCCGCCATCCCCCGCCACGCAGCACGAAGGAGACCAAGGATGCCCAAGCTCGACCTTTCCCAACTGCCGCTCAAAACCGGCTCCATCTACCCCGAGCCCTATGCCGCGATGATGCAGGGGCGTTCCAGCCTGCGGCTGGGTCAGGCCGGCGGGTTGACGCAGTTTGGCGTCAATCTGGTGGTGCTGGAACCCGGCGCGCTGTCCTCGTTGCGGCATTGGCACCTGCATGAGGATGAGTTCGTCATGGTGACCGAGGGCGAATGCGTGCTGGTCGAGGATGGGGGCGAAACCGTGATGCGCCCGGGCGATTGCGCGGCCTTTCCGGCCAATACGCCCAACGGGCATCATTTCATCAACCGCAGCGACGCGGTGACGCGGTTTCTGGTCGTGGGCACCAAGGCTCCACGCGAAGTCGCGACCTATTCCGATGTCGATCTGCGGGTGGAAATGGCGGACGGACAGGCTCGCTTCACCTACAAGGACGGCAGCGACTGGAACGGGCCGCGCTGATGCCGAAGGTCGATCTGCCCCCCTTCGTGACGGAGGACGACTCGATCCATCCGGTTCTGGGCGGCGGGATCGGCCCCTATCGCTATCAACTGATCTCTGATCCGGGCGGGCTTTCGCAGTTCGGCGCCTTCATCGAGGAACTGCCGCCCGGATCGACCTCTGGCCGCCGCCATTGGCACGAAAGCGAGGATGAGATGATCCTGATGCTGTCGGGCGAGGCGGTGCTGGTCGAGGAGGACGAAACCCCGCTGCTTCCGGGCGATGCCGCCTGCTGGCCCGCCGGCATGCCGGTCGGCCACCGGATCGACAACCGGAGCGACCGGCCTGTGCGCTATCTGGTGATCGGCACCCGCCACGCGCAGGACATCATCCATTACACCGATCACGACCTGATCACGATCAAGGACGGCCCGCACCGGCGCTATTTGCGCCGCGATGGCACGGACCATCCGCAAGGGAGGACTGAATGACCGATTTCACCTATGCTGTTGACGCCGATGGCGTGGCGACGATCACCTGGGATGTGCCGTCGAAAAGCATGAATGTCATGTCGATGGAGGGCTTTGCCGAGCTGAACGCCCATATCGACACCGCGCTGGCCGATCCGGCGGTCAAGGGGGTGATCGTCACCTCGGGCAAGAAGGATTTCGCGGGCGGCATGGATCTGAACGTGATCGCCAGGATGCGCGCAGGCGGCGCGCAGGCGATCTTTGACGGCGTGATGCAGATGCATACGGTGCTGCGCAAGATCGAACGCGCCGGGATGGATCCGAAGACGCTGAAGGGGGGCAAGCCGATCGTCGCCGCCCTGCCCGGCACCGCGCTTGGCATCGGGCTGGAACTGCCGCTGTCGTGCCACCGCATCATCGCGGCCGACAATCCCAAGGCCAAGATCGGCCTGCCGGAAATCATGGTCGGCATCTTCCCCGGCGCGGGTGGCACCACGCGGCTGGTGCGCAAGATGGGCGCCATGATGGCCGCCCCCTTCCTGCTGGAGGGCAAGCTGAGCGACCCGCAAAAGGCCAGGGCCGCCGGCATCGTGGATGAGGTCGTGGCGCCCGAGGCGCTGCTGGCCCGGGCGAAGGAATGGGTTCTGTCGGCCAAGGAGGCCGATCTGGTCAAACCCTGGGATGCCAAGGGCTACAAGATGCCCGGCGGCACGCCCTATAGCGCCGGCGGCTTCATGACCTTTGTCGGCGCCTCGGCCATGGTGCTGGGCAAGACGCAAGGTGTCTATCCCGCCGCCAAGGCACTGCTGAGCGCGGTTTATGAAGGCGCGCTGGTGCCCTTTGATACCGCGTTGAAGATCGAGGCGCGGCAGTTCACCTCGGTCCTGATGAACCCCTCGGCCAGCGCGATGATCCGCAGCCTGTTCATCAACAAGGAGGCGCTGGAAAAAGGCGCGAACCGCCCGGCGCTGCCCGATCAGACGGTGCGCAAGCTGGGCGTGATCGGCGCCGGGATGATGGGCGCCGGCATCGCCTATGTCAGCGCCAATGCCGGGATCGAGGTCGTGCTGATCGACGCGACGCAGGAATCGGCCGATCGCGGCCGCGCGCATTCGGAAACTCTGCTCGACAAGGGCATGAAGCGCGGCAAGGTCACGGCCGAGAAAAAGGCCGAGGTGCTGGCCCGCATCACCGCCACCACCGATTACGCCACCCTGTCCGGTTGTGATCTGATCGTGGAGGCGGTGTTCGAAGACCCGAAGGTCAAGGCCGAGGTGACGGCAAGGGTCGAGGCCGCCGTCGGCCCCGACTGCATCTTTGCCACCAATACCTCGACCCTGCCGATCAGCGGACTGGCCAAGGCCAGCGCACGGCCGGAACAGTTCATCGGCATCCACTTCTTCTCGCCGGTGGACAAGATGATGCTGGTCGAAATCATCAAGGGCAAGGCGACGGGCGACCGCGCCGTTGCCAAGGCACTGGATTTCGTGCGCCAGATCCGCAAGACGCCGATCGTGGTGAATGACGCGCGGTTCTTCTACGCCAATCGCTGCATCATCCCCTATATCAACGAAGGCATCCGCATGGTGGCCGAAGGGGTGGAACCCGCGCTGATCGAGAATGCCGCAAAGCTGGTCGGCATGCCGCTGGGGCCGCTGCAACTGGTGGATGAGACCTCGATTGATCTGGGCGTCAAGATCGCCAAGGCGACCAGGGCCGCCATGGGCGACGCCTATCCTGATGGCGCGGTGGATGAGGTGATCTTCCGCATGGCCGATCTGGGGCGGATGGGGCGCAAGGCCAATGCGGGTTTCTACGCCTATGACGACAAGGGCAACCGGCTGGGCCTGTGGGACGGGCTGGCGGCGGAATGGCCGGTGGCCGAGGCGCAGCCCGATCTGGTCACGGTGCAGCACCGCCTGCTGATGGCGCAGGTGCTGGAGGCCGTGCGCGCGCTGCAAGAAGGCGTGCTGACCGATATCCGCGAAGGCGATGTCGGCGCCATTCTGGGCTGGGGCTTCGCGCCCTGGTCGGGCGGGCCGTTCGGCTGGCTCGACATTCTGGGGCAGGCCCGCGCGGTGGAAATCTGCGACGACCTGACCGCCCGTTTCGGGCCGCGCTTCACCCCGCCGCAGATGCTGCGCGACATGGCGGCCAAGGGCGCGGTCTTCTACCCCGTGGCCCAGTCGAAGGCCGCCTGAGCCAAAGAACACCCGCTGAAAGCCCCGCCGCGTGCGGGGCTTTTTTCTGGCCCCTTTCCAATCGCCGGGAACTCTGCTGCACTGCCCGCACAACCCTTGCGAGCAGATGATGACCGACACATCCTGGACCGATGACCGCCTTGGCTTTGCCGAAACCGGCGCGACCTTCACCAACCTGATCCAGTCGATCACCGACAGCCGGGTCATCTCGGTCGAGGCGGGGTTCGGCCATGGCAAGACCTTTTTTCGCCGCGCATGGGCCGCCGATCTGCGCGCCGCGGGCGAGGTGGTGATTGAAATCGACGCCCAGCAATCCGACCATTCCGGCGAGCCGGTGGTGACCTTTCTGGGCGCGCTGCTGGCCGAAAAGGCGCCGGGCGGGAAATCCGTCCTGACGACGCTCGGGGAAAAGGGCTTGAAGCTGGCGGGCGTCGCTGGCCGCAGCGTCGCCCGCGCGGTCTTGCGCAATGGCGCCGAGGAAATCATCGCGGCGGCGGGCGATTTTCTGGCGCCCCATGTCGAGGGTCAAAAGGCCCTGAAGGAAAGCCTGGAGGAGATCGAGGCCGGCCTTTCGACCTATGCGGGGCAGTTGATCGCCACGCAACTGGCGGCGGAACGCGCGCGCCAGACTGAGCTGCCGGCCCAGATCCGGGGCATTCGGGATGCGCTGACCGAGGGCAAGGCGCAAAAGCGCGTCGTCGTGCTGATCGACGAGCTGGACCGCTGCCGCCCCGATTATGCCATCGCCCTGCTGGAGGCGATGAAGCTGGTGTTCAATCAGGACGGCTTTGTTTTCGTGCTGATGGTGAACAAGGAATATCTGGAAAGCATCGCCGATCATCGCTTTGGCACCGCCAGCACCGGCGAAAGCTATCTGGAGAAATTCGTGGACCTGCGGCTGAAACTGGGCGCTGCGCCCGAGGCGGTGGCAGAGGCGACGCGGGAATTGGTGGCGCGCATCGACCTTGCCATACCCTTTGGCGAGGCCCCGGAATTTTCCGTCACCGCCGCCGCCGATCTGGCCGCACGGATCGCGCCGCAAAGCGGCTTGTCCTTCCGCCAGATCAAGCGCGTGATCGCCCGCGTGGACCTCGCCGCGCGCTGCTACCGGCAGCAACCGATCGACCTGCCGCTATTGGTGTATCTGGCGTTTGCAGAGGTAGCCAATAGAACCGAAGAAGACCGCAAGGATTTCAGAGATCTGGTGCCAAGCGCTCCCCTCACAAGGGATGAGCTTGCGCGCCGACTGCGCTTTGACCCCGCGCAAAACTTCTCGACGCAGGGCGAAATACTCGCATTGCACCAAAAGCGCCTCGCCCCGCTGACGAATTCGTTCTTTGAACTTGCCCGATACGACCTGCCCGACAGCGATCCGGGGTCGGAGGCAGAGGAGCAGGATAATGGCATTGCCAGAGAAGCGCTCCGAGGCGTGGTTCCCGACCATCAGGCCATGCTCGACGCCGTGCATCGCATCCAGGCCGACTAGCCCTTTCCCTTGCCCTTTGCCCGCGTTGCCGCTATAGCCGCCGCATCCCGGACCGACTCTGCCTGCTTTTGCGGGCCTGTCGTCTTTTGGGGCCACCAAAGACCGGCGGAGCCAACCGCATGGCCAGAAAACCATGACAAAGGACCAACTGCATATGTGCGCTAAAGCATCCATGGACGAATTCGAAGCCCTTCTGAAGGAAAGCTTCGAGATTGACACCCCCGAAGAGGGCACGGTTGTCAAAGGCAAGGTCATCGCCATCGAGGCGGGCCAGGCCATCATCGACGTCGGCTACAAGATGGAAGGCCGCGTTGACCTGAAAGAATTCGCGAACCCCGGCGAAGCCCCCTCGATCAATGTGGGCGACGAAGTCGAGGTCTATCTGGACCGCGTCGAGAACGCCCGTGGCGAAGCCGTCATCAGCCGTGACAAGGCCCGCCGCGAAGAAGCGTGGGACCGTCTGGAAAAAGCATACGCCAACGAGACCCGCGTCGAAGGCGCGATCTTCGGCCGCGTCAAGGGTGGCTTCACCGTCGATCTGGGCGGCGCCGTGGCCTTCCTGCCCGGTAGCCAAGTCGATGTGCGCCCCGTGCGCGACGCCGGCCCGCTCATGGGTATCAAGCAGCCCTTCCAGATCCTGAAAATGGACCGTCGCCGCGGCAATATCGTCGTGTCGCGCCGCGCCATCCTGGAAGAAAGCCGCGCCGAACAGCGCGCCGAAGTCATCTCCAACCTGTCCGAAGGGCAGACCGTGGATGGCGTGGTCAAGAACATCACCGAATACGGTGCCTTCGTTGACCTGGGCGGCGTGGACGGCCTGCTGCACGTCACCGACATGGCCTGGCGCCGCGTCAACCACCCGTCGGAGATCCTGTCGATCGGCGAGACCGTCAAGGTCCAGGTCATCAAGATCAACAAGGACACCCACCGCATCAGCCTGGGCATGAAGCAGCTCCAGTCCGATCCGTGGGATGCGGTGGAACGCGCCTATCCGCTGGGTTCGGTCCACAAGGGCCGCGTGACCAACATCACCGATTACGGCGCCTTCGTGGAGCTGGAAGCCGGCGTCGAAGGTCTGGTCCACGTTTCGGAAATGTCCTGGACCAAGAAGAACGTGCATCCCGGCAAGATCGTCTCGACCTCGCAAGAGGTGGATGTCATGGTGCTGGAAATCGACAGCGCCAAGCGCCGCGTGTCGCTGGGCCTCAAGCAGACCCAACGCAACCCGTGGGAAGTCTTTGCCGAAACCCACCCGGTCGGCACCGCGATCGAGGGCGAAGTCAAGAACATCACCGAATTCGGTCTGTTCGTCGGCCTGGAAAACGACATCGACGGCATGGTTCACCTGTCGGACCTGTCCTGGGATCAGCGCGGCGAAGACGCCATCCAGAACTACCGCAAGGGCGACGTGGTCAAGGCCGCCGTCACCGAAGTGGACACCGAGAAGGAGCGCATCTCGCTCTCCATCAAGGCTCTGGGCGACGACACCTTCACCGAAGCGGTTGACGGCGTGAAACGTGGCGGGGTCATCACCTGCACCGTGACCGCCATCGAAGACGGCGGCATCGAAGTCGAATACAACGGCATGAAGGCCTTCATCCGTCGTTCGGATCTGGCCCGCGACCGTCAGGACCAGCGCCCCGAGCGCTTCCAGATCGGCGACAAGATCGACGCCCGCGTGACCAACGTGGATTCGAAAACCCGCCGCCTGGGCCTGTCGATCAAGGCCAAGGAAATCGCGGAAGAGAAGGAAGCCGTGGAACAATACGGCTCGTCCGATTCGGGCGCTTCGCTGGGCGACATCCTCGGCGCGGCCCTCAAAGGCTCGGATCGCGGCTGATTTCAGCCCCTCGATTGTTGACGCAGGCCCCGTCTTTTTGCGGGGCCTGTGCCTTTTGGGGCGGATTTTTGCCACGCAGCCCCGCCAAGTGACGGCGATTGCAGGGTTTTTCTTTTGTGCAACGGAAATTCTTGTCTATAGTTATCGGTAACAAGAACGTGGGCGGCTGCCACTTGCCCCGGGGGGGATAGACCGGATGATCCGTTCGGAACTCATTCAAAAGATCGCGGATGCCAATCCGCATCTCACGCAACGCCATGTCGAGCGGATCGTGAACACCGTCTTCGAGGAAATCATCGAGGCGCTCTCGCGCGGGGATCGGGTGGAACTGCGCGGCTTCGGCGCCTTTTCCGTCAAACAGCGCGATGCCCGCACCGGGCGGAACCCGCGCACCGGCGAAGCGGTTGACGTGGAAGACAAGAAGGTGCCTTTCTTCAAGACCGGCAAGCTGCTGCGCGACCGGCTGAACGGCAAGGCCTGATCCGCCACGCCAGCACGACAGAGGAGGGCCGCTTCGCCCATGTTTCGATATTTGCGCTACCTGGTCCTGCTGCTGATTGCCCTCTGCCTGCTGACCCTCGCCTTTGCCAACCGCGCGCCCGTCACCGTCAAGGCCCTGCCCGACGACATCGCCGCGCTGGCCGCGCTGCAATGGCAGATCGAGGTGCCGCTCTTTGTGGTGATCTTTGGCGGCGTAGCCTTCGGCCTGCTGATCGGCTTTGTCTGGGAATGGCTGCGCGAACATCGCTACCGCTCTACCGCCTCGGCCAAATCGCGCGAGGCGGCGCGGCTGCAACGCGAACTGGCCGCGATGCGCGATGCCAAGGGCGCGCCGCAGGATGACGTTCTGGCGCTGCTGGAAAAGAAGGCCTGAACCATGGCCGATATCCGGGTCAAGATCTGCGGGCTGCGCAGCCCCGCCGATATCGCTGCGGTGGCGGCGGCCGGCGCGGCCTATGCGGGTTTTGTGTTCTTTCCCAAAAGCCCGCGCCATGTGACGCTGGATCAGGCCCGCGCCATGGCCCATGCCGCGCCGGTGGGGCTGGCCAAGGTGGCGCTGACGGTCGATGCCGATGACGCGCTGCTCGACAGCATCACCGAGGCGGTCCCGCTCGACATGCTGCAACTCCATGGCCATGAAAGCCCCGACCGCGTGGCCGAAATCCGCAGCCGCTATGGCCTGCCGGTGATGAAGGCGATCGGCGTCGCGGATGAGGGCGATCTGGCCGCGATCTTCGATTACGCCACCGTCGCCGACCAGCTGCTGATCGACGCCAAACCGCCGCGCAACGCCCCGCTGCCCGGCGGCAACGGGCTCAGCTTCGACTGGCGACTGGTGGCACAGCGGCGCTGGCTGCGGCCCTGGATGCTGGCCGGCGGCCTGACGCCCGAAAACGTGGCCGAGGCGATCCGGCTGACCAATGCGCGCCAGGTCGATGTCTCCTCGGGCGTCGAAAGCGCGCCGGGCATCAAGGATCCCGCCCGCATCTCCGCCTTCACCGCCGCCGCGCATCTGGGCAATCCAACGGACGGCCCGCCCCGATGGTGACCTTCCGCGATGCCACCCGCGCCGATGTGCCCGCCATCGTGGCGCTGCTGGCCGATGATCCGCTGGGACAGAACCGCGAAGGGGGCGACCTCGCCCCCTATCTCGCCGCCTTCGACACCATCGCGGCGCTGCCCCTGCACCAGATCATCGTGGGCGAAATCGCGGGCCGCATCGTCGCCACCTGCCAGCTCACCATCCTGCACGGCCTGTCGCGCCAGGGCATGACCCGCGCCCTGCTGGAGGCCGTGCGCACCGCGCCCGACCTGCGCAGCCAGGGCATCGGCGCCGCCCTCATGGCCGAGGTCGAGACCCGCGCCCGCGCCGCCGGCGCCCAGATCCTGCAACTCACCACCGACAAGACCCGGCTGCGGGCGCATGCCTTCTATGACCGGCTGGGATACGCGCCCACGCATCTGGGCTACAAGAAGACGCTCTGATCCCTTCATCTGTTCCCAAATATCCTCGGGGGTGAGGGCCGCAGGCCCGAGGGGGCAGACAGCCCCCTTCCCCCCGCCCTGCATCCGCGCTACATCGGGCCTGTTAAATCAGGGGGAAACCATGGCCGAGGACGGGATCAACAGCTTCATGACGGGGCCGGACGAACAGGGCCGCTTTGGCATCTTCGGCGGGCGCTTCGTGTCCGAAACCCTGATGCCGCTGATCCTGGAGCTTGAGGCGCAATACAACCACGCCAAGACCGACCCGACCTTCTGGGCCGAGATGGACGACCTGTGGAAGCATTATGTCGGCCGCCCCTCGCCCCTCTATTTCGCGCCGCGCCTGACCGAACAGCTGGGCGGCGCCAAGATCTACATGAAGCGCGACGAGCTGAACCATACGGGCGCGCACAAGATCAACAATGTGCTGGGCCAGATCATCCTGGCCCGTCGCATGGGCAAGACCCGGATCATCGCCGAAACCGGCGCCGGGCAGCATGGCGTGGCCACCGCCACCGTCTGCGCCAAGTTCGGGCTGAAATGCGTGGTCTATATGGGCGCGCATGATGTCGAACGCCAGGCGCCCAACGTCTTCCGCATGCGCCTGCTGGGCGCCGAGGTGATCCCCGTCACCTCGGGTCGCGGCACGCTGAAGGATGCGATGAACGACGCGCTGCGCGATTGGGTGACCAATGTGCGCGACACCTTCTACTGCATCGGCACCGTCGCCGGCCCGCATCCCTACCCCGCCATGGTGCGCGATTTCCAGTCGATCATCGGCAAGGAAGTGCGCTGGCAACTGGCCGAGCAAGAGGGCGAAGGCCGCCTGCCCGATGTGGTGGTCGCGGCCATCGGCGGCGGGTCCAATGCCATGGGCCTGTTCTTCCCCTTCCTCGATGACGCCTCGGTGCGAATCATCGGGGTCGAGGCCGGCGGCAAGGGCGTGGACGACCGGATGCAGCATTGCGCCAGCCTGACCGGCGGCCGCCCCGGCGTGCTGCATGGCAACCGCACCTATCTGCTGCAAGATCCCGATGGCCAGATCCTCGAGGGTTTCTCGATCAGCGCCGGCCTCGATTACCCTGGCATCGGCCCGGAACATGCCTGGCTGCACGATACCGGCCGCGCCGAATATGTCTCGATCACCGATGCCGAGGCGCTGTCCGCCTTCCAGCTTTGCTGCAAGCTGGAGGGGATCATCCCCGCGCTGGAACCCAGCCACGCGCTTGGCCATGTCATCAAGCTGGCGCCGACGCTGCCCAAGGACCAGATCATCGTGATGAACATGTGCGGCCGGGGCGACAAGGACATCTTCACGGTAGCCAAACACCTTGGCTTTGACATGAAGGTCTGATCGACCCGCCTTCTGCCACAGATAAACTTCGGTTTAACCCCCGCGAATCTCCTTCGCGGGGGTCTTTCATAAACCGGCGCGCAATTGCCGCCGCCCCTGCCGCATGGCTTGCTCATCCGGCCAGCGGGGATGCGCCTTCCCGTCCAGCGGCGGCGCGGCCTGTCCCCTCCGGCATGTGTGAAACAGATCGAGCAGATCATTCGTTACAGGAGTATGTTCATGACCCCCGATATCCTGCGCCACCTGCTGACCGGCCTCGCGCTTTGCACGGCCCTGGCCAGCCCGGTTCTGGCTGACGGCGACGACCCCGCCCCCAACGAGGTTGTCGATCCGATGCCCGGCGGCGATGACGGCACGATGTGGGCCGGCGGTGACCCCGATTTCTGCGAGGCCTGCGGCGGCGAGGTGGTCGATACCGTCGATGAGGGCGGCGAGGAAGGCGGCACGATCACCGCCGAACCGACCGCGCTGAACGACGGTGTCGCCAATGTGCGGGGCGCCACCACCAAGGCGCATGACAGCGATGGCTGCGCCGCCAATCGTCAGGCCGTCCTCTGCAAGGACAACTGACGCCCTTCTGGCCGGGATCCGCATCCCCAGGCGTGGCATCCCGGCCCCGGCCCCGTCCGCGATTGCGCGGTCGGGGCAAACGCGTTTATCCTGACCTTCCGGATCGGAGCCCTGCCATGCGCCCGCTTGCCCTTGCTATCTGCCTCGGCCTACTGGCCGCCTCGCCGGCATTGTCCGAGACAGTGGCCGATGTGCTGACGCGACAATTGCGCGATCAGGGCTATCTGCGGGTCGAGGCGACCTATACCTGGCTGGGCCGCCTGCGCGTCATCGCGCGGCGCGGCGACCTGCGGCGCGAGATCGTCATCAACCCCAATACCGGCGAGATCCTGCGCGATTACCAGGAACATATCCCCAGCATCGCACGCAATGACGGCGCCGAAACCGGCGGCCAGGGCAGTGTCGGCGTTGCGGCAGACGTCACCACCCGCGATGTGGTGGAAAAAGGCGGCGTCAGCGTGCCCGACATCGTCGATACCGCCGACATCCCGGACGAAAAGGCCAAGCAATGACAGCGGGCGCCAAGCGCAGCCTGCGCCGTTTCCTCACCCGTGGCACCATCGGCATCGGCCTCCTGCTGCTTGGCCAGCTGATCTGCGCGGCGGTCTTCCTGTTCGACATCCTGGCATCGCTGTTCGGCCTGCGCTCCAGCCCGATCGCCTGGCAACTGCGCGAGATGATCGAACTTGGCGCCGCTTTCGGCCTGCTGGCGGGGCTCGGCCTTGGCGCCTATGCCTTTCGCCATGCCATCGGCGAACGCGACCTGGCCGAGGAACGGCTGCGCCGGGCGGCGGGCGAATTCCAGACCATGCTGGAGGAACGCTTTGCCGAATGGGGCCTGACCCCCGCCGAACGCGATGTGGCGCTGTTCGCGATCAAGGGCATGTCCACCGCCGAAATCGCCGCCCTGCGGGAAACCTCCGAAGGCACGGTCAAGGCGCAGACCAATGCGATCTACCGCAAGGCCGGGGTCACCGGGCGGCCGCAGCTTCTCAGCCTGTTCATCGAGGATCTGATGCGCAGCCAGCCCGCGCCCGAAGCCAGCCCGCGCGCCCGCCCCGGCGTGACCGCCGCCAGCCGCGCGGCCTGACCGCCCGCCTCAGCCCGCCGGATCCGCCGCATGGCGTTGCAGAATGACCAGCGGCACCGTCTCCAGCGTGCGGCGATGCGTGGCCGCCAGCCGCACCTGCGGCGCCGCGCCCTCGTAATGCGCCTGAAGAAACCGCGCGGCGCACAGACACCAGCTCTGCCCCGCCTTCAACCCCGGAAACCCGTATTCCGGTCGCGGCGTGGACAGGTCATTGCCCAGATATTTCGACATGGCCAGAAATTCGTCGGTCAGGATCACGCAGACCGTATGCCGCCCGGCATCTTCGGGCCCGGTATTGCAACAGCCATCGCGCCAGAACCCGGTCAGGGGCTGCATCGAACAGGGCTCCAACGCCGCGCCCAGCACATTGATCGCCGGCTCTTTTCCGTGGCTCATGGCGTGCCCTCCCTGGCGTTCAGTCTGCGCGCAGGCCCGGCCCGGCGCAAGCCCTGCGCGCAGCGCCGGTCAGCCGCGCGCCGCCAGTGCTGCCGCCACCAATGCCACCGCCTGCGCCACCGCCGCCGCGCTGTCCAGATCCGAGGTATCCAGCACCACCGCGTCCTCGGCAGGGCGCAGCGGCGCATCGGCGCGGTTGCGGTCGCGGGCGTCGCGCTCCTCCACCTCGGCCAGCACCGCCGCATAGGGCTGCGCCGCCGCCTCGCCACCCAGTTCCAGCCAGCGCCGGCGCGCGCGCACCGCGGCACTGGCCGTCACAAACAGCTTCACCTCGGCCTCAGGGCAGATCACCGTGCCGATATCGCGACCGTCCAGCACCGCGCCGCCCTCGCGCCGGGCAAAGCGCTTCTGAAATTCCAGCAGCGCCGCCCGCACCTCGGGGATCGCCGCCACCCGGCTTGCCGCCTGCCCCGCCTCCAGCGTGCGCAGATCGTCACGCGCCAGATCCGTCGGCTCCAGCCCGCGCGCCGCCGTCACCGGATCGCCGCCCTTGACCCCGACCGCCCGATACAGCGCGCCGGTATCCAGATGGGCAAAGCCGAACTCCGCCGCCACCGCGCGGCTGATCGTGCCCTTGCCCGCCGCGGCGGGACCGTCAATGGCCACGGTAAAGATCATGCTCTTGCTCTTTGTCCAAATACTCTCGGGGGTCCGGGGGCAGACAGCCCCCGGGCGGTTCAGACAGCGCCCTGTTCCAGCACCGCGCCAAGGCCGGTCATCAGCCCTTCAAAGATCGGGAACGAGGTCACGATAGGCGAGGCGTCATCCACCGAGACCGGCTTTTGCGCGGCCATCCCGCAGACAAGAAAGCTCATCGCGATGCGGTGATCCAGATGGGTCGCCGCCGTGGCGCCCCCCGGCACCCCGCCCGGCCCCATGCCCTGCACGATCAGCGTATCCTCATCTTCCTCGATGGTCACGCCGCAGGCCTCAAGCCCGCGCGCCATGGCGTCGATGCGGTCGCTTTCCTTCACCCGCAATTCCTTGACCCCGCGCATCACGGTCTTGCCCGTGGCAAAGGCCGCGACCACCGACAGGATCGGATATTCGTCGATCATGCTGGGCGCGCGTTCGGGGGGCACCTCAATGCCCTTCATATTGCCCGAAAACCGCACCCGCAGATCGGCCACCGGCTCGCCGCCCTCCTCGCGCGGGTTCTGGAACTCGATCTCCGCCCCCATCTCGACCAGGGTCAGATACAGCCCGTTGCGCGTCAGGTTCTGGCTGACCCCGGGCACGAGGATGTCAGACCCTTCGACGATCAGCGCGGCGCAGACCGGAAAGGCCGCCGAGGACGGATCGCGCGGCACCGCCACGGTCTGCGGGCGCAGCTCCGGCTGGCCGCGCAGCGTGATGACATGCCCCTCGGCGCCCTTTTCCACATGCAGTTCGGCACCAAAGCCCAGCAGCATGCGTTCGGAATGGTCGCGCGTCGGCTCCCGCTCGATCACCACTGTTTCGCCGGGCGCGTTCAGCCCGGCCAGCAACACCGCCGATTTGACCTGCGCGCTGGCCACCGGCAGGGCATAGCGCACCGGCACCGGGTTCGCCGCGCCCACGATGGTCATCGGCAGCCGCCCGCCCTGCCGGCCATAGGCCCGCGCGCCAAACAGCGCCAGCGGGTCGGTCACCCGCCCCATCGGGCGCTTGCGCAAGGACGCATCGCCGGTGAAGGTCGCGGTCATGTCGGTCGTCGCCATGCAGCCCATGATCAGCCGCACGCCGGTGCCGGAATTGCCGCAATCAATCACATCCGCCGGTTCGCGAAAGCCACCGACGCCCACGCCCTGCACCGACCAGGCGCCCGGCCCGTGCTGCGTGACCTCGGCCCCGAAGGCGCGCATCGCCTTGGCGGTATCCAGCACGTCCTGCCCTTCCAGCAGGCCGGTGATCCGGGTTTCGCCCACAGCCATCGCCCCGAAGATCAGCGCACGGTGGCTGATCGACTTGTCCCCCGGCACCGCCGCCGTGCCCGAAAGCGGGCCGGATTTGCGGGCGGTCATCGGTTGCGCTGCGCCGTGGCCGGACATGGGTTCTCTCCCCCGAAATCGTCTGTTGGTCTGCCCCCTCGCGTTAGCGCAAGCGGGGGGCGGGGTCCAGCCCCGGCGGGATCAGTTCATGTCCCGCAGCAGCCGGCCATGGCGGCGCACCTCGGCCACCACCTCGCCAAAGCTGGTCAGCCCGCGCCCGCGCAGCATCGGCATCAGCTTGAGAAAGGCATCCGCCGTGGCGACGGTGTCGCCGATGGCGGTATGGCGCGCCTCTTCGGGGATGGTGATGTCAAGCCGGTGGGTCAGCGCATCCAGGCTATGCACCTCGTGCTGGCCGAAGATCACCGCCGACAGCAGCACCGTATCCAGCACCGGATTGTCAAAACGCACGCCGGTCACGCCCTCTTTCCGGCGCAGGAAGTCCAGATCGAAGGGCGCGTTATGCGCGACCAGCACCGCACCATCGGCAAAGGCATGAAAGGCGCGGCCCACCTCGGCGATGCCGGGGGCGCCGGCGACCATGGCATCGGTGATCCCATGCACCGTGGTCGAGGCGGGCGGGATCGGCCGGCCCGGATTGACCAGCGTGTCAAACACCTCGGCCGCGACGCGCTTGCCGTTCACGATGCGCACGGCGGCGATCTGCACGATCTCGTCGCCCTGCGCGGGCAAAAGGCCGGTGGTTTCGGTGTCGAAGACGACATAGGTCAGATCTTCCAGCCTTGTATCCGACACGGCGGCGTTGCGGGCCTTGGACAGAAGATCGAAGTCATAGACCACCGCCCGCGCCACAGGGGCCGGGCGCGGGCCCGCGCGCCGCGCGGCGCGCAGCGGCAGCACCACGGCCTGTTGACCGGGCCGCCCCTCGGGCCAGATCTCGGTGGCGTGCGCCGCCAGCACCGACCGTCCAGTCGTATCGGGCAGGCCATCCTCCAGCGGCTGATCCAGCCAATGTTCCAACTGACCCACGGGCAGCGCCTCGCCTTGCCAGCCCAGCGTGATGCGGGCATCGGCGCCGCGTTCGGTCAGGTCCAGCGTGAAGGCCCGCAGCCCCCGCGCCTCGGCCAGTGCGGCGCCCAGACGGCCCGCCAGGCCGACGATTTCAAACCCGTTGCAGCGCAGCAGCAGCGGCGCGACCTCGCCCACATGCACTGACAGGCCCTGTGCCTCCATCCGCGCCGCGATGCCATCGACAAGGTCCGAGGCCCGGATCGGCGCCAGCGGCACCGCCTCGGCCCGGCCCTCGTCATGGCGGCGGGTCAGTTCGGTCACTGCGGCGCCCAGCCGCTCCACCTCGTCGCGCAGGGCGCGCTCCATTTGCGGCGGCAGCGCCTCGCCCTCGGGCAGCACGGCGAACAGCGTGCCCAGATTGGCCGCCGGGCGGCGGATGCGGTCAAAGGTCTCGGCCAGCAGCGCCTCGCGGCGCGACAGTTGCGCCAGATCGGCGGTCACGTCGCGCAGGGTCAGCACATAGCCGCCCGCCTCCAGCAACCGCATGCGCCCCGCCAGCACCCGCGCCCCCGACCGCGTGGTGCAAAGAATGTCTGATGCGGCATCGGGGTCGCCCGCCTCTTGCAGGCGCTGATGGGCGTGGCGCAGCGGGCCGTCATGCAGATAGTCGAACAGCCGCCGGTCCAGCCCCGGCGCACCGGCACCGCCCAGCATGTCGGCCGCGGTGCCGTTATAAAAGGCCAGCTGGTGATCGGCGCTGCACAGCAGCACCCCCACCGGCACGTCGGACAGAAGCGCCTCCAGCCGCGCCTTTTCGGCTGACAGGCGGGTGGTCTCGCGCGCGACCGCCTCGGCCAGGGCATTGCGGGTTTCCGACAGGCTGGCGGCGGCGGCGGTCGCCGCAGGGGCCAGATCGCCCAGATAACGCGCCAGCGCCGCGTCCATCTCGCCCGAGACATCGGAATGCGCCCGCGCCCGCAAGGCGCCCGACAGGATGTCGATGGGCTTCGCGACATTCAGGTCGAACAGATACCAGACCCAGGTGACCAGCCCCAGCACCACCAGCCCGGCCAGCATGCCGACCTGCACAAAGGCGTTCAGCGTCTCGGGCGTGCCCAGCTGGCGGTAGCCGAAGACCAGCCCCCCCGCCAGCCCGGCCAGCGCACCAAGCGCCAGCCCCGCAAAGATCAGGAAGATGCGCAGCCGCAGGCTCAGCTTGTGCAACATGGCTCAGCCCTCGCCGGTCAGCAGGCGCCGGACCTCGGTGCGCAATTCCTTCAATTCAAACGGTTTCGAGATGAAACCATCGGCGCCAAGCGCCAGCCCCTTCTGCCGCTCGATCGTGGATCCGCGCGCGGTCATCATCAGGATCTTCACATCTGCCAGCGCCGGGTCCAGCCGGACCGACTGGCAGATCTCGTAGCCCGAGACTTCGGGCAGCATCACATCGAGCAGCACCAGATCGGGATGCGTCTCGCGGATGCGCGGCAGGGCCTCGGCGCCATTGGCAACGCGGTCATGCTGATAGCCCTCGCGCATCATCAGGTAATTGAGCGCGAGCGCGATATTGTCCTCGTCCTCCACCACAAGAATGCGGTGTTGCCTCCCCCCTTCGGCCATTCATCCCTCCCGGCAGGCTGCCTTCATGACCGGATCGTCAGCGGCCGCGGCTTGCCATTCGGCGCCCTGCAACACACCCTCGGGGGTGATCTCCACCCCCTCCACGATCGCTACGCGCCGCTGACCGGCGCAATCCACCGCCAGAAACCCGTCCTCCACGGGCCGCCAGCGGGCAAAATTGTAGACATGCGCCAGACGCAGATCCGGCTGGGCCGGATGCGGCGTCACCTTGCGGGTATCCAGCGCGAGGAACCGCGTGGTCAGCGGCGCGACAAAGCTCCAGGGGCGCAGGCCCTGCGGGGTCTCGTCGCGCCATACCACCTCGATCCCCTCGGGCAGTTCGGCCGAGACGCGGTCGAACCAGTCATATTCCAGCCAGACCGTCGTGCCGATCAGCCCGACCGCCGCCCCGAAGGGCATCGCCCATTTCGGCAAGCCCGGCACCAGCTTGCGCGCCAGCAGCACAAGCCCGGCACAGCCGATGGCGGCGATGATGGCGGCAAGGAATTCGTAGATCATTCACATCCCTCAGGAGCGGGCGCCACGGGCCGAGCCGATGGCGGATTGCATGGTGCGCACCACGACAAAGGCGTCGCGCAGGTGGCTGCGTTCAAAATCGGAAAGATCGTAGGGCGCAAGGAAATTATCGGGGGCACGGCCCGACCGGATCAGCCGCGCCTGATTTTCCAGCCGGGTCTGGGCGATCAGGTCATAGGCCTCGATCAGGTCGCGCGCGCCCGAGGTCGATATGACGCCGGCCTGTTCCGCGCCCTCCAGCCGGGCGCGGGTATTGGCGGCATCCAGTTGCCCGATCAGCGCATAGACCCGGCCCAGATCGGTCACCGGCACCACGCCATTATGCTTCATGTCGATATGGTTCTTGTGCTCGCCCGAGCGGATGGTGGCAAAGCCGCGCAGCAGGCCCAGCGGCGGGGTGTGCTTGAGGCTGTTCTGGATCATATGGGCGACAAAGATCGAATTCTGCGCGGCCTTTTCCAGTGTTTCGCCCTGCAAGTCGCGGAACAGCGAGGCCTGGCCGCCGATCGGGCGCAGGTCGAACATCACGCTGGCCAGCATCTGCGCCATCGGGTCGGGCTTTGCGATCCAGCCCTCGAAATAGCTGCGCCAGGTGGATTGGCGCGCGCGCCAGCGCGGGTTGGTCGCCATCATGTCGCCCGGGCAATAGACATAGCCGCAGGCGTTCAGCCCGTCACAGACAAAGGTCGCCAGACGCTCGAACCAGGCCATGTCGGCCTCGGTCGCGGCATCGTCGATGATCAGGCAATTGTCCTGATCCGACACGCCGGTCTGTTCCTGCCGGCCCTGACTGCCGCAGGCGGCCCAGACATAGGGCACCGGCGCGGGGCCAAGCTCGGCCTCGGCCAGCGCGATCAGGCGGCGGGTCACGGTATCGGCAATGTCGGTGATCAGCCGCGTCACCACCTCATGCGCGTTGTTGCCGCCCACCAATTGCACCAGCAGTCGGGGAATGCGGGCGGTGACGGCGGCCATGTCCTCCACCGTGTCGGCAATGGCCGCGTCGCGCACCAGTTGCGCCGAACTGACGGCCTGGAACCGGGTGATGTCGGTCTGCGTCACCATGCCGACCAGCCGGCCATCCTCGACCACCGGCAGATGACCGATGCGGCGTTCCAGCATGACATGCAGGATGTCCGACCCCAGACTGTCGGGCGTCAGGCTGACCGGATCGGCGGTCATCACCTGCGCCACCGGCCCGGCCGGGTCCATCCCGCCGGCCAGCACCTTGTTCGTCATGTCGCGGGTGGTGACGATGCCCAGAAAGCGCCCCTCCTCCACCACGCCCAGCGAGGAGACATGCGCATCGCGCATCTTCTGCGCGGCGGCGCGGATCGTCTCGGACGGAGCGACGGTGATCGGGCGGCGCGCCATCAGATCGCCCACCTTCTGCACCGTCAGATCGTTGCGCCGCCCCTCGGCGCTGTTGCGCCCGCGATTGAAGAACCGCTCAAAGGCCGGGAAATCGGCGATCAGCCGGCGGAAGATGTCGGTGGGCAGCAGCAGCAGCGTGGCGTCCTCGGTCACGCGCGCCGTGGTCACGGCCTGGCCATCGCGCATCAGCCCGCGTTCGCCAAAGCTGTTGCGCGGCCCGAGCAGCGAGACGAGGCCGCCCGAAGGCTCCAGCACCTCGACCGAGCCGCGCTTGATCAGGTAAAGGCCCTTCAGCGGCTCGCCCGCGTGATAGACCTCTTCGCCGGAGGTGAAATCCCTGCGGCTGAAGGAAAGGGCGACACGCGCCATCTCGTCCTGCGGCAGGCTGTCATAGGGATGCACGCTTTCCAGAAAGGCCAGAACGGCAGGATCGGGGGTATGGGGCATCACCGTCATCCTTTGGGGCGGACACGCCCCCCTTGGGGGGCGCGCCGGGTTTCTGGCAGGGATCGGAGCCGGATTTTCCGTGGCGCGCCATGCGCCAGATCAAACCCGGCCCGAAACCATCAATGCGCCTGGGCCGAACCGGCGCCTTTCGGCACGCGGATCGATTCCACCAGCTCCACCACATGCTGCGGCGGGGCCTTGGTCGCACCCGACACCACGAAGGCGGTCAGGAAGTTCATCACGGCGCCAATGGTGCCGATGGACAGCGGCGAAATACCGAAGAAGTAGTTCGCGGCGGTATCCGGCAGGTTGTTGGTGCCCGGGATGAAGAACCAGCCCTTGTAGATGAAGATGTAGACCGAGGTGAAGATCAGACCCACCAGCATGCCGGCGATCGCGCCTTCCTTGTTGATGCGCTTGGAGAAGATGCCCATCATCAGAACCGGGAAGATCGTCGCGGCGGCCAGACCGAAGGCCAGGGCCACCACCTGCGCGGCAAAGCCGGGCGGGTTCAGACCCAGATAGGTCGCCACCACGATGGCACCGCCCATCGAGACGCGCGCCGCCAGCAGTTCGCCTTTTTCACTGATATTGGGGTTGATCGACCCCTTGATCAGGTCATGCGAGATCGCCGAGGAAATGGCGAGCAGCAGGCCCGCAGCGGTCGAAAGCGCGGCAGCCAGGGCGCCGGCGGCCACGATGGCGACCACCCAGCCCGGAAGGGCCGCGATTTCGGGGTTGGCCAGCACCATGATGTCGTTGTCAACCTTGGTGACTTCGTTGCCGGTCAGGCCCATTTCGGCAAAGGTCTTGCCCGAGGTGCCCACTTGCGCGGCGGCCAGCAGGCCTTCGCGGGCGGTGGTCAGTTCGGCGATCTTGGCCTCGATGCCGGCCTTGTCGGCCTCGGCAGCCTTGGCCAGCGCGGCCTTGGCCTCGCCCATGGCCTTGGTATTGGCGGCCAGGTCGGCGGGTTCGTTGACATACTGGATCATGCCGTCGCCGTTCAGGTCGGACATGGCCAGCAGGCCGGTTTTTTCCCAGGTGCGGATCCAGGACAGTTCAGGCTTGCTCTCGATATCGGCGCGGCTGATCGCCGGGCCCGAGAAGGCGCTGCCGGTCACCGCGGCGGGCCACATCGTCGTCGAAAGGTTCAGGCGCGCCATCGACCCCACGGCCGGAGCCACGGTGTAAAGCAGCGCGATGAACACCAGCGACCAGCCGGCCGAGGAACGGGCATCCGCCACTTTCGGCACGGTGAAGAAGCGGATGATGACGTGCGGCAGACCCGCGGTGCCGATCATCAGCGACATGGTGAACAGGAACATGTTGAAGTAGTTGGCGCTGTCGCCGGTATAGGCCTTGAAGCCCAGTTCGGTCACGACCGAGTCAAGCTTGGCCAGGAAGGTCATGTCGCCACCCGACGGCGCGTAAGAGCCGATCAGGCCGAGCTGCGGCAGGAAGCTGCCGGTCAGTTGCAGCGAGATGAACAGCGCCGGGATGGTATAGGCGATGATCAGCACGACATATTGCGCCACCTGGGTATAGGTGATGCCCTTCATGCCGCCCAGAACCGCATAGGCGAACACGATCGCCGCGCCAATATAGAGGCCGGTATCGGTCGAAACCTCCAGGAAGCGCGAGAAGGTCACGCCCACGCCGCGCATCTGGCCGATCACATAGGTCACCGAGATGACGATCAGGCAGATCACGGCCAGCAGACGCGCGCCGCCGGAATAGAAGCGGTCGCCGATGAATTCCGGCACGGTGAACTTGCCGAACTTGCGCAGATAGGGGGCAAGCAGCAGCGCCAGCAGCACATAGCCGCCGGTCCAGCCCATCAGGTAGGCCGAGGTTTCATAGCCGCCAAAGGCGATGATGCCGGCCATCGAGATGAAGGAGGCGGCCGACATCCAGTCAGCGCCGGTGGCCATGCCGTTCATGATCGGGTGAACACCCTGACCGGCGGCATAGAATTCCGCGGTGGAGCCGGCACGGGCCCAGACCGCGATCCCGATGTAGAGGGCAAAGGTGAGGCCCACCACAATCAGGTTGAGGGTAAACTGATCCATCTGTCCCCTGCTCCCTTATTCGTCCACGCCGTGTTCTTTGTCGAGCTTGTTCATCTTGGCCGCGTAGGCAAAGATCAGCACGAGGAACACGTAGATCGACCCGTTCTGGGCCATCCAGAACCCGAGATCGGCGCCGCCGACCATGATGCCTTTGAGTGCCGGCCGCAGAATGATGCCGAGCCCGAAGGAACACACGAACCAGATCACCAGCGAGATGGTGATGACCCGGATATTCGCGGCCCAATAGGCGTTCGACGATGTCTTGTCCGCCATGAGTGCTACTCCCTGAGTGGTTTCTTGCTGTCCCGCACCCCCTTCCCCAAGGGATGCGGGCCCTCCCCTTTAGGCTGAAACGCGCGTCACGATGGCTGACAGGCCGGCGCGGATATCGGCGATGGCACCCATCGCGTCGATCCGTTCCAGCACGCCCTTGCCATCGTAATAGGCGATCAGCGGCGCCGTCTGGGCGTGATAGGCCACCAGCCTTTCACGCACAGTCTCGGCGTTGTCGTCGGCGCGGCGCTTGAACGCCGTGCCGCCGCATTTGTCGCAAGTGCCCGCCGTGGCGGGCTGCTTGAATTCGTCGTGATAGCCTTCGCCGCAGCCGGCGCAGGTGTAGCGGCCCGAGACGCGGCCCACCATGGCCTCGTCATCGACCTCCAGGCTGATGGCCGCGGTCACCTTCTGGCCGGCCTGCGCCAGCAGCCCGTCCAGCGCTGCCGCCTGCCCCGCGGTGCGGGGAAAGCCGTCCAGAATGACGCCGCGCGCCACATCGGGCGCCGCCATGCGGTCGCGCAGGATCGCCAGAACGATGTCGTCGGAGACGAGCTGCCCCGCCTCCATCACCGCCTTGGCCTGCCGGCCGGCCTCGGTGCCCTCGGCCACGGCCGCGCGCAGCAGGTCGCCGGTCGAAAGCTGGACCAGACCGAAATCTTCCTCCAGCATCCGCGCCTGCGTGCCCTTCCCGGCGCCCGGAGGGCCGAGAAGGATCAGGACGGCGGGCGTGGTCATGGTTGCCGCATCGGTCATGCGCATCAGCCCTTGTTGCCGCGATTGGCGATCAGGTCATCGACCACCGACGGATCGGCCAGGGTCGAGGTATCGCCCAGCGAACCGAAGTCGTTTTCGGCGATCTTGCGCAGGATGCGGCGCATGATCTTGCCCGAGCGGGTCTTGGGCAGGCCCGGCGACCACTGGATGATGTCGGGCGAGGCGATCGGGCCGATCTCGGTGCGGACCCATTTCACCAGATCCTTGCGCAGATCCTCGGTGGGTTCGATGCCGTTCATCAGGGTGACATAGGCGTAGATGCCCTGCCCCTTGATGTCATGCGGATAGCCGACCACGGCGGCCTCGGCCACGGCGGCATGGGCGACCAGCGCGCTTTCCACCTCGGCGGTGCCCATCCGGTGACCGGAGACGTTGATCACGTCATCCACCCGGCCGGTGATCCAGATATACCCATCCTTGTCGCGGCGGCAGCCGTCGCCGGTGAAGTAATAGCCGCGATACTGGGCGAAATACGCCTCCTGGAAGCGGTCGTGATCGCCCCAGAGCGTGCGCATCTGCCCCGGCCAGCTGTCCGAGATGCACAGCACGCCCTCGGCCTCCACCTCGTCCTGGCGCTTGGCGGTGCTGGCATCCAGCACGACGGGCTTGACGCCAAAGAAGGGCAGCGTGGCCGAGCCGGGCTTGGTCGGCGTGGCATAGGGCAGCGGCGTGATCATGTGGCCGCCGGTCTCGGTCTGCCAGAAGGTATCGACGATCGGGCATTTGCCCTTGCCGACATGGGTGTCATACCAGGTCCAGGCCTCGGGGTTGATCGGCTCGCCCACCGAACCCAGCACGCGCAGTTTGGACAGGTCGTATTTCTCCACCCATTCCGGGCCCTGGCCCATCAGCGAGCGGATGGCGGTCGGCGCGGTGTAGAACTGGGTCACGGCGTGCTTTTCGCAGACCTCCCAGAACCGGCCGGCATCGGGGAAGGTCGGCACGCCCTCGAACATGATCGTGGTGGCGCCATTGGCCAGCGGACCGTAGACGATATAGCTGTGGCCCGTGACCCAACCCACATCGGCGGTGCACCAGAACACGTCCCCTTCCTGATAGTCGAAGGTGTATTGGTGGGTCATCGCGGCATAGACCAGATAACCGCCGGTGGTATGCACCACGCCCTTCGGCTTGCCGGTCGAACCCGAGGTATAGAGGATGAACAGCGGATCTTCGGCGCCCATCGGGCGCGGCGGGCATTCCGGGCTGACCATGTCCATCATCAGCTTGACGTCCACGTCGCGGCCCTGGATCCAGCTCGTCTGGTCGCCGGTATGCTTGACCACGAGGCAGCGCACCTTGTCGGAGCAATGCAGCAGCGCCGCGTCGGTATTGGCCTTGAGCGGCGTGCGCCGGCCACCGCGCGGGGCGCTGTCGGCGGTGATGACGATCTTGGCGCCGGAATCGTTGATCCGGTTGGCCAGCGCATCGGGCGAAAAGCCGGCAAAGACGATGGAATGGATGGCACCGATCCGGGCGCAGGCCAGCATCGCATAGGCGGCCTCGGGGATCATCGGCAGATAGATCACCACGCGGTCGCCCCGCATCACGCCCTGCGACAGCAGGACGTTGGCCATGCGGTTCACCTTTTCGGACAGTTCCTTGTAGGTGATGTGCAGGGCCGGGGTCTTGGGATCATCGGGTTCCCAGATGATCGCGGTTTGCAGCGCGCGATCCTTCAGGTGGCGGTCGATGCAGTTCACGCTGGCATTCAGCACGCCATCCTCGAACCACTTGATGCTGACCTTGCCAAAGGTGAAGTCGGTATTCTTCACCTTGGTATAGGGCTTGATCCAGTCAAGCCGCTGGCCCTCGCGGCCCCAGAAGGTATCGGGGTCGTCGATCGACTCGTTATACATCGCACGGTATTTCGCGGTATCGGCATGGGCCTTGTCGAAACCGGTGGGCACGTCGCGCACGGTCGGCGCGGCTGCGGGCTGCTGGGTCATCAGGCTCTCCCCCCTCGTCGTAAACCGAAAGCCCGCCCCGAAATCGCGGCCAGGCATCCATCCCTGCGCATACTGTAAACTATTTTCGCCAAATGGCGTAACCCTTTTTATTGATTGATTTTTTCTGTAAATTCATTGACTGAAATATCTGGAAATCTGTAAAGACAGAAAATTTCGCCTTCAACTTGGCGTGATATTTCAAAGCCCTAGCGGTTTCTTGCCAAAGGCCGCCCGCGGGGGCTGTTGCCGGGTGATGGCCCGGGGGCCGCCCGGCGGGGTGCCGGGCCGGTTTATGCAAGGGCTACTCGGTATCGCACAGAAGGGTGGCGGACGAATCAATCGGGCAGCGCGGCCTCGGCCGCGGCAAGATCGGGGAAATGCGGGATATGCGGCTCGGCCAGGCCCGCGCGGCGCAATTCGACCGCCACGCGCGGCCGCATGCCCACGAACCACAGCGCGCCCCCCCGCTTGCGCAGCTTGGTAGCCAGCAGTTCGAGGCTGCGGGCGCCCGAGGTGTCGATCAGCGGCACCGCCGAGAAATCGACGATCACCACGCGCGGGTGATCGGCGATGCGGTCCAGCACCGCGCCCAGCTGCGCGGCGGCGCCAAAGAAGAACGGGCCGGACAGACGATAGATCACCCGATCCTCGCGCCCCGGATCGGCGACGGCATCGGCATGGGGCGCGACCTCGGCCGCGTCGGACATGCGCTTGACGAAGACCAGTCCCGACAGGGCGAAACCGACGACGATCCCCGCGCTCAGGTCGCGGAAGATCACCAGCAGGAAGGTCACCACCATCACCGCCGCATCCACCCGGCTGGCGCGGATCATGCCCGCGATCTCGTGCCGTTCGATCATGTTCCAGGCGACGGTGGCCAGCACCCCCGCCAGCGCGGCAAGCGGGATATAGGCCGCAAGCGGCGCGGCCACCAGCAGGGCCAGCGCCAGGAACACCGCATGCAGCATCCCCGAGACCGGACCGCGCGAGCCGGACCGCACATTGGTCGCGGTGCGCGCGATGGTGCCGGTGACGCAAAAGCCGCCAAACAGGCCCGAGCCGATATTGGCGATGCCCTGCGCGATCAGTTCGGCATTGGGGCGGTGCTGGCGCCCGCTCATCCCGTCGGCGACCACGGCGGAAAGAAGCGATTCAATCGCGCCCAGCAGGGTAAAGCTGACCGCCCAGGGCAGCGCCGCCAGCACGGCCTCGGCCCCCATCGGCGGCAGGGCGGGCGCCGGCAGCAGGCGCGGCAGGGCGCCAAAGCGCGACCCGACGGTTTCGACCGGCAGGCCAAGCGCGGCCAGCACGCTCATGGCGGCCACAGCGATCAGCATGGCGGGCCAGCGCGGCGCCAGGCGGCGCAGCCCCAGGATCAGCGCGACAGTGACCAGGCTGACCAGCAGGGCCGGGCCGGAAACCGTCTCGCGCGCGGCCCATAGCGCTGACAGCTTGTGCAGCAATTCTGACGGTTCGGCCCCCGGCAGGTGCAACCCGAACAGGTCGCGCAGCTGGCTGGCAAAGATGATGACCGCGATACCGGCGGTAAAGCCCAGCGTGACCGGATAGGGGATGAAGCGGATATAGGTGCCCAGCCGCGCCATCCCGAGCGCGAGCAGCATGGCGCCCGACAGCAATGTCGCCAAAAGCAGCCCCGGCAAGCCGATCTGGGTCACACAGGCAGCGACCAGCACGATGAAGGCCCCCGCCGGCCCGCCGATCTGATAGCGCGACCCGCCAAAGGTCGAAACGAGGAACCCGCCCACGATGGCGGTATAGAGCCCGCGCTCTGGCCCCACGCCGCTGGCGATGGCGATCGCCATGGAAAGCGGCAGCGCCACGATGGCGACGGTCAGCCCGGCAATGGCATCGGCCCGCAGGTCGGCGGGGCTGTAGCCCTCGCGCAGGACGGTGACGAGCTTGGGCAGAAACGGGCTGGGGACCGCCGCGTCGGGCCCCGTGACAACGGAACGACTTGTGCCGGACATCCTGCGCCTGTAGCGATTGTTTTCGCAAGGAAACGCCTGCGCACCCCCATCTGTCAAGGGGCCTTCCCGATGTCCGACCCGCAACCCGCCGCCCGACCCGACCCCGTCCAGCCCGCCGATGCCGAGGCGCGCGCGCTGGCCCGCGCGCTGATGCAGGGCGCGCGCCATGCCGCGCTGGCCTGGACCGACCCCGAGACCGGCACACCGGGGATCAGCCGCATCGCCTTTGGCCTGGACGATGCCGGCGGGCCACTGACGCTGGTGTCATCGCTGGCGCCGCATCGCGCGGCCCTGGCGGCGCAGCCCCATGCCGCGCTGATGCTGGGCGAGCCGGGTGACAAGGGCGATCCGCTGACCCATCCGCGGCTGATGCTGCGGGTGCGGGCCGCGCCCGTCGCGCGCGACAGCGCCGATCACGCGGCACTTCGGGCGCTGTGGCTGGAAAGCCATCCGAAGGCCAGGCTCTATGTCGATTTCACCGATTTCGCCTTTGTCCGGCTGGAGATGCAATCGGCGCTGCTCAATGGCGGCTTTGCCCGGGCCTTTCGGCTGACACCGGCCGATCTGGCGCCCTGACATGGAAAAGGCGCCCCGAAGGGCGCCTTTCGCGTCATTGCGGCGTGTCGCAGCGCAGGGTCACCAGCGCCGCCCCCCGCAGCGCCGAGGGCCAGCGCAATTCGGCCATCTTGTCGCCGCTGCCGGTGGCGGGCACCGCATAGGGCGCGGCATGGGTCACCACATTGGCGCTGTTGCGCAAGGCCCCCTTGGGCAGGACCGACACCACCGTCAGCGGCTTGGCCCCGAAGGGCAGGTTGTCGGCGGCATCCACCGTCCAGGTCGCCGCCTCGGTGTTCTGGGTATGGGTGACGGTCAGCGGGCTCTGGCAGATCGTTGCGACGCCGTGGAAGATGTTGCTGTCAAAGACCACATTGCGCGCGCGGTCATGATCCAGCCCGGCCTGGGTCGTATCGACCTTCTCCACCCGGTCCACCGCCCCGGCCACGGCGCGGAACACATTTCCGGTGACCGACAGCCCGTTCAGGAAATGCCCCGGCCCGCGCGGCCGCATCACCAGCCAGCGGAATGACGGCGCGACATTCGTGCACATGAAGTGATTGGAGGTGATGGACAGCCCGCCAAAGGAATAGCCGGTGGTAAAGCCCGGCTCGGGTTCATGTTCGTTCGACAGCTCGATCCAGCAGTTATCGACGTAATTGTCCGACACGATCGACCGCGCATTGGTGTTGGTGAACACGATCCCCGCCTGGCGCAGCCCGTCGGATTCGTCATCGCCCTGAAAGAAGTGGTTGCCGATCACCATATTGCCGCCGCCCGCCAGCACCGCGAAATGGGCAAAGCGCACCACCCGGTTGTCGCGCAGCTTCAGGTCATTGGCATTGGCATTCAGCGCGATGGTCGTGCGGTTCTGCGCCGCCACGGGCTGTTCGTTCGACAGGAACTGGCACTGATCCACGATCATGCCGGCGCAGCCCGTGCCGGTGGAGGTGATGCCGCGATCCTTCGGCCCGGTAAAGACGCAATCCGCAATGCGGAATGTCAGCCCGTTGGCCGGCAGCATGATGCCGCTGGCGCGTCCGGCGCAGTTGAAATCAATATCGGTGATCTCGAACCGCGCCAGATTGTCGAAGCCCGAGAAATCCAGCAGATACTGATAACGGTAGAAACTGTAGGTCCGCGTCCCCGACCCGCCCCAGAGCGGCAGGTTGAGCGTGACCGTCCCCGCCCCCACGTTCTTGGCCTTAACATAGACCTCGCGCCCGACCCCGGTGCCCGCCACCCGCGCGCCCAGCGGGATATTGGCGACATTGGCCACATTGGTCAGCGTCGTCGGCTGATTGGCGTTATAGGTCGCGACCGAGGTCACGCCCACCGTATTCCACGCCGTCGCACTGGCCGCGCCGATCTGGCCATTGGTCAGCACCCGCCGGCTGGTGAGCGAGGTCAGCCCGGCCAGCGCCGCCACATCCAGCGGCTCGGTCAGGTCAACCTTGCGGCCCGACATGTCGAAAACCACATGGTCGGTGAAATAGAACAGCGTCTGAAGGCCGCGCTTGAAGCCCTCCAGCTCGTTGCCAAAGGCGGCGGCGTAGGTGTTCAGGTCATAGTTGCGCGTGCAGGTCAGCCGGACATTCGACGGCATCGACAAGGTGCCTTCGAACCGGACGGCGTTGTTGAAGGTAAAGTTGGAATTGATCCGGTAGGTGCCGGCAGAAACCAGCACCGTCTTGCCATTGGCCGCCGCATCGGCGGCGACAAAGGCCGCGTAATCGTTGGTCGTGCCATTGCCGATGGCGCCGTAATCGCGCACATCCACCGCGTCGATCATCTTGCGCTGGAAAACATCGGTCACATCCTCGATGACCAGATCGTCGATCCGTACCACGCCGCCATTGGCGCCGGTCAGATCCAGCCCGAAATGGCCATAGACCGGCTCGGTGCCCCAGACCAGATCCACCCCCTGCCGGTTGCCCGACCCGATGATCGCCTGCACCGTGACCACCGCACCGTAAGAGGTCAGCGCAACCGTCGTGGCGGCCGAGGGCACCGACACCTGCGTGCCATTGGACCGCGCCGCATAGGCCGCGATGCGCACCGAGGGCATGTTGCCCGCCACCACCTTCACCCGCGCTGTGACGCGCAGGTAAAGCCCCGGCTCGATCGGGGTCTGGCCCATATAGCGCAGGCGCTGCGTGGTTTCGGTCTTCTGAAGCTCCAGGCAGCCGCCGAAATCCTGGTCCGACGGCACCAGCGCCGCATTCGCGGCCCCCGCATAGGTCGCCGATCCCGGCGTGCCATCCTCGCGCGACCATTGCCCCAGCCCGGCCGCAAACGGCGGCGGCATCAGCACCAGACCATCGGTAATCGCCTTGTTCATCTTGCAAGCCCTCTCGCCACGTCTGCCAAAACTGCGCAGGGGGACAGGCCCACCCGCATGCGGGGTCAGGCTTAGCAAGCCGGGGTTAAGCGCCTGCCGCCGCAGCGCGCGCAGGGGGGCTGTGCGGCGCAACATCGGGCGTCACCTTTTCGTCACAAAACCTTCACCCCGGCGTTACACGAAGCGTGCTAAGCCGCTCGCAACCAGAGCGAGGCCCCCATGCCCTACCGTTTCGACCTGCGCGATCCGACCCTGACCCAGGCCCTGCGCCGCATCGCCGGTGCCGAGATCGCCGCCATCCGCACCCTGCTGGACGGGGCGCCCGACGATGCCGCGGTGCATGGCATCCGCAAGCGCATCAAGAAGCTGCGCGCGCTGCTGCGGCTGTTGCGCGGGGGGCTGCGCAAGGTGCAGCCGGCCGAAACCGTGGTGCTGCGCGACGCCGCGCGCCTGCTGGCGCCGCAGCGCGATGCGGCGGTGCGGGTGGCGACGCTGGACCGGCTGCTGACCGCCGATGACGGCCCGGCGCTGCGGGCATTGCGCGCCCATCTCGAAGCCGAGGCCCATGCGGCCCTGCCCGGTGCGGACAACCCCGCCGCCCCGCCCGATCTGGAGACGTTGCGCGCCGCGATCGACAGCCTCGCCCTGCGCGCCGAGGGCTGGTCGCTGCATGGCGCCGACCGGCGCGTGCTGACCGAGGGGCTGGCCCAGACCCGCGAACGCGCCCGCGCGGCGATGCGGCTCGCCCGTGACCGGCACAGCGCCGAAAGCCTGCATGCCTGGCGCAAGCGGGTGAAGGATCACTGGTATCAGGCGCGGCTCCTCTCGCCGGTCTGGCCCGAGATGATGAAATCCATCGTGACTGAGAGCGACCGCCTGGCCGAAAGCCTGGGCCTGCATCATGACCTGCATGTGCTGACCCTGCATCTGGAGGCCCTGCCTGAAGACATCCTGCGCCCCGAGGCCCGCGACGCCCTGCTGCCCCGCATCGCCGAGGCCCAGACCGGGATCGAGGCCGCGGCCTTTCCGCTGGGCGCACGGCTGTTCGCGGGCGACCCGGACGAAATGGCCGCGCTCTGGGTCAAATGGTGGAAGCTCTGGCGCGCTCAGATGGCCTGAGCGCGATCAGCCCAACAGATCGTGGATAACGCGCGCAAAGGCGCGGATGCCGGGTTCGATCAGCGCATCGGGAAAATCGTAATCGGGGGCGTGCAGCGGCGGGTGATCCTCGCCCGCGCCGAACCAGAACATCGCCGACCGCGCCACCGCGCCGAAACGCCCGAAATCCTCCGAGGCGCGCATGGGCTCGCCCGGGATGCGGGCAATGCCCTCGGCCGCCAGCGCCGCGCGCAGATGCGCCGTCGCCTCGGGGTCGTTGCGGCTGGCGGCGAAATCGTCGTGCCAGGTGATCTCCAGCCCCAGCCCCGCGGCTTCGGCGGCAGTGCGGGCGGTGGTGACCGCCGCCTGTTTCAGCGCGGCCATGCGATCATCGGTCAGGCAGCGCAGCGTCGCCCACAATTCGCCTTCGCCCGGGGTGATGCCAAAGGCCGGCACCCCCATCCGCATATGGGTCAGCGTCACCAGCCGGAAATCCGCGTCCAGCGCCCCGCCCGGGCCAAGCGCCTCCAGCGCGGGGATCAGCGCGGCCAGCGCGCGCGCCGGGCTGAGCGCCTTGTCCGGCTCGGCCGCATGCGAGGTGCGCCCCAGAAAGCGCATCCGCATCCCGACCGAGGCGCAATTCGCCGCCCCCTCCTCCAGCACCGCCACGCCCAGTGGCAGGCCCGGCAGATTGTGCAGCGAAAAGGCGTGATCGGGGCTGATCGCGGCAAAACGCGGATCGGCCATCACCGCCGCCGCGCCCGACCCGTCTTCCTCGGCGGGCTGGAACAGCAGCACGACCCGGCCGCGCGCCGGCGGCTGGCGCATCAGCCGCGCCGCAAGGCCCGCAACGATGGTCATGTGCCCGTCATGGCCGCAAAGATGACCCTTGCCCGCCACCTCTGACCGCCAGGGCATCTGCCCGGTTTCCGCGATCGGCAGCGCGTCCAGTTCGGCCCGGATCATCACAGTGGGCCCCGGCGCGGCGCCAGTGACGATGCCGGCAACGCCATGGCCGCCCAGCCCGGTCAGCACCTGCGGCACGCCGGCCCCGGTCAGAACCCCGGCGATCAGCGCCGCCGTCGCCGCCTCTTGCCCCGAGATTTCCGGCTGTCGGTGCAGACGCTGCCGCAGCGCGACCAGATCGGTCGGAGCCGCCGTCATGCGCCGATGCCCGCCGATTGCGTCCCGGCCATGCGCCGCAGCGATACGACCGGCTCCACCCGCCCGGTGCCGCGGGTGCGCGGCGCCACCGGTTCTTCGGGGATGTCGTGGCGGGCGGGCGCCGGGCGCCCGGCCAGCAGCGCCTCGGCCCGCTGGTTGGTTTCGGCCAGCACCGCCAGCGCCCCGAAGACCGCGACCGTCAGCACCAGCCCCGCCACCCCCAGCACCAGCGCCAACGCGCCATTGCCCGACTGCCAGTAGAACAGCCCTGCCGCCAGCAGGACGGCCATCGCCTGCGCGGCGAACAGCGCCGGGAACAGCGCGCGGAACAGGCGGGCGAGGAAAGCGATCATGGGGTCACCGGATGTTGCTTGCCGGCAGATAGGGGCGCGCGATCCCGCTTGTCAACGTGGCCGCGCGCGGGGCGCGAGAAAGTGACCGCCCCCGATTCGCGGCCCCGCGCCGCCAGAGAGGTTCCTAATCTTCGGTAAACGCCTCTGTCGCGCCCCGGGGAACAATGCGGCGAGGGCATGGCGACTGTTGCAAGGGTGGTCGGATTTTCCCTCGAACCCTCCTATATCCGCCACATTTCTGCCCGAAGTCCAAAGGCATATGGACAACGGATATTTGTCTGCCCGGTCCGGCTCCGGGTAGCGCGACAGAATACGAGTGGTCTGGTCCGGGAAAGGGCTGAAAGATGAAGATGACAGTTTGGAATGTGTCTCCCGCACGGAATGGGATGCGGCGCCGCCTCTCCGGTTTTGCCCGGAACGAGGACGGTTCGATCCTGCCATTCTCGATGATGGTTCTCTTTCTGATGATCCTCATCGGCGGTCTGGCGATCGACGTGATGCGACACGAGGAAAAACGCGTGGCGATCCAGCAGACGCTGGATAACAGCGTGCTGGCCGCGGCCGCCCTCAAGCAGGAACTCGACCCGCAATTCGTGGTCGAGGATTATTTCGACAAGGTCGGCATGTCGGAATACCTGACCGGGGTGAATGTGAGCAACGCCCTGAACGCGCGCACCGTGCTGGCCGAAGCGGCGGCGGATACGCAGCCCTTCTTCATGCGCATGCTCGGGGTCAACGAATTCAACGTGATCGCCAACAGCGGCGCCGAGGAAAGCATCTCCAACGTGGAGATCTCGCTCGTGCTCGATATCTCCGGCTCGATGAACGGATCGCGGATCAACAACCTGCGCCCGGCCGCCAAGAGCTTTGTGGACACGATCCTGAACAATTCCGAACCGGGCCGCGTCTCGATGTCGGTCGTGCCCTATTCGGCGCAGGTGAACCTGGGCCCGGATCTGATGGCGCAATTCAACGTGACGCGCATCCAGGACAAGACCTCTTGCGTGGAACTGCCGGACAGCGTGTTCAACTCCATCTCGCTGTCGCGCAGCCAGAGCTTTGCACATAACGGCCATTTCGACCCGTTCTATGGCACCGACGCCATGACGACCGAGACGAACTGTTCCTATTACAGCGCCTGGGACAGCAACGCGACGGCCAAGACCTCCAACTATGTGCTGCCGATCAGCGGCGACCGCACCGCGCTGAAGGCCAAGATCGACGCGCTGAGGGTGGGCGGCAACACCTCGATCGACCTCGGGGTGAAATGGGGCTCGCTGCTGCTTGATCCCAATGCGCGCCCGGTCACCACGGGGCTGATTGCGCGCGGGGTTGTCAACGGCCAGTTCTCCAACCGCCCGGCGGATTTCAACGCCAGTGACACGCTGAAGATCCTGGTGGTGATGACCGACGGCGAGAATACGACCGAATACAAGCTGAAGGAACCCTATCGCACCGGCCTGTCGCATGTCTGGCGCAACAGCTCGGGCACCACGGCCGCCTATTTCGATCGCTCCAGCACGAACAAGGATTACTACTGGCCCTCGACCGGCAGCTGGAGCTCGGCGCCGCCCACGGGGTCGGTCCAGCAGACCTGGCCGCAGGTGTTCGAGAAATACTCGGCCAAGTATGTCGCCTACCAGTTCTATCAGCGTCCGACCGGCGTGAGCTACGGCACGAAGTATTACGAGATGGTCGAAGCGGTGTCCTCTACCAAGAATACCCGTCTGCAACAGGTGTGCAACGCGGCGAAATCGGCGGGGATCGTGGTCTACGGCATCGCCTTCGAGGCCCCGACCAACGGCCAGAACCAGATCCGCGCCTGTGCTACCTCTGACGCGCATTACTTCGACGCACAGGGCCTGGAAATCGCGACCGTGTTCCAGTCGATCGCCAGCCAGATCAGCTATCTGAGGCTGACGCAATGACACCCGTTCGGTCCAGGCTGCGCGCCGGCCTGGCGAACTGGGCGCGCGAGGAAGACGGGCATGCGGCGGTTGCCTTCGCGCTGATCTTCCCGCTGTTCTTCGTCCTGTTCGTCTCGGCTTTCGAGATCGGGCTGTTCACGGTGCGGCAAACCATTCTGGAACGCGCGGTCGATGTGGCCGTCCGCGCGATCCGGCTGGGGCAGATGCCGAACCCGGATCATGACACGATCAAGGCGATGATCTGCGACAACGCGCCGTCGCTTTCGACCTGCAACGACACGCTGAAGATCAGCCTGGAGCGGGTCTCGACGACGACCTGGGCCATGCCGGCCACGCAGCTGCAATGCACCAACCGGTCAGAGCCGCTGAACCCGGTGGGTCAGGTGGATCCCGATCCGCAGGCGCCGCAGGTTCTGATGATCATGCGGGTCTGCCTGACGGCGGATGCGATGTTTCCCGGCACCGGCTTTGGTGCCTCTCTCCAGAAGGACGGCCAGGGCGGCTACTACATGAACGCCATGACCGCCTTTCTGAACGAACCCTGAGGTCCGGTCATGCAAGTGCCAGTTCTGACCCGGATCGGAGACCGCCTGCGGCAGTTCTGCCGCGATGAATCCGGCAATGCGGTCATCGAGTCCGTCTTCATGTTGCCCCTGCTGATCTGGGCGGCGTTTTCCATGGTCGTCTTCTGGGACGGCTACATGACCAAGAACAAGCTGCAAAAGGCGGTCTATACCACCGGCGACGTGCTGTCGCGCTGGCAGGGCCGGGCCTTGACGGCGAATGATGCCGCCGGTCTGCAAGACATGATGCGCTACCTGATCAACGAAAACGATCAGGTGCCGCGCCTGCGGCTGTCCAGCATCATCTGGGTCGCCAGCCGCAACAGGTTCGAGGTGCAGTGGTCATGTTCGCTCGATCCCGGTGCGCTGCCGGCCTATACGACGACGACGCTGCAACTGGTGAAGGACAACCTGCCCGCCGCCGCCGATGGCGACACCGAGCTGATCGTCGAGGGCGAGATCGACTATGCGCTGTTCAATCGCGGCGAGGTGATCCCCGTCACCTTCGAGATGTCGAGCATCATCCGCCCGCGCTTTGCCGCCGTGACCTTTTCCAACCCGGGCGCCTGCAACTGATCTTGCGCACATCGGGTCTGCATGGGCGCGCATTGCCGCAGGGCGATGCGCGCCTTACCTTTGCGCCAGACCCACCCGAACAGGAGGCGCTTTCATGTCGATCACTGCATCCCGCCCCGTCCTTTCCGAAACGCTCGCCCGCCCGGCCATCGAGGGCGCGGGCGTGCATCTGCACCGCGCCTTCGGCTTTTCCGAGCCCGAGGCCTTTGACCCCTTTCTGATGTTCGACGATTTCCGCAACGATGACCCGCGCGATTACCGCGCCGGCTTTCCCTGGCATCCGCATCGCGGGATCGAGACGATCACTTATGTTCTGGCCGGCAGCGTCGAACATGGCGACAGTCTGGGCAATCGCGGTGCGCTGAGCGGGGGCGATGTGCAATGGATGACCGCAGGGTCGGGCATCCTGCATCAGGAAATGCCGCGCGGCGATGCGCGCGGGCAGATGCACGGGTTTCAGCTCTGGGCCAACCTGCCCTCCAGCCTCAAGATGACCGCGCCGCGCTATCAGGATGTCAAATCGGCCGATATTCCGGTTGTGACCGATGATGACGGCACCCGCGTCAAGGTCATCACCGGGGCGTTCTGGGGCCAGCGCGGCCCGGTCGATGGCATCGCCGCCGATCCGCAATACCTCGATATCTCGGTGCCGCCGAATGTCCGGCGCAGCTTCCGCGTCGATACCTATCGCCGGGCCTTTGCCTATATCTTTGCCGGCGCCGGCACCTTTCGCGATGCAAGCCGCCCGCAAGGCGTGCTGGTCGAAAAAGAGGTGCAGGGCCAGGAGGTGAACATCCGCGATCTGTCAGGCAACCGGACGCTGGTGCGCTTTGGCAGTGGTGACGAGGTGACGGTGCAGGCCGGGCCCGAGGGCGTGCGCTTCCTGCTGATCTCCGGCGCCCCGATCCAGGAGCCGGTGGCCTGGCACGGCCCCATCGTGATGAACACCCAGGCCGAGATCCGGCAGGCCATGGCCGATCTGCGCAACGGCACCTTCATCAGGCCCGCGCATTGACTGCCGCTCATTGACTGCCGGGCGCGGCGGCGTCACCCCGCCGCGCCCACGGCCTTCAACGCCATGTCGGCATAGATCGCCTCGACCTCGGCCCGGCCCAGACGTCCGCCTTCGCGATACCAGTTGGTCACCCCGGTCAGCATGGCAATCAACGCCAGCGTCGCCAGCTTGGTATCGGGAATGGCAAAGACCCCCGCCGCGCGCCCGTCGCGCAGGATGGTTTCCAGCGCATCCTCATAGCGGCGGCGCAGCGCCTCGATCGCCTCGAATTGCGCGGGTTCCAGATTGCGCAGTTCCATATAGGCGATGAACACCGCATCGGGACGCGCGATGTGATAACCGACGTGAAAGCGCGCGAACTGTTCCAGCCGCGCGCGCGGATCGCCGGGCGGCGGCAGCGCGGCCAGCGCGGTCAGCAAGCCCTCCAGATGGTCGCGCATCATGTCGGCCAGCAGGCTTTGCTTGTCGGCGGTATAGAGATAGAGCGCGCCGGCCTGCACCCCCACTTCGGCCGCGATCTGCCGCATGGAGACGGCGGCATAGCCGTGCCGGGCGAACAGCCGCTCGGCCACCGCGCGGATGCGCGGCCCGGTGATTTCCGAATGGGATCCGGTCTTGCGTGCCATGCGGCCAAGTTAACTGAACGCCGGTTCAATTCAAGGCCGAACCGGCCCGCCCGCGCCCGCTTGCCCCCGCAGCGGCGCTTCGATAAGGTCGGCGCCCGAATGCCACAGTCATGGGCCAGCATGTTGATCGCGCCGCCTTGCCAGAAAATCGGGTTGTTTCTGCTGGCCGGTCTGCTTTGCGCCGCCTGCACCGAAATGCCCGAGATCGCCGCGCCGCCGGTGGCGCCCGGCCCCGCGCCGCAGATCGCGCCGCTGGATGCGGTTCTGGCGCAGATGCCACCGCCGGGCAGCGTGGTCACGGCCGATCCGACCGGGCTTGCCGCCCGCGCAGCCGCCCTGCGTGCCCGCGCCGATGCGTTGCGTGGCCCGCTGGAAACCACGCCCGCCCCCGGCACGCCCTGAACCGCACGGCTCCGCGTTGCGCCGCCGCGCCGAACCGGCTAACAGTCGGCTGGAGTCAATATCGGAGCATATCATGGTTCAGCCCCTGCGCCTCGGGCTTGCCGGTCTCGGGACTGTCGGCATCGGTGTGGTCAAGATCGTGCAGCGCCATGCCGCGCTGATCGAGGCGCGCACCGGGCGCCCGGTGGTCATCACTGCCGTATCCGCGCGCGACCCGAAAAAGAACCGTGACGCCGATCTGTCGGCCTATGCCTGGGAAAGCGACCCCGTCGCGCTGGCCCGCCGTCCGGATGTGGATGTGTTCGTCGAGGTGATGGGCGGCCATGAAGGCGCGGCCCGCGCCGCGACCGAGGCCGCCATTGCCGCCGGCAAGGATGTCGTGACCGCGAACAAGGCGCTGCTCGCCCATCACGGCCAGGCGCTTGCCCTTGCGGCCGAGGCCGCGGGCCGTGTGATCCGGTTCGAGGCCGCGGTGGCCGGCGGCATCCCGGTGATCAAGGCGCTGACCGAGGGGTTGTCCGGGAATGCCATCACCCGCGTCATGGGCGTGATGAACGGCACCTGCAACTATATCCTTACCCGCATGGCCAATGCCGGCCTGCCCTACGAAGTGGTGTTCGAGGAAGCCCGGCAACTGGGCTATCTGGAGGCCGATCCGAACCTGGATGTCGGGGGGATCGACGCCGGGCACAAGCTGTCGCTGCTGGCCTCCATCGCCTTTGGCACCCAGGTCGCCTTCGATCATGTGGAGCTGGAGGGCATCGGCAATGTCTCGATCGAGGATATCAACCTCGCCGATGACATGGGCTATCACATCAAGCTGCTGGGCGTGGCGCAGATGTCGGGGCGCGGGCTGGAACAGCGCATGACCCCCTGCCTCGTCCCCGCCGACAGCCCGTTTGGCCAATTGCAGGGCGGCACCAACATGGTGATGCTGGAGGGCGACAGCGTGGGCCAGATCGTGCTGCGCGGCCCCGGCGCGGGCGAAGGCCCGACCGCCAGCGCGGTGATGTCGGATGTGCTTGACATCGCGCGCGGCCTGCGACTGCCGACCTTCGGCCAGCCCGCCGCCGCGTTGAAACCCGCCGTGCCCGCGAAATCGGCGACGCCCGCGCCCTATTACCTGCGGATGACGCTGCTCGACAAACCCGGGGCGCTGGCCAAGATCGCCACCTGTCTGGGCGATGCCGGCGTGTCGATCGACCAGATGCGCCAGATCAACCAGCCGGGCGAGGAGGATGACGACGCCATCGTGATCTTCGTCACCCACAAGGCGGCGCCGGGCGACATCGCCCATGCGCTGACCCGGTTCCAGCAGACCGGCGTTCTGGTCGGCACCCCGGTCGCGATCCGTATCGAGGAACTGTGAGGCAGGCTTGACCGCCGGCCGGGCGGGGCGGATCATCGCCCCGTCCGCCCGGGAGGTTTGCCATGTTCCTGCGCCTTGCGTTTGCCTTTTGCGTGCTGGCCGCTCCGCTGGCCGCGCAACCCCTGCCGGGGGCAGACGATCCCTCCTTTGCCCGGCCCTTTGCGCGGGCGCTGGCCGGCGATGACCCGACCGCCCTGACCGAATTGCACGCCGCCGCCACCGCCGGCAATCAGGCGGCCCTGTTGGCCCTGCCGGCGGTGCTGCTCTGGCTGCCGCCCGAAGGTCCGCTGCCGGTGCGCAACCGCTTTCGCAAGATCGGCGACGCGCGGCTGGACGATGCCGTGGCCGCCGCCTCGGCCGTGATGGCCGATTGGCAGGGCGGTCTGGTCGATATGCCCGCCGACCTGCCCGCCCGTGCGCTGCGGCTTTATGCGGCGGATGAGCGCGGCAAGGCCGATACGTTGATCGGGCAATGGCTCAATCAATCCGGCGGGCTGGGGGATTGGCCCGCGGGGCTGGAGCGGGCGCCGCTGCCCGCGCTTTTCCTGGGGCTGGCACTGCGAGGGCGATTGGAATTCGCGCCGACCCCGGAAGACGAGGCCCGGCTGATCGCGCTCTTGCGGGAGGACCGGCCCGGGGCCTGGCTCGCGTTGGCCGGTCTGACCACGCCGCCGGGCGGCACCGCCCTGCCCGACCCGACCCAAGCCGGCCTTTGGGTGCAGCGCGCGGGCCTTGCCCCCGACCACGCCGCCGCAAGGCTGAAGGCAGCGCATCTGGTCCGCCTGACGCAGCGCCCGGGCGCCCTGCCCCTGTCGCCCGAACAGGCCGAGGCGCTGCGGCTCTGGCTCACCGGCCAGCCGGATTTCGCCCCGGTCGAAAACCTCTGTGCCCTGCACTGCCCCGACAGCGCGGCGGCCTGCGCGCGGGCGCATGTCGCGGCGCTTGGGCCACTGGCCCGTGTCACCGAAGCCTCCGTGCCGCCGGTCGCCGTCATCCGCGCGCAGGATTTTCTGGCCACCCCGCGCGGGCTGCGGGTCTGGCTGTCAACGCTGGCCTCCTCCCCCGGTTGGGCCGACCGCCGCAGCGCCGCCACCGCAATCGACGCCTGTTTCGGCGATCTTGTGGCCAGGTCCGCCCCCTGAGCCATTCCGTTAGCGAAAGCAGTGTTGCAGGCGTGGTCGCCCGCCGCTAGGACAGGGCAAACATCATCCAACGGGGATTACCATGGCCGATGCCGCACAATTCCAGGACCGTCTGCTTTCGCTGGGCCTTGCCCGGGTGTCCGAGGCGGCGGCGCTTGCCTCTGCCTCGCTGATCGGGCGCGGCGATGAAAAGGCCGCCGATCAGGCCGCCGTCAACGCGATGCGCGACCAGCTCAACCTGCTCGACATCGCCGGCGTGGTGGTGATCGGCGAGGGCGAGCGCGACGAGGCCCCGATGCTTTTCATCGGCGAGGAAGTGGGCACCGGCAATGGCCCCGCGGTGGATATCGCGCTCGACCCGCTGGAGGGCACGACGCTGACCGCCAAGGACATGCCGAACGCGCTGACCGTGATCGCCATGGCGCCGCGCGGCACGCTGCTGCACGCCCCCGATGTCTATATGGAAAAGCTGGCCATCGGCCCGGGCTACAAGCCCGGCACCGTCACCATGACCATGACCCCGTCCGAGCGCGTTTCGGCCCTGGCCGCCGCCAAGGGGGTTTCGACCGAGAACATCACCGTCTGCGTGCTGGAACGCCCGCGCCATGAGGATCTGATCCAGGAGCTGCGCTCTACCGGGGCGTCGATCCGGCTGATCACCGATGGCGATGTGGCAGGCGTGATGCATTGCGCCGAGCCCGAGGTGACGGGGATCGACATGTATATGGGTTCGGGTGGGGCACCCGAGGGGGTGCTGGCCGCCGCCGCGCTGAAATGCATGGGCGGGCAGTTCTTCGGCAAGCTGCTGTTTCGCAACGATGACGAACGCGCCCGCGCCCGCAAGGCCGGCATCACCAATTTCGACCGCGTCTATACCCGCGACGATCTGGTGCGCGGCGACGTGATCTTTGCCGCGACCGGGGTGACCAATGGCTCGCTACTGGCGGGGATCAAGCGGGAGCCCGGCTGGGTGACGACCGAAACGCTGCTGATGCGGTCCAAGACCGGGTCGGTGCGGCGCATGACCTATCGCTCGCCGATGCGCTGAGCCGGCACCAAGGCCCGAAACGCCCGCCCCTCCCCCGTGAGGCGGCGGGCGTTTTCACATCTGCACGCTTTCTGCACGGGCCATGCGGGGCGGTTGCGCAAGGCATGGGTCAGACCGGGGCAACCGTTCTGATGACAGGAGCCCGCCTTGCCCCGCATGATCCCGCCCCCCGTCCTGCCCGCCTGCCTGGCCCGCGATGCCTGGTGGCTGGACAGCCCGCCCCCCGGCACCGCAACGCCCGCGCCCGATCTGCCCCGGCGCGGACCGGGCCGGGTTGTCGGCCTGCTGGTGCTGATCGTGCTGGGCGATGCGCTGTTCTATGGCCAGCGCCCCGGCCTGTCGCTGGTGCTTTATGCGGCGGCGGTGTTCGCGGTGACGCTGACCGTGGCGCCGCGCGGGGCAGAATGGCGGCGGCCGGCGCTGCTGCTGGCGGTCGCGGCGCTGCCGGTGATCGACCATGCGCAGCCGCTGGCGGTGCTGTTCCTGCTGGCCGGGCTGCTGGTGGCGATCGTCTGGGCGCGGCGCCCGAGCGATCTGGCCGCCGGGGTTCTGGGCCTGTTGCGGCACCTGCCACTGGCCGGGCCACGCGCGCTGATGGCCGGGATACGTCAGCGCGGCCTGCGGCGCGGATGGCCGCGCCCCGCCGCGCTGTGGCGGGGATGGGCCTTGCCACTGGGCGGAACGCTGATCCTGATCGCGCTCTTGTCCGAGGCGAACCCGATCCTGTCGGGCTGGCTGAATGCGCTGCGCCTGCCCGATGTCGATCTGGGCGCGCTGCTGCGGCGCGTGATGTTCTGGGCCGGGCTGGCACTGGTGGTCTGGCCGCTGCTGTTGCCCGCGCCGCCGCGGGCACTGCCGGCCCTGCCCCGCCTGCGCGGCACCGGCTTTACCGCCGAGGCCGTGCGCCGCGCGCTGATCCTGTTCAATGCGGCGCTGCTGCTGCAAACCGGGCTGGATGCGGTTTACCTCTGGGGCGGGGCCGCGCTGCCGCCGGGCATGTCGGCGGCGGAATATGCGCATCGCGGCGCCTATCCGCTTTTGGCGACCGCATTGCTGGCGGGGGCTTTTGCGCTGGCGGCGCGGCCCTTTCTGGCCGAACAGCGCTTCCTGCGTCCGCTGATGGCGCTGTGGCTGGGCCAGAACATCGCGCTGACCCTGTCGGCGCTGTTGCGGCTGGATCACTATGTCGCGCTGTATGGCCTGACCTATCTGCGGGCCTATGCGGCGATCTGGATGGGGCTGGTGGCCCTGGGCCTCGGGCTGACCTTCTGGCAAATCTGGCGCGGACGGTCGAACCGCTGGCTGCTGATGCGCTGCACAGGGCTGGGGCTGACCACGCTTTACGCCTGCTGCTTTGTGAATTTCGCGGCGGTGGTGGCACGGGTCAACCTGTCGCGCAGCATGGTCGATCTGGAATATACCTGCGGCCTTGGCCCGATGGCCGCCGCCGAAATGGCCCGCGCACCGCTCGGGCGGCTTTGCGTGACCGAAGGGCCGCAGATCGCCGATTGGCGCGAATGGGGGTTTCGCGGCTGGCGTGTCTCCCGCTACATCGGGGTAGCACCGGGTTACATGGGATGGGCCGATGAAAATCCTCGTGGTCGATGACGATCCGCGCCTGCGCGAGGTGGTTACGATCGCCCTGCATCGCGCGGGCTTCACCACGATCACCGCCGCCGATGGCCAGGCCGCGCTGACCCATGCCGCGCGCGAGGCGCCCGATCTGGTGGTGCTGGATATCGGCCTGCCCGAGATGGACGGGCTGGAGGTCTGCCGCCGGCTGCGCCAGAAATCCGACCTGCCGATCCTGTTCCTGACCGCCCGCGATGACGAGATCGACCGCATTCTGGGCCTGGAACTGGGGGCCGACGATTACGTCACCAAGCCGTTTTCGCCCCGCGAACTGGTCGCGCGGATTCGCGCCATTCTCAAGCGCAGCACTGGTGCCGCCGGTGCCGACCGACCGCTCTGCCATGGTGCGATCACGCTGGACCGGGGGCGCCATGCCTGCCTTGTGCAGGGCGCGCCCGTCGATCTGACCGCGACCGAGATGGCGATCCTCGCCACGCTGATGCGCGCGCCCGAACGGGTGTTCCCCCGCCCGGCCCTGACCGATGCGATCTGGGGCGCCGGCAGCCCGGTTTCCGACCGCACGCTGGACAGCCACCTGCGCAACCTGCGCCGCAAACTGGCCGAGGCCGGCGCGCCCGAGGCGATCCGCAGCCTGCATGGCGTGGGTCTGGGCATGGGCACGGCATGAGGCGGCACTGGCGCCCGCCCCTGTGGTTCGTGCTGGGCGGCGCGCTTGGCGGCACGCTGGCGCTGTCGCTCGCGGGGTTGATCGCGCTGCGCTATCTGGGGCCGGAGATCGGCTTTCGCAACGGCGCGGCGCTGCTGGCCGGGCTGATCGGGGTGCTGACGCTGGGCCTGTTGTGGCTGCTGGTGCGGCTGCTTTTGCGCCCGGTTCAGGCGCTGGCCGCCTTTGCCGCCGAGACGCGGCGCAGCGGCAATCCGCCGCCCCCCGCGCATTACGGCACGCGCGAATTGCGCGCCATGGGCCAGTCGGTGCTGGACATGGCCCAGACCTTGCAGAACCGCGAGGCGACGATCCGCGCCTTTACCGATCATGTCACGCATGAGCTGAAGACCCCCGTCACCGCGCTTCTCGCCGCCAGCGAATTGCTGGAGGACGCCGATCTGGGCGCCGAGGATCGTGCGCTGGTGGCGCAGATCGGGTCGGCGGCGCGGCAGATGCAGGCGCAGCTGGCCAGCCTGCGCGCCATGGCCGCCGCGCGCGAGCCTGGCCATCACGGCGCCTGCCGCCTTTCGGCGCTGCTGCCCGGGCTGGCCGCGCGTCACACCGAATTGCGGCTGGAGGTTCAGGGCGACGACCCGCTGCTCACGCTGGCGGAAAGCGGCCTTGCGCCCTGCCTCGATCACCTGCTGGGCAATGCGGCGGCGCAAGGCGCCCGGCGGCTGCGGCTGGAGGCGCGGGCGACCGCGCGGGGTGCAGCGCTGATCGTGGCCGATGACGGGCCCGGCATTTCCGAAGGCAACCGCCCGCATGTGTTCGAGCCGTTCTTCACCACGCGGCGCGAAAGCGGCGGCACCGGCATGGGCCTCGCCATCGTCGCGGCGCTCTTGCGCGCACATGGCGGCGACATCACGCTGACCGAGCCGCCCCCGGGCTGGACCGGCGCCGCCTTCCGGCTGCGCCTGCCCGATCAGACGCGCCAGCGCAGCCGCGGCCCGGTCTCGGAAAACCCCTCACGCCGGTAAAAGGCCAGCGTCCGCGCCCAGTCGGGCTGGGTGGGGGCGCCAACCTCCAGCCGGGTCCAGCCGCGCCGGGTGGCCTCTTGCCGCGCGGCCTTCAGCAACTGCCGGGCCACCCCTTGCGAGCGGCGCTCGGGGCAGACGTAGAGTTCGGTGATCTCGCCAAAGGCGCCGCCCGCATAGACAGCGGCGCAGGCGTTCAGCATCAGCACGCCGACAGGCGCGCCTTCGTCGCGGGCCAGAAATCCGGTCACAGTCGGATTTCCGTTCGGTCGGTCGATCAGCCGGGTGGCAAGCGGCAGCAGATCCGCCCCGGTCGGGCCGTCTTCGCCACCCAGTTCGCGCAACAGCGCCGCGATCAGGTCACAGGCCGCCGGAATATCCGCGGCGTCGATCCGGTCAATCTGCATCACGTCCCCCGTTCCTGGCATCCCCGCTGGGATAGCAGGCCGGGTCGGGCGGTGCAAGATTTGATCAAATTATTCGGTGTCCGGGGCCAGCACCATCTGGGTCTGCGTCACCAGCGCGGCCAGCTTGCCATCGGGGCGCAGGATACGGGTCTGCCAGACCTGGGTCTTGCGGCCGCGATGCAGGGGTTCGGTCACAGCGCGGGCGATCTCGCCGGGGTTCAGCGGACGAAAGAAGTTGGTCTTGCTTTCGACCGTCACCGTGCCCTCGCCGGGGCGCAGGTTCAGAAAGGTCGCCGTGCCGCCCATGTTATCGGCCAGCGCCATGACCGCGCCACCGTGCAATTGACCGTTGCGGTTGGTCAGCGCCTCGGTCACCGGCAGTTCCGCCTCCACCCCGTCGCGCGTCGCGCGCAGCACGCGCAGGCCCATCAGCCGGGCAAAGGGCGGCTGCGCGGCGGCGATTTCGGCCAGCCGCGCGGCATCGTCGGTTTCGGTCGGGGCGGTCTGGGGGGCGGACATGCGGGGTCTTTCTGAACGCAGAGGCCCGCCGGGCTGCGGCGGGCCGGGTCAACACAAAGTGCCTGCGCGGCGGTTCAGCGCCGGCGGTCGCGGCGCGCGCTCATCGGCTGGAAGGCCACGCCGACATGGGCCTCGCAATAGGGTTTGCCCGGTTGCGAGGGCAGGCCACAGAACCAGAAATCCTCGGTCGCGGGGTCGCCCACCGGCCATTTGCAGGTGCGCTCGGTCAGTTCCATCAACGTCAGCCGGCGCGAGCGTTTTTCCACCTCACGCGCCGAGGCGAGCGTCTCGGGGCTGATCTCGTTGATCGAGGGCTGCGGCGGCAGCGGTTGCCCCGCCGGCACGATGGGCTTGCGCAGCGGAATCGGCGTCACGTTATTGCCGGTCGCCGCAGGGGCGGCGGCGGGGGCAGCCGGGCGTTCCGGCGCGGGGCGCGGCTCGGCCGGGCGCGGCGCGGGCTGCGCGGCCACGGGTTCGGGCTTGGCGGCGGGCTCGGGCTTGGGCGCCACCGGGGCCTCGGCCACGGCTTCGTCCTCCTCCTTGCCGCCGGGGCCGCCGACGCGGTTCGACAGGCCCAGACGATGCACCTTGCCGATGACGGCATTGCGCGTCACCCCGCCCAGTTCCTTGGCGATCTGGCTGGCGCTCTGGCCTTCAGCCCACATTTTCTTGAGCGTCTCGACGCGCTCGTCGGTCCAGGACATGCTTCACTCCGGTTCGGAAGACCCAGGCCCGGGGCTTGCCCGGCGGGAGACGCCATATTCTAGCCGCCCGCGCCGCAGATACAAGCGCCAGTAATCACCCGCGCGGCGGCAAGGCGCTCAATCCAGCCGAAACAGCTTGTCCCGCGCCGTCGCGCCGCGCAAAAGCGTGAGCCGCCCCTTGGCCACGCCCAGGGCCTCGGCCAGCAATTCCTGCACGGCGCGATTGGCGCGGCCATCCTCGGGCACCGCCGTCACCTGCGCCCGCAACTGGCCATCCTGTTCGCTCAGCGCGTTGCGGCTGGCACGCGGGGTGACGCGCAGGGCAAATTCGGCGCCCGGCACCGCCAGCGCCCGCAGATCGGGTCCGGAGGGGCGCGCCACGCGCTCAGCCCCGCAGGCCGGTCTTTTCCAGCAGGCCCATGCGCTTGGCCTCATAGTAATAGCCGCGCGAATACCAGCCGACCGCGCGATCCTGATTGCCGCGCGCCACCAGCCAGGCACCCCGCAGATACTTGACCCCGTATTTCAGGTTGGTCTCGGCATCCAGCAGTTCCGCCGGCGCGCCACGATGGCCCATGGTGCGCGCAGTCTGCGGCAGGATCTGCATCAGCCCGAAATAGGGCCCGTTGCGCGCGGCCGGGTTATAGTTGCTCTCACGTTTCACCACCCGATGCACCAGCGATTCCGGCACGTCATATTCACGCGCATAATGCCGGATCAGCCGGTTCACCTCATCCGGGCCGCCCTGCATGGCGGGGGCCTCGGGGGCGGCGCGGCGGCGGCTGCCGCAGGCGGTCAGGCCAAGGCCCAGCATGGCCAGGATCAGGCTGCGGCGTGCGATCGGGGGCATTCGGGTCACTCTCTGTCGGAAACCGGGGGCGGAAATCTCGGGCAGAGTGATAGCGGCTTAGCGCCCAGGCGAAAAGCCCCGCCCCATGGCTTTTTCGGCCCGGTGGCTTCCCCCCGCCGAAGCGCACGCCTATCTTGGCGGCAAATCTACAGGAACCTGACATGCCCGACCCCAATCCCGCCGCGCTCGACTTTCTGCAACGGCGCCGCTCTGTTCCCGCCAAGGTGCTGACCCTGCCCGTGCCGACCGCCGATCAGTTGCAGCCGCTCCTGTCTGCCGCGCTGCGCGTGCCGGACCATGGCAAGATCGAGCCCTGGCGTCTGCTGGTGGTGACTGGCGGCGCGCTGGCCCGGCTTGCCGATCTGGCAGAGGCCCGCGCGACCGAACTGGGCGGCGACGCGGAAAAGATCGCCAAGGGGCGCGGGCAGTTCGATCAGGGGCATCTCGCGGTGGTGGTCATCGCCTCGCCCAAGGATCACCCCAAGGTGCCGCTCAGCGAACAGACCGCCTCGGCGGCCTGCGTCTGCCTCAGCCTCGTGAATGCCGCGCTGGCGGCGGGCTGGGGCGCCTGCTGGCTGACCGGCTGGGTCAGCCATGACCGCGGTTTTGCCGAGCCGGCCTTTGGCCTCGCGCCGCAGGAAAGCGTGGCGGGCATCGTCCATATCGGGACCGCGCCCGCAGCACCCGTGCCCGACCGGCCGCGCCCCGACCCCGCCGCGCTGACCCGGTGGATGACGGAGTAGGCACATGATCTTCACCGATTTTTCCCGCGCCCTGGGTCAGCTGGGCGACCCGCGTTTCCTGCGCGTGGTGGGGCTTGGCCTCGCGCTGTCGCTGGCGCTGCTGGTCGGGGTCTATGCCGGGATGCTGGGGCTGATCGAATGGCTGGCCCCCGCCACGGTCGAAATTCCCGGCATCGGCCCGGTGGGCGGGCTCGATACGCTGCTCTCCGTCGGGTCGTTCTTTCTGATGATCGGCTTGTCGATCTTTCTGATGATCCCGGTGGCGGCGCTGTTTTCCGGCCTGTTCCTGGAGGATGTGGTGGATGCGGTCGAGGATCTGCATTACCCCGCCCTGCCCGCCGTCACGCCTTTGCGCCTGTCCGACAGCCTGATCGACGCGCTGAATTTCTTTGGGCTGCTGGTGATGGCCAATGCGCTGGCGCTGCTGCTCTACGCCTTTGCCGGGCCGTTCATTCCGGTGGTGTTCTGGGCGGTGAACGGGTTTCTGCTGGGGCGCGAATATTTCACGCTGGTCGCGATGCGCCGCCTTGGGCGCGAAGGGGCCAAGGCGCTGCGCGCGCGCCATGCCGGCCAGATCTGGCTGGCCGGCACGCTGATGGCGGCGCCGCTTTCGGTGCCGCTGGTGAACCTGCTGATCCCGGTGCTGGGCGTTGCCACCTTCACCCATCTGTTCCACCGGCTGAACGCCGCCGGGGCTCCGGCGCGCTGAGCCGTCAGGCGCAGCCGGCACGCGGGGGCTCGATGCCCCCGAGGGCCGGGACGGTCGCTGCCGCAGGTGTCATTCGCCCTGGCCAGCCGGACCCAGCGTGCCGCGGAAATCCAGATCGCGCACCGTGACGATGCCGCTGGTGATGAACCAGACCAGCCCCGCCCAGACCACGACCGTCACCGCCGTCGTGATCAGCGCCTTCTTCTTCACGCCGCCGCTGGCCGGGGCCGATTTCGGCGTACCCGGCACCACCTCGCCCGCCTCGTCCTGGCTGACGAAACGGATGGGCAGGACCATGAAGAACACCATGAACCAGGTCACGGCAAAGACGATCAGCGCGGCGGTGATGGACATGGGTCAGACCTGTTCCAGTTCGACAAGACAGCCGTTGAAATCCTTGGGGTGCAGGAACAGCACCGGCTTGCCATGCGCGCCGATCTTCGGCTCGCCCGAGCCCAGCACCCGCGCGCCCGCGGCCTTCAGCCGGTCCCGCGCGGCCAGGATATCCTCGACCTCATAGCAGATGTGATGGATGCCGCCGGCCGGGTTCTTTTCCAGAAAGCCCGCGATGGGGGAATTTTCGCCCAGCGGATAAAGCAGTTCGATCTTGGTATTCGGCAGTTCGATGAAGACGACCGTCACCCCGTGATCCGGTTCATCCTGCGGCGCGCGCACGGTAGCGCCGAGCGTGTCACGATACTGCGCCGACGCCGCCTCCAGATCGGGCACCGCGATGGCGACATGGTTCAACCGTCCGATCATCCTGCTCTCCTCTTTGCCAATCGGGATCATCCGCGCCGCCGGACGGGCCATGGCCCGGCGCGCCTGTCGCTTATGCGGTGCGGGCGGGGGCGGCGCAAGCGGTGTTGGCCGGGCTTTACCATTCGTTAGGGGCTTTGTGCTTGGCTGGGGACAGCAGCCCGAACAGGAGGTTCCGATGCCCGGCCCCGACAGCCCGCTCCACCTGCCGCAAGCCCCCGCCTCTGACAGTCAGGGCGCCCCCTTGCAGGGCATGACCCTCCTTGCGGTGGAAGATAGCCGCAGCGCCTCCGACATGCTGCGCCTGATGTGCCAACGCTCCGGCGCGCGGCTGCGGCGCGCCGAATCGCTGGAGGTAGCGCGCTCGCATCTGCGCTGCTACCGCCCCGATGCGGTTCTGGTCGATATCGGACTGCCCGATGGCGATGGCACGCTGTTGATCCGCGATCTGGCCGCCCGGCGCGACCGGCCCGCCGTTCTGGCCATGTCGGGCGACCCCGATCTGGCGCAGGCGGCACTCGCCAGCGGCGCGACGGCCTTTCTGGCCAAACCCATCGGCCCGCTGGCGGCGTTTCAACGCCAGATCCTGCTGGCTGTAACCGGCAGCACCGCGCTGCCCCTGCCTCTGCCGGCCGAGGATGGGGCACCCGCGCGTCCCGATCCGCTGGCGCTGCATGACGATCTGCTGCATGCCGCCGCCTTGCTGTCCTGCGCCCGCGACGACCGGCGCACCACCTTCATCGCCGGCTTTGTCGAAGGCGTCGCGCGCATGTCGCAGGATGGGGAAATGGCGCGCATCGCCCATGCCGCACGGCTGAGCGGGGTGACCGGGCAAGAGGCGCTGCGCCGCATTCTGGCCGATCGGCTCGCGGTGCCGCTGGGTGATCTGATCGCCCCGCCGCCGCCCGAGACGGGTCAGCCCGCCGCCGCGCAATCGGCATAGATCGTAGCCTCTGCATCGCCTGCGCCATAAAGCAGCATCGCCGCATCGCCCTTTGTCCACCAGACAAAGGGCTGGGCGGGGTCAAGGCTGGCATAGCGCGCGCCCGAGGCGCTGCGCGCGATTTCAAGGGCAAGCTGCCGCCCCTCGAACCCCAGAACCGCCAGGCTGCGCCCGCCGATATTGACATAAGTCGCCTCGACCTGCGCGCCGCGATCACAGCGATAGTGCTGCGTCATCACCGCGTCGCCCTGCGCCAGGGCGGGGGCCGCGCCGCAGAGCAGCGCCAGGGTCAACATGCTCGTCTTCATCATCACCCCCTCGCCAATGTCGGGTCATCGGCGCCGCGCGCCAGGCCCGTCAGATCCGACAGGCTTTCGCGCTGCCGCGCGCCATCGCTGAAATTCGCGGGCGCCAACCAGGCGCGAAATGCCTCGTCCAGGCCCGGCCATTCGCTGTCGATCACCGAAAACCACGCGGTATCGCGGTTATGGCCCTTGACGATCATGTGCTGACGGAAGGTGCCCTCATAGGCAAAGCCCAGCCGCCGCGCCGCCCGGCGCGATGGCTGGTTCAGCGCGTTGCACTTCCATTCATAGCGCCGATAGCCCGCCGCAAAGGCCCATTGCATCATCAGATACATCGCCTCGGTCGCGGCCCGGGTCTTTTGCAGTTCCGGCGCGAGGCAGATATGGCCCACCTCGATCACGCCCTGCGCCGCGTCGATGCGCAGGAACGAGGCCACGCCACAGGCATGCCCGGTTTCCAGATCGCGGATCGCAAAGAACACCGGATCCAGCCGCGCCTCGTGATCCTTGACCCAGCGATGATAGGCCGCCGCGCCGGGAAAGGGGCCATAGCCCAGATAATCCCACAGCGAATCGTCGCTGGAAAAGGCGCGATACAGATCGCCGGCATGGGCCTCGGCCTCCAGCGGTTCCAGCCGCGCCCAGCGGCCCTCCAGCGCGATGCCCGCCGGATGCGGCGGCACCACAAACCCGTTCACGCGCGGCCCGATCCTGTTCACCCTGCCCCCCACCGAAACCCTTGCCGGGCAGGTTATCAGGCGGGAAACAAAGCGCAATATCTAGCGCAGAAGCCGCGGATCATCCCCCATCTGCAAGCCGGGAAAGACCGCGCTTTCCAGCACCGCGCGATCCAGCCCGAACATGGCTCGCATCACCCAGGCCGCCCAGGCCCGCACATCCGAGGTGGGCATCAGGTCGCGCCGGTCGAACAGCGCCGCCTCCTCCAGCCCCGGCCAGTTGCCCAGCACCCGCCCGCCGCGCAGGGCGCCGCCCGCCATCACCATGGCGCCGCCAGTGCCGTGATCGGTGCCCTGCGAGCCGTTCTCGGCGGCGGTGCGGCCGAATTCGGTCATGCACAGCACCGCCGTCCGATCCCAGACCGTGCCCAGATCGGCGCGCAGCTTCAGCAAGAGATGTTCGAGCCCCGACAGGCTCGGCGCCAGCGCGGCCGCCTGTTTGCGATGCGTATCCCAGCCCGAGATGGAAAAGGCCGCGATCCGGCTTTCGCCGCGCAGCCGGTCGGCCGCGAAACCGGCCAGCCGATCCAGATCGGCCAGGCGACGGCCCGGCGCGGGCGCGGTCATCATGCCCGTCACGGGCGCGGCCATATCGGTTTCCTCGGCCTGCATCAGCGCCTTGGCCAGATCCTCCATCTGCATCTCGTCGGCCAGATCCATCGCCTCGGTCGCCGCTTCGCGGAACAGGTCATCGTCGTGATAGACCTGTTCCAGCAAAAGCCGCGCCTGCGGGCTGAGCGCGAGGCGCTGTTCCGGCACCCAGCTGCGCACCGGCGCGCCGCCGGCCAGCAGCGGCAGCGCCTCGCGCCCGATGGCATAGGCGGTTTCGGCCTGCATCCCCGGCACCACCTGCAACATGCGGTTCAGCCAGCCGTCGCGCACCTCGGTCTGCGGCACGTCAAGGCCGGTCCCGGCCTCCAGAATGTCCTGCCCGTCGAAATGGCTGCGCTTGTTGCGATAAGGAGTCGAGGTGGCATGCACGAAGGCCAGTTCCTCCGCCGTCCACAGGGGCGCGAGGCCCGCCAGACGCGGATGCAGCTCAAAGAACCCGTCCAGCGGCAGGCCCGGCCCGCCCGATTGCGCCAGATTGGGGCGCAGCGCCGCAAAAAGCGGGTCGCCCACCGGGCGCAGCGCGTCCATCCCGTCCATCGCGCCACGCAGGATCACCACGACCAGCCGGTGATCGCCAAAGCCCGGCGCCCCCTGCGCCAGCGTCACCGTCGTCAGCCAGGGATGCGCCGCGGCGGAACAGCCCAGCACGCCCGCAGCGGCGCCCCGGAGAAACAGCCTTCGGGTCAGATCGGCCATGATGCCCCCTATCTGCGATTGAAGACGGGCGAGGCCAGCACGATGCCGACCGCCTCGCGCGGGGTTTCGGCGCGCCGGATCAGGGCGGGCAGCGGCAGCCCGTCGCCGCCCTGCGTCGCGGTCAGCGTGCCGAGGCCCTGCGCCAGCACCTGTTCTGCCGGCGGCAGGCCGGTTTCGCGCCGCAGCCGCCCCGGCACATCCATTGCCCAGCCGATCCGCGCCGCAAGGCCCTGCGGCGTGATCCAGCTTTCGGCGTTTTCGGGCCAGCCATCGGGACCGCGCGGCGCGTCCCAATCCTGCCCCATCACCGCCAGCGGTTCGCGGATCATCCGGCGAAACGGCTTGGGGCCAAGCGCCATCACCTCGGCCCCGGTGACGCCAAGCGCACGCAGCGAGGCGACAAGAAAATCAAAAGGTTGCCGCGCCTTGCGCAGCGGCGGGCGCAGTGCGGACGGGTCTGTCAGCAGGACGCGCAGCATGGGGCGCATCGCGGTATCGGCATCAAGATAGGCTGTGGCCATCCGGTCCACCAACCCTTCATCGGGCGTGTCGGACAGGAAATGCACCGCCAGCTTGCGCGCCAGATGCCGGGCGGTTTCGGGGCGGCGGGCCAGATCGGCCATCACCTGAAGGATCGGCGCCAGACCCTCGCCGGCATAGCTCTGACCCAGCACGATCTCGGCGCCCGGTTCCACCCGGCCCGGGGTGAAGGCCAGCCCCTCGCCCTCGCGCACGCCCAGGCCGGTCAGCAATTCAGCGAGTTGGCGCACGTCATCCTGACTATAGCCGGTGCCGACGCCCAGCGTATGCAGCTCCATCATCTCGCGCGCGAGGTTTTCGTTCAGCCCCAATCCCTTGCGCTGCCCGATGCGGGAATTCGGCCCGACCGAGGCCATCTGATCCAGCGCGAGCAGCATCGAGGGGTGCAGCTCCGCCGCCTGCAACAGGTCGATGAAGCGGCCCCCGACATGCGGGCGGATCGCGTGGTCAAAGCGGCTGGCGGTCAGGCCGCGATGGTCGCGCAGCCTGGCGAGCGTGGTGAAATGGTCGCCCCAGAACCGCACCAGCCTTTCGCGAAACCCGTCCGGGCTGTCGATGGCGCGGGCGATTTGCAGCTTCAGGAACAGGGTCTGCTGGGCGAGAACCTCTTTCACCAGCAGGACGAACGCCTTGCGTTCCGCCGATCGGGGCGGCGTGCCCCGGGCTAAGCGGCGCCCGGCGGCGCAGCGGGCATGCAGGTCCAGCACCTCTTGCGGCGGTGGCGCGGGCCAGAGCGCCAACCCGGCATCCAGCCCGGCCAGCAGGGCCAGCATGGCGCGCGGGTTGCGCGGCGCCCCCTGCCCCAGCGGCAGGCCGGTGCCAAAGCGAAAGGCGGCGATCTCGGCGGGGTCGATCATGGCAATGGCACGTTCCGGCGACAGCTGACGCCCTCAACATAGGCGCCCCCCGCGCGAGCGAAAGCCCCCCTCGCGCGTGACCGGCGGATTTCCGTCACCTAGAACCGGAAGCCATGCGGGTAATCGTGCAGCCCGTCGAAATCGGCCTTGCCGATCTCCAGCCCCTGCTGGCGCAATACGGCAAAGGCCATGCTGACATGGAACAGGAAGTTCGGCATCCCGAACAGGTGCAGGAATTCGGCGCCCGTCTGATCCAGTTCGGCAAAGCCCGCGCGGTGGCGGATGCGGCGCTCAGCCGCGCCGGCGAAATCTTCGGGGCGCAGCGCCGCCAGCCCCTGCCGCGCGTCCACGATGCGGCGACCAAGGCCGATCCGGTCCAGTCCGTGATCCTGCGCGGGTGGCACCGCGCGCCCGGCCAGCGGGCAGGCGATGCGCAGGGCAAAACCCGCCGCCGTCGCCACCTGCTGCGCCGCGCTGAACATATCGGGCACCAGCCGCGCCGCCAGCATCTGCTCGCGCCCTGCCGTGCGATCGACCATCCCGGCCAGCCGTGCCAGATAGTGATCCAGGACCGGCACCGAGGCCGCATAGATTTCTTGTGACATCCTGTTGATCCTCAAAGAAAAAGCCCGCTCTGCCGTCGGGCGGAGCGGGCCTTGGTCGCGGCGCGGTCGGACGGTCAGGCGTCCTTGGGCACCACGCGCAGGCGCAGCTCGCGCAGTTGTTCGTTGGTGGGCTCCGAGGGCGCGTTCATCAGCAGATCCTCGGCCCGCTGGTTCATCGGGAACATGATGACCTCGCGGATGTTCATCTCATCGGCCAGCAGCATCACCGCGCGGTCGATCCCCATGGCACAACCGCCGTGGGGCGGGGCGCCATATTTGAACGCCTTGACCATGCCGCCAAAGCGCTTGTCCACCTCGGAATTCGGGTAGCCGGCCAGTTCAAAGGCGCGATACATGATTTCCGGCTTGTGATTGCGGATACCGCCCGAGATCAGCTCATAGCCGTTGCAGGCCAGGTCGTATTGATAGGCATGCACCGTCAGCGGATCGCCATTCAGCGCCTCCATCCCGCCTTGCGGCATGGAGAAGGGGTTGTGGCTGAAGTCGATCTTGCCGTCGTCGGTTTTCTCATACATCGGGAAATCGACGATCCAGGCGAAACGGAAGGTATCGGTTTCGGCAAGGTTCAGCTCGCGCCCGATCTCGTTGCGGGCACGGCCGGCGAAACCCTCGAACTGTTCGGGCTTGCCGCCAAGGAAGAACGCCGCATCGCCGAGGCCGAGCCCCAGTTGCTGACGGATGGCCTCGGTCCGCTCCGGCCCGATATTTTTCGCCAAGGGGCCGGCGGCCTCCATCGCGCCATTCTCACCGTCGCGCCAGAAGATATAGCCCATCCCCGGCAGGCCCTCTTTCTGGGCATAGGCATTCATCCGGTCGCAGAACTTGCGGCTGCCGCCGGTGGGGGCCGGAATCGCGCGGATCTCGGTGCCCTCATTCTCCAGCAGCTTGGCGAAAACCGCAAAGCCAGAGCCTTTGAAATGGTCGGAAACCACCTGCATCTTGATCGGGTTGCGCAGGTCGGGCTTGTCGCTGCCATACCACAACATGCTGTCGCGATAGGCGATGCGCGGCCAGTCGGCCGGCACCTTGCGATCGGGGCGGAACTCCTCGAACAGGCCCTGAATGACCGGCTGCACGGCGGCGAAAATGTCTTCCTGCTCGACGAAAGACATTTCGATATCAAGCTGATAGAAGTCGGTCGGGCTGCGGTCGGCGCGCGGGTCTTCGTCGCGGAAGCAGGGCGCGATCTGGAAGTAGCGGTCGAAACCGGCCACCATGATCAACTGCTTGAACTGCTGCGGCGCCTGCGGCAGGGCGTAGAACTTGCCCGGATGCAGCCGCGACGGCACGAGGAAGTCGCGCGCGCCCTCGGGGCTGGAGGCGGTGATGATCGGCGTCTGAAACTCGTTGAAGCCCTGATCCCACATCCGGTTGCGGATCGAGCGCACCACGTTCGAGCGCAGCATCATGTTGCCATGCAGCTTTTCGCGGCGCAGGTCGAGGAAGCGGTAGGTGAGGCGGGTTTCCTCGGGGTAGTCGGTTTCCCCGAACACCGGCAGCGGCAGGTCACCCTCCACCGCGCCCAGCACGCGGACGGATTTCACATAGACCTCGATCTCGCCGGTGGCGAGTTTCGGGTTCACGAGGCTGGCGTCGCGCGCCTTGACCACGCCATCGAGCGAGATCACCCATTCGGCGCGCAGCTTTTCGATCTCCGCGAAGGCCGGGCTGTCGCTGTCGGCCAGCACCTGCGTCACGCCGTAATGGTCGCGCAGGTCGATGAACAGCACGCCACCATGATCGCGCACCCGATGCACCCATCCGGCCAGCCGGACATTCTGGCCGACATGATCCTTGTTGAGTTGCGCACAAGTATGGCTACGATAGGCGTGCATCACGCTCCCCTTTTCCGAGGCTTTCATCTGACGTGCCGATACACACCGGGGCGGCGGCCAAGTCAAGCCCGGCCGGCCATGGCCGGACCGATCCTTCGTCGAAGGATCGGATCAAAATCTTCGTCGAAGATTTTGGCTCACCCCAACCAGACCGCGGGGATCAGCCCGCGCAGGGCATTGCCGAGCCAGAGCCTGACATGGGGCAGGTCGGCGGCGGACAGCAGCTCCTCGGGGCAGGCCAGTTCGGCGCGCAGCACGCCGGGCAGCAGCCCGGAGGTCAGCGGCGGCGTGCGCATCCCCTGCCCCCGATCAAAGAACAGGTTGGTGATCGTGCCCTCGCAGACCTCGCCGCGTTCATTGAGAAAGATCGCCTCGTCAATGCCGGCGGGCAGCGTGGCGCGCGTCTCGTCATAAAGCTTGCGCCGGGTTGTCTTGTGGCGCAGCCAGGGGTCGGCGCTGTCAAGCCGTGCCTCGGCCAGCGCAACGCGCCAGTGCGCGGCCGCCGGCGGCAGCGGCCCTAGGGTGACCTGCGGCCCGTCGGCATCCAGCGTCAGCCGCACCCGGGCGGCACCGTCGGGCGCGGGCAGCACCGCCCGGATCGCCGCCGGATCACAGGTCAACCCGAAAGCCCTGGCGGAAGCCGTCAGCCGCGCAAGATGCAGGGCCAGGCGCGGATAGGCGGCGCCATCCCAGAGCATCGTCTCGATCAGGGTCACGGGACCGGTCATCGGCTCAGCACCGCCGCATAGCGGGCCTTCCAATGCGCCTCGTCCCATTCCCCCTGCGCGGTGGAATCGAAGACCACCCCACCCCCCACATTCAGCACCACCCGTTGCCCAAAGACCGACAGCGTGCGGATCGCCACGTTAAAGGTGGCCGCGCCATCGGGGGCCATCCAGCCGATCGCCCCGCAATAGACGCCGCGGGCATGCGGCTCGACCTCGCGGATGATTTCCATCGCGCGGATCTTGGGCGCCCCGGTGATGGACCCGCAGGGAAAGAGCGCGGGCATCAGCCGCGCCATGGCGGGCGGTTCCAGCAATTGCCCCACCACGCGCGACGACATCTGGTGGACGGTGGCGAAGGCTTCGACCGCGAAAAGTTCGGGCACCTTGACCGACCCGACCCGCGCCAGGCGCGAGATGTCGTTGCGCAAGAGATCCACGATCATCAGGTTTTCGGCCCTGCCCTTTTCGCTGCGCCACAGGTCTTCGGCCAGGGCGGCGTCTTCCTCGGGGTCGGGGCTGCGCGGCGCGGTGCCCTTCATCGGGCGGCTTTCGATACGCCCGCCGGCGGTGACCGAAAAGAACAGCTCGGGCGAGCGCGACACGATCGCCGGCCCCACGCCCAGATCGACCAGCGCGCCAAAGCCCACGGCCTGCCGCGACCTGAGCGCGGCATAAAGTTCGCGCGGATCGCCGTTCAGATCGGCCTCCATCGGGAAGGTCAGGTTGATCTGATAGCAATCCCCGGCGCGGATATAGGCGGCGACCTTGTCAAAGGCCGCGCCATATGCGTCGCGGCTGACCAGCGGACGCAACGGCGACAGATGCGCGTCGCCCGTCGGGGTGACGGCCGCCCCCGGCCCCTCGTAAAGGCCAAAGGCCAGCAGCGGATGCGCCCGATCCTGCGGCATGAGCGGGGCGAGCCGCGGCTCCAGCGCATAGCCCGCCTCATAGGACAGATAGCCCGCGACCCAAAGCCCCGACGCGCGCGCCGCATCCAGCCGCGCCAGCGCGGGCGCGACCTCATCGGGCTGCCAGGCCACGACCAGATCGCGCGGAGCGTCGAACATCGCGGGCCGGCCCTCGGGGCCATGTTCCAGAAGGATCACGTCGGGCTTCTCCTTTGACCGAGGCTTAGCAGCCCCGGCCCGCCCGGACCAGCCCGCGCGCGACCCTTCGCAGCCCCCCGGCGCCGCCTGCCCGCGCGGCCAGAACGCCCGTGCGGCGATAAGCCCTTGCGCCCCGGCCCGGCGTGACTATAACCCCCGACAATTTGCGCTTCGCCCAGAATCCTTCCTTGCTCCCCTTCCGGGGGCAGCGGCGCGCACACGCGGAACACATACGGGGGCCTCCATGCCGAAAAGAACCGATATCTCGTCGATCATGATCATCGGTGCCGGGCCCATCGTCATCGGGCAGGCCTGCGAATTCGACTATTCCGGCGCCCAGGCCTGCAAGGCCCTGCGCGAAGAAGGATACCGGGTCATCCTCGTCAACTCCAACCCCGCGACGATCATGACCGATCCGGGGCTGGCCGATGCGACCTATATCGAGCCGATCACCCCCGAGGTCGTCGCCAAGATCATCGAGAAGGAACGCCCCGACGCGATCCTGCCCACCATGGGCGGGCAGACCGGGCTGAACACCACGCTGGCGCTTGATGACATGGGCGTGTTGGAAAAGTTCAACGTCAAGCTGATCGGCGCCAATCGCCAGGCCATCGAAATGGCAGAAGATCGCAAGCTGTTCCGCGAGGCGATGGACCGGCTGGGGCTGGAAAACCCCAAGGCGACCATCGTCGCGGCACCCAAGGTGAACGGCAAGTATGACATTGCCTCGGGCGTGGCCGAGGCGATGAAGCAGCTGGAATATGTGGGCCTTCCGGCCATCATCCGCCCGGCCTTTACCCTGGGCGGCACCGGCGGCGGCGTGGCCTATAACCGCGACGATTACGAAGCCATCGTGAAATCGGGGCTGGAGGCCAGCCCGGTCGCGCAGGTTCTGGTCGATGAATCGCTGCTGGGCTGGAAAGAATACGAGATGGAGGTGGTGCGCGACCGCAAGGATAACGCGATCATCGTCTGCTCCATCGAGAATATCGACCCGATGGGCGTGCATACCGGCGATTCCATCACCGTGGCCCCGGCGCTGACGCTGACCGACAAGGAATACCAGATCATGCGCAACGGCTCCATCGCCGTGCTGCGCGAGATCGGGGTGGAGACCGGCGGGTCCAACGTGCAATGGGCGATCAACCCGGCCGATGGCCGCATGGTGGTGATCGAGATGAACCCGCGCGTGTCGCGGTCCTCGGCGCTGGCGTCCAAGGCCACGGGCTTTCCCATTGCCAAGATTGCGGCGAAACTGGCCGTCGGCTACACGCTGGACGAACTGGACAACGATATCACGAAAGTGACACCGGCCAGCTTTGAACCCTCTATTGATTATGTGGTCACCAAAATCCCGCGGTTCGCTTTTGAAAAATTCCCGGGGTCGGAACCGCACCTGACCACCGCGATGAAATCGGTGGGCGAGGTGATGGCGATCGGCCGCACCATCCATGAATCGCTGCAAAAGGCGCTGGCCAGCCTGGAAACCGGCCTCAGCGGCTTTGACGAAATCGCGGTGCCCGGCGCGCCCGACAAGGCCGCCATTTTCAAGGCGCTCGGCCAGCAGACCCCCGACCGGCTGCGCGTGATCGCGCAAGCCATGCGCGAGGGGCTGTCGAATGACGAGATCCAGCAGGCGACCAGCTTTGACCCCTGGTTCCTTGCCCGTATCCGCGAGATCATCGAGGCCGAGGCGGTGCTGCGCCGCGACGGGCTGCCCGTCACCGAGGAAGGGCTGCGCGCGGTCAAGATGCTGGGCTTTACCGATGCCCGCCTGGCTCGGCTGACCGGCCGGGACGAGGCGCAGGTCCGTCGCGCCCGCCGCAATCTGGGCGTCAAGGCGGTGTTCAAGCGCATCGACACCTGCGCCGCCGAATTCGAGGCGCAGACGCCCTACATGTATTCCACCTACGAGGCCCCCGCGATGGGGGATGTGGAATGCGAAAGCCGACCCTCCAACGCGAAAAAGGTCGTCATCCTGGGCGGTGGCCCGAACCGGATCGGGCAAGGGATCGAATTCGATTACTGCTGCTGCCATGCCTGTTTCGCGCTGACGGCGCAGGGCTATGAAACCATCATGGTCAACTGCAACCCGGAAACCGTCTCGACCGATTACGACACCTCGGACCGGCTGTATTTCGAACCGCTGACCCTGGAACATGTGCTGGAAATCTTGCGGGTGGAGCAGGAAAACGGCACCCTGCATGGCGTGATCGTGCAGTTCGGCGGCCAGACGCCGCTGAAGCTTGCCAATGCGCTGCATGAGGAAGGCATCCCGATCCTCGGCACCACGCCCGATGCGATCGACCTGGCCGAAGACCGTGAGCGGTTCCAGAAACTGCTGCATGAACTGGGGCTGAAACAGCCTGTCAACGGCACCGCCCGGTCGCGCGACGAGGCCTTTGCCGTGGCCGCGCAGGTGGGCTATCCGCTGGTCATCCGCCCGTCCTTCGTGCTGGGCGGCCGCGCGATGGAGATCGTGCGGTCGGACGACCAGCTTGAACGCTATATCGCCACCGCCGTGCAGGTCTCGGGCGACAACCCGGTGCTGCTGGACAGCTATCTGTCGGGCGCGATCGAGGTCGATGTGGACGCGCTCTGCGACGGCGAGGCGGTGCATGTCGCCGGCATCATGGAACATATCGAAGAGGCCGGCGTCCATTCGGGCGACAGCGCCTGCTGCCTGCCGCCGCATTCGCTCAGCCCCGAAACGGTCGAGGAACTGAAGCGCCAGACCGTGCTGATGGCGCGCGCGCTGCATGTCGTGGGCCTGATGAACGTGCAATTCGCGGTCAAGGACGGTGTGATCTATGTGCTGGAGGTGAACCCCCGCGCCAGCCGCACCGTACCTTTCGTCGCCAAGGCGACCGACAGCGCCATCGCCTCGATCGCCGCGCGGTTGATGGCGGGCGAAAAGCTGGCGAACTTCCCCGAACGCGCGCCCTATGCGGCGGGGGTCGGCCCCGACACGGTGCTGCCGCTGGCCGATGCCAATACGCTGGCCAACCCGATCACGCCCTGGTTCAGCGTCAAGGAGGCCGTGCTGCCCTTTGCCCGCTTCCCCGGCGTCGATCCGCTGCTGGGGCCGGAGATGCGCTCCACCGGCGAGGTGATGGGCTGGGATCGCACCTTCGCGCTGGCCTTCCTCAAGGCGCAGATGGGCGCGGGCACGCTGCTGCCGGAAAGCGGCCGGGTCTTCGTGTCGATCAAGGATGCCGACAAGACCGAGGCCATGGCCGCTGCGGCGCGTGGTCTGGTGGGGCTGGGCTTCCAGATCGTCGCCACGCGCGGCACGCAGATCTGGCTCAAGGCGCAGAGCATCGAGGCCGCACCGGTCGCCAAGGTCTATGAGGGGCGCCCGAACATCGTCGATGCGCTGAAGAACAACGAGATCGCGCTGGTGATGAACACGACCGAGGGCACCCAGGCCATCGCCGACAGCCGCGATATCCGGCGCGTGGCGCTGATGGACAAGATCCCCTACTTCACCACCGCCGCCGCCGCCATCGCCGCCGTCGCCGCGATGCAGGCCCGCAGCGAAGGCTACGGCGTGCGGACCTTGCAGGGCTGACCGTGCCAACAGGGCAGAATGCGAAAAGGCCGGGCTTTGCCCCGGCCTTTTTCTTGCAAGTCCTGTCGGCCGGCCTGGGAGTGTGGGGTGGGTGTGGCGGGCCAGCCGACAGTGCGTTGCTTGCCCCTTCATCTTGCGTGTGGTCCAGATGAAATGCAACTAAAAGATGCACAATTTACATGACTAATCTGAAAAATTGAATCGTTCTCCTTTACCTTGCGGCAAGAAAGGTTGCGAAAACCTGAATCCGCCCCGATTTCCGCCCTTGAACAGGAACAAAAACGGATCATCCTGTGGGGCCAAGCCCCGCGAGTCGTCATGCCCCACAACAATACCAACGCCCCCGCCCCCCGCCCCGACGTGCTGACCCGCCCCAAGCTGGAAGGCGGTCGGCGCTTTGTCATGCAATCGCCCTTTCAGCCGGCGGGCGACCAGCCGACCGCCATCGCGGAACTGACCGCCGGCGTGCAGGCCGGCGAACACGATCAGGTGCTGCTGGGCGCCACCGGCACCGGCAAGACCTTTACCATGGCCAAGATCATCGAGGAGACGCAGCGCCCTGCGATCATCCTCGCGCCCAACAAGACGCTGGCGGCGCAGCTTTACGGCGAATTCAAGGGCTTCTTCCCGGATAACGCCGTTGAGTATTTCGTAAGCTATTACGATTACTACCAACCCGAAGCCTATGTGCCGCGGTCGGACACCTATATCGAAAAGGAAAGCCAGATCAACGAACAGATCGACCGGATGCGCCACTCGGCCACCCGGGCATTGCTGGAACGCGACGATGTGATCATCGTGGCCTCGGTCAGCTGCATCTACGGCATCGGCTCGGTCGAAACCTATTCGGCGATGACGCAGGATCTGATCGTGGGGCAGATGTATGAACAGCGGCAGGTGATCGGCGAACTGGTGGCGCAGCAATACCGGCGCAATGACGCGGCCTTTGCGCGCGGCAGCTTCCGGGTGCGCGGCGACAGCCTTGAGGTCTGGCCCGCCCACCTTGAGGATCGCGCCTGGCGGTTTTCGTTCTTTGGGCCGGAACTGGAAAGCATCGTCGAATTCGATCCGCTGACCGGGGCGAAGACCGATGTGTTCAAGCAGATCCGCATCTATGCGAACAGCCATTATGTGACGCCGCGCCCGACGATGCAGCAGGCGATCAAGGGCATCAAGCTGGAGCTGCGGCAGCGACTGGAACAGTTGCAGGCCGAGGGCAAGCTGCTGGAGGCGCAGCGGCTGGAACAGCGCTGCAATTTCGATCTGGAAATGCTGGAGGCGACGGGCGTCTGCAACGGGATCGAAAACTATTCGCGTTACCTGACCGGCCGCGCCCCGGGCGAGCCGCCGCCGACGCTGTTTGAATTCATCCCCGACAATGCCATTGTTTTCGCGGATGAATCCCATGTTTCGGTGCCGCAGATCGGCGGCATGTATCGCGGCGACTATCGGCGCAAGTTCACGCTAGCGGAACACGGCTTCCGCCTGCCCTCCTGCATGGACAACCGCCCGCTGAAGTTCGAGGAATGGGACGCGATGCGCCCGCAGTCGATCTTTGTCAGCGCCACCCCGGCGGCATGGGAGATGGAGCAGGCCGGCGGCGTCTTTGCCGAACAGGTGATCCGCCCCACCGGCCTGCTGGACCCGGTGGTCGAAATCCGCCCGGTGGAGATGCAGGTCGATGACCTGCTGGACGAGATCCGCAAGGTGGCGGCGCAAGGCTTGCGCGTGCTGGTCACCACGCTGACCAAGCGGATGGCCGAAGACTTGACCGAATATTTCCACGAACAGGGTATCCGCATCCGCTATATGCACAGCGACATCGACACGATCGAACGCATTGAAATCCTGCGGGATTTGCGGCTGGGGGCCTTTGACGTGCTGGTGGGGATCAACCTCTTGCGCGAGGGGCTGGATATCCCGGAATGCGGGCTGGTCGCTATTCTGGACGCGGACAAGGAAGGGTTCCTGCGGTCGGAAACCTCGCTCATCCAGACCATCGGGCGGGCCGCGCGCAATGCCGAAGGCCGCGTGATCATGTATGCCGACCGCATCACCGGCAGCATGGAACGCGCCTTGGCCGAAACCAACCGCCGCCGCGAAAAGCAGATGGCCTATAACGAGGCGCATGGCATCACGCCGCAAACGGTGAAGAAGAACGTGGAGGATGTGCTGGCCGGCCTCTGGCAGGGCGATACCGATCAGGCACGCATCACGACCAAGGTGGACAAACCGATGGTCGGGCAGAACCTGGCCGCCCATCTGGATGCGCTGCGCGCGCAGATGCGCAAGGCCGCCGAAAACCTGGAATTCGAGGAGGCCGCCCGCCTGCGCGACGAGGTGAAGCGGCTGGAGGCGGTGGAACTGGCGGTTTCCGACGACCCGCTGGCGCGGCAATCGGTGATCGAGGACGCGGTGGAGGAGGCGGTGAAATCCTCGGGCCGCTCCACCGCCGGGCGCGCGGGCCAGCGCGGCGGCAACAAGCGGCGCCGGCGCTAGAATGCAAAGGCCCCCGCGCGGGGGGCCTTTCGGGTATCAGAGCTGGGCGGCCACGTCTTCGGGCACGTCGAAATTATGGGTGACGGTCTGCACGTCGTCATCCTCTTCCAGCATGTCGATCAGCCGCATCAGCTTTTGCGCCGTGTCCAGATCGACCTCGGTGCGCGATTGCGGCTTCCAGATCAGCTTCGACTCGGTCGATTCCCCAAGCGCCTTTTCCAGCGCATCGGAAACCTCGGACAGGTCTTCGACCTGGCAATAGATCCAGTGGCCGTCCTCATCGGTTTCCACATCGTCGGCGCCGGCCTCAAGGGCGGCCATCATCACCGTATCGGCATCGCCGGCCGAGATCGGATAGGAAATCTCGCCCACGCGGTCAAAGCTGTGCGCGACCGAACCGGTCTGCCCCAGATTGCCGCCGCATTTGGTGAAATAGCTGCGCACATTCGAGGCGGTGCGGTTCAGGTTGTCGGTCATCGCCTCGACGATCACCGCGATACCGCCGACGCCATAACCTTCGTAGCGGATTTCGGTATAGCTTTCGGCATCGCCGCCGATGGATTTCTTGATCGCGCGTTCGATCACGTCCTTGGGCATCGACACGGCCTTGGCGGCCTTTACCGCCAGACGCAGGCGCGGGTTCTTGTCAGGATCAGGGTCGCCCATCTTGGCGGCGACGGTGATTTCCTTCGCCAGCTTCGAGAACATCTTGGAGCGCAGCTTGTCCTGCTTGCCCTTGCGATGCTGAATGTTCGCCCATTTCGAATGGCCTGCCATGACCCCAGACTCCGGTCCCTGATACGGTGATGGCGTCCTCTACACCAGCCAAGGGGGCGCGGGCAACCCCTGCCCCCCTTGCCCGGTCAGGGGTAAAGCGGCCAGATCAGCGGAATCAGCGCCGAACAGAGCAGCCAGAGCAGGATGTTCAGCGGCAGGCCCAGCCGGGTGAAATCGGTGAACTTGTAGCCGCCGGGGCCGTAAACCATCATGTTGGTCTGATATCCGACCGGCGTCGCGAAGGCGAGCGTGGCCGAGAACATCACCGCCACCGCAAAGGGGCGCGGGTCCACGCCCAGTTGCTGCGCCAGGCTGATGGCAATCGGCGTATACAACACCGCGACCGCGTTGTTCGACAGGAATTCGGTCAGCACCATGCCCAGCAGATACACCACCATGATCATGGCAAAGGGCGGCAGGTCGGTCATCAGAGGCTCCACCGCCTCCACGATCAGCGTCACCGCGCCGGATTGTTCCAGCCCCTGCCCGACCGCGATCATCGAAAAGATCATCGCCAGCAGCCGCCCGTCCACAAAGCTGAACGCCTCGTCGCTGTCGATGCAACGGGTGATCAGGATCAGGCCGACGGCAAAGAAGCCCAGCGTATAGATCGGCGCGACCTCAAACGCCGAAAGGACCACCACCGCCGCCAGCGCGCCGATGGCGATCGGCGCCTTGCCCCGACGATAGGCGCGCTGCTTGGGCTTGGACACATCGACCATGTCCATGTCATCGGCCAGACGGCGGATATCCTCGGACGCGCCTTCCAGCAGCAGCGTATCGCCCACCTGCACCACCAGCTCGTCCAGTTGCCGGCCGATATTCTGGCTCTTGCGATGCGCGGCCAGCACATAGACCCCATAGCGCCGGCGCAGCCGCATCTCGCCCAGGCTGCGCCCGATCATGTGGCAACCGGGGGTGATCAGCACCTCTACCGTCTCTGTCTGCACCGATGAAAGCTTGTCCACGATGCGCATGTCGGTGCGGTTCTGCATGTCCAGCAGTTCCGACATCTCGGTGCGCAAGACCACACGGTCGCCCGCCTCCAGCACCACCGCCTGAAGGTCGCGCCGCAAGGACAGATCGCCGCGCAGCACGTCCACCACCCGCACGCCGGCGCGCTTGAACTGCTGCACCTCCAGAACCGGGGTGCCGACCAGCACCGAATCCTCGGGGATCGCGACCTCGGTGAAATACTTCATCCGCTTGCGGTCGCCCAGCAGCGAGGCCATGGACTGCCGCTCAGGCAGCAGGCGGTTGGCGAACAGCGCCTGATAGGCCCCGCCCACGAGCAGCACCGCCAAGCCCATCGGGGCGATCTCGAACAGGCCGAAATGCGGCAGGCCCGCGCCATGCACCACGCCATCGACCAGCAGGTTGGTCGAGGTGCCGATCAGCGAGATCATCCCCCCCATGACGGTCATATGGCTGAGCGGGATCAGCATTTTCGACGGCGCGACGCCCAGCTTGTTGGCCATCTGCATCACGACCGGGATCATCACCGCCACCAGAGGCGTGTTGTTCATCACTGCCGAGGCAAGGCCCACGAACAGGAACAGCACCGCAATCGTGGTCTTGGGCCGGTTGCCGACATGGGCCTCGGCCGCGTTGATCATCAGCTCCACCGCGCCGGTGCGCACCAGACCGCCCATCACCATGAACATCAGCGCGATGGTCCAGGGGGCATTGTTCGACAGAACCTTCAGCGCCTCCTTTTCAGGCAGGATGCCGACCAGGATCATCGCCGCCGCGCCGATCATCGCGGTCACCTCCACCGGGAAGGTTTCGCGCACGAACAGCACAAACATGCCAAACAGGATCGCCAGCGACACATAGGCCTGGGTTTCCTGCGCCAGTTCCAATCCGAGCATGTCGCCTCCCGATCAAACTCGACCGAATGAGTAGATAATAATTTCCCGTCTGGCAAAGGATTCGTTGCCGCAGCCCCGTTCCGGGCCGCAGAAAGGGAAGAAAGTCCCTGTCCAGCGGCTGCGCCGGACGATCATGCCGCAAAAGACGGCGGATCAGGGACGCGCCTCCTCCAGCCGCCCGCCGATACGGATCATGCGCACCCGGCTGGCAAGGCCGGTGCGGTCATCGGTCTCCACATAGACGCCTGACAGGGTGGCCGGGCCATTGGCAGGGGTGAAACGCTCCTTCGGCATGCCGGTGACGAAACGGCGCATCGGCTCCAGCTTTTCCATGCCGATCACGCTGTCATAATCGCCGCACATGCCGGCATCGCTCAGATAGGCGGTGCCGCCGCGCAGGATCTGGGCGTCGCCGGTGGGCACATGGGTATGGGTGCCGACGACCAGACTGGCCCGGCCGTCGCACCAATGGCCCATGGCCATCTTCTCCGACGTGGCCTCGCAATGGATGTCGATCACCGCGGCCTGCACCGCCCCGCCCAGCGTCTGCGTCTTCAGCACGGCGTCGATGGCCGAAAACGGATCGTCAAAGGGCCGCTTCATGAAGACCTGCCCCAGCACCTGCGCCACCAGCACCTTGCGCCCGCGCGTGTCGGAAAACACCCGCGCGCCCTTGCCCGGCGCCAGTCTGGCAAAGTTCAGGGGCCGCAGGATGCGGTTTTCCTGCTCGATGAAGGGCAGCATGTCCTTCTGGTCAAAGGCATGATCGCCCAGCGTCAGGCAATCCGCCCCCGCCGCCAGCAGCGCCTTGGCATGATCGGCCGTCAGCCCCGCCCCCGACGAGGCGTTCTCGCCATTGACCACCACGAAATCGAGGCCCCATTCGGTCCGCAGACCGGGAAGCCGCTCCACGATGGCGGCACGCCCTGCGCGCCCCATCACATCGCCCAGAAACAGGATCTTCATCCCCGATCCCTAGGCCGCCGCTGCCTTGGGCGCAAGCCTTCTGCCTTGCTTCTTGCCGAAATACTCCGGGGGTCCGGGGGGTGGCCCCCGGCGCCCGCCCGCCGCGCGCAACGGTCAGGGCGGAGGGGGGGGGGGGGGGGGGGGCCCCCCCCCCCCGCCCGCCCGCCGCGCGCAACGGTCAGGGCGGACCGGGGCGCTGCCCCGGACCCCGGAGTATTTTGCCAAGGAGCAAGAGGCAGGCTCTGGTCACCGTTCGGCAAAAGCCTATCTTGGCGCCATGACCGCCTTGCCCCCCGCCCTTTCCGACTGGTTTGCCGCGCAAGGTTGGCAGTTGCACCCGCATCAGCAGGCGATGCTGGCCCGGGCAGAGGCGGCATCGACGTTGTTGATCGCGCCCACCGGCGGCGGCAAGACGCTGGCGGGGTTTCTGCCCTCCTTGGCCGAGATCGCCGCGGATCCGCGACCGGGGCTTCATACGCTCTATATCTCGCCGTTGAAGGCGCTGGCCGCCGATATCCGCCGTAACCTGCGCCGCCCGGTGGAGGGGGCGGGCCTGCCGATCCGCATCGAGGATCGCAGCGGCGATACCAGCCAGACGCAACGCCGGCGCCAGCGCGCCGATCCGCCGCATATCCTGCTGACGACACCCGAAAGCCTGGCGCTGCTCTTGAGCCACGAAGACGCGGCCCGGGTCTTTGCCGGGTTGCGGCGGGTGGTGGTGGATGAAATCCATGCCCTTGCCGAAAGCAAGCGCGGCGATCAGTTGATGCTGGGCCTCGCACGGTTGCAGGTGCTGGCGCCGGGGCTGCGGCGGGTGGGGCTTTCGGCGACAGTGGAAGACCCCGCCGCGCTGGCGCGGTTTCTGGGGGGCGGGGCAGAGGTGCTGCTCGCCGATCCGGGGCCAGAGCCCGATATCACCATGCTGGATACCGGCGCCCCGCCGCCCTGGGCCGGCGGGGGTGGGCGGCATGCGATCCCGGCGATCCTCGATCAGGTGCGGCGCCATCGCACCACGCTGATCTTTCACAATACAAGGGCGCAGGCAGAGATCTTTTTCCATCATCTGTGGCTGGCCAATACCGACAATCTGCCGATCGCCATCCATCACGGCAGTCTCTCGCGCGAGGCGCGGGCGCGGGTGGAGGCGGCGATGGTGGCGGGTCAGCTGCGCGCGGTGGTCTGCACCGGCACGCTGGATCTGGGCATCGACTGGGGCGATGTGGATCTGGTGATCCAGGTCGGCGCGCCGCGCAATGTGAAGCGGCTGGTGCAGCGCATCGGGCGGGCGAACCACCGCTACAACGCGCCTTCCAAGGCGCTGCTGGTGCCGGCGAACCGCTGGGAGGTGGTGGAATGCCAGGCCGCGCTGGAGGCGGTGCGCGCCCGCGATCTGGATGGCGAGCCGCGCGGCCCCGGCCCGCGCGACGTGCTGTGCCAGCACATTCTGGCCACCGCCTGTGCCGGTCCCTTCACGGCCGACGCGCTTTATGCCGAGGTGGTGACCGCCGGCCCTTATGCCGGTCTCACACGCCGCGATTTCGATGCCTGTCTGACGTTCTGTGCGACGGGCGGTTATGCGCTGCGCGCCTATGATCGCTGGCAGCGCCTGATGCTGCGTGACGGGCGTTGGCGGTTGCGTGACCCGCGCAGCGCCGCCGTGATCCGCCAGAACCTTGGCACGATCATCGACAGCGAATTGCTCAAGGTCCGGCTGAAGGGGCGCGGCGGCGGTGTGCCGCTGGGCGAGGTGGAGGAGGGGTTCGCCGCCAGCCTGACCCCGGGCGACACCTTTCTGATCGGCGGCGAGGTGGTGCGGCACGAGGGCCTGCGCGAGATGACGGTGGAGGTCAGCCGCAGCCCGGGGCGCGAGCCCAAGGTGGCGGTGTTCAGCGGCACGAAATTCGCCACCTCGACCCGGTTGTCGGAGCGGATCCTGCGCCTGTTGCAGGCCGGGCGCTGGCCCGATCTGCCGGCCCATACCGCCGAATGGCTGGCGCTTCAGGCCGAGGTGTCGCGCCTGCCCGCGCCGGACCGGCTGCTCTGCGAGAGCTTTCCGCATGAGGGGCGCGAACATCTCTGCGTCTACGGTTTTGCCGGGCGCAATGCGCAGGCGACGCTGGGCCTGTTGCTCACCCGGCGGATGGAGGCGCGCGGGCTGGCGCCGCTGGGCTTTGTCTGCACCGATCACGCGACGCTGATCTGGGGGCTGGAGCCGGTCACCCGGCTGGACGGGCTGTTCGATGCCGAGGATCTGCGCGAGGGGCTGGAGGGCTGGCTGGCCGGCAATGCGGTGATGAAGCGCACCTTTCGCAATGCCGCCATCATCGCCGGGTTGATCGAGCGCAGCCATCAGGGCCGACGCAAGAGCGGGCGGCAGGCGGCGTTTTCCTCGGACATCCTCTATGACACGCTGCGCCGCTTTGATCCCGGGCATCTGATGCTGGACATCACGCGCGAAGAGGCGATGCGCGGTCTGGTCGATTTCAGCCGGATCGAGGCGATGCTGGCCCGGGTGCGCGGCCGGATCGACCTTGTGCGATTACGCAGCGTCACACCCTTTGCCGCGCCGCTGTTTCTTGAGCCGGGGCGGATCCCGGTTCAGGGTCAGGCGCAGGAGAGGCTGGCCGAGGCCGCGGCGCAACGTCTGATGGCGGCGGCGGGCCTGACCTGAGGCGCAGGGGGGAAAGACCGGATGGAAGACCGCATCCGCGCGAGTTTCGCGCAGCAAAGCCTGATGCAGACCTTTGGCGCAAGGCTGGCCGATCTGGCCCCCGGCCGCGTCGTGCTGGAGGCGCCGATTTCCGACGGCGCGCGCCAGCAGCATGGCGCGGGCCATGCCGGACTGACCTTCGCGCTGGCCGATACCGCCGCCGGCTATGCCGCGCTGACCCTGATGCCCGAGGGACGCGAGGTGATGACGGTCGAGGCCAAGATCAACCTGCTGGCGCCCTGTCTGGGCGACCGGCTGATCGCGCGGGGCGAGGTGGCCCGGGCCGGGCGGCGCCTGACCGTCTGCCGGGCCGAGGTCTTTGCCCTGCGCGGCGATGACGAGACCTGTATCGCGCTGATGCAGGCGACGATGATCCCGGTCGATCCCTGACAGCCGGGATTGCGCCGCCCCCCGGCTTGGGGCAAGTCAGGGGCATGAGCGGATATGCCTTCACCTTTGCCGGCGCCGATCTGGTGGCGCTGCCCTCGGGCGGGTTGCACTGGCCTGCCGCGCGGCTGCTGGTGGTGGCCGATCTGCATCTGGGCAAGGCGCTGCGTCTGGCGCGGCGCGGCGGCGGGTTGCTGCCGCCCTATGAAACCCGCGCGACGCTGATGAAACTGGACGCGGATCTGGCGCGGACCGACCCGGCGACGGTGCTGTGTCTGGGCGACAGTTTCGATGATCTGGAGGCGGGGGCCGAGCTTGATCCGCAGGATCGCGACTGGCTGGCGCGGCAGATGGCGGGGCGGTTCTGGATCTGGGCCGAGGGCAATCACGACCCCGGCCCCGGCGTGATCGGCGGCACGCATCTGGCCGAATGGCAGCATGGCGGGCTGCATTTCCGTCATATCGCGACCCCCGGCGGCGCGGCCGAGGTTTCGGGCCATTACCACCCCAAGGCGCGGCTGGCGGGGCAGCGGCGGCCCTGTTTCCTGATTGACGGCGACAGGCGGCTGATCTTGCCGGCCTATGGCACCTATACTGGCGGGCTTGCCTGCGGTGACCCGGCGCTCGGCGCGCTGATGGGGCCGGGGGCGGTGGCGGTGGTGACGGGCGCGCGCTGCCTTGCCCTGCCCTATTCGGCGGCCTGAACCTCGAAGTCGCGGCCCTCCAGCTTGTCGCGATGGGTCTTGCTGACCGGCAGGCGCAATTCGGGGCATAGCCGCACCCAGAGCTTGCCGGCGTCACGCTCGATCCCCTTGACCGCCCACCAGGCCACCCAATGCGACCTGTGGATCTGCGCGCCCCCTTCGCCCTCGGCCTCGGCGATGGCATCGGCAAAGCGGATCAACACGCTGCCCTTGCCCTCGGTCGTATGCACATCGACGTAATGGTCGCGCACCGTCATCGCGATCAACCGGCCCTGCAATGCCGGTTCCAGCCGCAAGACGATGCGCGGCAGGTCGAGATCGGCGCGCTCAAGGTCGGGCGGGTCTTGATCGACCTCGGGCTGCAAGGCGCGCACGGCGCCCGGCCCCTGGGCAATGCCGTGGCGAAAGGCGCTGATCACCAGCGAGATCGCAAAGATGAACAGCGCGACATCGCCATGGGACACTTCATCAGCCAGCCGCAGCGGCACGAGACGATGCAGCAGCGCATGCAGCGGCAGGGTCATGATCGCGGCGCAGAGCGTGGCCAGAGACAGCACCACAAGCTGCCGGTTGCGCAGGCCCAGCGGGCCGGTCAGCAGCGCGCGGATCACGATCCCGACCATCATGCCCGCCCCCATTGTGGTGGCCCAGAACAGCAGCCGCGACGGCAAGGGCATGACGATATAACTGCCGAACGGCCCGGCAATGGCAATCAGCACGCTGAGCGCCGCCCAGGCGGCATACAGCAAAGGGTTGCGGAAATCGGTCCGAATTATGCTCAGAAACGCCGCCATAAGCCCCGCACCAACTACACCCGGTGCCCAGAAATAAAGGCTCGGCCTGTGCTGTCAATGGGGTTCGCGCCCCGGTCCCGGGGCGCGCAGGCGGCGGGGTCAGGCGGTCAGACCCTGCGGTTCGCTCAACCCATGGCTGCGGCAAAAGGCGGTCAGTGTATTGGCCAGCAGGCAGGCGATGGTCATCGGCCCGACCCCGCCCGGCACCGGGGTAATCGCGCCGGCCACCGCGGCGGCCCCGGCGAAATCCACGTCGCCCACCAGCCGCGTCTTGCCGTCGCGTTCGATCCGGTTGATGCCCACGTCGATCACCGTGGCGCCCGGCTTGACCCAATCGCCCTTGATCATCTCGGGGCGGCCCACGGCGGCCACGAGGATATCGGCCTGGCGGCAGACCGCCGGCAGATCGCGGGTGCGGCTATGCGCGATGGTCACGGTGCAGCTGTCGCCCAGCAGCAGCTGCGCCATCGGCTTGCCCACGATATTGGACCGGCCGACCACCACCGCGTTCAGCCCCGACAGCGACCCGTGATGGTCGCGCAGCATCATCAGGCAGCCCAGCGGCGTGCAGGGGACCATGCTTTTCTGCCCGGTGCCCAACAGCCCGACGTTGGAGATGTGGAAGCCGTCCACATCCTTGGCCGGGTCGATCGAATTGATCACCAGTTCCGAATTCAGATGCCCCGGCAGCGGCAGTTGCACCAGAATGCCATGCACCGCCGGATCGGCATTCAGCCGCGCGATCAGCGCCAGAAGATCGGCCTCGGGCGTATCGGCGGGCAGCTTGTGTTCGAACGAGGTCATGCCCACCTCGACGGTCTGCTTGCCCTTGGACGAGACATAGACCTGGCTTGCGGGGTCTTCGCCCACCAGCACCACGGCAAGCCCGGGGGTCAGCCCCTGTTCCTCTTTCAGCCGGGCCACATGGGCCGCGACCTCGGCCCGAACGCGGGCCGCGAATGCCTTGCCGTCGATGATTGCCGCGGTCATGCGGGCTCTCCTGTCAGATGGGGCTCAGCGGCCCAGGACTTGTTCTTCGCGGGCGATGGACCAGTCGATCAGCCGCCGCCACAGGGCTTCGGCAAGATCGGCGTCCAGCCCGGTCTCTTGCGCCGAAGCCCGCACCTTGGAGACCACCGCCTCGACCCGGTCGTCGATGCGTGCAGGCAATCCCTCGGCCGGCTTCAGCTCGGTCGCGCGGTCGATATAGGTGGCACGCCGCGCCAGCAGCGCCACCAACTGACGGTCCAGCGCGTCGATCTCAACGCGCAGTTCCGCCATGTTCCGGCATTCTTGCGGAGCCTTCATCACGCCCTCCGGGTTGCATGCCCGCGAGGTATCCGCTCGCGGGCGCAAGTTCAAGGCAAGGCCCCTCGGCTTTCGTCAGAACAGGCCCTCGACCTGACCCTGATCATTGAGGCGGATCACCTCGGCGCTTGGTGTCCGGGGCAGGCCCGGCATGGTCATGATCTCGCCGCAGATCACCACGACAAAGCCCGCGCCGGCCGACAGGCGCACCTCGCGCACGGGCACCGAATGGCCGGTGGGCGCGCCGCGCAGGTTGGGATCGGTGGTAAAGCTGTATTGCGTCTTGGCCATGCAGATCGGCAGATGGCCATAGCCCGCCGCCTCCCATGCCTTCAGCTGATCGCGGATCGACTTGTCGGCCAGCACCGCATCGGCGTGGTAGATCCGCTTCGCGATGGTCTCGATCTTCTGGAACAGCGGCATGTCATCGGGATAGAGCGGCGCGAAATGGCTGGCGCCGCTTTCGGCCAGCGCCACCACCTTGCGCGCCAGATCCTCGATCCCGGCACTGCCCTGCGCCCAGTGCTTGCAAAGGATCGCCTCGGCGCCCTGCCGCGCGACATAATCCTTGACCGCCGCAACCTCGGCCTCGGTATCGCCGTGGAAATGGTTGATCGCCACCACCACCGGCACGCCAAAGGATTTCACATTGGCGATGTGACGGCCCAGATTGGGGCAGCCCTTCTGCACGGCGCCGACATTCTCGGCGCCCAGATCGGCCTTGGCGACGCCGCCATTCATCTTCATGGCGCGCACCGTCGCCACGATCACCGCCGCCGCCGGTTTCAGCCCGGCCTTGCGGCACTTGATGTCAAAGAACTTTTCCGCGCCCAGATCGGCGCCAAAGCCCGCCTCGGTCACCACATATTCGCCCAGCTTCAGCGCGGTCTGCGTGGCGATCACGCTGTTGCAGCCATGGGCGATATTGGCAAAGGGGCCGCCATGCACGAAGGCGGGGTTGTTCTCCAGCGTCTGCACCAGATTGGGCTGCATCGCGTCCTTCAGCAGCACCGTCATCGCGCCATCGGCCTTGATGTCACGGCAATAGATGGGGGTCTTGTCGCGGGTATAGGCGACCACGATATCGCCCAGCCGCTTTTGCAGATCCGGCAGGTCTTTCGACAGGCAGAGGATCGCCATCACCTCGGAGGCGACGGTGATGTCAAAGCCGGTCTGGCGCGGAAAGCCGTTCGACACGCCGCCCAGCGACACCACGATATCGCGCAGCGCGCGGTCGTTCATGTCCATCACCCGGCGCCACACCACGCGGCGTTCGTCGATGCCCAACGAATTGCCCCAATAGATGTGGTTGTCGATCATCGCCGACAGCAGGTTATGCGCGCTGGTGATGGCGTGAAAATCGCCGGTGAAGTGAAGGTTCATCTCCTCCATCGGCACGACCTGGGCCATGCCGCCGCCCGCGGCGCCGCCCTTCATGCCGAAATTCGGGCCAAGGCTGGCCTCGCGGATGCAGATCACCGCCCGTTTGCCGATGCGGTTCAGCCCGTCGCCCAGACCCACGGTGGTTGTGGTCTTGCCCTCGCCCGCCGGGGTCGGGTTGATCGCGGTCACCAGGATCAGCTTGCCATCCGGGCGGTCTGCGAGGCTTTTGATGAAGTCCTGCCCGACCTTGGCCTTGTCATGACCATAGGGCAGCAGATGTTCGGCCGGAATGCCAAGCCGGGCGCCGATCTCCTGGATGGGCTTTTTCTGCGCCTCGCGCGCGATTTCGATATCGGTCCTGAAAGCCATGCTTTTCCTCCCCCGGGGTGGCGCGCCCTGCGCGATACAGTAGCGACATGAAAGCCGAAAAATGGGCAGATAGCGACACTGACCCCATCAAAATCGCCATGGCGGTGCGGCCATACCCCGCATGGGGGTAGAGGTCCGGCCAACCCCATGCAAGATTGACGAAAACCGCCCCCGCGCCCGGTCAGGCCGCGCTGAAAGGGGGGGCTTTCAAGCCGGGAAAGGGCTGGGAATGGCGAACAATGTCTATATCGTGGATCAGCTGGCCACCGGCACCGAGACGATCACCGTCAACGACGATGGCAGCGGCATCGACTGGATCGTGATCCAGGGCGTCTACAGCCTGGCGACCGATATCCGCCTGGGTCATGGCTATCCGCCCTCCAGCACCTCGGGGTCGGGCTTCTATTACAACCCCGGCAATTGGGGGCATCGCCTGATCGTGGTCGGCCTGATCGAGAACGCGCGCGGCAGCAATGGCACCGATTACATCCAGGGCAACGAACTGGGCAACCTGCTCTATGGCGATGCGTCGAATGCGGGCCCGGGCGGGGCCGACACGATCGACGCGGCCGATGGCAATGACACCGTCTTTGGCGGCGCGGGCAATGACACGATCAACGCCGCCGATGGCAATGACCTGCTGTTCGGCGATGCCGGGAACGACACGCTGTCGGGCAATTACGGGGCCGATACGCTGGTGGGCGGTGCCGGGGCGGATTCGATGTCGGGCGGGTCGGATGGCACCGATTGGGTGTTCTACACCACCTCCTCGGCGGCGGTGGATGTGCGTCTGATCGCGGGCGATACCAGCACCAGCTATGGCGGCGATGCGCAAGGCGACCGCATCCACGGCGTCAACCATGTGCGCGGCAGCGCCTTCAACGACAGGATCACCGATCAGCCCGAAAGCAATTTCTACAACACCAACCGCTTTGACGGCATGGACGGGCATGACCACCTGAAAATGGGCGGCGGCAATGACACCGCCTATGGCGGCAATGGCAATGACACGATCGAGGGCGCGACCGGCAATGACCGCCTCTATGGCGAGGCCGGGGGCGACCGCATCTATGCCGGGGCCGGCAATGACACGGTGTTTGGCGGTGACGGCTACAACCTGCTGGATGGCGGGGCCGAGAATGACCGGGTGGTGGGCGGTGCCCTGCGCGAGACGCTTTATGGCGGCACCGGCGAAGACACGCTGCTGGGCAATGGCGGCAACGATCTGTTCTTTGGCGGCACGGGCCGCGACCGGCTGCTGGGGGGCGCGGGCAATGACACGCTGATCGGCGGCGGCGGCAAGGACCGGCTGATCGGCGGCGCGGGCGCCGATCATTTCAAGTTCATCGCCCGCAGCGAAAGCGGCCCCGGCGCCACCACCCGAGACGTGATCGAGGATTTCCGCCGCTTGCAGGGCGACAAGATCAACTTTGACCAGTTGATCGCGACCGGCGATTTCATCGGCCGCGCCGCCTTTGGCCATCACGCGGGCGAGGTGCGGTTCATCACCACCACGACCGGATCGCGCGCCCTGTTCGACATGGATGGCGACGGGCGCGCCGACATGTCGGTGGACGTGCTGGGGGTCTCGACGTTGCGGGCCTCGGACTTCATCCTTTGACAAGGGTGAAGAACAGCCGCCGAAACGGCATCAGCGCGCGCCCGTCCGCCAGCGGCGGATAGGCCCCGGCCAGCGCGGCGTCATAGGCCGCGAGATAGGGCGCCACCTCATCCGCGTTCAGACGCGCAACGATCGGCCGCATCGCGGTGCTTTCGGTAAAGCGGCGTACCGGATGGGCGGCGGCATCGGCGGGCAAGGCTTGCAGATAGGTGGTTTCCCAGACGCTGACCGCGCCCAGGGGCGCCAGCATCGCCCAGTATTCGCCGAGCGGGGCCACGGGTGCGGGCGGCGGGTCGGGCGAAAAACGGTCGGGGAACAGCCGCGCCGCAACCTGATGCAGCAGCATATGCGAGGGCGCCGCCCCCTGCCCCGGCATCTGCACCGCCAGAACCCCGCCCGGCGCCAGCAGCCCCGCCAGACGCGGCATCAGCCGGGCGTGACCGGGCAGCCATTGCAGCGCCGCATTGGAAAAGATCAGCGCGGGCGGCGTCTCGGGGTGCCAGGTGGCGATATCGGCCTCGTGCAGCGCCTCATAGCCCCGCGCCTGCGCCAGCATGGCAGGCGAGTCATCAACCCCGATCAGCCGCCGGTCGGCGAAGGCCTGCCGCAGCGCCGGCCCCACCGCACCATCGCCGCAGACCAGATCGACCACATCGCCCGCCGGCAGCGGCCCGACCTGCGCCAGAAGGTCCAAGGCCGGGCGCAAACGCAAACCCCGGAACCTTGCATAGGCCCCGGGGTTCCAATCCTGTCCGGCGTGGCCGCTCATGCGGTCGGCTCGGGCTCCATGCCGCCATCGGCCTTGGGCGATTTCGGCTTGGTCTTCGGGATCGCCAGCACCGAGCCGGTATCCGTCGGCGTGCCGCCCTCATCATCGCCGCCCAGCGTCTCGCCCGCGATGACCTTGCGGATCTCGTCGCCGGTCAGCGTCTCATATTCCAGAAGCCCCTTGGCCAGACGCTCGAATTCCACCGATTTCTCGGTCAGGATGCGATAGGCGGTCTCATACCCCTCGTCGATCAGGCGCTTCACCTCGGATTCGATCAGTTCCTTGGTCTGGGCCGAGACCGAGAAACCGGCCGTATTGCCCTGATAGCCCTCATGCGCCTCGGCATAGTCGATATTGCCGACCCGATCGGACATGCCCCACCGCATCACCATCGCCCGCGCAAGGCTGGAGGCCTGCTGGATATCGCCCACCGGGCCGGAGGACACGCCCTCTTCGCCGTATTTGATGATCTCGGCGGCCTTGCCGGCCATGGTCATGGCGATCTTCTGTTTGCCCTCGTCCTTGTGGAACTGAAGGCGGTCCATCTCGGGCAGCGACACCACCATGCCAAGCGCACCACCGCGCGGAATGATCGTGGCCTTGTAGACCGGATCGCATTTCGGCAATTCGATCCCGACAATGGCGTGGCCAGCCTCGTGATAGGCGGTCTTTTCCTTCTGGTCCTGGGTCAGGATCATCGAGCGGCGCTGCGCGCCCATCATCACCTTGTCCTTGGCGTTTTCAAAGTCATCCATGGTGACGAAACGCCGGCCCACCCGCGCGGCCATCAGCGCCGCCTCGTTGCAGAGGTTCATCAGATCGGCGCCCGAAAAGCCCGGCGTACCGCGCGCGATGGTGCGCAGATCGACATCCGGCCCCAGCACGATCTTGCGCGCATGCACGGTCAGGATCTTTTCGCGGCCCTTGATATCGGGGTTCGGCACATGGATCTGACGGTCGAACCGGCCGGGGCGCAGCAGCGCCGGGTCCAGCACGTCCTTGCGGTTGGTCGCCGCCACGATGATCACGCCTTCATTGGCCTCGAACCCGTCCATCTCCACAAGCAACTGGTTGAGGGTCTGTTCGCGTTCGTCATTGCCGCCGCCGATGCCCACGCCGCGCGCGCGGCCCACGGCGTCGATCTCGTCGATGAAGACGATGCAGGGGGCGTTCTTCTTGGCCTGTTCGAACATGTCGCGCACGCGGCTGGCGCCGACGCCGACGAACATCTCGACAAAGTCGGAACCCGAGATGGTAAAGAACGGCACGCCCGCCTCGCCCGCGATGGCGCGCGCAAGCAACGTCTTGCCGGTGCCGGGCGGGCCGACCAGCAGCGCGCCTTTCGGGATCTTGCCGCCAAGACGGCTGAATTTCTGCGGATTGCGCAGGAATTCGACGATCTCCTCCAGTTCTTCCTTGGCCTCGTCGATGCCAGCCACATCGTCAAAGGTCACGCGGCCATGCTTTTCCGTCAGCAGCTTGGCGCGCGACTTGCCAAAGCCCATGGCGCCACCGCGCCCGCCGCCCTGCATCCGGTTCATGAAGAAGATCCAGATGCCGATCAGCACGATGAACGGCAGCCAGAGCGAGATCAGCGACATGAAGCCCGATTGCTGCTGCGGCTCGGCCCGCACATCCACGCCCTTGGCGATCAGGCGGTCGGTGATTTCCTCGCCCTCGGGCTTGATCGTGGCATAGGTATTGCCGTCCTTGCCGCGCACCACCACACGCTCGCCATCCAGCGTCACGCTTTGCACCTGCCCTTCATCGACCCGCTGGACGAATTCGGAATAGGACAGGTTGCGCGAGGCGGTGGTGGTCGTGTTGCCGTTGAACATCTGGAACAGCGTCAGGATCAACAGGAACAGCACCACCCAGAATGCGATATTGCGTGCGTTGCCCACGAGGGAACTCCTTGGTGTCGTGCCGGCGCGCCGGGCTTTGGGGGCCAAGACACGGAAGGCTGGGCGCGTGCGGAATGCGCGCGGCGTTTCGTCCTAAAATAGACATCTCGCGCGGGGGTTCAATGCGCCAAGATGAACATTCCGAAATCAGGTCGCAACTGTGCCTGCCAAAGCGGGTCCGGCCGGGCCAGCGGCGCGGCAATCAGCCGCGCGCCCTGCCAGACAGCGGGGGTGACGATCAGCGCCTCGCGCGGGCCATGGGCGCGCCAGTCGGCGCATTGTGCAAGGCCCGACGCCCCGAGCGCCGCGATGGTCTGGCCGGGGGCAAAGGGGCCGGTCACCTGCCAGCGGTGATCCCAGATGCCGCCGGGGGCGACCGGGCCCATGGCGGCGCGGGCCTCGCGCGTGATGGCGATGCGGCCGGCGCGCGGGCGAAAGCGCAGCCCGGCCAGCGTGGCGTCGCGACCCTGATCCAGCGCGAGGTCCAGCCGCGCAACCTGGGCCGCGCGGGGCGGATAGCCGCCGCCCCCCATCCAGAGCGTCATCGCGACCAGCAGGCGCCGGCGCAGTTCGGCGGGCAGCGCGACCCAGTCGGCGCGCGCGACCGACAGCGCGCCGGCGCTCTCGGTCAGGCAGTCCGCGGCTCGGTGCGTGGCCGCCTGCACCACCCCCCGCGCCGCTGCCAGATGGGCGATGCTGTCGGCCAGCCGATCGACCGTGATGCCCAGCGGGGCCAGCGCCGCCAGCGCGCGCCGCGCCTTGACCCGGGTGAAGCGGTCATTGTCATTGCCGGGATCGTCGATCCAGCCGATGCCCTGCCGCCGCAGCCAGGCCCGCAATTCGGCGCGCGTGACGCCCAGCAGGGGCCGGTGCCAACGGATGCCCTGATCCTGCCATTGCGGGCGCATGCCCGACAGCCCCTCCAGCCCCGCCGCGCGGCCAAGGTTCATCAGGAAGGATTCGGCATCGTCATCGGCGGTATGGCCAAGCGCCACATCGTAGAGGCCCCGCGCCCGCGCCCAATCGGCGATCAGCGTGGCGCGGGCGCGGCGGGCCTGATCCATCAGGTTGCCGGTCGGTGCCGGCCCGTGCCATTGCAGCGTGACATGCGGCAGGCCCAGCCCGGCACAAAACGCGGCCACCCCCGCCGCCTCGGCCGCGCTTTCGGGGCGCAGGCCGTGATCGACCGTCACCACATGCAACGCCAGCCCCGCCCGGGGGGGCAGCCGGTGCAACAGATGCAACAGCGCCACCGAATCGCCGCCACCCGACACCGCCACCCCCAAAGGCAAAGGCGCGGCCGGATCGGGCCGCGCCTTGGCGATGGCTTGCGCCACCCGGTCCAGAAGGGCGTCGTCGCTCACGGACAGGCGAGGCTGGCCAGCGCGGCCGAGGCATCGTTGGCCGCGGTCGAGCCGGGGAAACGCACCCCCACCTCTTGCAGCGTCACGCAGGCCTCGGGCGTCTGCCCCAGCACCGCCAGCGCCTGCCCTAGCCGGACCAGCGCATCGCCGGCCTTGTCCCCGTCGGGCTTGCCCGAAAACGCATCCAGATAGGACCGCGCCGCATTCGCCGTATCGCCGGATTGCTTCAGCGCGTCCCCTTTCAGGATCAGCGCCTCTGGCATCAGGGGGCTGCCCGGATAGGCTTTGGCAAAGGTATCAAACTCTTGCGCGGCGGCACGAAAGTCACCCTGACCGAGCACCCCCTTGGCCCGGTCGAATGCTTCCTGTTCGCCGACAGCCAGTTCGGCACCCCCGGAAGGCGGGGCGGTTTCAGCGGTTGGGGCAATCGTGGCCTGCGCCGCGCCGCCCAGGGGTTGCGTCGGCGGCAGGGCGCCGACATCGCCGCCCTCCAGTTCGGTCACACGAAATTCCAGATCGCCGATCCGGTTGGTGCCGTCGCTGGCCACGCGGTTCACGCGCAGTTCCACCTGTTCGGTCTGCGCGGTCAGACGCATCAGCGCCGCCTCGATCGCATCGAGCCGTTGCAGCGCATTGCCGCCGGCCGCACCGCTATTGATCGCGCCGGTGCTGACCAGCTCTTGCTTCAGCTGGGTGAACTGGGCGTTCAGCGACGCCAGCTCTCCCTTGATATCGGCCAGCGTCTGCGCCCGGTCCTGTGCGAACAGGCCGCCGGGAACCAGGCAGAGCGCCAGCGCCAGGACGCCGACCCGCATCGGATCAGGCCCCCGCGCCCATCGACAGCACGGTCACCGCGCGGCGGTTCTTGGCAAAGCAGGCTTCCTGCGCGCAAACCTCGATCGGGCGTTCCTTGCCATAAGAAACGGTGCGCATGCGGTTCGGCGCGATGCCCATCGAGATCAGATAGTTCTGCACCGCCGACGCACGCCGCGCGCCAAGCGCGAGGTTGTATTCACGGGTGCCCTGTTCGTCGGCATGGCCTTCGATGATGATCGCGTAATCGGCATTCTGTTGCAGCCATTGCGCCTGACGGGTCAGGATGGTCTGCGCCTCGGCCGAGAGGGTGGACTGGTCCACCGCGAACAGCACACGGTCGCCCAGCGTCTGCTGGAAATAGGCGATGGAGGTCGGGTCGTTCGGCCCGCCCAGACCCGCGCCATTCACGCCGCCGGCGCCATAGCCGCCATTCGCGCCCGGGCCGCCCGCGCCATAGCGGTCGGGGTTCTTGCAGGCCGCCAGGCCGATGGCGGCCACGGTGATCAGCAGGGCTTTCGTCATATACGCCATTGTCTTGTCCTTCTTTGTCCGCTCGCCGGTTCGTGCGAAGGCCACTTCGGGCCGATTGTTTCGTTCGTTCTAACAGTTTTGCGCCGCCGGGGAAATCGGCGGCGCATCACAAGCTGATCAGGGCAGCAAAGGCGACCAGGCCGGATCCGACGAGGCGGTGCCGTTCTTCACCGGGCGCAGCACGCGGCCGGTGGTATCCACGCTCCAGAGTTCCGGGTTGCCCTCGCCCGGGGGCTGACGGGTGAACATGATCACGCGGCCATTGGGCGACCAGGTCGGGCCTTCGTCGAGATAGGACGAGGTCAGCAGCTTTTCCTCGGTGCCGTCGGTCAGCATCACGCCGATATGGAAGCGGCCCTGATTCTGCTTGGTGAAGGCGATGTAATCGCCGCGCGGCGACCAGACCGGGGTGCCATAGCGCCCGGCCCCGCCGGAAATCCGCCGCGGCTCACCACCGCCGGCCGACATGATATAGAGCTGCTGGCCGCCCGAACGATCGGATTCAAACACGATCTGGCTGCCATCCGGGCTGAACGAGGGCGCCGTCTCGATCGAGGGCGAGTCGGTCAGCTGGCTCAGCGCACCCGAGCCGATATCGAGCATGTAGATATCGGTATTGCCGCCGCGTTCCAGGCTGAACACCACGCGGCTGCCATCGGGCGAAAAGCGCGGGGCAAAGGTCATGGTGCCGGGCTGTTCGCCCAGACCGCGGATTTGCAGGCTGGCCACATCCATCAGATAGATCTGCGGGAACCCGGTGGAGTAAGAGGTGAACAGGATCCGGTCGCCCGAGGGCGAGAAGCGCGGCGCCAGCAAGATGGAGGAGCTATCGGTCAGATAGCTGACATTGGCGCCATCGTAATCCATCACCGCCAGCCGCTTTTGCCGCTGGTTCTTCGGCCCGCTTTCGGCCACGAAGACCACGCGACTGTCGAAATAGCCGGTCTCGCCGGTGATGCGGCTGTAAACGGCATCGGCCACCTTATGCGCCACCCGGCGCCAGCTTCCGGCATCGCCCGCGAATTGCATGCATTCGCCCATGGTGCCATTGGCGAAAACATCATGCAGACAGAACTTGACCGCGACCTGACCGCCACCGGCCTGCACCGCGCCGGTGATCAGCGCCTGGGCGTTGATCGCCTGCCAGTCGGGGTAAGAGACCGCCGCATCGAACGAGGTCAGCCGCTGAATATAGGCGCTTTCGGGGATTTGCTCGAACATGCCGGTGCCTTGCAGATCCGACACGATCACGGCGCTGATATCGGCGGCCATCGACCCGCCGCCGCCCTCATCGGCGAAGGTCGGCAGGGCAAAGGGCATCGGCTCGATCACCGGGCTGCCCAGCGTGATCGACAGGCGGGCCTCGGCGGGGGCGACAAGGCCCAGCCCCAGCGTGGCCGCGGTCATGGCGGCGGTGAAGAAATGGCAGAGACGGCGCATCTGACCCTCGTTCCTGTTCTTGCGGCGGGGTTGGTTTTCCGCCGGTATCCTGTCTGTGACAAGGGGAAAGCCGCGCGCGGCCTCCCCGGTTCCGCCCGGGCGCGCCCGGGAAATGCGTGCAAGGACAGCGGTGCGCATCACAGCCCCACCCTGCCCTTGTCGAAGATCAGTTCGAGTTCCTTCCAGGTCTCGTATTTCTCGTCCGGCAGCGGGAAGCCGGGCGACCCGCAGCGCAGGATGGCGCGGCGGGCGGCCTCATAGGCCTGCCGGGTCGCCGCGTCGCCGGCATCCGACCGCGCCAGTTCGATCGAGGTCGAGACCGGCTTCTTGTCGGGGCCGATGGTCACATAGACCGAAATCACCGCGCGCTGCGCCTCGGTCGAAAGGGCGGCGACGTTCCAGCAGCGTTCCACCGCCACGCGCAGCGCATCCTTTTCGCCGGCCGACATGGGCGGGCCATTGGCGGCCAGCCCACGCGCCGGCGGCGCATCGGTATTGGCGGCCTGCTGGTTGCTGCTGCTGCTTGCCGCGGCCTGTTCGGCCAGGGCCTGCGCCACGGCATCCTCGGTCGCCTGCTGGTCGGCGGCGTTCTGCGACGACGCGGTCTGCGCCTCGGCCGGGCGTTCGGCGGCGGGATCGGGGCGGCGCGGACGGCTGCGCGGCCGCATGGAGGCCGTGGGCGCCAGTTGCGGCGTCTCGTCGGTCTCGGTCGCCTCGGTCACGACCTCGGTCGTGGCTTCGGGCGGGGCGGCGGCCTCTTGCTGCTCCTCGGCGGGCGGGGTGTCGGGCGTGGCCTCGTCGGTCACGGCCTGCTGCACCTCTTCGGCCTCGGGCACATCCTCGGGCGGGGCCTCTTGCGGCATGGGCGCCACGCGGCTGGCCGGGCGCGGCCGCGGCCGGACCGAAGACGGGATCACCGCGACGGGCTGTTCCTGTTCGGCGGGCGGCGCCACGGGTTCGGGCACCGGCAGGGGCTGGGCCACATCCGCCTCGGGGATCGGTTCGGGCTCCGGCTCGGGTTCCGGCTGGGGCGCGGGTTCGGGCGCGGGCTGCTGCATTTCCGGCTCGGGCGGGGTCGGCTCGGGCGGGGTCGGTTCTGGCGCGGGTTCGGGCGGCTGCGGGCGCTCCGGCGGGCGGACCGAGGCGCTTGGCGCGGTTTCCGCCGGCTGTTCGGGCTGCGCGCCCCCGGCGGCAGCCATCATCGCGTCAAACTGCTCGGTCGAGATGGTGTCCACCGTCATCACCACCGGCTCGGTCGGGACCGGCGGGCGGAACAGGATATCGCCAAACAGCACCCAGAGGATCAGAACCCCATGTCCTGTCCCCGAGATGACGAAGCTCCTGTCCATGTCGCGAAACATGCGCGGACCTATTCGTTCGGCGCCGCAGCGCCACCCCCGGCAGCCGCGCCCATCAGGGGGCCGTTGCTGTCGGTCACCAGACCGATATTGCGGAACCCGCCCGCGTTCAGCGCGCCCATCACCTGCGCCACCCGTTCATAAGGCACGGTGCCATCGGCGCGCAGAAAGATCTTGTCCGACGTGCGTTCGGCCGCGATCGCCTGCAATTGCGGGATCAGCGCCGCCTCGTCGGCCTCGCTGTTCATCAGGAACAGCTTGCCATCGGCGGCGATGGTGATCGCCAGCGGCTCCTCCTGTTCGGTCGGCAGGCTGGCGGCGGCGGTTTCCGGCAACTGGATCGGCACGCCAACGGTGAGCATCGGCGCCGCGACCATGAAGATGATCAGCAGCACCAGCATCACGTCCACAAAGGGCGTGATGTTGATATCGGCCATGGCACTGGAATGGCCGCGACGGCGCCCGCGCCGCCCGCCCCCGCCCGATTTCTTGACGACCCCCGCCCCCATGGATCAGGCGTCCAGCTGGCGCGAAAGGATCGTGGCGAATTCGTCGGCGAAAGCCTCATAGCCGCCCAGGATGCGTTCGCTGTCGGCATTGAGCTTGTTGTAGAACACCACGGCCGGAATGGCCGCGACCAGACCGATGCCGGTCGCCATCAGCGCCTCGGCGATACCGGGGGCGACTGTCGCCAGGTCGGTGTTCTTGGTGGCGGCGATTTCGGTGAAGGCGTGCATGATGCCGTAGACCGTGCCGAACAGCCCGATGAAGGGCGCGGTGGAACCCACCGTGGCCAGAAAGCTGAGCCCGCTGTTCAGCGTCTCGCTTTCGCGGGCGATGGCCACATCCATGGCGCGGTCGATGCGCGATTGCGCCCCGGCGATCAGCCCGCCATCGGCGCGGTGACTGCGGCGCCATTCGATCATGCCGGCGGCAAAGATCTTTTCGCTCTGCCCCTCCGGCGCGGGGCCGATCTTTTCAAACAGCTCGTCCAGCGGCTCGCCCGACCAGAAGGCGCGGTCAAAGATATCGGCCTCGGCCCGGGCCGCGCGATACATGATGTGTTTGCGAATGATGATGGCCCAGGAATAGAAGGACATCACCAGAAGCCCGATCATCACCAGTTTGACGGTGATGGTCGCGCGCGCGAAAAGGGCCAGCAGGGAGAAATCGAGTTCCTGCGCCGCCGTGACGGTTTCCATGATCTATACGCCTGCTCGTTATCCGGGTTCGTGGCGACCCGCTCTTACCAATGATTCTAGCGCGGTTTGAGGGGGATTGCCAACACAACCGCGTCATAAGGCCACAATCCGCCCATGCAAGGGCCGCAATGCTGCGGCGCGGCAACAATCAGCCGGATTCGAGCGCGCGCCGCAGCGCATCAGGCAGTCGGGCGGCACGACCATCCGCGCCGACACAGACCAGCGTGACGCGGGCGGTGAACATCGGCACCTCGCCGCGCAGCACCGCCTGATCCAGCTCGATCCGCGCGCCGCCCAGCAGGCGCAGGCCGGTGGTGACGGTCAGCAGGTCGTCATAAAGTGCAGGGCGCAGGTAATCGGCCTCGATCCGCCGCACGACGATGATGAGCCCCTGATCGGCGCGCAATTGCCGCTGGTCGATCCCCGCCTCGCGCACCCATTCCGACCGGGCGCGTTCGATGAATTTCAGGTAATTGGCGTGATAGACGATACCGCCGGCATCGGTGTCCTCGTAATAGACGCGGACGGAGAAGTGGTGGGTCATGGCTTACCGCAGACCTTGCAGAAAAGCTGAAACCTCGGCGTGATCGAACAGGATCGTGCCGTCGGGCAGCACCAGCCGATCCAGGGCGACAAGGCTGCGCAGGGGCGTCAGATCCGCGACCGAGGTGCGATCGAGATTGAGCGCGCGCAGCCCTGTCATCGCCGCAAGCGGTGTCAGGTCGCTGACGGCGGTGCCGGCGATGTTCAGGCTTTGCAGGCCGCGCAGTCGCGTGATCGGCGCCAGATCGGCCAGCGCGTTGTTGCTGAGCGACAGCCGCCGCAGGCGCGGCAATTGCGCCAGGGATCGCCATTGATCATCGGTCAGCGCGCCCATATCGAGGGTCGCGGCGATGTTCACGCGATCCAGCCCGGGCAAAAGCGGCAAGGCGGCCAGATCATCCGGCCCCTGCACCTCGACGAGGGTGACATTGTTGGCGGGTTCGCAGATGCCCGCGATCATGGCGCCACCTTCGCAGCCATGGCGGGCCTCAAGGCGGGCACGATGCGCCGGTTCGACCGGCACCGGCCAGGTCTCGGCCCGCGCCGGCAGGGCGCCGAGGCTGGCCAAGAGCAGGACCGCCCCGACCGCCTTCATGCGCGCATCCTCGCCGCCAGGCGCAGGGCGTGGCTGGGGTCGCGGGCGACGGCAGGCAGGACGGGGGCATAGGCTGCGCGGATCACCCCGGCAATGTCGGGGCGCAGGATCACCGTTTCGCCCACCCGCGCCAGCGGCGAGGTCTCGGCAAAGGCGCGGTCAGACCAGAGCAGGATCACCTGCGCCGCCTGCGACAGCGCCAGCGTCTCGGCCGGAATTTCCGACAGGGCGGCATCCATGCGCAGAAAGACGAAGGCCGCCTTGATCGCGCCATCGGCATCAAAGCGGAAGATGCGATATTGATTGGCACCCTGCACCGCCAGCCGCGCGCAAAGGGGCACAAGATCGGGGATCAGCCGGTCGAGATTGGGCAGCTCCGGCAGTTCGACCCAGTCGCGAAAGAAGAAGACCATGAGATTCGCGCCCAGTTCCGGGTCGGTTTCCGCCATGCGGTGCCCGGCCAGCGTCACCACCGCCTCGATCGCGCCCTTGACGATGGCGAGCGTCGCATCATCGACGCCAAAGACCACCGGCACGATGGGCCGGCCCCAGCGGGCGCAGAGATATTCGCCCGATGCGCGGGTGAACAGGGCCTCGACGGCGGTTGCGTCCATGATGCTCTCCTGCAAGATGGGGTTGGGATAGCGTGAAACGGGGCGGCCCTCAACCTTCGCCGCCCGACGGGGGGATGCAGGATGCTGAAGGGAATCGATCCGCGGGTGACGCCTGATCTGATGGATGTGCTGATGCGGCTGGGCCATGGCGACGAACTGGCGGTGGTAGACAGCAACTATCCCGCCTTTTCGCTGCCCACGCGCAGCGGGCGGGTGGTCGATCTGCCGGGGCTGGACGTGGTGGCGGCGCTGCGGCTGATCACCGGGCTGATGCCGCTAGACGGGTTCACCGAGTATGGCGCGCTGTGGATGGAGCGTGACGGCGCGGGCGACCGGCCCGACCCGGTGCATGTCGCCGCGCTGGAGGTGATCGGCGCCGCCCTGCCCGAAGGCGCGCAGGCGCGGTCGATCGAGCGGCAGGCCTTCTATGCCCATGCGCCGGGCTGCGCCGCCGTGGTGCGCTGCACCGAGAACCGGGCCTTTGGCTGTTTCATCCTGCGCATGGGCGTGGTGTTCTGACCGCGCGCCCGGCGGCGGCGGAACAGGGGGCTGTCTGCGCCCTCTTGGGCCTGCGGCCCAATTCACCCCCGAGGATATTTTTGAACAGATGAAAGCCGCTCAGGCCCGCGACGCGCGTTCGGGCAGCAGTTGCTGGGCGATGCCCGCGAAGGTCAGGTAGAGCGAGGTCACCACAAGGCCCCAATGCGCCCAGCTTTGCGCGTGGAAATCGACCCAGGCGGCCCAGCCGGCAAAGAAGGTCCAGGCGATCGAGACCGGCAGCGTCACGCCATGCCACCGCTGGGTGCGGGTGGGGTGGACGAATTTCAGGTTGGTGAACATGGCGATGGTCAGCGCGATGACAAAGGCCAGGATCACCCCTTCGGGCGGTTTCAGCGCGAACATCACCAGCACGAACATGTTCCAGCAGGCCGGAAAGCCGGCAAAGGACCAGTCCTTTGTCTTCATCCGCGTATCGACGAAATAGACGACCGAGCCATAGGTGATCACGATGATCGCGATCCAGCCGGTCCAGCCCGGCAGCAGATCGGATTTGAACAGCGCGAAGGCAGGGATGAAGACATAGGTCAGATAGTCGATGATCAGATCGAGCAGCTGGCCGTCATAGGTGGGCCAGTTGTGTTTCACATCGTATTTGCGCGCCAGCGGCCCGTCGAGCCCATCGACGAACAGCGCCACGACCAGCCAGAGGAACATCAGATCCCATTTGCGATCGACGGCGGCCAGCATGGCCAGCATGGCAAGCACCGCGCCGGTGGCGGTGAACAGGTGGACGAGCAGGGCTTTGATACGCAGCGACATGCTTTCCTTTCGCGCATCGCCCCCCGAAAAGCAACCGTCGCGGCGCGCGCGGTCAAAGATTGCCGGCGCGGGGGTGTTGCGGGCAGAATGGCGCATAAAGGGGTGCGATGACACTGACATCCTTTGCCGCGGAGATCTGGCTGGCGGCGGGGCCAGAGCTGGCGACGCTGGGCTTTGCCTATCCGACGCGGATGGTGGTGATCCGGCTGGCTGACGGCGGCTTGTGGCTGTGGTCGCCCGTCGCCCTGACCTGCGTATCGACCGCGATCTGGGCGATGCGCCCGTGCCGGAATGGCGGCGCGACCTCGACCACGTGCAGGTGCCGGGCAATCGCATCACCACCGAGACGGTATTCTTTCATCGCAATAGCGGCACGGCGATCTTTGCCGATCTCTTGCAACAGTTTCCCGCCGGCTGGTTTCGCGGCTGGCGGGCGGTGGTGGCGCGGCTGGATCTGATGGCAACGCCAAGGCCCGAGGTGCCGCGCAAGTTCCGTCTGGCCTTTCGTGACCAGGGCGTGGCCCGCGCGGCGGTGGCGCGCATCCTTGACTGGCCCAGCCAGCGGGTCGTGATGGCGCATGGCACCCCGGTCCTGTGCGAAGGTCAGGCGGAGTTGCGCCGCGCCTTTGCCTGGCTGTGACCCGCGCGGGGATGGCTGGCCTCATAGACTTCCATCAGGCGGGCCGCATCGACGCCGGTATAGGTCTGGGTGGTGGAGAGCGAGGCATGGCCCAGCAATTCCTGGATGCTGCGCAGATCGCCCCCCGCCGCCAGAAGATGCGTGGCAAAGCTGTGGCGCAGCGCATGCGGCGTGGCGGTCGCGGGCAGGCCCAGACGGTTGCGGGTGCGCTCCATCGCGGCGGCGATCAGCCGGGGGTTCAGCGCCCCGCCCCGCGCGCCGCGAAAGAGCGCGCCATTGGCCGGCAGATCGAAGGGACATAGATCGACATAGGCCGCCACGGCCGCGCGCGCGGCAGGCAGGACCGGCACCAGCCGTTCCTTGCCGCCCTTGCCGCGAATGCGCAGCACCGGGGGCAGATCGGCCTCGGCGCCGGTCAGGCCTAGCGCCTCGGAGATCCGCAGGCCACAGCCGTAAAGCAGCGTCACCACCGCGGTATCGCGCGCGGCAATCCAGGGTTGGCGCGCATCGTCGCCGACGCTGTCCAGCACATCCACCGCCCCCTCGACGCTGAGCGGGCGGGGCAGTTTCTTTTGAAAGCGCGGCGCGCGGGCAGACAGGATGGCCGTCGCGTCGCGGCCCTGCCGGTCGGCCAGCCAGGCGGTAAACCCCTTGACCGCCGACAAGGCCCGCGCGACCGATCGCGGGGCCACGCCGCGCCCGCGTTCATGGGCCATCCAGGCGCGCAGGTCCGAGACCGGCACCTCGGTCAGGCCCGCCAGCCCCTCGGTCCCGCCGCGGTGATGGGCCAGAAAGGACAGCCAGCCGCGCAGGTCGGCGGCATAGGCGGTGATCGTCTTGTCGGCGCGCCCGTCCAGCGCGCGCAGATGGGTCAGCCATTCCTCCATCGCCGCCCGCGCGGCCGGAGAAATCGCCAGCCCCGGCGCGCTCATGACAGCCAGCGGCGCATCGTCCGCTCGAACACGCCGGCGAAAAACGCCAGCAGGTCGGTGCCATGGGTGGGCTTGAAGTGATGCGGATCCTCGCAGCCCATGACCAGCAGCCCGGGCAGGCGTCCCTTGCCGAAATCCAGCCGCATCAGCGCCTCGGACCGGATCCAGCCCGCGCTTTCGCCATAGATCATGGTCGAGGCCGGGATGGTCTGGCGCAGCGTTACCGGCCGGAGCGAGACATTGCGCCCGCCCGAGACGTAATCGGCGATGAAGCCGGGCTCTGCCACGAACAGCACATCGCCCAGCCGACGCAGCGCCGCATCCTCGGCCTCCTGCACCGATTCCAGCACCAGGCGGATACTGTCCACCCGCAGGGTCTGCGCCACGTCGCTGGCGAGGCTTTTGAGGAAATCCTCGAAGGACAGCGGATCAAGCATTTGCAGGATCGCGCGATGCACCTGATTGGTGCCGGCCAGGTTTTCATAGGCGGCGGCGATGACGGTGCGATGGGTATCTTCCAGCCGCTCCAGCCGGTTTTCCAGCCGCTCCATCGCGATGCCGCGCAGATCGACGACGTTCGACCCCATGGCGCGGTCATTGGCCGCGATCAGCGCGCGCATCAGGTCGCGGTCTTCCAGAATGGTTTCCGGCTTTTCCAGAATCCGGTCGCGGAGGTCCGGTTCGATCATCGTCACTGCCCGTTTATTGGATTTGCGCAACTCTAGCAAAAGCGCGGCCGGCTTGTCCCGCGAAAATGTCGCAAAACGGATGCCGCGGCATGAAATGGCCGCCATTCGGGGTGCGGATGGCGGCCCGGCAATCGTCGCCTCAGCGGCGGATCAGAGGATCTTTTGCCCGGTCTTGGCCCAGTCCTTCACGAACTGATCCAGCCCCTTGTCGGTCAGCACATGGCTGGCCAGCCCCTTGATGACGGCGGGCGGCGCGGTCATCACATCGGCGCCGATCAGCGCGCATTGCGTGACGTGATTGGCCGTGCGGATCGAGGCGGCAAGGATCTGGGTTTCAAAGCCGTAATTGTCATAGACCTGACGGATGTCCGAGATCAGTTCCAGCCCGTCAAGGTTGATGTCATCCAGCCGGCCGATGAAGGGCGAGATGAAGGTCGCGCCCGCCTTGGCGGCGACCAGCGCCTGATTGACGCTGAAACACAGGGTCACGTTCACCATCTTGCCTTCGCCCGACAGCACCTTGCAGGCTTTCAGCCCGTCCCAGGTCAGCGGCACCTTCACGGTGATGTTCGGCGCGATCTCGGCCAGCTTGCGGCCTTCGGCGATCATCTCGTCAGCGGTCAGCGACACGACCTCGGCCGAGACGGGGCCGGAAACGATGGAGCAGATTTCCTTCGTCACTTCCATGATGTCGCGGCCAGACTTCAGGATGATCGAAGGGTTGGTGGTGACGCCGTCAACCATGCCAAGGTCGTTGAGTTCGGCAATGGCGGCCACGTCGGCGGAATCGACGAAGAATTTCATCGGGGATGTCCTCTCGGGGTTGCGGGCGCTCTCGCCGCCGTATTAGCCCATGACAAGGGCCGGGAAAAGGAAGGAATGCCGTGGAGCGCGTGTTTGCCGAGGGGGATCGGGTCGGTGTCATGCTGACCGAGACGCTGGGGCGTGCGCTGTCGGGCTGTCTGGATTATCGCGCGCCCGAGGGGGGCTGCGGCACCGGCGATTTCGTGGAGGTGCCGCTGGGCCCGCGCCGGATGCTGGGTGTGGTCTGGGGGCCGGGGGATGGCACGTTTGACGCGGCAAAGCTGCGATCCGTCGCCCGGGTGCTGGAGGCGCGGCCGATGCGGGCAGAGCTGCGCGCCTTTCTGACCCGCGCCGCCGAATACACGCTGACCCCCCTGCCCGCCATGCTGCGGCTTGCCACCCGCGCCCCCGGTCTGGGCGAGGCGCCGGGCATGCGGCGGCTCTATCGGCTGGGCGGCCCGGTGCCCAACAAGCTGACCGAGGCGCGCCATCGCGTGATCGAGGCGCTGCGCGGCTTTGGCGGCGCGGGCCTGACGCTGGGCGAACTGTGCGAGGCGGCAGGCTGTTCGTCATCGGTGGTCAAGGGGCTGGTCGGCGCGGGCGTGCTGATCGAGGCCGAGGCCCCGCGCGACCTGCCCTTTCCCGATCTGGCGCCGCAGGGGGGCGTCGCCTTGCAGGGCGACCAGATCGCCGCCGCCGATGCGCTGGTCGCCGCCGTGGCGCAGGGGGGCTATGGCACGACGCTGCTGAAGGGCGTGACCGGATCGGGCAAGACCGAGGTTTACCTGGAGGCGGTGGCCGAATGCCTGCGGCAGGGGCGGCAGGCGCTTGTGCTCTTGCCGGAAATTGCGCTTACGGCCGAATTCCTGACCCGGGTCGAGGCACGTTTCGGCGCGCGTCCCGCCGAATGGCACTCCGGCGTGACCCAGACCGAACGCCGCCGGGTGTGGAAGATGGTGTCGGAAGGTCAGGCGCAGATGGTGGTCGGCGCGCGGTCGGCGCTGTTCCTGCCGTTCCAGCAGCTTGGGCTGATCGTGGTCGATGAGGAACACGATACCTCTTACAAACAGGACGAGGGCGTGCATTACAACGCCCGCGACATGGCGGTGCTGCGCGCCTCGATCTGCGGGGCGCAGGTGGTGCTGGCCTCGGCCACGCCCAGTCTGGAAAGCTGGGTGAATGCCGATCAGGGCAAATATCTGCGGCTGGATCTGGGGGCGCGTTTCGGCACGGCCGAATTGCCCGAGATGCGGGCGATCGACATGCGCAATGAACGCCTGCCGGCGAACCGCTGGATCTCTGACGCGCTGGCGCAGGCGGTGACGGCGCGGCGGGCGGCGGGGGAACAGTCTCTGCTGTTCCTGAACCGGCGGGGCTATGCGCCGGTCACGCTGTGCCGCGCCTGCGGGCAGCAGGTGGGCTGCGATCATTGCGACGCGCGCATGGTGGAACACCGTTTCCTCAAGCGGCTGGTCTGCCATCAATGCGGCGCCACGAAACCCGTGCCCGAGGCCTGCCCCTCTTGCGGGGTGGAGGGGCGGATGGCCGCCGTCGGCCCGGGGGTGGAGCGGCTGGCCGAGGAAGTGGCCGAACGCTTTCCCGAGGCGAAGCTCGCGATCCTGTCCTCGGATCTGTTCGGCTCGGCCCGCGCGCTGAAGGACAAGATCGAGGAAATCGCACGCGGCGAGGCCGAGATCGTGATCGGCACGCAGATCGTGGCCAAGGGGCACAACTTTCCGCTGCTGACGCTGGTCGGCGTGATCGACGCCGATCTGGGCTTGCAGGGGTCAGATCTGCGCGCGGCGGAACGCACGTTTCAACTGATGCGGCAGGTGGCGGGGCGCGCGGGGCGGTCGGGCGACCGGCGGGGGCTGGCGCTGTTGCAGACCCACCAGCCCGAACATCCGGTGATCCGGGCCATTCTGGGCGGCGACGAGGAGGCATTCTGGCGCGCCGAGGCGGCCGAGCGGCGCGCGGCCGGCGTGCCGCCCTATGGGCGCATGGCGGGGATCGTGCTGTCGGGCAGCGACGTGGCCAAGGTCTTTGACTTTGGCGCCGAACTGGCGCGGCGCGACGGGCCGCTGCGGCGGATCGGGGCGCAGCTTTTCGGCCCCGCCCCGGCGCCGATTGCCCGGGTGCGCGGGCGCCATCGGGTGCGGCTGTTGATCAAGGCCGAAAAGACCGCGCCGATCCAGGCCGCCATCGCCGACTGGCTGGCGCAACTGAAGCCGCCGGGCGATCTGCGCGTGGCGGTCGATATCGACCCGCAAAGCTTTTACTGACTTCGCGACCTGCCTGAATTTCGGGCGGATTTCGCGCCCATGCCCATTTGGCGGGCAACATGAAACATGGATGCCGCATCGCGGCATCGCCCCCTTGTCCGACGCCCCACCTTGCCGCACCGCGAGGGGGACGGAGGCGCCATGAGCGAGTCACTGACCATCATCGTTGTCGAACCCGACCGCGCCCGCGCGCTGGAAATCGTCGATGCGCTGCGCGAGGCCGGCAATCACCGGGTGCATGTGCTGGGCGATGGCGCCAGCCTTGCCCGGCGCGTGACCGAACTGCGCCCCGATCTGGTGCTGATCGACATCACCAGCCCCTCGCGCGACATGCTGGAGGAACTGGCGCTGGCCTCTGGCCCGACCGAACGCCCGGTCGCCATGTTCGTCGATCGCACCGATGCCGGCCTGACCCGCGCCGCGATCGAGGCGGGCGTGTCGGCCTATGTGGTGAACGGTCTGGCCGCCGACCGCATCCGCCCGGTGCTGGATGCCGCCATTGCCCGCTTTCACCTGTTCAGCCGGATGCGCAGCGAACTGGCCGCGACCCGTGCCGCGCTGGAGGAACGCAAGGTGATCGACCGCGCCAAGGGTTTCATCATGCGCGCCAAGGGCATCGGCGAGGAAGAGGCCTATGCGCTGATGCGCCGCGCCGCGATGGATCAGGGCAAGCGTCTGCCCGAGGTGGCGCAGGCCATCGTCATGGCGGCGGAGGTGCTGAAATGACCCGCGCCCTGCCCGTCGGATATATCCCGCTGGTCGATGCCGCGCCGCTGATCGTGGCCGCCGAGTTCGGCTTTGCCGAGGAGGAGGGGCTGGTGCTGGAACTGCGCCGCGCGGCCTCGTGGTCGATGCTGCGCGACATGCTGGATTTCGGGCAGGTGGCGGCGGCGCAGATGCTGTCGGTGGTGCCGGTGGCGCGGGCGCTGTCGCTGGGCGGCGGCGCGCAGCCGCTGGAGGCGCTGATGGTCATGGCGCTGAACGGCCAGATCTTCGGGCTGGGCCCGCATCTGCCCGCCCTGCCCTTCGGCGATCCGCTGGCCGCCGGACAGGCGCTGGCCGCGCTGAACCGGCCGCTGCGCATCGGCGTGCCCTTTCCCTTCTCGATGCAGGCGGAATTGCTGGCCTATTGGCTGGAACGCGCGGCCCCGCGCGCCGAGGTGCAGATCCGCACCGTGCCGCCCCCGCGCATGGCCGAGGCGCTGCGGGCCGGCGAGGTCGATGGCTTTTGCGTGGGCGAACCCTGGGGCAGCCAGGCGGTCGAACAGGCCGGCGCGCGGCTGGTCTGGCCGGGATCGGCGATCTGGTGCCAGGCCCCGGAAAAGGTGCTGGCCACCCGCGCCGGCTGGGCCGAGGCGGAACCCGAGCGCGCGGGCCGACTGATCCGCGCCCTGTGGCGGGCGACCCGCTGGATGGCCGACCCCGCCAACCGCGTCACCCTGTCGGCGGTGCTGGCGCGGCGCGATCATCTGGATGTCGGGGCCGAGCTGATCGACCGCGCGCTGTCGCATCGGCTGCTGATCGCGCCCACCGGGCCGGAAATCGTCGTGCCGCAATTCCAGACCTTTCACCACGGCCTTGCGAATTTTCCGTGGCGCAGCCAGGCGGGCTGGATCGGGGCGCGGCTGGCGGGGCGGTTCGGCCTGCCGCTGCCCGCCGCGCTGGAAACCGCCCGGGCCACCTTCCGGTCGGATCTCTATCGCAGCCATATCGCGCCGCTGGGCGTGTCGCTGCCCCGCGCCTCTGACAAGGCCGAGGGCGCGCTGGCCCGGGATGAATCGCTGCCCGGCACCCATGGGCCGCTGACGCTGGCGCGCAATCAGTTCTTCGACGGACGGATTTTCGACCCCGCCCCGGCGATTTCGCCCAAATAAGCGGCATTTCTCTGCATCGCGGCACGGATTTCGCTGCAACGCAACAAGGGGTTTGACGCCCACCGAATCCGGGCGCAACCTGATCTTCAAGACGGAGCAAGGACGTTCCGTTTCCTCCCGAATGATCGGGATGACAGGCAAGGCCGCCTGACCCGCCTCCCCCCCACCTCCTCCCTGGGGCCGGCGCGTGTCACGCGGCCTTTTTGCATTTTTTCCATACGGAGCCAGAGATGACCAGAACCGCCCTCCTTCTGTCTGCCGCCCTGCTTGCCCATCCTGCCTTTGCCGCGACCGACGGCATCGAAAAGGATCAGCTTACCCTCGGCTTCATCAAGCTGACCGACATGGCCCCCCTCGCCATCGCCAAGGAAAAGGGGTTTTTCGAGGATGAGGGCCTGTTCGTGACGCTGGAGGCGCAGTCGAACTGGAAGGTGCTGCTGGACCGTGTGATCGCGGGCGAACTGGACGGGGCGCATATGCTGGCCGGGCAGCCGCTGGCGGCGACGATCGGCTATGGCACCAAGGGCGCCATCGTCACGCCCTTTTCGATGGATCTGAACGGCAATGCGATCACCGTATCAAATGCGGTCTGGGAGGAGATGAAGCCCAATATCCCCGTCGGCGCCGATGGCAAGCCCGCGCATCCCATCTCGGCCGCGGCGCTGAAGCCTGTGGTCGAGGCCTTTGCCGACCGGGGCGAGGCGTTCAATCTGGGCATGGTCTTTCCCGTCTCGACCCATAATTACGAACTGCGCTACTGGCTGGCAGCGGGCGGCATCAACCCCGGCTATTACAGCCCCGAAGACGTGTCCGGCCAGATCGGCGGCGATGTGCTGATCTCGGTCACGCCGCCGCCGCAGATGCCCGCCACGCTGGAGGCCGGCACCATCGTCGGTTACGCCGTGGGCGAGCCGTGGAACCAGGCGGCGGTGCAAAAGGGCATCGGCGTGCCGGTCATCACCGATCACGAGATCTGGTCCTATAACCCCGAAAAGGTGTTCGGCGTCACCGCCGAATTCGCCGAACAGAACCCGCAGACCATGCTGGCGCTGACCAAGGCGCTGATCCGCGCGGCGATCTGGCTGGACGAAAACGACAATGCCAACCGCCCCGAGGCGGTGGAGATCCTGAGCCGCCCCGATTATGTCGGCGCCGATGCGGCGGTCATCGCCAATTCCATGACCGGCACCTTTGAATTCGAACCCGGCGACAAGCGCCCGGCGCCCGATTTCAACGTGTTCTTCCGCCATAACGCGACCTTCCCCTACTACTCGGACGCGGTCTGGTATCTGACGCAGATGCGCCGCTGGGGCCAGATCGCCGAGGACAAGCCCGACAGCTGGTATGACGCGACCGCGAAATCGGTCTATCGCCCCGATCTCTACAAGGTTGCCGCCGAGGCGCTGATCGCCGAAGGGCTGGCCAAGCCCGAGATGTTCGATTTCGACGCCGACGGCTATCGCGCGCCGACCTCGGATTTCATCGACGGCATCGCCTATGACGGCCTGACCCCCAATGCCTATATCGACAGCCTTCCGATCGGGCTGAAGACCGGACAAACGGCCGCCGATGGCGCCGTGAACTGAGCCAGGCCGCCCTGCCCGGCGCGGGCAGGGCCTTCCCCGCGAACAGGACCCGATCATGACCGCCATCGACACGCATCCCCCCGCCCAGACCGCCGCCCAGACCGCCGACGCCGCGCGCGAGGCCGCCCGCGCCCGCCGCCTGACCCGCATCAACCGCATGGATGTCTGGCTGCGCGCGCTTGGCCTGCCCTTCGTCACGCCGATCCTGCGCATCCTGGCCGGCGATCATGCCCGCCCGCAACTGCGCGAGATCTGGCGGCTGGCGGGGGTGCCGCTGCTGGCGATCCTGGCCTTCCTCACGCTGTGGGGCACTTTCGCGCCGATGGTGCAAACCTCGCTCGGGGCCATTCCCGGCCCGGCGCAGGTCTGGGAACAGGCCCTGGGCCTGAACGAGGCCGCCCGCGCCGAAAAGGTGAAAGAGGCAGAGTTCTACAGCAAGCAGGACGAACGCAACGCCGCCCTGATCGCCGAGGGCAAGGCCGATCAGGTCAAGACCCGCATCTATACCGGCAAGCCCACCTTCTATGAGCAGATCTGGACCTCGATCCAGACGGTGTTCTTCGGCTTTCTGATCGGCACGCTGATCGCGGTGCCGCTGGGCATCGTGTCGGGCCTGTCGCCCACGGCCAATGCGGCGATCAACCCGCTGGTGCAGGTGTTCAAGCCGGTCTCGCCGCTGGCCTGGCTGCCCATCGTGACCATGGTCGTGTCGGCGGTCTATGTGGGGGGCGAAGGGGCGCTGCCGAAATCCTTTGTGATCTCGGCCATCACCGTCACGCTCTGTTCGCTCTGGCCGACGCTGATCAATACCGCGCTTGGCGTCGCCTCGATCGACCGCGATCTGGTCTCGGTCAGCCGGGTGCTGAAACTGTCGCCCTGGAAAAAGATCACCCGGCTGGTGCTGCCCTCGGCGCTGCCGCTGATCTTTACCGGGCTGCGCCTGTCTCTGGGCGTGGGCTGGATGGTGCTGATCGCCGCCGAAATGCTGGCGCAGAACCCCGGGCTTGGCAAATTCGTCTGGGACGAATTCCAGAACGGTTCCTCCGACAGCCTGGCGCGGATCATGGTCGCGGTCTTTACCATCGGCATCATCGGCTTTCTGCTCGACCGGGTGATGTTCGCGCTGCAATCCGCCTTCACCTTCTCCAGCAATCGGTGACGCGCCATGGCCATTCTTGAATTGCGCAACGTCTCCAAGGGTTATGGCGAAACGCCGGTGCTGCGGGGCATGGATCTGACGGTGGAGGAAGGCGAGTTTCTGGCCATCCTCGGCTTTTCGGGATCGGGAAAGACCACGCTGATGAAGCTGATGGCCGGGCTGGAACTGCCCGACCGTGGCGAGGTGCTGTTCCGCGGCCAGCCCGTCACCGGGCCGGGGCCGGAGCGGGGGCTGGTGTTCCAGTCCTATGCGCTGATGCCCTGGCTGACCGTGGCCGGCAATATCGCGCTGGCGGTCGAGGCGGTCCACAAGGGCAGCAAGGCCGAACGCGATGCGCTGGTCGCGAAATATATCGGGCTGGTGGGCCTCGGCCATGCCGCCGACCGCCGCCCGTCGGAACTGTCGGGCGGGATGCGGCAGCGGGTGGCGGTGGCGCGGGCGCTGGCGCTGGCGCCCGACATGCTCCTGATGGACGAGCCGCTTTCGGCCCTGGACGCGCTGACCCGCGCCAATGTCGCCGCCGAGATCGAGGCGATCTGGGAGGCCGACCGCCGCACCGCCGTTCTGATCACCAATGATGTGGACGAGGCGCTGCTGCTGGCCGACCGCATCGCCTGTCTGAACCCCGACGGCACGCTGGGCGAGGTGTTCACCGTCGATCTGCCGCGCCCGCGCGACCGGCAGGCGATGAATGACAGCCCCCGGTTCAAGGCGCTGCGCGCCGCCGTCACCGCCTATCTGATGGATGTGGGCATGGCGGCGAAGGTCGCCGACAGCCGGCGCCTGCCCGATGTCACGCCGCGCCACGCCCTGCCCGGCGCCTATGCCAAGGCCGCCGCCGGCAGCCAGATCGACGACCGCTATCTGCACTATTCGCAGCTGCACAAGATCTATGCTACGCCGAAAGGCCCGCTGACCGTGGTCGAGGATTTCAACCTGACCCTGAAGAAGGGCGAATTCGTCAGCCTGATCGGCCATTCCGGTTGCGGCAAATCGACGGTGCTGACCATGACCGCCGGGCTGAACGCCATCAGCAAGGGGGCGATCAAGCTGGACGGCTATCACGTCGAGGGCGCCGACCCGGAACGCGCCGTGGTGTTCCAGTCGCCCAACCTGTTTCCCTGGCTGACCGCCAAGGAGAACGTGGCGATCGGGGTGGACAAGGTCTATCCCCGCGCCAGCCAGGCCGAAAAGCAGGAGGTGGTGGAATACTACCTTGAGCGCGTGGGCCTGGCCGATGCGATGGACCGGCCCGCCTCGGACATGTCGAACGGCATGCGCCAGCGCGTCGGCATCGCCCGGGCCTTTGCGCTGTCGCCCAAGCTGCTGCTGCTGGATGAACCCTTCGGGATGCTCGACAGCCTGACCCGCTGGGAATTGCAGGAAGTGCTGATGGAGGTGTGGTCGCGCACCCAGGTCACCGCCGTCTGCGTCACGCATGACGTGGACGAGGCGATCCTGCTGGCCGACCGGGTGGTCATGATGACCAATGGCCCCCGCGCCACCATCGGCCGCATCTGCGAGGTCAACCTGCCCCGCCCGCGCAGCCGCAAGGCGCTGCTCGATCACCCCGATTATTACCACTATCGCCAGCAGGTTCTGGATTTCCTTGAGGAATACGAACATGGCGCGCAAAAGAAGGATGCAGCGTGATGGCCGAAAAGCTTGTCATCATCGGGGCCGGCATGGCCTCGGGGCGGATGCTGGAACATCTGCTGGAAGCCGCGCCCGGGCAGTTCGACGTGACACTGTTCAACGGCGAGCCGCGCGGCAATTACAACCGGCTGATGCTGTCGCCGGTGCTGTCGGGCGAAAAGACCTATGAACAGATCGTCACCCATGACGATGCCTGGTATGCGGCAAACGGCGTGACCTGCCGCTTTGGCGAGGCCGTGGTGCGGATCGACCGCGACCGCAAGGTCGTGGTGTCGAAAGGCGGCGAGACGGCTTATGACAAGCTGGTCATCGCCACCGGATCGGCGCCCTTCATCATTCCGGTCGCGGGCAAGGAACTGCCCGGCGTCGTCACCTATCGCGATCTGGAAGATACCAATGCGATGATCGCCGCCGCCCGGCCCGGCGCCTCGGCCGTGGTGATCGGCGGCGGGCTGCTGGGGCTGGAGGCCGCCGCCGGTATGGCTGCCCGCGGCGCCAGCGTCACCGTCATTCACCTGATGGGGCATCTGATGGAGCGCCAGCTCGATCCGGCGGCGGGCTATCTGCTGCAAAAGGATCTGGAACGGCGCGGCATCACCGTGCATTGCAAGGGCGCGACCAAGGCCATTCTGGGCACCGACCGGGCCGAGGCGGTGCTGCTGGAAGACGGCACCGTCTATCCCGCCGATCTGGTCTGCATGGCCGTGGGCATCCGCCCCGAAACCCGGCTGGCCAATGACGCGCATCTGGAGGTCGGGCGCGGCGTCGTGGTGGATGACCAGATGATGACCTCGGATCCGTCGATCTTTGCGCTTGGCGAATGCGTGGAACATGACCGCCAGTTGTTCGGCCTTGTCGCGCCGCTTTACGATCAGGCCAAGGTGCTGGCCCGCGCGCTGATCGGCGAGGCTGCGGCCTTCCGCCCGGTGCAGACCGCGACCAAGCTGAAGGTGACGGGCGTCGATCTGTTCAGCGCCGGCGATTTCGCCGAGGGTCCGGGCCGCGAGGATATCGTGTTCCGCGATCCCGGGCGCGGCATCTACAAGCGCCTGATCCTGGAGGGCGACCGCCTGCTGGGGGCCGTGATGTATGGCGATACCGCCGACGGGTCGTATTTCTTTGACCTGATCAAGCAGGGCAAGGACGTGTCGGATCTGCGCGAGACGCTGATCTTTGGCCCGGCCTTCGCGGGAGGGTCCAAGGCGGACCCTCTGGCGGCCGTTGCAGCCTTGCCGCCTGAGGCGGAGATCTGCGGTTGCAACGGCGTCTGCAAGGGAAAGATCGTTCAGGCCATCGAAGGCGGCGCGACCTCGCTGGATGCGATCCGCGCCACCACCAAGGCATCGGCATCCTGCGGCACCTGCACGGGGCTGGTGGAACAGGTGCTGCAACTGACGCTGGGCGCCGATTTCGTGCTGCCCACGGTGCAGACCCTGTGCAAATGCACCGATCACACGCATGAGGACGTGCGGCGGCTGATCAAGTCGATGGGTCTGAAATCCATTCCGGCGGTGATGCAGGAACTGGGCTGGAAGACGGTGGGGGGCTGTGCCTCGTGCCGGCCGGCGCTGAACTATTACCTGCTGGCCGACTGGCCGCTGGACTATCAAGATGACCGCCAGTCGCGTTTCGTCAACGAACGTAACCACGCCAATATCCAGAAGGATGGCAGCTATACGGTGGTGCCGCGCATGTGGGGCGGCCTGACCACCCCGGACGAATTGCGCGCCATTGCCGACGCGGCCGAGAAATACGCCGTGCCGATGGTCAAGGTGACGGGCGGCCAGCGGATCGACCTCGTGGGCGTCCGCAAGGAGGATCTGCCGGCGATCTGGTCGGATCTGAACGCCGCCGGCATGGTGTCGGGCCACGCCTATTCCAAGGGGCTGCGCACGGTAAAGACCTGTATCGGGTCGCAATTCTGCCGCTTCGGCACGCAGGACAGCACCGGGTTGGGGGTCAAGCTGGAAAAGCTGCTCTGGGGGTCGTGGACGCCGGCCAAGGTCAAGCTGGGCGTCTCGGGCTGTCCGCGCAACTGCGCCGAGGCCACCTGCAAGGATATCGGCGTGATCTGCGTGGACAGCGGCTATCAGATCAGCGTCGCCGGCGCGGCGGGGCTGGAGGTCAAGGAGACCGAGCTTCTGATGACCGTCGCCACCGAGGAGGAGGCGATGGAGGTGATCGCCGCCTTCACCCAGCTTTATCGCGAAAACGCGCGCTATCTGCACCGGATCTACAAATGGGTGGCCAAGGTCGGGCTGGACTGGTGCAAGGACCAGATGGCCGACCCGGACACCAGACGCGCGCTTTATGACCGCTTCATGATCAGCCAGTCGGTCTATCAGAAAGACCCCTGGGCCGAACATGCCGCCACACCCGCCGAATGGGCACCGATCGCCGATCTCACGCTGAGGGCCGCAGAATGACCGATTTCATCGACATCGCCGCATTGGACGACATTCCCCGCCAGGGCGCGCGGGTGGTCAAGACGCCGCTGGGCTGCATCGCCATCTTCCGCACCGCCGATGATCAGGTCTTTGCGCTGGAGGATCGTTGCCCCCACAAGGGCGGCCCGCTCTCCGAAGGCATCGTGCATGGCAGCCAGGTGACCTGTCCGCTGCATGGCTGGGTCTTCGACATGGCGACCGGGCTGGCACAGGGCGCCGACGAAGGTGCGGTGCGCAGCTTTGCCGCCCGGACCGAGGGCGGGCGGGTGCTGCTGGACGCCGCCTTCATGGCGCGCAGGTCGGCGGCATGACGGCGGGGGTGCGCACCACCTGCCCCTATTGCGGCGTGGGCTGCGGGGTGCGGGTCGCGCCCGCCCCCGGGGGCGGCTTCGCGGTCAGGGGCGATGCCGATCACCCGGCCAATCAGGGGCGGCTCTGTTCCAAGGGCACCGCGCTGGCGGAAACCCTGTCGGATGCCGGGCGGCTGCTCGCCCCGCGCATCCACGGGCAAGACGCGGATTGGGACAGCGCGCTAAACCTGATCGCGCGCCGCTTTGCCGAAACCATCGCCACGCATGGCCCGGATTCCGTCGCGCTCTATGTCTCGGGCCAGTTGCTGACCGAAGATTACTATGTCGCGAACAAGCTGATGAAGGGCTATATCGGCAGCGGCAATATCGACACGAATTCAAGGCTTTGCATGGCGTCTTCCGTCGCAGGCCACCGACGCGCCTTTGGCACCGACACCGTGCCGGGCCTTTATGACGATCTGGAAAGCGCCGATCTGGTGGTGCTGACAGGGGCCAACCTCGCCTGGTGCCACCCGGTGCTGTATCAGCGCCTGGTCGCGGCGAAACAGGCCCGACCGGGGCTGAAGATCGTGGTCATCGACCCGCGCCGCACCGCCACGGCCGATATCGCCGACCTGCATCTGCCCCTTGCGCCGGGCTCGGATGCCGCCCTGTTCAACGCGCTGCTGGCCGAGATCGACCGCCGCGGCGCCACCGATCGGGCCTATCTCGCCCATATCGCCGGGTATGAGGCCGCCCTTGCCGCCGCACGGGCCACCGACCCCGCCATGACCGGCCTTGCCCCCGCTGACCTCGCGCGGTTCTGTGACCTGTGGATCGGCACCGAACGGGTTGTCACCGTCTATTCGCAGGGCATCAACCAGTCGGCCACCGGCACCGACAAGGTGAACGCCATCCTGAACTGCCACCTCGCCACGGGCCGCATCGGGCGCCCCGGCATGGGGCCGTTCAGCGTGACCGGCCAGCCCAATGCCATGGGCGGGCGCGAAGTGGGGGGGCTGGCCAATATGCTCGCCTGCCATCTGGAGATCGAGAACCCCGCGCATCGCGCCGCCGTGCAGGGCTTCTGGGCCAGCCCGCGCATGGCCGACCGCCCGGGCCTCAAGGCCGTAGACATGTTCCGCGCGGTCGAGGAAGGGCGGATCAAGGCGCTGTGGATCATCCACACCAACCCCGCCGTTTCCATGCCCGAGGCCGACCGCGTGGCCCGCGCCATCGCCGGCTGCGATTTCACCGTGGTCTCCGACATCACGGCGGCGACCGATACCGCGCGGCTGGCGCAGGTCTTGCTGCCCGCCGCCGCCTGGGGCGAGAAATCGGGCACCGTCACCAATTCCGAACGCCGCATCAGCCGCCAGCGCCCGTTCCGCCCGGCCCCGGCTGCGGCGCGGCCGGATTGGTGGGCGCTGGCCGAGGTGGCGCGCCGCATGGGCTTTAGCGGGTTCGACTGGGACGGGCCGGCGGCGATCTTTGCCGAATATGCCGCGCTGTCGGGCGTGGCGGGCGAGATGGGCAGCGATTTCGACATCTCGGACCATGCCGCTATCGACGCTGCCACCTATGACCGGCTGGAGCCGTTCCTCTGGCCCGCCAATGCGCGTCAAAACGGCGGGCGCTTCTTCGGCAATGGCCGGTTTCATACGCCCGACGGGCGCGGGCGCATGCTGCCGATCACACCGCAGGCGCCGCAACCGCTCAGCCCCGACTGGCCGTTCCGGCTGAATACCGGGCGGGTGCGCGACCAGTGGCACAGCATGACACGCACCGGCCTCGCACCCCGCCTCGGGCATCATCTGGGCGAACCCTATCTGGAGATTCACCCCCGCGACGCCGCGACGCTGGGCCTTGCCCCCGCCACCCTGGCCGAGGTGACCAGCCCCTCGGGGCGCGCGCTGATGCGGGTTCTGGTGTCGGATCGGGTGGCGCCGGGCCACCCCTTCGCCCCGATCCACTGGACCGGCGAAACCGCGCCTTCGGGCCGGATCGACGCGCTGGTGCCCGGGCGCACCGATCCGGTCTCGGGCCAGCCCGACAGCAAATCCGCCACCGTGGCCATCCGGCCCTTTGCGGCGGGCTGGTATGGCTATGCCGTCTCTGCCGCGCCCATGCGCCCCGATTGCGCCTATTGGGCGCAGGCGCCGCTGGCCCAGGGCCACCGGGCCGAACTGGCCGGTGCGGCGCCGCCGCCCGACTGGGCCGACTGGGCGCGCGCGTTGTTCGCCCTGCCCGCAGAGGCCTCTGCGCTGATCTACGAAGACCGGGCGCGCGGCCAGATGCGGCTGGCCTTCACCATGGGCGGCAAGGTCGTCGCGGCCCTGTTCGTGGCGCCGGAGCCCGTCGCCCTGTCGCGCAGCCACCTAGCCGAGCTGCTGGGCGAACACCCCGCCGCCGCCACGCTGGCCGGCCGCCCCGGCGCCGACCGGCCCGACCCCGGCCCGGTCGTCTGCGCCTGTTTCAGCGTGGGGGCGAACACCATCCTGCACGCGATCACCGAGGGCGGCTGCCTGACGGTCGAGGCCATCGGGGCGGCGCTTCAGGCCGGCACCAATTGCGGATCGTGCAAGCCCGATCTGGCGCGGCTGCTGGCACAGGCCCGCCCGCCCCGGCAACACGCGGCGGAATAGGACGAAGGGCGGAATTGTGGCGGGCACAATTCCGCCCCTCGCCCCCCGGGCCGGAGCGGCCTAGAAAGGTGCATGAACCGGATTCTGCCCCTTTCCGAGGCGCATCGCCTGCCGCGCTGGCGCCAGCCCGTGACGCTTCTGTTCCTCATGGCCGTGGCGATGCCCCTGGCCTTTGCCACCTGGTCGGCGCTGCTGAACAATTTCGTCATCGAAAAGGCCGGCTTCACCGGGGTCGAGATCGGCTGGCTGCATACGGTGCGCGAGATCCCGGGCCTGCTGGCCGTGGGGGTGCTGCTGTTCCTGCTGGTGCTGCGCGAACAGGTCATGGCGGGGCTGATGCTGGTCGTGCTGGGCAGCGCCACCGCCGTCACCGCCTGGTTTCCCAGCTTTGGCGGGCTGCTGATGGTGACGCTGATCTCGTCCATCGGGTTTCACTATTACGAAAGCTGCAACCAGTCGCTGCAACTGCAATGGCTGACCAAGGCCGAGGCGCCCAAGGTGCTGGGCAAGCTGGTCGCGGCCGGCTCCACCGCCTCGCTGGTGGCCTATGGGCTGATCGTGCTGTGCTGGAAGACCTTTGATCTGAGCTATGATTTCGTCTTTCTCACCTCGGGCGGGTTGTGTGTGCTGATCGCGCTTTATGTGCTGATCGCCTTTCCCCGCTTCGAGGCCGAACACAAGCAGCGCAAGTCGATCGTGCTGCGGCGGCGCTACTGGCTCTATTACCTGTTCGAGATGTTGAACGGTGCCCGGCGGCAGATCTTTGTGGTCTTCGCCGCCTTCATGATGGTCGAACGCTATCATTACGGCGTGGAATCGGTGACCGCGCTGATGCTGATCACCTTTGTCGCCAACATGATCACCGCCCCCTCGATCGGCCGCTTCGTCGCGCGGTTCGGCGAACAGAAGGCGATGCTGATCGAATTCTCGGGCCTGTTCGCGGTGTTTGTCGGCTATGGCTGCCTGTATTGGTATGACCTGCCCGGCTGGATGGCGGCGGGGCTCTATGTGGCGAACAACATCTTTTTCGCCATCAGCTTTTCGCACAAGACCTATTTCCAGAAGATCGCCGATCCCTCGGACATGGCGACCTCGGCGGCGCTGTCCTTCACCATCAACCATATCGCGGCGGTGTTCCTGCCGGCGGGGCTGGGTTATATCTGGGCGACCGCGCCGGATTACGTCTTCATCCTCGCGGCCGGCATCGCGCTGGCACAGATCCTGCTGGCGCTTCTGGTGCCCCGCAACCCGAGCGCCGGCAACGAAACCCGCCTGCGCGAGATGCGCGGGCCGGGCTACGCCCCCGCCCCCGTCTGACCTGCCGCAAGGCGGCGCGCCCCGACCGCGCGCGGCTGTCCCTCGCGCGCCCGCGCCGCCGCCCGGCCCTGCGCCGGTGGCCCCGGACGCCCTTGCCCGGCGGGCGCGCCCAATGGAAAGGTTGTCTGAGTATTTGGGCAAGAAGCAAAGGCAGATGCGGTTTGGCTGCGGCTGTGTTTGCTTCTTGTCGAAATACTCCGGGGGACCGGGGGCTGGCCCCCGGCGTCGCCGCTTGACCCCCGCTGCGTGGGGGGCTATCGCGGGTCCAAGCCGAGCCCGAGGAGCCCGCCATGACCACCTATTCCGCGCTGACCACCCTGATGGGCGAAGACGCCGCCGAGGCCCTGGGCGAGGCGTTGGAAAAGCTTGATCCCGCGCCGGTGGGCGTCGGCGTCTTCGAGATCGAGGATGATTCCGGTCTGTGGGAGGTTGGCGCCTATTTCGTCGAGCCGCCCAATGAGGTGATGCTGGAGGTGCTGGCCCTGGCCTTCGAGGCGCGGCCTTTCGCGGTGTCGGAACTGCCCGATATCGACTGGGTCGCCCATGTGCGGCGCGAGTTGGCCCCGGTGGAGGCCGGGCGGTTCTTTGTCTATGGCAGCCATGATGCCGACAAGGTGCCCGCCGACAAGGTTGCCTTGCAGATCGAGGCGACGGTTGCCTTTGGCACCGGCCATCACGGCACGACGCTGGGCTGTCTGCGGGCCTTCGACCGGCTGTTCGAGGCCGGGCTGCGGCCGGCGCGGGTGGCCGATATCGGGTGCGGCACCGCGGTTCTGGCGCTGGCCGCCGCCGCTGTCCTGCCGGAGGCGCGGATCCTTGCCTCGGATATCGACCGGGTGGCGGTGGATGTGGCCGAGGCGAATGTGGCGATCAACGGCCTTGCGGGCCGGGTGGAATGTCTGGAGGCCGCGGGCTTTGCGCATCCGCTGCTGGCCGAGGCCGCGCCCTATGACCTGATCTTTGCCAATATCCTGAAAGGTCCGCTGATCGAGCTGGCTCCCGCCATGGCGGCCCATGCGGCGCCGGGGGGGTTGGTCATCCTGTCGGGCTTGCTGGTCGTCCAGGCCGAGGCGGTGATCGCGGCCTATGAGGCGGTCGCATTTTCGCTGCAATCGCGGGAAGATTTAGGCGAGTGGTCTGCATTGGTCCTGAAAAAAGCCTGAAAATGGGCCGATTGCCCTAGTTCTGCCACAATCGGGCCGCATAACGGTCTTATGGTGGGGGCCGTATCGAGGAGTTACAGGTATGGCCGAACAGGATTTTAATGAGTTCTACGCACGGGTCGCGCGCATCGAGAAGGCGCGCGCCATGGGATACGGGTTCGAGGCCGAGGGCACGCTCGGGCGCTCGCACTATCATCGCCCCACGAGACGCCGCCCGCGCATTCTGGCCCCGCTTCTCTTTGCCACGCTGTCGTTCTTTTGCCTGAAGGGTGCGCTGCACCATCAGATCGGGCATGATACCTATGTGCAGCGGCTGGAACTGATGCAGGCCTCGGAAAGTGGGATGGAGCGGGTGGCCGCGGCACTGATGCAGGCTGACGGGCTGACCATGCGCATTTCCGACCAGATCGAATCCGCGCTGCACTGAAGCCTGGCTGACCCGACGGGATCGGCGTCCTTGCGGGGGCGCCGCCCTGCGCTTGCCCTGCGCCACAGAGAAACCGAAAAGGCCGCCACCCGTCAGGGTGCGGCCTTTGGCGTTTGCGGCATTGGTTACCGGGGATGTTCCCCCGGCCTTGCCTCTGCGCGGTCGATCAGATCGAATCCCGGGCGCCGATCGTGTCAATGTCGCCGCGGCACAGGCCGATATCGTCCAGTTCGCGGTCCGACAGCTTTTCCAGCGCGGCGCGGGTCACGCGCGCATCGTTCCATTCGACGACGGCGCCGAACAGGCTGCCGACAAACTGGATGAAGCGGTAGGTGGTGATGGCGCCAAAGGGCGCCGTACGGGTCGTCTCATAAGCGGCCATGGCGGTTGTCCTTGTTCAAAAACTGCTCAGTCGGAAGGCATCCTTGCCTTCGAGGCGGTAAATAGTCGGGCATCAGGCAAACAACAACTGACGGCTCCGCATGACGCAGTTGCAGAAAGTGCATGGCTCAGCACCCGAATTTCGCCGTTTTTATTGGGGTTTGCGACATGCTGCACCGCGGCGCGTCGGTTTTGTGGGGCGATCCGTCGCTTTCCGGTGCCGCCTGCCGATGCGCGCCCGCGCGGCAATTTCACCTTGGCCGATGTTCGCGCTTTGTGCTAGATTCGCGAAAAGACCAGAAACGGGGCAGATATGCGGGTTATGGGCATTGATCCGGGGTTGCGCAACCTTGGATGGGGCATCATCGACGTGAAAGGCGCGCGGTTGACCCATGTCGCGAACGGCATCTGCCATTCGGCCCCCGGCACGGCCGAGGGCGATCTGGCGCTGCGGCTATGCAGCTTGCATGCCCAGTTGACCGAGGTCTTGCGCCAGTATCGCCCCGACAGTGCGGCGGTGGAACATACTTTCGTCAACAAGGACGCTGTCGCCACGCTGAAGCTGGGTCAGGCGCGGGGTATCGCGCTGCTGGTGCCGGCGCAATTCGGGCTGACGGTGGGGGAATATGCCCCCAATGCGGTGAAAAAGACGGTGGTGGGTGTGGGCCATGCCGCCAAGCAGCAGATCGACCATATGGTGCGGCTGCATCTGCCGGGCGTCGTGATCGCCGGGCCGGATGCGGCGGACGCGCTGGCGGTGGCGATCTGCCATGCGCATCACTGTCAATCCGGCGGCCGGCTTGAGGCTGCCTTGCGGAGGGCGGCGGGATGATCGGCAAGATCTCGGGGCGGCTGGACTGGCGCGGCGCGGATAATGTGCTGATCGACGTGCGCGGCGTGGGCTATATCGTGCATGTCAGCGACCGCACGCTGGCCGCCCTGCCCGGCATCGGCGAGGCCTGCGCGCTTTATACCGAACTGGTGGTGCGCGAGGATCTGCTGCAACTGATCGGCTTTCCCACCATGCTGGAAAAGGAATGGCATCGCCTGCTGACCACGGTGCAGGGCGTGGGCGCCAAGGCGGCGCTGTCGATCCTGGGCGCGCTCGGCGCCGAGGGGACGGCGCGGGCGATCACGCTGGGCGATGCGCGGGCCATTCAGGCGGCGCCGGGGATCGGGCCGAAAATCGCGCAGCGCGTGGTGCTGGAGCTGAAATCCAAGGCCCCCGCCATCATGGCGCAGGGTGCGGCGCTGCATGCCGAACCCGTGCTGGATGCGGTCATCGAACCCGCCGCCCCCACGCGCCCTGGCCGCAAGGCGGCCGCGCCCCCCGTGGTCGCGCGCGCGGCTTATAGTGCCGATGCGCTGTCGGCGCTGCTCAACCTGGGTTATGGTCAGGCCGATGCGGCGCAGGCCGTGGCGCAGGTTTCGGGCGAACAGCCCGAGGCCGATACCGCCGCCCTGATCCGTCACGCGCTGAAGCTGCTGATGCCACGCAACTGACCGCCCCCTTGTCGCGCCGGGCCCTGCTGCCAATATTCACCGCAGGAGGTGCCCGATGACCGGATATTTCAAGACAGCCCTGCTGATGGCGGCGATGACCGCGCTGTTCATGGCGGCGGGGGCGCTGATCGGCGGGACAACCGGGGCGGTGATCGCGCTGGTCATCGCGGGGGCGATGAACCTGATGACCTGGTGGGGCAGCGACAAGGCCGTGCTGTCGATGACCGGCGCACGGCTGGTGACGGCGCAGACCGCGCCCGAATTCGTGTATCTGGTCAATGATCTGGCCGACCGCGCCGGCATGCCGCGCCCGGCAATCTATGTGATCGACAGCGATCAGCCCAATGCCTTTGCCGCCGGCCGCGACCCGCAGAATGCCGCCGTGGCGGCCTCGACCGGGTTGTTGCAGCGCCTGACCCGCGACGAGATCGCCGGGGTCATGGCGCATGAGCTGGCCCATATCCGCAATCGTGACACGTTGATCATGACGATCACCGCCACCATGGCCGGCGCCATCGGCATGCTGGGCAATTTCGCCTTTTTCTTTGGCGGCAACCGCGACCGCGAGGGCGGCTTTCTGGGCGCGCTGCTGGTGATGATCTTTGCGCCGCTGGCCGCCGCCATCGTGCAAATGGCCATTTCGCGGTCGCGCGAATATGAGGCCGACCGGGGCGGGGCCGAAATCAGCGGCGCGCCGCTGGCGCTGGCCTCGGCGCTGCGCAAGATCGACCATTACGCGCGCGGCATCGACAACCGGCAGGCCGAGGCGAACCCCGCGCTTGCGCATATGTTCATCATCAATCCGCTGCATGGGCAGGCCCGCGACGCGCTGTTTTCCACCCATCCGAACACCGAGAACCGCATTGCCGCGCTGGTCGCCATGGCCGAGGCCGGCGGCGGGCAGAGCCGCGCGACCTCCATCCCGCGCGTGCGGCGCTGAGGGGACCGCGGCAAGGCTTGCCAAATCGGGCGCGTTCGGCAATTGTTCCGCCATGACGCAATCCGACCCCACGCTTCGCCCCGACCGCCTGCCCGAGGATGCCGACCGCGCCTTGCGCCCGCAGGTGCTGGAGGATTTCGTGGGCCAGGCCGAGGCGCGGGCGAACCTGCGCATCTTCATCGAAAGCGCCCGCATCCGGTGCGAGGCGATGGATCACACGCTGTTCCATGGCCCGCCCGGTCTGGGCAAGACGACGCTGGCGCAGATCATGGCGCGCGAGCTGGGCGTGGGGTTTCGCATGACCTCGGGGCCGGTGCTGGCGAAACCCGGCGATCTGGCGGCGATCCTGACCAATCTGGAACCGCGCGACGTGCTGTTCATCGACGAGATCCACCGCCTTTCCCCCGTGGTGGAGGAGGTGCTCTATCCGGCGATGGAGGATTTCGCGCTGGATCTGGTGATCGGCGAAGGCCCGGCGGCGCGCACCGTACGGATCGACCTTCAGCCCTTCACGCTGGTCGGCGCCACCACGCGGCTGGGCCTTTTGACCACGCCGCTGCGCGACCGTTTCGGCATCCCGACCCGGCTTCAGTTCTATACCGAGGACGAGCTGGATCATATCGTGACCCGGGGCGCGCGCCTTTTGGGGATTGACCCGCTGCCCGATGGCACGCGCGAGATTGCCCGCCGCGCGCGCGGCACGCCACGCATCGCCGGCCGGCTGCTCCGCCGGGTGGTTGATTTCGTCACGGTCGAGGGCGATGGCCGGCTGACCCGTGCGATTGCCGACAAGGCGCTGACCCGCATGGGGGTCGATCATCTGGGGCTTGATGGGGCTGACCGCCGCTACATGTTGCTGCTGGCCGAAAATTATGGCGGCGGGCCGGTGGGGGTGGAAACCATCGCCGCCGCCCTGTCGGAAAGCCGCGACGCCATCGAGGAGGTGATCGAACCTTACCTCTTGCAACAGGGCCTGATCCAGCGCACCCCGCGCGGGCGGATGCTGGCGGCAAAGGCCTGGCGCCATATCGGGCTGGAGCCGCCCAAGGCGCCGGCGCAGGGCGGGTTGTTCGATTAAAGCCGGGTGACGATCACGCCCGCCACGATCAGCACCGCCGCCATGGCCTTGTCGCGCGTCATGCGTTCGCCAAAGGCCAGCCAGCCGATCAGCACCGCGAACAGGATCGAGGTCTCGCGCAGCGCGGCGACGACCGCAATCGGGGCCACGGTCATCGCCCAGATCGAAATGGCATAGGCCCCGTAAGAGGCCAGCGAGGCAAAGCTGCCCACCACCCAGGCACGCGGCGCGCGCGGCACCACCCCGGGCCCGCGCCAGAGCAGGCTGCCCAGCGTGAAGATCAGCCCATCGGCCACAAAGACCCAGGCGACATAGCTGACCGCATCGCCCGAGACGCGGGCGCCCAGCCCGTCCAGCATCGTATAGGTCGCCGTCGCCGCCGCCGAGCCAAGCGCGAAGGGGATCAGATGCCGGCTTTCACCATCGGTGAACACCCCCCGCGCCATCAGCGCGATGCCACAGGCCAGAAGGGCGATGCCGGCATATTGCGCGCCGGTGATCGCGTCATTCAGTATGACCGCCCCGACCAGCGCCACCGCCAGCGGCGCCGCCCCGCGCGCCAGCGGGTAGACCCGGCTCAGATCGCCCCGGTCATAGGCAAAGACCAGAAAGGTCTTGTAAAAGAAATGCGTGCAGCCCGCCGCGATGACCCAGGGCCAGGCCTCGGTGTTCATCGGCGCGCGGGGCAGCGCGATGGCGAGGCCGATCGGCACCTCGGCCACCGACAGGATCACCATCGCCCCCACCCGCGAGGTGCCGATCTTGATCAGCGCATTCCACAGCGCGTGCAGGAACGCCGCGCCCAGAACCGCCAGAAGCACCCAGAGTGTCACGCCCGCGCCCCGCTGTTTTGCCCCATGGGTAGGGCGTCGCGGCGGGTTTGGCTATGCGGAAAGCGACCAGACCCTGTCAGATCAGCAAACCCGCCGCCCCTTCGTGGCGCAGCAGGGCCACCTTGGTCTCGACCCCGCCCGGCGCGGAAAACCCGCCCAGCCTGTTGCGCCCCAGCACCCGGTGGCAGGGGATGATCAGCGGCAGCGGATTGGCGCCACAGGCCTGCCCGACCGCCTGCGCCGGGGCGCCGATTGCGCGCGCGATGTCGCCATAGCTGCGGGTTTCGCCAAAGGGGATGGCGGCCATGGCCCGGCGCACCGCCGCATGCAGCCCCTGCCCCCAGTCCAGCGGCAGGTCAAAGCCGCGCGGGTCCCCGGCGAAATAGGCCGCAAGCTGGCGCAGCCCCTCGGCCACCAGCGGCGTGGCGGGGCCATCGCCGGCATGCCAGTCAAGCGCGATCAGAACACCGTCCCTTTCACGCAGCGAGACCGGACCAAAGGGTGTCTCAAGCCGGTTCATGCCGCCCCCCTTGCGATCCGCAGGCCCCGCACCTGTGCCGGCCGATCCGCTGTCGCGTCATGGCCCGTCATATCCCCGGCCATCAGTAGCGCGTTCAGGATCGCCTCCTCGGTCGTCTCGATCACCGCCTCGAACAGGGGCGAACAGGCGGCATTGTCCAGATCGCCGCGCGCGGTCGCAAAGGCCAGCGCATAATCGCCCGACCCGTTCGACAAGGCCGATCCCGTGCGCGCCAGCCCGGCAAAGCTGCGGCTGGCCATTCGGGTCAGATTGCGCGATGACAGGGGCGCGTCGGTCGCGATCACGATCACGATCGACCCGTCGGCATCGGCCTGCGGGCTGTGCCAGACCTGCCCGTCGATACGCAGCACCCCGCCATAATTCGCCTGCACCAGCACACCCAGCCGATGCGGCCCGACAAGACGCGAGGCGGTGCCGATCCCGCCTTTCAGCCCGAAACACACCGTGCCGGTGCCCGCGCCAACAGCGCCTTCGGCCACCGGGCCGGGCGCAGCCGCCGTCAGGGCAGCGCGCATCTCGGCCAGCGTGGGCCGCGCCGCGCGGATGTCGTTCAGCCGCCCGTCATTGGTTTCCCCCACCACGGCATTGACCGACGTCACACGCTCATTTCCCGGCTGGGCAAGGGTATGGACGATCAGCGCCTCCATCCCTCGGCCCACGGCCAGCGTATTGGTCAGCAGGATCGGCGTTTCCAGCTCGCCCAGTTCCTGCACCTGCGTGCTGCCGGCAAATTTGCCAAATCCGTTCAGCACCGCAAAGCCCGCCGGCACGCGGTCGCGAAACAGGTTGCCGCCATGCGGCAGGATCGCCGTCGCGCCGGTGCGTGTGCGCGCGCCCTCGATCAGCGTGACATGGCCGACCCGCACCCCGGCGACATCGGTGATCGCGTTCAGCGGGCCGGGTTCATACTGGCCGATGGTCAGGCCAAGGTCACGGGCGCGGGGCATGGCGGGTTCCTTTCACGGCAGGGCCTCGGCAAAGGTGGCGCGCAGGCAATCGGTCAGGGCATTGAGCGCCGCCCCCTCGGCCGCTGGGTGGCGATGCAGCATGAGGCATGACGCATCGACCAGCGGAAAGCCATCCACCTCGGTCAATTCGCGGCAGCCTTCGGGGATGGTGCTGCGCGCCAGCGCGACGACGGCCAGACCGCTGCGCAGCGCCGCCCAGAAGCCGGGCGTGGTGTTGCACAGAAAGGCCGGGCGATAGACGATGCCCCGCCGCTCCAGCCCGCCCAACATGCGCTGCGCGCACCAGTCGCTGTCGAAATAGGCCGCGACCGGCAGCGGGTGGCGCAGATGCTGGTTGTGCCGGGTCGATGTCACCCAGACTGTCGGATCAAGCGCCAGCAGCTCGCCCTGACCCGGCGGGCCGCCCGCATCAAAGACCACGGCAAGGTCGAGTTCGCCCCGGTCCAGCGCGGCAAGGCTGGGCCGGGAATAATCGCTGCGCACCGTCACCTCGACCTGCGGGAAAAGCGGGCTGAACCGGCCCAGGATCGCCGGCAGCAGCGTTTCGCAATATTCCGGCGGCAAGCCCACACGCAGCGGCCGGGGCGCCGGGCTGTCGCAGAGATCGCGGCGCGCGGCCTCCAGCGTGGCCAGCACCTGCCGGGCATGGGGCAACAGCCGCAGCCCCGCCGGGGTCAGTGCCACGCCGCGCGGCAGACGATGGAACAGCGGCTGACCCAGGGCCTCTTCCAGCCGGCGCAACTGCATGCTGACCGCCGATTGCGTGCGCCCCAGCCGGTCGGCAGCGGCGGTGACACTCCCGGCCTCGGCCAGTGCGAGAAAGCTGCGCATCAGATCGCTGTCCAGCATCGCCGCCCCATGGCATCAGAATTTCAGATGGGAACCATCATATCTATTCGCTCGATTCATGTCCACGCAGATGCGATCCTGACCGGACCGGAGGATGACATGACCCTGATCCAGTTCCTGCACCATATCCTGCGCCAGCAGGCCGACGGACGCGCCGCCCGCATCGCCCTTGGCCGGTTGCTGGCCAAACCCGACGATCACCTGATCGCCGATATCGGCCTGACCCGCGCCGAGGTGGAGGCGCTGCACAGACAAGGGGGCGAGCCTGCGGCCCGCCCCCCGAAAGACGATCTCACCCCCTGTCGCGGCGGCGCCTAGCCAAGCGCCTCGTTGCAGCGGGCGCAGGTATGGGCATGTTTGTGGCTGCCCACATCGGGCAGGATCTGCCAGCAACGCGCGCATTTCTCGCCCTCGGCGGTTTCAAACACCACCGCGATGCCGGGCAGTTCCGGCAGGCGGAACGCCTCGCCCGGGGCGGGGTCGGCGGTGACCTGAATGCCGCTGGTGATGCAGACCTGCGCGAAATCGACCGAGCGCAGCGCGGCCAGCATCGCCGGATCCTCGACATGCACCACGGGCGCGGCCTCCAGCGAGGCGCCGATGACCTTGGCGCTGCGCTGCACCTCCAACGCGGCGGTGACCACACGGCGGGCCTGCCGCACCTGCGCCCATTTCGCCGCCAGCGGCTCATTCAGCCAGTCCTTCGGCGTGTCGGGGAAATCGGCCAGATGCACCGAAGACCCCGCCTCGGGGAACCGCTCCAGCCAGACCTCCTCGGTGGTGAAGACCAGGATCGGCGCAAGCCAGGTCGTCAGGCGGTGGAACAGGATATCCAGCACCGTGCGCGCGGCCCGGCGGCGGATGCTGCCCGGCGCATCGCAATACAGCACGTCCTTGCGGATATCGAAATAGACCGAGGACAGATCGACCGTGCAGAAGGTGAACAGCTTCTGGAACACGCCCTGGAAATCATAGGCGGCGTAGCCCTTGCGCACCTCGGTATCCAGCTCGGCCAGACGGTGCAGCACCCATTGCTCCAGCTCCGGCATCTCGGCCGGCGCCAGCCGTTCGGCCTCGGTGAAGCCCGCCAGATTGCCCAGGATATAGCGCATGGTATTGCGCAGCCGGCGATAGCTGTCGGCCACGCCTTTCAGGATTTCCTTCCCGATGCGCAGATCGACCGTATAGTCGGACAGGGCCACCCAAAGCCGCAGGATATCGGCGCCGTATTCGTCGATGACCTGCTGCGGCGCGACCGTATTGCCCAGCGACTTGGACATCTTCATGCCCTTCTCGTCGAGCGTGAAGCCATGGGTCAGCACGCCGCGATAGGGCGCCCGCCCCTTGGTGCCACAGGCCTGCAAGAGCGAGGAATGGAACCAGCCGCGATGCTGGTCGGTGCCTTCCAGATAGAGGTCCGCCAGCCCGTCGGCGCTGCCATCGGGCCGGTCGCGCAGCACGAAGGCATGGGTCGATCCGCTGTCGAACCACACATCCAGCACGTCATAGACCTGCTCATAGGCCTCGGGGTCCACGATGCCGGCCAGCACCTTTTCCTTGAAGCCCGGCTGATACCAGACATCCGCGCCCTCGGCCTCGAAAGCGGCGATGATGCGGCTGTTGACCTGCGGGTCGCGCAGCAGGAAATCCGCGTCGGTCGGCCGCGCGCCCTTTTTGGTGAAGCAGGTCAGCGGCACGCCCCAGGCGCGCTGGCGCGACAGAACCCAGTCGGGCCGGGCTTCGATCATGGAATGCAGGCGGTTGCGGCCCGATACCGGCGTGAACTGCACCAATTGGTCGATCGAATGCAGCGCACGGGTGCGGATCGTCTCGCCATAGGTGGAAAGGCCATCTTCCAGCTTGCGGTCGATCGCAGCAAACCATTGCGGCGTGTTGCGATAGATCAGCGGCGCCTTGGACCGCCAGCTATGCGGGTAGCTGTGCTTCAGCTTGCCCTTGGCAAACAGCGCCCCGGCCCCGTGCAGCGCCTTGATATTGCTGACATTGGCCAGGCCTTCCTTGCCATCGGGATTGATGATCGCCTGCCCGCCAAAGACCGGCAGATCGGCGCGATAGCTGCCATCGGCCTCGACATTATAGGTCATCGGCAGGCCGAATTTCAGCCCCATCTGATAGTCGTCATCACCATGCGACGGCGCGGTATGCACAAAGCCCGTGCCCGCATCATCGGTGACATGATCACCGGGCAACATGGGCACGTCGAAATCCCATTCGCCGTTTTCGGCGAGGCCACGGTAGGGGTGGGCCAGCGTCAGCCCGGCCAGTTCACCGGCCGCGACATCGCGCACCCGCTCGAACGCCTCGACCTTGCCGGCCTTCATGACCTCGGCCGCCAGCTTGTCGGCCAGCAGAACCGTCTCGCCGGCCCGCGCGGTCGCGCCCTCGGCGGCGGCGGTCACACGATAGAGCCCATAGGCCAGTTCCGGCCCGAAAGACACCGCCCGGTTCTGCGGGATGGTCCAGGGCGTCGTGGTCCAGATCACCACCGTCGCCTGCAACAGCTGACTGTCGATGCAGCCGTCCAGCTGCGGGAAATCCGCCGCCGCGACGACGGGGAAGCGCACCCAGATCATATGGCTGGTATGGTCGTGATATTCGACCTCCGCCTCGGCCAGCGCGGTCTTTTCGACCGGCGACCACATGACGGGCTTCGATCCCTGATACAGCGCACCATTCATCAGGAATTTCATGAACTCCTCGGCGATCACCGCCTCGGCATGGTAATCCATGGTGAGGTAAGGGTCGGCCCAGTTGCCGGTCACGCCCAGCCGCTTGAACTCCTCGCGCTGGATGTCGATCCAGCCCTCGGCAAACTTGCGGCATTCCTGCCGGAAGGCGACGATATCCACATCGTCCTTGTTCAGCCCCTTGGCGCGGTACTGCTCCTCGATCTTCCATTCGATCGGCAGGCCGTGACAATCCCAGCCGGGCACATAGCGCGCGTCATGGCCCAGCATCTGCTGGCTGCGCACGATGAAATCCTTGAGGATCTTGTTCAGCGCGTGACCGATATGCAGATGCCCGTTGGCATAGGGCGGGCCGTCATGCAGCGTAAAGGGCGGGCGGCTGCCATCGGCGGCCTTTTCGCGCAGCCGGTCATAGATGCCGATCCCGGCCCAGCGGGCCAGCCAGCCGGGTTCACGCTGCGGCAGGCCCGCGCGCATCGGAAAGCCGGTTTCCGGCAGGAAGACGGGGTATTTCAGGTCGGCATTCTCAGGCGTATCGGCGCACATCTGCGGGCGTCCTTGATCATCGGTCAGAGAGGGGGGCGGCGCGGCGGCCGCAAAGCACTGGCTTTACCCGGCGGCTCGTCAGCACGCCGGGACCGTAATTCGCAGACCCGAAGCCGGGCCGGAATGCTGGCAAATCCTCGTCATGGCGCGCTTATACGCAAGCCCGGCTGGCGGGTCCAGACGGCTTGCCTTTCATCTGTTCGCAAATATCCTCGGGGGGTGAATGGGCCGCCAGGCCCAGAGGGGGGCAGACAGCCCCCCTGCCCGCTCAGGGCTGGGCGCGCCGTGCCAGCCAGTCGCCCCATTGCGCGGCATCGCCGGCATAGACGTTGATATCCACCGCGCCGCCGATCCCCGGGATCTGCCCGGTCGAGGTATATTGCCAGAAGGCCCAATGCTGGCCGGGATAGCGGTCCGACGGATGCGCAGCGACCGAGCGCAGCCAGAAATCCACCCCCTTCAGCCGCCACATCTGGTTGTCTTCGTAGAAATCCACCGTTGTATACAGGATCGGCGCGGTGCCGTAATGCTGGGTGAACATGCGGATCAGCACCTCCGCATCGGCCCGGATTACCTCGGGCGCGCGGCGGATGGTGCAGGTCGGGCTGGTCGGCGTCCATTCCATGTCGATCACCGGCGGCAAATCGCCCGACCGTTTCGGCACGTGGCGGAAGAACCAGCGCGCCTGTTCCTCGGGCGCGCGACAATGGTAGAAAAAGTGATAGGCGCCGCGCCGCACGCCGGCCGCGGCGGCACCGCGCCAATGGCTGTGGAACATCTCGTCCACCCGGTCGCCGCCCTCGGTGGCCTTGATGAAGGCGAAATTCACCCCGTTGGCGCGGGCGGTCGGCCAGTCCACGGCCAGTTGGAACCGTGCCACGTCGATGCCATGCACGTCATGCTTGCGGATGGCCGCCGCCAGTTCGGGATGCGGATCGGCATCCGAGAAATTCGCCCGCGTCACCTGCCCCGGCGCGGCGGCGGGCGCGGCGTGCTGAAGCCGCCCGCCCCCGTCATGGCGCCCCCCGCCCCCTCCACAGGCCGCAAGAAAAGACAGGCAGGCCAGCAGGGCAAAACGGGGCAGATTCATGAAAACCTCGACGTGAATACTCCGCCCGCATCGTGGCCGAGGCGGGCGGGATTGTCACGGCGGAATCGGGCTCAGCGGGCGAAATCCGCCGCAGTGACAGCGCCGTCACCATCGCGATCCAGCGTGGCGAAAAGCCGGTCGGTCGCCGCCACGAATTCGGCCTCGGTCACGCTGCCATTGCCATCGGCATCGTTGAAGGCGGGGCTCATCGCCTCATGCATGGCGGCGCCGGGGCCGTTGCCACCATGGCCCTGGCCTTGTCCCTGACCATGCCCCTTGCCCTGACCTTGGCCATGCCCCTTGCCCTGGCCATGCCCTTTGCCCTGCCCCGGACCGTGGCCCTTGCCCTGACCTTGGCCCTGACCGGCCATCGCACCGCCGGCCTTGCTCTCCATCTCGGCCTGCATGTGGTCTTCGACCAGCGCCCATTCCTCGGCGCTCAGCGTCTTGTCATTGTCGCTGTCGAACATGAAGAACACCTCGCCCCGCTTGGTGCGGGCTTCGTCCAGGGTGACCTTGCCATCGGCATTGCCGTCCCACTGTTCCATGAAATGCGGGCCGGGATCTTCGGCCTGTGCCAGCGCAGGCAGGGCGAAACCCATCGCGATCAGGACAGGCAGGGTGAAAACAGTCGAGCGCATCGGAATCTCCATCATATGCATCATTTCATATACGTTGATCCGTCCTGCTTCCGTCGCAGTTTTCTTCATGCCGCCAGCTCGTCCCACGCGGCCAGCGCATGTGCGGCATACATCACCGCCGGCCCGCCGCCCATCTGGACCGCCATCGCCAGCACGTCGCCCAGTTCCTCGCGCGTGGCGCCGGATTTCATCAGCGCCTCGACATGGAAATTGATGCACGGCTCGCAGCGCTGCGAAATCGCGATGCCAAGCGCGACATATTCCTTTTCCTTGTCGCCCAGCGGCCCGTTATCCTTGGCCGCGCGCGACAGGGCGCCAAAGCCCGCCATCGCCTCGGGGATCAGCTTGTTCATCACACGCAACTCGGCGCGCATCGCGGAAATCTTGTCCTTGCAGGTCATCGGTCCCTCCTGTGGTCATGCCGCAGGGGTGGCATGGGCCAGAGGGCCGCGCCTTGACATATATCAAAAAATGAATGTGATCAGCCGAACCTCGCCGGCGACAGGCGCGCCGCCAGATCGGCGCCAATCGCCAGGCTGCGACCGGCCAGCAGATCGGCCACCAGCCCCGCCGCCGCCGGCGAGGTCTGAAAGCCATAGCCGCCCTGCCCCGCCAGCCAGAAAAAGCCCGGCACATGCGGGTCAGGCCCGATCACCGGCACCCGATCGGGCGCAAAGGTGCGCAGCCCCGCCCAATTCGCCACAAGGCGCTTCACGGGTTCGGTCACCATCGCCTCATAACGGGCCAGCCCCTCGGCCAGCACCATGTCATCGGCCCAGGCATCCTGCGGCGGAAGCGGGTCTTCCTCGGCGGGTGACACGATCAACGCGCCGGCATCGGGCTTGGCATACCAGCTTTCGCCGCAGCCAAAGATCATCGGCCAGCGTGCCACGTCCAGCCCGCCCGGCGCCGGGATGCGCGCCATCGACCGGCGCAGCGGGGTAAAGCCCAGCGGCGCCACCCCGGCCAATGCGGCCACCGCATCCACCCAGGCGCCCGCGGCATTGATCAGCACCGGCGCGGCATGATCACCCTGCGGCGTGGTCACCCGCCACAGCCCGCCCGCGTGACGGATGGCCCCGACCCGCGCCCCGGTCATGAGCTGCCCGCCGGCCGCGCGCAGGCGGCGGATATGGGTCTGGATCAGCAGATCGGTGTCGATATCCCAGGCGTGATCGGCCAGACCGGCAAAGGCCACGCTTTCGGGGTTGAGGATCGGCACCACCGCGCGGGCGGTCTCGGTCGTGATTTCCTCCAGCTGAAATCCGGCCAGATCACGCTCAAAGGCCGCGCGCTGATCGGCGCCCGCAACGATCATCAACCCGCGATCCGACAGGATGCCTGGCTGGGCGCGAAAGGCCGGCCCCGAGGCCAGCGACAGCTCGACGACCGGCGGCAGACCATAGCGCGGCTCATAAAGCGCGGCCGACCGACCCGAGGCGTGATGCGCCGGGTGGGACTCGGCCTCCAACACCAGAACCCGACCGAGATCCGATAGGGCCGACGCGGCAGAAAGGCCGGCGATCCCGGCGCCGATGATGATGAAATCCTGTGTCATGAAGGCAGGTTAGGCAGCGCATAGCCGCCGCGCTTGCCCATTTGCGACTTGGGCAAGCGAAAGGCCCGCCGGTGAGGGCGGGCCTGTGCCAGAGCCATGGCGGCCCTTATTTCGGGATGTCGCCGGTGATGCCTTCGACGTAGAAATTCATGCCCAGCAGATCGCCATCCGGCGCGGTCGCGCCCTCGGCCAGCCAGTCAGAGCCATCCTGTTTCTTGATCGGGCCGGTAAACGGGTGATAGGTGCCCGCCGCGATATCGTCGCGCAGCTTCTCGGCCTCGGCCTTGACCTCGGCCGGCACGGCCTCGGTGATGTCACCGATCAGCACCTCGCCGCCGGCGATGCCTTCCCAGGCATCGGCCTGCTGATAGCTGCCATCCATCAGGGCGCCGACGCGCTTGACGTAATAGGGGCCCCAGTTGTCGATGATCGACGACACGCGCGGGCTGGGCTTGTATTCCGACATGTCCGACGCCTGGCCAAAGCCGATGACCTTGCCGCCCGCCTTGGCGGCCTCGGCCAGCGGCGCGGTGGAATCGGTGTGGCTGGCGATCACGTCCACGCCCTGTTCGATCATCGCCTTGGCGGCGTCGGCCTCTTTCGCCGGGTCGAACCAGGTGAAGGCCCAGACCACCGTCAGTTCGACATTCGGGTTCACCTTCTTGGCGTGCAGGTAATAGCTGTTGATCCCCATCACCACCTCGGGAATCGGGAACGAGCCGATATAGCCGATCTTGTTCGATTTGGTCATGCGGCCCGCGATGGTGCCCTGCACGGCGCGGCCCTCATAGAAGCGCGCGTTATAGGTCGAGACATTGGGATGTTCGCGCTTGAACCCGGTCGCATGTTCGAATTTCACGTTCGGGAACTTGGCCGCCACGGCATTCGTCGCGTCCATGTAGCCGAAAGAGGTGGTGAAGATGATGTTGCAGCCACCAAGCGCCATCTGCGTCAGCACGCGCTCCGCATCGGCGCCTTCGGGCACGTTTTCCTGCCAGGCGATCTCCACCTTGTCGCCAAAGGCCTTTTGCACGTCCAGCGCGCCCTGATGGTGCTGATAGGTCCAGCCGCCATCGCCGATCGGGCCGACATAGACAAAGCAGGCCTTGGTCTTGTCCTGCGCCATGGCGGCGCCGCCAAAGGCCATCGAAAGGCCAAGCGCGGCAGTGGCAAGAAGATGTCTGCGTTTCATTCGCAAGCTCCCTGTTGGGGTCAAGGCCCCGGTTGAATGGTTCCGCGTCTAGCGCGCGGCGTGGAAATTCTGTCCCAGACAGGCCGGCGCGTTCAGCGCCGCCTTGCCCCGCCCCGACGACATCAGGACCAGCACAAGGATGGTTATCAGATAGGGCGACATCGACAAGTACTCCACCGGGATGCCGACCTGCGCCGCCTGAAGGTTGAGCTGAAGCACGGTTATCCCGCCGAACAGCCAGGCCCCGAGCAGCGCGCGCCACGGTTTCCAGCTGGCAAAGACCACGATGGCCAGCGCGATCCAGCCCGCCCCGGCGGTGATGCCATCCACCCATTGCGGCACACGCACGAGGCTCAGATAAGCGCCGCCCAAGCCCGCCATGGCACCGCCGAACATGATCGCCAGCATGCGGATGCGCACCACCTTGTAGCCAAGCGCATGCGCCGCGTCATGGCTTTCGCCCACGGCCCGCAGGATCAGCCCGCCCCGGCTGAATTTCAGAAAGGCCCAGACCGCCGCCACGGCGATGATCGACAGATAGACAAACGGGTCATGGCCAAAGACCACCCGCCCCAGAAACGGAATATCGGCCAGCGGACCAAAGGGCACGGCGCCGGTATGGGGCGGCTTGATCCCCACGTAATTCTGCCCCAGCAGCGACGACAGCCCCAGCCCGAACAGGGTCAGCGCCAGGCCCGAGGCCACCTGATTGGCCTGCATCACCTGCGTCAGCGCGGCAAACAGCAGGCTCAGCGCCGCGCCGCCCGCCGCGCCGCCCAGAAAGCCCAGGGTGGGGCTGCCGGTCTCGACCGCGGTGATGAAGCCGCAGATCGCGCCCATGATCATCATCCCCTCGACGCCGAGGTTCAGCACCCCTGCCTTTTCCACCACCAGCTCACCCACGGCCGCCAGCAGGATCGGCACCGACGCCACCATGAGCGAGGCAATCAGCAGCGCCGGATCAATGCCCCCAAACATCAGCGTGCCTCCCCCTTCTTGGCCAGACGGATACGGAAATTGGTCAACAGATCGCAGGCCAGCAGAAAGAACAGCAGCATCCCCTGAAAGGCCTGGATCGCCGCCGAAGGCAGGCCCAGATTGGTCGAGGCCATCTCACCCCCGATATAGGTCAGCGCCATCAGCAGCCCCGCAAACAGGATCCCCACCGGATTGAGCCGGCCGAGAAAGGCCACGATGATCGCGGTGAAGCCGTAGCCGGAATTGAAGTCGATGGAGATCTGCCCCGCCGGCCCCGTCACCTCAAAGAGGCCCGCCATCCCCGCCAGCGCGCCGGCCACCCCCATGCACAGCATGACCAGCCGATCGGGCTGCACGCCGGCATAACGCGCGGCGCGCGGCGCCTGCCCCGACAGCTTGATCTGGAACCCCAGCATGTGCCGCTGCAACAACACATAGGCCGCAACCACCGTGGCCAGCGCCATCACGCCGCCCCAATGCAGCCCCGCCCCCTCCCACAGAAAGCCGTTGCGTGCCGCCGCATAGCCCGAGAAATTGCGACTGCCCGGAAAGCCCATCCCCTCCGGGTTGCGCAGAAACCCGGTCGAGGCCATGGCCAGCACCGTCTGCGCCACATAGACCAGCATGAGCGAAACCAGGATCTCATTGGTGTTGAAGCGCGTCTTCAGCACCGCCGGGATCATCGCCCAGGCCCAGCCCCCCAGGGCGCCCGCCACCACCATGGCCGGAAAGATCAGCCGGTTCTCGGTCGGAAACACCGCAAGGCCAAGCGCCGCCCCGCAGATCGCGCCCATGATATACTGGCCCTCGGCACCGATATTCCAGATACCCGCGCGGAACCCCAGGCTCAGCCCGACCGCGATCAGGATCAGCGGCCCCGCCTTCACCAGCAATTGCCCGCGCAGATAAAAGGCAAATTCCCCGAACAGCGGATCCCAGAAGATCGTGCGGATCGCCTCGAACGGGTTCTTGCCCAGCACGGCGAACATGATCCCGCCCGCCACCATCGTCAGCGCCACCGCCAGAACCGGGGTCGCCCGGCTCCACATCACCGAAGGCGAAGGGCGCTTTTCCAGTTTCAGCATGGCATGCGCCCCCTGCCTTCTTCTTTTCCTGCATATCCTTGGGCGGTGCGGAGGGCCGACAGCCCCCCGGCGACGCCCGCCCGCCCCGCGCCGGTCTCAGGCCCCATGATGCGCCACCTCCATGCCATGCGCGCCGCCCATCATCAGGCCGATCTCATCCACCGTCAGCCCCGCCACCGGGCGGGGCTTGCTCAGCCGGCCCTCGTTCAGCGCGGCGAAACTGTCGGCGATCTCCAGCAGTTCATCCAGATCCTGACTGATCACCACCACCGCCGCGCCCTGCGCCGCACGGTCAAGGATCGCCTGACGGATCGCCGCCGCCGCCGCGGCATCGACACCCCAGGTCGGCTGGTTGATCACGATCACCTCGGGGCTTTGCGACAATTCCCGCCCGACCACGAATTTCTGAAGGTTCCCGCCCGAAAGCGCCCGCGCCGCGACATGGGTGCCCGGCGTGCGCACGTCGAAATCGCGGATCACCGCCGCGGCAAAGGCCTCGGTCTTGCGCCAGTCGATGAAGCCCCGCCGGGTCAACCCCTGCCGGGTCGCCCCGGTCAGCAGTGCGTTTTCAGTGAGCGACATGTTGGGCGCCGCCGCGTGGCCCAGCCGTTCCTCGGGTGCCGCCACCAGCCCGGCGCGCCGCCGCGCCTCCGGTCCCAGATCGCCCACCGGCCGGCCATGGATGCGCACCCGGTCGGCATCGCTGCGCAATTCGCCCGACAGCGCCAGCAACAGCTCGTCCTGGCCGTTGCCCGCGACGCCCGCGATGCCCAGCACCTCGCCACGCGCCACGGTAAAGCTCACCGATTTCAGGCTGGTGCCAAAGGGGATGGGCGAGGGAACTGACAGGTCGCTCACGCCAAGCGCCACCTCGCCGCGGGTGCCGGCGCGCCGCTCCGGCGGGGTCAGCGTCGCGCCGACCATCATCTCGGCCATCTCGCGCGCGGTCTTTTCGCGCGGGGTGCAGGTTGCCACCACCTTGCCCCGCCGCAGGATCGTCGCCTCGTCGCACAGCGCCCGGATCTCCTCCAGCTTGTGCGAGATATAAAGGATCGAGGTGCCCTCCGCCTTCAACTGCCGCAGCGTCTTGAACAGGATTTCCACCTCTTGCGGCGTCAGCACGCTGGTCGGTTCGTCCATGATCAGCAGTTTCGGCGATTGCAGCAGACAGCGGATGATCTCCACTCGCTGACGCTCACCCGCCGACAGATCGCCCACCATGCGCGACGGGTCGAGCGGCAGGCCATATTCCTCGCTCACCGCGCGGATCCGCGCCGCCAGTTCGCGCATCGGCGGCGGGGTTTCCATGCCAAGCGCCACATTCTCGGCCACCGACAGCGCCTCGAACAGGCTGAAATGCTGGAACACCATCGCCACGCCCGAGGCCCGCGCCGCCGAGGGCTTGGCCGGCGCATAGGGCGCGCCGCGCCAGACCATGCGCCCCTGATCGGGCTTCACCAGCCCGTAGATCATCTTGACGAGGGTCGATTTGCCGGCGCCATTCTCGCCCAAAAGGGCGTGGACCTCACCCTCATGGATGGTGAAGGACACGTCGCTATTGGCCACGACGCCCGGATAGGCCTTGGTCACGCCCTCGATGCGCAACAGCGCGGCGTCGCTGGTCATGCCCGTCTCTCCCCTCTTGTCCGCGGACGGCTGGCCGCCTGCCCTGCCCCGGCCAGCAGGCTGGCCGCGATTCCCAATGCGATGGCCTGCGGGTGCTTGCCAAGGCGCACATCGCCGATCGGACAGGTAATCCGTTGAATTTCCGTAACCAAATGCCCCAGATCGTGCAACCTTGCCCGAAAACGCGCCGCTTTTGTCTGCGACCCGATCACCCCGAGCCCGGCAAAGCCATGGCCCAGAATGCGGTGGCACAGTTCCAGATCCAGCGCATGCGAATAGGTCAGAACCAGATGCTCCGCCCCCTGCGGCGCATAGGCCACCAGCCCGGCGGGATCGGCCGCCGGCACCACCGTCACCCCGGGCGGGATCGCGGTCGGAAAGCGTTCGGGCGCCGTATCGACCCAGGTGATCGCCAGATCCGGCAGGGGCGCCAGCACGCCCACCAGCGCGCGGCCCACATGCCCCGCGCCCCAGATCCAGATCTGCCGCGACGGGCGGGCGACCGGCTCCACGAACCAGCCCTGCACCAGCTGGCAGTCAGGCGCCACGCCCTGCGCCCGCTGCGCCGCCAGAACCCGGCGCACCGCCAGCGGCATCGCGCCAACCGCCGCCGCCGTGACCGGCCGCGCGATGACCTCGCCCTCCGGCACGGCCTCGAACCGCTCGAACAGCAGCGCCACCGCGCCGCCGCAGCACTGGCCAAGCGCCGGCCCCAGCGGATAGCGCGCCAGATGCCGCAGCTCACCCCGCACCAGCATCTCGCGCGCGCGCACCGTCGCCAGATGCTCCAGCGCGCCGCCGCCGATGGTGCCGGCCTGCCCGCCGGGCCAGACCAGCATCGCCGCCCCCACCTCGCGCGGCGAGGATCCCTTCACCTCGGCGATGACCACCCGCAAGACCACAACCTGCGCCGCCAGCGCCTCTGCCAACTCGTCCCGGTCAAGCATCGCCGCCCTGCCTTTGCACGGCGGCCAGCACCCGCTCCGCCGTTGCGGGGGCATCGAGCGCCGGATAGGCCGCGCCATCGCCACAGGCCGCCACGGCATCCGACAGCGCCATCAAGGCCGAGATCCCCAGCATGAAGGGCGGCTCGCCCACGGCCTTGGACCGGCCCGCCGTTTCCTCGCGGTTGGGGCGGTTCCACAGCGCCACGTTGAAGACCGGCGGGCGGTCGGAACAGGCCGGGATCTTGTAGGTCGAGGGCGCGTGGGTCATCAGCCGGCCCTTGCCATCCCAGACCAGTTCCTCGGTGGTGAGCCACCCCGCGCCCTGCACATAGGCGCCCTCGACTTGGCCGATATCAATCGCCGGGTTCAGGCTGGCGCCGGTATCATGCAGGATATCGGTGCGCAGAATGCGGTTCTCGCCGGTCAGCGTGTCGATCACCACCTCGGTCACCGCCGCGCCATAGGCGAAATAGAGGAACGGCCGCCCCTGCCCCTTCACCCGGTCCCATTGCAGCTTGGGCGTGGCATAGAACCCGGTTGCCGACAGCGAGACCCGCGCCTGATAGGCCCAGGCCGCGACCTGCGCAAAGGCGAAAGCCTCGCCTGCCACCCGCACCATGCCGCCCTCGAACCGGACCTGCCCCGGCTCCACCCCGAACTTGCCGGCCATGAACGCCGCCATCCGGTCGCGGATGGTCAGACAGGCCGCCTGCGCCGCCATCCCGTTCATGTCGCTGCCCGATGAGGCCGCCGTGGCCGAGGTATTGGGCACCTTGGCCGTATCCGTCGCGGTGATCTTCACCGCCGCCACATCCACGCCAAACACGCTGGCGGCCACCTGCGCGACCTTCAGGAACAGCCCCTGCCCCATCTCGGTCCCGCCATGGTTCAGCCGGATCGAGCCGTCCTGATAGACATGGACCAAGGCCCCCGCCTGATTGAGCCAGGTCAGCGTGAAGGAAATCCCGAACTTCACCGGCGTCAGCGCAATGCCGCGCTTCAACACCGGCGATCCGGCATTCCAGCGCGCAATCTCGGCCCGCCGCGCGGCATAATCCGAGCTGCGCTCCAGCTCGTCCAACATGGCGCGCAGACAGAAATCCTCGACCGGCATGCCATAGGGCGTGGCCTGCACCACCGCTTTCGGCGAATGCGCCCCGCCATAGCGATGCCCCGTCCCCGGCGCGGCTGCGCGAAACGCGCCTGACTTCATCTGTTCGGAAATATCCTCGGGGGGGACGGGGGGGGCAGACAGCCCCCCCTCCGCCATCTCCGCATAGAAATTCCGCCGCCGCACCGCGACCGGGTCCAGCTTCAACGCATGGGCGACGTGATCCACCACCCGCTCGATCCCCACCACGCCCTGCGGCCCGCCGAACCCGCGATAGGCGGTGTTCGACTGGGTGTTGGTGCGCAGCCGGTGGCTCTCGATGCGGATATGCTCCAGAAAATAGGCGTTGTCGGCATGCAGCATCGCCCGGTCGGCGACCGGCAAGCTCAGATCCTGGCTCCAGCCGCAGCGGAACAGATGGGTGAACTCCACCCCCAGGATCCGCCCCGTCGCGTCAAACCCCGCCCGATAGCCGATCTTCAGGTCATGGCGCTTGCCGGTGATGACCATGTCGTCATCGCGGTCATAGCGCATCTTGCAAGGACGCCCGGTCGCGCGCGCCGCCATGGCGCAGGCAATCGCCAGGTGGTTGCCCTGGCTTTCCTTGCCGCCGAAGCCGCCGCCCATGCGGCGGGTCTCGACCCGCACCGCGCTCATCGGCAGATGAAGCGCATGGGCGACCTTGTGCTGGATCTCTGTCGGGTGCTGGGTGGAGGCGTAGACCACCATATCGCCGCCCTCTTGCGGCAGGACGGCGGCGACCTGACCTTCCAGATAGAAATGCTCCTGCCCGCCGACCTCGAACTGGCCTTCCACCACCTGCGGCGCCTTGCCGATCGCCGCCGCCGCATCGCCCCGCGCCCAGATCACCGGGCCGGCCTCGAACCGGCTGTTCGCGGCCAGTGCGGCCTCGACCGTCAGCAGCGCCGGGCGTTCGTCATAACTGATCTTGCCCAGACGCGCGGCCTTGCGCGCGGCCAGATGGCTGTCGGCCACTACCAGAAACACCGGCTGGCCGACATAATGCACCTCGCCCGTGGCCAAGAGCGGCTCGTCGCCCAGCGAGGGCGAGCAATCGGGCATCTCGGACCAGTCTTCGGCGGAAAACACCGCGACCACCCCGGGGGCGGCCCGCACCGCCGACAGGTCCATCGCGGTGATCGCGCCATGGGCGCAGGTCGAAAGCCCGAAAGCCAGATGCAGCGCATCTGCCGGCAGCGGGATGTCGTCGGTATAGCGCGCAGCCCCGGTCACATGCAGGGCGGCGGCATCATGCGGAAGCGATTTGCCCATGCTCATGCCCGCACCTCATGCAGATCGGTGGCGGTGCCGCTGAGGTCGTGGAAATAGCGCAGCGCCATGTTGCCCGCGGCCTCAAGCCGGTAGGCGGCGCTGGCGCGCATGTCGCTCAGCGGGGTGAAATCCTGCGCGGCGGCGGCGCGGGCGGCCTCGAAGGCCGGCCGGGCGAAGGGCTGGCCGATCAGCGCGGCCTCCATCGCGGCGGCGCGTTTGGGGATGCCGGCCATGCCGCCAAAGGCGATGCGGGCGGCGGTGATCGTGCCATCCGCAACCGTCAGGTTGAAGGCGCCCAGCACGGCGGAAATATCCTGATCGAAGCGCTTGGACAGTTTCCAGACCCGCAGCCCCGGCGCGCGGGCGGGGATGGTGACCGCCTCGACGAATTCGCCGGGCTGGCGGTCCTGCTTGCGGTAATCTAGGAAGAAATCCTCCAGCGGCAGGTCGCGCCGCGCGGCGCCTTTGCGCAGATGCAGTCGCGCGCCAAGCGCGATCAGCGCGGGCGGCCCGTCCCCGATGGGCGAGCCATTGGCGATATTGCCGCCGATCGTCGCGGCGTTGCGCACCTGTTCGCTGGCAAAGCGGGTCAGCATGGCGGCGAAATGCGGATGCGGCCCGGCCATGGCGGCGTGCAGATCGGTCAGGGTGACGCCGGCACCGATGCGGATGCTGTCGCCCTGCGTCTCGATCCTTTGCAGATCGGCGATGCCGTTCAGGAAGGCGACCTCAGGCAGGTCACGCAGCTGTTTGGTAACCCAAAGGCCGATATCTGTGGCGCCCGCGACCAGCGTCGCCTCGGGATGGGCTTCATACCAGTCGGCCAGTTCATCCGTGGTTTCGGGGCGGAAAGCCCCGGGGGCTGTCTGCCCCCGGACCCCCGAGGATATTTCGGAACAGATGAAAGCGGCATCGTCGCGCATCCAGTCGGGGACGGGTTGGGCGGCGGCGGCCTCGGCCGCGCGGATGATCGGGGCATAGCCGGTGCAGCGGCAGAGATTGCCCGCCAGCACCACGTCATGATCGCGGCGGCCCTGCGCATGGGCGGCGGCCATCGAGGCGATGAAGCCCGGGGTGCAAAAGCCGCATTGGCTGCCGTGATGGTCGATCATGGCCTGCTGGACGGGGTGCATTTCGCCCGAGGGGCCGGACAGCGCCTCGACCGTGCGGATGGATTTGCCCTGCAATTGCGGCAGGAACAGGATGCAGGCATTCATCGCGCGCGGGCCGCTCTCATCGCTGACGATCACGGTGCAGGCGCCGCAATCGCCTTCGTTGCAGCCCTCCTTCGTGCCGGTCAGCCCGCGATCTTCGCGCAGATATTGCAAGAGCGTGCGCGTCGGGTTCACCCCGCACAGGCGCACCGGCGTTCCGTTCAGCAGAAACGCGAGGTCGGTCATACGTCGTCCCGCCGCGATACTCCCCGGGCCGGTGCATCCCCCCTGATGCGGCGTAAGAGGGGCGGCCCTTGTTGTGGTTATTTCCAGCAGACCCCATGCCGGGCCGGTCTGGCAAGCATTACCTTTCCGTGAAAGCCGAAAGCACCTGATGGAAATGCACGAAAATCAGGCGCGCGGGCGGGGCAATGCCCAGCAAAGCGGCGCGGGCGTCACGGGCACCGGCGGGGCTTTCGGGGCCGGCGGGGCTGCGCTAGTCTGCCGCCATGTCAGAACCCGTCCGATTCATCCATCTCCGCGTCCATACCGAATATTCGTTGCTGGAAGGCGCGGTGCCGGTCAAGAAGCTGGTGGGCCTCTGCGCCGCGCAATCCATGCCGGCGGTGGCGGTCACCGACAGCAACGCCATGTTCGCCGCGCTGGAATTTTCGACCCTTGCGGCGGGGGCCGGGGTGCAGCCCATTGTCGGCTGCCAGATGGCCCTGATGCACGACCCCGCCCGCATGGGCGAAAAGCCGCGCCCCCCCGCGCCGCTGGTGCTGCTGGCGCAGTCGGAGGCGGGGTATCTGAACCTCATGGCGCTTTCGACCTGCCTTTACATCGAGAAATCCGGCCAGATCCCGCATCTGACGCTGGAGGATCTGGCGGCCCATGCCGAGGGGCTGATCTGTCTGACCGGCGGGGCCGAGGGGCCGGTGGGCAAGTTCCTGCAAACCGGCAACCGCGCGCGGGCCGAGGCGCTGATCGACCGGCTGGCGGAGATTTTTCCCGACCGGCTCTATGTCGAATTGCAGCGTCACCCCGGCGAGGGTGGCCGCCTGATGGAGGCCGAGGCGCTGACCGAGCGCGGCTTTGTCGAGATCGCCTATGACAGGGGTCTGCCGCTGGTCGCGACCAATGATGTCTATTTCCCCAAGGCCGAGATGTATGAGGCGCATGACGCGCTGATCTGCATCGCCGAGGGCGCCTATGTCGATCAGGCGGAACCGCGCCGGCGGCTGACGCCACAGCATTATTTCAAATCCGAAGCCGAGATGTGCGCGCTGTTCGCCGATCTGCCCGAGGCGCTGGCCAATACGGTGGAGATCGCGCGGCGCTGCGCCTACAAGGCCGCGAAGATCGCGCCCCTGCTGCCGCGTTTTGCCGATAACGAGGTGGAGGAGCTGCGCCGCCAGAGCTGGGACGGGCTGCGCGCCCGGCTGGCGGTGATCCCCCATGCCGCGCCGGTGGAGGAATACGAAAAGCGGCTGGAATTCGAGCTGGACATCATCGAGCGGATGAAGTTCCCCGGCTATTTCCTGATCGTGGCCGATTTCATCAAATGGGCCAAGGCGCATGAAATTCCGGTCGGGCCGGGGCGGGGGTCGGGGGCCGGGTCGCTGGTGGCCTATGCGCTGACCATCACCGACCTTGACCCGCTGCGCTATGCCCTGCTGTTCGAGCGCTTTCTGAACCCGGAACGGGTGTCGATGCCCGACTTCGACATCGACTTCTGCATGGATCGCCGCGAGGAGGTGATCCGCTATGTGCAGGAGCGTTACGGGCGCGACAAGGTGGGGCAGATCATCACCTTCGGCGCGCTTCTGTCCAAGGCCGCCGTGCGCGATGTGGGGCGCGTGTTGCAGATGCCCTATGGGCAGGTGGACCGGCTGTCGAAGATGATCCCGGTCGAGGGGGTGAAGCCCGTTTCCATCCAGAAGGCGCTGATCGACGAGCCGCGCCTGCGCGAGGCCGCCAAGGCCGAGGAGGTGGTGGACCGCCTGCTGAATTACGGCATGCAGATCGAGGGGCTGTTGCGCAACGCCTCGACCCATGCGGCCGGTGTGGTGATCGGCGACCGGCCGCTGGACCGGCTGGTGCCGCTCTATCAGGATCCGCGCTCGGACATGCCGGCGACCCAGTTCAACATGAAATGGGTCGAGGCCGCCGGGCTGGTGAAGTTCGACTTTCTGGGCCTCAAGACGCTGACGGTGATCCAGAACGCCATCGACCTGATCCGGGGCGGCGGGCGGCAATTGCATGAAGGCGCCGATGGCACGCGGCTTTATGACCCGAAACCGGGGGCCGAGAACGATATCGGCCATATCCCGCTGGATGACCGAGCCACCTATGAGCTGTATTCGCAGGCCAAGACGGTCGCGGTGTTCCAGGTGGAAAGTTCGGGCATGATGGATGCGCTGCGGCGCATGAAGCCCACATGCATCGAGGATATCGTGGCGCTGGTGGCGCTGTATCGCCCCGGCCCGATGGAGAATATCCCGGTCTATTGCGAGGTGAAGCACGGGCTTCGGCCCCTGGAAAGCCTGCACCCGACCATCGACCCGATCCTGGCGGAAACCCAGGGCATCATCGTCTATCAGGAACAGGTGATGCAGATCGCGCAGATCATGGCCGGCTACAGCCTGGGCGGGGCCGACCTCTTGCGCCGCGCCATGGGCAAGAAGATCGCAGAGGAAATGGCCAAGGAACGCCCGAAATTCATCGAAGGCGCCAAGGCCACCCATAATATCGACGCCAAGAAGGCCGGCGAGGTTTTCGACCTGCTGGAGAAATTCGCCAATTACGGCTTCAACAAGTCGCACGCGGCGGCCTATGCGGTGGTCAGCTATCAGACCGCCTGGCTGAAGGCCAATCACCCGGTCGAATTCATGGCCGGGGTGATGAATTGCGATATCCATCTGACGGACAAGCTGGCCATCTACAAACGCGAGCTGGACAAGCTGGATATCCCGGTGGTGCCGCCCTGCGTGAACCGCAGTCTGGCCACGTTCAGCGTGGATCAGGGCCGCGTCGTCTATGCGCTTGGCGCGCTCAAGAACGTGGGCGTGGAGGCGATGCGGATGATCGTCGAGGCGCGGGGGGCAAAGCCCTTTGCCTCGCTGTTCGATGTGGCGCGGCGGGTTGACCTCAAGCGCGTGGGCAAGCGCCCGCTGGAGATGCTGGCCCGGGCCGGGGCGTTCGACGTGCTGGACGGCAACCGCGCCCGGGTGTTCGAGGGGCTGGATGCGCTGGTGGCCTATTCGGCGGCGGTGCATGATGCGGCGGCCTCGGATCAGGTGTCGCTGTTCGGCGAGGGGGGCTCCGACATCCCCGAACCGCGGCTGCGCAACCGCGACGACTGGTTGCCGGTCGAACGGCTGGGGCATGAACATCAGGCCATCGGCTTTTACCTCTCGGGGCATCCGCTGGACGATTACATGGCGCCGCTCAAGCGCAAGAACGTGATGACGCTGGTCGAACTGACCGCCGCCTGCGAACAGCGCGGCGTGGTGACGGGCAAGCTGGCGGGTTCGGTCAGCAGCCGGCAGGAACGCAAATCGGCCAAGGGCAACCGTTTCGCCTTTGTGCAATTGTCGGATCCGACCGGGCTTTACGAGGTCACGGTGTTTTCCGACACGCTGGAGCAATGCCGCGATCACCTGGAGCCGGGCAAGAATGTCGTCCTCACCGTTGAGGCCAATCTGGAGGGCGAGACGCTGAAGCTTCTGGCGCGCGCGGCCTCGCCCATCGACAGTGTGGCGGCCGAGGCCGGCGGGTCGAACCTGCGCATCCATCTGGACCGGGCCGAGGCGGTGGCCTCGGTCGCGGCGCTGTTCGGGCGGATCGAGGCCGGGCGCCAGCGCGGCCAGATCACCTTTACCGTGGCCGACGATCAGGGCCGCGAGATCGACCTGACCCTGCCCGACCCCTACCCCGTCACCCCGCAGATCAAGGGGGCGATCAAGGCCATGCAGGGCGTGGTCATGGTCGAGGAGGTCTGAGCGCCGCAGCGCCCTGTCGGCGGGTCTAGGCTGCGGTCCCCGTCTCGGCCGGCGGGCGCGGGGCGGGGCCGGCCTCGCCCTCCAGCAAGCGGCGGCGGCGGGTGCTTTCCTCGACGGCCTGTCGCAGCGTGTCATCCTTGGACAACAGCGTGAGAAAGCGTGCCTCATCCAGCCGGAGCAGCGTGCAATGGGTGATGGCGGTCGCCTGCGCGCGGCGCGGGCGGCGGGTCAGGATGCCCAGTTGCCCGAAGATTTCGCCCCGGCCCAGCCGCTGCAACTGTCCGGCAAAGGCCACCTCCACCGCGCCCGAGGCGATGAAGAACACATGCCGCGCCGGGTCGCCCTTGCGGATCAGCACATCGCCGGGCTGCGCGTAAACCGTGGCGATGCCCTTTTGCACCATGCGCAACTGCGCCGCATCCAGCCCGGCCAAGGCCGGCAACTGGCGCAGCATTTCGGTCTTCTGCACCGCCAGATCGAGGCGCGGGCGGATGGTCAGCCGCTTGCGCTGCCCGGCCAGCGATTGCCGCAGCGCGGTGTGCAATTCGCGCCCGATCAGCCCATCTTTCAGCAGCGTGTCATATTCACGTTCCTCCAGCCGCAGGGCGAGACGGCGGATGAAGCGGCGCTCCAGCTCCTCGGCATAGCCGGGATATTGCAGCCGCAGCGCGTCCAGCGCCAGCGCGCCGGCATCCTGCCGGGTCTTCAGCACCTGATGCAGCAGCTCTGCCACGCGGCGGCCATGGATGCGGCGGATCTTGGTGTCGATGTAAAGGTGCAGTTCCTCAAGGATCCGGCGTTGGCTCAGCAGCATCTCGAAGCGCCGCGCGATCAGCGCCGCCAACGGGCGCGAGATGCGCAGGCGGTTGTGCAGCTCGATCACCACCCGCTCGCCCCGGGCAAAGCGCAGCGCGCGCCGGGCGCCCCGCAGATAGCCCGCGCGCCCGCCGCTGCGCGTGGCTTCCAGCAGGCGGTCGGTATCGGAGAGCATCCGCTCCGCCTCCTCGGGTGACAATTCCTGATCGTGGAATGCCTCCAGCACCATGTCGCGTTCGCGCCCGGTCATGGCCAGCAGGCCCAGCGGGATGCGGTCCTTTTGCCGGATCGCGTCATCCGCATCGGCCAGCGCCACCGCCTGATCCAGCCGCGCGGCAAAGCCCTTGGCCTCGGACCGGACGATGTCATGGGTCAGGTCGTGGTCCTTCACGCTTTCGGCCACTTCCTCGCGCACGGTTTGCAGCGCGACCGCGACCACCTGCCGCGACAGCGCCAGGTCGATCGGCGCGAGGCGCGCAAGCCCCAGCCCCCGGATGACCCGACGCAGGCTGGAGCCCTGGATGAAGAGCGTATAGAGCGTGAAGCCGGTGGCCAGGATGCCCAGTTCGCGCCGGATATCGGCGGGCACACGCCAGTTTTCTGTCACGGCCAGCGCCAGGGCCAGCGTGACCGCACCGCGCAAGCCCCCCCAGAGGATCGCGATGCGATAGGGCCGCTCCACCTGCGGCGAGAGGTTCAGCGCCGACAGCATCGGCAGCACGCCCCAGAGCATGACCACCCGCGCCGCCGTGGCGGCCAGGATCACCACGAGGATCAGCAGGAAATCCCAGGGCCGCGCATCGCTCAAGAGCCGCGGGATCAGCAGCGAGGCCATGACGAAGATCAGCGCCCCGGCCCAATGCGCCAGCAGATCCCAGGTCTCGCGAAGGTTGGTCCAGACGGCGGGGGCCAGCCGGCCGGGGCCGACCCAGTTCAGCGTCATCCCCGCCACCACCACCGCCACCACGCCCGAGGCGCCCAGCAGCGTATCGGCGATGATATAGGTGCCATAGGGTACCGCGATCGACAGCGACAATTGCGCCAGCGGCCAGGCCGCCAGCAGCCGCATCGCCCGCAGCGCCACCCGCGCGATCAGCCAGCCGGTCAGCACGCCGGTCGCGATGATGGTGGGCAGGCCGATAAAGGCATCGCGCAGCGTGGGGTTCGGCACGCCGGCCATGACGAAGGTCAGAAAGAACCCGAACAGCGCGATGGCGGCGGCGTCGTTCAGCAGGCTTTCGCCCTCCACGATCCTTGCCAGACGCTGCGGGGCGGCCAGGCTGCGAAAGATGCCGACCACCGCCGAAGGGTCGGTGGTGGAGACGACCGCCCCGAGCAGGAAACAGGCCAGCACCGGCATGGAACTGAACGGCGTCAGCGCCAGCCCGACAAAGGCGGTCGCCACCAGCACCGCCAAGACCGCCATGACAAGGATCGGCACCCAGTCATCCAGCATCCGCCGCAGATCGAGGCCCAGCGCCACCTGAAAGATCAGCGTCGGCAGAAAGACATAGAGGAAGACGCTTGATTTGATCGGCAGCGCGAGCAGCGTGGTGACGCTTTCGGGCAGCTGGTCGCCCCAGGCGGTCGAAAGCCCGACCGAGGCCGCGCCCAGCGCCGCCCCCACCACGGCCAGCACCACCGAATAAGGCAGGCGCAAACGCTCCGCCACCGGCTCGGCCAGGGCGATGACGACGAACAGCAGCGCAAGCGCCGATACGAGCAAAACGATATCCATTTCCGCAGGATATGCGATGCGGCGCGGGGGCGGAACGGGCCTTCACGGTTTTTTGCGGCGGGTATCGCGGGGCCGGGCAGTCGGTGGCACGACTCGGTTGCTGCATTTGCAGGTTAATGCTACATATGCAGGCATGACCCTGCCCGACCCCGCCCCCAACCCCGGCTATGCCGCGCGCCTGCCGGCCGATGAAAGCCGCGATCACCTGATGGTTCAGGTGGCAAAACTCTATTACGAGCTGAACCGCACCCAGGCCGAAATCGCCGCCGATCTGGGCCTGACGCGATGGCAGGTCGGCAAATTGCTGACCGAGGCGCGGGCCGAAGGCGTGGTGCGGATCGAGATCCAGCCCCGCGCCAACCGCGCCGCCGGGCTGGAGGTGGCGCTACAATCCCGCTGGGGCTTGCGCGAGGCTATCGTGGTGCCGATGGGCGGCGCCAGCGATCAGGGTCTGCTGAACGATGCCGTGGCGCAGGCCGCCGCGCGCTGGCTGGCGGGGCTGCATCCGCGCCCGGCGCTGATGGGGGTCAGCTGGGGCCGCACCATGGCCGCGCTGGCCCGCGCCCTGCCGCAGGGCTGGGCGCCGGGGCTGGAGGTGGTGCTGGTCAACGGCGCCGCCGCCCTGACGGTGACCGACGCCGCCAGTTCCGCCGTGGCCGAGGCGGTGGCGCAGGCCGCGGGCGGGCGGGCGACGCTGTTGCCGGTGCCGGCCATTCTGGGCCAGTCCGCCACCCGTGACGCGCTGGAATCCGATCCGGTGATCGCCCGCGCCCTAGCCCGGGCCGAGGCCGCGCCGCTGCTGGCCTTTTCCATGGGCGGCGTCTCCGAGGATTCGGTGCTGCATGCCCAGGGCTATCTGACCGCCGCAGACATGGCCCAGCTGCGCGCGCACGGCGCCGTGGGCGATATTCTGGGCCGTTTCGTGACAGCCGATGGCGCGATTGCCGACCCTGCCCTTGATGCGCGCACGCTGGGGCTGCGGCTGGACCGGCTGCGCGACAAGCCCCATACCCTCGCGCTGGTCGCGGGGGCCGAGAAACAGGCCGTGGCGCGTGCCGCGCTCAGGGCCGGATATGTCACCGTGCTGGTCACCGACGATGCGACCGCACGCGCCTTGCTGGAGGAAAGCGATGACTGAAGCCACAGGCTTTGCCCGCATGACGGGCACGCCCTTCACCCCCGACTGGTTCGAGACCGTCTCGGTCAATACCTCGGCCGCCGAACGCCGGGCGGCCAGCCTGCCGGGGCGGCGCACGGTCAAGAAGGACTGGCAGGCGGCCTGGCTGGCCCGCGCCATCACCTGCATCGACCTGACCACGCTTGCGGGCGACGATACCGCCGGACGGGTGCAGCGCCTCTGCGCCAAGGCGCGCCAGCCGCTGCGCGCCGACCTGGCCGAGGCCCTGGGGCTGGAGGGGCTGACGGTGGGCGCGGTCTGCGTCTATCCGACCATGGTGGCCCATGCGGTCAAGGCGCTGGCCGGGTCGGGCATCCCGGTCGCCTCGGTCGCCACCGGCTTTCCCGCCGGGCTGACGCCCCTGCCGCTGCGGCTGGCGGAGATCCGCTATGCGGTGGAGATGGGCGCGGCCGAGATCGACATCGTCATCACCCGCGAACATGCGCTGACCGGCAACTGGGCCGCGCTGTATGACGAAATCGCCCAGATGCGCGAAGCCTGTGGCGCGGCGCATATGAAGGCGATCCTTGCGACCGGCGATCTTAAGACGCTGAGCAATGTCTACAAGGCCAGCATGGTGGCGATGCAGGCGGGGGCTGATTTCATCAAGACCTCCACCGGCAAGGAGGAGGTGAACGCCACCCTGCCCGTCTCGCTGACCATGGTGCGAGCGCTGCGCGACTTTCGCGACCGGACCGGGCAATGGGTGGGCTTCAAGCCCGCCGGCGGGTTGAAGACCGCCAAGGATGCGATGAACTGGCTGATCCTGATGAAAGAGGAGATGGGCACGCGCTGGTGCATGCCCGATCTGTTCCGCATCGGTGCCTCGTCCATGCTGGGCGATATCGAGCGGCAGTTGGAACATCATGTGACGGGCCGCTATTCGGCCGCCAACCGGCACGCCCTGGCCTGAGGAGACCGAGACCATGCCCGCCATCAAGGACATCATGCAGACCATGGAATACGGCCCCGCCCCCGAAGCCCATGCCGAAGCCGCTGCCTGGATCGCCGACCGCCCGGTGCTGGGCCATTTCATCAATGGCCGCTTCACCGCCCCCGAAGGCCCGACGACCGAGGTGCTGAACCCCGCCACCGGTGCCGTGCTGTGCCGCGTGGCGCTTGGCACCGGGGCCGAGGTCGATGCGGCCATGCGCGCGGCCCGCGCGGCGCAACCGAAATGGGCCGCCCTGCCCGGCCATGAACGGGCGCGGTTCCTCTATGCCATCGCGCGCCATGTGCAAAAGCGCGAGCGCTTTCTGGCGGTGCTGGAAACGCTCGACAATGGCAAGACCATCCGCGAGACGCGCGATATCGACATCCCGCTGGTGGCGCGGCATTTCTATCATCATGCCGGCTGGGCCGAGGTGCTGGAGACCGAATTGCCCGGCCTTGCGCCGGTGGGCGTCTGCGGCCAGATCATCCCGTGGAACTTCCCGCTGCTGATGCTGGCCTGGAAGGTGGCGCCGGCACTGGCCGCCGGCAATACGGTGGTGCTGAAACCCGCCGACCTCACGCCGCTGACCGCCTATGCCTTTGCCGAGATCTGCCGCGAGATCGGCCTGCCCGCTGGCGTGTTGAACATCGTCAATGGCGACGGGGCGACCGGCGCCGCGATTGCCGGGCATCCGGGCGTGGACAAGTTGGCCTTCACCGGCTCGACCGAGGTGGGGCGCACGATCCGCCGCCAGATCGCCGGATCGGGCAAGAAGCTGTCGCTGGAACTGGGCGGCAAATCGCCCTTCATCGTCTTTGAGGATGCCGATCTGGATGCGGCGGTGGAAGGCGTGGTGGATGCGATATGGTTCAACCAGGGCGAGGTCTGCTGCGCCGGGTCGCGCATTCTGGTGCAAGAGGGCGTGGCGCCGCGCTTTTTCGCCAAGCTGACCGCGCGGATGGAAACGCTGCGGGTCGGCGATCCGCTGGACAAGACGATGGATGTGGGCGCCCTCGTGTCGCAGCGCCAGCGCGCCCGGATCGAGGCGCTGCTGGCGCAGGGCGAGGCCGAGGGCGCGGTGCTGCATCGCGCACCGGGGCAGTTGCCGGCCAAAGGCGCCTTCTGCGCGCCGGGCTTTTTCACCGGCACCGCCCCCGCCCATGCGGTGAACCAGACCGAGATCTTCGGCCCCGTCGCCACCACGCTGACCTTCCGCACCCCGGATGAGGCGGTGACGCTGGCCAATGACAGCCGCTATGGGCTGGCGGCCTCGGTCTGGTCGGAAAACATCAACCGCGCGATCGAGGTGGCGGCGCAGGTCAAGGCCGGGGTGGTCTGGATCAACGCGACCAATATCTTTGACGCGGGCGCGCCCTTTGGCGGCTATCGCGAAAGCGGCTTTGGCCGCGAGGGCGGGCGCGCGGGGATGCTGGAATATCTGGCCCCGGCCTGGGAAAAGGCCGGCAAGCCCCGCCCTGCCCCCGCCCCCGTGCCCGCCGTGACGCCGGCCGACCGCGCCCAGCCCGACGGGATCGACGTGACGGCCAAGCTCTATATCGGCGGCAAGCAGGCCCGGGCCGATGGCGGGCAAAGCTACAGCGTCACCGGCAAGGGCGGCGCGGTTCTGGGTCAGGCCGCGCTGGCCAACCGCAAGGATGTGCGCAACGCGGTCGAGGCCGCGGCCAAGGCTGGCGGCTGGGGCGGCGTCACCGCGCATAACCGCGCGCAGGTGCTGTATTTCCTGGCCGAGAATCTGGCGCAGCGTCAGGCCGAATTCGTGGCCGCGCTGACCGCCGCCGGCACACCCAAACCGGCGGCCGAAGTGGAGACGACGATCCGCCGCGCCTTCTGGTATGCCGCGCAGGCCGACAAGTTCGACGGCGCGGTGACCGCCACCAAGACCCGCCATGTGACGATGACGGTGAACGAAGCCTTTGGCACGATGGGCCTGATCGCGCCCGACGAGGCGCCGCTTCTGGGCCTGATGTCGCTGATCCTGCCCGCCATCGCCATGGGCAACCGCGTGGTCGCGGTGGCAAGCCAAAGCCAGCCGCTGATCGCGGCGCGGCTCTATCAGGTGCTGGAAACCTCGGACCTGCCGGCGGGGGTCGTCAACCTCTTGACCGGCGAGCGTGATGCACTGGCCCGCACGCTGGCCGATCACGACGATGTGGCGGCGCTCTGGTATTGCGGCAGCGCCGAAGGCGCCGGCATGGTCGAGACCGCCAGCGCCGGCAACCTCAAGCCGGTCTGGACCGATCAGGGCCGCCTGCGCGACTGGCTCGACCCGGCGCAGGGTCAGGGTCGCGACTGGCTGCGCCGCGCCTGTCAGGTCAAGACGATCTGGCTGCCCTACGGCGCCTGACGCCCGCGCCTCGCGGCCGGGAACCATTGCCCCGGCCGCGGGTTGCGCTCGTGCGGAATTGCGCGTGACAGAGCCCGCCCTTTCCGTGCAAACCTTGGGCAAACCTTGGGCAAACCTTGGCCCCGCGGCCGGCACGAAGGAGAATGCGGCAATGCCCCTGAGAAACGCCGCCGCGACAGAGCCCCCCGCCGAGGCACCGCAGGCCCGCCGCATGACCCTGTCGCATCTGGCGGTGATCGTCGGGGTCGCGGCGGTGCTGCATCTGGGGCAAGAGGTGTTCCTGCCTCTGTCCATCGCGGTGCTACTGGCCTTTGCCCTGTCGCCCGCCGTCACCCGTTTCCGCAAGCGCGGCGTGCCGCTGACGGCCTCGGTGCTGATCGTGGCCTTTCTGGCCTTTTCCGCCATCGCGGTGTTTTCGGTCGTGGTGGCCAGCCAGCTTTCATCGCTGGCCCGCGATCTGCCGGGATTTCAGGAAAACATCCTGGTCAAACTGGAGGCGCTGAAGGACGAGGGATCGGGCAATCGCATCGTGCGGCGGCTGGCCGACATGGCCGGCACGATCAATGCCGAAATCAGCGATGCCCTGCCCGGCGCCACCACCGGCGACCCGCCGCCGCGCGCCGGGGCCGGCCCGATGCAGGTCGAGGTGATCGAGCGCCAAAGCCCCACCGACACGCTGGTCAACCTTGTCCTGCCCATCGTCAAGCCGGTCGCTACCGCCGGCCTGGTCGTGGTGGTGGTGATCTTCATGCTGCTGGAGCGCGAGGAGCTGCGCGACCGTTTCATCCGGCTGATCGGGTCGAACGACCTGCACCGCACGACACAGGTGCTGGAGGATGCGGGCAGCCGCGTCGGGCGCTATCTGCTGATTCAGCTGCTGGTCAACGTGATCTATGCGGTGCCGATCGGTCTGGGCCTATGGCTGATCGGGGTGCCCAATGCGCCGCTTTGGGGGTTGCTCACGCTGGTCCTGCGCTTTGTGCCCTATATCGGGTCGATCCTGTCGGCGGCCTTTCCGCTGTTCCTGGCCTTTGCGGTCAGCCCGGAATGGTCGGCCGTGCTGTGGACGGCGGCCCTGTTCATTCTGGTGGAACTGGCCACCTCCAACGTGATCGAACCCTGGCTTTATGGGTCGCGCACCGGGGTTTCGCCGCTGGCCATCATCATCAGCGCGATCTTCTGGACCTGGATCTGGGGGCCGCTGGGCTTGGTTCTGTCCACGCCGCTGACGGTCTGCCTTGTGGTGCTGGGCAGGCACCTGCCGCAATTCGAACTGTTCGACATCCTGTTCGGCGACGAACCCGTGCTGGCGCCGCATGCGCGGCTGTATCAGCGCTGGCTGGCGGGCGATTCCATCGAAAGCACCTATCGCGCCGAAGACGCGCTGGAGGAGGAATGGCTGGCCGATTACTATCGCGACACCGCGCTGCCGGCGCTGTTGCTGGCGCAGAACGACTGGTCGCGCGGCGTGTTGACCAGCGCGCAGGAAAGCCGCGTGGCGGCCACCGCGCTGGCCATGGTGTCGGATCTGCAAACCGTGGTGGGCGACGAGCTGGAGGAAAGCCGCAGCGATGCCGAAGGCCCCTTGCCCGGCGCGGGGCGGCGGGTGCTGTGCCTGGGCGGGCGCAGCGATCTGGACGATGTGGCGGCGGCGATGCTGGCGCAGGCCCTGGCGGCCGAAGGGGCCGAGACCACGGCCCACGGGCATGACGACCTCGCGCCGTCGCGGCTGTCGGGCTTGGATCTCGCCTCGGCGCAGGTGGTGATCCTGAACTTCCTGGACCCGGCGCCGGCGCGGCTGTCGCTGTTGCATCTGCGGCGGCTCAAGCGCGGCTGGCCGCATCTGCGGGTCGGCGTGGTGCTGTGGCGGATGCCGGCGCTGCCGGGCGACGAGGGCAATGGCGCCGCCCCCGTGGCCGCCCCGCCGAATGAGGCCAAACACCGCGAGGCCGAGGCGATCGGCGCCGATTTTGTGGTGGACGGATTGGAACCGGCGCTGGCCGAAGCGCTTGTTGATACAGAGCCCCGGCCGTTGCCCGCAACCAGCGGACCCGGCACGGGGCGCCCGCGCAAGCGTCGCACCACCGCGGCCCGCGCAGCAGACAGATGAAAGGATGACCCACATGGCCCAGACCCAACGCACCGCTGAAGACAAGATCCTCGACACCGAGGAAAAGGCCCGGCTGGAGGCGCAGATCTCTGCGCTGCGCGCCGATCTCGCCGCCATGGCCGAAACCGTGAAATCGGTGGTCGCCAGCCGCGGGGCGGCCTTTGCCGAAATGGCCGGGGCCGAGGCGGAAAAGCTGCGCGCCAAGGGCGAGGCGGCGATGGCCGGCATGTCGGATCAGGCCGGGCAGACCGTGGAGGAAGCCCGCGCCTATGTGCGGGAAAACCCGATGACCGCGATCGGCATCGCCGCCGGCGCCGGGCTGGTCTTCGGCCTTCTGTTCGGGCGGCGCTGATGTGGACCCTGCTTCTGGGTCTGGCCAGCGGTCAGGCCGCGCGCAGCGCGCAGAATTTCGCGCGGCGGGCGGCATTGACCGCGCTGGCGGGGCTGCTGGCGCTGATCGGCGCGGGGTTTCTGGTCGGCGCGGCCTTTCTGGCGGTCTTGCCGCATCTGGGCGCGATCCTCACCGCGCTGCTGTTTGGCGGGGTGTTCCTGGTCATCGCGCTGATCGTCTGGGCAAGCGCCCGCCACCGCCCGCAACCCGCGCTGACCACCCCGCTGGCCGGGCTGGAAACCGAGGCCGCGCAGGCGATGGCCGCCGTGCCGCGCGCGGTGGCCAAGGCGCCGGGCCTGTCGCTCATGACCGCCTTTGCCGGCGGGCTGATCCTGGCGATGAAGCTGCGCAAATAGCGCTCAGAACGGCACGGGCGCGCTGAAGGTCTGGGTCTTGCCGGTTTCGGGGTGGCGCAGGCGAAGGCTTTCGGCGTGCAGCATCATGCGCGGATAGTCCAGCGCCTCGCCCGTGGCATAGATCGGGTCACCCAGGATCGGGTGACCCAGTTCCAGCATATGCACCCGCAATTGATGGCTGCGCCCGGTCAGCGGCATCAGCCGCACGCGGGTCGTCTTGCCATCATGGCGCTGCACCCGCCAATCGGTGATGGCGGGCTTGCCCTGTTCATGGTTCACATGCTGGCGCGGACGGTTCGGCCAATCGACGCACAAGGGCAGGTCAACCCGGCCCTCCTTCGGCTCCAGATGCCCCCAGAGCCGCGCGAGATAGACCTTTTTTGTCTGCCGTTTCTCGAATTGCTGGCCCAGATTGCCCTGCGCCGCCTTGTTCAGCGCGAAGACCATCACGCCCGAGGTATCGCAATCCAGCCGATGCACCAGCAGCACCTCGGGGAAGACTCGGCGCAGGCGGTCGATCAGGCAATCTTCCTTGCCCGGATCCTTGCCCGGCACCGAGAGCAGCCCGGCCGGCTTGTCCACGATCAAGAGCGCGCTGTCGTGATGCAGGATCGACAGCGGCACATCGGGCGGGTTGTATTCATAGGGCGGCATCAGACGATCTCGTGCCCGGCGGCGCGCAACCGGCGCGCAAGTTCCGCGATATGGGCGGGGCCGACATCGCAGCAGCCGCCGACGATGGTCGCCCCCTGCGCCACCCAACCCATCGCGAAATCGGCATATTTTTCGGGCGTCAGGTCGTGGCGATGCGTCAGTTCCGCCACCGTCGGCGCGTCTTCAAGGAACCCGTCGGAAATATGGGTAAAGCCATTGGCATAGGCGCCGAAGGGCAGACCGAACGTGCCCAGCACCGCAAGCGCATCGGCCATCGCCTCGGGCACCGAACAATTCGCTAGCATCGAGGCCGGGCGCCAGGCGGCCACCAGCGGCGCCAGATCCGCCAATGCCTCGCCCGAGCGGAGCCGCTCGCCCTGCCGGTCATGGACCGAGACCGACAGCCAGACCGGCTTGCCCGCCTGCACGGCGCCCTTCAGCGCGCCTTCGATCTGGGTCAGGCTGACCAGTGTCTCCAGCAGGATGAAATCGACCTGCGGCGCCAGCAGGCGCGCGACCTCGGCCACCTTTGGGGCGGCCTCATCCACCGGCAGGACCACATCGTCGCGATAGGTGGCGACCAGCGGCCCGATGGAACCGGCGATGCGACCGTGGCCATGCGCGGCGCGCGCCTCGGTCGCGGCGGTCAGCGCCGCCCTGTGCAGCGCGGTGAACTGGTCATCCAGCCCGAAACGCTCCAGCCGGTCATGATGGATCGCATAGGTATTGGTGGTGGCGATGGTCGCCCCGGCGGCAAAGTAATCGTCATGGATCGCCCGCACGAGGCCGGGATGATCCAGCATCACCCGTGTCGCCCAGAGCGGCGTCGGCGCATCGCCCGACCGCGCCACCAGTTCCTGCCCCATGCCGCCATCCAGCAGCGTGATCCGTGCCATGCCTATTCCCATACCAGCCGCACGGCCAATGCCCCGAACAGCACCGCCGCCACCTTGTTCAGCGCCCCCATGCGCCGCCCGAGCGCCTGCCCCGCCAGACCGGCGACCAGGCCATAGCCGGATGTAATCGCGGTGCCGGTCAAGGTAAACACCAGACCCAGGATCAGGATCTGCTGCCAGACCGGCCCGCGCGCCGGATCGGTGAATTGCGGCAGAAACGCCAGCACGAACAGCGCGACCTTGGGGTTCAGCGCATTGGTGACAAAGCCGCGCCACAAGGCACGCGCGGCCCGCCCCTCGCCCTGTCGGGGCGCCGCGTCGCCCGCGCGCCAGCTCTTGACGGCGAGATAGGCCAGATAGGCCGCGCCCGCCCATTTCAGCGCGACCAGCGCCGACGGATGCGCGGCCAGGAGCGCACTCACCCCCAGAACCGCCAGCGTGACATGGAAGAACCCGCCCAGCCCGACCCCCAGCCCCGCGACCGCCCCGGCCCGCGGCCCGCCTTGCAGGCCGGATGCGGTGGCGAACATCACATCCGCGCCCGGCGTCAGGTTCAGCACGATACCGGCGGCCAGAAAGGCCAGCAGTTCGGGCAAGGGGATCAGCGTCAGAATATCGGTCATGGGCGGCTCCTGCGATCGGGCGACATTCCGGGGCGTGGGGCGAAAGATCAAGCCTTGTCATTTGCGCCCGGCGCCGCCCCGCGCCATCCTGGGCCGGAACAACCGCAGGGGCGCCGCGATGGATTACGACACGATATCGGCGCGGGATTTCGGTCAGGGTCTGCGCGGGCTTGGCCTGAACCTGCTATGCCGCGACCTGCGGCGCGAGGCGGCCTTCCTGACCGATGTCTTCGGCATGGCGGCGCATCGGGTCTCGGATGCCTTTGCGATCATGACGCTGGGGGGCGATCTGTTCCAGCTGCATGGCGATATCGCCTTTGCCACCCATCCGCTGCATGGCCTGCTGCCCGAGGCGAGACCGCGCGGCGCGGGGCTGGAATTGCGGCTTTACGATTGCGACCCCGATGCCGCCTGTGCCCGCGCGGCGGCGCATCCGGATGCGACGATCCTGCATCCGCCGACCGACAAGGCCGGCCATGGCCTGCGCGAGGCGGTGATACTGTCGCCCGAGGGTTATGCCTGGGTGCCCTCGCGCCCGCTGGGTTAGGCGGCGGGATCGGCGACATGCACCGCCGTTCCGGCCTCGGCGCAGAGCTTCATCAGCGCGGGCGGCAGCGGCGCATCGGTAAAGATCGCGTCGATCCCGGCCAGATTGCCCAACCGCACCGGCGCGCCCCGGCTGAACTTTGACGCATCCGCCACCAGAAACACCTGCCGCGACTGCCGGATGATGGTTTCGGACACCCGCACCTCGCTGAGGTCGTAATCCAGCAGGTCGCCATCCTGGTCGATGGCCGAAATCCCGATCACCCCGAAATCGACCTTGAATTGCTGCATGAACTGGCTGGCCAGATCGCCCACCAGACCGCCATCCGCCCGGCGCAGCGCGCCGCCCGCCACCATGATGTCGCAAGAGGGGTTGGCGACCAGGATATTGGCGACATTCATGTTGTTGGTGACGACCGTGATCTGGCGATGCTGCACCAGTTCGCGCGCGACCGCCTCGGTCGTGGTGCCGATATTGAGGATCATCGAGCAATTGTCGGGAATTTCGCGCGCGCAGGCCCGGCCAATGGCCGCCTTGGCCGCGTCATGCAGGCTGCGGCGTTCCTCATAGCCGATATTGCTGACCCCGCTGCGCAGGATCGCGCCGCCATGCACGCGGTCCAGCAGGCCGGCATCGGACAATTCGGTCAGGTCGCGCCGGATGGTCTGAAGCGTCACGCCAAAGCGTTCGGCCAGGCTCTCCACCACCACCCGGCCCTCGCTGCGGGCCAGTGCAAGAATTTCGGTCTGCCGGAAACTGAGCGCCACCTGTTCCTCCACCTTTCCCCGGTCCTGCCACAAGCGGCACGAAAAGTCATGCGTCGGACGCATCTTTGGCGTGCTGCGGCAATCCGTCGCCGATCGTGTAATAATCGCCCATCGACGCCACATGGATATGCCGCGCCAGCCGCCCGCCTGTCGGCCCGTCCACCACGCCCGCCTCGACCGAAAAGCGGCCATCGGCGGCGCGGAACCACAGCTTGCTGCCGCAGGTCGCGCAAAAGCCGCGCGAGGCGCCGCCGGGGGTGGTGAACACACGTTCCGACAGGCGGGACTGCCAGCGCAGGCTGTTGGGATCGGCGTCGAAACTGGCGCTGAAATGGCCTGACAGAACGCGGCATTGCAGGCAATGGCAGGCGGTCACCGGGCCGGCCGGGGCGGGCAGGTCAAAGCGGCAATCGCCGCAAAGGCAACTGGCCGGCAGCCGTTCGGGCAGGCCTTGCGGGGGGGCATTGGCCTCGGGGTCGTAATCGCCGCCATCCTCGGTGAACCAGCGTTCGGCGATGGTCAGGCCGGTTGTGCCCTCCAGCGCGCCTGCCGCGAACGAGATCCGCGCCTCGCCCGCCGGTTCCCAGAACAGAAAGGCGCCGCACTGCCCGCAATGGCCGCGCCGCGCGCTGTCCGAGGCGTGGAACCACCGCAGGCCCGTGTCGCGGATCAGGCGAAAACGGTCATGCGGCACCGAGGTCGCCGCCCAGAAATGCCCCGATTGCTTGCGGCATTGCGTGCAATGGCAGGTGGTCACCGGGCGCAGGGGGGCATCGACCTCGAACACCACCCCGCCACAGAGGCAGGCGCCGCGATGGGTTTCAGGCCGCGTCATGGAACACCCGGGCCAGAATGGCCTCCAATGCGCGGGCATCGGTTTCGGTAAAGGCGGCCTCGGTATCGCTGTCGAGATCGAGCACCCCCAAAAGCCGCCCTGCCCCGTTCCACACCGGCAAGACCAGTTCCGACCGGGTCGAGGAGGAACAGGCGATGTGATCCGCAAAGGCCTCCACATCCGGCACGATCTGGGTCTGGCCGGTGCGCGCCGCCGCCCCACAGACCCCGCGCGCGAAGGGAATCACCAGACAGCCATGCCCGCCCTGATAGGGCCCGATCTTGAGGGTTTCCGGCCCGGTCACGCGGTAAAATCCGGTCCAGTCCGACAGGGGGTGGCCGTGATGCAGCTCGCACACCACCGTTGCCATCAGCGCGACCGTATCGGTTTCGCCATGGCACAGCGCGTCGATCCGGGCGCCAAGGTCATTGTAATCCACCGCCATGCCGCTGTCCTTTCATTGCGCCGGTTACCGAATGCTAACGAACGGCGCTTAGCCTGCAAAGGAGTCAGAAGGAAGGAGTCGCGGATGGAACTTATCGCCACGCAATTGCCGGGCCTGTTGCTGGTTCGGGTCGGGCAGGATCGTATCGACGCCGCCGGGGCCATCCAGTTCAAGGATCGCATGCGCGAACTGATCGCTCCGGCACAGGGGCGTGTCATGCTCGACATGTCGCAGGTCGGTTTCCTCGACAGTTCGGGGCTGGGCGCCGTCGTCGGCGTGATGAAGCTGCTGGGGCCGGATCGCAAGCTGGAACTGGCGGCGCTGACCGCCAATGTGGAAAAGGTGCTGCGGCTGACGCGCATGGATTCGGTCTTTGTCATTCACCCGGCGGCGCCCGATGATCTGCGCGATGCGGGCTGACTTCGGGTCAGGCGGGTTCACCATGCCACAGCCGGATCTGCGACTGGAAATCGACAGCACCCCCCTCGCCGTGCGCGCGGCGCTGTCGCAGGTGCTGGGGCATCGGCTGGCCACCGGGCTGGCACCACATCGCCGGGGGGATCTGGAACTCGTGCTGGCAGAGGTGCTGAACAATATCGTCGAACATGCCTATGCGCAGGGGCAGGGCACGATCCTGCTGGAGCTGGGGGCGCGGCCGGGTGGGCTGCAATGCCGGGTGCAGGATTGGGGGCAGGCCATGCCGGGCGGCGCGCTGCCCGCCGGGCAATTGGCCCCGCGCCTGCCCGATGACCTGCCCGAAGGGGGATTCGGCTGGCATCTGATCCGCTGTCTGACCCGAGACTTGAGCTATGCGCGCGTCGGCGGCAGCAATGTGGTGACCTTTTCCATTCCGGAAACGGACAAGGACTGATGGCCCGGGTTGTTCGCGCAAGCGCAACATCGCCCTGAAAATGCCTTGATGGCTTCGCAATACCGCCTTGCCGTTACGGCAGTCTGTCCCTGTAGCTGCATAAAGCTTCCCTCGGCGCCGCGAGCAATGCCCCCACCCAGATCGTGGCGCCGAGGCACTTCCCCCCGCCCCTCCGCATGCTTAGTCTGGCCCCAGACAGGGGAGGACTGCGATGCGCGATTTCCAGATGCCGGGCCGGTCGGCGGTCTTTGCCAGCAATGCGGCCTGTGCGACCTCGCACCCGCTGGCGGCGAAGGTGGCGCTCGACATTCTGGCGCAAGGCGGCACGGCGGCGGATGCCGCCATCGCGGGCGCCGTGCTGCTGGGGATCTGCGAGCCGCAGATGACCGGCATCGGCGGCGATTGCTTTGTGTTACTGAAACCCGCGGGCGAGGAGCGGGTGATCGGCCTGAACGGGTCGGGCCGCGCGCCGGCCACGCTGGATGCCGCGGCGCTGCGGGCGGCGGGTCATGCGAAAATGCCGATCCACGGCATCGAGACGGTCACCCTGCCCGGCGCGATGGATGCCTTTCTGCGCCTGCATGCGGCGCAGGGTCGCCTGCCGCTGGCCGATGTGCTGGCCCCCGCCATTCACTACGCCGAGGAGGGCGTGCCGGTGGCGCCGCGCGTGGCGCGCGACTGGGCCGAGGATGCGTCGGTGCTGCAAGGCGATGCCCGGGCGCATTACCTGCTGGCCGGCGCAGCGCCGCAGACAGGGCAGGTCTTCCGCGCCCCGGGCCAGGCCGAAGTGCTGCGCCGGGTTGCCCGCGCGGGTCGCGCCGGGTTTTATGAGGGCGAGGTGGCCGAGGACATCATCGCCTCGCTCAACGCCCTGGGCGGCGGGCACAGCCATGCCGACCTCGCCGCCGTGCAGGCCGACTGGACCGACCCGATCACCGCCCGCTATCGCCGGGTGGATGTGCTGGAACACCCGCCGAACGGCCAAGGCGCGACGGCGCTGCTGATGCTCAACATCCTGCGGCAGTTCGATCTGGCCGCGCTCGACCCCTTTGGCGCCCCGCGCGCCCATCTGGAGGCCGAGGCCGCGAAACTGGCCTATGACGCGCGCAACCGCTTCATCGCCGATCCGACCGCGCGGCTCGATCACATGCTGGCGCCGGAAACCGCCGCACGACTGGCCGCGCTGATCGACCCGCACCGCGCGATGCCCGACCCTGCCTCGCTGACCGAGGCCGTCCACAAGGACACCGTCTATATCACCGTGGTCGATCGTGATCGCATGGCGGTGTCGCTGATCTATTCGATCTTCTGGGGCTTCGGTTCGGGCCTTGCCTCGCGCAAGTTCGGCATCATCTTCCAGAATCGCGGCGCCGGGTTCAGCCTGACCCCGGGACATCCGAACGAGGCGGCCGGCGGCAAGCGCCCGATGCACACGATCATCCCCGGCATGATGGCGCAGGACGGGCGGGTGGTCATGCCCTTTGGCGTGATGGGCGGCGCCTATCAGCCCTGCGGCCATGCCCGGCTGATCACCAATCTGGAGGATTACGGCATGGACCTGCAAAGCGCGATCGACGCGCCACGCTGCTTTGCCGGGCCCGAAGGTCTCAAGCTGGAGCGCGGCTATGCCCCCCCGATGCTGAACGCGCTGCATGCCATGGGCCACAGGGTGCAGCCGGCCGACGAACCGCTGGGCGGCGCGCAGGCGATCGTGATCCATCCGTCAGGCGTGCTGGAGGCCGCGTCGGACCCGCGCAAGGATGGCTGCGCCCTGGGGATGTGACCGATCAGTTCAGGTTGAACTGCAACGGATAGCGCCCATCCTCGAAATCGCCGAACAGATCGCCCAGATCGGGGTGATCGACTGGTTCGCCCGTGTCATCCGGGATCAGATTCTGTTCCGAGACATAGGCGACGTAAAAGCTCTGATCGTTTTCGGCCAGCAGGTGATAGAAGGGCTGGTCACGGTCGGGGCGGCTTTCCTCGGGGATGGCGGCATACCATTCCTCGGTATTGGAGAACATCGCATCCACGTCGAAGACCACGCCCCGAAAGGTGTGCTTGCGATGCCTGAGCACCTGACCAAGATGATATTTGGCTTGTGTTTTCAACATCTGACAGTCCCCCAACAGATTAGTAATCCTTTTGGGCTGTGCCGTCCATCAGCCGAGGGGTGATTCGCAGGAAACAGTCTGTCGGCCCGAATCAGACAAAGGCGGCGGAATTGCGGCCCCGCCTCGCGGATTTCTGATGCGGCAGCCGGTCGCGCCCCATTCACTCGCCCGCGGAATTGCCTTATCCTTGTGGGCAATAACAAGACACGCGAGGGGCAGATGAGCAGACTTCTCCGTGCGTCGATCCTATTGTTGTTGCTGGCCTCCTGCGGGGGCGGTGGCAAGTTTTCGGCGCCCCGCAATCTGGATGACGCTTGCGCCCTGCTGCGCGAGCGGCCGGAATATTACCGTGCCATGCAGGCGACCGAACGCCGCTGGGGCATTCCGATCCATGTGCAGATGGCCACCATCCATCAGGAAAGCAAATTCGTCGGCAATGCCAAAACGCCGCACCGTTTCGTGCTGGGCATCATCCCGATGGGGCGACAAAGCACGGCCTATGGCTATAGTCAGGCGCTTGATGGCACCTGGGAGGAATATCAGCGCGAAACCGGCAATCGCAGCGCGCGCCGTGACCGGATCGCCGATGCGACCGATTTCATGGGCTGGTACATGAATGGCACCGAACAACGGCTGGGCGTGTCGAAATTCGACGCCCGCAGCCAGTATCTTGCCTATCACGAAGGGCGGACCGGCTTTGCCAATGGCAGCTATAACGCAAAGTCCTGGCTGGTCGATGTGGCAGATCGTGTGGGACAGCGCTCGCAGACCTACCAGATGCAGCTGGCGGCCTGCGGGCGGCTGTAGGCGTTATTTGCGCCGCTGGGTCGCGATCTCGATCGAAAAGGTCGAGGGCTTGTAGTCGCGGCCCTTGGTCATGTCGCCCAGGATCATCGTGGTCTGCGACCCGGCATCATCGGTGATGATCCATTGCCGCAGCTCCACCGGATTGGCGGTGAACACCATCTCGATCGAGCCATATTCAGGATGCTGCGGATCCTGCGCGCGCACGACCGTCTTGTTGCCGTTCTCGCGGTGGCCGACGACCATCTTGGCGCGCGTCAGGTCGATCTTGTCGGCCAGAATCAGGTTCAGCGGCGTGCGTTTCAGCGGATATTGTTCGGGCGGCTGGTTGGATTTGCCGTCAAAGATCGCGACCTGCCCGCCCGAGGCCAGCACCAGATTGCGGTCGGGCGGCGCGTATTCGAACCGCACGCGACCGGGCCGTTTGATGAAGATGCGCCCGGTGGCGATGGAGCCATCGGCATTCACCTGGGTAAATTCCGCCTCGGCCGTGGTCAGGCTGTTGAGATATTTGGAAATCGCGGCAAGCGAGATTTTCTCGGCCTGCGCGGGAAAGGCGAGGGCCAGCGAGACGAGCGGGGCGAGAAGCGCGATACGACGGTTCATGCGACAGATATAGTGCAGCCCGGCGCGCCGCACAGCCCCCTTCCGGATTTCGTGAGCGGGTCGCCGCATCTTGTGAGGGGCGCCAAGCTGCGCCACACTCTGCACAGGAGGTGCCCCATGCCGCATACCCATCTTGGCCCTGCCGATGCCCCGGGCCATTGGCGCGACCATCCGGCGCATCGCAACTTTCTGCGCGCCGAGGCCGCGCGGCAATTCGCGTTCTTTGCCGCCAGCCCCCGGCGCTATCCACGCGCGGCCCCGGGTTTTCATGTGCTGGGCCATGACGGCGCCCCGCTGCCCGACGCGCTGCAAGAGCTGCATACCACCACGCGGCTGGTGCATTCCTATGCGCTTGGGGTGGCGGCGGGCGTGGCCGGGGCGGGTGAGATCGTCGATCAGGGCATGGAATATCTGTGGTCGCATCACCGTGATTCGCGCCATGGCGGCTATGTCTGGGGCACCGAGGGGCGCAAGGTCGCCGACGGGCGCAAGCTGGCCTATGGGCATGTCTTCGTGCTGCTGGCCGGGGCTTCGGCCAAGCTGGCGGGCCATCCCGACGCCGACCGGCTGATCGGCGATGTCTGGGCGGTGCTGGACGAACGGTTCTGGGAGGAAGGGCCGGGCCTGTTCGCCGATGAGTTCAACCGCGACTGGACGCCGTTTTCCACCTATCGCGGGATGAATGCCAACATGCACGCGACCGAGGCGCTGCTGACCGCGCATGAGGCGACGGGCGAGGCGGTGTTTCTTGACCGCGCGGGGCGCATCCTGGATTTCTTTCTGGGCCGCATGGCCCCGGCCGAGGGCTGGCGCATCCCCGAACATTACCATGCCGACTGGACCCCGGATCGCGCCTATGCCGGCAATCCGATGTTCCGCCCGGCGGGCACGACACCGGGACATTCCTTTGAATTTGGCCGACTTGCGCTGCAATGGTGGGATCTGGCCGGGCGACCCGAGGATGGCACGCCCGACCGGGCGCGGGCGCTGATCGACACCGCCTTGCAGGCCTGGCTGCCCGAGGGCGGCTTTGCCTATACGCTGCATTTCGACGGGCGGGTCGATGTGGCGAACCGCTATTGGTGGCCGGTGACCGAGGCAATCGGCGCCATTGCCGCGCTGATCAAGCTGGCGCCGCGCCCCGCGGATGAGGTCTGGTATCGCCGGCTCTGGACCTTTGCCGATGCCCGTCTGATCGACCATGCGCGCGGCGGCTGGTTCCCCGAACTGGATGCCGCCGGCCGCCCCGCCGCGACCCAGTTCCACGGCAAGCCCGACATCTATCATTCGGTGCAGGCCGCGCTGTTTCCGCTGGTCCCCGGCTTGTCGCATGCGGCGCGCGGGCTGGCCAACTTGGCGGATTAACGCTTTCTCAACCTTTTGCGTTCAACCTGAAGGTTGACGCGGTGTCGTTCCTGCGTTCACATTTCGGAAACAATACCGGCAAGGCAGGCACGCATAAGGGGCGAGCTATCAGCAGATCGAGGCAGCGGATGCGGACGGGAATTTCGGGAAGACGGCCCTGTATCGGGGCTGAGGCGGCACGGGGCTGGTGGATATTGCCCTCCATCTCGCTCGGATCGGGGATGTGGCTGATGCTCGGCCTTGCGCTGCTCTGACCGCACGCCCTTTCCCGCCATCTTTTTCGACCGTCCCGCGCCCGAGGTCGCCCCCGATCTGATCGGTGCCTGGCTGCGGATCGGCGCCACCGCCGGCCTGATCACCGAAACCGAGGCTTACGGCGCCAACGACCCCGCCTCACACAGCTTTCGTGGCCCCACAGCGCGCAATGCGGCGATGTTCGGCCCGCCGGGGCATGCCTATGTCTATCGCTCCTACGGGGTGCATTGGTGCCTGAACGTGGTCTGCCGGCGCGGTGAGGCCGTGCTGTTTCGCGCGCTGGACCCGCAACTGGGCCTTGACCTGATGGCCGCGCGGCGCGGCGCCGATCGGCCGGCGTTGCTGGCCCGCGGGCCAGGGCGGCTGGGACAGGCGCTTGGCGTGACCCGCGCCTTGGACGGCCTGCGCTTTGACCAGCCCGACCTCTGCCTTTCGCCGGGCGAGACACCGGCAGTCCTGACCGGGACACGCATCGGAATCACCCGCGCGGCCGACCTGCCCTGGCGCTTTGGCTGGGCCGGCTCGCCGCATCTGTCGCGCCGCTTTCCCGCCACCACCGCCTCCGCCCCCGGCTGATCCCGCGCGCCGTCCGCAATTGCAGCGCCGCATGTCGCAATTCGCCCATGCGGCATGTCGTTTTTGCCGTAGCGTCAGCTTGCAAGGTGCCGCCTCGCGGAGAATTGGGAAGCCGGTGCAACCCCGGCGCTGCCCCCGCATCGGTGACGGAAGACCGCGTGCAGACCCCCGGGAGGTGCATCCCGGGCCGGTCGCAAGCGTCGCTTCCCCAGCCCGGATACCAGCCTTGCACGCTATGCGGGAATTGCGGCCCAGGGACCGCAGCGCCCGTGCCAACAGGAAACGCCTGCGCGGGGAGGCGCGGGTCAGCGAGGATATGATGCTCAGCCAGTCCGACATGCTGGCGCGCCTTGGCGCGCGCCGTCCGAATTATGCGCTCGATCAGGCGCTTTATTGCGATCCGGGCGTCTATGCCCATGATCTGCAACATATTTTCTATCGGGAATGGCTGTTCGCCATCCCCGCCTGCGAATTGCCCAAGCCCGGCGCCTTTGCCACGCTTCAGATCGGCGCCTATCCGGTGGTGATCACGCGCGGCAATGACGGCATGATCCGCGCCTTCCACAATGTCTGCCGCCATCGCGGCCAGCGGCTTTGTGCGAAACCCACCGGCAGCAGCCCGAAACTGGTCTGCCCCTATCACCAGTGGACCTATGATCTGGATGGCAAGCTGCTTTATGCGCGCGACATGCAAGAGGGGTTCGACCCTGCGGAGCATGGGCTGAAAAAGGTGCATTGCGTCGATCTGGGCGGCATGGTCTTTGTCTGCCTGGCCGAGGTGCCGCCGCCGATCGCCGATCTGGCCAAGGTGATGATGCCCTATCTCGCCCCTTCGGGGCTGAAGAATGCCAAGGTCGCCCACAGCTCGACCATCGTCGAAAAGGGCAACTGGAAGCTGGTTATCGAAAACAACCGCGAATGCTATCACTGCGGCGGCTCGCACCCCTCGCTGTGCCGGACCTATTCCGACAACCCGCGCATGACCGCGATGGAAGGCCCGGATTCGGCCAGCCCCGACATTCTCGCGCATTGGAAGCGCTGCGAGGCGGCGGGCCTGCCCTCGCGTTTCGTGAACCATCCGCGGATGCAGTGGCGGCTTGCGCGCATTCCGCTGCTGAACAATGCCGAAAGCTATACGATGTCCACCAAGGCCGCCGTGGCGCGACGCATGGGCACGATGCCATTCAGCGATGCCGGCAGCCTGCTGTTCTTCCACTATCCGAACACCTGGAACCACTTCCTGCCCGATCACGCGATCGTCTTCCGCATTCTGCCGATCAGCCCGACGGAGACCGAAGTGACGACGAAATGGCTAGTGCCCGAGGATGCGGTGGAAGGGGTGGATTACGATCTGCAAAACCTGACCGAAGTCTGGATGAACACCAATGACGAAGACCGCCAGGTGGTCGAGGAAAATCAGGCCGGCATCCTGTCGCCCGCATATGAGCCCGGCCCCTATTCGACGATCCAGGAAGAGGGCGTGATCCAGTTCGTTGACTGGTATTGCGGCACCATGACCGAGCGGCTGTCGCCCGCTTCCGTCGCGGCGGAGTGACCGGCATGGGCAAGTATCGCGCCAATTGGTCGGCCGAGCCGTGGCAGGACAGCGAATTGCTGGAATGCGCCATGATCGTGCCGGAAACCAGCGACACGGCAACCTTCACCTTCCGCGCGCCTTCGGGCGCGTGGTTCGACTATCAGCCGGGGCAGTTCGTCACGCTGGATCTGCCGGTGCCCGGCGGCAATGTGCAGCGCACCTATACGATTTCCTCCAGCCCGTCGCGGCCCTTGTCAATCTCCATCACGGCCAAGGCACAGGCGGACAGCATCGGCACGCGCTGGATGCTGGACCATCTGAAACCGGGGATGAAGATCCGCGCCTATGGCCCCAACGGCATCTTCAGCTTTCACAAGCACCCGGCGCGGAAATACCTGTTCATCTCGGCAGGGTCGGGCATCACCCCGATGATGGCGATGACGACCTGGGCCTGGGATTCGGGCGAGATGCCCGACATCGTCTTTGTCCATGCTGCCAAGCGCCCCTCCGAGATCATCTTCCGCGAACGGCTGGAGCAATTCGCCAATCGCGTGCCCGGCTTGCAGCTGCGCTTTACCGTGAAGGAGCCCGATCCCTTCCGCGTCTGGCACGGGTTCAGCGGGCGGCTCAACCAGATCATGCTGGGCCTGATGGCGCCGGATTATCTGGAACGCGAGGTGTTCTGCTGCGGGCCGGAGCCGTTCATGCAGGCGGTGCGCGACATGCTGAACGCGCTTGGCTATGACATGAGCCGCTATCATCAGGAAAGCTTTGGCGCCCCCGTCGCGACCGAGGCCGAGGCGCCGGTGCTGGACGATGTGGTGCCCGATGCCACGTCAAAGGCCAGCGTGACCTTCGCCGCCTCGGGCGTGACCACCGCCTGCGCCGAAACCGATACGGTGCTGGCCGTGGCGAAACGGTCGGGGCTGAACATCCCCTCGGGCTGCACCTTTGGCCTTTGCGGCACCTGCAAGGTGAAAAAGACCGAAGGCGAGGTGCATATGGTGCATAACGGCGGCATTTCCGACGAGGATATCGCCAAGGGCTATATCCTGGCCTGCTGTTCGCACCCCCTGGGCGCGGTCAGCGTCGAGGTCTGAAATGGCAAGGGGCCGCAACGGCTGCGGCCCCCTCCCCCCGCCTGTCAGGCGACAATCTTTTGCGGCCGGGTCAGTTCCTCGGGGCGCAGGATGCGGTCGAGGCGGGTCTGGCTCATCAGCCCCTTTTCCAGCACCAGCTCATAGACGCCCTTGCCGGTGCGGTGCGCCTCCATCGCGACCTCGGTCGCGGCGGCATAGCCGATATAGGGGTTCAGCGCGGTGACAAGGCCAATCGACCGCTCCACCGTCTCGCGCAGCAACTCGCGGTTGGCGGTGATGCCGCGCACGCAGTTTTCCTCCAGCGTCTTGCAGGCGGCGGACAGATGGCTGATCGAGCGGAACAGGCTGTAGGCGATCACCGGCTCAAAGGCATTGAGCTGAAGCTGCCCGCCCTCGGCCGCCATGGTGATGGTCATGTCATTGCCGATCACCTCGAAGGCGACCTGATTGACCACTTCGGGGATCACCGGGTTCACCTTGCCCGGCATGATCGACGATCCGGCCTGTTTGGCGGGCAGGTTGATTTCGTTGAAGCCCGCGCGCGGCCCCGAAGACAGCAGCCGCAGGTCGTTGCAGGTCTTCGACAGTTTCACCGCGACGCGCTTCAGCACGCCAGACACCTGCACGAAGGCGCCGCAATCCTGCGTGGCCTCGACCAGATCGGCGGCGGTGATGACCGGAATGCCGGTCACCTCGGCCAGACGTTCGCGCACGCGCTCGGCATAATCCGGGTGGGCGGTGATGCCGGTGCCGATGGCGGTGGCGCCCAGGTTGATCTCGCGGATCAGCTGCGCGGCCTCGGCCAGGCGGGCCTCATCCTCGCCCAGCATGACGGCGTAGGTGTTGAATTCCTGCCCCAGCGTCATGGGCACGGCCTCCTGAAGCTGGGTGCGGCCCATCTTCAGCACATCGGCGAATTCGACCGCCTTGTCGGCAAAGGCGCCGCGCAGCGAGGCCATGGCTGCAATCAGCCGGTGCATCCCCGCCCAGGCCGCCAGACGCAGCGCGGTCGGATAGACATCGTTGGTGGACTGGCTCAGGTTCACATGCTCGTTCGGGTGCAGGTGGCGATAATCGCCCTTCTTGCGGCCCATGATTTCCAGCGCGCGATTGGCGATGACCTCATTGGCGTTCATGTTGGTCGAGGTGCCGGCGCCGCCCTGGATCTGATCGACGATGAACTGGTCATGCAGCTTGCCGGCGCGAATCTCCTCGCAGGCGGCGACGATGGCGTCGCGGCGCACCGGCGACAGCAGCCCCAGATCGGCATTGGCCAGTGCTGCGGCCTGCTTGATCGCGGCCAGCGCCACGATCAGATCCGGCACCTGACCGATGCTCTGGCCCGAGATCGGGAAATTCTCCACCGCGCGCAGGCTGTGGACCCCCCAATAGGCCGTCGCCGGCACATCGCGGTCGCCAAGAAGATCGTGTTCGCTGCGGGTTCTTTTCATGGGTTCCATCGCATGAAGGTGCTGGGGCCGCGCAAGGCGGAATGCCCGGCGGTCATGCAGGATTGGACTTTGTTTGATCTCACATGGCCTGTTCGCGGCCGGTATCGCTGAGATATGCCCAAGGAAGCGGCATTTCCAATGCCAATATCGGCAAGGTTATTCCGTTACGGAATAATCTCAAGACTGGCCGCCGCGGCCCAGACCCGGTTGGTCAAGCCACGCCCGCGCGCGGCGTTGCGATAGAGCCGGATTTCCAGCGGCAGCTCTGGCCCGACCACGGCCAGCCGCCCGTCGGCCAGTTCCGCCGCGACCATGCGGCGCGGCAGCCAGACGATGCCATGCCCCTCTACCGCCATGGATTTCATCGCCTCGGCCATGCTGGCCTCGTTGGTATGGGCGACATAGACGCGCGGGGCGCCGGGCTGGGCCTGGGCAATCGCCGCCATCAGGCCCAGGAACGACCCGCGCGAATATTGCAGAAGCGGCATCGCCTCGCCCTCGGTCGCCCAGAGCGCGGGGCGGTTGGGCCGGGCCACGGCGACCAGCGCATCCTGCCCCACCACCAGATGTGGAAAGCCGCGCGGATCCAGCGGTGTCGGCACCGCATCATGGTGAAATGTCAGAAAGAAATCATAACCGCCCTCGGTCAGCGCCTCCAGGCAGCGGTCGTAATTCTCGGGCTTGACCCGGGTCGCCACCGGCCCCAGCACCTCGCGCAGACGGGTCAGCCAATGCGGCAGAAAGGTCACCGTCAGGCTGTGCAGCGCCACCAGCGCGATGACCGGGCCGCTGTCCTTCTGGTGGCGAAACTCGGCCCGGCGGGCGTCGATCATGCGCACCGCCTCCTCGGCGGTTTCGCGAAACAGCCGCCCCTCTGGGGTCAGCGTCACGGGAAAGCTGTCGCGGCTGACCAGTTCCGCGCCCATCCAGTCTTCCAGCGCGCGGATGCGGCGGGAAAACGCGCTTTGCGTCACGCCGCGCTGTTCGGCGGCGCGCGAAAAGCTGTGCGTGTCACACAGGCTCAGGAAATCTTCCAGCCATTTGAAATCCATCCGCGCCCCCCGGTCGCCATCTTATGCAAGCCGGGCGGCGGCGAAAAGCCGTGTCGGCGCTGCATCACGCGGGCGCTGCCCGCGCCTTGCCCCCCTTGCGGCGCGCCCCGCCCCGACGCTATCCTTGGTGGATAAAAGGCCAAAGGCCACGAGCAGTCGCGGGCATCCCCTGCCCGATCACAGGAGCCAGTCATGCGTTTTCCCCGTTTCACCGCGGCCCTTGCCGTATTTGCCATCCTGCCCGGCATCGCCAAGGCCGAATTCCTGGGCGGTCGCGCCGAGGTGAGCCATTCGATGTTCGTCAATGACGGCAGCCTGGCCAAATCCACCGCCGGGGTGCAGCTGGAATGGGGCTTTGGCCCGGGCTTCGTGACGCAGACCGACCTGTCGCTGAGCGGGCTGCATGCGCTGGATGACACGGCGCTGAACATCACCACCCACCTGGGCTGGTCCTTCGGCGAGATGGGCACCGCCGGCCTGTTCTATGGCTGGGACAAGGTGGTGGGCAGCGAAGATTTCTACGGGCTGGAATATGCCCGCGCCCTGGGCGGGACCGAGGTTGAGGGCTTTGTCGCCATCATCGACGAACCGGGCAGCAATGGCACCATGGCGGGCCTGTCGGGCCGCATGGCGATGAATGACCGGATCGGGCTTGGCGCCTCGGTCGATTACATGTCGTCGGACAATCTGGCCGATGGCACGCGCATTGGCCTGAACGGCGATTACACGCTGGGCGCCTCCACACGGCTGCGGGGCGAGCTGGGGCGTGTGAATGCCGATGACAATGCCGGCAATTCGGTGAACGAGACCTATGTGAAGCTGGGCGTCGATTTCCGCTTTGGCCAGAAGGGCGGCACCAGCTTTGGCACGCGGTCGCTGTTCAACTTCCTGCCGGGGATGTAAGGCGGCGGCGCGGGCCGGAAACGGCCCGCCTATTTGCGGCGCAGGCGGATCACCACATCGACGCGCGCCAGTTCGGTGCCTTCGGGCAGGGTCGGCAGGCGCGCGATCTCCAGCTCCTCCGCCGGGGCGTCGGTCAGGAGGGCGCTGTCTTCCCAGAAGAAATGCGGGTGGTCATCCATGCGCGTGTCGAAATAGCTGCGCGCGCCATCCACCACGACCTCTTGCATCAGCCCGGCCTCGCAAAACGCCTTGAGCGTGTTGTAGACCGTGGCAAGGCTGACCTTTTCGGGGCCGCTGGTGGTGGCGGCGAACAGGCTTTCGGCGGTCACATGGCGGTCATGGCCATCGCCGACCAGCAACCGGGCCAGCGCCATGCGCTGTCGCGTCGGGCGCAGGCCACCACGGGCCAGCCAGCCCGTCGCGCGTTCCGTCGCCATTTCCTCGGTGATCGCCGTCATCCTGCGTGTCCGCTGCTGCATATCGCGCAAATCTAGGCGTTCCACTGCCGAATTTCAAATGCAAACCCGCGCGCGGTTCAGTTCGGGGCAGGCGCAGCCCCCGGCAACAGGCGCCCCAGCGGTTGCCAGACCCGGATCGTCAGGGCCAGCGTGCCCGCCGCCGCCAGCCAGATCGGCGCCTCCAGCGCGCCGATGCGACCCAGCGGCCCCTCGCCCCAGCGGATCACCTGCCCAGCCAGCAGCGCCCCCACCGGCATCATGCCCCAGGCCAGCAGCCGGTACAGGCTGTTCACCCGCCCGCGCAGCGCATCCGGCACCAGCCGCTGCCGGGTCGAGACCGAGACGATGTTCCAGGTCGTGCCCCAGAACCAGGCCATGCCCAAGGCAAGGCCCAGGGTCATGGCCCCCGGCGCGACGGTCAGGAGGGCAAAGCAGGGCGCGCCCGACAGGCAGGCCACGCGCATCAGCGGCACCGTGCCCATGGCCCGCACGACCCGTTCCCCCACCAGCCCCGAGGCGATGCCCCCCAGTGCCGCCGCGGCCAGCACCAGCCCGTAGCTCTGCGCGGGCAGGCCCAGCTTTTCCTGCGCCAGCAGCACCAGCGCGAACATGACCATGCTGTCAAACATGTTCCAGAACCCCGTGGTCACCGCCAGCATCCGCAAGAGCGGCGATCCCCGCAGATAGGCCCAGCCCTCGGCCAGTTCGCGCCGCCAGTTGCGCAGCGCCCGCGCCGCCGCCGGCCCGCGCCGGGTGGCGATGCGCGCAACCAGCGCCCCGGCCAGCAGATAGGCCAGCGCATTCACGCCAAAGGGCAAAGGCAGCGCCAGGCCCAGCAGGCTGGCGCCCAGGGCGGGGCCGATCAGCGCGTTGCCGATATTCTCCACCGTCCAGAGCCGGGCATTGGCGCGTTCCAGATCCGCCGGCGCGACGATGGCGGGCAGAAAGGATTGCGCGGCATTGTCGCGAAACACCTCGGCCACGCCGACGGTCAGCGCGGCCAGACAGAGCGCGGCAAACAGCGGGACCGAGCTGACCCCGGCCGCCGGCGCGGGCGGCAGCGGCAGCGCCCGCCACAGCGCCAGCGCCGCCAGCGCAAAGCCCGCGGCGCGCAGCGCATCCATCGCCACGATGATGCGCCGCCGGTCATGCCGGTCGGCCAGCAGCCCCGCCGGCAGCGCGCAGATCACCCAGGGCAGGCGCAGCGCCACCGGCACCAGCGCGATCAGCCCCGCATCGCGCGTCAGCAGCGTCGCCACCCAGATCCAGGTCACCGTCGCGATGCCGTCGGCCAGATTGGCCAACCCCGTCGCAGCGATAAAATACCGCAAACCCTTCATCTCGCACCTCTTGCGGCCCTTTTGCCGCCGCCCCTACCCTTGCCACGGCCAAAGCCGGGGTGATAGAGGAAACCAAAGGGCGCCTGCACGGGCATGACGCCCGGTCATGACGAGGGGGCGGGACAAAATGGCGCTTTATCCGGCAAGCTTCACCAAGGACGACTTGTTGAAATGCGCGCGGGGCGAGTTGTTCGGGCCGGGCAATGCCCAGCTTCCGGCGCCGCCGATGCTGATGATGGACCGCATCACCGACATTTCCGAAGACCGGGGCGAACATGGCAAGGGCCATGTGGTTGCCGAATTCGACATCACCCCCGACCTGTGGTTCTTCGACTGCCATTTTCCCGGCAACCCGATCATGCCCGGCTGCCTGGGCCTTGACGGGCTGTGGCAGCTGACCGGCTTCAATCTGGGCTGGCGCGGCTGGCAGGGGCGCGGCTATGCGCTTGGCGTGGGCGAGGTCAAGCTTACCGGCATGGTGCGGCCCGACCGCAAGATGCTGACCTACAAGGTCGATTTCACCAAGGCCCTCCAGACCCGCCGCCTGACCATGGGCGTGGCCAACGGCATCGTCGAGGCCGATGGCGAGGTCATCTATCAAGTCACCGACATGAAGGTCGCCCTCTCGGCCTCCTGATCCCGGAAGGAATGAACACCATGCGTCGCGTCGTCATCACCGGCATCGGTATCGTCTCGCCCATCGGCAACAATGCCGCCGAGGTGGAAGCCAGCCTGCGCGCCGGGAAATCCGGCATCGTCTTTGCCCCCGACTATGCCGAACACGGCTTCCGCAGCCAGGTTCACGGCATGCCGCAGATCGTGCTGGAAGATCATATCGACAAGCGCGACCTGCGCTTCATGGGGCCGGGCGCGGCCTACAACTTTCTCGCCATGCAGCAGGCCATCGCCGATAGCGGGCTGGACGAAGGCGACGTGTCGAACGAACGGACCGGGATCATCGTCGGCTCGGGCGGGCCTTCGACCTCCAACTTCTTCCAGGCGCACAAGATCGTGGTCGAAAAGGGCGCGCCCAAGCGGATGGGGCCGTTCATGGTCACCCGCTGCATGTCCTCGACCAACTCTGCCTGCCTTGCCACGCCGTTCAAGATCAAGGGCGTGAACTATTCGATCACCTCGGCCTGCTCGACCTCGGCGCATTGCATCGGCAACGGCACCGAACTGATCCAGATGGGCAAGCAGGACATCGTCTTTGCCGGCGGCGGCGAGGAACTGGACTGGACGCTGTCCTGCCTGTTCGACGCCATGGGCGCGATGTCGTCCAAGTATAACGACACGCCCGCCACCGCGAGCCGCGCCTTCGACGCCACGCGCGACGGGTTCGTCATCGCCGGCGGCGGCGGGGTCGTGGTACTGGAGGAGCTGTCGCATGCCCTGGCACGCGGCGCGAAGATCTATGCCGAGGTCACCGGCTATGGCGCCACCTCCGACGGGCATGACATGGTCGCGCCCTCGGGTGAGGGCGGCGAACGCTCGATGCGGCTGGCGGTTGCCACGCTGCCGGAAGGCCGCAAGATCAGCTATATCAACGCCCATGGCACCTCGACCCCCGCGGGCGACGTGACCGAGGTGAAGGCCATCCGCCGCGTCTTTGGCGAAGGCCATGTGCCGCCGATCTCCTCGACCAAATCGCTGACCGGGCACAGCCTGGGCGCGACCGGGGTGCATGAGGCGATCTATTCACTGCTGATGCTGCAAGGCGATTTCATCACCGCTTCGGCCAATGTCACCCAGCTTGACCCGGAACTGAAGCCCGAGGAAATCGCCACCACCTATCGCGAGAATGTCGGCATGGATTCCGTCCTGTCGAACAGCTTTGGCTTCGGCGGCACCAATGCGACGCTGGTGATGAGCAAGTATCGCGACTGAGCGCAGGTTTCGGGGCCGCCGCGCCCCGATTTTTCGACGAAAAATCGTTTGACGGAGAAGGCCATGGCCGGATTGATGGCAGGCAAGCGGGGCCTTGTGATGGGCGTTGCCAATGAACGCTCGATCGCCTGGGGGATCGCCAAGGCATTGGCGGATGAAGGGGCGCAACTGGCCTTTTCCTATCAGGGCGAGGCCTTTGGCAAACGGGTGGAACCGCTGGCCGCCTCGGTCGGCAGCGATGTGCTGGTCGATGTCGATGTGACCAATGACGAAAGTCTGGATGCCTGCTTTGCCGCGCTGAAGGACCGTTGGGGGACGATGGATTTCCTCGTCCATGCCATCGCCTTTTCCGACAAGAACGAGCTGACCGGGCGGTTCATCAATACCAGCCGGGCGAATTTCAAGCATTCGCTGGATATTTCGTGCTTTTCCTTTATCGACGTGGCCCGCCGCGCCGCCGAGATGATGCCCGAGGGCGGCAGCCTGATCACGCTGACCTTCCAGGGGTCGAACCGCGTGACACCGAATTACAACGTGATGGGCGTGGCCAAGGCCGCGCTGGAAAGCGCCACGCGCTATCTGGCGAATGATCTGGGTCCGCAGGGCATTCGCGTCAACGCCATCTCGCCCGGGCCGATGAAGACGCTGGCCGGGGCCGCCATTGGCGGGGCGCGCGCCACCTATCGTCATACCGAACAGAATGCCCCGCTGCGCTCCAACGCCACGCTGGAGGCCGTGGGCGGCACCGCAGTCTGGCTTTGCTCCGATTACGGCGCCTTTACCACGGGCGAAGTTGTGCGGGTGGATGGGGGCTTTCACGTCCTCGGCATGCCGCAGGCCGATAATCTCTGAGGGATCGGCGCCTGAACAGGAATTTCGTGATGCGGGTATCCCCAGTACCCGCATCACGGATCGGAAGGCCGGGGGGATGCTCCCGGCCTTCTTCATTGCATCGCGGCGATCATGCCACCGGATGCAATCGCAGGCCATGATGGCACGGGGGCGCGCGAAAGGCGCGACTGCCATCCGGGAAACAGGCCGAAATCGTCAGGGAAGAACTGGAGCGGGTAGCGGGAATCGAACCCGCCCCATCAGCTTGGAAGGCTGAGGCGCTACCACTACACCATACCCGCCGCTCTGACCCCCGCTTATCATCGGGCTGGCCGGATCCGCAACCCCCCGGGATGGTCGCGCGGGCCATATTCGATCAGACCAAGGTCCGGTGACAGTGCCCGAACATTGCCGGATGATGGGGTGGCGGAGGTCTGCCGCCCCGGCGCAAAGGTCGGGCCGGGATGGGCGCGGGGCCGGGCCCGTGTCACCACGGAAAGGCCCCGTCACTTCCGGCGGGCCAGGACCGGAGACGACGACCATGACCAAGACCCCTTTCCCCGCCCCGCTTTTCCCGCTTTCTCGTCATGGGGGCGTATTGCTGGCGCTGGCCACGCTGATGGCCGCCACGCCGCTGTCCCTGCGGCTTGATCCGCAGGACGGCACCGTGACGGTGCAGGCCAGCATCGCCGAGGCACGGGGCGGCCATGACGATTCGGGTCGCGATGATCGGGGCGGGCGCGATGACCGCCGGGACGATCGCAGCGGCGATGACCGGCGGGGCGGCCGCCATGGTGCCGATGATGACAATGACGACCGTGCCGGCCATCGCCGGGGGCGCAGCACCGATGACCATCGGCCCGATGACCGCCGTCCGCGCGGCACCGCCACCCGTGCCGGTCGTCAGGTGGTGGAGATCGAGCGCAGCGCGGGCCACATCGAGGTGCACTATGCGAATGGCTGGAAGGAAGAGATCGAATTTGGCATTTATGAACGCAAGAACCCCGCCGGCCGCACCGTGACCCGCCGGACCGCCACCACCGCCGATTACACCCGTCTGAGAGGCCTGCGCTGAACTGCCATGCTGGAGCGTCGTCTTTTCCTGCTGACACTGCTTGTGGGCCTGCCGATGCAGGGGCTGGCGGCCCCGGCATGGGCACGGGGTGGCAATGATGGCGATGATGACGACGACGACGATGATGACGACAGTGGCTCGGGCGGCGGGGGTGACGACCGGGGCGACGACGATGACGACGATGTTGATGACAAGAGCGGGCCGGGCGGTGGTGGGTCGGACGATGATGACGACCACGATCACAGGTCCGATTCGCGCCGCGCCAGCGACCGCCCTGACAGCCTGCCCCGCCTGCCCGAAGGCGTGATCCGCCTGTCGCGCGATGGCAGCCGCGAACAGATCCGGCGCGGGCAGTATCAGCGCAGCAATGCCCGTGGTCAGCTTGTGGAACACCGCGCCGCCACCGCGACCGATCGCAACCGGCTGACCCGCCGCGTCGATAGCGGCTTTGCCGCGCTGATCGACATTCGCCCCGGCAAGATCACCATCACCGACAGCGCCGGCTGGCGCGAGGAGTTTGGCGCGCGGCGCTATCGGCTGTTCGACCCGCGCGGCAATATCGTCAGCCGCCGGCCGCTGACCACCGAAGACACCGCGCGGCTGCGCCAGATGATCCCGCGCTAGCGCGGCTTCAGATGTTCGCGCGCCAGCACCGCCGCCTCGACCCGATTGCGCAGATGCAGCTTTTGCAGGATCGAGGTCATGTAATGCTTGACGGTCTTTTCCTGCAAATCCAGTGACAGACCGATTTCCTTGTTGCTGCGCCCCTCGGCGACCAGCCGCAGGATATCTTCCTCGCGTTTCGACAGATCGGCCAGCGGATTGGCCTGCCGGGCCGCCGCGCCGCCATCGCGTATCGCCGCCAGCAGCCGCGCCGCCAGCACCGGCGAGACATAGCTTTGCCCGCGCGCCAGATCCTTGACGATGCCGATCAGGTCGCGCGCACCCACGCCCTTCAACACATAGCCAAGCGCCCCGGCCTTGAGCGCCTGCATCACCTCGTCATCCTCTTCGGAGGCCGTGAGCATGGCGATGACCGGGGGCTTGGGCAGGGCGCGCACCTCACGCAGCGCGGCCAGACCGCCGCCCCCGGGCATGGAAATATCAAGCAGCAGAAGATCCGGCGACAGGCGCCGCGTCAGTTCCACCGCCGAGGGCGCGTCCTGCGCCTGCCCCACGACCGACAGGCCCGCATCCTCCATCAGGCTGCGCGCCACGCCCTCGCGATAAAGCGGGTGGTCATCCGCGATGACGATCCTGATCTGGTCCATTCCGTCCCTCATGCCGATGCGGGCGTCAGCGTCATGCGCAACTCGGCCCCGCCCCCGGGCCGGTTCGCCATGGTGAAGGTGCCGCCCAGGGCCTCGATCCGGTCGCGCAGCCCGGCCAGGCCCATGCCGTCAGAGGCGGCCGGGTCGGCCGGCAGGCCGGGGCCGCGATCGCTGACGGTCAGCACCAGCTGCTCGCCCTGCATGACCAGCGTCACCGCCTGATCCTGCCCGTCGGCATGGCGCCAGGCATTGTTCAGCCCCTCTTGCACAAAGCGGTACAGGCAGGTCTTTTCGGCCACGCCCAGCACCGGCAGGCCGGTGTCGTCGCAGCTGACGGCGACCGGCGCGCCGCTGCGCGCGGCATGGGCCTCGGCCAGGCCCTGCACGATGTCGCAGGCATTGCGCGCCGCGATATCGGGCAGCGCCACCCCCCGCGCGATGGAGCGCAGTTCGCGGATGCCATCCTTGACCGCGCGTTCCACTTCTTGCAGGCGCTCGGTCGCGCTGTCGTGCACCGGCATTCCATCCAGCCGCAGCGCCGCATAGCCCAGCAATTGCGCCGGCCCATCATGCAGATCGGCCCCGATCTGGCGCATCACCTGATCCTGCGCCGCGGCGACCCGCGCCGCCGCCCCCTGCACCCGCAGCCGCAGCACGCGGTTATGTTCCGACATTTCGGCCAGCGCGGCGACCTGCCGTTCCAGCTCTGCCCGCTGGCTGGTGATCATGGCGCTGCCGCGCGCCACGATCCCCCACAGCGCCAGCGCGATGCCGCCAAAGACGGCGGCCACGGTGGCCCAGCTGCGTTGCTGCGCCAGGGCGATATCGCCGATCAGCCCGTCGGCCCGTTCATAGAATTCCACCACGCCGATCACCCGGCCCGACCAGACCTCGCGGATGGGGCTGTAGATTTCCAGCAACTCCATCCCCAGCGAGGCCTCGCCCACGTTTTCGGCCGCGTCCAGCGCCGAAAGCTCGGCCGATACCTCGCCGCCCCAGGCGGCCTTGAGGTGATCATCCACCGCAAAGCGCTGTCCCAACAGGCTGTGATCCGAGGCATCGACCACCAGCCCGCCCTTTTTCCAGATCTTGTATGACACCACCCTTTCGCCCAGCGAGGTGGCCTGAAACACCTCGTCCAGCGCGCGATGCGCCAGCGGGCTCAGCTCATCGCTGGCGGCCAGATCCTGACTGAGCGGCGAGATGAAGCTTTCCATGTATAGGGCGGTCGCGTTGGCCCAGTTGCGGATCACCGTCTCCTCGATCCGCGCGGCAACCCATTGGCCGACGACCAGCATCGCGACCAGCATGACCACGCCCCCGGCCAGCGCGAATTGCGCGGCAAGCGAAAGGCGGCGCCAGAAGGTGATTTGGCCAGTCATGCCCCTGTTCTAGCGCGCCTTTCGGCGGGCGCATACGGGCCAAGGTCCGAAGATCACTTCTTCTTGGTGGCCTTGCCATCCGCGGCGGCAGCTTCCAGCGCGGCCAGACGGGCAGACAGCGCCTCATTCTCCTCGCGGGCCTTTTGGGCCATGGCGCGCACGGCGTCAAATTCCTCGCGGCTGACGAAGTCGCGATCGGCCAACCAGCGGTCGATCAGGCTTTTCATCGCGGTTTCGGCCTCGGTCTTCGCGCCCTGCGCCACGCCCATGGCATTGGTCATCAGTTGCGAAATGTCGTCGAGGATCTTGCTGCGCGTCTGCATGGGCCTACTCCTGTGCCATGCTGCCTATATGCGGTGCCGGGGCGCCGCCCGCAAGGGCCGGGGGCGGGTGGCGGCGGTTGACAATGCCGCAGCCCCGCCCGACAACCGGGCCAGTTCCGCCCGCCGGACCCACCCCGGAGACCCGCATGTCCAGCCTGCCCTTCCCCGGCCTCTCGCCCGAGATTTTCGCGATCGACCTGTTCGGCCTGCATCTGGCGCTGCGCTGGTATGCCCTGGCCTATATCGCGGGGCTGCTGATCGGCTGGTGGCTGGTGGCACGCGCGATCCGCACCCCGCGCCTGTGGTCCGCCGCGCCGCCACTGAGCCCAGAGCAACTGGACCGGCTGCTGACCTGGATCATCCTTGGCGTGGTGATCGGCGGGCGGCTGGGTTTCGTGCTGTTCTATCAGCCGGGCTATTACCTGTCGCACCCGTTCGACATCCTTAAAGTCTATGAGGGGGGCATGTCGTTTCACGGCGGCTTCCTCGGGGTTGTCGTGGCGGGGCTGATCTTTTGCCGGCGCGAGGGGATCGCGCTTTTGCCGATGGCCGATCTGCTGGCGCTGGCCGCGCCGCCGGGCCTGCTGCTGGGGCGGCTGGCGAATTTCATCAATGCCGAACTGTGGGGCCGCGCCACGGAGATGCCCTGGGGCGTGATCTTCCCGACCATGTGCCACGACCCGGCCGCGCAGGGCTGCCCGGTGCCGGGGCAGTGGTTCCTGACCGGGGCCGAAGTGCCGCGCCACCCCAGCCAGCTCTATGAGGCGGGGCTGGAGGGGCTGCTGCTCGGGCTTGTGCTGCTCTGGCTCGTCTTCGGGGCGAGGAATGCGCTGCGCCGGCCCGGCCTGATCGCCGGCATCTTCTTTGCGGGTTACGGTCTGGCGCGGTTCACGGTCGAATTCTTCCGCCAACCGGATGCGCAATTCGTGACACAAGACAACCCGCTGGGCCTTTATCTGCAACTGGGCGGTTACGGCCTGACCGCCGGGCAATTGCTGTCGCTGCCGATGATCGCGGCGGGGCTGTGGTTCGTGATCCGGGCGGCGCGTCGTGACCCCGCTTGAGGCGCTGCTGATCCGGCGCATCCGCGCTACCGGGCCGATCCGGCTGGCCGATTACATGGCCGAATGCCTGCTGCACCCGCAGCATGGCTATTACACCACGCGCCCGCCCTTTGGCGCCGAGGGCGATTTCACCACCGCCCCCGAAATCAGCCAGATGTTCGGCGAATTGCTGGGGCTGGCGCTGGCGCAAGCCTGGCTCGATCGCGGGGCGCCCGCGCCCTTTACCCTGGCCGAACTGGGGCCGGGCCGGGGCACCCTGATGGCCGACATCCTGCGCGCCACCGCCCGCGTGCCCGGCTTTCACGCCGCCGCACAGGTGGTGCTGGTCGAGGCGTCTCCCGCGCTGCGGGACCGGCAACGCGCCACGCTGGGCACCCATCCTGTGGCCTGGGCCGACACGGCAGGCGCCCTACCCGAGGCGCCGCTGTTCCTGATCGCCAACGAATTCTTCGACGCCCTGCCGATCCGGCAATTCACCCGCGATGCGGCCGGCTGGCGCGAAACCATGGTCACCGCGCCCGACCGGCTGGCCTTTGCGCGCGCCGCGCCGGCGCCGATTGCGGCGCTCGATCACCGGCTGGCCGATACCAGCCCCGGCGAGGTGGTGGAGATCTGCCCCGCCGCCGCCCCGATCATGGCCGAGATCGCCTCCCGGATCGCCCACCATGGCGGCGTCGCGCTGATCGTCGATTATGGTGGCTGGCGGTCGCGCGGCGACACGTTCCAGGCCCTGCGCCACCACGCCTTTGCCGATCCGCTGGCCGCGCCGGGTGAGGCCGACTTGACCGCCCATGTCGATTTCGAGGCCCTGGCCCAGGCCGCTGCCCCCTGCGCCGGCGCCTGCGTCACCCAGGGCGCGCTGTTGGCCGCGCTTGGCATCGCCGCACGCAGCACCGCGCTGGCCGCCCGGCTGACCGGACCGGCGCTTGAATCCCATCTCGCCGCCACGCGCCGCTTGACCGACCCCTCTGAAATGGGGACGCTGTTCAAAGCGCTCGCGCTGCATGCCCCCGGAACCCCGCCCCCGCCCGGATTTGCCTGACCCATGCCCCATGTCGCCCAGATCGAGATCATCACCTCTGACGCGCTCTCCGGCGTGCAGCACGGCTTTTTCACCCGCAAGGGCGGTGCCTCGTCCGGCATCTTTGCCGGGCTGAACTGTGGCACCGGATCGACCGACATCGCCGAGGTGGTGCAGATCAACCGCGCCCGTGTGGCCGAGGCCATGGGCACCCCGCCCGCCCGGCTGATCACCGTGCATCAGGTGCATTCGCCCGATGTCGCGGTGATCGAGGGGCCGCATGACGGCCCGGTGCCGCAGGCCGATGCCATGGTCACCGCGACGCCCGGCCTGGTGCTGGGCATCCTCACCGCCGATTGCCAGCCCGTGCTGTTCGCCGATCGCGACGCGGGCGTGGTGGGCGCCGCCCATGCCGGCTGGCGCGGCACACGGGACGGCGTGCTGGAGGCGACGCTCGACGCGATGGAACGGCTGGGTGCCCGGCGCGACCGGATCACGGCGGTCATCGGGCCGACCATTTCGCAGGCGGCCTATGAGGTCGGGCCGGAATTCGTCTATGGTTTTCTGGATGATGACCGCGAAACCGCCCGGTTTTTCGCCCAGGGCGAAGGCGACCGCGCGCTGTTCGACCTGCCCGGCTATGCGCTGTGGCGGCTTCGGGCGGCCGGGATCGGATCGGCGGAATGGACGCGGCATTGCACCTATCGCGACCCCGCGCGCTTTTATTCCTATCGCCGCACGACTCATGCCCGCGAGGCGGATTACGGGCGGCTGATTTCCTGCATCCGGCTGTAACCGGGCGCCGCGAATTGTGGCGAAAACAGGGCGCGGCGCGCGAAGGGCGCAACAATCGGCGCAGAAGATCGGCATTGTCGCCAATGCCGCCTCGGCTTGCGCCGCAGCCGGCCCCGCCGGCCCCGGGTCGGAAAATGCCACATTCCCCGCCCAGCCTTGCCGCAATGGCCTGTCATCCTTCTCTCAAGCCCGAACGGGTCACCACACCGAGCAGAGAAAAGGGAAAGCCCATGAAGAAAGAACGCCGCTGGCTGAAATCCGTGATCGCCGCGTCGGAAACCGCGCAACCCGCGATGCCCTGGGCGCGTGGCCAACGCCGCCGCCCCGCCGCGCTGAAACCGGCCGAGGCGAAGACCCCTGCCGCAAGCGCCGCCCGCGCCGCGCGCTGATCTCTCCGCTCCATGACCAAGGGCCGCCCTGCGCCGGGGCGGCCCTTTTCTTTTGCGCCCAGCTTGATTCGGCCGCGCAGCGCCGGGATTGCCCAACCGTCGGAAACAGTCCCGCCCCGCCCGCGGCACTGTCGAACCGACGGAACATAAAGAGGAATTTCTTTGACACAGCGCCGCGCTTTTGCCATCTTTGCCTTACAGTCGACCCAACTGCGGGTGGGCTGTATCGGGCGATGGCGCGGTAAGACCATCGGCACCCCTCGCCCGAGGCCGGAGTGTTCCGCCGGTCAGGTTCGTGTGTGATGCTCCAGTACGGGCGGCCCTGCCGGGACCCTCTGCCAGGCTAAAGGGGCCGCCTGTTCTGAATCCCCCCAGACCCCATAATCCCCTCAGCCCCAATACAAAAGCCGCCCCTCGGGCGGCTTTGATCGTTTCGCGCGGGGCCGTGGGGCTATGCGGCGGTCAGGCCGAACGGGTCAGCCGTTCCTCCAGCACGTCGAAGGGCAGCCCCGGCTCATCCTTGGCGCAGCGGATCACCAGGCTGGTCTTCACGCTGGCCACATTCTCGGCCTTCAGCAATTCGCCGGTCAGAAAGCCCTGAAAGCTCGACAAATCGGGCGCCACACATTTCAGGATGAAGTCGATCTCACCATTGAGCATGTGGCATTCGCGCACCAAGGGCCAGTTGCGGCAGCGCGTCTCAAAGGCCGACAGATCGCTTTCCGCCTGGCTGTGCAGCCGCACCATGGCAAAGACTGCCACTTCAAATCCCAGCTCGCGCGCGTCGATATCGGCGTGATAGCCGCGGATATAGCCCGCCTCCTCCAGCGTGCGCACCCGGCGCAGACAGGGCGGCGCCGAAATGCCGACGCGCTTTGCCAATTCCACATTGGTCATCCGCCCATCGGCCTGCAACTCGGCCAGGATGTGACGGTCGATCGGGTCCAGCCGCGAACCGGCCATGAGATACTTCCTTGTTGTGCGCACCGCAGTCAGGTCGGGCGGTGTCTTTGCGCGGACATTAGGATTTTACGCCGCCCTGCGCAATATTATTTCGCATCTTGCCCGTTTCGACACCGCTTCCACCCCGCAGCAAAGGGGTTTGCCCTTGGCCCCGCGCCTGCCTATATGAAGCCCGCAACAGATGCAGACAGCAGGGCGACGAGGGCAATATGGGCGAGACGCGGCACAGCAAGGTTCTGATCATCGGCTCCGGCCCGGCGGGCTATACCGCCGCCGTCTATTCCGCCCGCGCGATGCTGGAACCCGTTCTGGTGCAGGGCCTGCAACCGGGCGGGCAGTTGACCATCACCACCGAGGTGGAAAACTGGCCCGGCGACACGCATGTCCAGGGCCCCGACCTGATGGTGCGGATGGAGGAACATGCCCGCGCCATGGGCGCCAGCATCGTCAGCGACTATATCTCGGCGCTCGATCTCGGGCAGCGGCCCTTTGTCGCAACCGCCGATAGCGGCACCACCTATACCGCCGATGCGGTGATCCTCGCCACCGGCGCCCAGGCCAAATGGCTGGGCCTGCCCTCCGAGGAAAAGTTCAAGGGCTTTGGCGTCTCGGCCTGCGCCACCTGCGACGGGTTCTTCTATCGCGGCAAGGAGGTGGTGGTGATCGGCGGCGGCAATACCGCGGTGGAAGAGGCCCTGTTCCTCACGAATTTCGCGACCAAGGTCACGCTGATCCACCGCCGCGACAGCCTGCGCGCCGAAAAGATCATGCAGGACCGGCTGTTCAAGAACCCCAAGGTCGAACTGCTGTGGAACCACGAAGTGACCGAGGTTCTGGGCACCGAGTCGCCGCTGGGCGTCACCGCCGTCCGCGCCCGCAACGTCGAAACCGGCGCGACGACCGATGTGCCCTGCGCCGGCTTCTTCGTGGCGATCGGGCATGCCCCGGCCTCGGAACTGGTGAAGGACCAGCTTGAGCTGCACAATGGCGGCTATGTGAAGGTCGAACCCGGTTCGACCCGCACCTCGATCCCCGGTGTCTTCGCGGCGGGCGATCTGACCGATCACATCTACCGCCAGGCCATCACCAGCGCCGGCATGGGCTGCATGGCCGCGCTGGACGCGGAACGCTTCCTCGCCGGGCACTGATCCGGTCAGGCGCAAACATGAAAAAGGGGCGGCCCGTTTTGCCGCCCCTTTCTGCGTTCCGGGCTTTGCTTCTTGCCCAAATACTCAAATTCCTCCCGCGCAGCCGCGCGAAGGCCGGGGTAAAGGCACCGGGGTCAGTGCGCGCCCCGATCAATGCGCGTTGACCGGCGCCAGATCGTTCTGCCGCGCCAGCGCAAAGGCCATGTCGCGGTCACGCACCAGCGCCAGACGGGCGCCATCGGGGCGATGCAGGGCATAAAGCCGGTCCAGCCCGGCCGCCTGGGCGCGGATCTCCTCGGGCAGTTCAGTCACCGCCACCGGCCGCACATAGACGATGCGATCCTCGGCTTCGGCCAGAAAATTCACTTTCGTATCCATGATCCGCTCCCTTCACTTGGCTTCGATCCGCTTCACCGGCGGCACCGGCGCGTCGCTGCGCCCCGACCGGATCGGGATGGTCTGCACCACCGCCTCGGGCACCACGCGGCGCAGGTCGATATGCAGCAGCCCGTGTTCCATATGGGCGCCCGCCACCTCCACCCCGTCGGCCAGCACGAAACTGCGCTGAAAGGCGCGGCTTGCGATGCCGCGATGCAGCCAGACCCGTTCGGCGCTGTCATCGGCCTGACGGCCCCGGATCACCAGCTGGCGATCCTCTACCGTGATGGCCAGTTCTTCCTCGCGGAAGCCCGCGACGGCCAGGGTGATGCGATAGGCGTTCTCGCTCACCGCCTCGATGTTGAAGGGGGGATAGCCGTCGCCCGACTTGGCGGTGCGTTCGACCAGACGTTCCAGCTGCTCGAAGCCGAGCAGATAGGGATGCGCCCCGAAACTGATCTTCGTCATGGATGTGTCCTTGGAAAAGCGACAACTTGCGCGCGGCCCCGTCGGGCGCCGGCTTGCGTTCAATATGGGAAGGTCGCGCCCGCCGCGCAAGCCCCGCGGGCTACGACGGATCGCGCGGAATTGCGGCAGATTTCTTCCCAATGCACGGAAAAATCGGTATATTTATACCAGTTGCGCGACTCGAACCCAGCCGCGCGTCAGGAACATGCCCCGGGATCATGCCATGAATGCGTCGATGGAACTCAACCTCGAAGAGATGCTGCGCATCCGGCTTGAGGTTCTGCGCCGCGAACATCGCGACCTTGACGAGGCGATTTCCGCGCTGGAGGAGACGGGCCGCCCCGATCAGCTGACCCTGCGCCGGCTGAAGAAGCAGAAGCTCGCGCTCAAGGACCAGATCGTGAAGATCGAGGATCAGCTGATCCCCGACATCATCGCCTGACCCCTTCCCTGCTTGCCCCCCGCCCCGCCCCGCGCTAAAGCGCCAGCAAACAAAGGGGGACGCCATGGCCGTTGACGTCGGAATCATCATGGGCAGCCAGTCCGACTGGCCAACGATGCGCGAGGCGGCGACGATCCTCGACGAGCTGGGCATCCCCTATGAGGCCCGCATCGTCAGCGCGCATCGCACGCCCGACCGGCTTTGGACCTATGGCAAGGAGGCCGCGGGGCGCGGGCTGAAGGTCATCATCGCCGGGGCCGGCGGCGCGGCCCATCTGCCGGGCATGATGGCGTCGAAGACCCGCGTGCCGGTGATCGGCGTGCCGGTGCAGACCAAGGCCCTGTCGGGCGTGGACAGCCTCTATTCCATCGTGCAGATGCCCAAGGGCTATCCGGTGGCCACGATGGCGATCGGGGCGGCGGGGGCGGCGAATGCCGGGCTGATGGCGGCGGGAATCCTCGCGATTTCCGACCCGGCGCTGGCGGCACGGCTGGATGCCTGGCGCGCGGCGCTGTCGGCCTCGATCCCGGAGGAGCCGAAGGATGAATGAGATGCTTGCCCCCGGATCGGTGATCGGCATTCTGGGCGGTGGCCAGCTGGGGCGCATGCTCTCGGTCGCGGCGGCGCGGCTGGGCTATCGGACCCATGTCTATGAACCGGCCGAAAACCCGCCCGCCGCGCATGTGGCCGACCGGGTGACGACCGCCGGTTATGGCGATGCGGCGGCGCTGATCGCCTTTGCCGATTCGGTCGATGTGATCACCTATGAATTCGAGAATATCCCGACCGAGGCGCTTGACCTGCTGGAGGCGCGGCGCCCGATCCGCCCCAATCGCCGGGCGCTGGCGGTGTCGCAGGACCGCATTCTGGAAAAGGATTTCCTCAGCGGGCTGGGCCTGACCACCGCGCCCTATGCGGCGGTGAACGGGATCGAGGATCTGACCGTGGCGCTGGCGCGGATCGGCGCGCCCGCCATCCTCAAGACCACGCGGCTGGGCTATGACGGCAAGGGCCAGGCCCGGATCCGCACGCCGGACGATGCCGAGGCCGCGCTGGCCGCCATGCAGGGCGCCCCGGCGGTGCTGGAGGGCTTTGTAGAGTTCAGCCACGAGGTATCGGTGATCGCCGCGCGCGGGCTGGACGGGTCGGTCGCCTGCTATGATCCCGGCGAGAATGTGCATCGCGACGGCATCCTGCATACCACCACCCTGCCCGCGCGGCTGAGCAAGGGCCAGCGTGGCGATGCGGTTCTGCTGGCGGCGCGCATCCTCAATGCGCTGGATTATGTCGGCGTGATGGGGGTGGAACTGTTCGTGACCCCCGCCGGGCTGATCGTGAACGAGATCGCGCCGCGGGTGCATAATTCGGGCCACTGGACGCAGAATGGCTGTGCGGTGGACCAGTTCGAACAGCATATCCGCGCCGTGGCCGGCTGGCCTCTGGGCGATGGCAGCCGCCATTCCGATGTGGTGATGGAGAACCTGATCGGTGACGATGTGTTGCGCGTGCCCGAGATCGCCCGCGAACGCAATGCAGCGCTGCATCTCTATGGCAAGGCCGAAGCCCGGCCGGGCCGCAAGATGGGCCATGTGAACCGCGTGGTGACCTGAAGACAGGGGCCGCCCTCGGGGGCATCGAGCCCCCTCGGCCGGCATTGCCATGGGAGGCGGGGCCGGTCCGCCTTTGCCCGGCGCCATGCGGGCGATGGCGTGGGTTTTTTGAGTATTTGGGCAAGAAGCAAGAGCCGGTCGCGGGTCAACTTTCGGGCGTGTCGGTGTCGGCGCCGCCCTCGGCGAGCTTGCGCCGCGCCTCCATCGCGAGGCGTTCATAGCGGCTGCGGAAGGCCTCTTGCTGGCGTTCCTCCAGTTCTTCAAGGTCAAGCAGCGCGTTATGCGCGCCCTGGGTGGCGCGGATCAGTTCGTCGAGTTTCAGTTGCAGCGCCGCGGTGTCGCGGTTCTGGGTGTTCTGGATCAGGAAGACCATGAGGAAGGTGACGATGGTGGTGCCGGTGTTGATCACCAGTTGCCATGTATCGGAAAAGCCGAAGATCGGGCCGGTGACGATCCAGAGCAGGATGATGCCGAGGGCCAGCAGGAAGGTCATGGGCTTGCCCGTCCAGCGGGAGACGCGCTTGGCGATGGAGCTGTAGCCGGCGGGCATCGGGTTCCCCTGTGATGGTCGTCGCATCATGCAGAAAGCGGCGGGCGCGGCAAGGGTTCAGCGCGGGCTGCGGCTGGCGAGGGCGACCCCGGCAAGGACCAGTGTCGCGGCGGCGAGGGCGGCCGGGGCGGGCCGTTCGGCCAGAAGCAGCGCGCCGGCGATCAGCGCGATCACCGGCACCGCAAGTTGCGCCACCGCGGCACGGGCGGCGCCCAGTTGCGGCAGCAGCGCATACCAGAGCGCATAGCCCAGGCCCGAGGTCACCGCCCCCGAGGTCAGCGCCAGCAGCCAGCCCGTCGGACTGGGCGAGGGCGCCCCGGTCCAGAGGAGCGGCAGCGCAACCAGCGGCAGGGTCCAGAGAAAATTGCTGGCCGTGGCGGCCAGCGGGTCAGCCGCGCTTTTGCCGGCCAGCGAATAGAGGCCCCAGCCCAGGGCCGCCACCAGCATGAGCGCGGCCGGCAGCGCCCCCGGCACCGCGCCCGCCGCCGGCAGCATCAGCCAGACAAGGCCGGCAAAGGCCAGCGCCGCCCCGGCGATGCGGCGCGGGGGCAGGTCTTCGCCCATGAGGGCGGCGCCGGCGAACATGGTGATCTGCACGCCGCCAAACAGGATCAGCGCCCCCGCCCCTGCCGCAAGATCAAGATAGGCCAGCGAAAAGCCCAGCATATAGGCCGCAAGCGCCAGCACCGCGCCCGGGCGCGGCGGCGGCAGGGGCCGCCCTTGCAGGCGCAGCAGCAGAACCAGCATCGCCGCGCCCGAGGCCACGCGCAGGGCGGCAAAGACCAGCGGCGTGGCCGCGCCCTCGGTCAGCGCGGCGCGGGTCAGGATCGAATTGGCCGCGAAGGCGCAGAGGGTCAGCAGGGTGAGGGCCAGGAGACGCATCCCGCGACGCTAGGGGAGCGGCACGCCGCCCTCAAGCCCTGCCTTGGTCGCAGCGGCGTGCGCATGAAAAAAGGGCGCCCGAAGGCGCCCTTTTCCCTGACTGAAGCGGTTGGATCAGAAATCCATGCCGCCCATGCCGCCGCCGCCCGGCATCGCCGGCGCGGCCTTGTCGGCCGGTTTGTCGGCGATCATCGCCTCGGTGGTGATCAGCAGCGAGGCGACCGAAGCCGCGTCTTCCAGCGCGGTGCGGGTCACCTTGGCCGGGTCGATCACGCCGAAGGTGAACATGTCGCCATATTCCTCGGTCTGGGCGTTGAAGCCAAAGTTCTTGTCCGAGGATTCGCGCACCTTGCCGGCCACGACAGCGCCATCGACGCCAGCGTTTTCAGCGATCTGGCGCAGCGGCGCTTCCAGGGCGCGCTTGACGATGACGATGCCGGCGCTCTGGTCGCCATTGGCGCCGGTCAGGCCTTCCAGCACCTTGCCGGCCTGAACCAGGGCCACGCCGCCGCCGACAACGATGCCTTCCTGAACGGCGGCACGGGTCGCGTTCAGCGCGTCATCGACGCGGTCCTTGCGCTCTTTCACTTCGACTTCGGTCGCACCGCCGACGCGGATCACCGCAACACCGCCGGCCAGTTTGGCCACGCGCTCTTGCAGCTTTTCACGGTCGTAATCCGAGGTGGTTTCCTCGATCTGGGTGCGGATCTGGGCCACGCGGGCCTCGATCTCGGCCTTGTCGCCCGAGCCATCAACGATGGTGGTGTTGTCCTTGTTGATGGTGACCTTCTTGGCCTTGCCCAGCATGTCGATGGTGACATTCTCGAGCTTCATGCCCAGGTCGTCGGAGATGACCTGGCCGCCGGTCAGGATGGCGATGTCTTGCAGCATGGCCTTGCGGCGATCACCGAAGCCCGGCGCCTTGACGGCGGCGATCTTCAGGCCGCCCCGCAGCTTGTTGACCACGAGGGTCGCCAGCGCTTCGCCTTCCACGTCTTCGGCCACGATGATCAGCGGGCGCTGCGACTGGATCACGGCTTCCAGCAGCGGGACCATCGGTTGCAGCGACGACAGTTTCTTTTCGTGCAGCAGGATCAGGGCGTCTTCCAGTTCGGCGACCATCTTGTCGGCATTGGTCACGAAATAGGGCGACAGGTAGCCGCGGTCGAACTGCATGCCTTCGACGACCTCGACCGAGGTTTCCAGGCCCTTGTTCTCTTCGACGGTGATGACACCCTCATTGCCGACCTTCTGCATCGCATCGGCGATGAAGCGGCCGATCTGGGCCTCGCCATTGGCGGAGATGGTGCCGACCTGGGCGACTTCGTCGCTGTCCTTCACCGGACGGGCGGCGCCCTTGATCGTCTCAACGACCTTGGCGGTGGCGAGGTCGATGCCGCGCTTGAGGTCCATCGGGTTCATGCCCGCGGCCACGGCCTTCAGGCCTTCCTTGATGATGGCTTGCGCCAGCACGGTGGCGGTGGTGGTGCCGTCGCCGGCCTCGTCATTGGTGCGCGAGGCGACTTCTTTCACCATCTGCGCGCCCATGTTCTCGAACTTGTCCTGAAGCTCGATTTCCTTGGCGACCGACACACCGTCCTTGGTGATGCGCGGGGCGCCGAAGGATTTTTCGATCACCACGTTGCGGCCTTTCGGGCCCAGGGTAACCTTCACGGCATCGGCGAGGATGTTCACGCCGCGCAGCATGCGGTCGCGGGCATCGGTATCGAACTTGACGTCTTTAGCAGCCATTTGCTTGCTCCAGTGTCTTGAAATTGCGGGTGGGGTGCGGCGATGGACCGCGCGCGCCCCGTGGGGGTGACGGTGCGCGCAGGGCACGCCCCGTCAGAAAGCCGTCTCAGGCGATGACGCCGAGAATGTCGCTTTCCTTCATGATCAGCAGTTCCTGACCGTCGAGCGTGACTTCGGTGCCCGACCATTTGCCGAACAGCACGCGGTCACCGGCCTTGACGGTCGGCGCGATCAGCTCGCCCGAATCCTTGCGCGCGCCCTCGCCCACCGAGACCACTTCGCCCTCGGCCGGCTTTTCCTTGGCGGTGTCGGGGATGATCAGGCCGCCCTTGGTCTTTTCGTCGCTCTGGACGCGCTTGACCAGCACACGATCATGCAGCGGTTTGAAAGCCATCTGGTAACACTCCCTCGGTTTCCAGTTTGAATGGGGATTAGCACTCACCCAGGATGAGTGCCAACGCGCCGCAGAGTTATGGAGGGGGCGGCACCCTGTCAACCGGCGGGCCCAAAATTTTCGCGAAAATTTTGGTGGCGCCCGGCTTTCGCGGCCTGCGCCCTTGTGACAGGCTGGCGCCATGTCGATCCTGTCGCTTCTCCGCCCCGTCCTGACCGCCACACTTGCGCTTGTGCTGATGACCGGCACCGCCTCCGCGCGCTGCGCCGGCACGAATCTGCTCGATCATCTCGACCCTGCCGATTCCCTGGCGCTGGAGGCGGCGACCGCGGCACAGCCCTTTGCGCGCGGCAATCTGTGGCAGGCGACCCGGGGCGGCGCCAGTGTCACGCTTCTGGGCACCTATCACATGGCCGATCCGCGTCATGAGGCGGTGATCGACCGGATGCGCCCGCTGATCGCGGGGGCCACGGCGCTCTTGGTCGAGGCCGGGCCGGAGGAGGAGCGCGCGCTCAAGCGCGACATCGCCGAGACGCCCGCGCTTTTGTTCCTGACCGAGGGCGACAGCCTGATGCAGCAGATGCCCGCTGCCGAATGGCAGCGCGTCGCGGCGGCGCTGGCCGCGCGCAAGATCCCGCCCTTCATGGGGGCCAAGATGCGGCCCTGGTATCTGGCGACCATGTTGGCCATCGCGCCTTGCGACATGGCCGAGGTCTCGGCCGGGCGCGGCCTGGATCATCGGGTGATGGATCTGGCGACAGAGGCCGGCCGCCCGATCCGCGCGCTGGAGCCGCATACGACCCTGTTTCGCATCTTTGACCGGCTGACCCCGGAACAGCAGCTGGAAATGCTGCGTTCGTCGCTGGTGATGGAGGATCGGGTGGCGGATTTCGCGATCACCCTTTCTGCCGCCTATTTCGCCGAGGACAGCCGCCGGATGTGGGAATATCTGCGCCTGATCTCGGGGCGGATGCCCGATTATACGCCGGCCCGCGCCGATGCCGAATTCGCGCTGATGGAAGAGGCGCTGATGACCGAGCGCAACCGCGCCTGGATTCCGGTGATCGAAGACGCGGCCGCCGGCGGGCCAGTGGTCGCGGCCTTTGGCGCGCTGCATCTGGCGGGCCAGGGCGGGGTGCTGAACCTGCTGGCCGAACGCGGCTGGCAGGTCACCCGCCTGCCGCTGGCGCCCTGACGGGTCACAGCGCGGCGGCCAGCCGCGTGCCCTGGTCGATCGCGCGTTTCGCGTCCAGCTCTGCCGCGACATCGGCGCCACCGATGATATGGACGGGCAGACCCATCGCGCGCAGGCCGGGCTCCAGCCCGCGTTCCGGTTCCTGGCCGGCGCAGATCACCACCGTATCGACAGGCAGCACCTGCGGCGCGCCGTTCACCGTGACGGCCAGCCCCTCGGGCGTGACCGCGTCATAGCTGACGCCGCCCAGCATCCTGACGCCCTTCATCTGAAGCGTGGCGCGGTGGATCCAGCCGGTCGTCTTGCCCAGCTTGCGGCCCGGCTTTTCCGGCTTGCGCTGCAAGAGCCAGACCTGCCGCGCCGGCGGTTCGGGCTGCGGCCCCTCCGGCGCCAGCCCGCCTGCCACCTGGGCCGGATCGCCGACGCCCCATTCGCGGCGCCACAGGGCGGGGTCCAGCGTGGGGCTGGTGCCGTGATGGGTCAGGAATTCGGCCACGTCAAAGCCGATACCCCCTGCCCCCACCACCGCCACGCGCGGCCCGACCGGGGCGCCGCGCAGCACCTCGCGATAGGACAGCACATTGGCCGCCCCCTCACCCGTGATCCCGGCGGGACGGGGGGTGATGCCGGTGGCGAGGATCACCGCATCAAAGCCCGCCAGCATCTCGGGCGAGGCTTCGGTATTCAGCCGCAGATCGACGGTCGAGGCCGCGATGCTGGCCTCGAACCACTCGATCAGGCCGCGAAACTCCTCCTTGCCCGGAATGCTGGCGGCCAGATGCAACTGCCCGCCCACGCGGTCCGCACGGTCGAACAGCGTCACCGCATGGCCGCGCCCGGCGGCGGTCAGCGCTGCCGACAGGCCCGCCGGACCGGCCCCCACCACGGCGATGCGGCGGGGCGTGTCGGTAGGGGCGATCACCAGTTCCGTTTCATGGCAGGCGCGCGGGTTCACGAGGCAAGAGGTCAGCTTGCCGCTGAACGTATGGTCCAGACAGGCCTGATTGCAGGCGATGCAGGGCGCGATTTCCGCGGCCCGCCCCGCCGCCGCCTTGGCCACGAAATCGGGATCAGCCAGGAAGGGCCGCGCCATCGACACCATATCGGCCTGCCCGCCGGCAATCAGCCCCTCGGCCACCGCCGGCGTGTTGATGCGGTTCGAGGTGATCACCGGGATGCCGACCTCGGGGCGCAGTCGCGCGGTCAGATGGGCAAAGGCCGCGCGGGGCACCGAGGTGGCGATGGTGGGCACCCGCGCCTCGTGCCAGCCGATGCCGGTATTCAGCACCGAGGCCCCGGCGCCCTCGATCGCGCGGGCCAGCGTCACCACCTCGTCCCAGGTGGAGCCGTCGGGGATCAGGTCGATCAGCGAGATGCGATAGATCAGGATCGCCTCGCCAATGGCCGCGCGCACGCGGCGCACCACCTCCACCGGCAGGCGCATGCGGTTTTCGTAACTCCCGCCCCAGCGGTCGCTGCGGCGGTTCACATGGCGGACAAGGAACTGGTTGAGGAAATAGCCCTCGGACCCCATGACCTCCACCCCGTCATAGCCGGCCTCGATGGCACGGGCGGCGGCGGTCACGATGTCGGCGATCTGCTTCTCGATCCCTTCCTCGTCCAGTTCGCGGGGCGGAAAGGGCGAGATCGGCGATTTGACCGCCGAGGCCGAGACGCAATCGGGGCCATAGGCATAGCGCCCGGCATGCAGGATCTGCATGGCGATCCGGCCCCCGGCATCATGCACCCGGTCGGTGACGATGCGGTGATTTGCGATGTCTTGCGCGGTGAACAGGCCGGCGGCACCGGGAAACACCCCGCCCTCGCGGTTGGGCGCCATGCCGCCGGTGACCATCAGCCCGACCCCGCCACGCGCCCGTGCCGCGTAGAATTCGGCGACGCGGTTCCAGTCGCCGGTTTCCTCCAGCCCGGTATGCATCGACCCCATCAGCACGCGGTTCCGCAGCGTGACCGCGCCCAGCGTGATCGGCTGCAAGAGATGCGGATAGGTAGTCATGGCGCGGGCCTCCCCCCTTTTGGCTGGGGGCCAAACTGGCAAAGCCGCGCCGCGCTGTCACCGCCTACGCTGCGTCACGAAACCGCGCGGCGATCCCAGCCCAGCACATGATCCAGCGAGAACCGGCCCGGGCCGCGCGCGATCAGCGCAAGGAAACAGGCGGCCCAGAGGCCATGCGTCACCCAGGCCTCGGGATAGACGAAGATCTCGATCACCGCCGTCATGCCCAACAGCGCCAGCGCCGAAAACCGCGTCGCCAGCCCCAGCACCAGCAGCACCGGCAGCGCATGTTCCGCGATGGTGGCCATTACGGCGGCCCAGTCGGAGGGGATCAGCGGCAGCGCGTATTCCTCCTTGAACAGGAACCACGTGCTGTCCTTGATCATGAAGCCATCGACCTTCGTGCGGCCCGACATGAAGAACACCGCCGCCGGAAAAAGACGCAGCGCGAGGGCGGGCAGATCCCAAGGCAGGCGGTCGAACAGGGCGTTGAGACGGGCGATCATGCGGTTTCTCCGAAGGCAAGGCCGGTCAGGGCGCCTGCCCGGGCCAGCGACAGCAGAATGGCGCCGGGGTCATGGCCCGGCTCGGCGGTGGCGGCGGCCTCGGCCGCGCGGATCAGCACGAGACCCGATTGCAGCGCGGCGACAAAGGTCGCATCGCCCGGGCCAAGCGCCCGCACCGGCACATCGTCGCGCCGGTCGCGCAGGATCAGCGCGGTTTCGGGGCGGTTCACCTCCAGCGGCGCGGGGGTGGCGCCGGGCTGGTTCATCGCCCAGGCCGATACGGCAGCAAAGCGCGAGGGCACGATCCGCAGCGAAGGGTGCAGCGCCAGCCGCGCCCGTCCGGCATCGGCGGCGGCCTGCGACAGCGCCTCGGGCGGCAGGGGTTCGGCATCGGCGGCGTGATAAGCCTCGCCGCGGGCGAATTCGATCCGCGCCACATCGGCGACCCAGGGCAGCCCCGCCAGCGGCGGAAAGCCGGTCAGGAAATCGGCAAAGCCGCCGCCCCAGGCAAAGAGCATGGGGTTTTGCGGCCCCTGTTCGGCCAGGAAAAGCGGCGCGAGGGCTGCAAAGAATTCGGCGCCCAGGATCCGCTCCACCGCCGGAAAGCGGGCGGCCAGCGCCCGGCTCAGCGAATGGGCGACATTGTTGCGATAGACCGCGAAACGCTGCGCGGCCTCGTCCGGCGCGCGGGCGGTCACGCCCGGCGGCAGGGTGCCGGTGAACAGCCCGTCCTGAAAGAATTGCAGGAAATCAGCGTGCCGCATGGGCCACCCGCCGGGTCAGCACGGCGCGGGCGCGGTCGGCCTCGGCCATCAGCACCGGGAAATCCGGCACGTCATTATCCCATTCGATCAGCGTCGGCAGCGGCCCCGCCGCCGCGATCACCTCGGCATAAAGCGCCCAGACCGGATCGGCGACCGGTGTGCCATGCGCGTCGATCAGCAAGGGGCCAGAGGGCAGCTCCTCCTCGGCATGACCGCCCAGATGGATCTCGCCCACCCGATCCAGTGGGAAATCCCGCAGATAGGCGCGCGGGTCCATGCGGTGATTGGTGCAGCTGACAAAGACATTGTTCACATCGAGCAACAGCCCGCATCCGGTGCGGCGGCTGATCTCGGTCATGAAATCAATCTCGGGGATCGTGGATTGTTCGAACAGCACATAGGTCGAGGGGTTTTCCAGCAGCATCCGCCGGCCAAGTGCTGCCTGCACCTCGTCGATGTGATCGCAGACCAGCGCCAGAGTCTCCTCGGTATAGGGCAGCGGCAAGAGGTCATTGAGGTAGATGCCATGGCTCGACCAGGCCAGATGTTCGGAAAAGCTTTCGGGCTGGTACAGATCGACTAGCCGCTTCAGCCGGGCCAGATGATCGCGGTCGATGCGGCTGCCGCCGATCGACAGGCCCACCCCATGCAGCGAAATCGCATAATCGGCGCGCAGGGCCTCCAGCGTGCGATGCGCGGGGCCGCCCTCGCCCATGTAATTCTCGGCATGGACCTCGAAAAACCCGAGATCGGGCCGGGTCTCGCGAATGGCGGCGAAATGTTCGGGCTTGAAGCCGATACCGGGGGTGGCGGGCAGGGTCATGGTCGGGTTCCTCCGTTTGGGCGGGGCGCACCGCCTGGGGAGAGGCGCGCCCCGATTGGGCCGGGTTTCCCCGGCCCGGCCGATCACATCGCGATCGGCTCAAGCGAGCCCTTGCCGTTCGGCGTTTCCATGGTCACGCAGGTGCCGGCGGGAACGTATTTCCACGCATTGCCCTGGAAATCCTTGGTCGCGGTGCCGGCGCAGGTGGTGCCGGGGCCGGCGGCGCAGTCGTTCTGGCCGGCCATCGCCACGCCATAGCACTTTTCCATCTCGCCCTCGGCCGAGGCCATCGAGGCGGCCAGCGTCAGCGCGGTGGCGAGCGAGGCGGTCAGGGTCAGGGTTTTGGTCATTGCGGTCATGGTGTCCTCCGAATTGGAACGCAAGGTGTGCGACTGCCGCACCCTTGCAAAACCATTCGCGGCCCGACGGGGCGGCGTTACAGCCTCACGCTTTCGTGTTCGAAAAACAGATCATGGGCGATTTTTTTGCGGATCGCGTGTAACGATCTGCCCGATCGCAACGAAGATATCTACAGACATGAGTGTGACGGACGAAACGCTGGCGGGCCTGCTACGGGCGGCGAATGCGGGGGACGGGCGGGCCTATGCCCGGTTCCTGACCGCCGTCACCCCGGCATTGCGCAGCGTGGTCCGGGCCCGCGGGCGCGGCCTGGGTGCCGAGGCGCAAGAGGATGTGGTGCAGGAAGTGCTGCTTGCCATCCACCTCAAGCGCCATACCTGGCAATCCGACAGCCCGGTGAAGCCCTGGCTCTATGCCGTGGCACGTTACAAGGTCGTCGATGCCTTCCGCCGGCTGGGTTCGGGTCGGGTGCATCTGCCGATCGAGGATTTCGCCGAAGCGCTGGAAGGCGCCCCGGCGCCAGAGCCGCTGGCCGCGCACGATGCCGCGCGGCTTTTGGGCCAGATCGACGCGCGTTCGGCCGAGATCGTGCGCGCCGTGCATCTGGAGGGCGAGGAAACCGCGCAGGTCGGTGCCCGGCTTGCGATGACCGAAGGGGCGGTGCGGGTGGCCCTGCACCGCGCGATGAAAAGGCTCGCGGCCTTGGGCCGGGGGAATGAAGGATGAAAACCGAGGATCTGATCACCCGACTGGCCGCCGAGGCCCCTGCCACCGCCCCGATCTCGGGCGGCCGTGTCGTCATGGCGGGGCTGCTGGCGGGGCTTCCCGCGCTGGCCTTGCTGCTGGGGCTTCTGGGGGTGCGGCCGGATTTCATGGCGGCGATGGCGGTGCCGGTCACCACCTTGAAGATGGTTCTGCCGGCGGCGATCGCGCTACTGGCCGGTGGCGCCGCGCTGCGGCTGATGCGCCCCGAGGGGCGGGTGGGCCTGGCGGGGCCGGCGCTGGCCGGGCTGGCGCTGGTTGCGCTGGCACTGGTCGTCTGGCGGCTGGTGGCGCTGTCGGCGCCGCAGATCCCGGTGGCGCTGATGGGGCGCACCGCGCCGCAATGCCTGTTTCTGCTGCTCGGGCTGGCGACGGGGCCGTTTCTGGCGGTGTTCTGGGGCCTGCGCGCCGGGGCCAGCACACGCCCCGCGCTGACCGGCGGGCTGGCCGGGCTGGCGGCGGGCGGGGCCGCGGCCACCCTTTATGCGCTGCATTGCCCCGAGGACGATCCGCTGTTCTTCGTGTTCTGGTATGGCGGCGCCATCCTGCTGTCGGGTCTGGCCGGCATGGTGGCCGGGGCGCGCGGGCTGCGCTGGTAACCCCTAGCCCGCCCCGGCGATGGACAGCGCCTTCAGCACGGCCCAGACCGGCAGGCCGGGGCGCAGCGCCATGGCGGCGCAGGATCGCGCGGTGATCCGCGCCAGCAGCGGCGCGCCGGCGCAATCCAACCGCACCGTCACCCCCGGCCCCTGCCCGTCGGGCACCAGCGCCGTCACCGTCACCGGCAGGATGTTCAGCGCCGACAGCCCCTCGGGCCGGGTCAGCGCCAGCGTGATATCCGCCGCCCGCACCCGCAGCCGCATCGCCACGCCCGGCACCAGCGCCTGCGGCAGCCAGAGCGGCCCGGCGGCGGTGTCGATCCGGGTCAGCCCGTCGGGGTCACGCCCGGCGACCCGGCCCGCCAGCAACGCCCCCGCCTCGCGCCCACCCAGCGTTTCGGCCAGCGCCGGATCGGCCAGCAGATCGGCCACCGGCCCCGCCGCGCGCAGCCGCCCGCCCTCGATCATCACCAGCGTCGTGGCCAGCCGCACCACCTCGTCCAGCGCATGACTGACCAGCAGCATGGGCAGGCCGGTCTCGTAGCGCAGCCGCTCCAGACAGGTCATGATCTCGGCCCGGCGCGGGGCATCCAGCGCGGTCATCGGCTCGTCCAGCAGCAACAGGCGCGGCGCGGCCAGAATGGCGCGGCCAAGCGCCACGCGCTGCGCCTCACCGCCCGACAGCGTGGCGGTGCGGCGGCCCAGGATCGGGCCGATGCCGAGAATTTCGATCAGCCGCGCCTCCGGCAGGCTGGGCCGGTCGGCCGCGAAACGCTGACCATAGCGCAGATTGGCCGCCACGCTCAGATGCGGAAACAGCCGTGGTTCCTGAAACACGCAGGCGATGCGGCGGCGATGCGGGGGCAGGTTCAACCCGGTCGCGCTGTCGAACAGCGGCCGGTCGCTGTGGATCCGCCCGGCATCGGGCGTGGCCAGCCCCGCCACCGCGCGCAGGATGCTGGTCTTGCCCGCGCCCGAAGGGCCGAACAGCGCGGTCACCCCGCCCGGGGCGGCAAAGGCCAGATCGAGGTCGGGCCGGGACGAGCGGATCGCCACCTCCAGCATCATCGCCTCCCCACCCGCCGCGCGATGCGCCGCGCCAGCAGCTCTGACAGGCCAAGCGCCGTCATCGCGATGGCGATCGACACCAGCACCAGGCGCAGCGCCGCCCCCTCGCCCTCGGGCACCTGAAGAAAGGTATAGATCGCCAGCGGCAGGGTCTGGGTCTGGCCCGGAATATTGGCGACAAAGGTGATCGTCGCGCCAAATTCGCCAAAGGCCTTGGCGAAGGCCAGCACGGCGCCCGCCAGCAGCCCGGGCAGGATCAGGGGCAGCGTCACCGTGGCAAAGACCGCAAGGCGGCTGGCGCCCAGGGTGGCGGCGGCCTCCTCCAGCCGGGGGTCCACGGCCTCCAGGCTCAGCCGGATCGCGCGCACCATCAGCGGAAAGGCCATGACGGCGGCGGCCAGCACCGCCCCGGTCCAGCGAAAGGCCAGCGTCACGCCCAGCACCTCGTGCAGCCAGCCGCCGATCACGCCGCGCCGCCCGAAGGCCAGCAACAGCAGATAGCCCGTCACCACCGCCGGCAGGATCAGCGGCAGATGCACCAGCCCGTTCAACAGCCCATGCCCCGGAAAGCGCCGCCGCGCCAGCAGCCAGGCGACGGCAAGGCCGAAGGGCAGGCTCAGCCCCGTCGCCCAAAGCGAGACCCGCAGCGAAAGCGCCAGCGCCGTCAGCGCCTCGGGGGGAAGCCAGCCTGCCATTCAGGGCGCCGAAAAGCCCTGCGCGGCAAAGATCGCCTGCGCGGACGGGGCGGCCAGCGCCGCCAGAAAGGCGCGATCCGCCGCATCGGCCGCGCCCGTCAGCAGCGCGGCGGGATAGGTGATCGGCGGATGGCTGTCGGCCGGAAAGGTGGCCAGCACCTTGACCCCGGCTTCGGCAATCGCGTCACTGGCATAGACGATGCCCAGCGGCGCCTCGCCCCGCGCGACCAGCCGCAGCGCGCCGCGCACATCCTCTGACTGCACGACCTGCGGCGCGACGGCGGACCAGAGGCCCAGGCTTTCCAGCGCCGCCTTGCCATATTGCCCGGCCGGCACGGCATCCACCGTCGCCATCGACAGCCTGCCCCCCGCCAGCAGCCCCGCCAGATCGGCACCCGGCGCCAGATCGACCGGCGCGGCCCCGGGCGCGCCGACCAGAACCAGACGATTGCCCAAGAGATCGCGCCGCATGCCCGCCGCCACATCGCCGCCCGCCTGAACCCTGTCCATCCAGGCGGTCGAGGCCGAGACAAAGATATCGGCCGGCGCCCCTTGCAGGATCTGTGTGGCCAGCTTGTTCGACCCGCCATAGGAGATCGTCACCCTGTCGCCGGTCGCCGCCTGCCAATCCTGCGCGATCTGGTCGAGCGCGGTTTTCAACGAGGCCGCGGCAAAGACCACCACCTCATCGGCCCGCGCGCCCGCAGGCGCCGCCACGAGCGCGGCGATCACGATCAGTTCGCGCCACATGTCATCCTCCGGGCGTTATGTTCAGGCAAACATATCACCGCGCGCGCCGCCCGTGGCAAGCGTTATTTCCCACCGGACATATTGCCTGACATCAGCGCCGCCAGCACTGCCAGCGGCGCGGCGCCGGCCTCGGCCAGCCGCGCCTCCAGCAGACGGAACTGGCGCGCGGCCTCGGCCCCGGTCTCGGTCAGGCGCGCGCCGCCACCGCCCGGCCCGCCGCGCAGGCTTTCGACCAGCGGTGTGGCGAACATGGCGTTCATCTCCTCCACCAGACCCCAGGCGCGCTTGTAGCTCATGCCCATGGCGCGGCCCGCCGCCGAAATCGACCCCTCTTGCCCGATCCTTTCCAGCAATTCGACCTTGCCGGGGCCGAATTTCCGGTCCCCTGCCCAAAGCCGCAGAAAGATGCGCAGATCATCCGCCATGATGCCCCCGGTTTTGCCTGCCATCCTGCCCTGCGCCGCAGGAAAGGCCAAGACGGGCGATTGTGCTTGCGCGCGGCGCGCGATGCCCTATCTTCGCGCGCACCTCGGGGTGCCCTTTGGGCTGAGACGCGCGACGCGGACCCGTTGAACCTGATCCGGTTAAAACCGGCGGAGGGAAGGTGTCAGGGCTGCGCCCGCTCCATCTCCGCCCGAATGTGAAATGGAGCCTGACGATGAAAACGCTTTGTTTTGCTGCGGGTTGTCTGGCCATCGCCACCCCGGCGCTGGCGGAAACCCCGGTATTGGACGTGCTGACCTATGACAGCTTCGTCTCGGAATGGGGGCCCGGCCCCGCGATCGAAAAGGCGTTCGAGGCCGAATGCGGCTGCGATCTGCGCTTTACCCCCGCCGGCGACGGCGCGGCGCTGCTGGCGCGGCTGCAACTGGAAGGCGCCAGGACCGAGGCCGATGTGGTGCTGGGTCTGGATACCAACCTGACCGCCGCCGCGCGCAAGACCGGCCTGTTCGCGCCGCATGGCCAGACGCCCGACCTGTCGCTGCCGGTGCCCTTCACGGATGCGGATTTCCTGCCCTATGACTGGGGCTGGTTCGCCTTTGTCCATGGCAAGAGCCTGACCGCGCCCGGCGATTTCAAGGCGCTGGCGGCGTCGGATCTGAAGATCGTCATTCAGGACCCGCGCTCCTCCACCCCCGGGCTGGGGCTGCTGATGTGGGTCAAGGCCGCCTATGGCGATCAGGCGGCGCAGATCTGGGCCGATCTGGCCGACAATATCGTGACCGTGACGCCGGGCTGGTCCGAGGCCTATGGCATGTTTCTGGAGGGCGAGGCCGACATGGTGCTGAGCTACACCACCTCGCCCGCCTATCACCTGATCGCCGAACAGGATGACAGCAAGGCGGCCGCGGTCTTTGCCGAGGGCAATTACCTTCAGGTCGAGGTGATGGGTAAGCTGGCCGCCAGCGACCAGCCGGAACTGGCGGACCGTTTCCTCGCCTTCATGCTGTCGGATGCGGCGCAATCGGTGCTGCCGGTGACCAACTGGATGTATCCCGCCCATGTCCCGGCCGAGGGGCTGCCCAAGGGGTTCGAGACGCTGGCGCAGCCGGCGAAATCGCTGCTCCTCTCTGCGGATGAGGCCGAGGCGCTGCGCGGCCCGGCGCTGGACGAATGGCGCGCCGCGCTGGCACGCTGACCGCGCTGGCGCTGGCGTTTGTCACGCTGGCGCCGGTGGCGGTGGTCATGGTGCAGGCCGGCGGGCGCGGCTTGACCGCGCCCGACTGGGCGGCGCTGCGCTTTACCCTGCTGCAAGCGGTGCTGTCGGCGCTGGCCTCGGTCGGCTGTGCGGTGCCGCTGGCACGGGCACTGGCGCGGCGGCGCTTTGCCGGACGCGGGGCGCTGATCACCGCGCTTGGCGCGCCGTTCCTGCTGCCGGTGATCGTGGCGGTGCTGGGGTTGCTCGCGGTGTTTGGCCGCGCGGGGGTGGTGAATGCCACGCTGCGAGGGCTGGGTCTGCCCGAGGTGTCGATCTTCGGGCTGGGCGGCGTGGTGCTGGCGCATGTCTTTCTGAACATGCCGCTGGCGACGCGGATGCTCTTGCAGGGCTGGCAGGCGATCCCGGCGGAGCGGTTACGCCTGGCCGAAAGCCTGGGCTTCACCCCGCGCGAGGTCTGGCGCCATCTGGAACGCCCGATGCTGCGCGCGGTGCTGCCCGGGGCGCTGCTGGCGGTGTTCGCGATCTGCCTGACCAGCTTCGCGGTGGTGCTGATCCTGGGGGGCGGGCCGGCGGCGACTACGGTCGAACTGGCGATCTGGCAAGCGATCCGCTTTGAATTCGACCTGCCGCGCGCGGCCACGCTGGCGGTGATGCAGGTGCTGGCCTGTGGCGGGGCGGTCGGGCTGGCGGGGCTTGTCGCGCGCGCGCCCGGCTTTGGCGCCGGGCTGGACCGGCTGCACCCCCTGCCCGCCCCGCCGGGCTGGCGCCGGGGGCTGGACGCGGCGGTGCTGGCGCTGGCCACGCTGTTTCTGGCGGCGCCGCTGCTGGCGGTGCTGCAACGCGGCCTGCCCGGGTTGCTGAGCCTGCCGGCAAGCATCTGGCCTGCCGCTGCGGCCTCGGCGCTGGTGGCCTGCCTCGCGGCACCGCTGGCCGTGGGCGGGGCTTTGGCGCTGGCCCTTGGCCGGGCGCAGGGCGTCCGCTGGCTGGAACCCGTGGCGATGCTGCCGATGGCCGGATCGCAACTGGTGCTGGGGACGGGGCTGTTCCTGATCGCCTTTCCCTTTGTCACGCCTGCGCGGCTGTCGCTGCCGGTCACCGTGCTGGTGACGGCGGTGATGTCGCTGCCCTTTGCCTATCGCATTCTGGCCCCCGCCGCGCAGGCGCTGGTGGCCGATTACGGGCGGCTGGCCGCCGCGCTGGACCTGCGCGGCGGGGCGGCGCTGCGGCTTCTGGTGCTGCCACGGCTGCGCAGGCCGCTGGGCTTTGCGCTTGGGCTTTGCGCGGCGCTGGCGGCGGGCGATCTGGGCGTGGTGGCGCTGTTTGCCACCGAGACGGGGGTCACGCTGCCGCTAGCCATTTCGCGGCTGATGGGGGCCTATCGGATGGATCAGGCGGCGGGGGCCGCGCTGGTGCTGGTGGCGCTGGCCTTCGGGTTGTTCTGGATCGGCGACAGGTGGGGACGTGGCGGGACTGAGGCTTGATCATCTGGCGATCGTGCAGGACGATTTCGCCCTGCGCGCGGATTGGAGCGCCGAGCCGGGCGGGCGCGTCGCGGTCATCGGGCCTTCGGGTGCCGGGAAATCGACGCTGCTGCACACCATCGCGGGCTTTCTGCCGCCCAGCGAAGGGGCGGTGCTGTGGCAAGGCGCGCGCATCGACGCGCTGCCACCCGGCCAGCGGCCGCTGTCGATCCTGTTTCAGGATCAGAACCTGTTTCCGCATCTGACCATCGCGCAGAATCTGGGCCTCGGGCTGGATCCGGCCTTGCGGCGGGTGGACTGGCGGGCGGTCGAGGCGGTGCTGGAGCGGGTGGGTCTGTCGGGTCTGGGCGCGCGGCGCCCGGCGCAGCTGTCTGGCGGGCAGCAAAGCCGGGCCGCGCTGGCCCGCGCGCTGTTGCGGCAGCGGCCCCTCCTGTTGCTGGACGAACCCTTTGCCGCGCTTGGCCCGGCGCTGAAGGCCGAGATGCTGGATCTGGTCGATGCGCTGGCGGGGGATGCGCTGGTTCTCATGGTGACGCATGACCCCGCCGATGCGCGGCGCTTTGCCCGCGACACGGTGCTGGTGGCCGAGGGGGTAGCGGCCCCGCCGGTGCCGACGGCTGCGCTGTTCGCCGATCCGCCGCCGGCGCTCGCGGCCTATCTGGGGGGCGCTGCGTTCTGAGCCTGTGCCCCGTGGCAGGCGCCGGAGGGGTTTTGCACCCCTCCGGACCTCCCCGCAGGATATTTATGAACAGATGAAAGGGTCAGCGGCGGATCTGCGTGACGGTATCGACCGGCACCGGCTGCCAGGGGCCTTCGGTGCCGTCGGGCCAGATCACCCTTGCCTCGGCCTGGTTGGCGGCACCAAGGCCGAAATGCAGGGGCGCGAAGGTGCCGCCGGCATGGCCGCCCCCCACCGTCACCTCTTGCCGCTGCACGCGGCCGGCGGCGCGCAGTTCGACCCAGCCATTGATCGCGTTGCGGTTCGGCGCGCCCTCTTGCAGCGGGTCGATCGCCACCCAATGCCCACCCGGTCCGGCATTGCGCCAGATCTCGGCCGGGCCGTTGCGATTGACCACCACGAGATCAAGCCGGCCATCGGCGTTCAGATCGACCACCGCCGCGCCGCGCGCCTGTAGCCCCGAGGCCACGCCGGCGCGGTCGCCCGCTTCGGTGAAGGTGCCATCCGCGCCTTGCAGCAGCAGGTTGTTGGGATCCTGTTCGGCGAAATCCGGCATTTCCCAGACATTGCCCTTGGCCACGAACAGATCGGTGAATCCGTCATTGTTCACATCGGCAAAGGCCGGATGCCAGGCGGTCGAGGGGCGGGGATCGCCCCCGGTATAGGGCCGATGCGCCGTCACGCCCCGCGCCCAGGCGGTATCGTCATATTGCGGCAGCGCCCCCGGCCCCGGCGCCTTGAGGTGCTGGAGCTTGTTATCGGCCATGGAGGTCAGGAAATATTCCGGGTAGCGGTCGCCATCGAGATCGGCCCCGGCAATGCCCATGCCCCAGATGCGCAAGCGCTGCCAGCCCTCGGCCTCGGAATAGAGGCGCGGCGGGGTGGCGGGGGCGACATGCCAGAGCTGTTCCTGCCCGCCCTTGTAATATTCCCGGTCGTTCGACACCCGCAGCGCCGGCTGGCCCGAGCGGTTCCAGTCGGTGAACAGCATGGAAAGCGCGCAATAGCTGGGGGTCAGCGGGATTGGGGCGGCAAAGCGGCGCCCATCGGGGCGCAAGAGCCAGTTCTCGGTGCAGGAGCCCCAGGGAAAGGCCTCTTCCGCGCGGTTGATGTAATTGCCGAAGGCAAGCGTCGGCCAGGGGGCACCGGCCTCCCACGTGGCGGCGAAGGCGGTGGTCCAGGCGTCGCCGCCCTGGAGGCCCCAGGCCTCGTTCGCGCGTTCAAAGCGGCAATTGCCGAGGCCGCGCAGCACGACATTTTCGCCCACGCGCAGCAGGACCAGATCGGTCACAGCGTCGGCGTCGATATCGAGCGCATAGGCGCCCGCGACATCGGTCATTTCCACCCCGGCCGGGATGGGCGTAAAACGCAGCGCGCCTTCGGTGCTGTCATTGCGGAACAGCGCCGCCGGGGCGGTGCCGCCGGCCATCACCAGTTCGGGCTTGCCATCGCCCGAACAATCAAAGGCCGCGACGCCGCCGCCGACCATGAAGGTCCATTCGCCGCTGAAGCGATGCGCCACCGCGGCGGGTTCGGCCCGGAATTGCGGCACCGCCGGTTCCTGGGCCAGGACGGGCGTCGCCACCAGCAGGAGGGGCAGCCATTTCATAGCGTCTTCAACCGCAGCGCATGTTGGGCCACGCAGGCGCCCTGATCGAGGCCGCGTTCGATGGCGGCGCGGTAATGGATGCCGCCATAGAGCCGGGAAATCGCCGCCTCTTGCGCCGCCGCGCGGAACGAGGCGAAGTGGCGCACCGGCAGGCCGTCATCGGCATGGGTGGCATCGTCAAAGGTGAAACCGTCACCGAAGATCGCGGTCAGCACCTCGGCGGAGGCGCCCGACATGGTGGAATGGCCCGACGGATATTCCGGGAAGGGCGGCGTGATCAGCAGGGTCTGCCATTTCGGGTCGATCAGGCGGCGGATATAGGTCACCGGGCGGATCAGGTTATATTCGTATTTCGACTGCCAGCAGGCGATGAAAGCATCGTTCTGCGCCATGCCCAGCCGCGCCAGCGCATCGGCCAGCCGTTCGGCCGGCAGGGCATCGCGCGCGGCGATCTCGATCAGGATGGAGATCCAGTGCCCCGGCGGCGTGGGCGAGAGCATCGGGTCGTCAGACCAGAAGCGGGCGATGATCTTCTGTTCATCGGTCAGGGTCTTCGAGGTCTCGTAAACCTCCATCGCCTCGGCGTGAAAGGCCGATCCCGGGGTTTCGTCATAGGGGGGCGGCGGGGTCAGGGTGCAGGCCATGCCATCGGCCATCGCCATGGGGCGGACATGGCCCCATTCGGGCAGAAGCGGGGCCTGTTGCAGCCGGATATCCGAGGTGGGCACCCAGGCGCCGGGCAGGTTCGAGGGCTCATAGCCGTCAGGAAAGCCCAGGTTCTGCACATCGGCGCCGCCATCGCCCTCGGCCCAGGCCAGCACATGCGCCGCGATTTCGCCGCCCTTGGCCAGATCGGCGGCGCGCCCGCCCACCAGCGCATCGAGGCGTTTCTGCATCGCGTTCATGGCACGCTGCCCGGTCGGGCCGGTATTGCCGAACAGCGCCCGCACGCCCGCCGTCAGCGCGCCCTGCATCACCACCGCCGGATCGCGCGCCATGCGGTCGTTCGGGCGCGGCGGCAGGCCGTTCACCTGGCCTGCCAGCGAGGGATAGCCGCGCGCGGCGGCCTGCGCCTCCCAGGCGATCACGCCCAGATAGCCAAAGGCGCGCGCGGCCACCGGGGGCGAATAGGTGGCGGTATGGCGCACCAGTTCAAGGATAAGGCGATACCAGTCGAGGATCACCTTTTCCGTGCCGCCGGTCGCCGCCGCCCGCGCCGGCAGCGCGGGGGCCGACAGCGCGGCGGCGGCAAGGGTGAGGAAATGCCGGCGCCGCAGGTCCATCAGACGAACCTGTTCCACAGGTTTTCCAGCCGTTCCTGCCGGCCGGATTTCGGCTGCGGCTCCAGCCCCTCGGCGGTCACGCGGGCCGCCGCCTGATCCAGCGTGCCGCGCAGCATGGCCTGCGCCTTGTCGCCGCTCCAGCCTGCGTAGCGGTCGGCGCGGGCACGTTCCAGCCCGCCGTCGGCCAGACAGGCCGCCGCCGACTTGAAGGCGCGCGCGCAGGTATCCATGCCGCCGACATGCGCGAGGATCAGGTCTTCGGGGTCCAGGCTCTGACGGCGGATCTTGGCGTCGAAATTGGTGCCGCCGGTGGCATAGCCGCCCGCGCGCAGGATTTCATAGAAGGCCAGCGCCTTTTCGGCGTGGTTGTTGGGGAACTGGTCAGTATCCCAGCCCGACTGGTAATCGTTGCGGTTCATGTCGATGGAACCAAAGATGCCAAGCGCGGCGGCCAGCGCGATTTCGTGTTCGAAACTGTGACCGGCCAGAATGGCGTGGCCCTGTTCGATATTCACCTGCACTTCCTTTTCCAGACCGAACTGGACGAGGAAGCCGTAGACCGTGGCCACATCGTAATCATACTGGTGCTTCGACGGCTCTTGCGGTTTCGGCTCGATCAGGATTGCGCCCTTGAAGCCGATCTTGTGCTTGTATTCGACCACCTGTTGCAGGAACCGCCCGGCATGTTCGCGTTCGGCCTTCAGGTCGGTGTTCAAGAGCGTCTCATAGCCCTCGCGCCCGCCCCACAGGACATAGTTCTGCCCGCCCAGCCGATGCGTCGCATCCATGTTCGCCTTCACATTGGCGGCGGCATAGGCATAGACATCCGGGTCGGGGTTGGTGGCGGCGCCCGACATCCAGCGCTTGTGGCTGAACATGTTGGCGGTGCCCCAGAGCAGCCGCGCCTTGTGGCCGGTCTGCTTTTCCCCGAGGTAATCGACGATTTCCTCAAGGTTGCGCAGGCTTTCGGCAAAGGTGGCGCCTTCGGGCCGGGCATCGGCATCGTGGAAGCAATAGAAGGGCGCGCCCAGGATATCGAACATCTCGAAGGCCACATCGGCCTTGAGCTTTGCCAGCGCCATGGTCTCGCCGAACCACGGCCGGTCAAGGGTCTGGCCGCCGAACGGGTCGCCCCCCGGCCAGGCAAAGCTGTGCCAATAGGCGACGGCAAAGCGCAGATGGTCTTCCATCCGCTTGCCCAGGATCACCTCGTCGGGGTTGTAATGCCGGAAGGCGAATTCGTTGTCGCTGTCGGGCCCCTCATAGCGGATCTGCGGGATGCCCTTGAAGAAATCGGTCATGGCCAGTGCCTTGCTTGTGTCGGTCGGGAAAGCAAAGGGGCACCCTGCGGCGCCCCTTAGGATCAATAGGCTTGCGGCGGTTTCTTCCCGAGGATGATCATCCCCAGAATGTCGTCGTCGGTCACCTCGTTCACGTTCACCGTGCCGACGCGCTGGCCGTTCTTCATCACCACGGCGCGGTCGCACAGTTCCATCACGGCATGGATGTCATGCTCGATCAGGAAAATGCCGAGACCCTGCTTCTTCAGCTCCTGGATCAGTTCGGCCACCATCTGCGTCTCATGCGGGCCAAGCGCGGCGGTCGGTTCGTCCATGATCAGGATCTTGGCGTTGAAATAGACCGCCCGCGCGATGGCCACCGATTGCCGTTGCCCGCCCGACAGGGCCGAGACCGGCACGTTGAACTTGCGGAAGTTGGGGTTGAGACGCCCCATGATCTTGCGCGTCTCGGCCTCCATCTCGGCATCGTTCAGAAAGCCGCCCGCCCCCACAAGCTCGCGCCCCAGAAACAGGTTGGAGGCCGCATCCAGATTGTCGGCCAACGCCAGCGTCTGATAGATCGTCTCGATGTTGAAACTGCGGGCATCGCGCGGGTTCTCGATCACCGCCTTTTGCCCGTTGATGAAGATATCGCCACTGTCGGGCCGATAGGCGCCCGAAAGGCATTTGATCAGCGTCGATTTGCCGGCGCCGTTATGGCCCAGAAGGCCCACGACCTCGCCCGGATACAGATCGACCGTCACATGATCGACCGCCTTGATCCCGCCGAACGAGATCGAGATGTCGCGCATTTCGACAAGGGGGGTTCCGTTCTTGTTCATCGGTCCCGCTCCTTATTTCGCGCGCTTGCGGTAGAGGATATCGACATAGACGGCCAGCACCAGCACGATGCCGACGACGATGTTCTGGATGGCGGCGTCAAAGCCGATCAGCACCATCCCGGTCTTGAGGCTCTGCATCACGAAGGCGCCGAGGATCGCGCCGTAGATCGTGCCCACGCCGCCCGCCAGCGAGGTGCCGCCGATCACCGCGGCCGCGATGACATAGAGTTCGTCAAGCTGCCCGAGCGAGATCGTGGCCGAGGTCTGCCGCGCCGAGGCGACGATGGCGGAAAGCCCGGTCAGGAAGCCCATGAGCGCAAAGATCTTGACCGTCATCAGCCGGGTATTGATGCCCGACAATTCGGCCGCATCAGGATTGCCGCCGATGGCATAGACATAGCGGCCAAAGCGGGTGCGCCCCATCATGACGGTCATGGCGATGGCCACGGCCACCATGATCAGCAGCGGGATGGCAAAGCCATGGCTGATGAACAGCCCGCCTTCGGGCACGGTGATGTTGTTGGCGGCGGCATATTGGCTGACGATACCCTTGGGCCAGGGATAGGCGTCCACCACCAGCGTCGCGGCCAGCACCAGACCGCAGCTCAGCCCGGCCAGCGTGTATTCCGCCCAGAGCGGGCGCAGCGGGAAACCATGCGCCTTGCGCGCCTTGCGCCCCGAAACCATCATCCACAGGATCGACGCACAGGCGATGACGCAGAGGATCCAGCTGCCGACCGCGCCCACGGCGCCGAACGGCCCGCCGCCCAGAAGGGCAAAGGTCGCATCGACCGGCGAGATCGTCTCGCCCCGCGCCAGCAGGAAGGCCGCGCCACGCCAGACCAGCAGCCCGCCCAGCGTCACGATAAAGGCGGGAATGCCGCGATAGGCCACCAGCCAGCCGTGAAAGGCGCCGATGGCGGTGCCGACCAGCAAGCCGACCAGACAGGCGATCACCCAGATCAGCGGATTGCCGAGGCCCAGGTAATCCGGCAGGATCCAGACCTGCACGATGCCCATGACCATGGCGGTAAAGCCCAGCACCGAGCCCACCGACAGGTCGATATGGCGGGTGATGATGATCAGCACCATGCCGCAGGCCATGATGCCCACGCTGGCGGTCTGAACCGAAAGGTTCCACAGGTTGCGCGGCGTGAGAAAGGCGCCATTGCCGTTCACGATGGCCCCGTAAAGGTGAAAGCCGATCCAGATGGCGACAAGCGCGCCCACCATGCCCAAGAGGCGAGTGTCGATTTCGGTGGCTTTGAGAAAGCGGGCAACCGGCCCCAGGGTCGGGTCGGCGCTTGATTGCGTGGGGGATGTCTGGGTCATGTCCTCGTCCAGCACTGAAGGGTCAGGGTGCAGACGGGCAGGCAGCGGGGCCAAACCCTGCCTAGCCTTGGTCCGGGATTGAAAAACCCCGGCACGCGCAAGGGCGTGCCGGGGCCTTCGGGATTATTGGCAGGCGGCCACGCCGTCCATCGCGCCTTCGCAGGCCTGCTCTTTCGAGATGTGGCCGGCGTCGATCACGACATTCAGGTTGTCCTTGGTGATCGGCGTGGGCGCGAGGAACATGGCGTTCATTTCCACGCCCTTTTCACCGCCCGACCATTTCTCGGCGCCCTGCACGGCATCCATGGCGGTGCCACCGGCCAGTGCGACGGCGATTTCCGCCGCGGCCTTGCCAAGCTGGCGGCTGTCTTTCCAGACCGACACGGTCTGGGTGCCGCGCGCCACGCGGTTCAGCGCGGCCAGATCGCCGTCCTGCCCGCCGACCGGCACATTCATGCCCTGCGCCTGAAGCGCCGCGATGACGCCGCCGGCCATGCCGTCATTCTCGGCCAGAACCGCATCGACCGCATTGTTGTTGGCGGTCAGGATCTGTTCCATGTTGGCCTGGGCATTTTCGGGCTTCCAGCCTTCGCTGAACGCCTCGCCGACGATCTTGATCTTGCCGGCCTCGACATCGCCGCCGATGACATCCATCATGCCTTCCAGCAGGAAGGCCGCGTTCGGGTCACCGGGGTCGCCCTTGATGATGGCATAATTGCCCTCGGGCTTGGCGCCCTTCACCGTCTCGGCGATGATGCGGCCCACGCCCTTGTTGTCGAAGGTCAGATAGAAGGCGCGGTTGTCCTCGATCAGGCGGTCATAGCCGACGACCGGGATGCCTTCGGCGGCGGCCTTGTCCACGGCCGGGCCGATCGCGTCCTTGTCCATCGCCAGGATGATCAGCGCATCGACGCCCTGGGCGATCAGCGCCTCCACGTCGGTCAGCTGCTTGGCGGCCGAGGCCTGCGCGTCGGCCGAGACATAGCTGGCCCCCGCCGCCTCGAGCGCGGCCTTGATCGCGGCCTCGTCGGTTTTCCAGCGCTCTTCCTGGAAGTTCGACCAGGACACCCCGACCGTCAGACCCTCGGCCAATGCCGCAGACGAAAAACCAGCCGCCGCGACAACGGCGGCGAGGATGAGTTTGTGCATTCTGTCCTCCCAATGATTCGACCGGCATGCCGGCCTGTCCGACCTCCCGAGTCGGCACGCAGACAAATTGCCCGCAATAATTTCAGTTGTCAAAATAAGAATCGTGCGCGAAGGTGCATTCAGGCTCAATAAAGCGAAAATATAGGTGCACTCGCAGCAATGCAGTTGCAGAAATCGCCGAAAGAGCCGGTTTTTTGTTAGGAGGCCAAATAAATGCAGCCCGCACAGACCGGCCCCGGCGAAACCGATTCGCGCAAGGGCGTCGGCCCGCTGATTCCCCCCCCCCTCTCCGAGGCGCAGCGCCCGTTGCGCCAGCAGGTGTTCGAACGCATCCGCGCCGCCGGCCTGATCCCGCGCGTGCAACTGGCCAAGGAACTGGCCGTCTCGCCCGCCAGCGTGACCACGATCACCGGCGAATTGCTGGAGGCCGGGCTGATCGAGGAGGTCGCCGCCCCGCGCGATGGCGAAACCGCCGGGCGCGGGCGGCCGGCGGTGGCCCTTGGCGTGCGGGCCGGCGCGCATCGCATCGCGGGGATGAAGCTGTCGGACCGCGAACATACCGCCGTCATCGTGGATTTCGCCGGCAACCTGATCGCCGATGACGTGATCCCGCGCCGCCCCGGCCCAATGACCATCGACGAGATGCTGGCGGCGGTGGAAGACCTGCTCGACCGGGTCTGCCGCAAGGGCGGCGTGGCGCGGGGCGATCTGTCGGCCATCGGCATGGGCGTGCCCGGCTTTGTCGATATGGCCGAGGGGCGGGTCATGTGGTCATCGGTCCTGCGTGACCGGCAGGTGCCGCTGGCCGAGATCGTGACCGCCCGGCTGGGCGTTCCGGTCAGCGTGGACAACGACGCCAATCTGGTGGCGCTTGCGGAACTGTGGTTCGGCGCCGGTCGCGGGCTGAGCGATTTTGCCGTGGTCACCATCGAACATGGCGTGGGCATGGGGGTGGTGATGAACCACCGCATCTATCGCGGCGCCCGTCGGCTGGGGATGGAGCTGGGCCATACCAAGGTGCAGCTGGACGGCGCCCTGTGCCGCTGCGGCCAGCGCGGCTGCCTAGAGGCCTATATCGCCGACTATGCGCTCGCGCGCGAGGCCTCGACCGCGCTGAACTGGGGCCATCGCGAGGGCCAGCCGATCAATGTGCTGCTGGAAAGCCTGTATGATCATGCCAAGGCTGGCGATGCCATCGCGCGATCCATCTTTCGCCGCGCCGGGCGTTATCTGGCGGTCGGCCTGGCGAATGTGGTCAACCTGTTCGACCCGGAGCTGATCATCCTGTCGGGTGAACGCATGCGCTATGACTATCTCTATGCCTCAGAGACACTGGCCGAGATGGACAGCCTGGTCATCAGCACCGGCCGCCCGCGCCTGCCGATCGAGATCCATGCCTGGGGCGACCTGCTCTGGGCGCATGGCGCGGCGGCGCTGGCGTTATCAGCAGTGACCGAGGGCATTCTGGCGCCGCAACTGCGCGAGATCGCGGCGCAATAGGTCAGCGCGTCTCGGCCAGTTGCACCAGCGTCGTCAGGGCGGCATTGAGCGGCGCCGAAAGGCCAAGCGCCGCCGCCTGCCGCGCAATCTCGCCGTTCAGAAAGGCGATCTCGCTGCGGCGGCCGCGCGCCAGATCCTGCGCGGTGGACGAGGTCTGCTCCGGCATGGTGCGGGCGATGCGCAAGACCTGATCCCAGATATCGGCGGGCAAGGCGATGCCGCGTGCCTCGGCCACGCTGCGGCATTCGGCCACCAGCCCCTGCATCAGCGCGGTGCCGCCCTCGGCCGCCAGGATGCGGCCATAGGGTTGCTGGGTCACCGCCGAAATGGCGTTGAGCGCGCAGTTGATCACCAGCTTGGCCCAAAGCGCGGCCTCGGCCCCGGCAGACACCTCGGTCGGGATCGCGGCGGCGCGCAGACGGGCGGCGGCGGCCTCGGCCCCCGCACCGGCGCCGATCACCAATTCGCCCCGGCCGCGATGCAGCACCCGCGCGGGGCCGGTCATCGTCACCGCGACATAGACCACGGCGGGCAGCACCGCGCGGCCGATCGCCGCCGCCAGCCGGTCGGCATTGCCCACGCCGTTCTGAAGGCTCAGCACCGTGGCGCCGGGCGCCAGATGCGGCGCGATGGCGGCGCCGGCGGTTTCGGTATCGGGCGATTTCACGCAAAACAGCACCAGATCGGCCCCTGCGACGGCGGCGGGATCGGCGCTGACCGCCGGCGCCGTGCGCAAGAGCGCGCCGCCCTTTTCCAGCACAAGCCCGCCCGCGCCTGCGCCCTCTACCAGGGCGGGGCGGCCGATCAGCACCACATCTTCGCCCGCAAGCGCCAGCATCGCGCCGTAATAGCACCCGACGGCCCCCGCCCCCATCACCGCGATCCGCCCTGCCATGCCAGAAATCCCCTGCGCCCTGCATTCCCATGGGAACCCGCGCGCAAGCCGCGCGTTGCCCCCTCGCAACCTTATCCCACAGCGCCAAGGAGAGCCGCAATGCCCCTCGCCATCCGCACCACCCTGATCGCCCTGCCCTGCGTATCCCTGCTGGCCGCCTGCCAGACCGCCGGCAATCCGCAGGTCGGCAACGCGACCGCCACCGGCGCGCTGGCCGGTGCCGCCCTGGGCGCCGCCGTGGCCGATGATGGCGACCGGCTGGAAGGCGCCGCCATCGGCGCGGCCGTCGGCGCGCTTACCGGCAATGTCATCGGGCGCACCAGCAGCGGCCAGTGTATCTATCGCGCCGCCGACGGGAGCCAGTTCGTCGCCGCCTGCTGAGGCGGAACCAAAGGCCGCGTCGCGGGTTGATCCCGTGACAGAGGCGCATCCTGTCCCGCGCCCCTGCCCTCGTTTCCCTGACTGTCCCCGACTTGCCCCGCCCGATCCCTCGTGGCGGGGCTTTTTTCGCGCAGCGCCCTGCCCGGCAGGCATATATGCCCCCCGTGCGAGGACCGTTGCGGAAGATCCGGCACCGGCTATATTCACCACCGGATCCCGCCTGCCGGAGTAGCCATCCGATGCTCTATCGCATCAGCCGAGTCACCCTGCGCCGCTACAGCCCGGCCAGTGCCGCCGCCATTACCCTCGCGGGCGTTGCCATCGCGCTGCTGTTGCGGTTTGTCGTCGATGACTGGTTGCCGCCGGGCTTTCCCTATCTGACCTTCTTTCCGGCCGTCATCCTGACCGGGTTCTTTCTGGGCAATCGCGCGGGTATCGCGTCGGCGCTGCTTTGCGGGCTTTGCGCCTGGTATTTCTTCATCGCGCCCGCGAATTCGTTTGCGCTGTCGGGCGGCGCGGTTGTGGCGCTAGGCTTCTATGTGCTGGTCGTCGGCACCGATCTGGCGCTGATCGAACTGATGCGCCGCGCCCTGCGGCAAATGAGCGGCGAACATGCCCGCGCCACGCAACTGGCCCGCACCAATGCGCTGATGTTCCATGAATTGCAGCATCGGGTGTCGAACAACCTTCAGGTCATCGCCTCATTGCTCAAGATGCAGCGGCGCAATCTGGCCGATCCGGCGGCGCAGGCGGCGCTCGACATGGCCTCGGCCCGGCTCGACATGGTCAGCCGCGTGCAACGCCGTCTGCATGACCCGAACCGGCAAGAGATCGACCTTTCCGCCCTGCTGGAGGAAATGGCCCCCGAGATCCTGGAGATGTCGGGCAGCGCGCAGGATGTGGCGCTGCGACTGGACACGCGGCCGGTGCGGGTCAGCTCCGATCAGTCGGTGCCGCTGGCGCTGATCTGCGCCGAGCTGATCGCGAACGCGCTGGAACATGGCCGCGATGGTGCGGGGCGCCTGGATCTGGAGCTGCGCTGCACCCCCGCGGGGGAGGGCCGCGCGCTGCTGGAGGTGGCGGATGGCGGGCCGGGCCTGCCCGAGGGGTTCGACCTGGATCAGGCGCGCAGCCTGGGCCTGCGCATCGCGCGGCAATTCGCGCAGCAACTGGGGGCCAGCCTGACCATGACCGACCGTCCCACCCCCGGCGGCACGCGCGCCAGCCTGAGCTTTCCCGTCGCCTCCTGACCCGGCGCCGCGCGGGGGGTGGAACCCGCGCGCGCCATGCGCGTTGCCCCCGACTGCATCCATCGCCAGACCGGAGGGAACGGGACAGATGCCACAGCACCCGCTGACTGCCACGCATTGCCGGATTCTGCTGCACGGGCTGGAGGATCCGGCGCTGCTGCGCGCGATCCTGTCAGGGACGGATACCGGCGCCGGGCTGGAATTCGTGCAAAGCCGCGCGACCGACCGCGCCGGGCTGGCGCGGCTTCAGGCGCAGTTGCGCCAGCGCGGGCGGCTGGGGCTGGCCGCGCATTTCATCCCCGCCACGACAGATTGGGAAAGCGGCTTTCTTGCCGCGCTGCGGGTGGCGCGGGCGGTGCTGCCGGTGATGGCGCCGGGCGCCACGCTCCTGTTCGTGCAGCCCGATGACAGCGACCCGATCACCGCCCGGTCGCTGCGGGTCTTTTCCCAGCATGCCGGGGTGGCGCGCGATCTGGGCCGCGTCTCGCTGACGGCCTGTGCCGCCAGCCGCGCCGCGCTGCGCATTGCCGAACTGACGGCGCGGCCCGCCACCTGACCGCGCGCCACCTGACCGCGCCCCCCGCCCCCGGAATGGACAAAGGGCCGCGACGGATCGCGGCCCTTTCATCTGTTCTGCCGCCCCGTTGCCGGGGCGATCACCGCCGGTCAGACCGGCGGTTTGCCCTGCACCGCGCGCGCGATCATGGCGATCAGGAACAGCACGATGAAGATGAAGAACAGGATCTTCGCGATCCCCGCCGCAGTGCCGGCGATGCCGCCAAAGCCCAGAACGGCCGCCACAAGGGCGATGACAAGAAAGGTAACAGCCCAGCCAAGCATGATGATGAACTCCTCTATCCGGCGTCTGCCGACGTTTCATGAAAAGACAACGCCGCGGGGCGGTGCCGGTTCCCTGAAATTGCATCGCAGGGCAGCGGGAACCGGGGGCGCCCGCCGGGCGTTGTGCCACCGAACTTGCCGCCCGCCCCTGCCGTCCTTGACCGCATCGGGGCCTGCCGGCAACCCGCCCTGACCCGATCAGCGCGGCCCCCAGCCATAGGAGATCTCAGATGAAATTCCTTCATCCCGACCTGCGCCATCAAATGCACAGCCTGACCGAGGGCCTGCCCCGTGCCGCCAGCCAGGGCTCTGCCCTTTTGGCCCAGGCGGGGACGGTGGCGCGGCAGCGCCCGGGGGCGGTCGCTGCGCTGGCGGGGCTGGCCATCGGCCTGCCGCTTTTGCTGCGCGGGCTGCACCGGCTGTCGCGTCAGGCCGAGGCGCATCGCCGGCGCAACGAGATCGTGTCGCAAGCCGAAATCATGCGCGAACGCTGGGAGGACGAGGGCGGCGCGATCCGTGCCGCACCGGGCAGCACCGACGGCCAGACCGGCGCGATGCGCAGGTCCGAGGGCTGAGCGCCGCCGCCCTTTCCCCTGTTCCTTTCCGTTACCTTGACCTGTTGTTACCGCCATGCCTGTCCAACGCGCCCTGATCCAGCTCTTGCAAGAGATTGATGCCTCGCTCGACCTGATGGAGGCCGTGGACGCACGCGCGATGGGGCCGCTCTGGCCCGGCTTGCTGGCGCGGCGCAGGCGGGCGGCGATCCTGCTGCGTCACCGGATCACCCGCGCCCGCCCGCGTCCGCCGGCGGCGCGCGGGCCGGGCGACGGGCCGATCACCGCGACGCGCCTTGTGGCGCAGGAAAGCCGGCTGCTCGCGCTGTTCGATGCCGCCGCCCGGCTGCCCGACCTTTCCGACGATCTGCGCCAGGTGCTGCGCGGTCTGCGCAACGAGGTGGAGCAGGCGCGGCAGGTGCTGGCGCATATGCCCTCCTGAAACGCCCGCCTCGCCCAACAACCCAACATGAAAAACCCGCCCCCTTGGTCAGGGGGCGGGTTCATCATTTGCAGGGCCGGAGGTCAGAGGCTGTCGATCCAGCTGTCCACCTCACGCTCGGCCTCTTCCTTGGCGCGGCCATAGCGGCTTTGCACCAGACCGACCAGCTGTTCGCGGCGGCCCTCGATCTTGTCCAGCTCATCGCCGGTCAGATCGCCCCATTTTTCCTGGGCCTTGCCTTTGATCTGTTTCCAGACGCCCTGAATCTGATCGCTGTTCATGCTGCATCTCCTTTCTGTTTCGGTGTCACTGAAACAACGCGCGAAACTGCCAAAGGTTGCATGCGGGGGTCGGAAAAGCCGGGGGTCAGGTGGTGATCCGCTCCTCGGCATCTGACAGCGCGGTCGGGGTGAAACGGAAGGCGAGCCGGTATTCGCCGCCTTCCTGGCTACGCTCGACCGAGGTCGCAAGCTGCGCGGCAAAGGCACGCACCAGCGCATCGCCCAGACCCGCGCCTTCGGCCTCGCTGTCCAGCGCGGGGTTCACCGGGGCGGGCTGATCCGCCATGCTGTTGCGGATCACGATCTCGGCCCGGCCATCCTCGGTGCGGTGCAGGGACAGATGCAGGCGCGGCCGTTCGCCCGGGGGCGCCGAGGCATATTTCAGCGCGTTGGTCAGCGCCTCGGTCACCAGAAGCGACAGCGGCACCGCCTGATCGGGTGTCAGGTGAATATCCTCAAGATCGGTCTCCACCGCAAAGGGCGCCCCGGGGCGGCTGCCCATCTTGAGGATCTGATTGACGATATTGTGCAGCAATTCATCGACCCGCACATCGCTGCCGCCAGTGGTCTGATACAGTTCGCGGTGAATGGTGGCGAGGCTCATCACCCGGTCCTGAAGGCTTTTCAGCAGGCCCTTCGTTTCGGGGCTGCGGGCCTTGCGGATCTGCATGTTGATGATCGAGGCGATAAGCTGAAGGTTGTTCTTGACCCGGTGATGCACCTCGCGCAGCAGCACCTCTTTCTGGTGGATGGTATCCTCCAGCTCGGCCTCGTCATGGACCACGGCCTCCATCAGCTGTTCAAAGGCACCGCCCAGCGATTTCAGCTCGTGCGGCGCGCCCCGCAGCGGCACCTCGGGGGCGCGGCGATTGCCGCCGGCAAAGCTGGTGATCGCGCCGCGCAGCTGGCGGATATGGCGCAGCACCTGATGCTCGGCGGCCAGTTGCGCCACCAGCAGGCTGGCCAGCCACATCAGCGCGGGAAAGGCGATGATGGGGAAGGTGCGTTCAAACAGCCGCGCATCGGTATCGGTCATGGGCCAGTCGCCCAGAACGTAAAGCCCGGTCGAAAGCATGGGCATGACGGCAAAGATGCGTTCCTCTCCGCGGACCGAAAGCGCGGTGAAACTGCCGGGGTTTTCGCCCAGCGTGGTCACCAGATCCGGCAGCGCAGGCAGGCGCAGTTCGGCATCCTCCAGCCCCTGACTGGCCGAAAGGATCTGCCCCTTGCGATCCAGCGTCATGAGCGAGACATCCGGCCCGCCCCCCGGGCCCAGCCCGGCGGCGGCACCGCGATCAGCCAGCGCACGATGCGGCAGCGACAGCGACAACAGCCCGACGACCCGGCCAGTCTCATCGCGCACGGGTTCGGAAAAGATCAGGACGCTGGTGCGCGACACGGGGCCATGCGGGTTGACCCGCACCGAGGAAATCCCGGCATCCATCACCGCCAGCAGATCGCGCCGGTCGGTCAGATCGAGCGGACCGCCCGGTGAACACTCCATCCGCAGGGATCGCGGGATATAGCCGACAAAGCTGTAATCGCTGCTGCCGGGCACCGCCATGAAACGGCGCAGCAGCGCCGAACAGGCGGCGGGGTCATCCCGCAGTGGCGTCACCGCCGTTGCGAGCGCCGCCACAGCGCCCTCGGCGCGGGTGATCTGGTCGATCAGCGGCAGCGCTGCCTGCATCGTGGCCCCCAGCACAGCCGCCTCGGCCCGGGCCGAGGCCTCTTGCTGATATTGCCGGATCTGCACGAAGCTGAGCAGCGCCAGCGGCATCAGCACGATGCCGAAGGTGACCATCAGCCGGAATGCCAGCCGCGAAAAGGGCCAGACCCGCCTGCGCGTCGCCTTGGGGGATGCCGTCATGACCGCCTCGTCCTGCCCTTGCGCCGGCCCCGCGATCCGGGGCCGCCTTGCCTCATGCCGCCTGAACGCCCGAACGGGTCATCACCGCCATCGTCGCCGCCGTCTGCGCATCCAGAAGGCCCTCGCCCTCCTCCAGATGCAGAAGCTGCGCCAGACGCGCACGGGCGCGGTTGGTGCGGCTTTTCACCGTGCCGACGGCAACGCCCATCATCTCGGACACCTGTTCACAGGAATAGCCGTTGGCGCCGACCAGCATCAGCACCTCGCGATGTTCGGGGGAAAGCTGATCGAAGGCGCGGATGAAATCGGTCATCGCCAGCCGCCCGTCGTGATGGGGCTTGTCGAACAGCGTCTGGGCATGCAGACCGTCGGGGTCTGCCACCTCGCGGCGCTTCTTGCGGCGGTCGGAATAAAAGGTGTTGCGCAGGATGGTGAACAGCCAGGCCCGCAGATCGGTGCCGGCTTGAAAGCGATCGAAGTTGGACCAGGCCTTGACGATGGTTTCCTGCACCAGATCATCGGCCTCGGTCGCGTTGCGCGTGAGCGAGATGCCAAAGGCACGCAGCGCCGGCAGATGCTCGGGCAGTTCGTCGCGCGGATCGCGGGGGGCGGTCATTTCTGCGCTTCCTTGTCCTGGTTCGCGCGTTCCTTCGCGCGAAGCTGCGCGAGCAGATCCGTAAAGCGGTCAGGCACGTCTTGATGCAGGGATTCCTCGAAGACGCGCTTGAGGTTCTCATCAATCTGTTGCTGGAGACTGGACTTCGCAGAGGTTCTGGTCATTTCATCATCGCTTTGTGTGTGGCGCCACAACTTTATCTGGAACCAAACACCGGAACCTGCGTTTGGTTCCCGAGAAACTTGTGAAAATGTCGAACGGGGAGACATTCATGCCTGCGGAGTTCACGTCTGCGATCGCGGCCAGCCTGCCGTTTCTGCGGCGCTATGCGCGCGCGCTGACCGGCAGCCAGTCGAGCGGCGACCGTTTTGCCGCCGCCACGCTGGAGGCCTTGCTGGAAGACATGGAGATGGTGCGGGGCGCGGCATCGCCCAAGGTCGCGCTGTTCCGCGCCTTTCATCTGGTCTGGTCAAGTGCCGGTGCCCCGGTGGGCGAGGCCGAGGAAGGTCTGGCCGCCCGCGCCGAACGCCACATGGCGCGGCTTGTCACCCCCAATTCGCGCGAAGCGCTGCTGCTGTCGGTGATCGAGGAATTCCGCGATGCCGAGATCGCGGAGATCCTCGGCGTCGGCACAGATGAGGCCGCCGATCTGGTCGAGATCGCCATGCGCGAGATGGAACAGTCGGTCGCCGGTCGCGTCATGATCATCGAGGATGAGGCGATCATCGCGATGGATATCCAGGACATCGTGACCGAGATCGGCCATCAGGTGACCGGCATCGCCCGCACCCGCGACGAGGCGGTCGCGCTGGCGGCCCGCATTCGCCCCGACCTGATCCTGGCGGATATCCAGCTGGCCGACAATTCCTCGGGGATCGACGCCGTGAACGAGATCCTCGGCCAGTTCGACGCGCTGCCGGTGATCTTCATTACCGCCTTCCCCGAACGGCTGCTGACGGGCGAACGGCCCGAACCGGCCTTCCTGATCACCAAGCCGTTTTCCGAGGAACAGCTGCGCTCCGCGGTCAGTCAGGCGATGTTCTTTGCCTCGACCGAGACGCTGGCGGCCTGAACCGGCGCCAGACCAGACTGGAAAAGGCGGGGGCGCACACCCCCGCCTTTTTCTTTGCCGGCAGCATATTTCCGGGAACCCCTGCCCGGCCCGCGCGTTGACCCGATGAAGAAAAGGATTTCCTTTTCACAATCTTTTCAGGAGGTTACCATGAAAACCCTGCGCCTTCTCGCCCTGTCTGCGGCGCTGGCCGCCCCGCTGGCCCCCATGGCCCATGCCGAGATGACCCCGGTCGAAAGCGTCAAGGTCGAGGCCGATCTGACCGCCGTGCAGAACGAACGCGCGGCGACCTATTGGGCCGGTATCGCCGAAGACCTGCAAGCCGCGATCCTGGCCCGCGTGCAGGACCGCATCGCCGACAAGGGGTCGCGCATCTCGGTCGATATCAACGAGGTCGCGCTGGCCAACAGCTTTGAAACCAAGACCGGCCTCGCGGATTCGGTGCTGGTGGGCAATGTGAACATCTCCAGCGACGACAATACCAAGTTCGACAGCTACGAACTTGCCGTCTCGGTGGAGCTGGCGAACAAATACCTGCCGCCGGGCACCGTCGCGCTGACCAGCATGTCGGATTCGCCCGAGCATTATCAGGCCATGATCCATGCCTTCGCCGAAAACGTGGTGGAGCGCCTGAAATAACCAGTCGCCTTCGGGTTCTGTTGGCGCGGCGTGTCCTTCGGGGCACGCCGTTGCTTTTCCGCCGCCGCGCAACGCGCTACAAGGCCGCAACAGCGCGACGGAGGCGGATGTGAGCGAACTGGTGGTGAAGGCGGCCTATGCCAGCGTGACCGAGGTCGAGGGCGAGGGCTTTGTCGGCTTTGTCGATGCGCGCGAGGAAAATTATGCCCTGTTCCGGCAGCCGCTGGCCGGTGGCCCGGTCTGGTTCGAGGTGAATGACGAGGATTTCGGCGCCGAAGACGCCATCGCCGCGCTGGCGCTGGCAGAGGGCAGCCTGACCGTCACCCTGCGCCCCGAGCGTATCGGCCGCTTTGGCTATGCCAGCCGCGTGGCGATCCGCCTGAAATCCTGCGATGGGGCCGAACCCGCCCTGGCACGGCTGCGCGCCATGGGCTTGCTCGCGCCCTGATCCCTCAGCGCCAGTCGAAGAACCCCTTGGGCGCCTGCCCCAGCAGATCGCGCGCCAGCGCGGTGCCAAGCGCCGCGCCTTCGGCCACCGGGCCGCGCAACTCGCCCGCGATGACCTCTGACCCGTCGGGGCGCAGGATCTCGCCGCGCAGCCAGATCGTGTCGCCCTCCAGCAGGGCCAGCCCGGCAATCGGCGTTTCGCAAGACCCGTCCAGCGCCGCCAGATAGGCGCGCTCGGCCGCCAGACGCAGGCCGGTGTCGCGGTGATGGATCGCGGCCAGCATCGCCTCGGCCCGGGCGTCAGCCTGCCGCCGTTCGATCCCGATGGCGCCCTGCGCGACGGCGGGCAGCATCTCCTCCGGCGCGATGGCCGACCGGGCGACCTGCGCCATGCCCAGCCGGTTCAGCCCTGCCATGGCAAGGAACGTGGCCACCGCCACGCCGTCCTCAAGTTTTTTCATGCGGGTCTGGACGTTGCCGCGAAACTCCACCACCTCCAGATCGGGGCGGCGGGCCTTGAGCTGCGCGCGGCGGCGCAGGCTGGACGAGCCGACCTTGGCGCCCTGCGGCAGATCGGCCAGCCGCGCGACATGCGGCGACACGAAGGCATCGCGCACATCCTCGCGCGGGAGATAGCAATCCAGCAGCAGCCCGTCGGGCTGGGCCACCGGCATGTCCTTCATCGAATGAACCGCGATGTCGATGCCGCCCGTCAGCAGCGCCTCTTCGATCTCTTTGGTGAACAGGCCCTTGCCGCCGATTTCCTTCAGCGGGCGGTCCAGCACGCGGTCGCCAGTGGTCTTGATCACCACGATCTCGAAGGCCGTCTCGGGCAGGTCAAAGGCCGCCATCAGGCGGGCGCGCGTCTCATGGGCCTGGGCCAGCGCCAGCGGCGAACCGCGGGTGCCGATCTTGAGCGGTTCGGCGGGGGTGGGAAGCGTGCTTGTCATGGCGAAAGCCTTAGCGCGCGGCCCGGTTTCTTGCAATGGCGACACCCTGCCGCGCCCCCCTTTCGGCCACGGCCCGCTTGACTTCCGGCCCCCAGCGCGCAAGTCAGGGGCAAGCCAGAAAAGGGTGCCCCGATGACCGACAAGCTGATCCTGCGCGCGCTGAAAGGCGAAACCCTGCCCACGCCGCCGATCTGGATGATGCGGCAGGCGGGGCGCTATCTGCCGGAATACCGCGCGACGCGGGCGCAGGCGGGTGATTTTCTCAAGCTGTGCTACAACCCGGAACTGGCGGCCGAGGTGACCTTGCAGCCGATCCGCCGCTACGGGTTTGACGCAGCGATCCTGTTTGCCGATATCCTGCTGATCTGTCAGGCGCTTGGCGCCGATCTGTGGTTCGAGACCGGCGAGGGGCCGCGCCTTTCGACCATCACCACCGGGGCGGAGCTTGCGGGCCTGAAACCCGCCCATGCCATCCATGACCGCCTGTCGCCGGTCTATGAAACCGTGCGGCGGCTGGCGCGCGACCTGCCCAGCGAAACCACGCTGATCGGTTTCGCCGGTGCGCCCTGGACGGTGGCGACCTACATGATCGCCGGCCGCGGCACCAGGGATCAGGGGCCGGCCCATACGCTGAAGGCCGCCGACCGCGCGACATTTCAGTGGCTGATCGACCTGATCACCGAAGCGACGATCGACTATCTGTCGGAACAGGTGAAAGCCGGCGCCGAGGTGGTGAAGCTGTTCGACAGCTGGGCCGGCAGCCTCAAGGGCGATGATTTCACCGATTTCGCGGTGAAACCCGCCGCCCGCATCATCGCAGAACTGAAATCGCGCCACCCCGGCCTGCCGATCATCGCCTTCCCGCGCGAGGCGGGCGAGGGCTATATCGGTTTCGCCCGCGCGACCGGCGCCGATTGCGTGGCGCTTGACAATTCCGTCACGCCGGAATGGGCGGCGGCGCATGTGCAGGTGGATGGCTGCGTGCAGGGCAACCTCGCCCCCGGCCATATGGTGACGGGCGGCGAGGCGCTGGTGCGCGAAACCCGCCATGTGGTCGAGGCGTTCCGCAAGGGCCCGCATATCTTCAACCTCGGCCATGGCATCACCCCCGATGCCGACCCCGAGAATGTGCGGCTGATGATCGACACCATTCGCGGGGCGTAAGGCGATGGCGCTGCCGCTCTGGGCCTGGGCCGGGCTGGCGGCGGCACTGGCACAGACCGGGCGCAATGCTGCGCAATCGGGGCTGACCGCGCGCCTGGGCACGCTGGGCGCGACCAATGTGCGCTTCCTGTTCGGGCTGCCCTTCGCGGCGCTGTTCCTCTGGCTCGGGCTGCTCTGGACCGGCGAGACGATGCCGGCGCTGACACCGCGCGCCATCGGGTTTACCGCCATGGGCGCGCTGGCGCAGATCGCTGCGACGGCACTGATGTTGCAGGTGATGCGCATCGAAGGTTTCGGCATCACGACCGCCTGGTTGAAGGTCGAACCCGTGCTGGTGGCACTGGTCGGCTGGGCGGTGCTGGGCGACCCGCTGACCCTGCCGATGCTGGGCGCGATCGGCGTCGCGGTGGTGGGGGTGCTGATCCTGACGCTGAAACCGGGGCTGGGCCGCGCCATGTTGACGGGGCTTGGCCCGGCGGCCATGGGGCTGCTGGCGGGGCTGGCCTTCGGCATGGCCGCCATCGGCTTTCGCGGCGGCATCACCGCCCTGCCCGAGGGGGGCTTTCTGATCCGGTCGCTGACCGCGCTGGTGCTGTCGCTGGCGATTCAGACCGCGGTGCTGGGCCTGTGGCTGGCGTGGCGCGATCGCCCGGCGCTGACGGGATGCCTGCGCGAATGGCGGCCTTCGCTGGCGGCGGGGTTTCTGGGGGCGCTGGCCTCGGCCTTCTGGTTCATTGCCTTTTCGCTGACCTCGGCGGCAAATGTGCGCACGCTGGCGCTGGTCGAGGTGGTCTTTGCACTGGCCGTCGCGCGGCTTGCCTTCCGCCAGCATGTGACCCCGCGTCAGATGACGGGCATTGGCGTGCTGATGCTGGGCGTGGCGCTGCTGATGCGCCTGGCCCCCTGAAACACGATCACAATTCAGGTCAGTCTTGTTGACTTGTTTCGCAACCCGGCGCAACCTCCGCTCCGATTTGCGTCAGTCGAGTCGCATCAGGGGAGGATGCAATGCAGTGGACCGATGTGCTGGCCAGCCGCAGCACAAGAATGAAGGCGTCTGAAATCCGGGAGCTGCTCAAGCTGCTGGATCAGCCCGACATCATCTCTTTCGCGGGCGGCATTCCCGACCCCGCCCTGTTCCCGGCCGATGATTTCGCCCGTGCCTTTGCCGATGTGATGGCCGATGGCCAGGCCGCCGCCGCGCTGCAATATTCCGTCTCCGAAGGCTACAAGCCGCTGCGCGACTGGATCGCGGCCGAGATGGGCAAGATCGGCATCCCCTGCGATGCCGACAACATCCTGATCACCTCCGGGTCGCAACAGGCGCTGGATTATCTGGGCAAACTGATGATTTCGCCCGGCGATACGGTGATGCTGGGCTGGCCCACCTATCTGGGCGCGCTTGGCGCCTATAACGCCTATGAGCCGCGCTATCTGCGGCTGGATCCTTTCTCCAACGCCGATCCGGCGGCGGTGCAGGCCGAGGCAGAGGCCGCGGGCGGGCGGGTGAAATTCGCCTATCTTTCCGCCGATTTCTGCAACCCGACCGGCGAGACGATCAGCCGCGCCGGGCGCGAGGCGCTGCTCGATCAGGCCGCGGCGCTTGGCATCGCGATTGTCGAGGATGCTGCCTATCAGTCGCTGCGCTATGACGGCGAGGCGGTGCCGCCGATCCTTGCGCTCGACATCGCGCGCTCGGGCGGGATCGAACAGACCCGGACGATCTATTGCGGCTCGTTCTCCAAGACGCTGGCGCCGGGCCTGCGCGTAGGCTGGGTCTGCGCCGCGAAAGAGGTGATCGGCCGGCTGGTGCTGATGAAACAGGCGGCCGACCTGCATTCCGCAACCATGAGCCAGATGGTCACGCATCGCGTGGCGGCGGCGCGGTTCGACGATCACGTCGCCAGGCTGCGCGCCACCTATGGCGCCCGGCGCGACCGGATGCTGGCGGCGCTCGCGCGCGAAATGCCCGAGGGCGTGCGCTTTACCCGGCCCGAAGGCGGCATGTTCGTCTGGCTGACCCTGCCCGAAGGCATGGACGGCGCCGCGCTGCTGGCGCGTGCCATTGCCGAACAGCGTGTGGCCTTCGTGCCGGGGGGCGCGTTCTTTGCCGATGGATCGAACCGCAACACGCTGCGGCTGTCCTTTTCCTGCGCGTCGGAGGCGCAGATAGATGAGGGCATCGCCCGGCTGGGGCGGCTGTTGCGCGACTAAGGAAAAGGGGGCCGCGTGGCCCCCTTAGCGTTTCGGATGGTCGTCGTAATCGCGGGTCAGGATACGGTTCGCATCGCCCTGCGGATCGTCGAACTGGCCGCGCTTCAACGCCCAGAAAAATGCCACAAGCCCGATGCCGCCCAGAAACAGCGAGACAGGAATGAGGATGGTCAGGATTTCCATTATTTCAGCCTCAGCGCGTTCAGCGTGACCGAGATCGACGACAGCGACATGGCCAGCGCCGCCGCCAGCGGGGTGGCGGCCCCGACCAGCGCCAAAGGCACGGCAACCACGTTGTAAAGTGCCGAAATCGCAAAGTTTTCCTTGATGCGGCGGCTGGATTGCCGGGCAATGCGCAGGGCGTCGGCGATCGGCGCCATGTCCTGCCCCAGCAGCACGATATCCGAGGCCGTGCGCGCCGCGTCCAGCGCCGAGGCCGGCGAGATGGACACATGAGCCGCCGCCAGCGCGGCGGTGTCGTTCAGCCCGTCGCCCACCATCAGCACCCGATGGCCCTGCGCCGTCAGATCGGCCACCAGCGCGGCCTTTTCGGCCGGCAGCACCCCCGCGCGCCAATCGGTGATGCCCAGCTTTTCGGCCAGTGCCGCCACCGCGCCGGGCGTATCGCCCGAAACCAGCCGGATCGCCTTGCCCTGCGCGCGCAGGGCGCCCACGGCCTCGGCCGCGCCGGGGCGCAGGCGGTCGGTAAAGGTAAAGGGCCGCGCCGCGACTTCGCCGGTGCAAAGCCAGGTGGCCGTCACGCCCGGGTCACGATCCGCGCCGCACCAACCGGCACGGCCCAGCCGCACGACCTGCCCGCGCCACCGCCCTTCGACGCCGTAGCCCGGCACCTCTTGCAGGTCGCTGACCGGCGCGGGGTGCAACCCCGCCGCCCGGGCCGCCTGCGCCAGCGCGAGCGCCAGCGGATGCGACGACGCCTCGGCCAGGGCCAGCGCCACTTCGGCGGCCTGACGCGGGTGGTCGCCCAGATTGGTCAGTTCGGGCGTGCCGAGCGTCAGCGTGCCGGTCTTGTCGAAGACGACGGTATCCACCTCGGCCAGGCGCTCCAGCGCGGTGCCATGCTTGATGAGCAGCCCCTTGCGGAACAGCTTGCCGCTGGCCGCCGTCACCACCGCCGGCACCGCAAGGCCAAGCGCGCAGGGGCAGGTGATGATCAGCACCGCCGCCGAGATGTTGACCGCATAGCGCAGATCGCCCCCGGTCGCCCACATCCAGTAGCCAAAGGCGCTGAAGGACAGCAGATGCACCAGCGGCGAATAGGCGCGCGAGGCACGTTCGGCGAGGCTGGTGTAACGGGTCTTGGCGCTTTCGGCCACGGCGACCAGATCGGCCATGCGGTGCAGGCTGGAATCGCGCCCCGCCGCCGTGACCCGCAGGGTGAGCGGGCCGGTCAGGTTGACCTCGCCCGCGCTGACGCGGGTATCGGGGCCGGCCCAGACCGGCAGGCTTTCCCCGGTCAGCAACGCGCGATCCACCTCGGAGGTGCCCTCGACCACCACGCCATCGACCGGCATCCGCCCGCCGGGGCGCACGCGCACCAGATCGCCCACGGCCAGATCGGTGATCGACACGGTTTCCTCGCCCGCCGCGGTGATGCGCAGGGCGCGCGGCACCTCGAGCGCGGCCAGTTCCTCGGCCGCAGAACGCGCCACGGCACGGGTGCGGTGATCGAGATAGCGCCCCAGCAGCAGGAAGAACGCCAGCATCACCGCCGCATCGAAATAGGCGTGATGGCCGGAATGCAGGGTTTCGAACACCGAAATCGACGAGGCCAGGATCAGCGCCAGGCTGATCGGCACATCCATGCCCAACCGCCCGGCACGCAGGCTGGCCCAGGCGGATTTGAAGAAGGGCTGGCCCGCGAAAACCACGGTCGGCAGCGCAATCGCCCCGGAAATCCAGTGGAACAGGTCGCGCGTCGCATCCCCTGCCCCGGACCAGACCGCAACAGAGAGCAGCATGACGTTCATCATGGAAAAGAACGCGACACCCAGCCGCATCAGCAGATCGCGGCCCTGGCGGTCGGTCTCGGTCGCGGAAAGCAGGCCCGCGTCCAGTTCATAGGCCTCATAGCCGGTGGCATTCAGCGCGGCGACCAGCGGCGCGGCCTCGACCCCCGGTTCGGCATCGACCGAAACCCGCTTCAGCGTCAGGTTCACCCGGGCCGAGCGCACGCCCGGCTGCCGCTCCAACGCCTGTTCCACGGTCGAGATGCAGGCCGCGCAATGCGCCGTCGGAATCGACAGGACCAGCCGCGCATCGGCGGCCGCGCCCGCCCGGGCAAGCTGTTCGGCCGAAGGCGCCGCCACGCAGGCCGGACAGGCCGAGGCCATCAGCCTGCCCTCCTCCTCCTGCACGGGAATGCGCTCTGCGAGGGTCATGGTTCAGCCTTTCACGAACAGATCCAGCCGCTGCTGGAACAACGTGCCATCCGGGGCCTCGGCCTTGACATGCAGCATCCATTTGCCCGGGTCCAGCATGACCGGGGCGACAAAGCGCCCGGCCTCGCGGCGGAATTCAGGCCGCAGATCGGACGCGGCCGACGTGGTGCGCCCGAGCAGCACATCCAGATTGCGCAAATCGGCCGGCAGGCCCTGCGCATCGGTGAAGGTCAGCGTCAGCCCGCTGCCGGGCTGGTACTCCTCTTGCAGGGTCCAGCCCAGGGCCGACTGGGCATCGCGCGCGGCCTCGAATTCCTGTGAGGCGACGTAAGAATTTTCGACCTCCAGCCCCGGGAAGGTGGAAATGGCCTTGTAGGCCATCAGCACATTCACCCCGATGATCACCGCAAAGGCCCCGGCGGTGAAGACAAACACCTGACGACCCGTGATCTGCCCCATGTCCTGCATTCCTTTTCCTGTCGGTCGCGGCGGGGGGCCTGGCGCCCGCCGCCCTGGGCCGTCACTCGGCCTTGCCGTTGAATACCGTGTCGTGATGCACCCGCGCCTCCTTGCCCGAGGCGGGCGGCACTGCATCCATCACCCACAGGCGCACCTCGGTCCGTTCCGCATGGGCGGCCCCGCTATCGGGCGCGGCCTCAAGATACAGCCGGGTCGAGAGCGTGTCATTGGCCGGCACCGTCAGCACGTTATTCTCTGCCCCTTCCAGCCGCAGCGTCAGCCTTTCGCCGGCGGTCACGGTCACCGCGTAATCATGCGCCTCGCCGAGCTTGTTGCGCAAGCGGATGTCATAGGCATTGCGGATCGTGCCATCGCTGAGCGTCACGAAAAGCGGGTTGCGGATTGGCGTCACGTTGATGTCGATATCCGAGCGCAGGAACAGCGCCACGATCAGCCCGACGCCGACCCCGGACCACAGCACGGTATAAAGCACGGTGCGCGGGCGGAAGATGTGTTTCCAGATCGGCCGGGGCGCCTGGCCCGCGCGTTCGCGGGTTTCATCGGTCAGCGCGATATAGTCGATCAGGCCGCGGGGCTTGCCGACCTTGTCCATCATGTCGTTGCAGGCGTCGATGCACAGGCCGCAGGTGATGCAGGCCATCTGCTGCCCGTTGCGGATGTCGATCCCCATCGGGCAGACGTTCACGCAGGCCATGCAGTCGATGCAATCGCCCAGCTGTTCGGCGCCTTCCTGCTTGCGATGCTTGCCGCGCGGCTCGCCCCGCCAGTCGCGATAGGCGATGGTCAGCGTGTCCTCGTCCATCATCGCGGCCTGGATGCGCGGCCATGGGCAGGCATAGATGCAGACCTGTTCGCGGAAGAACCCGCCAAACAGGAAGGTCGTCGCGGTCAGGATCAGGATGGTGGTATAGGCGATCGGATGGGCATTGCCGGTGACCAGATCCCGGAGCAGCGTCGGCGCATCGGTGAAATAGAACACCCAGGCCCCGCCCGTCGCGACGGCGATCAGGAACCACAGCGTCCATTTCAGCGCGCGCTTGCGGATCTTTTCCGCATCCCATTTCTGGCGATAGAGGCGCAGCCGCGCATTGCGGTCGCCCTCGACCCAGCGTTCGACCAGAATCATCAGGTCGGTCCAGACGGTCTGCGGGCAGGCATAGCCGCACCAGACTCGCCCGGCGGCCGAGGTGAACAGGAACAGCCCCAACCCCGCCATGATCAGCAGCCCCGCGACGAAATAGAATTCGTGCGGCCAGATCTCGATCATGAAGAAGAAAAAGCGCCGGTTCGCCATGTCCAGCAGGATCGCCTGATCCGGCAAGGCCGGCCCGCGATCCCAGCGAATCCAGGGGGCAAGGTAATATGCCCCCAGCATCAGGGCCATGAGCCACCATTTCAGCGTGCGAAAATTGCCCTTCACGCGCTTGGGGAAAACCGGCTCGCGCGCGGCATAAAGGGACGGTTCGGTATCTTGGCTGGACACGGATAGGCTCCGGTTGACTCTCGTGCTTGCTCGTCTGGCGCAGGTATGGGGCGACGAACGGACCCGCGCTTTGACCTGTATCAAAAATTGCATCGGCGATATATCTTCGCCATGCGTCATTTCGCGCCGGCCATGCTGCACGCGCAGGACCACTTTTTGACCCGGACCCGTGCCGCTGACATGCTGCCCCGAGGGCAGGAGGACGGGCATGACCGGAAAACGCAACGCGGCACAGACCGAGGAATTCAGCGCGGCCGAAATCGGGGCGCTTGCACATTTGTATCGGGGCGAGGTCTATCGCTCAACCGTGTGGCGCACGCGACTGGACACGACGACGAACTGGTCGGTGGTCACGCTGGGGGTGGCGCTGTCGATCACCTTCAGCTCGCCCGATGCCTCGCCCCTGCCGCTGGTGCTGGTGGGGGTGCTGATCCTGTTCTTTCTGGCGCTCGAGGCGCGGCGCTATCGGTTTTTCAACGTCTGGCGCGCCCGCGCCCGCTGGATCGAGACGCATTTCTATGTGCCGATGCTGATCGACGGCGACCTGCATACCGAAGATGACTGGCAGACGATCCTGGCCCGCGACTATCGCGCACCCCAATACCATGTCAGCTATCTGACCGCGGTCGCGCGGCGGGTGCGGTCGAATTACCTGTGGATCCTGCTCATTCAGGCGCTGGCCTATATCGGCAAGCTGCTGGTCCATCCGGCGCCGGTGCGCGACTGGACCGAATTTGTCGGCCGCGCCGATATCGGGCCGGTTTCCGGTCTGGTCGTGCTGGGGTTGGGGGCGGTCTATATCCTGACCTGGGCGGGGCTGGCGCTTTGGGTCACCCATGCAGATACGCGGCGCAGCAAGGTGCGCGGGCGCGGCATCTCGATGGGGTGAAAAAGGCACCGCTACCCCCAGGAAACGCGCGAACAGGATGGGGCGGCGGTGCCATGTCCAGTTTCACGACCCGGACGCAGGCAGAATCGCAGAATTGGCGCGCGCCGCCTTGACCTGAATCAAATTGGCGGAATCATCGCCGGCTCTGCGGCAGCCTGCCGCAGCACCCATTGGCAAAAGGCCCGCAGCGTCGGCCGCTGCGCGCCGGGGCGGGTGATCAGAAAATAGCCCTCGCGCTCGGTATCCTCGAACAGCAGGCGCAGCCGGCCCGAGGCCAGATCGGCCGCGACAAATGCCTGCGCGATCACCGCGACGCCATGGCCGTTGCGCGCGGCATCCAGCATCAGGTTCCCCGGCAGCGAAATGATCGCCGCCCCCGCGCGCCGGGTCAGGCCGTGCTTGACGAAAAAGGCGCTGGCCTCGTTGGTGCCCAGTTCCTGCAACCAGGACAGCCCCTCCAGATGCGACAGGCCGGCGGGGCCGTCCTCGGGCACAAGGCCCGGCGCCGCCACCACCACCACCGAGGAGCGCAGGATCAGCCGCGCCTCCAGCCCCGGCCAGTGGCCATTGCCATAGCGCAGCCCGACATCGGCCTCGCGGCCGATCTCGCGGTTTTCGGGCGCGGGGTCGATGGTCAGATCGACGCCGGGATGCCGGGCGCGAAAATCGGGCAGGCGCGGCATCAGCCAGCCGGCGGCAAAGCTGGGCGTGGTGGTGATGCGCAAAGGCGCATTGGCATCGGCCCCGGTCAGCGCGCCCAGCGTGGCGGCGATCTGGCCAAAGCCCGCCTCCAGCGCCTCGGCCAGGCGGCGCCCTTCGGGGGTCAGCGCCAGCCTGCGCCCGCCGCGTTCGACCAGCGCAAGGCCCAGATGCGCCTCAAGCGCGCGAATCTGCTGGCTGATCGCGGCATGGGTCACCCCGATCCGCGCCCCCGCCTGCTCGAGCGAGGCCGCATCTGCAAAGGCCGCAAAGGCCCGCAATTGCGAAAGCGGGGGAAAGCCGCGCCAGTCCATCCTGTAACCCTGACTTACATCTTGTAAAAAAGCCTGAGTCGCATCCTGCCCTTTACTGCATTATTTTCAAGACATGACCCGAAGGATCAGGAGGATAAGATGTTAGGGATTTTTGCACAAAGCCTGCTGCTGGCCGCCCGGATGGAGCCGCATCTGCGCGCCGAGACCGAGGCCCGTCTGCGCCGCGAAGACGAAGAATATCTGCGTCAGGGCCGGCGGTATCGCATGGCCCCGCCCCGCGCCGAAGGCTGAAGGGCAACGCATCATGGCAGACCCACAGTAAAGGCCCCCGGATCGCTCCGGGGGCCTTTGAATTTGTCCCGCTGAGGGGCGGCTTATTCGCCGCCGCCCAGACCATGCACATAGACCGCCACCGCGCGGATCTCGTCTTCCGAGAGGCGGACGTTCCAGTTCGGCATCACGCCGAAACGGGCATTGGTCACGGAATCCGTCAGGGTGGCGCGGTCACCGCCATAGAGCCAGACCGCATCGGTCAGGTTCGGCGCGCCCTGTGCCCGGTCGCCGGTGCCGTCTTCGGCATGGCAGGCCGAACAATTGTCGGCAAAGATCTGCGCCCCGGCCGTGGCCTTGGCCGCGTCGTGATCCTGCTTGGACAGTTGCAGCACATATTCCACCACGTCACCGATCTGCGCCGGCTCCAGGATGCCATCCGCGCCGAATTTCGGCATTTCCGAATAGCGCGCATCGGCGTCATCGGTGTTGCGGATGCCGTGGGTGATGGTGGTGTGGATGGCCTCCATGTCGCCACCCCAGAGCCAGTCATCATCCAGCAGGTTGGGATAGCCGACATTGCCGGCCGCCCCCGCCCCGTGGCACTGCGCGCACCAGGTCTTGAACACGGCGGCGCCGGCCGATTTGGCATAGCCGTCCAGTTCAGGGTCGGTGGCAATTGCGGTCAGATCGGCCGCGACCAGCTTGGCCTTGATCGGCGCATTGGCATCGTCAAAACGCTTGATCTCCTCGGCCACGGCAAGACGGGTATCCCCCGCCGCGCTGGTGCCCCAGAGCCCCTGCGTCGCCCCGCTGATCAGCGGCCAGGCGGGATAGGCGATGCAATAGCCGATGGACCAGATGATCGTCAGGTAAAAGGTCCACAGCCACCAGCGCGGCATCGGATTGTCGAATTCCTGAATGCCGTCCCAGTCATGGCCGGTGGTGGCCACCTCACCCGGTTTCTTCACTTGTTTGGCGCACATGGTTCACGCCTCCTTGTAGTTGCGGGCCGCTTCCGCAGCGGGACGCTTTTCGTTGCGGAAGATCGAGTTGGCGGCTTCGTCCTGAAGCTTGCCGCTGCCCGGGCGGAAGGCATAGACCACCACCCCCACGAACAAAGCGGTCATCAGGATCAGCATCCAGCTATCGGCAAAGTGGCGAAGGAAGGAATAGGTATCCATGCCCCCCTCCTCAGCGGTTCGGGTCGGGCTGGAAGGTCGAGAAATCGACCATCGTGCCCAACACTTGCAGATAAGCCACCAGGGCGTCCATCTCGGTCAGCGCGGCCTGCCCGTCGAAATTGCGGACCTGCGCCTTGGGATAGCGGGCCAGCAACCCTTCGGTATCGGCATTCGGATCGGCCTGGGCCACGAAATCGGCCTTGCCGTTTTCCATCATCTCGTCCGAATAGGGCACGCCCACCACGCGGTTGGCCCACATGCTGTCGCCGATCAGTTCCGGCTCCAGTTCATGAGTCATCAGATGCGCGTATTTCGGCATCACCGATTCCGGCACCACGGATTGCGGGTTGATCAGGTGATCGACATGCCATTCGTCCGAATAGCGGCCGCCGACGCGGGCCAGATCCGGCCCGGTGCGTTTCGACCCCCACTGGAACGGATGGTCATACATCGATTCCGCCGCCAGGCTGTAATGGCCATAGCGTTCGACCTCATCCCGCATCGGGCGGATCATCTGGCTGTGGCAGACATAGCAGCCTTCGCGAACATAGATCTCGCGCCCGGCCAGTTCGAGCGGGCTGTAGGGGCGCACCCCTTCAACCTTCTCGATGGTGTTTTCGAGGTAGAACAGCGGCACGATCTGCACCAGACCGCCGATCGTCACCACGAGGAAGGACAGAACGAGCAGCAGCGTCGCATGCGTCTCGATGGCCTTGTGTTTGTCAAGAAAAGCCATGCTTGCCCCTCCTCATTCCGCCGGGACGAAGTCGTTCGCGTTGACCGGCGCCTTGGCCGGCTGCGCACGAACGGTCATCACGAGGTTGTAGCACATGATCAGCGCCCCGATCAGGAACATCAGACCACCCGTGCCGCGCACCACATACATCGGGTATTTCGCGGCCACCGTGTCGGCGAAAGCGTTTACGAGGAACCCGTTCGCATCCACTTCGCGCCACATCAGGCCCTCCATGATGCCGGTCACCCACATCGAGGCGGCGTAAAGCACGATCCCGATGGTGGCGAGCCAGAAGTGCCAGCTGACCAGACGCAGCGAATAAAGCCGCTCGCGGTTCCACAGGCGCGGCACCAGGAAATAGAGCGCGCCGAAGGTGATCATGCCGTTCCAGCCAAGCGCGCCGGAATGGACGTGACCGATGGTCCAGTCGGTATAATGCGACAGCGAGTTCACCGCCTTGATCGACATCATCGGGCCTTCAAAGGTGGACATGCCGTAAAAGCCGACCGACACCACCATCATGCGGATGATCGGATCGGTGCGCAGCTTGTCCCAGGCGCCCGACAGCGTCATCAGGCCGTTGATCATGCCACCCCAGGACGGCATCCACAGCATGACCGAGAAAACCATGCCCAGCGTCGCAGCCCAATCGGGCAGCGCGGTATAATGCAGGTGGTGCGGACCGGCCCAGATATAGAGGAAGATCAGCGCCCAGAAGTGGATGATCGACAGCTTGTAGCTGTAGACCGGGCGTTCCGCCTGTTTCGGCACGAAGTAATACATCATGCCCAGGAAGCCCGCGGTCAGGAAGAAGCCCACGGCGTTGTGGCCATACCACCATTGCGTCATCGCGTCCTGCACGCCGCTGAACAGCGACACCGACTTGGACGAGAACATGCTGACCGGAATCGCCAGGTTGTTCACCACATGCAGCATGGCCACGGTGATGATCATCGACAGCAGGAACCAGTTCGCCACATAGATGTGGGGTTCCTTGCGCATGATCAGCGTGCCCATGAAGACCAGCAGGAACGACACCCAGACGACCACGATCCACCAGTCGATATACCAGACGGTCTCGGCATATTCCTTGCCTTGCGTGCCGCCCAGCACATAGGAGGTCGCGGCCAGCACGATCATCAGTTGCCAGCCCCAGAACACGAACCAGCCCAGATTGCCGCCCCACAGCCGCGTGGCGCAGGTGCGCTGCACGATGTAGAAGGCCGACATGATCAGGGCATTGCCGCCAAAGGCGAAAATCACCGCCGAGGTGTGCAGCGGACGCAGGCGCCCGAAGTTCAGGATGCCATCCACGCCCGGAATGTTGAGCGACGGAAAGGCAAGCTGGAAGGCGATGATGACACCGACCAGAAAGCCGACGACGCCCCAGAAGGCCGTCGCGATCACGCCGGCGCGCACGACGCCGTCGTTATAGGTGTTGCGGTCAACCACCACCGCCGGTTCATACATGCGCCGCAACACCCAGATGAAGGTGATGGCAGCCGCAAGCATGACGACGATCGCGTTCACCGTATAGGCGAGGTCATGCCCGTATTGGGCGGCAATCGCGGCAAAGACCGCGATCGCGCCCAGCACGACCAATTTAACGTAATCCCACATTTTGCGTCCCTTCGTCTTGGCCCGATCCACCGGTCAACGCGAGTCGTCCGGGCACTTTTTGACCATTCCGCTTTCGCAGAACACGGCCTGTCAAACCTTGATCCATATCAACCCAAAGGCCACTCGCGCTTGATCGAGGTCAATGCGGCACAATGGCATAGTGCATAGATTTACAACAGTTTCCACTCACCTGAGGAGCGATTGAGATGAGCTTCAGATCCATGATGACGATCGTGACCTCGCCCGAGGACGCAAATCCCGCCATTTCAGGCGCGGCGCAGTTGGCGCAACTGACCGATGCGCATCTTGATGCGCTGGCCCTGGGCGTGGACCGCACGCAGGCCGGCTATTCCTATCTGGGCGGCGGCGGGGTGTTCCTCCAGGTCGCATTGGAACGCGCCGAGACCGACGCCCGCGAGGCCGAGGCCGCCGCGCGCGCGGCCCTGGAAAACCAGCCCGTTTCGCTGCGCTGGTCGCTGGAAAGTGCCGTGGCGCAGGTCGGGGCGTTGAATGAACTGGTGGCGCTGCGGGCGCGTTTCGCCGATCTGGTGGTGTTGCCGCGCCCCTATGGCAAGGGCAAGGGCGTCGAGGCCGAAGCCGTGCTGGAGGCGTCGCTGTTCGAGGGGCAGGCCCCGGTGCTGGTCCTGCCCGAAAAGCCGCTGCCCGCCGCCCTGCCCCAGCGGGTCGTCATCGGCTGGAACCAGAGCCGCGAGGCGATGGTGGCGGTGCGCCGCGCGCTGCCCTTCCTCAAGGCGGCCAAGCTGGTGGATATCGCGGTGATCGACCCGCCGCAGCACGGGCCGGAACGGTCTGATCCGGGCGGGATGCTGTGTCAGCTGCTGGTCCGCCATGGCATCAAGGCCGAGGTCTCGGTGCTGGCGCGCACCATGCCGCGCATCTCGGACGTGCTGAACCGGCATGTGCGCGACATGGATGGCGACCTTCTGGTGATGGGCGCCTATGGCCATTCCCGCTTTCGCGAGGCGATTCTGGGCGGGGCGACGCGCAACATGCTGGAACAGGCCGAAGTGCCGGTTTTCATGGCGCATTGAGGCCCGCGGCGGGCCTCTTTCACGCCGGGGGCGGCCTCAGCCCCATCTTTCCCGGCTGTCGGCGGGCGCCTCATCGCGCGCCGACAGTCCGTAATCGCGCAGCACTTGCGCGACGCGCAGCCGGTAATCGCGACACACCCCGCCCCGGCCAAGCGCCTGGGCACGGCGGTGTTCGGGCTGGTTGCGCCAGTGGTGCAGCGCCTCCTCGCTGTCAAAGAAGGACAGCGACAGCATCTTGCCCGGCGTGGTCAGGCTGCTGAACCGTTCGACCGACAGGAAGCCCGGCACCCGCTCCAGTTCCGCGCGCAGGGCGGCGGCCTGATCCAGATAGTCATCCGCACGCCCCGGGGCCGGCTCCACCTCGAAGATCACGGCGATCATGGCGTCCCCTTCTGCCCATGCGGCGCCGAGGCCAGCCGCAGAAAGGTGCGATCCTCGCGCAGGATGAAGCGTTCCTTTTGCGCAAAGGCGTAATTTTTCTGCCCCAGCGGATCGGCGGCCAGCCGCGCGCGATAGGCCTCGTATTCCGCCAGCGAGGGGATGTTGTAGATGCCATATGCCAGCGTCGAAGACCCCTCATGCGGGGCGAAATAGCCGATCAGATCGGCGCCGCAGCGCGGAATGGCCTGGCCCCAGTTGCGGGCATAGGTTTCAAACTGCGCCCTTTGGGTCGGGTCGATCTGATAGCGGATGATACAGGTCAGCATGGGGCCTCCGGCAATTGCTCTGCCCCCATATTGCCTATTGTCCGCAACTGATGTTTCGATCAGGATCGAAGCATGAAGGATGGACCCGATATCGCCCTGACCGCCGCGCTGATCGGTGACCCGGCCCGCGCCAATATCCTGTCCGCGCTGATGTCGGGCAAGGCGCTGACCGCGCGCGAGCTGTCGGATGAGGCTGGGATCACCGCGCAGACCGCCTCCAGCCACCTGCGCAAGCTGCTGGAGGGTGGGCTGATTGCCGCGACGGCACAGGGGCGGCACCGCTATTTCACCCTGTCCGGCGCCGAGGCGGCCCGGCTGATCGAGGCGCTGATGGGCTTTGCCGCCGCGCGCGGGCAGTTGCGGCACCGCACCGGGCCGCGCGACCCGGCCTTGCGTGCCGCGCGGCTGTGCTACAACCATCTGGCGGGCGAGGCCGGGGTTCAGCTTTACGAAAGCCTGATCGCGCGCGGCCATCTGATGCTGGCGCCCGACGGCCCGGCACTGACCGGGGCGGGCACCGCCTTTCTGCACACGATGGGCATCGCCCCCGAGGGGCTGCGCCGCAAGCCGCTCTGCCGTGCCTGCCTTGACTGGAGCGAAAGGCGCAGCCATCTGGCCGGGCCGGTCGGCCAGGCCTTGCTGACACGGATGCAGGAAATGGGCTGGATCACCCGGATCGGCGACAGCCGCGCGCTGCGTTTCACCCCGACGGGCCGCGCGGCCTTTGACCACGCCTTTCCGCCGCCGGGCTGATCAGCCCAGCACGCCGCCATCGCTGTCATCGCCCGCCTCGTCCATCAGGCGGTCGAAATCGGGGATCGTGACATGGCGCTTGCCATCCAGATGGATCACCCCGTCCCGCTTCAGCGCCGAGATCTGGCGGCTGACGGTTTCCAGCGTCAGGCCCAGATAATCGGCCATCTCCTCGCGCGTCAGTGGCAGATCGAAGATCAGCGCGCCCTTGGGCGTCTTGAGCCGCAGGCTGGCATCGCGCCGCGCGATGATGCCCAGCAGCGAGGCGATCTTTTCGCGCGCGGTCTTGCGGCCCAGAAGCAGCATCCATTCGCGCGCGGCATCCAGCTCGTCCAGCGTCATTTCCAGCAGGCGCTGCGCCACGCGCGGCGTCGTCACCATCATGTCTTCAAAGGGTTTCTTGCGGAAACAGCACATGACCAGATCGGTGGTGGCCGTCACGTCATAGGCGGCGGTCGCCCGGCCCGGACGGCCCACGAAATCCGACGGCAGCAACATGCCGACCATCTGGCGCCGCCCATCCTCAAGCGTCTGGGTCAGCGTGGCGATGCCCGACACGACGGAGGCCACGAAATCCATCCGGTCGCCCGACCAGATCACGGTCTGGCCGGCCTGATAGCTGCGATAGTATTTGATCTGCTCCAGCCGGGCCAGTTCGTCCGTTTCGCAACGGGCGCAGACGGCGCGGTGGCGGATCGGACAATCCCCGCACTCGTGATGCACAAGGTGCATGTCCTGCATCTGGCTTCCGTTTCCTGACTTGATTTACATCAATGCTGTTTCGCGGCGTTCCGGCGAATTTATCCCCATGGAACAGGAATCGCAACTCGCCCGGCTCGGTTTGTTCGACGCCCGGGTGCCCCGCTATACGAGCTACCCCACGGCGCCGCATTTCGGCGATGCCGTGTCGTCAGCACTATTTACCACCTGGATCGAGGCGATCCCGCCGGGGGCGGAGATCTCGCTCTATCTCCATGTGCCGTTTTGCCGCAGGTTGTGCTGGTTCTGCGCCTGCCGCACGCAGGGCACCGCGACCGACGATCCGGTCATCGCCTATGTGGAGACGCTGAAAGCCGAACTGGCGCTGCTCAGGCGGCATCTGGCGCCGGGGGTGCGGCTCAGCCGGCTGCATTGGGGCGGCGGCACGCCCACGCTGTTGCAGCCCGGGCTGATCCGCGATCTGGCCGGCACGATCTTTGACATCGTGCCGATGGGTGAAGGCGCCGAATTCTCGGTCGAGATCGACCCGGACGAGGTCGATGCCGCGCGGCTGGATGCGCTGGCGGCGGCGGGGATGAACCGCGCCTCGATCGGGGTGCAGGACTTCGACCCCGAAATCCAGAAAACCATCGGCCGGATCCAGCCCTATGAACTGACCCGCGATGTCGCGCTGATGATCCGCGACCGCGGGGTCAAAAGCCTGAATGCCGACATCCTCTATGGCCTGCCCTTCCAGACCCAGAGCCGCATCGCGGATTCGGTGCAAAAGCTGCTCAGCCTGTCGCCCGACCGCGTGGCGCTTTACGGCTATGCCCATGTGCCATGGATGAGCCGGCGCCAGCAGCTGATCCCCTCGGACGCGATCCCCACCCCGCAGGAGCGCCTGCGCCTGTTCGAGACCGCCGCGCAGTTGTTCGGCTGGGACGGCTATGAGGCGATCGGCATCGACCATTTCGCACGTCCCGATGACGGGCTGGCGGTGGCCGCGCGCGATGGCCGGCTGCGGCGCAATTTCCAGGGCTATACCGACGATACCGCACAGGTTCTGGTCGGGCTCGGCGCCTCGTCGATCTCGCGCTTTCCGCAAGGCTATGCGCAGAATGCCTCCGGCACCTCGGATTACACCAAATCGGTGCGCGCGGGCCGGTTCACCACGCATCGCGGCCATGTCTTCACCCCAGATGACCGCCTGCGCGGCCGCATCATCGAGGCGCTGATGTGCGATTTCCGGGTGGAACGGGCGGAACTTCTGGCGCAATACGGCGCGACCGAGGCGCAGGTTCAGGCGATGTTCGCCGCCGCGCAGGCCCAGTTCGGCGACATGGTCCGGCTGGATGCGCAGGGCCTGTCGATCCCGCCGGCGGGGCGGCCGCTGACGCGCATGATCGCACGCGCCTTCGACGCCTATGACCAGAGCAAGGCCAAGCATTCGGCCGCGATCTGACCCCCTGCGCGACCGCGTTCAGTGGTCGCGCAGAAAATCGTCCTCGACCTCGGCCACGTCAAAGCCCATGGCCTCCAGCCCGGCCTCCAGGTTTTCGGCCAGATGCGGCATGCCCATCAGATATTGATCGGTCGGCGCCGCGCGTTCGTTGAAGGCGGTTTCCACCGCATCCGCGAAATCGCCCGCTTCATAGACGCCACGCCCCACCCAGGCCAGTGCAACCAGATGCGCCTGTTCATCCTCGTTCAGGCCCTGAATGAAGGCGTGCAGCTCGCGCTCGCCCATATTGCCCTCACGCGACTGGTAGATGATGTGCACGACCTTGGCAGGACTGATTTCAAGCATTTGGGGCCTCCTGCCGGCGATGGTGCGCTTTCGCCGCGCGCGAGACAAGGGCCAAGATGCCCCGGATTCGGTCACGCCCCGCGCCGGATGGATCGGGGGTTGACCGGGCCGGAAGAGGCCGCCCATAAATTAAGCAGGGCGGCACACCATGCCGGGCCGCCGCGGTCTTTACCTGTTCACGAAAGGTTCAGCTTTTGCTGTCAGGCCTGACGGACAGACACATGCCGGAGGAAGGGCTGAATGTCTCAATATCTTCGACTGGCGACGTTTGCGGGCAGCGTGATCGGCCTGTTCCTGTCGCTCTTGCTGCTGATCTGGTTCCCGGCGGCCTGGTGGATCGCGCTGCTCTGCGCGGGGCTGGTGCTGCTGGGGCTGCGTGATGTGACCCAGACCCGCCACGCCGTGCTGCGCAACTATCCGATCATCGGCCATTTCCGCTACTGGTTCGAGGATATCCGCCCCGAGATCCGGCAATATCTGATCGAGGGCGACGAGGATGAGGTGCCTTTTTCGCGCGAACAGCGCGAAATCGTCTATCAGCGCGCCAAGAACGTGGAGGACAAGCGCCCCTTCGGCACCCGCAAGCGGGTTTATGACAGCGGATATCAATGGCTTACGCATTCGATCCGCCCGCGAAAGATCGACAGCAACGATTTCCGCGTGACCATCGGCGGCCCCGATTGCAAGCAGCCCTATGACGCCTCGATCTACAACATTTCCGCCATGAGCTTTGGCGCGCTCTCGGCCAATGCGATCCTGGCGCTGAACAGCGGCGCCAGGAAGGGCGGCTTTGCCCATGACACCGGCGAGGGCGGCATCAGCCGCTATCACCGCCAGGGCGGCGGCGATCTGATCTGGGAACTGGGTTCGGGCTATTTCGGCGCGCGTGCAAAAGATGGCAGTTTCGATGCCGGCCGCTTTGCCGAAACCGCCGCCGATCCGCAGGTCAAGATGGTCGAGCTGAAACTGTCGCAGGGTGCCAAGCCCGGTCAGGGCGGCGTGCTGCCCGGCGCCAAGATCACGCCCGAGATCTCTGAGGCGCGGGGCGTGCCCATGGGGGTGGATTGCGTCTCGCCCGCTTCGCATTCGGCCTTTTCCACGCCGATCGAGATGATGGAATTCATCGCCAGGATGCGCGAACTGTCGGGCGGCAAACCGGCGGGGTTCAAGCTCTGCATCGGGCATCGGCGCGAATTCATGTGTATCGTCAAGGCGATGCTGGAAACCGGCATCACGCCCGACTTCATCGTGATCGACGGCAAGGAGGGCGGCACCGGCGCCGCCCCGATGGAATTTGCCAACCATATGGGCATGCCGCTGGTCGAGGGGCTGACCTTCGCCCACAACACGCTGCGCGGCGCGGGATTGCGCGACCGGATCAGGCTGGGCGCCTCGGGCAAGCTGATTCACGCCTTCGACATCGCCAAGGCACTGGCGCTAGGCGCCGACTGGGCGAATTCGGCGCGCGGCTTCATGTTCGCGGTCGGCTGCATCCAGGCGCAAAGCTGTCACACCAACCACTGCCCCACCGGGGTCGCCACGCAGGATCCGGCCCGGCAAAAGGCGCTGGTTGTGCCCGACAAGGCCGAGCGGGTCTATAATTTCCACAAGAACACGCTCAAGGCTCTGGGCGACATGTCCGGGGCGGCGGGGCTGCTGCATCCGTCGGGCTTTCTGCCGCATCACCTGCTGATGCGCGAAAAGGACCGCGACATGGTCACCGGCGACGAGGTGTATCCCTACATGCCCGAGGGGTTTCTGCTGCGCGAGGATGACGATCGCTTTGGCTATCTCAAGCGCTGGCGCCGCGCCCGTGCCGAGCAGTTCGAGCCGCATGACGGCGGAATCTGAGGGGGGGGCCGGAAATTCAAAAGGCTTGGGTATTGCTACCCAAGCCTTTGAAAACAGTGGTGAGCCCGACAGGATTCGAACCTGTGACCCACTGATTAAAAGTCAGTTGCTCTACCAACTGAGCTACGGGCCCGCCGTCTGTGAGCGGCTAACTAAGGGGTTGGCCGCAGGGGGTCAAGAGCGAAAAATCACAAAAATGCGTCCGTCTGGCAAATAACCTGAAATGGGGGTAGAAGGCCCGCATGACACAGGCATTTCCCCGGGGCCTGCCGTTCATGAAGATGCACGGCGCAGGCAATGATTTCGTGGTGATCGACTCGCGCGGGCGCGGGGCGGTGACGACCCCTGCGCTTGCACGGGCCGTGGGCGACCGCAATCGCGGCGTCGGCTTTGATCAGCTGGCCGAGATTCGCGATTCGGATGTCGCTGATTTCGCTCTGGATTTCTGGAACAGCGATGGCAGCCGCGCCGGGGCCTGCGGCAATGCCTCGCGCTGCGTCAGCGATTACATGATGCAGCAGACCGGCCGCGACGCGGTCAGCTTCGTGACACAACGCGGGCGGCTCCATGCGCTCCGCCTGGCCGATGGCCGGGTCAGCGTCAACATGGGCGCGCCGCAGCGCGACTGGGCTGAGGTGCCGCTGGCGCATGCCGCCGACACGCTCCATCTGCCGCTGCCGGGCGATCCGGTCGCCATTGGCATGGGCAACCCGCATTGCGTTTTCTTCGTCGCCGATGCCGAGGCGGTGGACCTGCCCGCCGAGGGGCGTCGTTTTGAAACCGACCCGCTGTTCCCGCAGCGCACCAATGTCGAATTCGCAAGCCTGACCGCCCCCGACCGCCTGCGCATGCGGGTCTGGGAACGCGGCGCCGGCATCACGCTGGCCTGCGGATCTGGCGCCTGTGCGACGGCGGTGGCGGCGCATCTGCGCGGGCTGACGGGGCGGCATGTCACGCTTGACCTCGATGGTGGCGTGTTGGAAATCGACTGGCGCGACGACGGGGTCTGGATGGCCGGCCCGGTCGCGCGCAGCTTTGACGGCGTGCTGCCCCCCGCCTTTCTGGACGGACTGCTGTGAGCGCGCCGGTCTTTTCCACCCTCGGCTGCCGCCTGAACGCCTATGAGACCGAGGCGATGAAGGAACTGGCCGCCGCTGCCGGCGTGGAAAACGCCGTGGTGGTGAATACCTGCGCCGTCACCGCCGAGGCCGTGCGCAAGGCCAAGCAGGAAATCCGCCGTCTGGCCCGTGAAAACCCCGGCGCGCCGGTGATCGTCACCGGCTGCGCCGCGCAGACCGAGCCCGCGACCTTTGCCGCCATGCCCGAGGTGACGCGCGTGGTCGGCAACAGCGAAAAGATGCAGGCAGAGACCTGGGCCGGGCTGCGGGTGCCCGACCTGATCGGCACGACCGAAAAGGTGCAGGTCGATGACATCATGTCGGTGCGTGAAACCGCCGGCCATCTGATCGACGGGTTCGGCCGTCACAGGGCCTATGTGCAGGTGCAGAACGGCTGTGATCACCGCTGCACCTTTTGCATCATCCCGTTTGGTCGGGGCAATTCGCGGTCGGTCCCGGCCGGGGTCGTGGTCGAGCAAATCCGGCGCCTGGTGGACAAGGGCTTCAACGAGGTGGTGCTGACCGGGGTGGACCTGACCAGCTGGGGCGCCGACCTGCCCGCCGCGCCGCGCCTGGGCGATCTGGTGATGCGCATCCTGCGCCTGGTGCCGGACCTGCCACGCCTGCGCATCAGTTCGATCGACAGTATCGAGGCGGATGAAGCGCTGATGCAGGCCATCGCGACCGAGCCGCGCCTGATGCCGCATCTGCATCTGTCGCTTCAGGCCGGCGATGACATGATCCTGAAACGGATGAAGCGCCGCCACCTGCGCGACGACGCGATCCGCTTTTGCGAGGAGGCGCGGCGCCTGCGCCCCGAGATCGTCTTTGGCGCCGACATCATCGCCGGTTTCCCGACCGAAACCGAGGAGATGTTCGCCAACAGCCTGAAACTGATCGACGATTGCGGCCTGACCTTCCTGCATGTCTTTCCGTTCAGCCCGCGCAAGGGCACGCCCGCCGCCCGCATGCCGCAGGTGAAAGGCCCGGCGATCCGCGACCGCGCCGCCCGTCTGCGCGCGGCGGGAGAGGCCGCACTTGCGCGACATCTGGCGGGCGCCATCGGCCAGACTCACCGCATCTTGCTGGAGGGGCCGCGTCTTGGCCGGACCGAACAATTCACCGAGGTCAGCTTTAGCCAGGCCCAACCCGAAGGGCAGATCGTCACGGCGCGCATTACCGGGTTTGCGGATGGCCGGCTGACCGCCTAGGCTGCCGTGAAAACCGGAGCGCGCCATGGGTCATGACCACAGCCAGCATAGTGACGACAACCGCCTGGAGGCGCTGCTGACCGGCATCACGCTTGTCGGTATGGCGCTGGCCACGCTGGACGCCTTTGCCCTGCCCGGCATTTGGGGGCCGGTCGGGCTGGCGGCGGTTTATCTGGCGGCGGGTGTGCCGACGCTGGCTTCGGCCCTGCGGGAGCTTTGGCATCACCGGCGGCTCGATATCGACCTGCTGATGGCACTGGCCGCGCTGGCGGCGCTGGTGGTCGGGGCCGCGCTGGAAGGCGCGGTGCTGCTCACGCTCTTTGCCATATCCGAGACGCTGGAACATCGCGCCATGGGGCGCGCGCGTCGCGCTGTCGAGGCGCTGATGGCGCTGCGCCCCGACAGCGCCTTTCTGAAAACCGCCGAGGGTGTGACCGAGGTCGCCTCCGACAGGCTCGTGCCCGGTGACATCGTGGTGATCCGCCCCGGCGGCCGCGTGCCGAGCGACGGGGTGATTGTCGGCGGCGAGGCCTCTATGGACCTTTCCACCCTTACCGGCGAATCCATGCCCGTTCACAAGGGGCCGGGCGACAAGGTGTTCGAGGCGACGGTGAACCTCAATGCCGTGCTGGAGGTGCGCATCACGCGCGCCGTGGCCGAAAGCACCGTGGCGCGGATGGTGCAGCTTGTGACCGAAGCGCAGGCCGCGAAGGCCCCGTCAGAGCGGTTTTCCGACTGGTTCGGCCAGCGCTATACGGTGCTGGTGCTGCTGGGGTCCGGCCTGGCCTATCTGGCGTTTCTGGCGCTTGGGGCGGGGCATGACATCGCGCTTTACCGCGCCGCGACGCTGCTTGTCGCGGCCAGCCCCTGCGCGGTGGTGATCTCGGTCCCGGCCGCGATCCTGTCGGCGCTGTCGGCGGCGGCGCGGGGCGGGGTGCTGTTCAAGGGCGGTGCCGCGTTGGAAAATCTGGCGGCCGTGCGCGCCTTTGCCTTTGACAAGACCGGCACGCTGACCACGGGCCGGGCCGAGGTGACAGGCATCCATGCCGCCGATCCGACCCGTTTTCTGCGGCTGATCGGCGGGCTGGAGGCGCAGTCGGAACATCCGATCGCCGATGCGATCCGCCGCCGGCTGGCGGCCGAGGGGCTGACCCCTGCCCCCGTCACCGACGTGCAGGCCCACCCAAGCGAGGGCATCACCGGCCGCGATGATGACGGGGCGATCTGGGCCGGCAATGCCCGGATGGCTGCGCGCATGGGCGCCACCCTGCCGCATCTGGACGGGGTCAGCGACGGTGCCGAAACGCTGATCTGGCTGGGGCGCGGGGCGCAGCTTCTGGGCGGCACCACCGTGGCCGACCGCCCGCGCGACAGTTCGCGCGCGGCACTGGCGGGGCTCAAGGCCGCGGGGACCGAGATCGCACTGATGACCGGCGACCGCCGGCCGGTCGCCCTGCGCATCGGTGCCGAACTGGGCCTGTCTGCACCCGAAATCCATGCCGACCTGCTGCCCGAAGACAAGGTCCGGCTGGTGGGCAAGCTGGCCGAAAGCGGGCGCGTGGCCTATGTCGGTGACGGGGTCAATGATGCCGCCGCACTGGCGCGTGCCGATGTCGGCATCGCCATGGGCGCCGCCGGCAGCGAGGTCGCGCTTCAGGCCGCCGATGTGGCGCTGCTGTCGGACGAGATGGGCCAACTGGCCGCCGCGCAGCGGCTGGCGAAGCGCACCGCGCGGGTGATCCGGCAGAACCTGGCCTTCGCGCTTGGTGCCATGGTGCTGCTGGTGATGGGGGGCCTGTTCTTTGAACTGCCGCTGCCGTTGGCGGTGCTGGGGCACGAAGGCGGCACGGTTCTGGTGGTGCTGAACGGACTGCGCCTGTTGGCCGACCCGATCCGCAAGGTGTGAAAAGGGCGCCCGAAGGCGCCCTGATCAGTTCTTCATCCCATCCCAGAAGCTTTTGACTTTCTTGAAGAAACTCGACGCTTCGGGGTTGTTCTCCTCGCTCAGCTTTTCGAATTCGCGCAAAAGCTCTTTCTGGCGGGCGGTCAGGTTGACCGGGGTTTCCACCACCAGTTCGATCAACAGATCGCCCACGCCGCCGCCGCGCAGGGCGGGCATTCCCTTGCTGCGCAGCCGCATCTGCTTGCCCGTCTGGCTGCCCGGCGGCACCTTGACGCGCGAACGTCCGCCGTCGATCGTCGGCACCTCGACCTCGCCGCCCATGGCGGCGGTCGCCATCGGCACCGGCACGCGGAAGAACAGATGCACGCCGTCGCGCTGGAAGATCGGGTGTTCCTTCACCTCGATGAAGATATACAGATCCCCCGTCGGGCCGCCGCGCAGCCCCGCCTCGCCCTCGCCGGCCAGGCGGATGCGGGTGCCCATCTCCACCCCGGCGGGGATGTTGACCGACAGCGCGCGGTCCTTCTCGGTGCGCCCGGCGCCGCCGCAGACCTTGCAGGGGTTCTTGACCATCTGCCCCATGCCGTTGCAGGTGGGGCAGGTGCGTTCGACCGTGAAAAAGCCCTGCTGCGCCCGCACCTTGCCCATGCCCGAACAGGTCGGACAGGTGACGGGTTCGGCGCCCCCCTCGGCGCCGGTGCCGTGGCAGGCATCGCAGGCGACCGAGGCTGGCACGTTGATGGTTTTCTGGACGCCCTGATAGGCCTCCTCCAGCGAGACGCGCAGGTTGTAGCGCAGGTCGGATCCGCGCTGCGCCCGGCTGCGCGCGCCCCCTGGCCCGCCGCGACCGCCCATGAAATCGCCGAACAGGTCTTCGAACACGTCGGAAAAGGCGCTGGCGAAATCCGCCCCGCCGCCCTGGAATCCGCCGCGCGGCCCGCCGCCCCCGCCCATGCCGCCTTCAAAGGCCGCATGACCGAACCGATCATAGGCCGCCTTCTTGTCGGCATCCTTCAGCACGTCATAGGCTTCGTTCACTTCCTTGAACTGCGCCTCGGCATCCGGGTTGTCGGAATTGCGGTCGGGGTGCAGCTCCTTGGCCTTTGCGCGGTAAGCCTTTTTCAGCTCATCGGCCGAGGCCCCGCGCGCGACGCCCAGCACCTCGTAATAGTCACGTTTCGCCATGGATCATCCCCTATCGGCGAAGGGCGGCCCGTTGCCGGACCGCCCCCCTGCCGTGTCGCGCGGTCTTACTTCCGCTTGTCTTCGCCGAGATCTTCGAAATCGGCATCGACGATGTCGTCATCCGCCGCGCGGGGGCCATCTTCGTCAGCGCCATCGGCCTCGGCCGCCTGCGCCTTGTAGATCGCCTCGCCCAGCTTCATCGCGGCCTCGGTCAGGTTCTGGATGCCACCCTTGATCTTGCCCGCGTCTTCGGACTTGAGGGTTTCCTCCAGCGCGCCCATGGCCAGTTCGATCGCCTCGACGGTGGAGGGGTCCACCTTGTCGCTGTGTTCGGCCAGCGATTTCTTGGTCGAATGCAGCAGGCTTTCGCCCTGGTTCTTGGCCTCGACCAGATCCTTGCGCTTTTTGTCGGCCTCGGCATTGGCCTCGGCGTCGCGGACCATCTTGTCGATCTCGTCATCGGACAGACCGCCCGAAGCCTGGATCGTGATGTTCTGCGATTTGCCGGTGCCCTTGTCCTTGGCGGACACCGACACGATGCCGTTGGCGTCGATGTCGAAGGTCACCTCGATCTGCGGCATGCCGCGCGGGGCCGGCGGGATGTCTTCCAGATTGAACTGGCCCAGCAGCTTGTTGTCGGCCGCCATCTCGCGTTCGCCCTGGAACACCCGGATCGTCACGGCGTTCTGGTTGTCCTCGGCGGTGGAGAAGACCTGGCTTTTCTTGGTCGGGATCGTGGTGTTGCGGTCGATCAGCCGGGTGAACACGCCGCCCAGCGTCTCGATGCCCAGCGACAGCGGCGTCACGTCGAGCAGGACCACATCCTTCACGTCGCCTTGCAGCACGCCGGCCTGGATCGCCGCGCCAAGCGCCACGACCTCATCGGGGTTCACGCCCTTGTGCGGTTCCTTGCCGAAGAACTTGGTCACTTCCTCGATGACCTTCGGCATGCGGGTCATGCCGCCGACCAGAACCACCTCGTCAATGTCGCTGGTGGACAGGCCCGCATCCTTGAGCGCGGCCTGGCAGGGCTTCATCGACTTCTTGATCAGGTCATCCACCAGGCTTTCCAGCTTGGCGCGGGTCAGTTTCATGACCATGTGCAGCGGCGTGCCCGAGTTGCGGTCCATCGAGATGAACGGCTGGTTGATCTCGGTCTGGCTGGAGGAGGACAGCTCGATCTTGGCCTTTTCGGCGGCTTCCTTCAGGCGTTGCAGGGCCATCTTGTCCTGCGTCAGATCCACGCCATGCTCTTTCTTGAACTCGTCAGCCAGGTAGTTGACGATGCGCATGTCGAAATCTTCGCCACCCAGGAAGGTGTCGCCATTGGTCGATTTCACCTCGAACAGGCCATCGTCGATTTCCAGGATGGTGATGTCGAAGGTGCCGCCGCCAAGGTCATAGACGGCGATGGTCTTGGTGTCTTTCTTGTCGAGCCCGTAGGCCAGCGCGGCGGCCGTGGGTTCGTTGATGATGCGCAGCACCTCGAGCCCGGCGATCTTGCCGGCATCCTTGGTGGCCTGACGCTGGGCGTCGTTGAAATAGGCGGGCACCGTGATCACGGCCTGGGTGACGGTCTCGCCCAGGTAGGATTCAGCGGTTTCCTTCATCTTTTGCAGGATCATGGCCGAAACCTGCGCCGGCGAATATTTCTCGCCGCGCACTTCGACCCAGGCGTCGCCATTGCCGCCGTTCACGATGGAATAGGGCACCAGCTTGCGGTCCTTTTCCACCTCGGCATCGGTGACGCGGCGGCCGATCAGGCGCTTGACCGCAAAGACGGTATTGGTGGGGTTGGTGACGGCCTGCCGTTTGGCGGCCTGTCCGACCAGACGTTCGTTTTCGGTGAAGCCCACGATGGAGGGGGTGGTGCGGGCCCCTTCGGAGTTCTCGATGACGCGCGGCTGCGACCCGTCCATGATGGCGACGCAGGAGTTGGTGGTCCCGAGGTCGATCCCGATGACTTTGGCCATGATATGCTACCTCATTCTTTCGGCGATGTTATGGGGGCGGACCCTGACAAGGCTTCCGTCCCCGATCCCAGTGGAGCGGCGGGGCGGCCTGCCCCACCGGCTTCCCGGCGTATATAGGCAGGGGCTTTCAGGGCTGCAAGCGGGCAGGTGCGAGGAATCTCCGGCCAAAACCGCGAAAATGCGCGGCGTTCCGCCGGGCTAGTTCGCCAGCGAGCAACAGCCCGCAAGGGCCAGCGGCGCGGCCCCGCTTTCCTGCGCGGGGTTGAGGAAGAAACTGACCGAAATCCCGTAGGCGCGGTCGCTCATCCCGTCGCCGCAGGCCTCGGCCGTCAGGGTGGCAAAGCCGCTGCGGGCGGGGCCGTCGATCTTCCAGCCGATCTGCCCGGGGCGGCTGGCGCTGGTCAGGTGCCAGTCGATCCACAGGCCCAGCGGCCCGTTTTCATCGCCCATCTGGGCCAGCATCATGTTGCGGCGCGCCGGGTCATAGGCCAGCGACCAGAAGGGTTCGGTGCCAAAGCAGGTCATGGGGCGATCGAGGCTCAGCCAGTCCGGCCCGGCCTCGCGCGTGAGGAAGCGCCGCGCGACCCAGCCCGCGCCCTCGCCCAGGTTGACGCGGGCCCATTTGCCGTCCTGCGACAGGGCCACCACCTCGACCCCGGTCGCATCGGGCGGCAGGCTGCCCTGCTGCGCCGCCCCGGCATCGGGCGCGGCGCGCAGGTTCAGCACGTCATCGGCCGCAACCCCGCTGACACGGTAGAGCGCGGGCAGCGTCTCGGGCGCTGTTTGCGCCTGGGCGGGCAGCGCCGACAGCATCAGGATCGTCAGAAGGGCACGGATCATCGCTTGGCGCTCCAGCTTGCGGAAATGTGCTTGCGGGTGAAATATTCGCCCATCAGGCCCAGCATGACACAGGCGATGGTCACCTTCAGCGGATAGGCCAGTTCGGTGTAATGCGGGTGATAGTTTAGAAAGATATAGCCCCGCCCCTGGTCGATCGTGTGGAACAGCGGGTTCCAGTCGAACCATTGCCGAATGCGGTGCGGCATCGCATTGGTCACGAACATCTTGCCCGAGGCGATCATGTTGGCGCGCATGTAGACCTGCACGACGATGCCGAAGAAATCGGGCGACCAGGGCTTTGCCGCCAGAAAGATCATGCCGATCCCCACGCCCGAGGCCCAGGACAGGATCAGCATCCCCATGGCGCCGACCGGCTGGTGAATGGTGATGGGCGTGAAGGCGACGTGATAGACGAACAGCACAACCGCGGCTGAAAGAACCTGCAAATACAAGGCGCTGAGCGCCGATGAGGCGATGGCGACGATCGTGTTCATCGGCCGATGCAGCATCATGGGCGAGGTCGGCCCGTCTGACCCCGATACCGCGCCGATGGCCTTGGTATGGGTCATGAACATGAAGACGCCCGACATGACATAAAGCACGAAATTGCCGCGGATCGCATTGCCGCGCCCGCCCATGATGTTCATCATCGTGTAGAAGACCAGGATCAGCAGCACCGTCTGCACGATGTTCAGCAGCAGCCCCATGACGGCATTGCCATGGCTCTTGCGGACATGGCGCACCGCGGCATGGAAGATCAGCTCCATCATGCCGAATGCGGAGCCGAGCGACGAACGCGGCTGCTCTACCTGAAACATCTGCCTGACCTCATACGGCCGCCTCGGGGTATTCTGCGCGGGAAATCTTGCTGTTCCCTTAGCAAGCGATGATAAGGAGCATTGGAAATTTTCGCAACTCCGCTGGCCCCGCGCCCGGATTTGCCGCCAGAACCGGAGCCTTCAGATGGATTTCAACCGCCTTGTCCCCGTCATCCGCCGCCTTGCGCTTGAGGCCGGCGACCGGATCATGGAGGTTTACAACAGCCCCGAATTCGAGGTGAAGGCCAAGGGCGATGCCAGCCCCGTGACCGAGGCTGACGAGGCCGCCGATGCGCTGATCTCGGCCGGGTTGCAGGCCGAATTCCCCGATGTGCCGCTGATCACCGAGGAACAGGCCGCCAGCCACGCGCTGTCGGCCCGCACGTTCCTGATCGTCGATCCGCTGGACGGCACCAAGGAATTCGTGCAGCGGCGCGGCGATTTCACCGTGAACATCGCCTATGTCGAGGATGGCGTGCCGCTGCGGGGCGTTGTCTATGCGCCGGCGCAGGGCCGGCTGTTCTATACCGAGGCCAATGGCGATGCGGTGGAGGAGACCGGCGCGCTGGACAAGCAATCGCCCGGCACACGGCGGCGCATCGGGGTGTCGCTGCCCGACAATGGCGCGCTGATGGTCGTGGCCTCCAAATCGCATCGCGACGCGGCGACGGATGACTATATCGGCAAATACAATGTGAAGGACATGCGCTCGGCCGGGTCGTCGCTCAAGTTCTGTCTGGTGGCCACGGGCGAGGCCGATCTTTACCCCCGCCTTGGCCGCACGATGGAATGGGATACGGCGGCGGGCGACGCGGTGCTGCGCGGCGCGGGTGGCCAGATCGTGCGCTTTGACGACCACACCCCGCTGGCCTATGGCAAATCGGGCTGGGACAATCCGTTCTTCATCGCCTATGCCCCCGGGGTGGAGCTGAAGAAATGAGCGTGCTGATCGCCATTCCGGCCCGCTATGCCTCGACGCGCTATCCCGGCAAGCCGCTGGTGGTGCTGAACGGCCCCGATGGCGCCAAGACGCTGATCCAGCGCAGCTGGGAGGCGGCGCGCGCGGTCAAGGGCGCCGACCGGGTGGTGGTCGCCACCGATGACGACCGCATCAAGGCCCATGCCGAAGGCTTTGGCGCCGAGGTGGTGATGACCTCCTCTGCCTGCCAGAACGGCACCGAGCGCTGCGCCGAGGTGGCGGCGAAACTGCCGGGCTTCGAGATGGTGGTGAACCTGCAAGGCGACGCCCCCCTGACCCCCGCCTGGTTCGTGGAGGATCTGATCGCGGGCCTCCGCGCCGATGGTCAGGCCGATATCGCGACGCCCGTCCTGCGCTGCGATGGCCGCGCGGTCAGCAGCTTTCTGGCCGACCGTCGCGCCGGGCGCGTGGGCGGCACGACCGCCGTCTTTGGCACTGGCGGGCGGGCGCTCTATTTCTCCAAGGAAGTGATCCCCTATACCGGCAAGACCTATGCCGATGACGCGCCGACGCCGGTGTTTCATCATGTCGGTGTCTATGCCTATCGGCCGCGCGCGCTGCGGGCCTATCCGTCCTGGCCGGTGGGCCCCCTGGAAACGCTGGAAGGGCTGGAGCAGTTGCGCTTTCTGGAACAGGGGCGCAACGTCCTCTGCGTGGAGGTGGAGGCCCGGGGCCGCCAGTTCTGGGAGCTGAACAACCCCGAGGACGTGCCGAGGATCGAGGCCATGATGGCCGAGATGGCCGGCGCGTGACCGATCTGCCCACGATCAGCGTGATCGTGGCAAGCTGGCAGCGGCCGGACGACCTGCGCCGCTGTCTGGTCGCCCTGCATCAGCAGGACCACCCGGCGATGGAGCTGATCCTGGTGGCCGACCCCGCCGCCTGCGCGCAGGTCGGCGCGGCGCTGCCGCCGGTCAGCCGGGTCATCGCCAATCCCGGCGGCAATATCTCGGTTGCGCGCAATCTGGGGCTGGATCAGGCGGCGGGGGCGGTGGTCGCCTTCATCGACGATGACGCCGCCGCCGAACCGGGCTGGGCGCGCCGGCTGGCCGCGCCCTTTGCCGACCGTCAGGTGATCGCCGCGACCGGCTTTGTGCGCGGGCGTAACGGCATTTCCTTTCAATGGCAGGCGGCCGAGGTCGATCAGCTGGGCCGCGATCACCCGCTGGATCTGGCCGAACCCGCGCTGCTGGCCAGCCGCGCCGGGCGGGCGATCAAGACGCAGGGCACCAACTGCGCCTTTCGCGCCGCGACGCTGCGGGCGGCGGGCGGCTTTGACCCTGCCTATCGCTTTTATCTGGATGAGGCCGATCTGAACCTGCGGCTGGCCGGGCTTGGGCTGACGGCGGTGATCCCCGCGGCGCAGGTGCATCATGGCTTTGCTGCCAGCGACCGCCGCCGCGCCGATCGGGTGCCGCTGAGCCTCCATGAAATCGGCGCCTCCTCCATGGTGTTCCTGCGCCGCCACGCGCCCGAACGGCAATGGGCCGAGGGGCTGGAACTGCTGCGCGCCGATCAGCGCCGCCGCGCGCTGCGGCTGATGGTCGAAGGCCGGATCGAGCCGCGCGAGGTGGAGCGGCTGCTGCTGACGCTGGAACGCGGCATTGCCGAGGGTGCACGGCGGGCCCTGCCCCCCCTGCCCGCGCGACCTGCGCCCGACCTCGATCTTGCGCCGCTGCCCGGCACCGGCCCACGCCCGGCGCGCATCATCGCAGGGCGGCTCTGGCAGCGCCGGCGCCTTGCGGCCGAGGCGCGCGCGGCGGCCGAGGCCGGGGCGGTGGCGACCGTCATCCGCCTGTCGCCCACCGGCCTGCGCCATCGCGCGGGATTTCACCCCGACGGCTATTGGGAACAATGGGGCGGGTTGTTCGGCCAGTCGCGGCGCGACGACCCGGCCTTCCGGCTCTGGCGGTTCGGGGCGCGGGTCGCGCGCGAAGCCGCGCATTGGGCAAATCTTCGCCAAGGCTGACGGGGCGGCCTGACCTGCCCTTGCAGCGGCAGGGGCGCTTCGCCAGAAGGTGCAGAAAGCCCACGCGGCACGGGAACCGCATCCCCCGATTCGGATTTTCGCTGCATGGACATCGAAATTCCCCTATTCTGCCCCGCAATCGCCGGGCAGGTGATGAAAACACGCGATATAACGATTACAGAATCGAGCTGAACATGAAGTCGAGAAAGGTCACGAAGGCGGTTTTCCCGGTTGCGGGTATGGGCACGCGCTTTCTTCCGGCCACCAAGTCGATCCCCAAGGAAATCATGACCCTGGTGGACCGGCCGCTGATCCAATACGCCATCGACGAGGCGCGCGCCGCCGGGATCAAGGAATTCATCTTCGTCACCTCGCGCGGGAAATCCGCGCTGGAGGATTATTTCGACCACGCGCCCGAGCTGGAAAGCACGCTGAAACGCGGCGGCAAGACCGAGCTTCTGGACATTCTCAAGACCACCAACATGGATAGCGGCGCCATCGCCTATGTCCGGCAGAACCGGCCGATGGGCCTGGGCCATGCCGTGTGGTGCGCCCGGCGTCTGGTCGGCAACGAACCCTTTGCCGTGCTGCTTCCCGATGACGTGATCGCGGCGGAAAAACCCTGTCTGCAACAAATGGTCGAAGCCTATGAGCAGACCGGCGGCAACATGGTCGCCGCGATGGAAGTGCCGCCCGCCAAGGCCTCCAGCTATGGTGTGCTGGACATCGAGGAAGACATGGGCACCATGGTCCGCGCCAAGGGCATGGTCGAAAAGCCCAAGGCCGATGAGGCGCCGTCGAACCTTGCGGTGATCGGGCGCTATATCCTATCGCCCAAGGTGATGAACAACCTCAACAAGATGAAGCAGGGCGCGGGGGGCGAAATCCAGCTGACCGACGCCATCGCCGAGGAAATCGGGCCCGAAGGGACCGGCGTCTATGGCTATCGCTTCCGCGGGCAGCGCTACGATTGCGGCTCCAAGCCCGGCTTCCTTCAGGCCACCGTCGCCTTCGGCATGTCGCGCCCCGATCTGCGCGACGAATTCACCACCTATCTGCATGACGTGATCGCGCAGCAGAAGGCCGCGCAGTAAGGGCATGGGGTGACGCCGCGCCTGCTCGATCTGACGCGGCTGGTCTCGCGTCTGGGGCGGCCGGCGCTGACGGGTGTCGATCGGGTCGAACGGGCCTGGGCCGAACATTTGCTGAAGGGGGACGCCATACAGGGCGCCCCCCTTTTTGCATTGGTGCGCAACGCCTGGGGCTTTGCCCTGCTGGATGCCGCCGGGGTGCGGCGGGTGCTGGCGCTGACCGATGGCGCGCCGCTGGGCCCGCCCGACCTGATCGGCCGGCTGAGCCGCCGGGGGGACGCGCTGCGCGCCCGGGCCGAGGCCGAGATCCGCCGGATTGCCCTTGCGCGCTGTGCCGTGCCGGGGCTGCCGCGTCTGCTGCGCCGCCTGCCGGCAGAGACCGCCTATTTCAACATGGGCCATTCCAACCTGACGCCGCGCGTGATGGCGGCGCTGCGCGGGCCGGTGGTGGTGCTGATCCATGACACGATCCCGCTGGATCACCCGGAATTCACCCGGGCCGATATCCCGGCCGTCTTTACGCGCAAGCTGGCCGCGGTGTCCGCCCGGGCCGATCTGGTGGTGCATAGCGCCGCAGCCACGCGCGCCGTGACCGAGGCGCATCTGGCGCGGCTGGGGCGGGTGCCGCCGGGGATCGTCGCGCCGCTGGGCATCACCGCCGCCGCGCCGGGGGCGTATCAGGTGCCGGGGCTTGACCCGTCCCGCCGGTTTTTCGTGACCGTCGGCACGATCGAGCCGCGCAAGAACCACGCACTGCTTCTCGCGGTCTGGGCGGAGCTGGCCCGCCGCCTGCCGCCCGCGCAACTGCCGCAACTGCCGCAACTGGTGATCGCCGGCAGCCGCGGCTGGCGCAACATGGCGGTGTTTCAGGCGCTCGACTCCCGCCCCGCCGGCGTGATCGAGGTGGCGGGTCTGGGCGATGCGGCGCTGTCCGGGCTGATTCAGGCGTCGCAGGGGCTGCTGTTTCCCAGCCATGTCGAGGGCTTTGGCCTGCCCCCGATGGAGGCGGCAAGCCTGGGCGCGCCGGTCTGTGTCAGCGACCTGCCGGTGTTGCGCGAAATGCTGGGTGACTATCCGGTTTACCTGAAGCCGACGGATGTTTATTCTTGGTTGGAAACAATTGAACGACTTTCCGGGGTAGAACGCCTAACGGACAAGGGTGTGGGTGGCAAAGGAACGATGACGCGGCGCTGGATCGCCCCAACATGGGACGCACATTTCAACGCTGTCTTAAACATCGTCTGACAGGCTGGAAGAAACTTTCGGCCAGGGTGAACGGGGCTTGGGCATACTGACGACATACCGGCTGCGGCTGGCACGCAAACGCTGGCGCATCAGGGCCTTCCGCAAGCGGAGGGAACTGCGGCCCGTGGTCAGCCGCGTGGTCAATATCCGCCCCGATGACCTGCTGCTCGTCTCGACCGTCCGCAATGAAAAGGTGCGCCTGCCCTGGTTCCTGCGCTACTACCGTGACCTTGGCATCAATCATTTCCTTTTCGTGGACAATGACAGCGATGACGGGTCGCGCGAATATCTGGCGGAACAGGCTGATGTCTCGGTCTGGGCCACCTCTGCCGGCTATAAACGGTCGCGCTTTGGCGTCGATTGGGTGAACTGGCTGCTGATGCGCTACGGGCATGGGCATTGGACCGTGGTCGTCGATCCCGACGAATTCCTGGTCTATCCGTTCTGCGACACCCGCCCGCTGCGCGCGCTGACCGACTGGCTCGATGCCAGCTCGATCCGGTCGTTTTCCGCCATGATGCTTGACATGTATCCCAAGGGCCCGATCAGCCAGCACCCCTACCGCGAAGGGCAGGATCCGCTGGAAATCGCCAATTGGTTCGACAGCGGCAATTACACCATGACCCGCAACGCCGCCTATGGAAACCTGTGGATCCAGGGCGGCCCGCGCGCGCGGATGTTCTTTACCGACAACCCCGAACGCGCGCCTGCGCTGAACAAGATCCCGCTGGTGAAATGGGATCGCGACTATGCCTATGTCAGCTCGACCCATATGCTGCTGCCGCGCGGGCTGAACCTCGTCTATGACGAATGGGGCGGCGAAAAAGCCTCGGGCTGCCTGCTGCACGCGAAGTTCATCGACACCTTCACCCAGAAGGCGCAGGAAGAACTGGCGCGCAAGCAGCATTACGCCAACAGCCACGAATACCGCGCCTATCAGGAAGGCATGGCCGCCAGCCCGGATTTCTGGTGCAAGTGGAGCGAGAAATACATCAACTGGCGCCAGCTGGAGATTCTGGGCCTGATGTCGAAGGGCAACTGGGCATGAGCGTCGGCTTCGTCATGCTGTGCCATACCGCACTGGACCGCGCCGCCCAGGTGGCGCGCCACTGGGCGGAACGCGGCTGCCCGGTGGTGATCCATGTCGATCGCCGGGTGAAACGCACGGCCTTTGACCGCATGCGGCAGTCGCTGGAGGGCGTGGCCGATATCCGCTTCAGCACGCGCTTTGCCTGCGAATGGGGCACCTGGGGGCTGGTCGCCGCGACCCAGGCCGCCGCCACGCTGATGCTGCGCGATTTTCCGGGGGTTCGGCATGTCTATCTGGCCTCCGGCTCCTGCCTGCCCTTGCGGCCGGTGCAGGAACTGGTCGCCTATCTCGATGCGCGCCCGCGCACCGATTTCATCGAAAGCGTCACGACCGAGGATGTCGGCTGGACTGTCGGCGGGCTTAACATCGAACGCTTTACCCTGCGTTTTCCGTTTTCCTGGCGCAAGCAGCGCCACCTGTTCGACAGCTATGTGCGCCTGCAACGCCGTCTGGGCTTTCGCAGGCGTATCCCCAAGGGGCTGGTGCCGCATCTGGGCAGCCAATGGTGGTGCCTGACCCGCCAGACGCTCAGCACCATTCTGGAAAGCCCCGACCGGGCCGAACATGACCGCTATTTCCGGCGGGTCTGGATCCCGGATGAAAGCTATTTTCAGACGCTGGTGCGGCAGGTCTCGGCCAATGTGGAAAGCCGGTCGCTCACGCTGTCGAAGTTCGATTTCCAGGGCAAGCCGCATATCTTTTACGACGATCACCTGCAATTGCTGCGCAAATCCGACTGTTTCGTGGCGCGCAAGATCTGGCCGCAGGCCGACAGGCTCTATCGCACCTTCCTGTCCGACGATGCCGGGGGGCAGGCCTCTGGCGAACCCAATCCGGGCAAAATCGACCGGCTGTTCGCCAAGGCGGTGGAGCGGCGGACCAAGGGCCGCGCCGGGCTCTACATGCAAAGCCGCTATCCGCGCGCCAATTGGGAAAACGGCATGACCGCCGCGCCCTATTCGGTGTTCGAGGGCTTTGCCGACCTGTTCGAGAATTTCGACATCTGGCTGGGCAAGGTGGCAGGAACCCGGGTGCATGGCCATCTTTTCGCGCCGGACCGCGTGGCCTTCGCCGGCGGCGAGACGGTCTATAACGGGGCGCTTTGCGATGCGCCGGCGCTGCGCGACTATAATCCGCGCGGTTTTCTGGGCAGCCTGATCTGGAACACCCGGGGCGAGCGGCAGTGTTTCCAGTTCGGCCCCGGCGACCGGCAGAAGATCGCGCCGTTCCTCGCGCGCGACCCGAATGCGCAGATCTCGGTCATCTCGGGGGCCTGGGCGGTGCCGCTGTTCCACGCCAACGCGAATTTCGGTGAAATCCGCAAGCAGGCCGCGCGGCTGCAAAAGATCGAGGCCGCGCATCTGGAGGTGCTGCGCGCCGCCGATGCCAAGGCTAAGGTGCGGATCTGGACGCTGGCCGAATTCGTCGAAAACCCGATGGAGCCGTTGCAGACCATCATCGACGAGATCAGCCCCCGCAGCCTGCGCCGCCTGACCGAGGCGCCGCGCATGGCCGACCTGACCGGCTTTGGCCAGTTCCTGCAAAACCTGCGCAATCAGGGCATGCAGCCGGTGCTGATGGGCGATTTCCCGGCCGGCGACGACCCGCGCCCGCTGACCACGCGGCGGGGCCGCCCCTATCTGGTGAAATGACGTGGCCGATTTCCATTCCTTCGTGATGTTCGCCGAAATGCGCACCGGCTCCAACTTTCTGGAGGCCAATCTGAACGCCCTGCCCGGCGTGACCTGCCATGGCGAGGTGTTCAACCCGCATTTCATGGGCAAGAAGGATAATCTTGCGCTGTTTGGCCATGACCTTGCCGCGCGCGAGGCCGATCCGCTGCGGGTGCTGGCGGCGATGCGCGACCAGACCGAGGGGCTGGCCGGCTTTCGCTGCTTTCACGATCACGACGCGCGGGTGATCGCCGAAGTGCTGGCCGATCCGGGTTGCGCCAAGATCATCCTGACCCGCAACCCGATCGAAAGCTATGTCAGCCTGAAGATCGCGCAGGCGACCGATCAGTGGCGGCTGACCAATGCCAAGAACCTGAAAACCACGCGGATCGGCTTTTCCGCATCCGAGTTCGAGGCGCATTTGCAGGATGCGCAGGCGTTTCAGGTCATGCTGTTGCGCGGTTTGCAGGTGACCGGGCAGACCGCCTTTTACATCGACTATGACGATCTGAACGATCTTGCGGTGCTGAACGGCCTCGCGGCCTTTCTGGGCGTGCCCGCCCGACTGGAGGGGCTGGACCCCAGGCTCAAGAAACAGAACCCCGAAGAGGTCACCGACAAGGTGCTGAACCCGGCCGAGATGGAGGCCGCGCTGGCCCGGCTCGATCGGTTCAACCTCAGCCGCACCCCGAATTTCGAACCCCGCCGCGCGCCCGGCATTCCGGGTTTTGTCGCGGCGGCCGATGCGCCCTTGCTGTTCATGCCGGTCAAGGGCGCGCCCGAGGCGCAGGTGGCCGACTGGCTGGGCCGCATCGGCAAGGGCGGGATCGTCGGCGATTTCGTGCAAAAGACCCTGCGCCAATGGAAGCGGCAGACCGGCGCGCATCGCGGCTTTACCGTGTTGCGGCATCCGCTGGCACGGGCGCATGACGGCTATTGTCGCCTGGTGCTGGACGGGCAGAATGATCTTTATCGCCTGCTGACCAAGGCCTATGGGCTGGATCTGCCGCGCGGGGCCGAGGTGACGCCCGAGGCGCATCGGACGGGATTTCTGGCCTTTCTGCGCTGGTTGCGGATCTATCTGGGCGGGCAGACCGGGCAGAAGATCGACCCCGCCCTGGCCAGCCAGAGCGCCGTGTTGCAAGGTTTCGCGCAGTTCCAGACGCCCGACCTTGTGCTGCGCGAGGAGCGGCTGGCCGAGGGGCTGGCCTTCCTTGCCGCAGAAACGGGCATCACCGCGCCCGAATTGCGGCCCGATACCGCGCCCGCCCTGCCCTTTGCCCTGCGCGACATCGCCGACAAAGAGGTGCAGGACGCCGCGCGCGACGCCTATCAGCGCGACTACCTTGCCTTTGGATTTGGCGGCTGGAAGGGCTGACCGCCGTCAGGCGGCGGCCGAGCTGCGGCTTTCGGTCAGAATGGCGTAAAGCTTGGCCGGATCGGTATTGGCGCGCAGCTTGGCGCAGATGCCGGCATCGCGCATGGTGCGGCTGACCAGCGCCAGTGCCTTCAGATGGTCCACCCCCGATTCCTTGGGCGCGAACAGGCCAAAGACCAGATCGACCGGCTGACGGTCCACGCTGTCATAATCCAGCGGCTTTTCCAGACGCAGGAACACGCCGACAATGCCCTGCACCTCCTCCAGCCGGGCATGCGGCAACGCGATGCCATGGCCCACACCAGTCGGGCCAAGGCTTTCGCGTTCCTGCAAGCCGTCGATGGCCACAAGCGCATTGAGCTTGTAGGCCTGCGAGGCGATCTCTCCCACTTCCTGGAAGAGACGCTTCTTGCTGGTCATCTGGCTGACAACCCTGACGGCTTGCGGATCAAGTATCTTCGAAAGTTCCATCAGGGTCGTCCATCCGGCGCCCGGCGGCGCGTCACTTGCTGTTGCGCGGGTCGATCCAGCCGATATTGCCGTCATCACGACGGTAAACGACGTTCACGCCCCCATGTCCTTCGTTCCGGAAGACAAGCATCTTCTGCCCCGCCAGTTCCAGCTGCATCACGGCCTCGCCGACGGTGATCGAAGGAATCTTCGTTTCCATCTCGGCGATGACGACAGGTTGCAGCGCGCCGGCATCGGCATCGTCACCCTCTTCGGTCGGGGCGAGGATATAGGCGGAACCTCCGTCGAATTCAACAGGGGCCGTGCGGCGGTTGTGATGGTCGCGCAGGCGGCGCTTGTGACGGCGCAACTGCTTGTCCAGACGTTCGCGGCAGGCCTCGAAAGCGGCGTAGATTTCGCCCGCGGCGCCCTTGGCGGCGGCATTCAGGCCGGTGGACAGGTGAACGGTCGACTCGCAAACAAACTCATGCGCATTCTTGGAAAACACGATCACGGCATCGGTCGGCCGCTGGGCATATTTTTCGATCACCTCGCCCAGTTCGGCTTTGACATGGGTTTGCAGCGCCTCACCGATGTCGATCTGTTTACCGCTGATCTGATACCGCATGGCTCCTCCTTCGCGATGACAGTCCGGCATATCCTGCATCATGCAGGGTTTCCGACTGATGAATTTGACATGGGGCCGCCACCGCGCAAGCACCAGCCTTCGGAAGGAAAATCCCTGCCGCGGGGCGGATGGATAGGGGGGCGGTTCTCGCACGCATCCTGGGTATTTGGCGGCAGCGGACCGGGCTTTGTCAATGGCTTCCTGCGACGGAGCGGCGGCTTCGGGCCGTCGGTTCGGCCGCGCCTCGGCGGTCGATTGCCAAGCCCATTGGCACCGCTATAATGCCGCCGCAATTGCCAATCTCCCCGACTTTCTGTTGCTTTTTTTCAGGTATGCATCATGCCCAATCAGATCATCACGACCAGCGCCACCATTGGCGTCGCCTATAATCTCGGCTCCGACGGCGGCTCCGTCTGCCTGATCGCGAGCGGGGTGCGCATCGTCGCCTCCACCGGCGCGATCTATGGCTATGGCAACAGCCAATCCATGCTGGTCGAGGGGCGGATCGAGTGTTACTCGGACATCAACGCCATTCAGTCCTATGGCAACAGTTCGGTCATTGCCATCGGTGACGCGGCAGCCGTCAGCATCGTTTCCCGCGACTGGAGCGCGGCAGTCTATACCAGCGGCGATTCCACGGTGATCGACAATGCCGGCATTGTGCGCGGCGGCAGCGGGATCTACTGCAACAGCATTTCTGCAACAATCGACAATTCCGGGCAGATCCTTGCGACCGGCCGGGGCAGCCTGTTCTTTGGCGAGCCGGCCGCGGCGATCCGGCTGAGCTATATTGGCGTGGGGGTGATCGACATCACCAATACCGGGCTGATCAAGGGGTCGCTCAATACCGCGCTGCCGGCGCCCAACAACCTGCGCATCGCCATTCACGATACCAATTCGGACGCCGGCAATATCGTCAATATCGACAATTCCGCGCGTATCGTCGGGGCGATCCTTTTGTCCAACGGGGTCGGCACGGTGCTGAATTCCGGCCGCATCACCGGCAAGCTGGACATGGGCGGCGGCAATGACAGCGTGGTCAACACCGGCACCCTGCTGCGCGACGTGATGCTCGGCGACGGCAATGACGTGCTGCGCGGGGCCAATGGCAACGTGCAGGGCAACATCTATGGCGGCAATGGCAATGACCTGATCACTTCGGGCCTGGGTGACGACGTTCTCTTTGGCGGCAATGGCGACGATCTGTTGCGCGGCGGCGCGGGCGACGATGTGATCTATGATGGCGATGGCGCCGATGTGCTGCGCGGGGGCGATGGCGATGACACGCTGGTTGCCGGCACGGGCAAGGATCTGTTGCTGGGGGGCAGCGGCGCCGACGACTTCCTGTTCCAGACGACCGCCGGGGCGGGCGTGGGAAGCGGCCGCGACCTGATCCGTGATTTCCGGCCCGGGGATGACACAATCGTGCTGAACAAGATCGACGCCAATACCGCGCTGGCGGGCGATCAGGGCTTCACCTTCATCCAGGGCGGGGCTTTCACCCGCGTTGCAGGGCAGCTTCGCTATTCTGGCGGCACGCTGGCCGGCGACATCAACGGCGACGGGGCGGCCGATTTCCAGATCCAGATCTTTGGCGCCCCCGCGCTGACCGAACGCGACATCGTTCTGTAACCGCAGCGGCGGGGCGCCAAGGGGCGCCCCCCTCAGACCATGCGGAAATTCTGGCCCAGATAGACGCGGCGCACCGTTTCGTCCTGCACGATTTCTTCGGTCGTGCCGCTCATCAGCACATGACCGTCATGCAGGATATAGGCGCGGTCCACGATCTCCAGCGTTTCGCGCACATTGTGATCGGTGATCAGCACGCCCAGCCCGCGCGATTTCAGATCCTGCACCAGATGCCGGATCTCGCCCACGGCAATGGGATCGACGCCGGCAAAGGGTTCGTCCAGCAGCAGATATTTCGGATCCGCCGCCAGACAGCGCGCGATTTCCACCCGGCGCCGTTCACCGCCCGACAGCGCCAGCGCTGGCGCGCGGCGCAGATGGGTGATCGAAAATTCCGACAGCAGCTCCTCCAGCCGCTCGCGCCGCTTGTGGCCGTCGCGCTCGCGGATTTCCAGCACGGCCATGATGTTATCCTCGACCGAGAGCCCCCGGAAGATCGACATTTCCTGCGGCAGATAGCCGACCCCCAGCCGGGCGCGGCGATACATCGGCAGGGCGGTCACATCCTTGCCGTCGATGATCACCTCGCCGCCTTCGGGCGTCACCAGACCGGCGATGGAATAAAAGCAGGTGGTCTTGCCCGATCCGTTCGGCCCCAGCAACGCGACCACCTCGCCCCGGTCCAGCCGCATTGACACGTCGCGGATCACCGGGCGTTTCTTGTAGCTCTTGCGCAGGTTGCGCACCTGCAAGCCTTCGGTCTTTTCGGGCATCAATTGCCACCCGGCACAAAGATGGTGGAGACGCCCCCCTCCATCCGGCCGGTCCCGGCCTTGAGGTCGATCACCAGTTTCTGCCCGGAAATCGCGCTTTTCCCCTGGGTGAGCAGCACATCGCCGGTCATCACCACCAGACCCGTGGCGATGGTATAGACCGCCTCTTTCGCCTCGGCGGCATCGGTGGCCGAGGCCAGGGTCACCCCGCCGGTGGCATGCAGCTTTTCGATGCTCTTGCCGCTTTCGCCATATTCGACCCGCACGCTTTGCGCCGCCAGCCGCATCTCGCCCTGCGCCACCCGGACATTGCCGGTAAAGGTGGCCGATCCGTCGGCCTGATTGACGTTCAGCGTCTCTGCCTTCACCTCGACCGGCAGGCGGGTATCCTGCTTGAGCCCGCCAAAGCTGACATTGGCGTTCTGGGCCGCGACGGTCAGGGGGGCCAGCGCACAGAACAGTGTCAAAAGCAGGGGGCGAAACATGATCGGCCTCAATCGGAAGATACCGCGGAAGACGGGGCAGAAGCGCCCTCGGCCGCGCCGGGTTGGTATATCAGGCTGACGCCCTTGTTGAAAACCAGAAGATAGTCGGGGCGCCCCGCTTCGGGCTGCGACAGGGTCATCTGACCCGCAGTCAGCCGCCCGAGCGGGCCGAAACCCTCGACCGCGCCTTCGCTTTGGGCGCCGGTGCGATCCAGTTCAAGGACCATGCTGTCGGTGCGGAATTCATAGCCCAGCGAATGCGCCAGCAACACGCCGCCGCGCAGGGTGGCCGTCTTGCCATCCTGCGCCAGCGCCAGCGCCCCCGCCGTCAGCACCGACCTTGCGCCATCGGGGGTTTCCAGCTGGGCGCGCACCTCCTCGGCCGAGGCGCCGCCTTCGGTCGCGGGTTTGGCCATGGCCGCCGTCACCGTCACCGTGGCGCCATCGCGCGTCACGCCCGCAAAGGCGGGGGCGGTCACGCGCGGCTCGCGCAGGCGGTCGGCCAGCTCGGCCTCGGAAAAGGTGATGGCGCCTTCGGGGTCGATGGTGCGGGCCACCAGAAACAGGCTCGACAGGATCGCCAGCGCCAGCAGCGGCAAGGCCACTTTCAGCCAGCCCACCAGTCGCGAATGCCCGTCGCGCCCCCCCATGGTATCACACCACCCCTGCGCGCAGGCAGTCATGGATGTGGATCAGCCCCACCACATCCGCCGATCCCTCGGGATCGACGACGAACAGCGCAGTGATCTTGCGATCCTGCATGATGCCGACGGCGCGGGTCGCCAGGGCCTCGGGGCCGATGGTGCGGGGGTTCGCCGTCATCACCTGCGCGGCGGTCAGGTCAAGCAACCCGCGCATGTGGCGCCGCAGGTCGCCATCGGTGACGATGCCGGCCAGCCCGCCATCGGCGCGGGTCACGCCCACCACGCCAAAGCCCTTCTGGCTCATCACCAGCAGGGCCTCGCCCATCGGGGTATCCTCAGACACCAGCGGCACGTCCTGATGCATCAGGTGGCGCACGGTGGCCAGCTTTGCGCCCAGCTTGCCGCCGGGGTGGAACACGCGGAAATGTTCGGGCGTGAACTGGCGATGCTCCATCAACGCCACCGCCAGCGCATCGCCAAGCGCCAGGGTCATCGTGGTCGAGGTGGTGGGCACGATGCCGGTTTCGCAAGCCTCGGGCGCGGCGGGCAGCAGGATCGCCACATCCGACTGGCGCAGCAGGGTCGATCCCTCGCGCCCCGCCACGCCGATCAGCGGAATGCCGAAACGTCTGGTATGGGCGATGATATCGGCCAGTTCCGGCGTCTCGCCGGAATTGGAAAGCACCAGCGCCACATCGCCCTCGGTCACCATCCCAAGGTCGCCATGGCTGGCCTCGCCCGGATGGACGAATTGCGCCGGGGTGCCGGTCGAGGCGAAGGTCGCCGCGATCTTGCGCGCGATATGGCCCGATTTGCCCATGCCGCAGACAATGACCCGGCCCTGCGCGCCCAGAATGGCCTGAACGGCGGCGGTGAAACTGTCGCCCAGCTGATCGGCCAGCAGGTCAAGCGCCTCTGACTCGCGCCGGATCACCCGGCGACCGATGGCCAGAAAATCAGTGGTGGAAAAGGTCATTCGGTTCCTCCCAGCCCAGCAGATCGAGTTCTGCCCGCGTGGGAAGAAAATCGAAACACTTCTGCGCCAGTTCAAGTCGCCCTTCGCGGATCAGCCGCTGTTCCAGCGCGTCTTTCAGCTTGTGCAGATACAGCACGTCCGAGGCGGCATAGTCTTTTTGCGCCTCGGTCAGCACCTCGGCGCCCCAGTCGCTTGTCTGCTGCTGCTTCGACACATCGACGCCGACCAGCTCGGCCAGCAGGTATTTCAGCCCGTGCCGGTCGGTGAAGGTGCGGATCAGTTTCGACGCGATCTTGGTGCACCAGACGGGCGCGGTGGTCACGCCAAAGGCCTTTTGCAGCGCGGCAATGTCAAAGCGGCCGAAATGGAACAGCTTGATCACCGCCGGATCGGTCAGCATCCGTTCCAGATTGGGCGCGCGGGTCTGGCCCTTGGCGATCTGCACCAGATGCGCATCGCCATTGCCCGAGGAAAGCTGCACCACGCAAAGCCGGTCGCGGCGCGGGTCGAGGCCCATCGTTTCGGTGTCGATGGCCACCACGGGGCCAAGGTCAAGCCCGTCGGGCAGGTCGGACTTGTGCAGGTAGATCGTCAAGGAAGCCTCCGCTGGCAGCATGGATCGGGGATAGACCCGGCAGGGGGCAGGGTCAACGGGGCCAATCGGCAGGCGGCGCCCGCGCGCGGATCGGCGCCACCGCGGCTAGAGCCGGGCCTGCCCCGTGGCCAGCGGCCGGTCGGTGCGCACCGACAGCAGCAGTTCCACCAGCAGCCGGGCGGTTTCCTCGGCGCCGCGGGGCGGGGGCAGGCGGGCCGCGCGGGCCGCGACGGATTGTGCAAATTCCGGCGTCAGCCCCTGCCGGATCAGCCCGCCCACCCGCGCGCCCCCGGCCACGGTCAGCGCAAGGCCAAGGCCCGTGCTGGCGGCATAGGCGGCGCGCAGGGGCTGGTCATCCATGATCCCGTCCTGATTGGGCACGAACAGCGCCGGCACCGCGCCGAACACCGCCTCGTGAAAGCTGTTATAGCCGGGCGCGGTGATCAGCAGATCCATCGCCCGGCCCAGCGGGGCCAGCGGAAACACCGCGCGGCGGGGCGGATCGTCCGGCGCGGGCTCGGGCGGGCTGGCCAGCGGATTGGCGATTTCCAGCACCTGCACCTCGGGCATGCCGCGCAGGGCGGCCAACGCGGCGCGGCGCAGCGGCGCCATGTCGAAATTCCGGCTGGAGCCCAGTTGCAGCAGCACCGCCTTGCGCGCCGGATCAAGCCCCAGCCGGGCGGCAGCCTCTGCCCGCGGCAGGCAATCGCCCGGATCATGAAGCAGGATCGTGCCCACCCGTTCGACCCGGCCCTCTTGCCGCGTCGGGCCGCGATCCTCGTCGCCCGCCAGTTCGGCCGGCTCGATGATCATGTCGAACAGCGGCAGCGTGGCCGGGTTGATCTGATGATGTTCCTGCCAAAGGGCACGCCGCAGCCAGACCCAGGCGACATCGCGCCGATGCGGGATCAGCGCGCGGATGGCCGGAAAGGCGTCATTGCCGTCAAAGACCACCATCCGCGCGCCCGTCGCATCCAGCAGGGCACGCAATTCCAGGGCAAAGGCCTCGTTCCAGCCGGCTCCGGTAACGCCCTGTTTCATATGGGTCGCGACATATTCGGCGCTGAAGCCCTGGGCGCGCAGAATCTCGGTGCCCAGCGACAGGGTCAGGAAGACCGGCTCCACCCAGGCGGGCAGGCGGCGGGCGATGGCCATCAGCCGCGTCACATGGCCCAGCCCGATGCCATTGCCACAGACCAGCAGCACCCGGCAAGGCGGCGGTGCCGCGACCAGCGCGGGCAGCGGCGCGGGCGGCACGGCCCCGGGGCGTTCCTCGGCCTCGGTGCGCAGCGCCAGATCGCGCGGCAGTTCCAGCCCCAGATCGGACCAGAGCCGTTGCAACCGCCCCTTCCCCGCCTCGATCGAATAGCGTTCGTCGATCATCGCCCGCGCGGCGCGCGACTGGCGGGCATATTCGTCGGGCCGCGCCATGAACTGCGCCAGGATCCCGCGCACCTCGGCCGGTTCGGCATAGACCGCGCCGGCGCCGAAAAGCGGCTTGAATGACGGGGGCAGGATGCAGACCAGCCCCTTGGCCAACGCCTCGGCCACGGCGATGCCAAAGGCCTCCACCCAGTCGGGATGATGGAAATAGACATAGAAATCCAGCCGCGACAGAAAGTCGTCCACCCCTTCCTCGCGAAAGGGCAGCACAGTCCAGTTCGCCGGGCGCGCCATGCCGCCGGGCAGCGGGGCGGCGCCGAGGATCTGCACCTCCAGCCCCGGATCGTCGGGCCAGGCGGCACGAATCGCCTCCGGGTCGGCGGGCCATTTCATCGGATCGGCGCGGGAATGGCGCCCGATCACCGCCTGCGCGCGGGGCGGCGGGCGGTCGCGCGGCGGATATTCCACCATGTCGATGACATTCCACAGATCATGCGCCAGCATCCGCGCCGGATCCTGCCCCAGCCGCAGCAGCTGCGCCCGCACCAGCGCGCTGATCGGCGCGAGCTGCACCGGCACGGCAAAGACCCGCTCCAGATTGCGGATCACCCGGTCCAGATCATATTGCGCCACCCCCGCCGCATCGACCGGCGGATGATGCAGCACCAGCACCACCCGCGCCGGGCGCAGCGCGACCGGGCGGTCGGGCATGGTCTGAAACACATGCGGATGATGCGCCAGCAGGATGTCGCAACTGGCCGGGGTCGCGGCATCCAGCAGCGGAAACCCCGTCGCATCCATCAGCGCCACGATGCGCGGGTCAAAGCCCTGCACCTTGCCGCCCCGGCGGCCAAGAAACGGAAGCAGCGCGGCGCGCAAACCCCAGCCATGCGCCAAAGCAATCTCGCCCCGCAGGGCCGAGGCCGTGCCGCCGCGATACCGCGGATCGCCCGCATGCACGAGATCGAAATGCACAGGGGCGGGCGGTGGCATCATGCGCTCAGTAAGGATCGGCGCCCCCGGGCGCAAAGCCCCCGCCATCATTGAGCCGCCGCGCCGTGACCGGCGCGACCGGCTTGCGCAGCGCATTCGTCGCCATCGCGGCATAGCAACTGTCGGGATAGGCGCTCAGGAACTTGCGATAGGCATCGGCGCTTTTCGCGCGCTGTGCGCCGGCCCAGGCCTTTTTCTCGGCCTCGGTGGGTTTGCAGTTCGGATCCAGCACCGGCTGGCAAGCCGCGATGACCAGGGCCGAGACCGAAAGCCAGAGCGGCAAGAGATATCTGCGCATGGGCAATTCCTTCCGTGACTGAAAGCGGGGCGGAAAACGGAGACCTGAAATATGAAAAGCGTAACATCCCCGCCGAAAAGCGGTCAAGGAAAACGGGCCGCGTCCCGCAGCGCGGCGCGAAATGCCTCGGGGTTGGACAGGCGGGCAAGCGGGTCGGTGCTGCGGTCCTGCCGGCGATGGCGCAGATGGAACGGGCCGGGCGGCGCCAGCACCAGCGCCGAATCTGCCAGCGCCCGCAGGATCGCGTCACGCATCGACCCCGGCCCCGGCGCCAGATCGCGGTCATAGTCGATCTCGGCCAGCGGCAGGTCGCCCCGCGCGGCGCGCAGCCCGTCCTGCCATTCCTGCATGCCCTGCGCCCAATCCAGAAAGGCCGCCGGATCGGCCTCGATCCGCTGGCCGGTGGTGTCGGTATTGGCCCAGCGTTCGGTCCTGCGCGCCTTTTGCCACGAGATCCAGCAATCGAGCAGCGGGCGGTGCAGCAGCACGGGCTGGATCGCCGGATCGGCCAGCCACGCAGCCAGCACCGCCTCTGGCACATGGCCGGGAAAGACCTTGATCGCGACCGCCGCCGCCCCGCGCGCCGCCGCTGCCCGCCGCAGTTGCACCAGCGCCCCGCCCGGATCGCCCCGCAGCCGCCGCACCAGCCGGTGATCGGCCGGCCCCAGCAGGTCATGCCCCATCCAGCCCGCCAAATGCGCCACCAGCGCGTCATCCGCCCCATAGGCCGCGCGGGGATTGAAGACCTCGCGCAGGACCATCAGGTCGGACCAGCTTTCCAGCGCATCGAACAGCAGATTGCTGCCTGACCGCTGCAATCCCAGCACCAGCAGAACGGGCGGCAAGGCGGCGGCGGGCACAGCCGGCACCGGCGGCGCCGCGCGCAGCGGCGCGAGATTGCCCAGATCGACATCCGGCGCGCCAAAGACCGGGTCGGCCAAGAGGCGCAGCAGTTCAGCATGTTCGGGATGACCCTCTTGCGCCACGGCCTCGGCCAGATAGTCGGCCTGGGTAAAGGTGCCCCAATTGCGCAGCATCAGGAAATGCACGCCATCGGCCCCGATCCGCCGCGCCTGCGCCACCAGGGCCGGCATCTGGCGGAAATTGCGCGCCTGCACCACAAAATCCAGCCGCAATTGCCCGATCCGCCCGTCGCGCCGCAGCCCGCCCAGAAAATCCAGGTTGCGTTGCAGGCGGACGAAATCGCCGTCGCGACGCAGGATCGCATAGGTCTCTGCCTCGGTCGCATCGACCGAGACCCAGACCGACCGCACATGCCCCTCCAGCCGCAGGCGCTCCCAGGCGCGGGGGTCGAACAGCACGCCATTGGTGTGCAGTTGCAGGCGCGGCTGGCCCGGCACGGGGGGGGCGGTGGTCAGCTTGCCCAGCACGCGGCGGAAATGGCGGCTGCCAAAGGGATCGCCGCTGCCGGTGACCTTGATAGCCGTCGCCCCGGCCAGCAGCGGCGCGACGCGGGCGTCGTAAAAGGCATCGAGATCGCGCACCTCGGCCTGCGATTTCGCGATCAGCGCGCTGCGGCAGGACGGGCAGGACAGGTTGCAGGACGTGTCATAGGACAACAACACCCGACGCGGCGCCTCTGGCACGGGGGCGGTGCCGTCGATCACCGCGCGCAGGGCGGGATCTTTCACCTCGTCCCGGCGCGGCAGGCTGCGGCGCGCGATATAGGGGCAGCTGAGCCGCGAGCAATGGCCGAAATCGCCCTCCAGCACCGAGCGGCGCAGTTCCCGCGCCGCCGCCCCCTGCCAGGCGGACAGCGGATCGTCGCGCCGGGCATTGCCGATGGGCGCCGGCAACCAGGCGGCGCAGCAGGTGTAAAGGTCGGCATTGCCGATGATTTCCAGATCGGTAAAGGGGGCCGGGCAGAACCGGTCCTGCAACCAGTCATCCACGCCAAGACGCAGGCTGGCGCTACGCTCCTCGGCGGCCAGGAACAGGCGCTGCGCAAAGGTTTCGTGCTGGTCGCCCGCATAGGCGCGTTCGGCCAGCCGGGCGGCGCGGGCCCAATCCTGCCGGCCGATCGCCAGCAGCGCCGCCGCGACCAGCCCCAGGCCCGGCACGCGGGGGGCGGCCTCGATCGCCTCCAGTATGGCCTCCTCGGCCCCGGCCAGCGGCGCCTGCGGCCCGGTCACCTGATCGCGCAGAAAGGCACGCGCGAACCTTTCGGCTTCGTTGATTTCCAGCCGCGCGACACGGCCGCGCATCCGGGCGAAATATTCCGGCTGGGCGGCGCGGGCGGCACGCAGAAAGGCGGCGGCCGGCCCCTCGCCCGGCGGATCGGGGCCGGGGATTTTCGTTGACATCTGAAAGGGCTCAACAAGAATGGGCTTATTGCTTTGACTATCCGGGCGGGGCGGCCTTGTGTCAACAAACCCTGCCGCTCTTGCCGATCGGGTGTTTTCATGACGCGCTATCCTGTCCGGCTTTGGCCGGTTCTTCTGGTCGCCCTGACCTGCGCCCAGCCGCTTTGGGCCGAGGGGCGCCGTGCCGTGGTCATCGGCAACAGCGCCTATCCCGGCGCGCCGCTGGAAAACCCCGACCGCGACGCCCGGCTGATGGCGCAGACGCTGGATGAGCTGGGCTTTGACGTATCGCTGTTTCTGGATGTGAGCAGCGCGCAGATGCCGTTGCTGCTGGACCGGGTGCAGGAAAAGCTGGCCGATGCCGAGGTGGCGGTGGTCTATTACGCGGGCCACGGGCTTCAATTCCGGGACGAGAACCTGCTTTTGCCGGTGGATACCGATTTCACCTCGGTCGCGGGCATCGCGGGGGCGGGCCTGCCGCTGAGCCGGATGCTGGGCGCGGCGACGGCGGGGGGCGGCGGGGTGCGGCTGGTGATCCTCGATGCCTGCCGCAACGCGCTGGCCGCCAGTGCGCCCGAGGGCGAGCTGAAATCCGGTTTCAGCTTTGTCGAGGCGCCGCGTGGCGAGGTGCTGATCGCCTTTTCCACCGGCGCGGGCGAGGTGGCCTTCGATTCCGCCGGCGGCGTGAACAGCCCCTATACGACCGCGCTGGCCAATGCGCTGCAACAGTCGGGCGCCGATCTTTATGACGTGTTCCGCAGCGTGCGCCGCGCGGTGCGGTCGGGCACGGGGGGGCAGCAGATCCCCTGGATCACCGGCTCGATCGAATCGTCGGTGGTGCTGCGCCCGGCCCTGACCCGCGCGGCGCCAGTGCCGGCCGATGCTGCGGCGGGCGCGGTGGTGCGCACCCAGGGCGGCGCGGTGCTGACGCTGGATGGCGTCTTGTGGGATTACCTGCAAGGCAGCGTGAACCCCGACGATTTCCGCCGCTTTGCCGAGGTATTTCCCGACAGCCCCCACGCCCCCGAGGCCCGCGACCGGCAGGGCCAGACGCTCGCCCGTGCCGATGCGCAATCGGTCTCGCGCGATGGGGTGCGGCTCAGCCCGCAAGAGATCGTGACCGAGATGGGCGCCGCCAGCCCCGATCCGGGCGAGACGGGCCGCGCCTCGGTGCTGATCGACCAGTCGGGCAGCTATGTGATGCGCGACAGTTTCCGCACCTGGCCGCTGCAATTGCCGGCGACCAAGGCGGGGCTGGCCGCCAGCGCCACCGATTGCGACGAGGAGGCCGCCGATCCGGTAGACCCCGACAAACTTTCGCCCGGCGTGTCGGATGCCAATCTGAACATCCGCCGCGCGCTGCGCGCCTGCGCCTTTGCCCTGGCCGCGGACCCGCAGAACCCCCGGCTGCTGTTCCAGTTCGGGCGGGTGCTGGATGTGGCGCGGCGCCATGACTGGGCGAATGCCTGGTATGAGGCCGCGATCGAAGGCGGCTACAGCGCCGCCATGGTCAATCGCGGCTTCAATGCCCGCATGGGGCGCGGCGGCGCGCGCGACCCCGACCTGTCCTTCGCGCTTTACACCCGCGCCGCGCAGGGCGGCAATCTGCGCGGGCGCACCAATCTGGGCAATGCCTTCCTGCTGGGCGAGGGGGTGGAGAAGAACCCCGAGGAAGGCGTTTTGTGGCTGCGGCTGGCGGCCTCGATGGGGTGGCCCCATGCGGTGAACGCACTTGGCGACGCCTATATGAACGGCACCGGCGTCACCGCCACGCCAGAGGAAGCGGTGGCGCTCTATCGTTCGGCCGCCGAGATGGGGCAGACCACCGCCATGGCCAATCTGGGCCGTGCCTATCTGGCGGGGCGCGGCGTCGCGGCGGATGCGGCGCAGGGGCTGGCCTGGCTGGACCGGGCGCGCGGCATGGGCAACGGCTTTGCCCCGGTCTATGCCGGGCGGTTCTATCTGGAGGGCGGTGGCGGTATCGCGGCCGATCCGCCCCGCGCCCGGCAATTGTTCGAGGACGCCACCCGGCGCGGCAATGCCATCGGCTATCTGGAACTGGCCGAGGGCCATCGCAAGGGCGCCTTCGGCGCCCCGCCCGACCTGGAAGCCGCGCTGCGCAATGCGCTTTTTGCCGAGGCCGGGCGGGTAAAGCAGGCCGCCCCGCTGGTCGAGGAACTCGCCGCCACCCTGCCCGCCGACCGGGTCGCCGCGATCCGGGCCGAGGTGAAGACCTTTCTCGATCAGAACGGGCTCTGACCATGTGGCGCCGCCAACCCGCCACCCCCGCCCCTGCCCCGCCACGTCCCGCCGGGCGGGGCTTGCTGGCCCTGATCGACGATCCGGCGCCCGATCTGGCGGTGCCGCGCTGTCTGGTCACCGCACTTGGCCCCGATCTGGAAAACCGCGAAACCGTGCTGGCAGCCCTGGTGCCGCGCCTCAAGGCCGAGGGGCGGCGCCCGGTGATCTGCGCCACCGACCTTGCCCTGCCCTTTCTGGTGGATTGCCCCGCGGCGGTGGAATTGCTGCCGCGCCGACGCGATCTGGCCGTGCTCGACCCGGCGGAATATGACGGCTATCTCTGCGCCCGCTGGGAACTGGTGCTGGCGAAATGGCAGATCACCGAGGAAATCACCCTCGGGCAGGATTTCGACAGCTTTCGCCAGGGCCAGGCGATGACGGGCTGAACGATCAGCAGCGGAACTGCGCGGGCGCGGCGGCGGCCTCGGACCGGGCCTGCGCCAGCAGATCCAGCACCCCCTTGCGCGTCAGCCCCGGCTGGCTGCGCGCGGTCTGGCCTGCCAGCAGGCGGAATTCCTCGGGCGTCATCCGCGCCGAGGCATCGAACAGCTTCTGCTTCAGCGGCTTTTCCACCGTGCGGCACATCAGCAGGCCAAAGGCCAGCCCGCCCGCCGCGCCGGGCAGCGTCATCCCGCCCGCCATCGACCCCAGCGTGCCGCCGGCCGCCACCATGCCCAGCACGCAAAGCGCATAGGCATAGCTGCGGCGATCCTCGTCGGTCAGAACCTCGAACCCCTCCATCCCCGCGCCCTCAGCTCAGCGCCTGGAATTCGACGCGGCGGTTCTCCGGCCCCTTGGGATCGGCGGGGTCGAACAGGAAGCGTTCACCCAGCCCCATGGCCTCCAGCCGGTCAGGGCCTATGCCGCAATCCTTGACCATGCGGCGCTTCACCTCTTCGGCGCGCAGCAGCGAAAGGCGTTCGTTATAGGCGTCCGTCCCGGCGGAATCGGTATGACCGACGATGCGGAACAGCTTGATATCGCTGGCCTTCATCACCTTGCACATCTGATCCAGCACCGGCGCCTGATCGGCCGCGATCGAGGCGCTGTCGAAATCGAAGCGGATGCGGATATTGACCTGCAATTCCTTGGGCAAAAGGCCAAAGGTCACCGGCTGCACCAGTGCGGGGGCATTCTGCGCGACCGGCTGATCGGCGGTGATCGGCGCTTCGGTCAGGGTCACGGCGCCGCCCTGCGGATCGGTGCCCAGCGGCGCGGGGCTGTCGCCGGTGACAGGGGCCGCCGCCGCCACATCGCCGGTGGCCGGGGCCACGGCCTCGCCGGTCTCGTCCAGCGTCAGCAGGGTCAGGCCGCGCGTCTTGCCGGTGCCGGTCTGCACCGCCTGGAACGCCTCGCGCTGCATCTGGAACATGCGCAGCAGCTCATCGTCGCTCAGCGTCTGTCCGACCGCCAAGACAGGAAGGAAAAGGCCGCAGACCAAGGCGGCGAAAAGGCCCGAACGTCGCATGAAAGCACCCGAAAATATCAATTAAGGATGGACCCATCCTATGCTAGATTGGCTCTGTTTTCAATTGCGACCCTTTTCCGGATCATTCACAGATGCCCGATTGCATTGCCCCCTTGGCCCCGGGTGACGGGCCATGACGCAGCCCACGACCTTTGTCCCGCGCAGCCCGGCGCGCTGGCCTGCCGCCGTGCCGACCGCGCTTGGCGCAGGGCTGACCCATCGTGGCCGGGTGCGCAGCGCCAATGAGGACGCGATCCTGACCGATCCGAGCGGGCGGCTCTGGGCGGTGGCCGACGGGATGGGCGGGCATGAGGGCGGCGCGCTGGCCTCGGATCTGGTGATCGACACGCTGGCCGCCATCCGCGACGAGGACGACCCGGCCGAAGCGCTGGACGCGGCGCTGACCGAGGCCAATGCCCGGGTGCGCGCGGCGGCGGCCGAACGCGGCGCGGGCATGATGGGGGCGACCGTGGTCGCGGTGCTGATCGACCAGGGCATCGCCCATGTCGCCTGGGCGGGCGACAGCCGCGCCTATCTGCTGCGCGGCACGCGGCTGCGGATGCTGACCCATGATCATACCGTGGTGCAGGATCTGGTCGATCGCGGCCAACTGGCCGCCGAGGCGCGCGAACACCACCCCGAGGCACATGTGATCACCCGCGCCGTGGGCGCCGCGCCGGAACTGGAGATCGACCACGCCGCCGTGCCGCTGGTGCCGGGCGACCGGCTGATGCTGTGTTCCGACGGGCTGCCGCGCTGCGTCTATGAAAGCGTGATCGAGGCGCTGCTGGCGCTGGCCGAAACCGCCACTGTCGCGACCGAGATCCTGATCCGCCGCGCGCTGGAGGAGGGCGCGCCGGACAATGTCTCGGTCATCGTGGTCGATCTGACGGGCGGGTAACGGCATGGCACAGGCAAGGGGCACCCTGATCGGGCCGATCATCGTGGCGATCGGCGTCGTGGTCGCGGCCATCGCCTTTGCGGTGGTGACGGTGCTGCTCGATACCGCGGACGGCGCGGCGGAACTGCGGCTGTCACGGCTGGAGGATGCCGTGGCGCGGCTGGAGGCGCAGGGGGCCGAGACCGCCTCGCAGGCCGAGGGGCAGAAGGCCGACCTCGCGCGGCTGCGCGAGGAAATGAGCCTGCTGGCCAATCGCGGCCCCGCTTTGCCGACAACCGCTTCGGGCGCCGAGGCCCTGCTGGCCGCGCCGCCGCTGCAAGACCCGGCCGCACTCCTGCCCGATGAGGATTTCGAAACCGCGCCGACCGAGGCGCTGACCGAACAGATGAAGCTGGCCAAGACCCGCTTCAACAAGGGTGTCACCCAGCCGCGCAACCGCATCATGATGGAACTGCTGGGCCCGCCGCGCGACAGCTACAACACCGATTGCCAGCCGGTCAGCAACCCCGCGCTCAAGGGCCTGATCGAGACGCGGCAGGTGGGGCCGATCAAGGTCTCCATGCTGCGGCCCGCACTGGAAAGCCTGGAACGGGTGTTGAACCGGCTGAAGGAAAGCGACCCCGACATCTATGCCAAGGTCGGCACCGCCGGCGCGCTTTGTGCGCGGTTCATCCGCGGCTCCACCACCTCGGTCTCGAACCATTCCTGGGGCACGGCGATCGACCTGACGCTGGAGGGCAAGCTGGACGGTTTCGCCGATGGCGGCACGCAGTTCGGGCTGCTGATCCTGGCGGAATATTTCAATGACGAAGGCTGGTTCTGGGGCGCCGCCTATAATCGCGAGGATTCGATGCATTTCGAGGTGGGCGAGGAAACCCTGCGCGCCTGGAAGGCCGAAGGGCGGCTTTAGGTCATGGCGGCGGGGCCAGAGGTCTATCAACGGCTGGCCGATCCGGTGCTGGCCTATGCCGACCGGCTGGCCGATGTGCGGGGCGAACGCCTGGGCGATCTGCTGCGCCATGCGACCGTGCTGCTTGACCGTTTCGGGTCGGGGCTGCAACGGGCCGGCGTGCCGGGGCCGGCGGTGCTGCCGGCGCGGCTCGCGCTTGGGCTGGTGCTGGATCACGAGGCCCGCGCCAATCGCGAGATCGACCCCGCGCTCTGGGGCGAGGGCGCGCGCCGCCTGCTGTTCGAGGGGCGCACCGTCGCCCTGGCGGATATCGCGGAATATCAGCGCCGCGCGGCGGGGGCCGGGCCGGATTATGTCGGCGCGGCGGGGTTTCTGGCCGCCTGCCTTGCCCGGCTGGAGGGCGCGCGGCGGCATTATGACAGCGGCCCGGTCACGACGAACTGGACCGGAATCCTGCTCGTCTTGATCAGCGCCTATGTGCTGGCAATCCTTGGCTGGGGCGCCTGGGTCGAATGGCGTTTTCACCGCGATCTGGCGGCGGCCTTTGACGCGCAGGCACTGGCCACCGGGCTGGACCGCGACGGCAGCTTTGTCGATCTGGCGGCGCGGCTGGATGCGCTGGCCGCCGCCGCCGATACCACCGCCGCCACCCGGGCGCGGGCGCCGGTCAACCTGTTCGCGCATCTGGCCGGCTATGATGCCGCCGACCGGGCGCAGGCCACCTATGCCGATGCGCTGGCGCGTCACCTGCCGCCGTTGCTGGCCCGCGCGCTGGATGATGCGCTGGCCCGCGAGGGCGAGCCGGTCGCCGCCTATGACACGCTGCGCGCCCATGCGGTGCTGTCAGGCGCGACCGAATGGCAACCCGACTGGCTCGCTGGCTGGACTGCGGCGCGCGTGGCCGAGGATGCGGCGCTGCGCGGGCTGGCGCCGCATGTCGCGCGGCTGGCCCCGCCGGCCACCGCCCCGCCCGCGCCGGATGCCGAATTGCTGGCCCAGGCCCGTATCCTGGCCGCCGAGGCCCCAGAGCCCGACCGCGCCTATCTGGAACTGAACCGCGCCGCCGCCACCGCCGCCCCGCCCGACTGGCGCCCCGATCAGGCGGTGCCGGGCCTGTCGGCGGTCTTGCGGCGTAAATCGGACCTCGCCTTTGACACGCCGATTGACGGGCTTTTCACCGATGCCGGCTGGGCCGAGGCACGCGATTTCGGCGCCGGGCTGGCGGTGCAGGCGGCGCGCGATCAGGCGGCACGGCTGTTCCCTACCCCGCCCCCGCCGCAAAACGACACGCCCGACATTCTGATGGACCGGCTGCAACAGCAGACGCTGGCGGTCTGGTCCGGCTATCTGGCCGATCTGCGGGTGCGCGAATTCACCACGCCCGACGCCTCGGTCCGCATCTCGGGCGAACTGGCGCGGCGCAATTCGGTGCTGGAACAGCTTCTGGCGCAGGTCTGGCAGCAGGCGGGCGGGCGCGACCGAAGCCGCAGCCATCCGCAGCAACTGGCCATTGCCGCCGAATTCGGGCCGATGATCCAATATGTCGAACAAGGCCGCATGCAAGAGATTGCCGCCCTGTTCGCCGGGCTGAATGTCGCGCTTGGCGCCATGGACCGGACCGAGGAAACCGGCCAGCAGCGCCTGATGTCGGCGCAGGATCGCGGGCGTTCGGTCGCCACGCTGGGGGTGGCGCCGACCGTGGTCGTGCAGATCGTCGAGGATACGCTGGCCCAGACCGGCGCCGCCCATGCCGATCTTCTGTCCAACCCGCTGACCCAGATCTGGCAGGCGCAAGTGCTGGAAACCTGCCTTCAGGCCACCGCCGGCCACTTTCCCTTTGCCGACAGCGCCGAGGAGGCCGAGCCCGCCACCCTTCAACACCTGTTCGGCCCCGGCGGGCTGATCGACCGCTTCGTGACCGGCCGCGCCGCCGAGATGCTGGATACCAGCGCAACCCCCTGGCGGTGGAAGCCCGAGGCAAGGTTCGAGGGGCTGGCCCCCGAAAGCGCCGCCTTCCTGCAACGCGCGCAGGCGATTGGCGCCGGTCTGTTCGGCAAGGGTGACCTGCGCGCCACGCTGACGCTTTCGGCACTGGCCGAACGCGGGCGGGCCTTTGTCACGCTGGGGGGCACCGGTGGCCCGGTCGAGGCCACGACCGAGGCGCTACGGCTGGATTGGCCCGGCCCCGACCCCGCTGCCGGGATCGAGGCGCGCTTTACCGGCGCGGGCGGCGAGGCGCGGCTGACGGCGCCCGGTCTCTGGGGGCTGTTGCGGCTGCTGGCGCCGCTGCGGCTGCGCGAACGCGATGGCGGGCAGCGTTTTCTGATCGACCTCAAGGCCGAGGATGCCCGGCTGTTTCTGGAACTGCAATTCGACAGCCCGCAGAACCCGCTGGCGCTGCGCGGGCTGATGCGCGGCCTGACCTGCCCGCCCGTCCTGTGATTTCCGCCCGAATCGCGGGAATTGCGTCATACTGCCCGCTATTGTCCCCGGCATTTCGCCAAGCCTGTTTTGAACATATATCTGACGAAAGACTCTGCCATGGTCACAAGAGAGAGAGAGTTTGATGACGATCTGCCGGCGGGCGGGCCCTCCCGTATCACCGTGTCGATCCCCGCCATCGAACAGGAGCATTTCTTCGCGCGCATGGACGGTGAGGAACAGCTGAGCCAGTGCTTTTCCTACAGTCTTCTGATCAGTTGCAAGGACATGAACCTGAAGCCGGAAACCGTGCTGGGCACCCCGGCGCTGGTGACCCACAAGCTGCACAAGCCGCGCCATTTTCACGGCTTCGTCACCGATTTCGCCCTGGAGGAGATACGCGACGATCTGGCGTTTTTCCGGCTCACGCTGCGGCCCTGGCTCTGGTTCCTGTCACTGGAAACCGACAACCGCATCTTTCAGGAAAAATCGGTGCCCGACATCGTGGAGGAGGTGTTTCGCGACTGGCCCGAGGCGCGGTTCAAATCCAGGATCGGCGGCCGACATGATAAGCGGGAATATTGCGTGCAATATGGCGAAAGCGACCTGGATTTCGTGCAGCGCCTGCTGGAAGACGAAGGCATATTCTATTACTTCACCCATGACGAAACCGGGCATGTCCTGATACTTTGCGACAGCAATCCGGCCAAGGACTGGATCCCGCTGACCTATCAGCCCGACGTCTTCCAACATCAATCGGGGCGCCACTACATCACGCATTGGGCGCCGCGCACGCAGGTCAGCAGTGGCAAGTTCACCGCCCGCGACTATGATTTCGAAAAACCGGCCCTTGACCTGACAGCCAGGCAGATCGCAGAGCCAAGACAGGCCCAGAACAAGGCCGAACTCTATCACTATCCGGGTCGCTATGTGGATCTGGGGACGGGCGAGGCCATCGCGAAACGCCGGCTGGAGGAGGCACAGGCAGATCATTGCCGTGTCAGCGCGAAGACCACGGCGCTTTTGCTGGCGCCGGGTCAATCTTTCGTGCTGGAGCATTTCCCGCGCGAGGTCGAAAATGGCGACTACTTCGTCGTCTCGGCCCGCTATTCGCTGTGGGACGAAGAATTGCGTGCCGGCCAGGCCAGTGACGAGGAAGGCTATGAGATGAGCATGGTCGTCTCGCCGCATGCGCAACCGTTTCGGCCGCCACGCATCACGCCGCGCCCGCGCATGGCGGGGCCGCAGACCGCCGTCGTGGTCGGGCCTGCCGGGTCGGAGATTTTCACCGACAAGTATTCGCGCGTAAAGGTGCAGTTCCATTGGGACCGGCTGGGCCGGCACGACGAGAATACCAGTTGCTTCATCCGGGTCAGTTCGGTCTGGGCCGGGGCGGGCTGGGGCTTCATCCAGATCCCGCGCATCGGGCAAGAGGTGATCGTGGATTTCCTGGAGGGCGACCCCGATCAGCCGCTGATCACCGGGCGGGTCTATAACGCGCAGCAGCCGGTGCCCTATGGCCTGCCCGACAATGCCTCGCAATCGGGGTGGAAAAGCTGGTCTACCCCGGGGGGGGGTGGCTGGAACGAGCTGCGGTTCGAAGACAAGGCCGGCGCGGAGGAAGTGTATTTCCAGGCGCAGAAAGACCACCGCGAATGGATCAAGCACAACGAAACCCGCCAGATCGACAATGATTTCGCCGAGGATGTGGGCCATGACGCGCAGCAATCCATCGGCCACGACCGCACCGAAAGCGTGGGCCATGACAAGCAGGTCAGCGTGGGCAACAACCGCACGGTGCAGATCGGCGTGAATGACGATGAAACCGTGGGGTCGAACCGCAGCCTGACGGTGGGCGCGAATGAAACGATCACCATCGGCAGCAATTCGACTGAAACCATCGGCGCGAACCATAGCCAGACCGTCGCCGTCGCGCAGACCATCACCGTAGGGGCCGCCCGCACCGATACCGTGGGCGCGGCCGAGGTGCGCAGCGTGGGGGCCGGGCAGATCAACACCGTGGCCGCCGACCGGCGCATGACCGTCGGCTCGGATCAGGTGCATGCCGTGGGCAGCAACGATCAATGGTCGGTCGGGTCGAACCAGTCGATCGACATCGGCGCCGACCAGACCGTCACCATCGGCGGCGGGCAGGTGACGCAGATCGGCAAGGATCAGATCGCCAAGGTCGGCGGCGCCCGCGGTATCGAGGTGGGCAAGAGCCAGGCGCACAAGATCGGCGAAAGCTGGGCGGTGAAGGCCGGCAAGACCATCATCCTCGAGGCGGGCGATGCCATCACGCTCAAATGCGGATCGGCCGCCATCGCGATGAAGAAGGACGGCACGATCACCATCGAAGGCAAGGACATCACGCTGAAAGGCTCGGGCAAGATCAATGCCAAGGCCTCGGGCGATGTGGTGATCAAGGGATCGAAGATCCTGAACAACTGAACAGCGGCGCCAGCGCCGGCGCGTCAGGGTCCACCGCCTGCGCCGGCTGGCCACGCCGCCAGACCTGCATCGCCGCGCCCTGCCCTGCCGCGCCTTCGGGCAGCGGTAGCGCCGCCAGTGCCGCCCATAGCGTTTCGGCATCCTGCCCACCTGCCTGCGCGGCGGTCAGCGCGGCATGGGCGGCATCGGCCCAGCGGTCCAGTGCCGGCGGATCAGGCAGATCACCGGCGATCGCGAAAGCCGCCAGCGGAAAGCGGCGGCCTGCGATATCGCGGCTTGGCACCGCAACACCGCAGGCCACACGCCCACCGGAGGCAAGACGCAGGCGCAGGCCCCCCTCAGGCCATGCCTCCTGCGTCACCAGATACCGCGCGGCCCAGCGATCCCAATAGACGCGGAACCCGTGCGGCAGCCCCCGCGTGACGAAATCCCCCGTCACCGGAAGTTTGCCGTGAAACCCGACCAGAGTCAGAAGCTCTGCGGGCATTTGAAATTGCCGAACATGCTCAGGTCGAAGGGATTTTCGACCGAAGCCGCCCGAAGTTCGAATTGCGCGGAAAAGCCGCCCAGCGACAGCGACAGGGTGAACAGTTCCGGCAGGTTGGTGCGCCCCAGCTTGCCTTTGCGGATCAGCCGCAGCCAGGCCCAGGCGCCGGTTTCCGACCCGATCACCTCGCCCGCGCCATCGACCGGCGTGAAGGAAAGCGAGATGAGGTTGGTGCCGTCCTTGCCGGGCCAGGTCATCGCCTGCGGGCGGGTGGCGGCGTTGAAATAGACCAGTTGCTGCCCGTCCACATTCAGCGTCACGCGCGAGGCATTGGCCGACAGATCCTTGGCCTCCAGCGTGAAGGCCATGATCGGCCCCGCCCCGCCGGGGAACAGCCCGTCGCGGATCGACCGCGCCTGTTCAAAGGGTTGCAGGCTGGCCGCCGGCAGGCCGAAATCGGCGCGCCAGTTCCAGGGCCGCACCGTGGTATCGACATATTGAATGAGATGGGTGTTGGTGAAGGTGTCGATCAGCCCGCCGGGGCCGAACAGGCGCTGAAAATCGGCGGTATTCACGTCAATGGCCGAGCCCGCCTCGAACGGATAGCGCCCGGCGGTGGCCGAGGTGCAGAAGGGCAGCACATCCGCCCGCCACCGCGCGTTGAGCTGCGCCACCACCGCTTCGCGCGTCACGCTGATCGTATCGCCCGCGAGGCCGGTCAGCCAGTCATCCACCGGATCGGGCAGGATGGCCGCGACATTGCTCAACTGCCCGGTCAGTTGCGGCAACCCGCCCCGCGCCAGCAACGCGGCTTCGGGGTCGGGGCTGGCGGCGACGGTCTGCAATTCGTTGGCCAGCGCGCCAAGCGCGGTTTCGGCATCGGTAATCAGGGGGGGCACGCCGTCCACCTCGGTCACCGTGGCCTTGAGCGGGGCGAAATGCGTGGCGATCACGGTGCCCGGCGGCTGGGCCGGGGTGTCGCCCTTGCCGGCGGGGATCAGCTTTGATCCTTTGCTGGCCAGCTTGCCCAGTTTGCCCAGCTTCTTGGTCGCGGCCCCGATCAGCCCGTCGGGCACAGCATCCGCCGCGCTGTCCTCGGGCGGCGGGCGGGTCAGGTCGGTTTCCTCGACCACCGCGCGCAACAGCCGCTTGAGCGTGCTGTCGGGGCTGGCCAGATCCTTGAGATTGGCGGTCGCGGTTTGCAGATCGGCAATCGGCGCCAGCCGCACATCCCGCAGGAACCCGTCCCATTGCGCGATGAAATCATCGGAATAGAGCTTGAGCATATCGGCCTGCAACGTCTCGACCGAGGTGTCGGAACTGTCGGAACAGCCACCGGCAAACACCTCGCGGTCCAGTGCCGCCTGTGCTGCGACCTCGGGCAGCAGCGGCAGCACGGTGTCGTGGAAACCGGCAAAGGTATAGGCCCCCGACAGGCCCACCCGCAGCGTCTTGCCCGACAGCCGCGTCAGCACCCGCGCGCTGTTCGGCCCGGCCTTGTCGGCGGGCACCCAATCGGGCAGCGCCGTCACCGCCGCATCCTGCATCAACGCATTATAGGCCCGGACCGACAGCGGCACCGTGCAGATGGATTGCAGCGCCGCCGCGACCAGACGGTCATCGGCGGTGATGCGGGCCGCGGCCTCGTCGCCCGCGGCGCGGTCGATGGCGGCCAGTTGATGCGCCAGCGCGGCCTCGGTCGGGAAAGGGTCGATCGGGGCATGGCCGGGCAATTGTTCCTGCCAGAACCGCGCCAGGAAATCCGGGTCATAGGGCGCCCGGCCGGTCATCATGTGATAGGCCTTGAGCGCGCCCAGCAGATATTCCGGGTTGCGGATCTCGCGCAGCATCGTGGCTTCCAGCAGCGCGACCATGCGCGGTTCCAGAATGGTGCGCAGCCCGTGATCGTAGGAAATCTGCTGCGCCCGGCCCAGATCGGTCTGCGCCGAAGGCCCCGCCAGCGTCAGCAGGCTGGCCTGCACCGGGCTGCGCGCGGCCTCGATCCCGGTCATCGCCTCCAGTGCCAAGTCCAGATCCAGCGGATCGGTCGGTGCCTGACGCGCCGCGACATTGGTCAGCCGCGCCGACAGATCGGCGGTCAGCCGGGCCTGATCGGCAATCGCCCCGGACCAGCGCAGGAAGGAAAACAGGAACAGGATGCCGGCCAGCACCACCAGCAGCGTCGCCCCCGCGACCGAGCCACGCCAGAGCCAGACCCGCCGCTCCTCGGCCGCGCGGTCGAACAGGCCAAGGCCGGATTCGGCAAAGATCACCTCGCTCAGCAGGTTGCGCAGGAAATAGCTGCGCTGTTCCCCCGCGCGGCGCGGCAGGGGCGGTTGCGCGCGCAGGCCATAGGCGGCGGCGGTATCGCCCAGCATCCGGTCGATGGGCGAGCCCTCTTGCGCGGCCGAGGTAAAGTAGAACCCGCGCAGCCAGGGCGTTGCCTCATAGCGGCTTTCGCCGAAAACCGTCTCGACCAGAATGCGCAAGGGGCCCTCGACCCGCTCCATCTGCGCGGGAAAGCGGAACATCTCGGCCCGGGCGGTCAGGTTGTTGTCTTCGGCCAGACGGGCCGAAACCCGCCCCTCAAGCGCCGACAGAAGCCCGCGCAATTCGCGCGCGATCCCGGTCGGGTCGGGCCGCGCATCGGGGGCCAGCGTGGCGCCCCAGACCTGTTCGCGGTCACGGCTGGTCAGATCGGCAAAGAACTCCTCGAAGCCGGGCACCAGATCGGCCTTGGTGATCATCAGATAGACCGGCAACTGCATTTCCAGCCGTTCGCGCAATTCGGCCAGACGTTTGCGGATCTCGCGGCCATGCTGGCGCAGCGCGCCTTCGTCGCCCAGCAATTCCTGCATCGACAGGGTGACAATCACCCCGTTCAGCGCCCGCCGCCCGCGATGCTTGCGCAGCAGATCGAGGAAACCGCGCCATTCGGCGGCGTCCACCTCGGGGTCGGATTGCTGCTGCACATAGCGCCCGGCGGTATCGACCAGCACCGCCGTATCGGTAAAGAACCAGTCGCAGTTGCGGGTGCCGCCGACGCCCTTGATATCGTCGCCCAGATCAATCGGGAAATGCAGCCCCGATTGCTTGAGCGCGGTGGTCTTGCCGGTGCCGGGCGGGCCGATGATCATGTACCACGGCATTTCACGCAGGAATTTCTTGGTGCCCAGCCGGGATTTGCGCATCTGGGCCAGCACGTCCTGAAACTTGCCCGTCACCTCGGCCAGATTGGCGTCGCCCGGTTTCGCGGCGGGGGCAACCGGCGCCGCCGCCAGTTCGGTCACGAACATCCGGTTGCGCCGGGCCGCGCGCAATTGCCCGATCAGCACCGTGAACAGCCACAGCACCACGATCACCCCGATGGCGATCAGGCGCGACAGTTCGGTTTCCAGCGGATGCAGGTCGCCAAAGGCCAGCAGCGCGCCGAATTGCCAGATCAGCGCGCAAAGCAGCGCCATGCCGACAAAGACCCAGAACCGGCGCGAGATGAAGAAACGAAGGATGGCCTTGATCGCGCGCATGGGTCAGAGCCTTTTCTCGATGCGGATTTCCACCCGGCGGTTCTGCGCCCGGCCCGCCTTGGTCGCGTTGTCGCCCAGGGGTTCGGTATCGGCGCGGCCTTCGGAACTGACCTGATCGGCGGGCAGACCCGCCTCGACCAGCAGCCGCGCGATGGTGGCGGCGCGCGCCTCCGACAGGCCCTGATTGGACTGGAACGGATTGCTGCGCTGCACCGGCACGCTGTCGGTATGGCCGACCACGGTGATGCGGCCGATCACCTCGGCATTCTCCTGAATGACCTTGGCGATGGAGGCGATCAGGGGCGCGTATTCCGCGTTCAGATCGGCCTTGGCAGAGCGGAACACCTCGGGCGCGGTGCCCTGCACCATCAGGACCGCCAGCGACACATCCTCGCGCCCTTTCAGCGCGGCGGCGGTTTCCTTGGGCGCGCCGGCGGCGAACAGCGGCAGCAATTCAAAACTAACCGGGGCGGCGGCGGGCGGCGGGGGCGGCGCGTCGGTGTTGCGCAGCGGGCGGAAAATCTCGGCCCGGTCCTTGGGGGGCAGGCTGGCGGCGGTGGCGAACAACTGTTCCGCCTTGCTGCCCAGTTGCAGCGACAACCCGGTATAGATCGCGGCGATCAGCGCCAGGGCGACCAGCCCCACCGTCCAGATCGGCACGACAAAGCGGCGCGGCTCATCCGGGGCATCGACGCCTTGCCAATGCGGCGAAAGCGGCGCGGCCAAAGCCTCGGGGTTGCGCATCAGCCGGGCGATCTGGCTGCGCAGCGCCATGATCGCCGCCTCGCCGGTGGCGCCTTGCGGGCGATACTGGCCGCGAAACCCGAGCGAGAGGCACAGGAACGCCAGCTCCAGCAGATCGGGGTCACGGGTCGGGTGGCGCACCAACTCCTCCAGATGCCGGAAAAACCGGGTGCCGGCATCCACCTCGCCGGTCAGCGACAGAACAAGCGGCTGGCGCGGCCATGCGCTGTGCCCGCCCCAGGGCGTATTCAGCGCGATGTCGTCGATCAGCGCGGCGACGAACCAGGCCGCCTGATTGGCCCGCGTCAGCGGTTGGCCAAGCGCGACGGCACTGTCGCGGCATTCGATCAGGCTGGCCTGCATGCGTTCGCGCAGGATCTCGGGCTGGGCCGGGGGGGCGGCGCTTTCCAGTTCGGGCGCCAGTTCCAGAAGCGGCGCAAAGGCGGTGACCAGCGGGTTGGGGTTGGCCCGCGCGGCGCGGGGGCGCAAGGGCGGCGCCGGCGTCATCGGCGCCTGCACCCCGCCATAGGGCGAGGGCTGGTGCAGCGGCTGGAACGGTGTCGGCTGCGGGGGCGGTTGCGGGGTCAGCGGCGGCAAGGGCGCGGCCCCGGCCACCGGGCGGATCCGCGTCCGTCCGGCATCGGTGCCCAGGCCAAAGGGATCGTCCTTGTCGCTCATGCCGTCACCTGCTTACTGCATAGCAGTCGATCTGGGGTTCGCGTTCCAACTGCCCCGACACGCCGATGACAAAGCCCGGCGCGGTGAACAATTGCCCCCAATGTTCCGATTTCTGGTCCAGCTCCAGGCAGAGCCTTTCGCCGTCATACGGGATCTCGCGCGGCTGCGAATGCAGCGGTTTCAGCGCGATGCCCGGCAGGCGCGATTTCCACAGCATTTCAAAGGCATCCGCCGCCCCTACCGTCGCCTGATCGACAAAGATGCGGCGCAGCGCCTCGTCCGACAGGTCTGACCCCACGCGCAGCACGATCCGCGCATTGCGCAGGATTTCGGGGTTGTCGATCCGCACCTTCCAGATGTTCTGCGCGTGCCGCGCCACCGGCAGGGCCCGCGATTTCGGCTCCACATGGCGCAGCGACAGCATGAGCGAGCGCAGCGTATCGGCCAGCGCCGCAAAGGCCGGGCCGGGCGCGCGATGGTCATAGGCGGGCAGATCGGACAACCGGCGCGAGGATGACCCATAGGTCGCCATGCGCCCCGCCAGCGCCACCAGTTCCTCGTAAAGTGCGCAGGGATGACACAGGTTCTGCGCCAGAAGATGCGCGAAACGCGGGCGCGCAGCATTGGCCAGTTCAAGGATCAGCAGGTTCTCGATCGAGCGGCCGGCGCCGCCCAGCACCAGCGCGCCATGCGCCTCGGCGATGCGGTCAAGGCCGGTGACGATTTCCTGCAACAGCCCGGCATACCAGGGCAGCGCGGCGATGGTCAGGGCTGGCACCAGATCGCCCTCGGGCTGGGCGACCGATCCGTCGGCGCGCAAGCCCTCCACCTGCGCCAGCGGCAGGGTGACAAAACCCGCCACCGCCTCGCCCGGGGCCAGCAGCCGCAGGTTCAGCCGCGCCACCTCCAACTCGGCGGGATCGGCGCCGTTGCGGATCGTGTCGCGCATCTCGGCGATCTCGCCGCGATAGCGGGCACCGGCGCCTTCGGCATGGGCAGGGTCGATGGTGGCGACGCCGGGCTGTTCCACCGGCAGCGCCAGATGCACCGCGCCTGCCGCCCCGGCGGCAATCGCCACGGGGGCGGGCGGCGCCGCGTCTTCGGGAATGGCAAAGGGCGTGCCATCGGGGAACAGCCCCCGCGCCGCACGGATCGCCACCTGCCCGGCATCCAGCGCGGCACGGTCCAGCTCCAGCCGGGCAAAGCCCCAGGGCTGGTGGGGCGTGGCCAGCAGACCCGCCCGCATCAGCGCCTCGGTATGGCGGTCCTGTTGCTGGAAATGCTGCGTCCGCAGGTAAAGCCCCTCGGACCAGACAACCCTGTTGCGTTCGGTCATACCCTTCCCCTTCCGGTGCCGTCTTATGCCGGGCTCAGCGCCACGCCGCTGCCGCTGATCACCAGGCTGAAGGTCACGCTGTCGGTGGCCGAAACCGGCGATTTGGCGCGGAACCGCTTGCCGCCCGGGTCGCGGAAACCCGCGATCACGCCGATCACGGTGGTGCCGGCATCCAGCCCGATGGTGCGGCTTTGCTTGGCCCCCGCGGTCAGCGCGATCTGGTCGGCCTTGATGAACTCGGCCCCGAGCGCGGTCGCCGGGTCCTGCAAGGCAAAGAAATCCGCGCCGTCAAAGGCGCCGGCGGAACGCATCTGCACGATCTGCACCGTCAGCGGGCGGTCCACCCCGTCGGGGCCGGGGTTCATGCCGGCAGCACCCTGCGCCACGATGGTCACGGCACCGGGGCCGGCGGGGGTGCAGGCGACCAGTCCAAGCGTGGTCGCCCCAAGCAGAAAATCACGTCTTTCCATCGTCGTCCAAGCTCCTCTCGTTTTCATAGGCGTTGCGGAAATCCGCGCCGACCTCGCCCAGAAAGCGGTCTTCTGCGGCGCGGGCGATGTCGCGATAACGGTCGGCATAGAGCTGCCAGAGCCGGGCGGGCCGCCCCCCCGCCACCAGGGATTTGAGCAGCCCGACATCCTCGATCTCGGATTCAAAGGCGGCGGGGTCGAAACGGTCGATCATCCGGCGCAGCGCGGATTGCAGGCCGCTCCAGGTGCGGCGCTGGTGGTCGTGCAGGTCGCGAAAGGCAGCGGTGATCGCGGTGTCGGGGTCCAGATAGCCGGGGCCGCGCGCGGCGATCAGGGCGGTGAGGGCATCCTCGGTCGTCACAAGGAATTTCAGCGGGTTCACGTCGCTGGCCCCGATCACCGTCTGCGCCACCCGGGCAGAGCCCTTTTCCCGCGCCCGGGCCCGCAAGAGCTGCACCAGCCCCTCGGCCAAAAGGCGGAAGCGGCGGCCAAGCGCCTCGATTTCGGCGGGGCTGCCCTGAAATCCGGGGGGCGGCGCGATGCCCATGCCGCGCAACAGATGGGCCAGCAACTCTGCCTCGGGCAGCGATGCGGGTTGTGCGGCGGCCTGTGGCGCCGGTTGTGGCGGCGGGGCGGGGACCACCGGCGCCGCAGGGGGCGGGGGCGCCTCGGGCATAGCGGGGGGCGCGGGCGGGGGCGCAGCGGGGCGCACCACCTCGCGCGGCAGGCCGAAATCGCCAAAGTCGAAATCCGGCCGGGGCGCGGCGGGGGTCAGATCCACCGCCGCCGCCGGGCGCGCCGGCAGGTCGATCGAGAACGGGTCGTCGAACATCGGCGGCGGGGCGCTGGCGGCCTCGGGCGCGGCAAAGGCGGCGCGCGGCGGCGCATCGTCAAACGGGTCGGGCAAAGAGGCCGGGCGGGGCGGCGCAGGGGCTTCGGGGCGCGGGGTAAAGAAATCGTCGCCGAACATCGAGGACGCGGCCGGCGGCGGGGCCGGCGCGGCAGCGGCCTCGACCTCGACCCGGATCACGAAATCGCCCATCCGCAGCCGCATGCCCGGCATCAGCGTGGCGGTCACGCCCTGCCCCAGCGGCTGCATCGCCTGATCCAGAAACAGCCCGCCCCGGCTTTCATCGGTCACGCTGAACTGGCCGCCCTGTGCCACGATCACGCAATGCCGGCGCGACACGAACATCTGCGGATCGTCGATCTGCCAGTCGCAATCGGCGCCGCGCCCGATCGACAGACTGCCCTCGGCCAGACGCATCTCGCGCCGCGCCTGCGTGCCGGGGCCGCTTTCCAGGATCAGCCGCAGGCTCATGCCGCCACCCCCTCGTCCTCGCGGGCGGAAAAGCCGCGCAACAGGTGGTCATCGGCATCGCCCCCGCCGCGCGGCGCGCCCAGCCAGCAATCCAGCCCCAGCCGCACCTGACCCAGACGCGGCGCCGGAATTTCATCCCGCGCGAGGATCGGCCGCAGGTCAAAGGCGATGTCGGTGCCCGCCACCAGCCGGATCGCCCGGCGCAGCGCGCGGCGTTCGGCGCGGTCGGTGACCAGCCCGACATAGCGCGACAGGCTGAGCGGCCCGACCCGCAGCTCGGCCCGGCCCTGCCGCTGATAGACCCGCGCGCCCACCACCGCGCCCTGACCCAGACGGGCATGGGCTTGCCCCAGCCGCGATTGCAGCGGGGCCGGGATCTCCAGCCAGTCGCCGATGAATTCCACCAGCCGCACCGGCGCGCCCAGAAAATCCGACAGATAGAGGGTCAGCCGCTCTGGCCCGTTCACCTCTTGCGCCAGCGAGGTGGCCAGTCGCAGCGCCAGATCGGGGTCGCGGCTGGCGCTGTTGGCCTCACGCAGGCCGGGCAGGCCCACGCCGGCCAGCGTGGAGATCATCGCCCCCAGCCGCCCGCCGCCGGGATGTTCCACCTGCACCTCGGGGTGCTGATCGGCCCAGGCCCGCCAATAAAGCGCGAGCATCCGGTGTTGCAGCATGTTGCAGAAATCGAGGAAGGTCGTGTCGGCGCTGGCCCGGGCCGCGCCCGAACTGAACCAGCGTTCCGCCTGCCGCGCCATGATCCAGCGGGTCAGGTGCAGGGGCATCGCGCCTTCGGGGCCGAAAAGGCCCAGCACCTCGATCTCGACCCGGGCGGGTTCGTCCTCTTGCCCCGGCTGAAAGCCCGCCACGTCGCGGGTGGCAAAGCCCAGACGGGCGCGCTGGCCCAGACGCGCGGGCTCCTGCCCCGGCCCGCCCGACCGGCCAAAGCGCCGCCCCCCGCGTTCCAGCCGGCGCAGCAGTTCAAAGAACTGCAGGTTTTCGGGGGCGGGGCTGCGAAAGCTCAGATCAGGGCGCGGGTGCCCGGCGTCATCGGCCATGCCACCTCCTCCTGTTTCTGGGAAAGCCGGGTGCGGGTGCGCACAAAGGCGTTGATGCTGGCATGGCGCGCGAACAATTGCGCCAGCAGCGCCGAAAGCAGCAGCGACGACGCGCCCGAGAGCGGCCCCTCGTCGATATGCAGCGTGATCTCGATCCCCTTGCCCAGGCAAAGCGGGCCGGGCAGCGGCAGCCGTTCGATCACCTGCCGCGAAGTGACCCGCGCGACCGAGCGCACATGCCGCGCCAGCGCGGGGTCGCCACGGTCGGCATAAAGTTCCAGCATGGCGCGCAGCGGTTCGGCATTGCGGCTTTCCTCGGCCAGCGACAGATGATTGAGCGAGAATTGCCCGATCAGCCGCCAGGTCAGGTCATCAAGTTGCGCCTCGCCGTCGCGGCCCAGTTGCGGCAGGCCCGCGACCAGCGCGCCACGCGGCCGGCGCATCGGCGACAGCAGGTCGATCCGCATCACCGGATCGCCGGTTTCCAGCGCAAGGCGCGGCGTGTCGTCCAGGATCGGCAGATCGCGGTTGGAACAGAGCGCGCGGATATCCAGCCGCCGCAGCGGCCGGGTCTGCACCACGCCCGCCGGGCGCGAGACGGTGATGAAAAGATCGTCGCCGGTATAGCTGGTGCGCGTCTGGCCGCGGCGCAGTTCCTCGGGGCCAGGGCGGCGGGGGCGGCGCTCGGTGCTGTAGACCAGCCCCGAGCCCAGCCGCGCCGCCGGGGTGAACAGCGATTGCAGGTCGGCCTCCGGCCCCTCGGCCTCGGTATCGGCCACGCGCAGCAGGCGGTGGATCTCGAAATCCATCGCGCGGGAACGGTCGGCATGGACGACATGCGCCGTGGCGCGCGGGTCCAGATCCACGACGTTGCATTCCTTTTCGAACAGATTGACGATCGGCGTCGCGAACAGCCGGAAATCCTTGACCGAGACCGCGGACAGCGCCGAGGCCGGGCGCCCCAGCGGCAGGATCACCTCCAGCGCCTTGCTGCCGCAGGACAGCACCGCCGGGCGCAGCCCGGTCAGGCGCAGGCCGTGGAACCGTTCGGGCATCAGGAAATATTCCCGCATCAGGCGGTAGCCCTCGAAGGCGCCGCGCAGGCGCGGCAACAGCGCCTCGTCGTCGCGGATGCCGACAAGGCCGGGCAAGGGCAGTTCATGCAGCGCCGCCGCCGCTTCGGCCCGCCGCGCCAGCCCCGGCAAGGGGGCAGCAAACAGCGCGTCAAAGATCGCGCCCGAACGTGCCCCACCCGAGAAATCCAGTTCCAGCCGATCCAGCGCCAGTTCCGACAGCAGCCCCACCCCGCTGCGCCGCAGCACCAGCCGCAGCCCGGCCTCGGCGCCACGCATCCGCGCATCGGGCACCCCCGCCGCCGACAGCGCGCCGCGATCCTGAAGATATTCGACCGTCTCCAGCGCCAGCGGCCAGAGCGTGACATCCTGCACCGTGGTATAGGTCGCGCGGGTCGCGATGCCCTCGCGCAGCGCCGCCACCAGCCGGGTGCCGCGCTTGACCACATGGCCCTCGGCCATGGTCTGAACCTGCGGGCCGGGATGCAGCACCACGCTTGACATCGCGGGGGCTGGCCCCGCCAGATCCGGGTAAAGCGCATCCAGCACGCCGCGCACATGGCGCTGGCTTTCGGCATCCAGCTTCAGCCGGGTGCGCGCCGCCAGATAGGCCACCCCCTCCAGCAGCCGTTCCACATAGGGATCGGGACAGGGCAGCGTATCAAGCGACAGGTTCCGCGCCACCGTCGGATGCAGCGCGGCGAATTCCTGGGCGAGCTCGCGGATATGGGCCAGCTCGCTTTCGTAATAGCCCAGAAAGGCGCGGTCCATCGCCTAGCCCTCCTCGATCCGGGTCGCGGCGCGACCATTGTCGAGGTCGATCGTCGTCGAAAGCCGCAGCCGTTCCGGAACGGGCGACAGCATCAGCACCGCCTCCAGCCGGATGCGCAGCCCCTCGCGCGGCGAGGCATCGACGATCACCCGGATCGTGTCGCGCTTGAGCCGCGGCTCAAAGACCGCGATCACCTCGCGCAATTCGCGGCTCAGCGCCTCGGGGTCGAAATCGCGCGCCTGCCGGCCGGAAAAGGCGGGCACGCCGTAATTCAGCACCGACCGGCGCACATGGGGAAAATCCTCCAGCACGTCACCCGGATCCTCGGCGCCGCCGCGCTCCATGTCCGACAGAAGAAAGCGCGATTGCAGCCGCTCCATGCCGAACAATTCCTCAAGATCGCGCCGCACCGCCTCGCGCAGGACATCGGCATTGATGATGATGCCGCGCTCCTCCAGAAAGGTGCGGCGCGACAGCAGCGCCAGGAACTGTGCCAGTTCCCGCCGCCGCTCCTCGTCCAGATCGGTGGCCTGATCCACCGCGCGCGGCCCGGCCGCGATGATCGCCTCCAGCCGTTCAGCCCCGATAACGGCGCCGATCTCGCGGTGCCGGTGATCGGTTTCGCTGACCAGCCCCGGCAGATCGTCCACCAGACGATCCCAGAGGCTGGGCTGCACGGCCTCGCGCCGCGCCTGTTGCTGGGCTGGTCCCTGGGCCAAACGCGCCCCCTTTCGCCTGCCGCGGCTTAACGCGCCGCGACCAGATCGTATTCGACCTCGTGTTCATCGCCTTTGGAATGATCGTCGGCCTGCACCACATATTTGATGGCGACCTTTTCATAGGACACGCCGATCCGTTCCGAGATCAGTTCGGGGCTGCTGTCCTCGGGGGCGTTCTGGCTCATGGAATAGCCCGAGATGATGCAGTTGGTCAGCGTGATGATCAGGTAATCCAGATGGGCATCGCCCGAATCCTTGCGCGCGGTGAACACGATTTCGGAGAAGGATTTGCCCCGCGCGCAGGCCAGCGCCAGATAGGGCGAGGCGGCGTCGAACCATTTGAAGAAGGTGAAATCGCTCAGTGTCGCGCGGCCGCGGGTGCGCCCCGAGCCGACCGAGGCGGAGCTGGATTGCGAGGCCTCGAACGACACGCCGAAAACGTCGATCTCGCCCTCATGTTCGGCGCGGCGGCTTTCGCCGTCGATGCCCTCGATCTTGAGATAGCCGGTAAATGCCATGGGTCTGTCCTTTCAAAAGCTCTGTTCGGGGAAGAAATTCTGCCACCCCGGCAAGGGGCGGGTCTTGGAAAGGGAAAGCCGGGGCCGCAAACCGGCCCCGGGACAGGGAAACCGGATCAGGAGCCCTTGACCGAGGGCAGTTCCGACACCAGCCGGAGCGAGGCGTTGATCCCCTCAAGCTGGTAATGCGGCCGCAGGAAGAAGCGCGCATTGTAATAGCCCGGCCGCCCCTCGACGCTGTCCACCTGCACCTCTGCCATGGCCAGCGGCCGCTTGGCCTTGGCCTTGTCATCGGCCATGGCGGTATTGGCCAGCACATAGCGGTTGATCCATTCCGACAGCCAGATCTGCATGTCGTTGCGTTCCTTGAAGGTGCCGATCTTGTCGCGCGCGATGGCCTTGAGGTAATGCGCGAAGCGGCAGACCGGCAGCAGATAGGGCAGATTGGCCGAGAGCCGCTCATTCGCCTGCGCGTCCGGGTCCACCAGCCGCCCGGCGCGGGCGTCATCGTCTTGCAGACTGTGCGCACCGATGAAGGCCGCCAGATCGGTATTCTTGCGGTGCAGGATCGGCATCATGCCCAGCTTGGCCAGTTCCGCCTCGCGCCGATCGTCGATGGCGATCTCGGTCGGGCATTTCATCGCGACCGATCCGTCATCGGTGGGGAAGGTATGCACCGGCAGATTGGTGACCGTGCCGCCCGATTCCACCCCGCGGATCTGGGTGCCCCAGCCATAGAGCTTGTGGCTGCGGTTGATGTTCACCCCCATGGCAAAGGCCGCGTTCATCCAGACGTAATGATCGTGCTTGCCGTCGATTTCCTCCTCGAAGGCGAAACCCTTGACCGGCACGGTATTGGCGCCATAGGGCAGCCGCGCCAGCACGCGCGGCATGGTCAGGCCGATATAGCGCGCATCCTCGCTTTCGCGCAGGCTTTGCCAGCTTGCGTAATCGGGCGAGGAGACGATCTGCTTGAGATCTTGCGGATTGGGCAGTTCCTGCCAGCTTTCCATGCGGAAAAGCTGCGGCGCGGCGGCCGCGATAAAGGGCGCATGCGCGCTGGCGCAGATGCCAGACAGGTTGCGCAACAGGCCCACATCGCGCGGGTGATGGCTGAATTCATAGGCCCCCACCAGCGCGCCAAAGGGCTCGCCCCCGAACATGGAATATTCGTCGGAATAGATTTTCTTGAAGGCGGGGGACTGGTCCCACATCTGGCCCTCGAAATCCTCCAGCTGGTCGGCGAGCTGATCCTTGGTGATGTTCAGCACCCGGATCTTCAGCTTGCTGTCGGTTTCGGTGTTGTTGACCAGGTAATGCAGCCCGCGCCAGGTGCCTTCGATCTGGCGCATCTCGGGCGCGTGCAGGATCTCGTTCACCTGTTTGGTCAGGATCTGGTCGATGCCCGCGATCAGCGATTTGATCGACTTGACCGCATTGCCGGAAATCGTGGCGGTGCCGGAACGGTCGCGGGCGGCGACGGCCAGGTTCTGCACCAGTTTCTGCAACTTGGCGCCGTCATCCTCGCGGACGCGGAAATCCTTTTCCAGCAGGTCGTTGAATTCGCCCAGGTCGATGGCCTGGGCCTCGGCGGCTCCGGCGGCGCCTTCGGTCTGTTTCGCGTCGCTCATGGCTTATTCCCCGCTTTCGGATTTCATCGCCTCTTCGGCGACCTGCGCCAGAAGCGGCTCATTGGTCAGCAGCTGGGCGATGCGTTTCTCGGCATTCACCTTGCCATCCATATAGCCCAGCAGTTCCTCAAGCTGGCGGCGCATGGCCAGCAGTTCGGCTAGGGCGGGCACCTGTTCGGCCACCTTGTCGGGGGCGAAATCGCCCATGTTGCGGAAGGAGAGATCGACGAACATCTCCTCATCGGCCGCGGCGCCGTCGGCGGCAGGCAGCGTGTTGGGCACCCGCGCCTTCACCCGGGGCGACAGCGCCTCCATGAACTTGTTGAAGCGGCCCGCGTCGATTTCGACAAAGGCGCGCTCGGCCGGGGGTTTCTGCGCCTCGCGGGTTTCGGAACTGCCCGCGAGATCGGCCATGACGCCCATGACGAAGGGCAGTTCGATCGTGGTCGGGCTTCCGTAATGCTCCACATCATAGGCGATCTGCACCCGCGGGGCGCGGTTCCGCTCAATGACCTTCGCCTTGCTCTCGCTCATCGCTCATTCTCTCCCGGCTTTGGATTTGTCTTCAAAAACCCCGGCGACGCTGCGAAATTCCTTCAGGCCGCTGGGCGCGATTTCTTCCATCAACTGCATGAAATTCATGGGCACCATCTTGCGCATCCGCCGTGCCAGATGCGGGATCGGCGACGAAGGCTCGGTGCGTTCGTAAAAGTCTATGATGAGGTCGAGACATTTCTCGACATCGCGCCGCGTGTTGATCTGGCCGGGGATGGCGGGTGCCATGGCGGCGGCGGGCACAGCTGCGGCGGCGGTCTGGGGGGCGGCGGCGGTCATGGCGGCCTCGGGTTGCGGCGTGCTGTCGCTGGCATTGAGCGCGGTGGCGATGCGGGTAAGGAATTTCCTCAGCCCGTCGAATTTCACCGCGACGCCATTATCGGTGACATGGGGGGCCAGCGCGGTTTCCAATGCGGCGATACCGGCCAGCGCCGCGGCGGTGGCCTCGCGCAGGGCGGCCATTTCATCGGGGCGTTCGGCGGTGGTGGCGCGACAGGCCGCCGTCACGCGGTTCAGCCGCGCCTCGTGTTTCGTGGCCAGATCGGCCAGTTCCTTGTCGTTCAGCCCGCTGGGGCATTCGGCCAGAAAGGCCTGCCGGGTCAGCGCCGCCGCGGCCAGATCGCCGCCGGTGATGACGCCCAGACCGCGCGGCGCCAGCAGCGGCACGAATTCCAGATCGCCCAGCACGCCGCCATCGTTGTTTTCCAGCTGGAAAAGCGCGTTGATCCGCCGCAAGGCCGCCTCGCGCGGCGAGGGCGAGGGGCGCAGCGCGGGGTGCAGGCTTTCCCAGAACCCGGCGACGCTGCGGGTGATCAGATCCAGCCCGCCCGCCAGCCCGGCCAGCCCGTCTTCGTTGGTCATCAGCCGCGCGACAATGACCAGCAACCGCAGGTCGCGGCCCGATTGCGCCAGCACCCGCGCCTCATCGGCCATTTCGGACCAATCCAGTTCCACCGCGCCGGTGCCGCCATTTTCTACGGCGCGCAGACGCGCGGCGCGGCCGGCGGGTTGCAGTCGATTTTCAAGGGCGTGAAAGCGGGCATCGTTCCGCAAATCCGAACCGGACGGATGCGTGGAATCAAGCGGTTGCAGAAACGCCTCAATATCCATGGTGCCAGAACTGTAAATCAAAAAGAATGTGGCCAAGGTTGGCACGGCACCGCGATTCTTGCAACGCTGCCGTGCAGGACCGACGCGCGGCGATCAGGGCCGTGATTCCAGCAGCCGCGAGGCCAGGCCGATGATGTTGCCCGGCCGCTCTTTCTGCGCCACGGCCAGCGATTCCGCGAAAGAGGCGATGGATTCGTCGCGCGGGCGGCGGGTGTCGAACAGATCCTCGCGGGTCAGGATGGCGAGGATCTCGCTCTTGCCGAAATCGCGGTCGGTGACCTGCATCGCCAGCCGCGTGCGGTCGGCCTTGAATTCATCGACCGACCACAGCACCCGCACCCGCCGCACCCCGTCGGCCACGGTGCCAAGCGCCGAAAGCGCGGTTTCGCCGGCATTCATGTTCGGCACCAGGTTGAAGACCTTGCCGGTATTGTCCACCGCCATGACCCAGAGCCGCCCCTCGCTCAGCGTGGCGGGGGCCAGCACCTCCACCACCGGATTGTCGCCCTTGTGATAGACGCCGGTCAGATTGGCCTCGCCCGTGGCGCCCTGCCCCAGCCAGACCGACAGCGCATTGCCCGGCACATCGGGCAGCACCTGCCGCACGGCGCAGAGGTCGGGGTTCAGCACGGTCAGCGCGGGCGCCACGGTGCGATCCCCCACGATGTCGCGCAGCGCCAGTTGCAGATCCGTCGCCAGCCCGGTATCGGGCGCGGCGCCGGTGATGGCGATGGTGGCCCCGAACGGATAGCCCCCCGCCGGCGGGTCCACCAGGCTGAGCCGCCCGCAGGTCGCGCGCGATTCCAGCACCGGGTCCAGCACATCGCGGCCCAGCAGTTTCGGCCCGACGGTCAGCGACAGGCTCAGGTCGATCTGGCCCGCCCTGGCCCAGCCCTCCAGGGCCGCGCGGATGGTTTCGGCGGTGCGGGCATCGGGGGCAAGGCCGGTGACGGTGGCCTTGCGGTCGCTCAGCCGGAACGACCAGTCCTGCACGCCCTTGGCCGCCGCGAAGCCCGCCGCCGCCGTTTGCGGCCAGTCGGGCGCAGGCGCGCCGGCGGCCAGCGTGACGGCGCTTTCCGGCGCCTCGGCCCCGGCCAGGGCGGCGAACCCCGCCCGCAGCGCCGCCGCCCCGGCGGCATCGGGAGCATGGGCCGCCAGTTGCGGCGCGCCGCCCTCGGGGGCCGATGCCTCCAGCGTGTAGGGGCTGACCACGGGCAGCGTGGGCGTCAGGAACGGGTCGAACACCCCGGCGATCCAGGCGCCCGCCCCCCCCAGCCCCAGCACGACCGGCAGCAGCAGCCACAGCCAGCCCGCCCCGCGCCGTGCGGGGGCGGCCTCCTTGCGGCGGGGCGGCGGGGCTGCGCGGGTTTCGGGCGCGCCCCCACCCTTCAGCGTCTTGTCCAGTTGCGCGACCACTGCCGCCGCACTGGGCGCGCGCGCCTCGGCCTTCGGGGCCGACAGCCATTCGATCAGCCCCTTCAGCGGCTCGGGCAACCCTTGAGTTTCCAGCGGTTCCTGCTTGCGGCGGATCATCTCGCCCGGGGTCTGCCCGGCAAAGGGGATCTGCCCGCGATAGGCCGCCAGCAGCAGCGCGCCAAGCGCATAGAGATCCGATCGCGGCTCGGCCCGGCCCTCAAGCTGTTCCGGCGCGGCATATTCGTATTTGCCGGCGAAATCGTTGCCGACAATGGTGCGCGCGCCCGCCGCCGTATCCTTGGCGATGCCAAAGTCGATGATCGTCGCGCGCTCCGGGCTGCCATCGCGCAGGATCACATTATCGGGCGACAGGTCGCGATGCACGATGCCCTGACGATGCGCCGCCGTCAGCCCCTCGGCGATGCGATGCGCAATGATCATCAGCTCGCGCGGCTCCAGCCGGCGTTGCTGCATCAGATCGGCGATGGAGGGGCCGGCGATGTAATCCATCACCAGAAACACATGCCCCTGATCGCTGCGCGAACATTCGGTATAGCGCACCACCGCATCATCGCGGATGTCGCGCATCTGTTCCTCGCGGCGCATCAGTTCGATGTAGCCGTCCTGCCCGGAGAATTGCGCGTTCAGCGCCTTGATCGCCACCACGCGACCGGAGATGAGGTTGCGCGCCCGATACACCTCGCCGGTGCCGCCCCGGCCCAGCACGCCCTCGATCTCATAGGTGTTGTTCAGCACCTGCCCGCGCTGGAAAATGTCGCCCGGCAAAGCCTCGATCATCTGAAAACCCTCATGCTCTCAAAGCCTTCGGGGCGAAAAATCGTGCCCCTCGCAAAACTGTCGCGCAACGGATGATTCCAGACTAGACTGAGTCCCGGGAGTTTTCCCGTTTTTTCTGCATCAGACGTTCTTGCACCCCATTTTCTGACGAAAGGGCAACTGGATGGCCCCGCGTGGTTCCCAGGAAACCGTGAAACGCAAAGAGCTTGTCGGCAAGCTGAACGAAACCTGCCTGCGCGCCTTTTCCGCCGCCGCGCAAAGCGCCAAGGCCCGCGGCAATCCCTATGTGGAACTGGCGCATTTCATCGAACAGCTCAGTCGCGCGGAGCGGTCGGATTTCGAGATCCTGTGCCAGTCGGCCGGTGTCGATGCCGCCCGGCTGGAGGGCGATATCCAGCGCGCGCTGGATCGCCTGCCCTATGGCGCCGGCGCGGTGGAGGAATTTTCTGACCACATCTTTCACGCCATCCGCGAGGGCTGGACGCTTGGCTCGCTCGATCGCGGGCAGGATAGTGTGCGGTCGGGCTTCATCCTGCTGGCCGCGCTCAAGGTGCCGGTGCTGGAAGGGCTGTTGCTGAAGATCTCGGCCGAATTCGACAAGATCGACCCGGCAGCGATGGAAGGCCAGTTGGAGGGGCTGCTGGAGGCCTCGGTCGAGACCACCGCCGCCGCCCCGGCGCAGGCGACGCCGCAGGGGGCCAAACCCCAGGGCAAATCGGCGCTGGCGCAATATGCGACCAACCTGACCGAACGCGCCAAGGCCGGCAAGATCGACCCGGTGATCGGACGCGACGCCGAAATTCGCCAGATCATCGACATCCTGATGCGGCGGCGGCAGAACAACCCGATCCTGACCGGCGAGGCCGGGGTGGGCAAGACGGCGGTGGTCGAGGGGTTTGCCCTGCGCCTGGCGCGCGGCGATGTGCCGCCGCAATTGCAGGCGGTCGATCTGCATATGCTCGATATCGGGTTGATGCAGGCGGGGGCCAGCGTGAAGGGCGAATTTGAAAAGCGCCTGAAAGCGGTGATCGACGAGGTGCAGGCCAGCCCGAAACCCGTGATCCTGTTCATCGACGAGGCGCATACCCTGATCGGGGCCGGCGGCGCCGCGGGCACCGGCGATGCGGCCAATCTGCTCAAGCCCGCCTTGGCGCGGGGCGAATTGCGCACCATCGCCGCAACGACCTGGGCCGAATACAAGGAACATATCGAGAAAGACCCGGCGCTGACCCGCCGCTTTCAGGTGGTCAAGGTCGAGGAACCCTCAGAGGAGGCCGCGATCCGCATGCTGCGCGGCGTGGCCGGGGTGCTGGAGAAACATCACCGGGTGGAAATCCTGGACGAGGCGATCGACGCCGCCGTCCGCCTGTCGCACCGCTATATCCCGGCCCGGCAATTGCCCGACAAGGCGATCAGCCTGCTGGATACCGTCTGCGCCCGCGTGGCCGTCAGCCAGCACGCCACCCCCGCCGAGGTCGAGGATATCGAGCGCCGCCAGCAAGCGCTGGAGGTGGAGGCCGCGATCATCGCGCGCGAGGCCGCCGTGGGCATGGAGGTGGAGGACCGCCGCGCCGCGGTGACCGCCGCGCTGGCCGCGGCCGCGACGGAACTGGAGGCCGCGAAGGCCCGCTGGGAGGCCGAGCGCGGGCTGGTGGACGAGGTGCTGTCGCTGCGTGCCACGCTGCGCGGCGAGGGGCTGGCGGTCGATGACACCGCCGAACTGCCCGAGGACACGGGCGAACCGCCCGCTGGGGTCGATGCCGCCGAAGATGCCCCGGCCCCGCGCATGACCGAGGCCGAACGCGCCATCGCGCTTGACCGGCTGCGCGCGCTGACTGCGGAGCTTGCGGCGCTTCAGGGCGAACGCCCGCTGATCCTGCCTTCGGTCGATCGGCTGGCGGTCGGGTCGGTCGTGCAGGACTGGACCGGCATTCCCATGGGGCGGATGCTGGCCAGCCAGACCGAACGCGCGCTGACGCTGGCCAGCATTCTGGCGGAACGGGTGGTCGGGCAGGATCACGCCATGGGCATGATCGCGAACCGCATCCAGACCAGCCTCGCGGGCCTTGGCGCCCCGGAAAAGCCGGTGGGGGTGTTCATGCTCTGCGGCCCCTCGGGCGTGGGCAAGACCGAAACCGCGCTGGCGCTGGCCGAAACCCTGTTCGGCGGGGAACAGAACCTGATTTCCATCAACATGAGCGAATTTCAGGAGGCGCATACCGTCTCCACCCTCAAGGGCGCGCCGCCCGGCTATGTCGGCTATGGCAAGGGCGGCATCCTGACCGAGGCGGTGCGGCGCAAGCCCTATTCGGTGATCCTGCTCGATGAGGTGGAAAAGGCCCATCCCGATGTGCATGAGATCTTTTTCCAGGTCTTTGACAAGGGGATGATGGATGACAGCGAGGGCCGGCGGATCGACTTCAAGAACACGCTGATCCTGCTGACCTCCAATGTCGGCTCGGACGAGATCATGACCATGACCGACAGCGGCAAGACCGGCGCGGATCTGGAGGATCTGACCGCCGCGCTGCGCCCGCCGCTGCTGGATGTGTTCCCCGCCGCCCTGCTGGGGCGGATCGTCACCATCCCCTATTATCCGCTGTCGGATGCGATGATCGAGACGATTGCCGGGCACAAGCTGCGCGGCATCGCGCGGCGGCTGATGGCCGGGCATGACGCCGAACTGGTGATCGGCGAGGGCGTGATGGATCAGATCAAGGCGCGCTGCACCGAGATCGAAAGCGGCGGACGGATGATCGACGCGATCCTGACCAACACGCTGCTGCCCGAACTCAGCCGGCAGGTGCTGAACCGCAAGCTGGAGGGCAGCCCGCTGACCCGTGTCACCGTCACCGGCACGACGGACGGTTTTGCCTATGACTTTGCCTGAAAGGGGTCGGCCAGCGGAGGCGCGGCAAGATGCAGGTCCATAACCAGACGCGCTTCGTGCATCAGATGACAATGGGCATGGATGTGGCGGGGCGGGAATTTGTCTCGCTGGTGATCAAGGGCAGCTTCGCCTTCCCCGACCAGCCCGGCGCTGCACCCGGGCTGCTGGATCCGCAGCGCCCGCTGGTGATGGCGGATGAGGCGACCGGCGCGCCGGGCTTTTCCGCGACGCTGTGGGAAACAGACTTCGCCTTTCGCAAGGCGCGCTGCGATGTGGTGGCGCAGGGTGCCGCACATGCCCCCGGCGGGCGCCCGGCCGAACGGGTGCGCGTGGGGCTGCGGGTGGGCCAGTGGGTAAAGCAGTTCGATGTGGTGGGGCCGCGGCAATGGCGCGTGCTGGGCCCCGCGATCACCGCGACCCGCCCCCATCCCTTTACCCGCCAGCCGTTTTCCTATGACACGGCCTTTGGCGGCCCCGACCGCGCGCGCCCCGACGATCCGGCGCCGCCGGTCTTTGCCGACAATCCGGTGGGTCTGGGCTTTGCAACCCTGTCGCCCGGCGCGCAGATCGACGGGCTGGCCCTGCCCAATACCGAGGCGGTGGACGATCCCGTCACCTCGCCCTTTGGCGCGCATCGGCCCATGGCGCTTGGCCCGATCGGGCGGGCCTGGCCGGCGCGGGCGCGCCATGCCGGCACCTATGACGACCATTGGAAGGACAATGTGTTCCCCTTCCTGCCCGCCGATTTCGACGAACGCTATTACCAGATGGCGCCCGAGGATCAGCAGATCGACCCGCCCGCGCCGATGACCCCCGTGGTGGTCGTGGGCCTGACGCCGGCAGGGCGCGAGGAATTCCGCCTGCCCGAGACCCGCCTGCCCGTCACCCTGCTGCGCGGCCGCGACATCGCGCATGAGGCGGTGCTTTTGCCCGATACGCTGATCTTTGACACCGAGGCACGGGTCTTCATGCTGGTCTGGCGCACCTGGGCGCCGATCCGCCGCACGCTGGCCGAATGGACCGAGGCCTGGATCGGCCCGCCCACCCCTGCCATGCTGCGCGCCCGGGCCGAAGGGCGCGACTATCTGCGCGCGGTCGCGACCGAAGAAGACGCGCCGGAGGAACCGCTGCCATGAACCTGCCGCTCCATATCGCTGCGGCGGGGCTGGTGACGGCGGTCGGGCTGGACGCGGCCTCGGCCTGTGCGGCGATGCGCGGGCGGCTGGACGGCTTTGCCGAAACGCGCTTCATGGGGGGCGATGGCAACTGGCTGATCGGGGCGCCGGTGCCGCTGCCGCGCAACTGGATCGGCATGCGGCGGCTGGCGCATCTGGCGGCCGGCGCGCTGTCGGATGTGATGCAGGGCAAGGGCGACGCCGCCGCGGGCACGCCGCTGCTGTTGTGCCTGGCCGAAGAGGGGCGCCCGGGTCGCCCCATCCCGGATCCTGCCGCCTTTGCCCGGCTGCTGGCCGAGATCCTGGCCCTGCCGGCCGCGCCTTCGGTTCATGTCATCGCGCATGGGCGGCCGTCGGGCTTTGTCGCGCTGCAACGGGCGCGGCGCATGATCGCCGGCGGCGCGGCGCAGGTGATGATCCTGGGGGTGGACAGCTACCTGACCGCGCGCAGCATCGCGCATTACCTGGATCACGCGCGCCTGATGGCCCCCGGCATCGCCGACGGTTTCGTCCCGGGCGAGGCGGCGGCGGCGGTGCTGTGCCGCGCCGGCGTCGGCCCCCTGCGGCTGACCGGCCTTGGCCTCGCGCGTGAGGTGGCACATGCCCATAACACGCTGGGCGAGGATGGCGCCCCCCTGCCCCTGCGCGGCGATGGCATGACCGAGGCCTATCGCCAGGCGCTGACCGAGGCCAATGTCGATCTGGCGCATGTGGAATACCGCATCTCGGACCTGATCGGGGAACAGTATTTCTTCAAGCAGGCCGCGCTGGCGAGCCTGCGACTGGAACGCGGCCGCACCCCGTTTCAGGATTTGTGGAGCCCGGCGGAAAGTCTGGGCAATATCGGGGCCGCCGTGGTGCCGGCGATGCTGGCCATGGCGCTGGCCGCCAGCCGCAAGGCCTATGCCCCCGGCAGCCCGGTGCTGATCGAGGGATCGGGCGATGACGGCGCCTGCGGGGCCTGCGTGCTGCATGAGGTGCGCCCGGCAGACCGGAGGGCGCCCGCATGACCAATGTCTATGCCAACGGGCTGGAGATCTCGGGCAAGGCGGTGGATGCCAAGACCATCGCGGCCTTTCCCGATACCTGTTTCACCCCGCCGCAGACCCCCGCCACGCCGCCCGGCGTGCCGATCCCCTACCCGTCCTTCGGCATGGCCTCGGATACCGAAAACGGCACGGCGACGGTGATGATCGCGGGCAAGCCCGTGAACATCAAGAACAAGTCCGACGAATCCAAGACCAGCGGCACCGAGGCCGGCTGCGCGCCCAAGAAGGGCATCATCACCTCCAAGAATACCGGCAAGAAATATTTCAACAGCTGGTCGGGCGACGTGAAATTCGAGGGCGAGCCGGTCATCCGCATGACCGACCTCGCGACCCATAACCATGCCTCGCCCGCCGGCAATGCCCCGCCCTGGCCCGAGATCGCCAAACTGTCGGTGGGGGGCATCAGCTGCGCCAAGATTCTCGCCGAACACGGGATGAAGGTGCATGCCTACAAACATGCGGGCAAGGAATGCAAAACCGGCCAGCAATCCGATCACATCATCCAGAATGCCTGTTTCATGAACAGCCGCAACGCCGCCGGAGGGATCTCCTCGGTGCCGGATTACCAGTTGAACGAGGCGCCCTGCGTCTGCCTGAATGATGCGACGAACAAAAAAACCCAACACGGGCGCAAGACCCAGGCCCAGAAGGAATGGACCAGAAAACAGCGCGCCAGCGGCAAGAACCCGACCTACAAGCAGGCCCGCGATGGCAATATGGAAGCGATGAAAAAGGCCAAGCCCGCCATCGCGGATTCCCCCGATGGCAAGGAACATCCTGCCATCGAATGCCTGCGCATGGTCTGCGATGCTTTCTTCCTCCCGAAGATGGACAAGAAGACAGGTGAAAATACCCAGGTGCGCTGCCCGGGCTCCGGCAAATTCAAGCCCAAAGCTCCAAAGATAACATCGGGTTCGGCATGACAAGGAGAGAGCGATGAGCGATGACGCCGATTGGACCGTGACCGGCCTGCTTTTGCATCCCGGCGGCCAGATCCTCGTGAACCTCACGGCGACGGATGGCGAGGATTTCTATACCATGCTGTCGGAGATCCCCGATATTGCCCGCCCCGCCGAAGGTGGCCCGGCCGAGGCCGCCTATGAAGGGCAATTCTGGATCACCGCATTGGCGCAGGGGCCGGACGGGGCGGTCTATGCCTGCGATGCCGATGGTCATGTGCATGACAATGCCAGCGGCACCTGGCGCGTAACCCCGGTCGCCCCCGACGGGCTGCGCGCGATTGCCTGCCTGCCCGATGGCACGGTCATCACCGGCGGCACTGGTGGGCGGGTCTACCGGCTGGACGCTAGGGGCTGGCGCGCAATGGCACCGGATCTGGGTATTTGGATCAACGCGCTGGCTGGGCAAGGCGCGCAGGATTTCGCGGCGGCGGGGGATGAAGGGGCCCTATGGCTCTGGCGAGGCGAAGGGCCAGGCCGCCGCGTGGACCTGCCCACCGACGCAACCTTTCAGGACCTTCTGCGTGACGGCGCGGGCTATCTGGTCTGCGGCGACAACGGCGCGCTGTTTCGGGGCGCAGGTGAGGACTGGGCCGACCTGACCGCGACAGCTCATGATCTTTACGAGATGGCGCGCTACGGCGATGAAGTCTGGCTGGCATGCGGCGAGGCCGGTGTGGGGCGCCTGACCGATAACGGCATTGAGATCGTGCGGGATACGTTCATCGCCCACGGCATCCGCACCGCCGGCCGCTATGCCGCTTTTGCCGGCGGCCCCTCGGTCATCCGCCATGATGGCGAGATCTGGCTGCGCTACAGCTACGGCTGACCCGCGCCCAGCTTTGCCGCCAGATAGTCGCGCACCCGGCCCAGATCGAGATCGGCAATCCGATGGTTTTCGGCGCCGGGTTGCAGCATGCGCAGCACGAACAGCTCGCCCGCCTCGGGGTAATCCTGATAGCGGGCCTCGGCGATGGCGCGGCCCTCGTCGCCGGCGATGCGCAGCCCGTCCAGATGCGCCTCCAGCCGCTCCAGCAGGCGGGCGATGCGCAGATCGTCCATCTCGGGGTTTTCGTCGGGAAACAGCCGCGCGCGGTCATAGACCGTCCAGAGAAAGGCCGCCTGTTCGGCATGCTGGCGCAGGATCAGCGGCAGGACGGGGGCGGCCATCGCGGGTCAGTTCAGGTTGATCGAGCCGCCGCGAATGCGGTTCGACGCCGAGGCATGGCTGACCAGATAGGTGCCGCGAATGGTGATATGGCCGTCTTTTTCCAGAATGATCGAGGCACGGCCGACGCGCAGTTCGATCCGTTCCTGCGCGGTCAGGCGCAGGCATTCGCCATCATGCACCACCCGGGCGGCATCGGGCGCGCGCACGGGTTCTACGACACGACCCACGATCAGCGGCCGGTCGCGGCGCCCGTCCTCGAACAGCAGCGCGACCTCGGATCCCGCATCCTCGGGGCCAAGCCGCGCCAGGCTGCGCGCGGGGATCGCATGATCTGCGGCATTGCCGGGAAAGACGACCAGCGGCGCCGCGTCCTGAAAGCCCAGGAACAGGCCGATCACCACGCCATCCACCGGCCGGGCCGCAGTTTCGACAGGGTCTGAAATCATCGCGAAAATTCCTGCAAGAATGCCGCAGCATAGGGCCGAATCGCCCGGGGAACGAAGCGTTTTCGTCAGTCGCGCTCGATCCCGCCGCTCCAGACCCAGCCTTCGCGGCCGCGCAGGGCGACCTGGCACCAGTCAAGCCGGCTTTGCCCCGAATCCGGTGCCCGACAGCTGCCCAGCCGCAGGCCCCCGGTGCCCGCATCCAACCGCATCAGCACCGGATGGCGGGTGCCGGGGCCGCTGCGCAGGTTCAGAAACCCGTCCGACACATCGGGGCGCACCCGCCAGGTCGGCCCCGCCGCCGGCGGATCGGCGGGCGCGGGGTCGGCGCGCGTTTGAAGCTGGGGTTGGGGCTGCGGCTGGGGCGCCACCCGCTCCAGCATCGCGGCACGATCCAGGGCGGCGCGGCGGAACGGCTCGCAGGCGAAATGCAGCACCGCAAAGGCGCGCAGCAGGGCGGGGTCTTTCTCGACGGCGATGCCGTCCCATTCGCGGCGGGCGGCAGTGCAGGGTTCATCCGGCGCCGCCGCCTGCGGGCTGGGGGCCGCGCCGGCGCGCAGCACATAATCGCCGGTCAGTTCATCGTAATAGGCCGGGCGCTGGTCATGGCCGATACGGGCGGCCTGGGCCTCCACCTCGGCGCGCAGGGCGCGGGCGATATCCTGCAAGGGGCGCCCCGGCTGGGCCAGCAGCGGCAGCAGGGTGCGGGTAAAGACCGAATTGGGGTTGGCATCGCCATCGCCCAGCCGGTCCAGCGCGGTCTGCCCCGACCCGGCGGAATACAGGATGAAGGCGCCCTCGGTCGGGTTGGCGGGCGCCAGCCCCCGCCCCGACCCGACCGCGCGCGTCGCATTGCGCGGAAACGGGTTGTCGCGGCAGGCATCGAGGATCAGCACCGCCACCCGCGTGCCGCGCGCCTGAAACGTCTCCAGCACCTGATCGACGGCAATGCTTTCCGAGGTCAGAAAGGCCTCGTCCTCGGGGCCGACAGCGGGGGCATCGGCGGGGATGAGATAATTGCGCCCGGCGATCTGCACGCCATGGCCCGCGAAATAGAACAGCACCTCGTCGCCCGGCCCCAGCCGCGCCGCGACCGCCGACACCGCCCGCCCGATGGCGCGCCGGTCGGCGTCAAGCAGCAGCGTCGCGGCAAAGCCCTCTCGCTCCAGCAGCGCGGCAATGGCGGTGGCGTCGTTGCGCGCCTTTTGCAGATCGCTCAGCGCGGCATAATCGTCGATCCCGATCACCAGCGCGAGCCGTTGCCCCGCAAGGGCCGGCGCCGCCAGCGTGACCAACAGCAGAACAGCACCGCAAAGGCGCAGGGCAAGGCGCAGGAAAGACATCGCTTCTCCGGTCCCGGAACGGGGCAAGGCTAGGTCGGCCGGCGATTCCCGCCAAGCGCTTTCCGGCAAAGGGGCTTGCAATCCGGGCGGGGGCGGCCTTGCATGGGGCGATGGACGCGCCGCTTTCCCCCGCCTTCGAGGCCCTGGCCGCCGAGGCCGACCTGCGCGCCTTGCGCCCGCCCTGGGCGCCGGGGCTGGTGCTGGTTCTGGCGCGCTGGCAGGGCGCGGCGCCGATCCTCGATCCGCGCGCGGCGGGGATCGGGCAGACCCAGGCCGAGGCCCGCCGTCGCGCCCTGGGGGAACTGGGCGAAAGCCTGGCGATCTGCGCGGCGGCGCATCCGGCGCCCGTGCTGGTTTCGGCGGGGGGACGGATCCTCTGCGCGGATGCCCGCGCGGTGCCGGGCGCCGATGGCCCGGGCAGCGAGGGGTGCGCCGCCGGCCCCACGCCCGAGGCTGCCCGCGCCGCCGCCTTTTGCGAAAGGGCCGAGCGCGCGGCGCTGGCGCTGTGGTGGCAGGGGCGGCTGGCGATCCGTGCCGACGCGGCGCCCGATCTGCGGCGCCTGCGCCTTGGGGCCGGCCATGAACGCATCACCCGGCTGTTCGCGCTGCCGCTCTTGCCCGGGCTGGCGATCCGGCTGGCCGTCAGTGCCGATGCCGATGGCGCGCGGCAGTCGATGGGCAGCGCCGCCCATCCCGACCCCGCCCGCGCCGCCGGCGCCGCGCTGCGCGAGATGTGTCAGGCCGAACTGGCCTGGCTCTTGCCGCCCCGGCACCCCGATGAGGCCGAGCGTGACCACCGCGACCAGGGCCTGCGCGCCCGCCTGCCCCGCAGCTGCGCGCCGACCGAGGCCGATCCCCCGGCCGACCTGCCCGAGCTGATCGCCCGGATGCGGGCGGCGGGGCTGGACTGCGGCTTTGCCGATCTGAGCCACCCGACCCTTGGGCTGCCGGCGGCGCGCTGCATCTGCCCCGGCTGGCCGCTGGCGCGGCAGGCGCTGGCCCCGGCCCCGCCCCTGTCGCCACCCGCGCGCGGGCAATGACGCTGCGCTGACGTTCGCTGCGCCAGACTGGACGCACAGCGTTGCCTGATTTCCTCGTGATCCTTTTTCAATGCCCGGCGTGCCGGGATCGACATGTGGTATTTGCGATGGTTCCCAAGGACGATTCCCCCTATCTCGACTGGCGGGCCGATCCGGCGCAGGCCCGCCTTCCCGCCCGCAGCCTGCCCGACGACCGCCGGAACTTCGGCTGCCCGCACCGCGCCACGGCGCAGAACGCGCTGCATTGCGGGGGCGGCGGTCTGCTGCAATCGGTGCGCGAACTGGTGCCGATCGCCGACTGTCTGGTCAAGCCGGCCAAGGAGGAAAGCCCGATCCCGGCGGGCTATACCTATCTGGGGCAATTGCTGGCGCATGATCTTTGCGGCGCATCGGAGGGGGTGTTCGACTACCCGCTGAATGGCGTTGCGCAGGCGGTGGCGCAACCCTCGGCGCGGCGGGGCCAGCCCCTGCAACTGGAATCGCTGCTGGGGCCAGTCGCGGCCCGGTCGGCGGGGCCGGCGCTGTGGCGGTTTCCGACGCCGACGCCCGGCTTTCCCTTCGTCTCGGTCGATCTGCCCCGGCTGCGGCGGCAGGGGCGGGCAAAGCGCAGCCTGGGCGCGGTGGCGGACGCGCGAAATGACGACAACCCGATGATCGCGCAGCTTTGCGCGCTGTTCATCCTGCTTGCGCAGCGGATCGAGGCGGGCCTGCTGGATGCGGGGACCGATCCGGCGACGGCTCGGCTGACCGCGCGGCTGCGCACGGTGCGGTCCTGGCACAACATCCTGCGCCGCGATTACCTGCCGCGCCTGTGCCTGCCCGGCATGACCGGCACCCGCCCCGACCGGCGCGGTGCCGCCGCCATTCCGGTGGAGCTGACCCATGCGGTGATGCGCTTCGGGCACTGGATGGTGCGCAGCCAGTACCGCATGAACCGCGATACCGTCGCCACCGCCGATCTACTGGCCGGCATCGACGATATCGAAGAGCGCCGCCGCCGCCCGGGCAGCGAGAATTTCTGGCGCATCGACTGGCGCAATTTCTTTGACCTCGACCCCGCCCACCCGCCGCAACATGCGCTGGCGCTTGGGGGGGGCGTGGCGGCGATGTTCGGGTCGGATTATGCGCTGCCCGACCGGCTGGAGATCCATTCCGCGCTGGCCAGCAGCGACAATGACCTGTGCCTGCGTGACCTCGCGCGCAGCGTGGATGGCGGGCTGCAACGGGTCAGCGTGCTGGCCAAGCGGCTGGCGCCGCGCTGGCAGGGCAGCTTTCCCGACTGGCGGCTTTGGACGGCACGGGGGCGGCGCGGGGTGATCCAGCGGTTTTATGCGCAGGCGGGGCTTGCCCCGCAGCGCCATCTGATCGAAGATCCCCCGCTCTATCTGTATGTGCTGGCAGAGGCGGGCGCGGGGCCACAGGCCGAAGGTTATGGCAATGGCGCAAGTCTGGGCGCGCTTGGGTCGGGTATCCTCATGGCCTCGATCCATGCGGCCCTCGCGGCTTCCGAGGCCGCGCTGCCGGCAGCCCCCATACGGGCGGGGTATGAGTTGCCCGTGTCGATGCCCGACCTGATCCGCAAGCTGAGCGCCTGAGATTCAGCCCCGGATCTGGCCCATCCAGAACCCAAGGGAGACTGCCTGAATGACCCCCGACACCCCGATCCCGGCCGATGTGAAATACGAAACCATCAACTTTACCCTGACCGGCGCCTTCATGATCGCGCTGACCCGCCAGCCCGAATCCGCGCTGCCGACCACGGTCGAGGGGTTCGTGACGCTGCTGGGCAATTATGCCCGCGCCCATGCCGGCACGCTGACCTCGGAAACCGGCCGGATCGAACGGTCGCCCGATATCCCCGATGCGCCGGTCGCGGGCGACAAGTTCGCCGTCACCTTCACCCCGCTGGAGGGGGACGGTTCGGCCGATCCGCTGGGCATCTGGGCGGTGGAGACGGTGCTGGAGGTCCGCAATGTGCGGCGTGGCGCCAAGATGCGGCTGTTTCACAACACCGCCGATCACGTCAATATCCGCCTGCCCGAGCCGCATAACATCGCCGCCAAGGAAGATCTCGCGCTGGAACATGATGCCGCCGGCACGCGCTTTGACAACATGCCCTATATCGAACCCTATTTCGAAGGCGAGATGTCGTCGATGCAGTTCGTCTGGGCAAATGTCGGCGATTACACCACGCGTTCCTGCCGCTGATCGTCCAGCGCGGACAGGGCCTCGGCCACAAGGTCGAGGCCATGGCCACGCCGCATCGAACTGGCGGCCAGGAACCATTGCAAGGGGCATGGCGGGGCGCTGCCCTGCCAGCGCCGGTTCAGATCGGCACAGAACCGCGTCCAGAATGACCGCGCGCGCAGCGGCTCTCGTGCAAGATGCGCGGCGGCGGCGGCATAGGCATAGGTAAAGGGGATCGGCCCGCCCGACCGTTCCGCCAGATCCATCGCCGCCGCATAATCGCCGTTCAGAAAGGCGACCGGCACGCGATAGCCCAGCGACACACGGCAGACCCCGGCATCCAGCCGCGCCGCCGCATCGGCCAGCCGCACCGCCCGGGCGACCTGCCCCGACAGCGCCATCATCTCGGCCGCGCCGGACAGGCGGCGGGGGTTGCTTTGCGACAGATCCGCCACGATGCCCGCCGCCTGACCGGCGGTTTCCACATCGTCGCACAGGATCGAACTCCAGCCATAGGCCAGCCAGGCATCGCCCCGGTCGGGCGCGGCCTCGGTGCAGTGGCGCCCGATTTCCAGCGCCTCGGGCACGCCGGCATGCACCGGCCCCAGCCCCGGAAAGATCAGCTCGCGGCTATTGAGGATCTCGGCCAGGCCGACCCGCGCGCGGATGCCCAGCTCCCCCGCCGAGGCGACCGACCGCAACAAGGCCTCGGCCCGGCGGTCGGCATCGGCAGACCAGTCGCGCATCAGCCAGCGCGCCCGCATCAGCTTGCGGAAATCGGCAAGCTCCTCGTCGCGATAATCGCCAATGCGCGAAATGTAATGCGCCTCAAGCTTGCCGGTCAGGCGGATCGCCATGCGCTGCACGGCAAAGCCGGAATTGCGCAGCCATTCATCCGGGTGCAGGCTCAGCGGCCAGGTCCAGATGATCGTGCCCGAGGCCAGATCCTTCAGCGTGAGGATCAGCCGCATCTCCTCCAGCCCCGGCGAGAGGGTGCCACGCAATTCGTAATGACCGGCGCGGCGCGGCAGGTCGATGCCCGGCATCGCTTCGATCGTCACCCAATCCTCGACCGCGAACAGCGCGGCCGAAAGTTCGGCCTGCACCGAGGTCACGAGGATCTGGATATCGTCGGGCACGGCGCCAAAGGCGAAGGGGTGCAGAAAGATGGTGATCCGTTCGGCCCCGGCGCCCGGATCGGTCTCGGGCGGGGCGGGGGGGCCGCCGGCCATCTTGACCGCGACGGCAAGGGCCTGGGTCTCCTGCGAGGGTTCGATGTCGAATTCCTCGTCCAGCACATCCCAGAGCCGGCGGTAATGATCCAGCGCCGCCGCATTGTTGCCCGCCGCGATCTCGATCCGCATCAGGGCGCGGGTCGCCTCTTCGTCCTGCGGTTCCAGCTCGCGCAGGCGTTCGGCCAGAATGCGCCGGGCCGAGGGGGCGGTGGCCTGGATCAGCCGGCTGCGCAGCGCCAGCGCGGTCTGCGTCAGCCAGGTCGCGCGCCGTTCGGCCAGAAAGGCGTCAAAGACCGGATCCAGCCCCCAGAGATCGGCGGCAAAGCGCATGTCGGCATCGGTCAGCGACCGCGCGGCCAAGGGCGCGGTGTGCCCGGCATCCCAATCGGCCAGATCGCGCTCGATCTCGTCGGGGGGGGCGCCGATCAGGCTGCGCAGATCGCTGCGCCCCGATACGAAAAGCTCATGCGGCTGGGCGTCCCTGGCCAGCACATGCAGGGTGTTGCGCAGCGAACCGCGCGCCTTGTCGGCACCGGAATCGGACCAGAGCAGGTCGGCCATCTTGTCGCGCCCAATCGTGCCGGCACCGGTCAGGCAGAACCAGGCGAGGATCGCCTTGTGCTTCTGCCCGCGCGCCGGAATTTCGGCGTCGTCCCGCGACAGGCTGAACCTGTCCAGGATTCGATACCCATAGCCTGCGGCCATGCACTCCCTTGCCCCAATGTCCTGTTCCCTGTTCTCAGGGATAGAACAGGCGGGCGGTTGCGTCCATGCGCGATTGGCGCGCAGGGCGCAAAACCTGCGCGCGAGATGCTTGAATATTCAGCACCTCGGCAGGCTTAGCGCCCTACAGCCGCCCGGCAGGGGCGCGGAATGCCAGGCGCCCGCCTCGGGAGGGGAACCGAAGCGGGCGCGGCCCGCAATCGCGGGTCCACCCAAAGGGCGAAAGCACCGCAACACGGGATGCAGATCGGCGCGGGCACCGGGCGGACGCGCATGATTCGCCCGCGGCGCCCTGGCCGCAACTCGCACTTCAGACACTCGGGAATAGGGTCAGGCCACCGCGTAACGGGCGCGGTAGCTGCTTTCATCGGCCGCGATCAGGCGATCGCGCGCGGCGGTCAGCACCGAAATGAAGGTGTCGATATCCTCGGGCGAATGATCGGCCATCGGCTTGAGCCGCCAGCAGGCATCGCCGGGATCGTCCAGCCCTTCCTCAAGGTTGACCAGCACGCCATGGGCCAGCAAGTCGGCGGTCAGTCGCCGCGCCGGTCCCACCCGGCCGAGCGGCACCGAGATCACCGCGCCGGGCTGGCCCGAACTGCGGAAACCCGCCGCATCCAGCCCCTGCCGCAGCCGGCGGGCATTGTCGATCAGCCGGGCGCGGCGCTCGGCGCCTTCCTGATTGGTGATGATGTCCAGCGCGGCCAGCGCCACCGCCGCCTGCACGGGCGATAGCGCCGTGGTATCGGCCTGCGTGCTGCTGCCCAGTCGCAGCGCCAGCTTCAGCGCCGGATGGCTGGAGGCGACAAAGCCGCCATTCGACGCAAAGACCCGGGCGAAACTGCCCAGAACCACATCCACCTTGCCCAGCATCTGCTGCATTTCCAGCACGCCCCGCCCGGTCTGGCCCAGAATGCCCAGATCATGCGTCACATCCACCATCAACGTGGCGGCATGGCGCTTGCACAGGCGTTGCAGGCGCTCCAAATCGGCGGCCTCGCTCTCGCAGGGGGCCATGGCCGAAACAACCACCAGAATGCCGGCCTGCGGATCCTCGTCGCGCAGGCGTTCCAGGCGATCCGCGATGGTGCCCTCACCCCGATGCGGCACGGGATGAAGCCGCGCGCCGGAGGCCCGGGCGCCGTCTTGCAGGCAAGACCGGGTGCAGCGGTCGATCAGCACATGATCGCCCTCGCGCACCAGCGTCGTGACAGCGCCATAGCCCGCCAGCCAGCCGCTTGCGAAAACCGTCGCATCCTCGCAGCCGAGGAACATCGACAGGCGGTCCTCCAGCATCGCGGTCAGGGTTGACAGGCCCATCTGCGCCGCCGGCCCCGCCGCATGCACGCCAAAACGCCGCGCCGCCGCCGAGGCCGCCGTCAGGATCTGCGGATGCGAGGCCAGCGACAGCGCGTCCTGCATCGCGAGATTGAGGCCCGAAAGCCCGCGCCCCGCCCGGTCGCGCCCCACGACATGCGGCCCGATCCGGGCCGAGTTCGACTTGCAGCCGGCATCCAGCCCTTCGGCAAGGCGGGCATCCATCCAGTCGGTCATCGGCTGCCAGCGCGCCAGAAGATCGACATTGTCGGCATCGCGCCAATCGGCGGCGGTGCTGTGAAGCAGGTCATCCTGGGCGATCCGGCGGGTCATGGCTGTCGGTCCTTCGTGTGGAAGCGGCCCCGTCACGGGCCTTTCATCCACCTTGCCAAAGCCAGCGTCAGCCCAGCGTCAGCGCCGCAATGTCCCGCCTGACGGCACAGGGCAGCTGCGTAAAAGCGACACATCCTTGTCGGGTCTGACGCGGCCCGGCCGGCGAAAGGCGGCGATAGTCGCGCCATGACACCGCACCGCCCCCTCTGGCTGATCGCCGCGCCCGCCATCTTTCTGATCCTGTGGTCGGCGGGCTTCGCCATCGCCAAGCTGGGCCTTGCCCATGCGCCGCCCCTCACGCTGCTGGCGCTACGCTACAGTCTGGTTCTGGCGGTGCTGGCGCCGGTCGCGCTGATTCTGCGGCCGGCGATGCCTCGCACTCCGCGCGCCTGGGCGGATGTGGCGCTGGTGGGGTTTCTGATCCAGGTCGGCTATTTCGGCCTGTGTTACGTCGCCTTCAAGATCGGCATGTCGGCGGCAGGGGTGGCCATCATCGTCTGCCTGCAACCCGTGCTGGTCGCCCTGGTCGCCCCGCATTTCGTGGCCGAGCCGGTGGGCCGCCGTGTCTGGCTGGGGCTGGGCGCGGGGCTGGCCGGGGCGATCATCGTGATCCTGTCGCGCGGATCGGTGCAGGCCGAACCGCCGCTGGGCATCGCCCTGACGGTGCTGGCTCTGCTGGGGATGACGGGCGGCACGCTCTATGAGAAACGCTTTGGCGTCAGCCATCATCCCGTCACCTCGAACCTGATCCAATATGCGGTCGGCGCCGGCTTTACCGTGCCGCTGGCCCTGCTGACCGAGGAAACCCGGCTGGACTGGAACGCCGAATTCGTCTGGATCATGGTGTATCTGGTGATCGGCAATTCGCTGCTCGCCATGTCGCTTTTGCTGGCGATGATCCGCGCGGGAGAGGTCAGCCGCGTTTCCGCCCTGTTCTATCTGGTGCCGGCCTTCGCCGCGCTGTTTGCCTGGCCCCTGCTGGGCGAGGCGATGCCGCCGGCCGCCTGGGCGGGCATGGCGCTGTCGGCCTTTGGCGTGGCACTGGCCAGCCGCCGCCCGAAACCGGCCTGAGCCGCGACGACGCGCAAGGCGGCGGGTGGACGAAGCCCCCGCCAATGCTTAGGTTGGCACGGCAAGAATCCGGGAATACGCATGTCCGAGACCGAAGCGCAGGGCTATCAGGTTCTGGCCCGCAAATATCGCCCCGCCACCTTTGCCGATCTGATCGGGCAAGAGGCGATGGTGCGCACGCTGAAAAACGCCTTCGCGGCGGACCGGATCGCGCATGCCTTCGTGATGACCGGGGTGCGCGGCGTGGGCAAGACCACCACCGCCCGCATCATCGCCAAGGGGCTGAACTGCATCGGCCCCGATGGCCAGGGCGGGCCGACGACCGAACCCTGTCTGGTCTGCGACCAGTGCAAGGCCATCGCCGAGGGCCGCCATGTCGATGTGATGGAGATGGACGCCGCCAGCCGCACCGGCGTGGGCGACATCCGCGAAATCATCGACAGCGTGCATTACCGGGCCGCCAGCGCGCGCTACAAGATCTACATCATCGACGAGGTTCACATGCTCTCGACCAGCGCGTTCAACGCGCTGCTCAAGACGCTGGAGGAACCGCCGGCCCATGTGAAATTCATCTTTGCCACGACCGAGATCCGCAAGGTGCCGGTCACCGTCCTGTCACGCTGCCAGCGGTTCGACCTGAAACGGATCGAACCCGAGGTGATGATGGCGCATCTGGCGCGCATCGCAGGGCTGGAGGGCGCGCAGCTTGCCCCCGACGCGATGGCGCTGATCACCCGCGCCGCCGAAGGGTCGGTCCGCGACGCCATGAGCCTGCTGGATCAGGCGATTGCCCATGGCGCGGGCGAGACGACGGCCGATCAGGTGCGCGCCATGCTCGGCCTGGCCGACCGGGGCCGCACGCTCGATCTGTTCGACATGATCCTGCGGGGTGCCGCCCCCGAGGCGCTGGCCGAACTTGCCGCGCAATATTCCGACGGCGCCGACCCGATGGCGGTCCTGCGCGACCTGGCCGAGATCACGCACTGGATTTCCGTGATCAAGATCACGCCCGAGGCCGCCGAAGACCCGACCGTGCCGCCGGATGAACGCGCGCGCGGGCTGGATATGGCGGGGCGCCTGCCGATGCGGGTGCTGACGCGCATGTGGCAGATGCTGCTCAAGGCCATCGAGGAGGTGGCGCTGGCGCCGAATGCCATGATGGCTGCCGAAATGGCGGTGATCCGGCTGACCCATGTCGCCGATCTGCCCGACCCCGAGGCGCTGCTGCGCCGCCTGCAATCCGGCCCGCCGCCGGTGCAGCCGGGCGGGGGCGGTGCGCCGGCGGGCGGCGGTGGTAGCGGCATGGTCCATGCCGCGCCGCGCATGATGGCGCCCGCCCGCGGCCCCGCCATGGGCCCGACGATGCAGGGGGGCGCCGCGCTGGCCATGGCCGAGGACCGGCTTCAGGTCTATGCCACCTTCGATCATGTGCTGGACCTGATCCGCGACAAGCGCGACATGACGCTGCTATTCGCCGTGGAAAGCCATGTGCGGCTGGCGAAATACGCCCCCGGCCGGATCGAGTTCGAACCCGCCGCGAATGCCCCGCGCGATCTGGCCGCCACGCTGGCGCAGCGCCTGCAAGGCTGGACCGGCAGCCGCTGGGCGGTCTCGGTCGTGGGCTCGGGCGGCGCGCCGACCGTGGCCGAACTGCGCGACGCCGACCGCCGCCAGGCCGAGACGGAGGCGCTGGAAAACCCGCTGGTGCAGGCGGTTCTGGCCAGCTTTCCCGGCGCGAAGATCACCGAAATCCGCACCCCCGAGGCTTTGGCACAGGCCGCCGCCGTGCAGGCCCTGCCCGAGGTCGAGGATGAATGGGATCCCTTCGAGGAAGACTGAGGAGACGCGCATGTTCAAGAATCTCGGTGGCCTGGGCGACATGGCCAAGATGATGAAGGCCGCGCAGGACATGCAGGCCAAGATGGCCGAATTGCAGGAAACCCTGGCCAATACCGTGGTAATGGGCGAGGCCGGCGCCGGCCTCGTCAAGGCGCGCTGCACCGCCAAGGGCGAATTGACCGGGCTGGAGATCGACCCGGCCATTCTGGTGCCCTCGGAAAAAGAGGTGGTGGAAGACCTGATCGTCGCCGCGATCAAGGACGCGCAGGCCAAAGCCGCGGCCCGCGGTCAGCAGGAAATGGCCCGCCTGACCGAAGGGCTTGGCCTGCCGCCCGATTTCAAACTGCCCTTCTGATGTCCGCCCCCGGCGATATCGAGGATCTGATCGCGCTGATGGCCCGCCTGCCGGGCCTCGGCCCGCGCTCGGCCCGCCGGGCGGTGCTGGCATTGCTGCGCAAACGCGGGCCGCTGATGGCGCCGCTGGCGCAGGCCATGGCGCATGTCGCCCTAACGGCCCGCGACTGCGCCAGTTGCGGCAATATCGGCACCGAAGATCTGTGCCCGATCTGCGCCGATCCGCGCCGCGCCACGGGCGAGATCTGCGTGGTGGAAGATGTCGCCGACCTCTGGGCGATGGAACGCGCGGGCGTGTTTAAGGGCCGCTATCATGTGCTGGGGGGCACGCTCTCCGCGCTCGACAATATCCGCCCCGAGGATCTGCGCATCCCGCAACTGGTGACCCGTGTGCGCGACGAGACCACGCGCGAGGTGATCCTTGCGCTCAATGCCACGGTCGATGGCCAGACCACCGCGCATTACATCGCCGATGCCCTGGCCGGAACCGGGGTGCGGCTCTCCTCGCTGGCGCAGGGCGTGCCGGTCGGGGGAGAGCTGGATTATCTCGACGATGGCACCATCGGCGCGGCGCTGCGGGCGCGGCGCCAGCTATAGGAGACCGGAATGGACATCGCCCGCATCGCCGCCAGCCTGATCGGCCAAAGCGATCTTTACGCCGGCCTGCGCCGGGCCGGCACCGGCCTCGGCCCCGCCCAGGCCGAAGACCTGCTGCCGGCCCTTTATGCCGCGCTTGGCCCGGCAGAGGAGGCTGCGCGCCTGCGCTCGGTTGATCAGGGGCTGCTGCGCGCTGTGATCCGCAGCGGAGCCGGCCTGCCCGCCCTGCGCGGCGCACAGATCGTGACCGACCACCTTGCGATGACGACGCCGGCGCCGGTCTTTGCCCCTGATATCGCGACCAGCCCGCATATGGCGCTGCTGACCGCCGGCCAGATGCCCGACATGCCCGCCTATTCCGACCCGGCCTTCGACCAATGGTTCGCCGCACAGGGCGCGCGCTACGGCCTTGGCCCCTATGGCGAAAAGCGCAGCGTCTATACCGCCGCCCAATTCGCCGACCGCGCCAGCCCGGAACGCCGGATGATCCATCTGGGCATCGACGTCTTCGCCCCTGCCGGCACCCCGGTCCATGCCCCGCTGCCCGGTCGCGTCGCCTCGGTCAGCTACAATGCCGACCCGCTGGATTACGGCCATACGCTGATGCTGGAACATGAGGCAAACGGCACCCGCTTCCGCACGCTTTACGGCCATCTCGGCGCCAGCCTCCCCTCTCTGTGCCAGCCGGGCCAGATTGTCGCCCCAGGCAGCGTGATCGCCCATCTGGGCGACTGGCCCGAAAACGGCGGCTGGGCGCCCCACCTGCATTTCCAGATCATCACCGACATGCTCGACCAGACCGACGGCAATTTCTTCGGCGTCGGCCATGAAAGCCTGTGGGATATCTGGCAACAGATCAGCCCGGATCCCAACCTGATCCTGCGCCTGCCCGCATCCGCCTTCACCCGCTGACCGGGCGCCCGCGGCAAGCGGCGGCATTTGAGTATTTGGGCAAGGAGCAAATGCCAGAACGCAGAAAGGGGCGGCCAAACGGCGCGCCCCTTCGGGTTTTGCTTCTTGCAAAAATACTCAAGAACGCCTGAGGCCGTCCCCGCCGAAGGCGGGCGCGGCCGAGGCAAAAGACGTGCGGGGCCGACAGGCCCCGCTCCGCTGGATCAGGTTCAGGCGTGGCGCGCGCGGTGGCCGATCTGGTAATAATTCCCGGTCCGGGTTTCCAGATAGGGCTTCAGCGGAATATCCTCCTGCTTGAGGAAGCCTTGCTGCGGCAGGGCGCCGGCACGCACCATCTCGATCACGCCCACGACCGAGGCCGAGGTCGTCCAGGCGATCGCGGTGCGGGATTTGCCGCCGATCTCGATCGGGTAATAGCTGCGCACGAATTCCTTGCGGCGCATCTGTCCGTTGACCCGGCCCTCGGCGGCGACATGGACATAGACCACATCCTCATCCACCGGGGGCTTGGCATTGGTCAGGATACGGCCCGCCTCGGCGCGGTTCTCGCGCATCAGGAGTTCGTGGAAGAAAAAGTTCATCAGCTGCACATGGCCCGGATAGCGCATGGTCTTGTAGTCCAGGTTCTCGATGCGGCCGAGATAGGTTTCGCACATGGTGCCCAGGCCGCCCGAGGTGGTGAAGGCCTCCAGCTGCATGCCGTCGATATAGATCGTCTCCAGCCATTCCATTGCCGAAACGGTTTTCAGCACCCCCTCCTCGATCACCTCGCAATCGTTGAGGTATTCGTTCACCACGCCTTCGGGCGACCAGTTGAAGGCATAGCCCAGCAGGCCGGTGGGGTTCTGCGGCAGGGCGCCGACGCGCAGCTTGATCGAGCGCACGGTATCGAACTGCCCCGCCAGATCGGCGGCGACGATGCCGACAAAACCGGGGGCGAGGCCGCATTGCGGCGCCATAAGACCCTTGGAGGTCTCGGCAAGCTCGCGGATGTGCTTCGTTGTCGGCACGTCCTCGGTCAGGTCGAAGTAATGCAGGCCCAGCCCATGCGCGACGGTCGAGACGCTGATATTCAGGTGATAAGGCAGGCAGGACAGCACCGCCTCCTGCCCTGCCAGCGCGGCTTTCAGCGCGGCGGCGTCGCTCAGATCCACGGTTTTCGTGGCAAAGGCGGCCTCGGTGGGGCGCGCGTCGATGCCGGTGACGGTAAAACCGCTTTCCACCAGCAGCTCGGCCGCCAGATGGCCGACCTTGCCGAGGCCGAGAACCGCGATCTTGTTGAATGACATGGGAATTTCCTGTCCGCTGAACCTGTCTTGAGAGATTCAGGGTAAGCGACAGGCTTGCCGATTTCGCCAGACAGACCGCCCGAAGTGTAGCGATTTTTCGGCGAAAAATCGGTGCGGCGGGCAAAATGCCAGCCGCACCGCGAAGGATCAGAAGTCGAACTTCACGCCCTGCGCCAGCGGCAGGGTGGCGCCGTAGTTGATGGTATTGGTCTGGCGCCGCATATAGCCCTTCCAGGCGTCCGAGCCGCTTTCGCGCCCGCCGCCGGTTTCCTTTTCGCCGCCGAAGGCGCCGCCGATCTCGGCGCCCGAGGGGCCGATATTGACATTGGCGATGCCGCAATCGGAACCCGCGGCCGAGAGGAAGGTCTCGGCCTCGCGCATGTTCAGCGTGAAGATGCAGGAGGACAGGCCCTGCGGCACGTCGTTCTGGATCGCCAGCGCCTCGTCCAGCGTGTCATAGCCCATGACATAGAGGATGGGGGCAAAGGTTTCCTCGCGCACGGTGTCGGTCTGCTGCGGCATCTCGATCAGGGCGGGGCTGACATAGGCGCCGCCCTGCGGCACGCCGTCGGTCACGGTCTGGCCGCCATGGACGGTGCCGCCCTCGGCGCGGGCCTTCTCGATCTGGGCCAGCATCCGGTCGCGGCTGGCATGATCGACCAGCGGGCCGATCAGCGTGGTCGCGCGGCGCGGGTCGCCGATGGGCAGGCTGGCATAGGCCTTGGTCAGCCGCTCCACCAGTTCGCCACGGACCGAATTATGCGCGATCAGGCGGCGCAGCGTGGTGCAGCGCTGGCCCGCGGTGCCGACCGCCGAAAAGGCGATGGCGCGCACCGCCATGTCGAGATCCGCCGAGGGCGCCACGATCATCGCATTGTTGCCGCCAAGCTCCAGAATCGGGCGACCCCAGCGGGCCGCGACTTTCGGGCCGACAATACCGCCCATGCGGGTGGAGCCGGTGGCCGAAATGATCGGCACGTCTTTCGACGCGACCAGCGCCTCGCCCACGGCCGGGCCGCCGATCACCAGTTGCACCAGCCCCTCGGGCGCGTCGCCAAAGCGGGCCAGCGCGCGTTCCATGATCTTCATGCTGGCCATGGCGGTCAGCGGGGTCTTTTCCGACGGTTTCCAGATCACCGGGTCGCCGCACACGAGCGCCAGCGCCGCGTTCCACGACCAGACCGCGACCGGGAAGTTGAAGGCCGAGATGATGCCGCAGGGCCCCATCGGGTGCCAGGTTTCCATCATCCGGTGCGACGGGCGTTCCGACGCGATGGTCAGGCCATAGATCTGCCGCGACAGGCCGACGGCGAAATCGCAGATGTCGATCATCTCTTGCACTTCGCCCAGACCTTCGGAGGTGATCTTGCCCGCCTCCAGCGTCACCAGCGCACCGAGCGCCTCTTTGCTGGCGCGCAGCTCCTCGCCCAGCAGACGGACGAGTTCGCCCCGGCGCGGGGCCGGGACGCTGCGCCAGGCGCGGAAGGCGGCTTGCGATTTCGCGATGATCGCGGGCATGTCGGCGGCGTCGGTTTCGTGGACATGAGCCACCAGCTCGCCATCAATGGGCGAACGCACGGCCAGCGTGCCGCCAGTCAGTTCGGCTTGGCTCAGGCCGTTGGCCTGAAGGATGTCGGCATGGGTCATATCAGTCTCCCTTGGTGACCTGACGGCGTTGATCCTCCATCCCCATCGAAACCAGAAGGGGATCGGCGGATTGCCGCGATTGGAAATCGAATTTGCCACCCATCCCGCGCCAGTTGGCCAGGATGAGCGATTGCGCCACCGCCCCGCCCAATGTGGTGCCGGGGCCGGTGACGACAAAGAGGTCGGGCGCGAATTCGCGCGCCGCGTGGGTGATGGCGCGGGTGAAGTCATAAGGTTCCACCACCTGATGCCCCAGCGTGTAGTCCCACAGCGCGTGCAGATCGCAGGCGCCGGGCCACCAGACATGGCCGCGCCCGTCGATCATCGGGATCTTCGGCTGCGCGAACAGGCCGGGGGCAAGGCGCGCCCGCCCGGCCTCGGCCACCGGGGCCTGCATCGCGGTGTGAAAGCCTGCGTGATTGGCCAGGCGCATGGGAAAGCGGCCCTGCACCGGCGGCACGGCGGTTTCAAACGCCTTAAGCCCGGCCTCATTGCCGGCCAGAACCAGCATGCCGCCAAGGTCGATCGACAGGCCCAGCACATGATCGGGGCGGGCGCCGATCACGGCGACAATGCCCATGATTTCGGCCTTGCGGGCCGGGTCGGGGCGCCAGTCCTCGCCCATGAAGGGATAGATGATCTGGCCGCCGATCAGCCGTTCCTGCATCAGCGTACCCATGGTGTTGACCACCTCGAACCCGCCCTCGGGCGTCAGCGCGCCACCGCAGGCCAGCGCCGAATACCAGCCCATCGAATTGCCGGTGACGGCGACCACCTCCACGCCTTCGAGCGCGCGAAAATCTGCCAGCGTCGCGGCATAGATCAGCGCGCTGGCATTGTCGCCCCGCGTGTGTTTCGCCACCGAATAGCTGGCCGCACCATCGAGCGCCGACAGGGTTTCCTGCCCCAAGGCCGCGCGGCGGGCGTCGAACTGCGCCAGCAGCGCCTTGTCGTGGAAATGCCGGCCCAGCACGCCCAGTTCGGTCTTGGTATAGGTGCCCCGGCCGGGGCAGATCACGACCGCGGTTTTCATTGCATCATCTCCTGCGCCGCCGCGACGATCTGCGCGGCCGAGGGCATGGTGGCCGCATAGGCCGGGCCGGTCGCGATGAAACTGTCCTCGGCCGTCAGGCGCGACAGCGGCGTGCCCGGGCAGGCCTCGTGGAAATGCGCCATCAGCGCTTCGGCAAAGCCGCCGGTATGGCGGGTTTCATCGACGATCAGGATGCGTTTCGCGCCCCTGACCGACTCGGTCAGCGCCGCTTTCGGCAGGGGTGACAGCCAGCGCGTGTCGATGATCCGGGTCTTGATCCCGGCCGCCGCCAGCGCGGGTTCGGCCTGGCGGGACAGGTAAACCCCGTTCCCGAAGGTGACGATGGCCAGATCTTCGCCCGCGCCATGGCTGCCCACCCGCCCGAAGGGGATGATCTCCGACGGGTCGGGATAGGTCTGCATCCAGCCGCCATCCTTGTCGGCGTGCAGGTCACGCATCGGATAGAGCGCGATGGGTTCCAGAAACACCACCAGCCGCTGCTCCTCGCGCGCCAGCCGCACGCATTCGCGCAGCATCCGCGCGGCATCGGCGCCGTTGGACGGGCAGGCCAGGATCAGCCCCGGAATGTCACGCAGCACGGCGAAGGAATTGTCGTTGTGGAAATGCCCGCCAAAGCCCTTCTGATAGCCCAGCCCCGCGATGCGCAGCACCATCGGGTTGGTATATTGCCCGTTGGAGAAGAAGGGCAGCGTCGCGGCCTCGCCGCGCAGCTGATCCTCGGCATTGTGCAGATAAGCGAGGAACTGGATTTCCGGCATCGGGATGAAGCCGTTCTGCGCCATGCCGATGGCAAGGCCCAGAATGCTTTGTTCATCCAACAGCGTGTCGATCATCCGGTCGGGGCCGAAACGCTGTTGCAGCTTTTGCGTGACGCCATAGACGCCGCCCTTGCGGCCGACATCCTCGCCCATCATGACGATTTCGCGATGCGCCAGCATCAGGTCGGTCAGCGCCCAGTTGATCAGGCGCGACATGATCTGCGGCTCGGCCATCTGCTTCATGTCGCTGCCGAAAACCGCCGCGCGGGCATCAGTCGAGGGGCCGTTGGTCGGCGCGCAATCGCGCTTCGGCGGGATCAACGAGGCCATGACGCCGGCCGCATCGCGCAGGCGCGGGCGCGTCACCGCCTCGGCGGCGATACGGGCGACGCGGGCGTTTGTGTCGTTATAGACCTGCAAGGCGGCCTCGGCCGTCATCGCCCCCATCTGATCCAGTTGCCGCACCATATGCAGCAGCGGATCCTGTGCCTCTTCGGCCTCGACCTCCTCGCGCGGCAGATAGGTGGTGGGCATGTCCGCGCCGGCATGGCCATAAAGCCGGATGGTGCGGATATGCAGGAAGGCGGGCTTGCGCCGGGTGCGGACGTAATGCGCCGCCGCCTGCGCGGTGGCGAAAGTGTCAAAGATGTCGAGCCCGTCACAGGCGAAATATTTCAGGCCGGGGCGGTTCTGGAACGTGGCCCCGATCCAGCCCTTTGGCGTCTTGGTGGAAATCCCGATGCCGTTATCCTCGCAGCAGAACAGCAGCGGCAGCGGGATCGACTGATACGAGGTCCATTGCGCGGTGTTGAAGGCGCCCTGCGCGGTGGAATGGTTGGCCGAGGCATCGCCAAAACTGCAATAGACGATGCCATCGTCGGGCAGTTCGGCATGTTCGGGCCGATGGCGCCGTGCCGCACCAATGGCATAGGCCGCGCCCACGGCCTTGGGCAGATGCGACGCGATGGTCGAGGTCTGGGGCGGAATGCTCAACGCCTTTGATCCCAACACCTTGTGCCGCCCGCCGGAAATCGGATCTTCGCTGGAGGCCGCAAAGGACAAGAGCATGTCCCAGGCGATGCTCTGCCCCGGCACCTGCGCGCTGCGGCCGATCTGAAAGGCCGCGTCGCGGTAATGCAGGAAGGCCATGTCGGTCGGGCGCAGCGCGGTCGCAACCGCCGCCAGCCCCTCATGCCCGGACGAGCCGATGGTATAGAACCCCTGCCCTGCCCGCTGCATCACCCGGCTTTGCCGGTCAAGCGCGCGGCTCAGACAGGCGGAGCGGTAAATCTCCACCGCCTGAAACGCCGAAAGCGCCCCCGAAGGGGCGCGGCCATGGGAAAAGTCCCGCGTCGCGACGCGACGCAGGAAATTGTCGTGAACGATATCGGCGCGATCCATGCCCTGTTCCGTCGCTATGAGTGTGGCGCCCGGATTTTCGACGAAAATCCGGAGGCCGGTCTGGCTCAGAAGAAGGCTTGCAGGCCGGTGATGGCGCGACCCAGGATCAGGGCATGCACATCATGGGTGCCTTCATAGGTATTCACCGTTTCCAGGTTCACCATATGGCGGATGACCTGGAACTCCTCGGAAATCCCGTTGCCGCCATGCATGTCGCGCGCCCAGCGGGCGATATCCAAGGCCTTGCCGCAATTGTTGCGCTTGACGATGGAAATCATCTCGGGCGCCGCATTGGCGGCATCCATCAGCCGGCCGACCTGAAGGCTGGCTTGCAGGCCCAGGCTGATTTCCGTCAGCATGTTCGCGAGCTTCAGCTGATAGATCTGCGTGCCGGCGATCGGCTTGTTGAACTGCTTGCGATCCAGCCCGTATTGACGCGCCGCCGACAGGCAGAACTCGGCCGCGCCCAGCACGCCCCAGCTGATGCCATAGCGGGCGCGGTTGAGGCAGCCGAACGGCCCCTTCAGCCCCTCGACGCCGGGCAAGAGCGCATCTTCGCCGACCTCGACATCCTTCATCACGATCTCGCCGGTCACCGAAGCGCGGAGGGAGAGCTTTCCACCAATCTTCGGCGCCGAGAGACCTTTCATGCCCTTTTCAAGCACGAAACCCCGGATCTTGCCGCCATGCGCCTCGGACTTGGCCCAGACCACGAAGACATCCGCGATCGGCGCGTTGGAGATCCACATTTTCGAGCCGTTCAGCACATAGCCATTGGCCGTCTTGCGCGCCACGGTCTTCATCCCCGCCGGGTCGGAACCGGCATCGGGCTCCGTCAGGCCAAAGCAGCCGATATATTCGCCCGAGGCGAGCTTCGGCAGGTATTTCAGCCGCTGCTCCTCCGACCCGTAGGCATAGATCGGATACATCACCAGCGAGGACTGCACCGACATCATCGAACGGTAGCCCGAATCGACCCGCTCCACCTCGCGCGCCACCAGGCCATAGGCCACATAGGAGGCGCCCAGCCCGCCATATTCCTCGGGCACGGTCACGCCCAGAAGGCCCATCTCGCCCATCTCGCGGAAGATCGCCGGATCGGTTTCCTCGGCCGCGAAGGCCTTGATCACGCGGGGTTGCAGCTTGTCCTGCGCATAGGCGCGGGCGGCATCGCGCAGGGCGCGTTCGTCATCGGTCAGCTGCGCGTCCAGCCGGAACGCATCTTCCCAGTCGAAGCGGCCAAGGTCGGGGGCGTCTTTCGGTTTCAGGGCCATCGGTCTGCCTTTCGGGTGATCTGTTGGATATGTGTATAAGGGATTGTTTCACGGCTGAATAACGTTAGATTGGCGTTTATGAATGCCTAAAAGACATACATCATGGCCACCCCTCGCCGCCTCTTGCCTTCTGTTTCGCTGCTCATGGCGTTCGAATCGGTGATCCGCACCGGATCGACGCTGGCCGCCGCGCATGACCTGAGTCTGACCCAGGGTGCGGTCAGCCGGCTGATCCAGAACCTTGAGGCGCAGCTGGGCGTCGCGCTGTTCCGGCGCGAGGGGCGGCGGCTGGTGCCGACCGACACCGCGCTGGCCTATGCGCGCGACGTGGCCAAGGCGATGGATCTGATCAGTCGCGCCTCGATGCGGGTGCGCTCGGCCCCCGGCGGCGGCACGCTGGCGCTGTCGATCCTGCCGACCTTCGGCACACGTTGGCTGGCGCCGCGGCTGCCGGGCTTTCTGGCAGCGCATCCCGGGGTGACGATCAACCTTGGCACCCGGCTGCGCCCCTTCGATTTCGCCGAAGAGGGCTTTGACGCGGCCATCCATTTCGGCGAGGCGACCTGGCCGGGCGCGGGCTTTGCCAAGCTGTTTGACGAACGCATGGTCGCCTGCGCCGCGCCGGGCTTTCTGGCCAGCCATCCGGTTTCCGGCCCCGAAGATCTGATCGGCCTGCCCCTGCTGCAACTGGAGACCCGGCCGAATGCCTGGGCGGACTGGCTGGCGCATCACGGGGTGACGGGCAGCGCGCCGCTGGGGATGCTGTTTGACCAGTTCGCGCCGATGATCCAGTCGGCGATCTATGGCATGGGGGTCGCGCTCTTGCCGGAATTTCTGGCCAAGGCCGAACTGGCCGACGGGCGGCTGGTCGATGCCTGGGGCGGGCCGGTGCCCAGCCGGGGCAGCTATTACCTGGTCTGGCCGCTGGCCGCCGAGACCTATCCGCCGCTGGTGGCCTTTCGCGACTGGCTGCGCCGCGAGGTGCGCGGTGAAACCGATGACGGCGTGCTGGCATGGTAAGGTGTCGCCCCCGGGCGCGCCATGCCCGCCTCGGCCCGCCAGACTGACCCCGCAACCAAGGGATCGAAGATGACCGCATTGACCATTGCCGCCGCCGCCTATCCGCTGGATTTCCTGACGGATTTCGCCGCCTATGAGGCCAAGCTGACCGATTGGGTGGCAGGCGCCGCCGACCATGGCGCGCAGCTTCTGGTCTTTCCCGAATATGGCGCGATGGAACTGGGAAGCCTGGGCGGTCGCGCCGTTGCCGGCGATCTGGAGGCCTGCCTGCACGAAGTCGCGCGCTGGAAACCGCAGGTCGATCTGCTGCATCAGCGGCTTGCCCGGCACTACGGCGTTCATATCCTCGGCGCCTCGGGCCCGGTCTTTCTGCCCGGCCGCGACCGCCCGGTGAACCGGGCCACGCTCTATGGCCCGGACGGCGTGCTGGGCCATCAGGACAAGCAGATCATGACGCGGTTCGAACGCGAGACCTGGTTTGTCGAACCCGGCACGGGGCTGACGCTGTTCGACACGGCCCTGGGACGTATCGGCGTGGTCATCTGCTATGACAGCGAATTTCCGTTGCTTTCGCGCGCCCTGGTCGAGGCGGGGGCGGAGATCCTGCTCGCACCTTCCTGCACCGACAGCCTGCGCGGCTTTTCCCGCGTGCGGGTCGGCGCCATGGCGCGGGCGCTGGAAAACCAGTGCGTCGTCGTGCATGCGCCCACGGTGGGCCTGTGCGACTTCTGCCCGGCGGTCGATGAAAACATCGGCGCCGCCGCGATTTATGGCCCGCCCGATCTGGGCTTTCCCGAAAGCGGGATCTTTGCCGAAACCCCGCTCAACCAGCCCGGCTGGGCCTATGCCACCGTCTCGCGTGCCGATATCGCGGCGGTGCGGCGGGCGGGCGGCGTGCTGAACCACATGCATTGGGACGAGCAGGCGGCGCGCATCGCCGCCGGCGTGACCCGCGCCTAGCCCATCATCCGGTCGGCCGAAGCCTCGAACAGGCTGCGGGCGTAATCGGTCTTCATCTGCGCGCCGGCCAGGGCGTCTCGGGTCAGTTCCTCGACCGCGCGGCCATGCTGCATGACCAGAACGCGGTCGCACATATGGTCGATCACCGCGAGGTCATGGCTGACCATCAGGAAGGTCAGGCCGCGTTCGTCTCGCAGGCGCGACAGCAGGTTCAGCACCTCGGCCTGCACGCTGGCGTCCAGCGCGCTGGTCGGTTCGTCCAGCAGCACGATCTCCGGCTCCAGCATCAGGGCGCGGGCGATGGCGACGCGCTGGCGCTGCCCCCCCGAAAGCTGATGCGGATAGCGGAAGCGAAAGCTCGTGGGCAGGCCCACGGCCTCGAGCGCCTGCATCACGCGGCGGTCCGCATCGCCAAGACCGTGAATTGCCAGCGGTTCCGACAGGGTGCGGTCCAGCGTGTGCCGGGGGTGCAGGCTGGCATAGGGATCCTGGAACACCATCTGCACGCGGCGCACAAAGGCCTTGTCATGGCGCAAGACCTCGCCGCCGATGCGGATCGTGCCGGCCGACACCGGCGCCAGCCCGCAGATCGCGCGCAGGATGGTGGATTTGCCCGATCCGCTTTCGCCCACCAGACCATAGCTTTCGCGGGCCGGCACCGAAAGGCTGACACCCTCCACCGCGCGGACATGGCGGCCCTGCGCGGTGAAGGTGACGGATAGATTGTCGATCTCGATCAGCGCCATGTCAGGCCTCCTGCGCCCAGGGGGCGGTGCGGTCCAGCCCCGGCAGGGGGCCACGGTCGCCGCCGATGCGCGGCAGGCAGTTCAACAGGCCCTGCGTATAGGGGTGGCGCGCATTCAGCAGATCGGCCGCCGCCAGTTCCTCGACCACGCGGCCCTTGTACATGACCAGCACCCGGTCGCAGAACCGCGCGACCAGCCGCAGGTCATGGCTGATGAAGATCAACCCCATGCCGCGTTCGCGCACCAGATCGTCCAGGATGCGCAGCACCTCTGCCTGCACGGTGACATCCAGCGCGCTGGTCGGTTCATCCGCGATCAGCAGGTCGGGGTTGGGGATCAGCATCATCGCGATCATCACCCGCTGGCCCATCCCGCCCGAAAGCTCGTGCGGATAGGCATCCATCACCCGTTCGGGATCGCGGATCTGCACGGCCTCCAGCGCGGCGATGGCCTTGGCGCGGGCGGCGGCGCGGCCCAGCCGGTCGCGCTGGCGCAGCCCCTCCATCAACTGATCGCCGACCCGCAGCACCGGGTTCAGGCTGTATTTCGGATCCTGCATCACCATGGCGATGCGCGGCCCGCGCAGGGCGCGCATCTCGCGCTCGGACAGGCGCATGAGATCCTGGCCGTCAAACTCCATCCGGTCGGCCTCGATCCGCCCCGGTGGCCGGATCAGCCGCAGGACCGACCGGCCTGTCATGGTCTTGCCCGACCCGCTTTCGCCCACGATGCCCAGCCGTTCGCGGCCCAGGCTGAACGAAACGCCGCGCACGGCCTCGACCCGCCCGGCCTCGGTGTCAAAGGTGACGCGCAGGTTTTCCACCGACAGAAGGGTCATTTGCCCGCGCTCCTCGGGTCCAGCACATCGCGCAGACCATCGCCCAGAAGGTTGAAACCCAGCGACACGATAAAGATCGCGAGGCCCGGCATGGTGGCGACCCACCATTGCTCGAACAGGTATTTGCGGCCGGCGCTGATCATCAGGCCCCATTCCGACAAGGGCGGCTGCGCACCCAGCCCCAGAAAGCCCAGACCGGCGGCAATCAGGATGACGCCGGCCATGTCCAGCGTGACGCGGATGATGACCGAGGGCAGGCACATCGGCATGATATGGCCCCAGATGATGCGCACCGGCCCCGCCCCTTGCAGGCGCACGGCGGCGATATAGTCGGAATTGCGCACGGTCAGCGTCTCGGCCCGGGCGACGCGGGCATAGGGCGGCCAGGCGGTCAGCGCGATGGCCAGCACCGCGTTTTCGATCCCCGGCCCCAGCACGGCCACCAGCGCCAGCGCCAGGATCAGGCGCGGGAAGGCGAGGAAGATGTCGGTCACCCGCATCAGCACCGCATCGACCCAGCCGCCGAAATACCCCGCCACCGTGCCGATGATCAGCCCCAGCACCGGCGCCGTCACCGCAACCAGCGCGATGACCGAAAGGGTGATCCGCGCGCCATAGACGATCCGGCTCCAGATATCGCGGCCGAAATCGTCGGTGCCCAGCCAGTGCCCGGGGCTGCCGGGCGGTTGCAGGCGGTTTTGCAGGTTCTGCGCGATCGGGTCATGCGTGGCCAGAACCGGCGCAAACGCGGCCAGCACCAGCAGCAGCACGATGATGGCAAGCCCCGCCATCGCCAGCGGATTGCGTTTCAGGCGCAGCCAGGCCAGCCAGGCCTGGCCCAGACGGGCCTGCCGCCGCGAGGCCGGATTGGGGTCGCGCAACCATTCGGTCAGGGTCATGGCGGCTTACCTCGCGCGCGGATCGACCAGCCGGTAGAGCAGGTCGGAAACCAGATTGAGCGTGATGAAGGCCACGCCCACGACGACCGTGCCGCCCAGCACGGCGGGCATGTCGTTGCGGCCCAGCGCCTCGGTGATGTAGCTGCCAAGGCCGGGCCAGGCAAAGATTGTCTCGGTCAGGACCGACCCTTCCAGCAGATAGGCATAGCTGAGCGCGATGACCGTGATCAGCGGCACCAGCACGTTGCGCATGGCATGGACCCAGATCACCCGCCATTCCGGCATGCCCTTGACGCGGGCGGTGGTGATATATTCCTGCCCCAGCTCGTTCATCATGAAGCTGCGGGTCATGCGGCTGATATAGGCCATGGAGACATAGCCCAGCAGCGCCGCCGGCAATACGATATGGCTGAAGGCATTGGCGAACATGTCCCATTTGCCGGCCAGCGCGGTATCGAGCAGGATCATCCCGGTGACGGGCGTCACCTCGAACTGGAACTGCATGTCATAAAGCGCGTCCAGCCGCCCCGGCCCGCCGACCCAACCCAGGATGCCATAAAACAGCAAAAGGCCGATCAGCCCCAGCCAGAAGACCGGCATGGAATAGCCCATGAGCCCGACCAGCCGCACCAGATGGTCGGCCAGGCTGCCCGGCCGCGTGGCGGCCAGCACCCCCGCGGGCACCCCCGCCAGCACGCCAAAGATGGTGGCCAGCGTCGCCAGCTCCAGCGTGGCCGGAAACACCCGCGCCACCGCCTGCAACACGGGCTCGCCCGATCCGATGGAGGTGCCCAGATCGCCGCGCAGCATGTTGCCGACATAGATCAGGAACTGGTGCCACAGGGGCTTGTCCAGCCCCAGCGCCACCCGCGCCTCCTCGATCTGCGCATCCGAGGCGCGCTGGCCCATGATCGACAGAACCGGGTCGATGGGCACCACGCGGCTGATGATGAAGGTGACGAACAACAGCCCGAGCAGGGTCAGGGCCAGCGAAATCAGCGCACCGGCAAGCCCGCGCAGACGCGCAGGCCAGGGCGAGACGGGGGCGGAGGATGCGGTCATGGGAAAAAGCCGCGCCCCCGGAGCAAACCCCGGGGGCGCCTCGTCTTACTTGGTCACAAGCCAGTAGGCCGCGCTGTCGATGGCGCCGCCGGTGAAGAAGTTGTTCACATTGCCGCGCATCGCCGAATTGTAGCCGATCTGGAACATCACGATGAAGGGCGAGGTGGTGCGGTGCTGCTCTTGCAGGTCGCGATACATCGCCGCGCGCTTGTCGCCGTCACGCTCCATCACGGCGGCCGCCGTCATGTCATTCAGCGGGCCGGGGTCATAGCTGTTGCGCCAGGCCAGCGTGCCGGTCGAGGCATCGTCGGCATTGTTGTCGTTCCAGGCGAAAGACCCGGCATTGGTCTGCGGATCGGGGTAATCCGGGCCCCAGCTTTGCAGCGTGGCGTCATGCTGGCGGGCGCGGTAGCGTTTCAGCTGCTCGGCACCCTCGCCGATATTCAGCTCCACCGTGATGCCGGCCTGACCAAAGGTGTTCTGGATCGACTGCGCCATTTCCATCCGGTCGGTGGCGTTGCGCACATCCATCACGATCTTGGGCGCGGTCACGCCGCTTTCGGCCAGCAGGGCCTTGGCCTTTTCCACGTCTAAGCTGAACGGCGTGTCTTCCAGCGCGCCCAGATAGCCGTTCGGCAGGAAGGCCTGATGCGGCACCATGCTGCCTTTCAGCACGGTTTCCGCCAGCCCCTGATAGTCGATCGCATAGCGCATCGCCTCCAGGAACTTCTGGTTCTTGTAAAGCTCGTTCTTCTGGTTGAACGACAGGTAGAAGATCTGGCCGCCGACATCCTTCTGGATCTTGAGGTCGGCATTGCCGGTGATGCCTTCGATATCGACCGGGGTCAGTTCGCGGGCGATGTCGATATCGCCCTTTTCCAGCAGCAGGCGCTGCGTCGCGGCCTCGGGGACATGGCGCATGAACACGGCCTTCATCGCCGCATCGCCCCGCCAGTGCCCGGCGCGGGCCTCAAGGATATAGCCCTCGTTCGGCTTGTAGGATTTCAGCACATAGGCGCCCGTCCCCGCCGAATTGGTTTTCAGCCATTCATTGCCCATGTCGCCATTCGCGTCATGTTCCATCACCGTCTTCATATCGACGATCGAGGCCACGCCCGCGGTCAGGCAGTTATAGAGAAAGGTCGGCGCATAGGCCTTGTCGGTCTTCAGCACGACCGTATCGCCGTCGGCCGTGACCATCTGATCGACATTTTCCGCCGTCCAGCCGAACTGGTTGAGGATGAAGGCCGGCGATTTGTTGATCTTGACCGCACGTTGCAGCGAATAGGCCGCATCCGCCGCTGTCACCGGATTGCCCGAGGAAAAGGTGATGCCCGGCTTCATCTTGAAGGTGAAGGTCATGCCGTCTTCGCTGACCGACCAGCTTTCCGCCAGACCCGGCTGCGGTCCGGTCGGTTGCGACGGATCCAGTTCCACCAAGCCGTCATAGACGTTGTTGACCACATCGAGGCCCGAGAATTCATAGGCCTCATGCGGGTCGAGCGAGACGATATCGTCGATCGCATCCGCGATGACCAGCGTATCGGGCGGGGTTTCCGCCAGCAGGACGCCCGGCGCGGTGCCCAGCATCAGCGCAGCCGTCGCAGCGACACCCGCATGGCGCAGGATCGGGGAAAGGAACATGATGAACTCCCTGTTTTTGTTTGTCATTTTTTAGATGGCCTCTGGCGGTCCGGCCAGAATCCTTGACCAATTGGGCAACTTTTGCGCAGCCTTGTCAACGGCGCTGAATCGTGACGTGATCCGGCACGACGCCTGCCCGGAAAAGGAGCATCCATGACCAGCCCTGCCATTTTCGATGGCCATAACGATCTGCTCTCCTGCCTCTGGTCCGAGGGCGATCATGACGGGCGCAGCTATTTCGAGGGGCGCGCGGGCATGGTGTCGCAGGCGGCCTGCCATGCGGGCGGCATGGCGGGCGGTTTCTTTGCCATCTGGGTGCCCGGCGAAAAGGCCGGTGCGCCCGATCCCATGGCCACCTATCGCGCCTATCCGCCCGTCAGCGTGGAAAAGGCGCATCGCGTCACCATGGAACAGGCGGCGATCCTGATCCGCATGGCCGCCGCCCGCCCCGACGCGATCCGCCTGTGCCGGACGGTGGCCGAGATCGAGACCGCCCGCGCGGCCGGCGCGCTGGCCGCGATCCTGCATGTCGAGGGGGCCGAGGGCATCGGCGCGGGGCTCGATGAATTGCACGTCCTCCATGCCGCCGGGCTGCGCAGCCTTGGCCCGGTCTGGAGCCGGGACAACATCTTTGGCCATGGCGTGCCCTTCAACTTTCCCGCCTCGCCCGATACCGGCCCCGGCCTGACCGAGGCCGGCAAACGGCTGGTCGTCGAATGCGACCGGCTGGGCGTGCTGGTCGATCTGGCGCATCTGAACGAGGCCGGTTTCTGGGACGTGGCGCGGATCAGCACAAGGCCGCTGGTCTCCACCCATTCCGCCGCCCATGCGCTTTGCCCCGCCACGCGCAACCTGACCGACCGGCAGTTGGACGCCATGGCCGAAACCGGCGGGCTGGTGGGCCTGAATTTCGGCGTGGGCTTCCTGCGTGCCGACGGCGTGAAGAACCCCGCCATGCCGGCCAGCCGCATGATCGAACATCTGGATCACCTGATCGCGCGGCTGGGCGAAGGGGGGGTGGCGCTCGGGTCGGATTTCGACGGCACCACGGTGCCCGACTGGATGGAATCAGCCGCCGACCTGCCCCGCCTGGTGGCCGCCATGCGCACCGCCGGCTATGGCGAGACGCTGATCGCGCGCCTCTGCTGGGGCAACTGGATGGATCTTTTGCGTCGCGTGATCGGCTAGGCGCGCATTTCGCGCTTGAAAATCAGGGGAATCAGGCGCATTTACCGCCCGAGCCTGCGACCCCTCGCGGGCCAGACCCATTTGGAGTGACCATGGCCAAGGAAGAACTGCTCGAATTCCCCGGTGTCGTGAAGGAACTCCTGCCGAACGCGACATTCAAGGTCGAGCTGGAAAACGGCCATGAACTGATCGCGACGATGGCAGGCAAGATGCGCAAGAACCGCATCCGTGTTCTGGCTGGCGACAAGGTTCAGGTGGAAATGACCCCTTACGACCTGTCGAAGGGCCGCATCAACTATCGTTTCAAGTGAAGCTGATCCTCGGATCGGCCAGCCCGCGCCGGAAGGATCTTCTGGCGCAGCTTGGGCTTGTGCCCGATGCCATCCTGCCCCCCGATATCGACGAAGACCCCCGCAAGGGCGAATTGCCGCGCCCCTATTGCGCGCGTCTGGCGCGGGAAAAGGCGCTGGCGGTCGCGGCGGAGGGCGATGATGTCGTGCTCTGCGCCGATACGACCGTGGCGCTTGGCCGCCGCATTCTGGGCAAGCCCGCCGATGCGGGCGAGGCCGCGCAGTTCCTGACCCTGCTGGGCGGGCGGCGCCATCAGGTGATCACCGCCGTAGCCGTGCGCCGGGGCGACCGCCTCTGGTGCCGCGAGGTGGTGACGGATGTAAAGATGAAGCGCCTGTCGGATGCCGAGCTGAACGCCTATCTCGCCAGCGGCGAATGGCAGGGCAAGGCGGGCGGCTATGCCATTCAGGGCCTGGCCGGGGCCTTTATCCCGTGGATTTCCGGGTCGTTCACCGGGGTCGTGGGTCTGCCCGTGGCTGAAACCGCCGCGCTGCTGACGGCGGCGGGCTATCCCCTCTATCGGAGTGACGCATGAAGGGCCGCGTGATCGTGCTGGACAATTGGGGCGACCGGCAGGCCGCCGCCCTGGTCGTGGATGGCGTGTTGCAGGATCTGGCGATCGACCCGGTCGATGACGCGCCCCTGCCCGGCGCGATCTATCGCGGCACGGTGGATCGCCCGATGAAGGGCCAGGGCGGTGTCTTCGTGCGCCTGCCCGAAGGCCGGACCGGCTTTCTGCGCCAGGTGTCGGGTCTGACGCCGGGCCAGCCGGTGCTGGTGCAGGTTTCCGGCACCGCCGAACCGGGCAAGGCCGTGCCGGTGACGACGCGGCTTCTGTTCAAGGGCCGCTATGCCATTCTGACGCCCGGCGCGCCGGGGCTGAACATCAGCCGCCGCATTCATGACGAGGATCTGCGCGCAGATCTGGATGCGCTGGCCCAGGCCGCGATGGACGGGGCGCCCCGCGATCTCGGGCTGATCCTGCGCTCGGCCTGCGCCGAGGCCGACGAGGCCGAGATCGGCGAGGATATCCTCGAGGCCCGCGATCTGGCCATTGCCGTGCTGAATGATGTGGACGGCACGCCCGAATTGCTGGTCGAAGGCCCGAACGCCCATGAAACCGCCTGGCGCGAATGGGCCGACCCCGCGCCCGACGAGGTGGTGCAGGGCCGCTTTGCCGATCATGGCATTGACGAGATGCTGGATGCGCTGGCCGATCCGCGGGTCTCCCTGCCCGGCGGCGCGCATATGATGGTGGAGCCGACGCGCGCCCTGGTGGCGGTGGATGTCAATACCGGCGCCGATACCTCGCCCGCCGCCAGCCTCAAGGCCAATATCGCCGCGGCCCGCGATCTGCCGCGGCAGTTGCGGCTGCGGGGTCTGGGCGGTCAGGTGGTGATCGACTTCGCCCCGATGCCCAAGAAAGACCGCGCCACGCTGGATCAGGTGCTGCGCGCGGCATTCAAGGGCGAATCCGCGGAAACCAGCCTGTCGGGCTGGACGCATCTGGGGCTTTACGAGCTGGTGCGCAAGCGTGACCGGCTGGCGCTGCGCGACCTGCTGGGGGACCGGGCATGACCTGCCCGATCTGCCAGAAGGACAGCGATCCGCAATACCGCCCCTTCTGTTCGCGCCGCTGCGCCGATATTGACCTCGGGCGCTGGCTGAAGGGCGGCTATGTCATTCCCGGCCCCGCGCAAGAGGAAGACGACACCGCCCCTGACGGCCTGCTGCAAGCCGCCCGCGAAAATCCGCCCCGGCACTGATTTTTTCGGCAAATCCCTCTGGACAGCCCCCGCGCCCTCGCTTAATACGCCCCCACCAAGCAGCCACAGGCTGACAGCGTGCCCAGATAGCTCAGTTGGTAGAGCAACGGATTGAAAATCCGTGTGTCGCTGGTTCGATTCCGGCTCTGGGCACCACTTATATCCTATCCTCGCAAAAATCTGACTGCCGCCGCGGGAACGTTTTTGGCCCGGCTTTATTAACCCTTTCGCAGGGGTCTTACGGCAATCTGTCCCAAAGCGGTCACAATTCCTGCAAATTAGCGCCCAATCCATGCGGAAAGATCGTATTGTAACGCAGAGGGAAACCGACATGGCCGGATTGATCGTCATTCTTGCGCTCGCACTTGTTGCATCCGTCGCGATGCGACCCGGGCAGGCTGTGGGTCAGGGCAACCTGACGCTGCCGCAGGTCGAGTATCGGTCCTTCTGGCTGGGCCTTGCCTTCTTTGCGCTGGTCTTTTCGGTATTCCGGCTGCCGCATGCCTCGGGGCTGGTGGTCGGGCTGGTGCTGCATGAGCTGGGGCATTTCCTGGCCTATCGCGCCTGCGGGCACAGTGACGTGCGGTTCCGCCTGCTGCCGATGGCGGCGCGTGGCCCGGCCTCGGAACAGGCGCTGCGCAGCGCGGGGCATGAGGCGTTTGTCACCCTGATGGGCGCAGGTCTGTCGATCGGGCCGATGGTGCTGCTGATCGGGGCGGCGCAATTCGCCACCGCCGGCAGCCCGCTGCATGCGCAACTGATGGGGATGGGCGGCACGATCGCCGCGCTCAACGCGCTCAATCTGCTGCCGCTCTGGCCGATGGATGGCGCGCGCTGCCTGGCGCTGATCAGCCGCGCCTTCTCGGCCCGGATGGCGGCGCCGCTGCTGCTGGCCTGTTCGGCCTTTGCAACCGCGCTGGCGGTTCATGTGCAATCCACCACGCTCGCCTTCACCTGTCTGATCGGGGCGCATATCTTTTACCATCCCGACAGCTTTGCCCCCCGGCAGACCGCCATGCCGCGCCGGCTTGCGCTGCTGGTCACGGCGACATGGGCGGCGATCTTTGCCACCCATCTGGCGGGTGGCTGGTGGATGCTGAAGTGGTTCCTGTTCAGCGGGCTTTGATCCGGCAAGCGTGGCAAAGGCGCACTAGGTCTGCGCCAAAATGCCCGGCCGCCCCCGTTCTGCAACACAATGGGTAGACACCGCCTACCCCGCCGCGCAAAGATGGCCCAATTTCGAGCATTGGGACGATGAAATGCGCAGATTCTTGCCCGCGATGATCCTTCTGGCCCTCGCAGCCTGTGTGGATGGCGGCCCCGGGGACGTTTCCGGTTTCGGCGACAAGGCCAGCACCGTGGCCGATACCGCCAATCGCGACTATTACCCCGATGACCAGTTGCTCGTCTCGGCCAAGACGCAGTTCAAATCGCGCAATTACGGCAAGGCCGCCACGCTCTACAAGAAAGCGCTCGATGTCGCCCCCAGCGACCCCGAGGCGCTTCTGGGCTATGCCGCCGCGTCGGACATGCTCAACCGTTTCGATCAGGCCGACCTGGCCTATCGCAAGCTGGAGCCGATCATCGGCACCACCGTCGTCTTCCGCAACAATTACGGCTATTCGCTGTTGCTGCGCGGCAATCTGCAAGGCGCACGCAAGCAATTCCTTGCCGCCTATGAAAAGGCGCCCAACAATCCGCAGGTCGCCAACAATCTGGAATTGCTGCGCAATTCGGTCAGCTACCAGCGCCGCGCCAAGGGCGACCTGAGGGGGATCTGATCGAGGGGCGCGCGCGTGCAGGGGATGGCGACCCTTCTGCCCTGGATCGCGGGCGCGCTGCTGATCGCCGTCATCCTGCAACTGCTGCGCATCGCCTGGGGGGATGCGCAGCGGCTCAAGATCCGCAACGCGGATGTGCTGGTGCTGACCGCGCTGGCGCTTGGTCTTTCGGTCAGCCGCGCGGGCCATGCGATCCTGCCCGATCTGGCGGCGGGGGCGATGCTGTTCCTGCTGGGCCTTGTCTTCTGGCTGCTGCGCATGATGGGCGCGGGCGATGCCAAGCTCTATTTCCCGCTGGGCGTCGTGATCGGCTGGGGCGGCCTTGCCTTTTACGCGCTGGCGCTGATCCCCGCCTCGCTTCTGCTGTGGCTCAGCGTGCGGCTGGGCCCGGCGATCCTGCCCGAAGGGGCGCTGCGCGCGCGCCTTGCGCATTTCGCCAGCACCCGCCGCTATCCCTATGCGGTGCCGATGATCGCGGCGGCGCTCGTCGCGCTGGCCCTGCGCGGCGCCTGACCGCAACGCTTTACACCGCCCCCCCGGGACAGGCATAATCACCGCAGTTCCTGCCAAGCCCCGTTTTCAGCCTGCGCCGAGGATTACCATGCGTGATTTCACCCGCGATACCGACGGCTTTGCCGCCACACTGGGGCTGGTGCTGATGCCCGCCCTCATCCTGTTTACCGTCGTCCTGATTGATGTGGGGCGCGGCAACAACGCCCATTCCGATCTTCAGGCCGCCGCCGATGCCATGGCGCTTGCCGGTGCGCGCGAACTGGATGGCGGGGTGGATTCGATCACCCGCGCCAATGCCGCCATGGCGAACCTGTCGAATTCGGTCAGCTATCTGGGCCAGACCGACGCGACCGCCCGCATCACGCTGCAAATGGGCGGGACGAACAGCGCCTATACGATCACCTATCTGACCGCGATCCCGGCGAGCGACGACCTGCCGCTGGATGCGACCTTCATCGCCGCCAACAGCACGACCGACGGCACAGAGGCCGCCTATGTGCTGGTCCATGCCCAGAGCCAGAACCTGCTGACCACCGGCAACCTGCTGGGCGCGGCCCCCGTCGCGGCCGAGGCCGTGGCGACCTATGCGACCGCCGCCTGCGATGTGACGCCGCTGTTCATCTGCAATCCGTTTGAAAGCCAGAACCTCGATCTTCAACAATCCTTTGCCAACGGGCAGCTGCATGGCCGGCTGCTGCGGTTGCACCCCAAGGGCAACGGCACCGCGGCGCCGGGGAATTTCGGCTTTCTTCAGGTCAATGGCGCGAATGACAATACGACCGCCTCGGCCAATGCCATTCGCCGGGTCTTTGCCGGCGCCTACAACCCGACCTGTTACAGCGCCCGCCGGGTGACGACGAAACCCGGCGCGGCCACCAGCATCCGCCAGGGTCTGAATGTGCGGATGGATATCTATGACGGGCCGATGGGCAATGACGCCGACGAATATCCGCCGGATGTGAACGTGCGTAAGGGCTATGTCCGGGCCAACACCGGGCCGAACAACGCCTGCAACAAGGAATTGACCGCGACCCCAGCCTGGGCGCAGAATTTTCCTGCCAATGCGGTGATGCAGGCGCCCGGATCGGGGGTGCCCGGCGCCTTCATCGGGTCGGGCAACTGGGATATCAACGCCTATTGGCAGGCGAATTACCAGACGACACCGCCTGCGGCCCTGGCCGATTTCAACTCGTTTCCCGCGGCGCAGTCGCCCGGCATCGCCATGCCCTCGCGCTATGATGTCTATCGCTATGAATTGTCCACGCGCGGCACGGCCAACGATCTGGTCGCGCGGCATTCGACCGGCAACAACCCGGCGGCCACCGATCAGTATGAGGAAGTCGGCACCCCGATCTGTTCGCAAAGCAAGAACGGCGCCCTGCCGGCCGAGGAAGGGCGGCGCATCATCTTTGCCGCGCTGATTGATTGCCTGGCCGAGGCAGGCGGCGGCGCCACCGAGATGCGGGTCAATTCCTATGCCTCGCTGTTTCTGACGCGGCCCATGGAACAGAACAGCGGCGGCGAGGATGGCACGATCGACGTGGAGATCGTGGATATCACCGGCTGGGGTGGCAACGGGTCGCTGGATACCTTTGTGCGCGACGAGGCGACGCTGGTCCGCTGATCCGCGGGTCTGGCGGCGCGGTTTCGGCGGATTTCCTCCGCGGTTGCGGCTGCATGGCAATTCGCAATTGACACGAATCACCCTGGACCGATTCGCAGCAGAAAACAGAGGTGCGACAACCACAGGTTTATGATCGGTTTATGTCGTCATTCCTGAATTGCCGGGGCGCATTTCACCTTGGTCGGCCCTGTTCCGATTTGGCGAACAATCCTTGCCAGTTCCTTAAGATCTTGGGCAAAAGCGCCGCAATTGGGACATTTTCTTGACGCATCCGGCCCAACTGGGGCAAATTCAAGGCAAGGGCTCGGGCCCGGTTGAGTGATAATCAGTGCCAGTTTCAGCGAATTTCACATGACCAGTGCAGCTACGTGCAGGCAGGCGGGGTGGCGCTTGTGCCTGAAACCCTTGCAACAATCTGGAGTAACAAATGTTCAGCTTCATCAAATACATGGCCTCGCGCATCCGTGACGAAGAAGACGGTGTGGCGCTGTCGGAATACCTCATCCTGCTCGGTCTGCTGGTCGGCGGTGTGATCGCGGCCGTGCTGCTGTTCGGCACCAACCTGGGCGACGCTTGGGAGGCATGGGCCGCCTGGATTGGCCTCGCCGACACTGCCGTGCCGACGACGGGCTGGACGAACCCGTAACCTGCCCCCATTCCATTTCACGCCAATACCTTTGTGATTGCGCTTATTGCCTTCACTCAGCCCCGGCCCGCAAAGCGGGTCGGGGATTGGCATCCCGGGGCAGACAGGCTGACCTTGGGGCAACATACCGGGTTTATTTTCCGGTGATGGCTGGTCAAGACCCCGGAAAGGGGCGACCAAGAGATAACGATACGGGGCAGGCATGCGCACTTCGACACTTCTGAGCTTGTTGGTCGCGGCCATTCTGGGCCTGGCGGCCGTATTCGGCACCCGGGCCTGGCTGGCCGAACAGCGGGCGGAAATCGCCGCATCCTCCAGCACGCCCGCCCAGAACCAGAACACCATCGTCGTGGCCAAGGAGCCGCTGCGCTTTGGCGACCGCGTGTCGCCCGACCGGCTGGAGGTCATCACCTGGGCCAGTGCCACGCTGCCCAACGGCGCCTTCCGCACGATCGAGGAGATCGGCGACAATTCCGAGGAAAAGGCCCGTTTCGTGCTGTCCTCCATCGAGATGGGCGAGCCGGTTCTGGCCAGCCGCATCACCGATCCGGGCCAGCGCGCGAAACTGTCCACCGCGATCAAGCCCGGCCTCAAGGCGATGTCGATCCGCGTCAATGACGTGGCGGGCGTCGCGGGTTTCGTGCTGCCGGGCGACCGGGTCGATGTGCTGCTGACCCGGGCCGAGGTGAACAATGACGAAGACGCCTATGTCGATGTGCTGTTGCAGGGCGTGCGGGTGCTGGCCATCGACCAGATCGCCGATGACCGCAAGGATCAGCCCAGCGTCGTGCGCACCGTGACCTTCGAGGTCTCGACCGAAGAGGCGCAGAAGCTGACGCTCGGCTCGTCGGTCGGCACGCTGTCGCTGGCGCTGCGCAATGTCGTGTCGTCGGACACCGAAAACAGCCAGCGCGTCACGCTTGCCGAAATGTCGCAATCCGCGACCGCCTCGGATCTGGAGGCGGAACTGGCGCTGCGCGCCGAGGCGGAGCGTCAGGCCGCCGTCGCGCGCCAGCAGGAACAGGACAGCCGCATCGCCTCGTTGGAGGAGATGGTGCGTTCGATGGGCGGCGATGTGGGCGCCCAGCTGGATGCGCTGAAGGACGAGATTGCCAAGGCGGGCACGCCGGTTGTGCTGCCCGCCCCCGAGCCGACCCCGCAGCCGGTGGTCGAGGTGCCCCCCGAGCCGACCAAGCCCGCCTTCGTGACGGTGGGCGTGGTGCGCAACGGGAAACGTCAAGATTATGTGGTTACGTCGAACGAAAACTGAGGCGCGGCGCGGCGGCCCCCGGGGCCGCTCTGTCGCAAATGGGCGGACACAGATGCAACTCACAGACCCGAAGACCGGACATGGCGGCCCCGTGAAAAGAGGGGGATGGCGGCTGTTCCTGGCGCTCTGCGCCCTGGGGCTGAGCCTGGCAACGGCCCCCGGCACCGCCCGCGCGCAGGAACGCTTCATCTCGCTGGGCGAGGGGGCGCCGGTCACGACGATCACCATCAAGCCGGGCTTCACCGTCACGCTGAACACCAATGTCCCCTATTCGGATGTGGTGGTGGGCAATGCCGATGTGGCCGACGTGTTTCCGCTGACCAGCAGTTCGGCCTATGTGCAGGGCAATAACGCCGGCGCGACCAATGTCAGTTTCTATGACGCGAACAAGGTGCTGATGGGGGGGCTGATCCTCAAGGTCGAGGTCGATTTCGGCGAATTGCGCGGGGCGATCCGGTCGGCCGTGCCCAGTGCGCGGGTCGAGGTGGACAATGTGAATGGCCGGATCCGGCTGTCGGGCGCGGTGAAGGATGGTGTGGATCTGAAGCGCGTGCTGGAGATCGCGGCGCAATTCTCCACCGATCCGGTGGTGAACGCGATCCGCGTCACCGATCCGCAGCAGGTGCAGCTTGAGGTCCGTATTCTTGAGGTCAGCCGCACCTCGGGGCGGGAATTGGGCGTGAACCTGACCGGCACCAATGACGGCCAGCGCCGCCTGACCACCGGCGGCAGCGTGTCGGGCGATACGCCCTTTGGCAGCTTTGTCGGCAATCTGTTGCAGATCGCGGGCACCCAGATCGACTATGTCATCAACGTGCTGGAGGGCCGGGGCCTGGCACGGCGCCTGGCGAACCCGACGCTGGTGACCACCAGCGGGGTCGAGGCGAATTTCGTCGTGGGCGGCGAGGTGCCGATTTCCAGCGCCGTCACCGGCGAGAATGGCACCGTGGCCACCGAAACCGATTACCGCGAATATGGCGTGCGGCTGAATTTCATGCCGGTCGTGCTGGATGACGGCATGATCAGCCTGCGTGTCCGCCCCGAGGTCAGCGATATCGACACTTCGGTCACGGTGAACGGCCAGCCCGCCTTCATCTCGCGCAAGGCCGATACCACCGTCACGCTGCGCGACGGCCAGAGCTTTGCCATTGCGGGCCTGTTGCAGGTGGATAACGAACGCAACCTGAAACAGGTGCCCTGGATCGGCCAGGTGCCGATCCTGGGGACGCTGTTCCGCTCCACCGCCTTCCAGAAAAAGGAAACCGATCTGGTGATCCTGGTCACCCCGCGCCTGGTGCGGCCGGGCGCCCCGTCAGAGCCGATGGTCTCGCCGCTGGATGGCGCGCGGTCCTCCAATGACGTGGAACTGTTCATGCTGGGCATGCTGGAGGTCAACAAGGACATGATCCGCGGCTTCCGCAGCGGGGATGGCGTGCTGGGGCCCTATGGCCATATCATTGATCTGGAATTTGACGATGCGCTCATCAAGAAGAAATAGGCTGGTGCTGCTGGCGGCGGTCGCCCTGATGCTGGGCGGCTGCGCCGATTACCTGAACCGGCGCGACAGTATTACCCTCGGGGCCGGCAATGCGCCCGAGGCCAATGCGATGATTCAGACGATAGATCCGTTCCCGGATAATGCCGAGAACACCGATATCACCTTCAGCCGCTGATCGCGGACCGGGTCACATCACGGAGCGGCACAGACCAGCCCGGCGCGCAACGGCAGATCATGGAACCGGAGGCAAGACCGTGCCGTTCGCGTTGAAAAACCTTTTTGCCCGTCTCGGCCGGGAAGAAACCGGCGCGGTGCTGGCGGAAACATTGCTGGTTGTGCCGGTGCTGACCATCATGACCGCCGGTGTCATGGAGTTTTCCAACATGCTCTGGCAGCGCCAGCAGATGCAGATCGGCGTGCGGGATGCGGTGCGCTACTGGTCGCGCTGCCGGCCGACCTTCAACCCCTGCACCCAGGCCATTGCGCGCAATATCGCCTTTTACGGCAATCCGGCGGGCACCGGCACCTTGCGGGTGCCGGGCTGGGATGCGGCGTCGGAACTGACGCTGACCCCCGTCACCCCGCCGGCCAGCCCCAACGCGGCGTCGCTGGTCACCGGCACCGGCAGTGCCAGCTATGTCACCTCGCCCATGTTCGGGGCGCTGAATATCGGGGCGATCACCTTCACCTATACCTACAGCCAGAGGTATATCGGATGGTAACCATGCGCGAAGGGATCCGGTCGGAAGAAGGCGCCGTGCTGGTCGAAGGGCTGCTGGTGCTGCCCATTCTGGTGCTGGTCATGGCGGCTTTCGTGGAGTTTGGCTTTGCCATGTTCCAGTGGAACCAGACGGTCAAGGCGGTGCAGATCGGCGCGCGGCAACTGGCGGTCTCGGCGCCGATCCTGACCAGCATGACGCCCTTCACCGACGATCTGTCGGGGCTTCAGGCCGGGGTGGCGATCCCCGCCACGGTGGTTTCGGTCACCTGCGGCGCCGGCACCACCGCCTGCGACACGGCGGGGATGACCCGTTTGATCCAGGGCAGCGACGGCACCTGCAATGCCAATATCGGCGGCGGCGTCAGCGGCATGTGCGATTTCTTTCCACGGCTGAATGCCCAGAACGTGCGCGTGACCTATCGCCGCGACGGGCTGGGCTATGTGGGCAGGCCGGGCGGCCCGGTCCTGTCGATCACGGTCGAGACCTTTGGCATGACCTTCGACTTTCTGATCTTGGATGCGCTGATCGGCGCCAACAGCATTCCCATTCCTCCGCATTCCGTAACCTTCACGAGCGAAGATCTTTTGAACGGACCTCCGACATGAACGCTGCCGACCCTGTGCTTTCCGATACCAAATCCCGTCGCAAGACCAGCGTTCTGGCGGTCGATTCCGGGCGCGACGGGTTCCGGCAGGTGCTGGAGGTGCTGGAGACCATGCCCGGCGTCAATGCCAGCACCGCCCCCGCCGACAAGGCCGTGACACAGGCGCGCGACCACGCGCCAGATATCGTCGTGCTGGATGTGACCGGCTTTGGCCTGGAGGAGGCCGAGCTGGTGGGCAATCTGCGCGCGCTGTCGCCGGACCTGCCGCTGATCGTGGTCAGCGATGCGCTGGACGATGCGCAGATGCGGCGGCTGATGAAGCTGCGGGTGCATGACTGGTTGCGCCATCCGCTGTCTTCGGGCGATCTGATCAACGCCATTCTGACCGGTGTGCGCGTCACCAAGCAATCCAGCAACAAGGTGCATGCGGTGGTATCGGCCAATGGCGGCGCCGGGGCGACCACGGTCGCGGTGCTGCTGGCCGATCTTCTGGCGCAGGGCAACGATCCGGGCCGGGGCGGCGTCGGGCTGTTCGATCTGGATTTCTCGACCGGCGGCTGCGGCGATCTGCTGAACACCGAAAACACCTTCAGCCTGGACGGGGTTCTGAACAATCCGGGCCGGGTGGATGCCGAATTCGTCAGCCTGATCCAGCAGCGCCACCCGCATGGTTTTGCGATCTATTCCTTTCGCAATCCCGATCTGGTCACGCATCTGAACTGCTATGAACTGGTGTTGCGGATGCTGGATGCCGTCACGGCGCAGCATGCCCATACGGTGCTGGACATCCCCTATCACGAAACCGACTGGCGGCAGGATGTGCTGGCCGAGGTCAACACGATCACGCTGGTCTGCGAATTGAACCTGCCCTCGATCAAGCAGGCGCTGGCGCTCTGTGGGCGGTTCCGCGATATCGGCGGGCGCAAACCGCAGCTTCATGTGCTGATCAACAAGCGCCGGCGCGGGCTGTTCGGCAGCCAGCGCATCGCCGAGGCGCGGATCCGCGAACTTTTTGCCGGCGTGGATTACGGCTATCTGCCCGAGGAAACCGATGCCCTGCTGGAGGCGATGGATCGCGGCATCCCGTTGTCGGATCTCAATCGCTCGTCGCGGATGCTCAAGGCGCTGGCGCGCTATGCGGGCAAGGTGCTGCATATCGAAGGGGTCAAGGCATGATCCTTCTGGCCCTGCTGGCCGCGCTGGCCCTGCCCGGAGCGCAGCCCGCCCTGCCCTCCGATCTGCCCCCCGGCCTGCACCGGGTCGAGATGAAGCCGGTGCCGCGCGACCATGGCCGCACCACGCGCGAGGTGGTGCCCTTTCAGACCTCCGAGGCGCCGGGCACCATAATCATCTCCAACACCGAGCGGACGCTGCATCTGGTGCTGGGGGGCGGCAAGGCCGCGCGCTACAGCATCAGTGTCGGGCGCGACGGGTTTCTGTGGACGGGCACGACCACGGTCGGGCGCAAGGCCGAATGGCCCGAATGGCGCCCGCCTGCCGCCATGCGCCAGCGCGACCCGTCCTTGCCGAACATGGTGCCGTCGGGGCCTTACAACCCGCTGGGGGCACGGGCGCTGTATCTGTTCAGCGGCGGGGGCGATACGCTTTACCGCATCCACGGCACCAATACCGCCGAAACGGTGGGCGGCTATGAAACCTCGGGCTGTTTCCGCCTGAGCAATGCCGATGTGATGGAGCTTTACGATCAGGTGCGCATGGGCGCGAAGGTGATCGTGAAATGACGGGTTTCGACGCAAGGGAGGATCACGGTGGTCGGTCGTTTTTTCCGTAGCTCGGGCGATGCGACGCCGGTCGCCCCCGCCCCCGAGGCCCAGTCCACGCCGCAACCCGCGCCCCCCCCTGCGCCAGATCCGCGCGCGCCGCTGGTGCTGCCCGCCGAGGCGATGGCCGAGGTCGATCTGGTCTCGGAACGGGTTAACCTGCATCGTTTCCTGCTCGACAAGATCAACCTTGCCGTGCTGGACACGCTGGAGCCCGCGCAGCTGCATGACGAATTGCGCCCGATGGTGCGCGACTATCTCAAGAACCAGAATGTCGCGCTGAACGCGCGCGAGGTGGACAATCTGGTGTCCGATCTGGCGGACGAGATGCTGGGCCTTGGCCCGATCGAGCCGCTGCTGAAGGATGACAGCATTGCCGACATCCTGATCGTCGGGCCGAAGACGGTCTATGTCGAACGCAACGGCAAGCTGGCGCTGACCGATGTGCGGTTCAAGGATGAACGCCATCTGCTGCGCATCGTGAACAAGATCGTGGCCTCGGTCGGGCGGCGGATCGACGAAAGCTCGCCGCTTGTCGATGCGCGTCTGGCCGACGGGTCGCGCGTCAACGCCGCGATCCGCCCCATCGCGGTGGACGGGCCGCAGGTCTCCATCCGCAAATTCTCGCGCCGGCCATTCAGCCTGTCCACGCTGGTGGCCAAGAATGCCCTGCCCGAAAGTATGGCGCAGCTTCTGGCGGCGGCGGTCGAGGGCAAGGTGTCGATGCTGATTTCCGGCGGCACGGGCTCGGGCAAGACGACGATGCTGAACGCGCTGTCGGGCTTCATCCCGCATGAGGAACGCCTGGTCACCATCGAGGACGCGGCCGAACTGCAATTGCAGCAAAAGCATGTCGTGCGGCTGGAAACCCGCCCCCCCACGCTGGAGGGCAAAGGCGAGATCACGCAGCGCGATCTGGTAAAGAACGCGCTGCGGATGCGCCCCGACCGCATCATCATCGGCGAGGTGCGCGGCGGCGAGGCCTTTGACATGTTGCAGGCCATGAATACCGGCCATGAAGGGTCGATGAGCACGATCCACGCCAACAATACCCGCGACGCCCTGTCGCGTCTGGAACAGATGGTGGGCATGGCGGGCATGCCGATGTCGCAACTGTCGATCCGGGCGCAGATCGCCTCGGCGATCCATGTCATCCTCCAGCTCAATCGCCTGCGCGATGGCACGCGGCGGGTGACGGCGATTTCGGAACTGACCGGGCTTGAAGGCGACGTGGTGCAGATCCAGGACATCATGCGCTTCAACCGGCTGGGCGTCGATGACCAGGGCCGCATCCAGGGCGAGTTCCGCGCGACCGGCATCCGCCCGCGCTTTCTGGCCGAGATTTCCACCATCGGCCTCAAGGTCGATGCGCGGGTCTTTGACCCGACCATCAAGCATTAAGGCCCCGCATGTCGCTGCTGATCATCTATGCCTTCGTCTTTGCCGCCACGCTTCTGGCGGTGGATACGCTGCTGCGCCGCATCGTGGCGCGCCGCACCGCCCGGCAAGAGGTGAATGACCGGCTGTCCCGCATCAGCCGGGGCAGCGATCACCACGCCACCTATCAGAGCCTGCTGAAGGATCGTTCGCTGTCGCGCGGCGGCCGGCTGGCGCTGATGTCCGACCTGCGCCATCTCTATACCCAGTCGGGGCTGACGCTCAGCACCCGGCAAAAGGTGCTCTATGTGCTGCTGGTGACGCTGGTCGTGCTGATCCTCGTGATGCTGGCGACGCCCTCGCTGCCGGTGCGGCTGGCGGTGACGGTGATCGTCACCCCGCTTATCCTGTGGTTCGCGCTGGCGCATGTGCGACGGCGACGCATCCGGCAATTCGTGATCCAGTTGCCGCCGGCCATCGACATCATCGTGCGCTCGCTTCAGGCGGGCCATCCGCTGAATGCCGCGGTGTCGCTGGTGGGCCGCGAGATGCCTGACCCGATCGGCAGCGAATTCGGCATCCTGACCGATCAGCTGACCTTCGGGTCGGAATTCGACGAGGCGTTTCACAACCTGTATGAACGGGTCGGCGCGGATGAACTGAACCTGCTGGCCGTCACGATCAGCGTGCAGCGCAATACCGGCGGCAACCTGACCGAGATCCTGGAAAACCTGGCCGGGCTGATCCGCGACCGCATGATGCTCAAGAACAAGATCAAGGCGATTTCCGCCGAAGGGCGGTTCACCGCCGTCCTGATGTCGGTCTTTCCCGGCATCCTGTTCCTGATCATCGACACGCTGGCGCCCGATTACTTTGACCCGATCTGGGAAACCGGGCACGGCACCGCCATCGTGGTGGGCACCATCCTTTACATGTCGGTCGGGGTCTACATCCTGTTCCGCATGGTCCGCTTCGATTTCTGATGCTGCGCGGGGGGCATTCCAAGTGACCGATATCCTCATCCTCTCGGCGGTATTCCTGGCCATCGTGATCATGGTGTTCAGCCTGCTGAACTTCATCACCGGGCGGCGCCAGATCCGGCGCAACATCGCGCAGGTGACCAGCGCACAGCGCGGCCATGCCTTCGATCCCGATCAGCTTTTCGCCGGCGAGAATGACGAGATCGCCTATTTCATGGAGGTGCAGCGCCGGGCCGAGCCGAATTCGCTGGAAATGCGGCTGATCCGGGCGGGGTTCTTTTCGCGCGACGCGCAGCGCAGCTACAACCTGTTGCGGCTGCTGGTGGCGGTGGTGGTGTTCATCGGGGTCTGGCTGCTGATCCAGACCCTGCGCCAGTCCAGTTCGGCGGCGCTGGTCTTTCTGTTCGCCGCATTGGCCAGTGGGGTGTCGTTCATCCTCAGCAATATCGTGCTGGAGCATATCGGCAACCGCCAGGTCACGCAGTTCCGCCGGCTGTTTCCCGATCTGCTCGATCTCATCATCGTCTGCGTCGATGCGGGCATGAGCATCGAGGCCGCCCTTGACCGCGTGGCGCGCGAATTCCTGCGCACCCATCCCAGTTTCGGCCTGCATCTGGCGGTGGTCAGCCTGGAGACCCGCGCCGGCCGCCCCTTGCACGAGGCGCTTGGCAATCTGGCGCAGCGTGTGGATGTGGAGGAGGTGCGCACCATGGCCGTGCTGTTCCGCCAGTCGCAGGAACTTGGCGCCAGCATCATCAAGACGCTTCGGGTCTACAGCAAGGAAATGCGCGAGTTGCGGCTGATCCAGGCCGAGGAAAAGGCCAATGCCCTGCCGGTCAAGATGCTGTTGCCGCTGGCGCTGTTCCTGTTCCCGGTCAATCTGGTCATGGTCATCGTGCCGGTGCTGATCCGCATCGTGCGGATGATCACCACCATGACGCCCGGCGGGGTGTGATCAGCTGCCGGTCGCATGGCGGGTCAGGCGGTCGGCCAGCCGGTCTGCCGCTGCGCGCAGCACCAGCGTCAGCGCCACCAGCACCAAAAGAGCGGCGAACAGAAGGTCGGTCCGTGCCCGCCCGTTCGCCATCAGCATCAGATAGCCAAGCCCGCGCGATCCGCCCACCCATTCGCCGATCACCGCCCCGATCGGCGCATAGGTCGCGGCCAGCCGCAGCCCGCCCGCCAGATCGGGCAGCGCGGCCGGCACCCGCAGGTGCCACAGGATGCGCCAGCGACCCCCCCCCATCACCCGCGCCAGCGCCAGCCAGCCGGGTTCAGTGCGGCGCAGCCCGTGCAGAAAGCCGGTGCTGACGGGAAAGAAGATGATCAGGACCGCCATCACGATCTTGGCCGCCATCCCATAGCCGAGCCACAGCGTCAGGATCGGTGCCAATGCAAAGACCGGCACGGTCTGGCTGACAATCAGCACCGGATGCAGCCCGCGTGCCAGCCCCGGCAGCAGCGCCAGCACCAACGCCAGCAGCGCCCCCAGCAGCGTGCCGATCACCAGCCCCGCCCCGATCTCGGTCAGGGTCGTGGCGGCATGGTCGGCCAGCAACAGCCGGTCACGCCACAGCGCCGCCGCCACCGCCCCGGGGCCGGGCAGGATGAAGCGCGGCAGATCGAACAGCCGCACCAGCCCGGCCCAGAGCACCAGCGCCATCGCGGCCGACGCGCCCCCGCCGATCACGCCGCGCATGGCACCCCGGCCCGCAGCCGCGCCAGCAAGGCCGCCTGCACCCGCAACAGGCCGGGATCCTCTACCGCGCGCGGGATCGGGCCCGCGGGCGGAACAATCCGTTCGGCCCCCGCGCCGGTCAGGATATGGATCGCCTCGCCCAGCCGGGCGGCCTCGGCCGGGTCATGCGTCACCATCAGCACGGTGCGCCTGGCCAGCAGCTCCGCCGCCAGATCCTGCATCCGCGCGCGCGTCCCCGCATCCAGTGCCGAGAATGGCTCATCCAGCAGGATGACCGGGCGATCCTCCATCAGGGTGCGGGCCAGCGCCACGCGCTGCCGCTCGCCCCCCGACAGCGCGGCGGGCTTGTGGCCGGCGCGTCCGGCAAGGCCAACCCGCGCCAGCAGCCGGTCCGCCTGCGCCAGATCGGGCGGCACCCCCCGCAGCCGGGCGCCAAGCGCCACATTGTCGCGCGCCGAAAGCCAGGGCAGCAACAGATCATCCTGCGCCATCAGCGCCACCTGCCCCGGCCCCGGCGTGACCAGCCGGCCCCGCCATTCCACCCCGTTGGCCAGACCGGCGCAAAGGCGCAGGATCGTGGTCTTGCCCACACCGCTTGGCCCCAGAAGGCAGGTCCACTGCCCCGCCGCCACCGCCAGATCCAGATCGCGCAGCAGCACCCGCCCGCCCCGCAGCGCGCTGCCGCGCAGCAACAGCGCCGTCATGGCCGCAGCCCCATATCCCAGAACCCCGCCTCCAGCCGCGTCGCGGTGGCAAAGCGCTGGGACAGGCGCGGCCAGCGCGGGTTGTCCTCGGGCAGCGGCCCCAGCCGCAGCGCCACGGCCGCGTCGATCAGCGCGCCCACCTCGGCGCAAAGCGCCTGATAGGCGGCGCCGCCATAGGTGGCGATCCAGTCGGCATAGGGCGTCGCGCCGCCTTGCGCGTGCAGCCGCGCGCCGATCTCGCCATAGCCCAGCACACAGGGTGCCAGCGCCGCCAGCAGATCGGCCAGATCGCCCGCATGTCCGGCATCCAGCACATAGCGGGTATAGGCCAGCGTCTCGGGGCGCTCCTCGGCGGCCTCCAGCACGGCTTCGGGAAGGCCCGCCTCGGCGCAAAGCCCAAGATGGAGCGGCATTTCCTCATGGATCAGCGCCTGCACGGTGGCGGCGCAGAAGCGCATTTCCGCCATCGTCTCGGCCTTGGTCACGGCAAGCGCCCAGGCGCGGGCGAAATGCCGCAGGAAAAGGTAATCCTGCACCAGATAATGCAGAAAGGCCGCGCGGGGCAGGCTGCCATCGGCCAGCCCCGCGACAAAGGCATGGCGGGTATAGGCGGCCCAATCCGCCCCCGCTGCCGCGCGCCAGCGCGGAAAGGTCAGCCCGTAGCTCATTCCGCACCCGTATCCAGCGCCAGATCGGCCACCGGCTGCGGCGCGGGGATCATGCCGTTTTCCGCCAGAAAGGCCGAGAAATCGCGATAGCGCCGATGGTCCAGTGCCGCCGGGCGCAGGGCAAAACGCGGCAGGGTATCGCCCCAGGCCATGCGGTTCAGATCGTCGTTCAGTTCCGGCGCATGGGCAGCAAAGACCTGCCAGCTTTCGGTCGGGTGGTTGACGATATATTCCGTCGCGCGTTCCGTCGCGCGCAGGAAACGCGCGATGCGGTCGCGGTCGGGGTGATCGCGATGCGCGACATAGATCAGTTCGTCATAGGTCGGGACGCCCTCTTCTTCGACAAAGAAGCACCGCCCCTCTACTCCTTCGATCTTCATCTGGTTCAGTTCGAAATTGCGAAAGGCCCCCAGCACCGCATCCACCTGCCCCGACAGCAGCGCCGGCGACAGCGACCAGTTCACGTTCACCATCTCAAGGTCCGCGCGGGTCAGGCCATGGGGCCTGAGCATGGCATCCATCACCACTTCCTCGACCCCGGCGACCGAAAAGCCCACCTTGCGGCCCTTGAGATCGGCAATCGACTGCACCGGCCCGTCGGCGCGGGTCAGCAGGCAGTTCAGCGGCGTCGCGATCAGGGTGCCGACACGGATCAGCGGCAGGCCCTCGGCCACCTGCAAATGCAGCTGCGGCTGATAGGACACCGCCAGATCGGCCTTGCCCGCCGCCACCATCTTGGGCGGGTCGGCCGGATCGGCGGGGGCGATGATGTCCACCTCCAGCCCTTCGGCGGCGAAAAATCCCTTGTCCTGCGCGATGATGATCGGGCCGTGATCGGGGTTCACGAACCAGTCCAGCAGCAGGGTCAGCCGGTCGGCGGCATGGGCCGGGGTGGCGGCCAGCGCAAGCGCGGCCAGCAATAGGCGTTTCATCGGGGTATCCTCCGGGGGTCAGTCGTTGTCACCAAGCGCCAGCAGCGCGATGTTTTCAGCGCCCGAACGGGCGGAGGCGGTCCAGGCGCGCAGCCCGCTGCGGCAGGCCAGCACAAGCCGTTGGCCCGGGGCGGTGGCGGGCAGATCGCCGGCAAGGCGCCGCGCGCCCGGCAGGGGCGGGCCGGCCTCGCCCTCGGCCCGCAGATCGACCAGCAGGTCATCGGGCCGGATCTGGCTGCGCGCGATGAAGCGGTGCGGGCGGGCCGGCTCAACCGCACCGGCAAAGCGAAAGCCGCCAAAGCGCATCTGCCGCGCGTCGCAGGTCACCAGTTGCCCCAGCGGTGAGGGGGTCATCCCCGCCAGCACCGCCAGCGCCATCTGCGCCTGCGCCGCGCCCAGCAGCCCGACCGCCGGCCCCAGCACGCCATCGCGCGCGCAACTGCCCATTTGCGCCGGCAGGTCGGGGAATAGCGCGCGCAGCGACGGCGCCCCGCCGCAAAAGCCGCCGCAATAGCCCTCGGTCCCGCTGACCGAGGCGCTGATCAGCGGCAACCCGCGCGCAAGGCACAGATCCGAAGCGATATAGCTGGCCGCGAAACTGTCGGCGCAGTCGATCACCAGATCGACGCCCTCGGCCAGCGCCGCCGCATTGGCCGGGTCAAAGGCGGTCGCGACGGGCTCCAGCCGCGTATCGGGGTTGAGCGCGCGCAGATGCCGCGCGGCGGCATCGACCTTGGGCGCGCCCAGATCGGTGTCGCGAAACAGCGTCTGGCGATGCAGGTTCGACAGCGCAACCCGGTCGGCATCGACCAGCCGCAGATGGCCGACGCCAGCGCCGACCAGATATTGCAAGACCGGCGCCGCCAGCCCGCCCGCGCCGATGACCAGCACGCGCCCCGCGCGCAGCCGGGCCTGACCTTCGGCGCCCAGCGTCGCGATCTGGCGGTCATAGCGGCTCATCGCGTCACCTCCAGCCAGTCGCGCAGCCGCGCCTCCGGGGTCGGGTTCAGCGTGATGTCGGTGACGACCGAAACCACATCCGCCCCGGCAGCAAAGGCGCCGGGCGCGCGTTCCACCGTCAGGCCGCCAATGGCGACCAGCGGGGTCGCGCCGACCCGCGCCTTCCATTCGGTCACGCGGCCCAGCCCCTGTTCGTGCCATTTCATCTGTTTCAGGATGGTCGGCCAGACCGGGCCCAGCGCGACATAATCGGGGCGCAGCGCCAGCGCGCGGTCCAGCTCCGCCTCGTCATGGGTGGAGATGCCAAGCCGCAGCCCGGCGGCGCGGATCGCCGGCAGATCGGCGCCATCCAGATCCTCTTGCCCCAGATGCAGCCAGTCGCAGCCCAGATCAATCGCCAGCCGCCAGTGATCGTTCACCACCAGCAGCGCACCGGCGGCCCGGCACAATGCCTGCGCCTGCGCAATCTGGCTGCGCAGCTCGGCCTCGGGGCGGTCTTTCAGGCGCATCTGCACCAGTTTCACCCCCAGCGGCAGCATGCGTTCCAGCCAGCGCACATCGTCAAAGATCGGGTAAAAGCGCGGCAGCCGCATCATGCCAGCACCGCCTGACCCAGCAGCGGGGTGGAGGGGGCGGCCATGTCGCGCGGCTCCATCGGGTCGGCGGCGCGGGCCAGGGCGCCGGCCTCGATGGCGCGGGCAAAGGCCAGCGCCATGGCGGCCGGATCGCCCGCGCGGGCCACGGCGGTATTCAGCAGCACGGCGTCAAAGCCCATCTCCATCGCCTGCGCGGCATGGCTGGGCAGGCCGATCCCGGCATCCACCACCAGCGGCACATCGGGGAAATGCGCCCGCAGGCTGCGCAATCCATAGGGGTTCATCAGCCCGCGCCCGGTGCCGATGGGCGCCCCCCAGGGCATCAGCACCCCGCAGCCCGCCCGCAACAGCCGGTCGCACAGGACCAGATCCTCGGTGCAGTAGGGGAAGACCCTGAACCCCTCGTCGCTGAGGATCCGCGTGGCCTCGACCAGCCCGAACGGGTCGGGTTGCAGCGTGTCGGCATGGCCGATCACCTCCAGCTTGATCCAGTCGGTGCCAAAGACCTCGCGCGCCATATGGGCGGTGGTCACCGCCTCGCGCACCGAATGGCAGCCGGCGGTATTGGGCAGGACGCGCACGCCCAGATCGCGGATCAGCGCCCAGAAATCCTGCCCCTCGCGCCCGCCGCCGGCCTCGCGCCGCAAGGAAACGGTCGCCACCCCCGCGCCGGAGCGGCGAAACGCCTCGGCCAGTATGGCGGGCGAGGGATAGAGCGCGGTGCCCAGCATCAGGGCCGAGGCGATCTCGGTTCCGTAAAAGACCGGCATCTCAGCCCCCCTGCCGCGGCGCGACGATTTCCACCCGGTCGCCCGGGCGCAGGGGGCAGTTCGCGCGGGCGGTGGCGGGCACAAAGCCCTCATTCACCGCCGTCGCCACGGCGGCCCCGCCATGGCCCAGATCGACCAGCAGATCCGCAAGGGTCGCGGCCCCGCTTTCCACGCTTTCACCGTTCACGATGATCTTCATGCCAGAACTCCGGTTTTTTGCCTGTCAGCAGCCAGTCGGCGGCCATGCCCGCCAGCGCGGGGGCCAGCAGAAACCCGTGCCGGAACAGGCCGTTAAGGTAGATGCCCCCCTCGGCCGGGCCGATGCGGGGCAGGTTGTCGGGAAAGGCGGGGCGCGCGTCGCAGCCGATTTCCAGCAGCTCCGCCTCGGCAAAGGCGGGGTGCAGCGCATAGGCCGCGTTCAGCAATTCGACCACCGATCGCAGGGTCGCGCCGCCGCGCGCGCCGCTTTCGATCTGGGTCGCGCCCAGCATGAACACGCCATCGCCGCGCGGCACGACATAAAGCGGAAAGCGCGGATGCAGCAGCCGCACCGGGCGCGACAGGGCCAGATCGGGCGCGCGCAACACCACCATTTCACCCCGCACCCCGCGCAAGGCGGGCAGGATGTCGCGGGCGGCGCTGCCGCGGCAATCGACCCGTGTGCCCCACATCGGTGCCTCGGCGCAGAAATCCACGCCGCGCGCGATCAGCCGCGCCCGCAGATCGGTCAGCGCCTGGCGCGGAGTCAGATGCGCCTCGGCCTCCATCAGCAGGGCGCGGTCGAAACGGCCGGCCAGCAGCGGTTCGGCCTGCGCGATGCCCGCGGCATCAAGCCAGCGGTGGCGGGTCGTGCGGCGGGCAAAGGTGTCCAGCTCGCCCCGGTCGCGGCCCGGCGTCACGACCAGCGTGCCGGCGCGGGTGAGGCTGGCGCCCTGTGCCTGCCACCAGTCGGCGGCGCGATGGCCCAGCCGCACCACCGGCTCCTCGGCCAATGCGCCTTCGCAATCGGGGGCCAGCATGCCGCCCGCCCACCAGGAACAGCCCTGCGGCCCCGGCCCCCCGGCGGGGTCGATCACCGTCACCGCAACGCCCCGCGCCGACAATTCGGCCGCGGCGCAAAGGCCCATGACGCCGGCGCCCAGAATGGTGGCTTCAGCGGTCATGCCCAGACCTCGTGAAAATGATGGACCGGGCCGTGACCCTGGCCAACCGCCAGCCGGTCGGCGGCGGCGATGGCGCCGTGCAGCCAGGATTGCGCGCGCGCCACCGCCTCGGGCAGCGGCAGGCCACGCGCCAGCCCCGCCGCGATGGCCGAAGACAGGCTGCACCCGGTGCCATGGGTGTTGCGGGTGGCGATGCGCGGGGCGCGCAGGCAGGTCTCACCCCCGGCCTCGATCAGCCAATCCACGCAATCCGGCCCCTTGGCATGGCCGCCCTTCATCAGCACGGCCTGCGGGCCAAGCGCGCGCAGGGCGCGACCCTGTGCGCGTTGCGCGGCTTCATCCGCCGCCTCGGGCGCGCCCAGCAGGCGGGCGGATTCGGGCAGGTTGGGGGTCAGCAGGGTGGCGCGCGGCAGAAGGTGGCGGCGCAGCGCCCTGGTGGCGGCATCGGGCAGCAATTGCGCCCCGGATTTCGCCACCATCACCGGGTCCAGCACCACCGGCCCACGATAGTCCGACAGCGCCTCGGCCACCGCCGCGATCAGCGCCGCATCGCCCAGCATGCCGATCTTGATCGCGCCCGGCGCCAGATCCTCCAGCACCGCCGCGATCTGGGCCGTGACCACCTCGACGGGCACCGGATGGATCGCGGTGACGGCACGGGTGTTCTGCGCGGTGACGGCGGTGATGACGCTGGCGCCATAGACGCCCAGAGCGGCAAAGGATTTGAGATCGGCTTGCACACCGGCGCCGCCGCCGCTGTCGGATCCCGCAATGGTCAAGGCGATGGCTGTGGCCATATCCGCATTCCGTGCCAGGGGTCGGGCGGGCATGGGATACGGGCGTCGGCACGCGGTCAAAGGCGGCCGAGTTCTGTTTCCTACGCCGGTCCTAACCGGTTCAGGTTCAATGGGTTGGCTTGCGCCTCTCAGCCCCTGCAACAGGGCACCCCAACAGATTCGCCTATTTGGGTAGCGGGGATTTTCCGCTGCGTAAAGCCGGAAAATCCGGGCCGTGGATCAGAACTCCACCCCCGGCTGGCCCTTGATGCCCGACCGGAACGGGTGCTTGACCAGCGTCATTTCGGTGACCAGATCGGCCGCCTCGATCAGCGGCTCTTTCGCGTTGCGGCCGGTCAGGCAGACATGGGTCAGGGGCGGTTTTTCGGCCGCCAGAAAGGCCAGAACCTCGTCGATATCCAGGTAGTCGTAGCGCAGCGCGATATTGATCTCATCGAGCAGCACGAAACGGATTTCCGGGTTGCGGATCAATTCCTTGGCTTTTTCCCAGCCGGCCTGCGCCGCCGCGATGTCGCGGGTGCGGTCCTGGGTTTCCCAGGTAAAGCCCTCGCCCATGGCGTGAAACTGGCAGAGGTCCCCGAAATGCCCCTCGATCAGGCGGCGCTCGCCGGTATCCCAGGCGCCCTTGATGAACTGCACCACGGCGCAGGGCATCCCATGCGCGATGCAGCGCAGGATCATGCCGAAGCCGGACGAGGATTTGCCCTTGCCCGGCCCGGTATGGACGATGATCAGCCCCTTTTCGCCCGATTTCGTGGCCATGATCTTGTCGCGCGCGGCCTTTTTCTTGGCCATCTTGCTGGCATGGCGGGCCAGATCCTCGGGGGTGGTGGGGCTGTCTTCGGTCATCTGCATCTCCTGTGTCGGGGGCAAGGCTAGCCGATCCCGGCGCGGGCCGGTAGGGTGAAGCCGACGGGTCAGAGGCCCAGACCGCCCGCCCGGATACTGGCGCCGGCCAGCACGAAGATCACCGAAACGGCGGTGATCGCGCGGATATGGCCGGCCAGCGCCGGCAGGGTTTCCGTCCGCAGATCGGGGATCAGCCGCAGCCGCGCATGGGCCGCCAGCGCGACCGAGGCTGCCAGACACCCCAGCTTGAGCAGGATCGCCCGCGACAGCGGATCGGACAGATCGAGCCAGGCACAGGGATCGGGCGACAGGCGCAGCGCAAGCCACAGCCCCGTCGCCACCTGAAGCGCGAAGGCGGGCAGGCCCAGCCCCTCGAACGCGGCCTCGAAACGCTGGATGGCCCCCACATCGCGCGCCCGCAGCGCGGCGGGCAGGATGCGCAGCGCCAGCACCAGATGGCCGCCCACCCAGACGCAGGCGCCCAGGAGATGCGCAAAGACCAGCCAGACCCCGATATCGCCCATGATCGCCCCTTTCCGCGACATGTCGCCCCCGGTCCCGGATGCGCCGCGCGCCGGCTTGACTCGGGGGGGAAACTGCCCCAAGGCAGTCAGGCTGGTTCCTGCCATATCGGCAGGCCAAGAGGGAATGCGACAGGCCCGCACAGGGCCAAGCGCAGCCGCCCCCGCGACCGTGACCGGAGAGGCCGCATCGCCACTGGAGCAATCCGGGAAGGCGCGGCCGGGGGGAAACCCGCTCCGCAAGCCGGGAGACCTGCCAGCGCGACGATCAACGGGCGGACGGGGTGTGCCGCGACCGGATGGTGCCGCGCAGGCGGCCCCTCTGGCCCCTCTCATCCCGCGCCACAGGAACGAGGGGCCGATGGGCGCTGTTCTTCACGTCTGCACCACCTGCCGCGGGCAAACCCCGGCAGAGCCGGAGGCGCCGCGCCCCGGCAGCCAGCTGGCCGCCGCCCTGCAAGCCGAGCCCTGCCCCGAAGGGGTGGAGATCCGGCTGGTGGAATGCCTGTCGGCCTGCACCCAGGGCTGTTCGGTCGCGCTCAGCTTCAAGGGCAAGTGGTCTTACGTCTATGGCCGCCTGACACCCCAGGACGCCCCCGCCATTCTGGCCGGCGCCGCCGCCTATGCCGGCACTGCCGACGGGCTGGTGCCCTGGCGCGAACGGCCCGAAATCTTTCGCAAGCAAAGCCTTGCGCGCATCCCCCCGCAGGAGTGAGACACGCGATGACCGACCTGACCAAGATCCCCGTAACCGTCATCACCGGCTTTCTGGGCGCGGGCAAGACGACGCTGATCCGCCATCTGATGCAGAACCCGCAGGGCAAGCGGCTGGCCATTCTGGTCAATGAATTCGGCACGGTGGGGGTGGATGGCGATATCCTGAAATCCTGCGCCGACGAAAACTGCCCGGTGGAAAACATCGTGGAACTGGCCAATGGCTGTATCTGCTGCACCGTGGCCGATGATTTCATCCCGACGATCGAGGCACTGATGGCGCGGCCGGAACGGCCCGATCATATCCTGATCGAAACCTCGGGCCTGGCGCTGCCCAAGCCCTTGCTCAAGGCCTTTGACTGGCCGGCGATCCGGTCGAAGATCACCGTCGATGGCGTCATCGCCCTCGCCGATGCCGAGGCCGTGGCGACGGGCCGCTTTGCCCCCGATGTCGCGGCGGTCGATGCGCAGCGCGCCGCCGATGACAGTCTCGATCACGAAACCCCGCTGTCGGAGGTGTTCGAGGATCAGATCGCCTGCGCCGATCTGGTGCTGCTCTCCAAGGCCGATCTGGCCGGCGAGGCCGGGCTGGCCACCGCCCGCGCGGTGATCGAGGCCGAGGCGCCGCGCCCGCTGCCGATCCTGCCGATGACCGACGGGGTGATCGACCCGCGCGTCGTGCTGGGTCTGGGCGCCGCCGCCGAGGATGATCTGGCCGCGCGCCCCAGCCATCATGACGGCGCCGACGATCATGAACATGACGATTTCGACAGCGTGGTGATCGACCTGCCCGAAGTGGCCGATATCGCCGATCTGGTCGCCCGGATCGAACGGCTGGCCCGCGAACAGCATGCGCTGCGGGTCAAGGGCTATGTCGCGGTGACAGGCAAGCCGATGCGCCTTCTGGTGCAGGCCGTGGGCGAAAGGGTGCGCCACCAGTTCGACCGCCCCTGGGGCGATGCCCCGCGCCAGTCGCGGCTGGTGGTCATTGCCGAACATCACGATATCGACCCCGGCGCCATCCGCACCGTTCTGGGGGCGTAAGCGCGGGCCATGCACGTCGTCTTTCGCGAAAGTCACGGGCTGGAGGAAACGGCCACCCCCTATGATCCCGGGCAAGACCCCGCGGATCTGGTGGTGCTGTCGTTTTCCGACAGCGATCTGGGGGCTTTCGCGGCGGGCTGGCATCGGGCGGGCGGTGCGCTGCCCGGGCTGCGGCTGCAAAACATCGTGGCGCTGCGGCATCCGGTTTCGGTCGATACCTATGTGGAGCGCACGCTGTCGGGCGCGAAGGCGATCCTGATCCGGCTGATCGGCGGCGAGGCCTATTGGCCCTATGGTCTGGCCTCGGTGCAGGATCTGGCACGGCGCAAGGGAATCGCGCTGGCGGTCCTGCCGGCGGATGGGCGGGTGGATGCCGCGCTCGATGCCGCCTCGACCCTGCCGATCTCGACGCTGCGGCGGCTGCAAGACCTGTGCGATGCCGGCGGCGCGGTGGCGGCACAGGCGGCGCTGGCACAGCTTTGCCTGGCCGCCGGGCTTTATGCCGGGCCGGTGCCGGGTGACAAGCGCGTGCCGGATATGGGGTTCTATGACCCCGATCTGGGCGTGATCGCCGCTCCGCCCGAGGGGCGGCCGGTGCTGATCAGCTTTTACCGATCCTATCTGACCGCCGCCGATACCGACCCGGTCGATGCGCTGATCCGGGGCTTTCGTGCCGCCGGTTTCGCGGCTTGCGGGGTGTTTGCGCCGTCGCTCAAGGCGCCGGGGGTGGCGGATTGGCTCCGCCCCTGGCTGGAGCGTCAGCCGCCCTTGGCCATCGTGAACGCTACCGCCTTTTCCTCCCGGGCCGAGGATGGCACGACCCCCTTCGACGCCGCCGATTGCCCGGTGTTTCAGGTCTCGCTTTCAACCGCGCGGCGGCGCGACTGGGCGGGGTCTGACCGCGGGCTGTCGCCCGCCGATCTGACCATGCATGTCGTGCTGCCCGAGGTGGACGGGCGGCTGTTTGCGGGGCTTGTGTCCTTCAAATCACCGGGGCGGCGCGACGATGCGCTGCAATTCTCGCGCTTTGCGCATCGGGCCGATGCCGGGCGCGTGGCCGCCGTGGTGGCCAAGGTGGCGGCCTGGTTGCGGCTGGCCGCGACGCCTGCGGCGGAAAAGCGGCTGGCGGTGGTGCTGTCCACCTATCCCGGCCGCGCGCATCAGATCGCCCATGCCGTCGGGCTGGACGCGCTGGCCTCGACCGAGGCGCTGCTCGCCGATCTGGCGGATGCGGGTTACGCCGTCACGCCGGGCGAGCGGCTTGGCCCTGCCCTGCTGGAAACCCGCGAGACCTGGCCGCTGGCCGAATACCGCGCGGCGCTGGCCACCCTGCCCGCCGCGCTGCACCAGGCGCTGACCGATGCCTGGGGCGCGCCCGAGGATGACCCGGCGGTTCAGGACGGCGCCTTTCACTTTGCCGCGCTGCATCGGGGCAAGGCGCTGATCGCGCTGCAACCCGAACGCGGCGACGTGACCACCCGCGACGGCGATTATCACGATCTGGCCCGCACGCCGCGCCATGGCTATGTGGCCTTTTACCTCTGGCTGCGGGCTCAGCGGGTGGATGCGCTGCTGCATATGGGCGCGCATGGCACGCTGGAATGGCTGCCGGGCAAATCGGTGGCGCTTGGCCCCGATTGCTGGCCCGAGGCGCTGATCGGGGCCTTGCCGGTGATCTATCCCTTCATCGTCAACGACCCGGGCGAGGCCGCGCAGGCCAAGCGCCGCATCGGCGCGCTGACGCTGGGCCATCTGCCGCCGCCACTGGTGCAGGGCACCATGCCCGAGGGGATGCAGCATCTGGAACGGCTGCTCGATGAATATTCCACCGCCGACGGGCTGGATCCGGCGCGGCGCGACCGGCTGATCGGCGCGATCCGCGACGAGGCGCGCGCCAGCGGCGTGGAGGATGATCTGGGCCTGCCGCCGGAGGCCAGCATGGCCGAGGCAATCACCCGGATCGACCGTTTCGTCTGCGACATCAAGGAAAGCCAGTATGGCGCCGGGCTGCATGTGCTGGGCCAGGGCGCCTGCGGCCCCGAGGAACGCGCCGGGCTGCGGGCCGCGCTGGTCGGGCGGCGGGTCGCGGCGGGGCCGTCGGGCTCGCCCAACCGGGGGCGGGCGGATGTGCTGCCTACCGGGCGCAACCTCTTTGCCGTCGATCCGCAATCGGTGCCCAGCCGCGCCGCCCATGCCCAGGGCGTGAAGCTGGCCGAGGAACTGCTGCGCCGGCATTTGCAGGATCAGGGCGATTGGCCGCGCGGGCTGGTGGTGGATCTGTGGGGCAGCGCCACCATGCGCACGGCGGGCGAGGAATTCGCCATGGCGCTGCATCTGGCCGGCCTTTCGCCGGTCTGGGATGCGAAATCGGGCCGGGTGACGGGGGTCGAGGTCGTGCCGCTGGCGCTGCTTGGCCGGCCGCGCATCGACGTGACGCTGCGGGTTTCGGGCCTGTTCCGCGATGTGTTTCCGGGGCTGGCCGCGCTGTTTGAAACCGGGGCCGCCGCTTTGGCGCAGCGCGACGAAGATGCGGGCGACAACCCCTATCGCGATCAGGGCGCGCGGGTCTTTGGCCCCCGGCCCGGGCAATATGGTCTGGGCATGGGCGTGGCGATGGACCAGTTCACCGCCGAGGCGCGGGCGGCGGCGGGCGAGGCCTGGATCACGGCCTCAAGCTGGGCGCTTGGCGCCGATGGCCAGTCGCGCCCCGACCGGGCGCGGCTTGAGGCGCGGCTGAAGGGGGCCGACAGTTTCGTCCACGCGCAGGATCTGCCGGAAAGCGACCTGCTGCTGGCCGCCGATTATGCCGCGCATGAGGCGGGCTTTGCCGCCGCGCTGGCGCGTCTGGGGGCGGCGCGGCCCGCGCTCTATCACCTTGATGTCACGCAGCCCGACCGCCCGCGCGCGCGCAGCCTGCCCGAAGAAATTGCCCGCGTGGTGCGCGCCCGCGCCGCCGATCCCGGCTGGGCCGATGGCATGATGCGCCATGGCTTTCGTGGCGCGGCCGAGATCGCGGCGACGCTGGATCACATGGCAGCCTTTGCCCATCTGGCGGGGGTGGTGCCGCCGCATCTGTTCGATCTTTACCACGAGGCCACGCTGGGCCGCGCCGATCTGGTGGAGTTCATGGCACGCGAAAACCCGGCTGCGCTGGCGGCGCTGCGCGACCTGTTCGGGCGGCTGCGCGAGGCGGGGCTGTGGATCACGCGCCGCAATTCCATCGCCGCCGCGCTGGAGGATCGGGCATGACCGAATTCACCGTTCAGGGCTGGTGCCCCGGCGCGCTGCGCCCGATGATGTCGGGCGACGGGCTGGTCGTGCGGGTGCGCCCCGATGCAGGACGGCTGAGCGCGGCGCAGGCCACGGGCATCGCGGCGGCGGCCCGGGCGCATGGCAACGGGCTGATTGACCTGTCGGCGCGCGGCAATGTGCAGTTGCGCGGCGTGACCGAGGACCGCCACCCGGCGCTGATCGCCGATCTGCGCGCGCTTGGCCTGATCGACCCCGATCAGGCGGCCGAGGCGCGGCGCAATCTGCTGGTCACCCCCTTTGCCGATGCGGCGACCGATGCGCTGGCCGCAGCGCTTGGCGCCGCGCTGCCGCGTGCGCCCGCCCTGCCGGGCAAGTTCGGCTTTGCCATCGACACCGGCCCCGCCCCGCTGATGACCGCGACGCCCGCCGATATCCGGCTGGAACGCGCGGCGGATGGCGGGCTGATCCTGCGCTGCGAGGGGGCGCCGCTGGGCGCGCCGGTCGCTGACGCGGCGGCGCCAGAGGCGGCGCTGGCGCTGGCGGAATGGTTCGTGGCGCAGGGCGGCATACAGAACGGAAGGGGCCGCATGGCGGCGCTGATCGCGCGCGGCGCGCGGCCCGAAGGCGCACTGGCCGGGCGCGTGGCGCCTGCCACCACCGCCGCGCCGCCTGGCCCGGGCCTGGTGCCGCAGGGCGCGCTGGTGGGCTTTGCCTTCGGGCAGATGCAGGCCGAAACGCTGGCGGCGCTGGCCCGCCATGGCGCGCTGCGCGTCACACCCTGGCGGATGCTGCTGATCGAGGGCGCCCGCGCCCTGCCCGATCTGCCGGGCCTGATCCTGCATGCCGACGACCCGCTGCGCCGCGTGGTGGCCTGCACCGGCGCGCCGGGCTGTTTGCAGGCGCATCAGCCGGTGCGCGATCTGGCCCGGCGGCTGGCGCCGCAGGTGCCCGAGGGGCGGGTGCTGCATGTCTCGGGCTGCGCCAAGGGCTGTGCCCTGCCGGCGCGGGCCGATGTGACGCTGACCGCCACAGCCCAAGGTTTTGACGTGATCAAGGGGGGCACCGCACAGGATGCGCCCTGCCTGTCCGTGCCGGCCCCTGCCGCGCCGGACCTGAAAGGACTGTTCTGATGCCGCATCTTTATGAAACCGATGGCGCGAAGATTTACCTGCAATCCTTCGCCACCATCCGGGCCGAGGCCGATCTGGCCCGCTTCACTCCCGAGGAGGAGGTGGTGGTGGTGCGCATGATCCATGCTGCCGGCATGGTCGGGCTGGAACGCCATGTGCGCTTTACCCCCGGCATGGCCCTTGCCGCCCGCGCCGCGCTGGAGGCCGGCGCCCCCATCCTGTGCGATGCCCGCATGGTCAGCGAGGGGATCACCCGCGCGCGCCTGCCCGCGGAGAATGCGGTGATCTGCACCCTGCACGATCCTTCGGTCCCCGCGCTCGCGGCCGAGATCGGCAATACCCGCAGCGCGGCGGCGGTGGAGCTGTGGCGCCCGCATCTGGCTGGCGCGGTGGTGGCGATCGGCAATGCGCCGACCGCGCTGTTCCATCTGCTCAACATGCTGGAAGACCCCGCTTGCCCGCGCCCTGCCGCGATCATCGGCTGCCCTGTCGGTTTCATCGGCGCGGCGGAATCGAAAGAGGCGCTGATGGCGGCACCGCCTGCCCCTTCGGTCATCGTCGAGGGGCGGCTCGGCGGGTCGGCGATCACAGTCGCCGCCGTCAACGCATTGGCCAGCCGCAAGGAATGATCATGGGCCGCATCATCTGCGCCGGGCTTGGCCCCGGCGATCCCGACCTGATCTCGGTCCGGTCCGACCGGGCGATCCGCGCCGGGCGCCATATCGCCTATTTCCGCAAGGCCGGCCGTCAGGGCCAGGCCCGCCGCATCGTCGAGGGGATGCTGGCCCCCGGCGCGGTAGAACATGCGATGGAATATCCCGTCACCACCGAGATCCCCTTTGACAGCCCCGATTACAACCGCGCTCTGGCCACGTTTTACGACGACTGGACAGAGCGGCTGGCCGCGCTGGTCACGGCGGGGCAAGAGGTGGTGGTGCTGTGCGAGGGCGACCCGTTCTTCTACGGGTCTTTCATGCATCTCTATGTGCGGCTGAAGGACCGGGTGCCGGTCGAGGTGATCCCCGGCATTCCGGGCATGGTCGGCTGCTGGAACGCGACCGGCCAGCCGATCACCTGGGGCGACGATGTGCTGACCGTGCTGATGGGAACCCTGCCCGAGGACGAGCTGACCCGCCACATGCAGGGCTCCGACGCGCTGGCCATCATGAAGACCGGACGCAACCTGCCGCGCGTGCGCCGCGCGCTGGCGGCGGCGGGCCGGTTGCAGGATGCCGTGCTGATCGAACGCGGCACCATGCCGGGCCAGCGCGTGCAGCCCCTGGCCGAGGTGAAGGGCGACGATTGCCCCTATTTCGCGATCGTGCTGGTGCATGGCCATGGCCGCCGCCCGGTGGCAGGGGGCGAGGAATGACCGGCTGGATCAGCGTCGCGGGCCTTGGCCCGGGGGCCGAGGCGCTGGTCACTCCCGAGGTGACGGCAGCCCTGGCCGAGGCGACCGATATCGTGGGCTACATCCCCTATGTCGCGCGGGTGGCGCCGCGCCCGGGGCTGGTGCTGCACCCCTCGGACAACCGGGTGGAGCTGGACCGCGCGCAGGCCGCGCTGGACATGGCGCGCGCCGGGCGGCGGGTGGTCATCGTCTCGTCCGGCGATCCGGGCGTGTTCGCCATGGCGAGCGCCCTGTTCGAGGCGCTGGAGACGCGGCCCGACTGCCATGACCTTGATATCCGCATCCTGCCCGGCATCACCGCGATGCTGGCGGCGGCGGCACGGGCGGGGGCGCCGCTGGGCCATGATTTCTGCGCGATCAACCTGAGCGACAACCTCAAACCCTTTGCCGAGGTGGAACGCCGGTTGCGGCACGCCGCGCAGGGCGGTTTCGCCATGGCCTTCTACAATCCGCGTTCCAGATCGCGCCCGCATCAGTTTGCCCGCGTGCTGGAGATCCTGCGCGAGGAATGCGAGGGGGCGCGGCTGATCCTGTTCGCCCGCGCCGTCACCACCCCCGAGGAACGGATCGAGACGGTGACGCTGGCCGATGCCACGCCGGAAATGGCCGATATGCGCACCGTCGTCATCGTCGGCAATGCCGCCACGCGGCGGGTGGGTCGCTGGGTCTATACGCCCCGCTCGGTCGAGGGGGCGGTATGACCCGCCAGCCAGCCCATCACGCCTTCGACCGTCGCGCTGACCTGCCGGGGCGGCAGGCGGGGGCGGTCGATCAGGATGACGGGCAGGCCCAGGGCGCGCGCGGCCTCCAGCTTGGCGCTGGCACCGGCGCCGCCGGCATTCTTGGCAACGACATGGGTGATGGCGTGATCGCGCAGCAGCGCGGTATCGCCGGCCAGGTCGAACGGCCCGCGCGCGATGACCGCGGCGGCATCGGGCAAGGGCAACGCGCCCTCGGGCGGATCGACCAGCCGGAGCAGGTAGTGATGCTGTGGCCGGGCGACAAAGGGCGCCAGCGTCTGCTTGCCGATGGCCAGGAACACCCGCGCGCGCGCCTCGGGCAGGGCCGCGACGGCGCCCGCGATATCGGCAACATGGGTCCAGCGGTCGCCCGGCTGCGCGGCCCAGGCCGGGCGTTCCAGCCCGATCAGCGCGGTGCCGGTCTCGGCGCAGGCGGCAATGGCGTTGCGGCTCATCTGTGCGGCAAAGGGGTGGGTGGCGTCGATCAAATGGCTGATGCCCCGCGCGCGGAGATAATCCACCAGCCCCGCCACGCCGCCAAAGCCGCCCACACGGGTCGGCAGCGGTTGCGCCACCGGCGCCTCGGTGCGCCCGGCATAGGAAAACTCGGCCGCCAGTCCGGCCTCGGCCAGGGCGCGGGCCATACGGCTGGCTTCGGTCGTGCCGCCCAGCAAAAGGATGCATGTCATGGCTGAGCCCTGGCTGTCGATCATCGGTCTGGGCGAAGATGGACCGGCGGGCCTGTCAGAGGCAAGCCGCGATGCGCTGGCGGCGGCCGAGATCGTGTTCGGCGGCCCCCGGCATCTGGCGCTGGTGGGCGCGGGCGGGCGCGGGCGCGACTGGCCGGTGCCGTTCGACCTTGCGCCGCTACTGGCCCTGCGCGGGCGGCGGGTGGCGATGCTGGTCTCGGGCGATCCGTTCTGGTTCGGCGCGGGCGGGTCGGTCGCGCGGCATCTGGCGCCCGAGGAATGGCGCGCCTTTCCGGTGGCGGGCACCTTCTCGCTGGTGGCGGCCCGCATGGGCTGGCGGCTGGAGGAGGTGCATTGCCTGGGCCTGCATGCCGCGCCTTTCGCGCGGCTGCGCCCCGTGCTGGCGCGTGGTGTCCGGGTGATCGCCACGCTGCGCGACGGCGCGGCGGTGGCAGAACTGGCCGGCTGGCTGGATGCAAACGGCTTTGGCGCCACCCGGATCACCGTCTGCGAGGCGCTTGGCGGCCCGCGTGAGCGGCTGCGGCAGGGCGCCGGCTGGACCGATATCGCCGCGCCGGTGGCGGTGGCGCTGGATGGCGCCGATTTGCCCCGCGCGGCCGGTCTGCCGCGTGCCGGCGGCCTGCCTGACGACATGTTCCACCATGACGGCCAGATCACCAAACGCCCGGTGCGGGCGCTGACGCTTTCGGCGCTCGCCCCCCGGCCGGGCGATCATCTATGGGATATCGGCGGCGGTTCGGGGTCGATCTCGGTCGAATGGTGTCTGGCCGGCGGCCATGCCAGCACGATCGAGACGCGGGCCGACCGCGCCGCCAATATCCGCCGCAATGCCGCGGATTTCGGTCTGGCGCATCGCCTGACGGTGATCGAGGGCGCCGCCCCCGTCGCTTTGGCCGGCCTGCCGGCGCCGGATGCGGTCTTTGTCGGCGGCGGCGGCGATGCCGCGCTGCATGAGGCGCTTTGGGCGGCGATGCCAGCGGGCACGCGGCTGGTCGCCAATGGCGTGACGCTGGAAACCGAGGCGCTGCTGGCGGGCCTGCATGCCCGCCATGGTGGCAGCCTGTTGCGCGTCGATCTGGCCGAGGCGGCGCCGCTGGGCCGGATGCGCGGCTGGCAGGCCGCCCGCCCCGTGGTGCAATGGAGCGTGACGCGATGAGGGTCGCCGGGATCGGATTTCGCGCGGCGGCCCCGCTGGCCTCGCTGGCCGCCGCCCTGGCCGAGGTCGAGGCGCGGGGTGGCCGGGCCGAGGCGCTGGCCACCCTTGCCGTCAAGGCCGGGGCTGACGCATTGCAGGCACTGGCCCGGGCGCGCGGCCTGCCGGTGCTGGCCCTGCCCGATCTGGCCGGGATCAACACGCCCACCCTTTCGCCCCGCGTGCAGGCGCGGTTCGGCACCGGATCGCTGGCCGAGGCCGCGGCTCTGGCCGGCGCCGGGCCGGGCGCCCACCTGACCGTCGCCCGCATCGCAACCCCCGACGGCATGGCCACCGCCGCCATGGCCGAAGCCCCATCGCCCCGCCCTATCGGAGACATCGCATGACCGTTCATTTCATCGGCGCCGGGCCGGGCGCGGCCGACCTCATCACCCTGCGCGGGCGCGACCTGATCGCCGCCTGCCCGGTCTGCCTTTACGCCGGCAGTCTGGTGCCCGAGGCCCTGCTGGCGCATTGCCCGCCGGGGGCAAGGATCGTCAACACCGCCTCGCTCAGCCTGGACGAGATCATGGCCGAGATCGCCGATGCCCATGCCGAAGGGCATGATGTCGCGCGGCTGCATTCCGGCGATCTGTCGGTCTGGTCGGCCATGGGCGAACAGCTGCGCCGGCTGCGCGCGCTGAACATCCCCTATGACGTGACGCCGGGCGTGCCGTCCTTTGCCGCCGCCGCCGCCGTGCTGGGGGCGGAACTGACCCTGCCGGGCGTCGCGCAATCGGTTGTCCTGACCCGCACCACCGGCCGCGCAACCGCGATGGCCGAGAGCGAGAGCCTGGAGAATTTCGCCCGCACCGGCGCCACGCTGGCCATTCACCTGTCGGTGCATGTGCTGGACCGGGTCAAGACCGACCTCGTGCCGCATTACGGCGCCGATTGCCCGGTCGCCGTGGTGTTCCGCGCCAGCTGGCCCGACCAGCGGGTGATCCGCACCACGCTGGCCGAGCTCGACCCGGCGATCGGCGCGGGCGAACGCACGGCGCTGATCCTTGTGGGGCGCGCACTGGCAGCCGAGGGTTTCGACGAAAGCCGGCTTTACGCGGGCGATTACGACCGCCGCTATCGGCCCGTCGGCACCAACCCGCGCTTTCCGGAAAGCGCATGACCGCGCCGGGTCTTCTGATCTCGGCACCGGCTTCGGGCACCGGCAAGACCACGGTCACGCTGGGCCTGCTGGCGGCCTTCCGGGCGCGCGGGCTGGCGGTGCAGCCGTTCAAGAGCGGGCCGGATTACATCGACCCCGCCTTTCACAGCGCGGCGGCGGGGCGGGTTTCGGTCAACATGGACAGCTGGGCGATGAGCCGGGGCCGTCTGGCGGGGCTGGCCTGCGCGGCCACCGGCGCCGATCTGGTGCTGGCCGAGGGGTCGATGGGTCTGTTCGACGGCGTGGCGCTGCCGGGCGAGACCGGCAATGGCGCCAGCGCCGATATCGCGGCCCGGATGGGCTGGCCGGTGCTGCTGGTGCTGGATGTCTCGGGTCAGGCGCAGACGGCGGCGGCGGTGGCGGCGGGGCTGGCGCGGTTTCGCGCCGATGTGCCGCTGGCCGGGGTGATCCTGAACAAGGTCGCCTCGCCCCGGCATGAGGCGCTGGTGCGCGCGGGCATGGCGGCGGCGGGTCTGCCGGTGCTGGGCGCCCTGCCCCGCCGCGCCTCGGTCGCGTTGCCGGAACGCCATCTGGGGCTGGTCCAGGCTGAGGAGTTGCCGCAATTGCAGGCGCTTCTGGCCGAGGCTGCCGAATTCGTCGCGGCGCATTGCGACCTGGATGCCATTCGCGCCGCCGCCCGCCCGACCCGCACCCTGCCGGTGCAGGCAAAACCAATGCCCGCGCCGGGCGAACGGATTGCGCTGGCCCGCGACGCCGCGTTTTCCTTTGTCTATCCGCATCTTCTGGCCGATTGGCGGGCACAGGGCGCGACGATCCTGCCGTTTTCGCCCCTGGCGGACGAGGTGCCGGATGACAGCGCCACGGTCTGCTGGCTGCCCGGCGGCTATCCCGAACTGCACGCACCGCGCTTGTCAGCCTGCACCGGATTCCGCGAGGGCCTGCGCGCCTTTGCGCAAACGCGGCCTGTCCATGGCGAATGCGGCGGCTACATGACACTGGGCGCCGGTCTGGTGGCCGCCGATGGCACAAGGCATGAAATGGTGGGGCTGCTGGGGCTGGAAACCAGCTTTGCCAAGCGCAAGATGCATCTGGGCTACCGTCTGGCCCGGCCCCTGCGCCCGCTGCCCTGGGCGCCGGCGGGCGGTGCGCTGCGCGGGCACGAATTCCATTACGCCACCATTCTGGCGCAACCCGATGCAGCGCTGGCACAGGTTGCCGATGCAAACGGCGATCCGGTTGCGGAAACCGGTTCAAGCCGTGATATGGCTGGTGGCGGCCGTGTCAGCGGCACATTCTTTCACCTGATCGCAGCAGCAGAGTCCCAGGCATGACCGGCTTCGTCTCTTTCGTTTCTTCCGGCCCCGGCGACCCGGAGCTTCTGACCCTCAAGGCCGCCGCGCGACTGGCGGAGGCCGATGTGATCCTGTTCGACGATCTGGCCTCGGGGCCGATCCTGTCCAAGGCCGGGCCGCAGGCGGAGTTGATCGCCGTGGGCAAACGTGCCGGGCGGCCAAGCGCCAAGCAGGATCATGTGAACCGCCTTCTGGTCGATCATGCACTGACCGGCGCGCGGGTGGTGCGGCTGAAATCCGGCGACAGCGGCATCTTTGGCCGGCTGGAGGAGGAAATCACCGCCCTGACCGAGGCCGGGATCGGGTTCGAGATCGTGCCGGGCGTGCCCTCGGCCTGTGCGGCGGCGGCAGCGGCGGCGATTCCGCTGACCCGGCGCCTGACCGCGCGGCGGGTGCAATTCGTGACTGGCGCGGATGTGACCGGCGGCCTGCCCGACAGCCTGAACTGGGCGGCGCTGGCCGATGCGAATGCCACGACCGTAGTCTATATGGGCAAGCGCACCTTCCCCGTGCTGGCCGAGCGGCTGATCGCCGCCGGTCTGCCGCCCGACACCCCCGCCCTGCTGGCCGAGGCCGTCAGCCATCCGCATCAGCGGCTGGAGCGCGGCACGGTGGCGGGCATCGCCGCCGCGCTGCGGGCCGAGGGGCAGGGCGAACATCCGGCGCTGATCCTCTATGGCCCGCTGTCCGGGGCGGTGGAATGAAGATCACGCTTTGCGGGTCTTGCGCGCTTGGCCGCGCGGGCTTTGCCGCGCATCTGGACGCCGCATTGGCGGCGGCCGGAATCGGGGCCGAAATCGCGCTGACCGAGTGCATGTCGGGTTGCGCGCGCGGATCGACATGCGCCTTTCGCGACAAGGGCAAGACCGCCTATCTTTTCGGCGACCTGACCGAGTCGGACCTGCCCGATCTTGTTGTCTTTGCAGGGCTTTATGCCGCCGCGCCCGATGGCGTCCTGGCCGATGCGCGCCCCTTGGGTGCCTTGCGCCTGAAGGCGCTGGCGCGGATCCCCGGCTAGGGCGCGACAGCGCCGGGAAAAGCATCCGCGAGGTCGCGATTGGGCTTGACCGGAGCGGGGCGCAGGGCGCATGAAGACAGGGCAAGGTGTCCCATCAAGGTGCAAAGCGCCGGGACTGAAACGGGAATGGGGACGGGGCGGACCAAAAGCGGCGCCCCTTGCCCCAGCCGCCCCCGCGACTGTCAGCGGCGAGCGGCCTTCAAGAGCCACTGTCCGGGAAACCGGATGGGAAGGCGAAGGTCGCAGCGACCCGCAAGCCAGGAGACCGGCCCTGCATGGTGCAACCTTATGCCGTCGGGTGTGACGGCCGGAGACATGAGATGATGACGACCCTGAACGCGACCGCGACCAAAGCCAAGACCGGCCTGGCGCAGATTCTGGTGACCGCAGCCCTTGGTCTTGCGCTGATGGTGGTGGCGGGCCATGTGCAGTCGCAGACCCTGCACGATGCCGCGCATGACATGCGCCACGCGACCGGCTTCCCCTGCCACTGAGGGCGAAAGCGGTTCCATGCTGAAAAGACTGGTTACCGGCGCGTTGATCGCCGGTCTTGCCGCAGGCTTGCTTGCGGCAATTCTGCATTTCGCCTTCATCCAGAGCCTGATCCTGGAAGGCGAGCTTTATGAAACCGGCGAACTGACGCATTTCGAGACGGCCCCCGCGCCGGCCCCGACTGCGGCAGAGGGCCACGACCATGGGGCCACCGCCGAGGCCCATGACCACGAACACGGCGCCGCCGAAGGCGAGACCTCGACGCTTCAGCGCAATGCGCTGACGGTGATGTTCTCGGTCATGATCTATGTCAGCTATGCGCTGCTGCTGTTCGCGGGCTTTGGTCTGGCGGCATCCATCGGCCGCAAGATCGATGCCACGACCGGGCTGATCTGGGGGGTCGCGGGCTTTGTGACCTTCCAGATGGCCCCGGCCATGGGTCTGGCGCCGGAACTGCCCGGCACGGCCTCGGCCGCCCTGGGCGACCGGCAGGTCTGGTGGTGGCTGACCGCCATCGCGACGGGCGGCGGCCTGCTGCTGCTGGGCTATGGCCGCGCGCTCTGGCTGGTGCCGGTGGCGGTGCTGCTGCTGGCGGCGCCGCATGTGATCGGCGCCCCGCATCTGGACTTTTACGCCGGCAGCGCCCCGCCCGAACTTTCGGCGGCCTATGCGGCGCATGTGCTGGGCGTGGGTCTGGCGGTCTGGGCGGTGCTGGGCTGGGTTTCGGGCCGGATCTGGGCCCGGGACGCGGCACAGGCATGAACGATTGCAAGGGGGCCGCGCCTGTCGGCCCCCTTGGACATTGAGGGCATCTGCATGATCGAGCTTTTTCTGATCGGGATCGGCACCGGCAACCCGGACCATGTGACCGCCGAGGCGGCGCAGGCCATCCGGGGGGCGGATCTGATCCTCATCCCGCTCAAGGGCGAGGACAAGGCCGATCTGGCCGGGCTGCGCCGCGCGATCTGTGACCGCGTGCTGGGCGAGGCCCGCCCTGCCCTGCTGGAATTCGATCTGCCCCGCCGCGACGCCGCGAACCCGGTCTATCTGGACGGTGTGGAGGATTGGCACGACGCCATCGCCGCCGCATGGGAGGCGCCGATCCGCGCGCATCTGGCCGCTGGTGGCGGGCCGCGCGTGGCGCTGCTGGTCTGGGGCGATCCGTCGCTCTATGACAGCACGCTGCGCATCGCCGCGCGGCTGCGGGGGCGGATGGCAGTCGCGCTGCGCGTCATTCCGGGCATCACCGCGATCCAGACGCTGTGCGCGGCCCATGCGATTCCGCTGAACGATCTGGGCGCGCCGGTGCAGATCACCACCGGGCGGCGCCTGCGCGACCATGGCTGGCCGGCGGATGCCGATACGGTGGTGGTGATGCTGGATGCCGGCGGCGCCTTTCAGGCCATCCCGCAAGACGGGGTGGAGATCTGGTGGGGCGCCTATGTCGGCATGGCCGAACAGATCCTGATCGCCGGGCCGCTGGCCGAGGTGGCGCCGCGCATCCTGGAAACCCGCGCCGCCGCGCGGGCGGCACATGGCTGGATCATGGATATCTACCTGATGCGTCGCGCCTCAGGGGGTTGAGGTCACGCCTTCGGGCTGGCCCACCACCACGATGCGTAGATCCTGCGGCCGGAACAGCCGCGCACCGACGCGGCGGATATCCTCCAGCGTCACGGCGTTGATCTTGTCATTGCGGGTCAGCGGATAGTCGATCGGCAGGCCGGTCATCTGCATGCCCACCAGCAGATTGGCGATCGGCCCATTGCCATCAAAACGCAGCGGATAGGCGCCGGTGAGATAGGTCTTGGCATTGGCCAGTTCCTCCTCGGTCACGCCCTCGGCGGCCTTGGCCCATTCCGCGCGCAGGATCTCGATGGATTGTGCGACGGTCTTGCTGGCGGTGGCGAACTGCCCGGCGACCAGATCGGCCTGATCGTAATCGGCAAGCCAGGTGCCGACGCCATAGGTCAGCCCGCGCTTTTCGCGCAATTCCCGCATCAGGCGCGAACCAAAGCGTTCGCCGCCCAGAATCTCGTTCAGGATGAAGGCCGCAAAATAATCGGGGTCGTCGCGTTCGATCCCCTCATGGCCGAACAGCAGCACCGCCTGCGGCGTCGGGAAGGGCTCGACCGTGATGCCGCCGGTCAGACCGACCGTCGCCGGGCCGGGCAAGGCGGCGCCGGTTTCCGGTAGGCCGCCCAGAACCTGATCCAGCAGCGCGCCCAGATCGGCGGGGGTGATATCGCCCACGGCGGCGACATAGATGCGGTCGCGGGCCAGCGCGGCCTTGTGCGCCGCCACGATATCGTCGCGGGTCAGCGCCGCCACGCTGTCCAGCGTGCCATCGCCCGAACTGCCATAGGGATGGTCGCCAAAGGCCAGCCGGTTGAAGACCTGGCCGGCGATCTCGTTCGGTTCCTTGGCATTGCCGCGGATATTCGACAGAACCTGCCCGCGCACCCGCTCCACCGCATCGGCGTCAAAGCGCGGCACGGTCAGCGCGAGGCGCAGCAGTTCGGCCGCCTTGGCGCGGTTCTCGGTCAGCATCCGGGCCGAAACGCCCACCGAATCGGCGCTGGCGTTGAAGCGGAACTCGGCCGCCAGCGCATCGCGGCTTTCGGCGAATTTCTGGGCATTCATCTCGGCCGCGCCCTCTTCGATCAGGCCGGTCATCAGATTGACCGCGCCGCGCTTGCCCGGCTGATCCAGCGCGGTGCCGCCGCGAAAGCGGATTTCCAGCGCGGTGAAGGGGATGCCATGTTCCTCGACCAGCCAGGCGCGGATGCCGCCGGGGGATGTTACCTCCTGAATGGCGATCTCGGCGCGCAGGGGCGTGGCCGCCAGCAGGAACAGCAGGGTCAGAACGCGGCGGATCATTGCGCGGCCTCCTCATCGGTCAAGAGCCAGCCGGTCACGGCCTGCCGGCGGTCCAGCACCTTGCGGGCCACCTCCATCACATCCTCGGGCGTCACCTCTTGCAGCACCTGCGGCCAATCCTGCACGTCCTGCACGGTCAGCCCGACCGAGAGCGCCTCGCCATAGCGCTGCGCCAGGCCCTGCGCATCGTCGCGGCCATAGATCTCGGCCGCGCGCAACTGGGTGCGGATGCGGTCAAAGGCGGGGCGGTCGGGGCCGCTGGCCAGAAAATCGGCGATCACCTTGTCCATCGCGGCCTCGGCCTCTTCGGGTTTCACATCGGGCAGGGGCACCAGACCCAGGCCAAAGGTGCCGCTGTCCAGCGCGGTGCCATCGTAGAAGGCATAGGAATAGACGGCCTTGGGATCCGCGAACTGGAGCTGGCGGGCAAACAGGCTGGTCGTGCCCGACCCGCCCAGCAATTCCGCCAGATACAGCAGCGCCGCCGCCTCTTTCTGGTCGCCGCTGCGACGCTTGGGCGCCAGATAGCTGCGCATGATGAAGGGTTGCGACACGCGGGCGTCGCGCATGGTCAGCCGGCGCTCGGCCAGTTGCGGCGGCTCGGACGGGCGGTGGCGCGCGGGCAGATCGGCCGTGGGCGCGACGGGGCCGTAATGCGTTTCGGCCATCTGGCGCACGGCCTCGGGGGTGACATCGCCCGCGACAACCAGCACCGCATTATTGGGCGCGTAGAAAGTCTTGTAGAACGCCTCGGCATCGGCGCGGTTCAGCGCGGCGATTTCGTGCCGCCAGCCGATGACCGGAATGCCGTAGGGATGATTGAGGTATTGCGCCGCGCGGGTCTGTTCGCTGAACAGGCTGCCCGGGTCGCTGTCCACGCGCTGATTGCGTTCCTCCAGAATGACATTGCGCTCTGTGCTGACCACATCATCGGTCAGTTGCAGATCGCGCATGCGATCGGCCTCGATCTTCATCATCAGATCCAGACGATCGGCCGCGACACGCTGGTAATAGGCGGTGTAATCCCAGCTGGTAAAGGCGTTGTCATTGCCGCCCTGCGCCTCGACGATATCGGAGAACTCGCCCGCCTTCAGATCGTCGGTGGCCTTGAACATCAGATGTTCAAAGAAATGCGCGATGCCGGAATGGCCGGGCGGCTCATCCGCGGCGCCGATGCGATACCACATCATCTGCACCGCCACCGGGGCGCGGTGATCCTCGATCACCACCACGTCCAGCCCGTTATCCAGCTTGAACTGGGTGACCGGTCCGGCCAGCGCCGCCACGGGAAGCGACAGGAAAAACACGAAACCGGACAAGACCTTGCGCATGGGCACCTCCCGCTGGACTGCCCCATAGCTACGCAAGGGCGCGGCGGGGTCAAGCGGCGCGGGCGGGTGCTGACGCGGAGTTTACTCCGATTTCGGGGGGGCCGAGGGGTTGGCCACGCCAAGCCGGCGCCAGCGGGCCAATTCGGCATGCTGGTCCAGCGACATCGGCTCATAGGCGCGGAAATAGACGTTCACGTCGAACAGCCGTTCCAGCAGGCGCCCGTCATGCTTGCGCCGGTATTCCAGATCCTCGGCCGCCAGAACCTGCCGGATATCGGCGGCAACCCCGTTGCGCGCGGCATAGGCCACCAGCGCCGCATCGCTGACGCCGGCACCGGGGCGACCGCCAAGCGCGGTGATCGCGTCGGCCTCGGGCGTGGGGTCGGTCAGGTTGCTGCCGCCCGGGGTGGGCGGCGGCAGGGCCGACAGGCTGGGCGGCATTTGCAGGGCCTTGGGCGGCAGGATGGCGAATTCATCCGGCCCGTTCCCCGATGAGCGCAGGTTCATCAGCTGCGGCTCGTCCGATCCGCCACAGGCCGATAGCGCGAGCATCAGCGCCATCGCCACACATGCCTTCGGAACTGCCTGCATACCCTACTCCCGCCGTTCTCGTCTTCGTCTTAGCGCAAAGCCCCGGGCGCGTCACGGGGTCTTTCGGCGCGGTGGCGCGGCTTTGCGAGGCGGTTTTGCCGCGCCGCCCTTGCCGGTGGCCCCCGCCCTGCCCCCGCGATCGGCCTTGCCGCCGAACAGCACCAGCCCCGCCGCGCCCGCAAAGATCGCGATATCGGCCACGTTGAAGGCGTAGGGGTTTTCAAACCCGCAGCAGGACATGTTCAGGAAATCGGCCACCGCGCCATAGGCCACGCGATCCACCACATTGCCAAGCGCGCCGCCGATCAGCACGCCCGCGCTGATCTGCATCCATTTGCCATGCTGGCCGCGCTGCACCCAGATCCAGACCCAGGCGGTGATGACCAGCGACAGCACGATCAGCAGCCAGCGCATGATTTCCGTGCTGGAGGACAGGAGGCCGAAATTCACCCCCTGATTCCACGCCATGCGGAAATTCAGGAGCGGCGGCAGCACGTCGATCTCGCCCCGCGCCCGCAGGTCCAGGCCAAAGACCACGGCCAGCTTGGTGATCTGGTCCAGTCCAAAGACCAGCAGGGCGGCAAGGGCAACGCGCCGCATCGGATCAGTGCCGGAAATGGCGCATGCCGGTGAAGACCATGGCAAGGCCGCGCTCATCGGCCGCCGCGATCACCTCATCGTCGCGCATCGACCCGCCGGGCTGGATGATCGCCGTAGCACCCGCCTCGGCCGCGGTGATCAGACCGTCAGCAAAGGGAAAGAACGCATCCGACGCCACGACCGACCCTTGGGTCAGCGGGCCGGCGGCGTCGATCGCCTCGGCCATGTCCTGCGATTTGCGGGCGGCGATGCGAGTCGAATCGACGCGGCTCATCTGGCCGGCGCCCACGCCCACGGTCGCGCCGTCCTTCACATAGATGATCGCGTTGGATTTCACATGCTTGGCGACGGTCCAGGCAAACAGCATGTCGCGCAGTTCGGCCTCGGTCGGCTGGCGTTTGGTGACGACCTTGAGGTCGGCCAGCGCGATGGCGCCATTGTCGCGGTCCTGCACCAGAAAGCCGCCGGCGACCTGTTTCCAGGCCAGCCCCTTGGCGCGCGGGTCGGGCAGGCGGTCGGTGGTCAGCAGGCGCAGGTTCTTTTTCGCCGCGAACACCGCGCGTGCCTCCGCGCTCGCGCCCGGGGCGATCACCACCTCGGTGAAGATGCCGGTGATTTCGCGCGCCGTCGCCTCGTCCAGCGGCTGATTGAGCGCGATGATGCCGCCAAAGGCCGAGGTGCGGTCGCAGTCAAAGGCGCGGGCATAGGCCTCGGCCAGCGTCGCACCACGCGCCACGCCGCAGGGATTGGCGTGTTTGATGATGGCGCAGGCCGGGCCTTGCGCCGGGTCAAACTCGGCCACCAGTTCAAAGGCCGCGTCGGTGTCGTTGATATTGTTGTAGGACAGTTCCTTGCCCTGCCATTGCTGCGCGGTGGCCACCCCGGGACGCTGCGTGCCATCGGTATAGAAGGCGGCGGACTGGTGCGGGTTTTCGCCATAGCGCAGGGTCTGCGCCAGCTGGCCGGCAAAGGCGCGGCGGCGCGGCGCGGTTTCCTTGATCGCCCCCGCCATCCAGGCCGACACGGCGGCGTCATAGGCGGCGGTGCGGCTATAGGCGGTCAGCGCCAGCCGCTGCCGGAAGGCGTAAGAGGTGGCGCCGTCATGGGTCTTCATCTCGGCCAGCAGGGCGTCGTAATCCTGCGGGTCGGTGACGACATTGACGAATTTGTGGTTCTTGGACGCCGCGCGGATCATCGCCGGGCCGCCGATGTCGATATTCTCGATACATTCGGCATAAGAGGCGCCACGCGCCACGGTCTGTTCGAAGGGATAGAGGTTCACCACCAGCAGGTCGATCGGCTCGATCCCGTGGGCGGCCATGGCGACCAGATGTTCGTCATCGTCGCGCAGCGCCAGAAGGCCACCATGCACCATCGGGTGCAGCGTCTTGACGCGACCATCCATCATCTCGGGAAAGCCCGTCACCTCGGACACGTCGCGCACCGCAAGACCGGCCTGCCGCAGCGCCGCCGAGGTGCCGCCGGTCGAGATCAGTTCCACCCCCTGCGCCGCCAGGGCGCGGGCGAAATCCACCAGCCCGGTCTTGTCGGAAACGGAAATCAGGGCGCGCCCCACGGGCACAAGGTTCACGGGCGGGGTGGCGGAGGCGCTGTGCATGGATCTCTCCTGATCAGGGGCGGGAGGTCGGGTCTTCCCGGTCAAGGTCGCGGATGGCCAGCGGAGTATCCTGTGCCTTCGCCAAGGTCCAGCCGATACGGGCCTCAAACCCCTTCAATTCTGCACTGAGCAGGATCTGTCGGGTCGCGCGCGGCATCAGACGGCCCTTTTCGAGATAGACCGAAGGTTCCAGCGACAGGCGCGCGGCCCCGTCATGGCGAAAAACCCAGATCTCGCCCGAACGCAGCGCGATGGAAACCGCCGTGCCCCCCATGTCCAGCGCGACATCCGCATCGGGGTGCAGGTGAAAGCGGATGGCAAAGCCCAGCCCCGCGCGCTGCCGGCGATAGAGCGCGGTCAGCCGGGCCTGATCGTCGGGGGTTTCGGCCAGCAGCATGTCCACCCCCGCCAGATGCCGCCCGTCGGCCGACAGCGTCAGATCGCGCAGATGCTGCACGCCATGGGTGGCACGCCAGCCGTCATGCCCGGCCAGCAGATGCGGATCGGGGTCGCCGGCGGCATTCTGCAAGGGGGCGACATTGGCGCAAAGCTCCAGCACCTCGCGCCCGTCATGGGCAAAGCGCGACGAGGAATAGCCGTCGATGCTGAGCGTGGAATGGCTTTGCGTGGCGCGGCTGGCGCGGTGCCAGTCGGCGCCAAAGGGCGCGCCGGATCCGCAATTCACCACGACCGGCCGCCGCCCCGAGGTCAGCTCAAAAGCCAGGGTCGAGGCATGGGCCGAGGCCCCCGCCTGCCCGCCCGGCGGCGGCGCGGCATCGACCACGACCGAAGACCGCCCCGCCGACAGCCGCACGAACCCCATGGCCGGGCCGGGATGCGGCGCCGGTTTCACGCCGGAATTGGCCAGCGCATGATCCAGCCGCCCCTCCAGCCCGCGCCCGCCGCCGTGAAACCGCGCCAGCCCGCCATCGGCATGGCGCAGCGCGCGCAGCGTGGGGGCGATGCGTTCGATCGCCTCCAGGTGGCTGGCCGGCACCACGCGGCCCGCATCGGCCAGCGCCTGTGCGGCCCAGGTGAGCAGGGTAAACACCTCCAGCAACTCCTCGGGGTTGCGGGTGGGGATGCCGCCTTGGGCGTCGATCTCGCGCGTGCATTCGCGCGCCAGCGCCGCGGCGGCGGGATCGACGTGATCCTCCATCCCGATCAGGGCAAGGCCGGCATAGATCAGCCCGGTCAGCGCCTCGAATCGCGGCAGGCCCGGCGAGGCGGCCTGCCAGCGGCGCGACAGGAACAGGGTCTGCTGCGACAGCGAATGGTAATAGGCCAGCGAGCGGTCGCGGTTCTGCCCGCCCAGAAGCAGGATCGCGTGGTTGATCCAGCGGATCAGCCGACGCCCGGTCAGGTCAGGCGACCAGCCCATGCCCTGCCCGCGCCCGTGCCGCGCGATCCAGCCAAAGGTCCAGTCCTGCGCCCGCTTGCGCGCCGCCGGATCGCCCACGGCGGCCAGATCGTCCAGCCAGGCAAAGCCGTGCAATTCGGCCTCATAGGCCGGGCTGGGGCGGGCGATATCCCACAGATCCAGCCCCGGCGCCTCGACCAGGTGACCGGCGAACAGGAAATTCCCGGCGACAAGCTGTTTGCCGCGCGCATAAAGCCCGATGGTGCGGGGTTCGGGCTGCGAGACAAAGCCCGCCGCGGGTTCCGCCCGCGCGGCACGACGGGCCGCCAGACGGTTCATCGCCTGGACCCACGCCTCTTGCCACCATGCGCTGCGCGCCACGCCTGCCATGCCCACTCGCCGCTCTGCCACACCCGCCCGGTTCCGGGCTTTCTTGGGCTGCACCATAGCCGCCGGGCGCCGCGCTGTCACCGCAAAAGCCCGTGCGCCCCCTTCCGCAGCGCGGAAAGGGGCGCAGGATGTCAGCCGGCGTCGCGGTAATCGACCGTCTTCACATCGTCGCCGGGATTGGATTTCTTGCGGCGTTCGATCAGGCGGTTCAGCGCGTTCACATAGGCCTTCACGCTGGCCACGATGGTATCGGTATCGGCCGACTGACCGGTCGCGATGCGGCCCTCTTCCTCGATCCGCACGCTGACGGTGGCCTGCGCATCGGTGCCTTCGGTCACGGCATGCACCTGATAGAGCTGCAACCGCGCCTTGTGCGGCCACAGCATCTTGACACAGTTGAAGGCCGCGTCCACCGGGCCATCGCCGGTCGCGTCGATCGCATGTTCCACACCGTCAATGGCCAGCGTCAGCTCGGCCTCTTGCGGGCCTTCGGTGCCGCAGATCACGCGCAGCCGTTTCACCTGGAGCGTGTCATGCGCCTCATGCGTGTCGGCATCCTTGGCCAGCGCCAGCAGATCGTCGTCATAGACCTCTTTCTTGCGGTCGGCCAAGGCCTTGAAGCGCACGAACAGGTCGTTCAACTGGTTGTCGCCCAGTTCGACGCCCAGTTCCTTCATCTTGGCACGCAGCGCCGCGCGGCCAGAATGCTTGCCCATGGCAATGTTCTTCGCGGTCAGGCCGATGGTTTCGGGGCGCATGATTTCAAAGGTTTCGACATTCTTCAGCACGCCATCCTGATGGATGCCGCTTTCGTGCAGAAAGGCGTTCTTGCCGACGATGGCCTTGTTGAACTGCACCGCAAAGCCCGAAACGGTCGAGACCCGACGCGACAGATGCATGATCTTGGTCGTGTCGATGCCGGTCCGGTAGGGCATGATGTCATTCCGGACCTTCAGCGCCATGACGACCTCTTCCAGCGCGGCATTGCCGGCGCGTTCGCCCAGGCCGTTGATCGTGCATTCGATCTGACGCGCCCCCGCCTCGACCGCGGCCAGGCTGTTCGCCGTCGCCATGCCCAGATCATTGTGGCAATGGGTGGAAAAGATCACCTCGTCGGCCCCCGGCACGCGCTCCAGCAACATGCGGATCAGATCGGCGCTTTCGCGCGGCGCGGTATAGCCCACGGTATCGGGGATGTTGATCGTGGTCGCGCCGGCCTTGATCGCGATTTCGACCACGCGGCACAGGTAATCATGTTCCGTCCGCGTCGCATCCATCGCCGACCATTGCACATTGTCGCACAGGTTGCGGGCATGGGTGACGGTTTCATGGATGCGCTCGGCCATTTCATCCATGGTCAGGTTCGGAATGGCGCGGTGCAGCGGCGAAGTGCCGATGAAGGTGTGGATGCGCGGCGAGGCGGCGTGCTTCACCGCCTCCCAGCAGCGGTCGATATCCTTGAAATTTGCGCGGCTCAGCCCGCAGATCGTGCTGTTCTTCGACCGTTTCGCGATTTCGGACACGGCGTTGAAATCGCCCTCCGAGGCGATCGGAAAGCCCGCCTCGATGATGTCCACACCCATTTCATCCAGCAAGCCGGCGATTTCCAGCTTTTCATCATGGGTCATGGTGGCGCCGGGCGATTGTTCGCCATCGCGCAGGGTGGTGTCGAAAATGACGACGCGGTCTTGCGTGTTGGGGGCGGTCATATCTGTATATCCTTGCTGTCTCTGCTGTCTCCGGTCCCGGGTGCTGGACACCTCTGAGCGGTCGCACCCGAAGGCACGCTCAGAGGCAGGTAAGGAGAAGCAGGCCACGGGTGGCCGAGGCGCAGGCGCGCAGGGAAATGATATGTTGGCCCGTGGTCATGGCGCCGGACTATACCGGGCGAGACGGGAAAGGAAAGGGGGATTCGATCCTTCGACGAAGGATCGTGCGCCCCGACCGGGGCCGCGCGCGGGGCGGGTCAGGCGCGGTCGGGGTCGTGATAGAGATGGGCCTGTCCCAGCCGGTCGGTCACACGCCATGCACCGGGTGCCAGTTCCTCGGCCATGCCGGGCGTCAGCGCCACCTTGCCGGCGCCGCCGGGAATATCCAGCACATAGGCCGGAAGCGCGAGGCCCGAGAGGCGGCGCTTCAGCTCTGCCATGATCGCGCGGCCCTCAGCGATGGTGGTGCGGAAATGGCTGGTGCCCTCGGCCAGGTCGCAATGGTGCAGGTAATAGGGCTTCACCCGGTTGCGCAGCAGCGCGCGGAACAGCGTCTCCAGCACCCCGGCATCGTCGTTCACCCCCCGCAGCAGCACGGATTGCGAGAACATGGCCACCCCCGCCCGGTTCAGCCGGCGCAGCGCGGCGCAGGCCTCGGGCGTCAGTTCGTCAGGGTGATTGGTATGGATCACCAGATGCACGGGCTTTTCCCGGTCCAGCGCGGCGATCATCGCCGCATCCAGCCGCTCGGGCGCGACCACGGGCACCCGGCTGTGAATGCGCAGCGTCTCCAGATGCGGGATCGCCTCCAGCCGGTCCAGCACCGCGCCCAGCCGCCGGGCCGAAAGCGACAGCGGATCGCCCCCGGTCAGGATCACCTCGCGGATGGCGGGTGTGGCGGCGATATAGGCCAGCGCGGCGGCCAGATCGGCCTCAGGCAGGATGCCGGTCGCGCCGACCGTCTCGCGGCGAAAGCAGAAACGGCAATAGACCTCGCAAACCTGGGTCACCGCCAGGATCACCCGATCGGGGTAGCGATGCGTCAGGCCCGGGGCCGGGCTGAAGGCGCGGTCCCCGATCGGGTCGGTGCGCTCCTCGGGGCGGATCGTCAGCTCGCGCGGCTGCGGCAGGAATTGCGCGGCGATGCCGCCCGAGGGCAGTGCCGCGCGCATCGTGGGCGAGAGGCGCAGGCGAAAGCGGTCGGTCACGCGGGTCAGCGCCTCCGCCTCGGCGGGGTCGGCCAGCCCCTCGGCGACGAGGTCGGCAATCGTGGTCAGGGCGGCAGACATCCGGGGCTCCGATGCGGCAGGGCGCGCGGGTGTAGCAAGGTTCCGCCCGCAAGGGAAGCCGCCCTGCCGTTCACATCCTTTGGCGCGGGGTTTTCGCGCGGCGCGGCGCGGGATATGGGAAAGACCGATGCAAGAGGGGATGAGTCTGATGCAGTTGACGCGGCGCGGGATGATGGCGGGGTTGCTGGCGGGTCTGGCCGCGCCGGCACTGGCCGAGGCGCCGCTGACCTCGCCGCTGCCGCGCCGGCGCGGAGATGGCGGTGCCACCCGGCGCGAGGCCGTCGGCACCGACAGGCTGATCGCGGCGGCCAAGCTGGGCGGCACGCTGGGCTTCGTGCTGGCCGATGCCGCAACCGGCGCGGTGATCGAGACGCATGACCCCGACGCGCCGCAACCGCCTGCCAGCGTGATGAAATCGCTGACCGCGGCCTATGCGCTGGATCGTCTGGGGCCTGCGCATCGTTTTGCGACGCTGGTGCTGGCGACCGGGCCGGTGCAGGGCGGCGTGGTGCAGGGCGATCTGGTGCTGGCGGGGGGCGGCGATCCGGTGCTGGATACCGACATGCTGGGCGATCTGGCGGCGCGACTGGCCGCTACCGGCATCCGGGGGGTGACCGGGCGCTTTCTGCTTTGGGATGCCGCGCTGCCCCGGATGGAGCGGATCGACACCGAGCAGCCCGATTTCGTCGGCTACAACCCGGCGATTTCCGGGCTGAACCTGAACTTCAACCGTGTGCATTTCGAATGGCGCCGTGCCGGGTCTGGGAAATGGCAATTGTCGATGGATGCGCGCGCCGAACGCTTTGTGCCGCCGGTCACGCTGGCCCGTGTCAGCATCGCGCAGCGCGAGGCGCCGCTGTTCACCTACAAGGGCGGCCCGCGCGACGAGGCCTGGACTGTCGCTTCGGCCGCGCTTGGCAAGGGCGGCGCGCGTTGGCTGCCGGTGCGCCACCCCGCGCTTTATGCCGGCGAGGTGTTCCGCACGCTGGTTGCCGCCCATGGCATCGCCCTGCCCGAGCCCGATCTGGCCGAAACCCGCCCCGAGGGGCAGGTTCTGGCCCGGCAGGACAGCGCGCCGCTGGCCGAGATTCTGCGCGACATGCTGAAACATTCGACCAATCTCACCGCCGAGGTGGCGGGCATGTCGGCCTCGCAGGCGGCGACGCACCGCGCTTCGGCCTTTGCGATGCGCGAATGGGCCAAGGCGCGGCACGGCATCGCGCCGGTGATCGCCGATCATTCCGGGCTGGGCGCGGCCTCGCGCATTTCGGCGGCACAGATGGTGCGGCTTCTGGTCGATGTGCAGGGCGGTGCGCTGCCCGGGCTGCTCAAGGAACACGGCATGCATGACGACAAGGGCAAGCCGATCAAGGGTCACCCGGTGCGGGTGCGGGCCAAGACCGGCACGCTGAATTTCGTTTCTGCGCTGGCGGGCTATATCGAACCGCCGGGCGGGCGGCGTCTGGCCTTTGCCATCTTTGCCGCCGATGCCGAACGCCGCGCCGGTCTCAGCCTGTCGGAGCGCGAATCGCCCCCGGGCGGCGAGGCCTGGAATCGCCGTGCCAAGGTGCTTCAGGGGCAGTTGATCACCCGCTGGGCACAGTTGCACGCCTGACGCCATTCTGACGCGGTCGCGCGCAAACTCCCCGCAAACTCCCCCTTGTGGCCGGGGCGCCGGGGCGGCAGGCTGGGCGCGTGCGGGTCGGAAAGGAGTGGTGCCGTGCGGAAAACCCTGGGTTGGAGCGTGCTTCTGGGCGGGGTCGCCCTGTTGGGCTGGTGGGGCAGCAGCCATGACGCCCCCCGGATGGAGCGCGCGATCGCCGCCGCGGCGGAGGGGATCGGCGCCGGGTCGGTGCATGGTGTCACCGCCACCGTGCGCGGCCGCGATATCGAGATCGCCGGTCTGGCCGACAGCGCCGAGGAAAAAGCCCTGCTGATCGCCGCCTATGATGCGGTTCCGGGCCGGCGCGTGCTGCGCGATGATCTGACGATCCTGACCCCGGCCAAACCCTATACGACGCAGGTCGAACGCGACGCGACCGGGGCGCTGACGCTCAGCGGGCATGTCCCGAGCGAGGCCGCGCGCGAGACTCTGGCCGCGCGGTTCGGCGCCGACAAGGTGGCGGGGCTGACCCTTGCCTCGGGCGCGCCGGTGTCGCAGGTCGGGCTGCTGGAGACCGCGGATGCGGCGCTGGCGCTGATGGTGCAGGGCAAGGCCGATGTGACCGACGGCCTGCTGCGCCTGACGGGCGCGGTGACCGGCCCGGCCGAAAAGGCCGCTGTGGAGGCGGAACTGGCGCGCGTGCCGCCCGACCTGACCACCGCCACGCTGACCTTGCTGGATGACGGCACGCCGCCAGACTGGAGCCTGGATTACAGCGCGATGTCGGGGGCCATGATCTCTGGCAAGCTGCCGCGCGGCTTTGATCTGGCGGCGCTGCAAGACCGCCTGGGGCTGAATGGCATCGCCACCAATGCGCAACAGGCGCTTCTGGGCGATGCACCGCCGCTGCCGGGCCTGTTCGCCGCGCTGAAACGCTGGTTGCCCGATCTGGAGCGGCTGCGCGTCAGCCTGCCGGCGACGGGGCGGCCGGTGGTGGTGGCGGGTCTGGGGCGCGGCGCCGATCTCGATCTGATGCGCGCGGGGCTGGCGGCCGATCTGGGCGATGTCGATCTGACGGTGGAAAGCGTGGCGCCGGACGCGCCCGAAGGCACCGAACGCACCAACCCCGCCAGCGGTCAGACCGAGCGGCTGGCGGCGGGATTTTGGCTGCCGGTCGCGGGCTTTGCGGTGGACAAGGCCAATTGCCAGGCCGAGGCCGATGCGGTGCTGAGCGCAACGACCGTGACCTTTGTCACCGGATCCGACCGGCTGGATGCCTCGGCGCTGCGGGTGCTGAACCGGCTGGCCGGTGTCATCGCGCCCTGTGCCGGGTCGGGCCTCCGGGCCGAGATCGGCGGTCATACCGATGCGTCGGGCGATACGCTGGCGAATATCGGGCTCAGCCAGCGGCGCGCCGATGCCGTGCGCGCGGCGCTGATCGCGCGCGGGGTGGATGCCGCGACGCTGCGCGCGCAGGGCTATGGTGCGGCGCAGCCCGTGGCCGATAACGCAACCGAGGAAGGCCGGGCAAGGAACCGGCGCACGACCGTCATCTGGTCGGAATGAGTGTGGGACAGGAGGTTCGCGATGTTCAGGAACTGGGGTTTTCTGCTGGGTGAGATCTGGGTTTTGATCGCGCTGGCGGCGCTGATCGGGCTGATCGCCGGCTGGCTGATCTGGGGCCGCCGGGCCGAGGCGCCGGCGCGGCTTGACAGCGGCGAGGCGGATCGGCTGCGCCGCAAGCTGGCGGAGTGCGAGGCAAAGGGCCGCGATCAGGCCGCCCGCATTGCCACGCTGGAACGCGACGCCGCCGCGCCAGCGCCCCATGCCATGCCAGTGCCGCAGCCGGCGATGGTCACCCCGCTGATGGCCGCCGAGGCACCGCTGGCCGAGGCGCTGATCGCAGCCCGCCCCGCCCGGCTGGAGGCCGCGCGCGACGGCCAGCCCGACGATCTGAAGCTGATCAAGGGCGTCGGGCCGAAACTGGAGGCGCTGCTCCATAGCCTCGGCTTCTATCATTTCGACCAGATCGCCGGCTGGACCGCCGCCGAAATCGCCTGGGTGGATGAAAACCTGGAGGGCTTCAAGGGCCGCGTCACCCGCGACGAATGGGTGGCTCAGGCGCGCGACCTGGCAAAGGGCCTGCCGCCCCGCCCGGGTGGCGAAGGCTGAGACCGGAACCGCAAACGCGCCCTTCGGGGCGCGTTTTCATTCAGCGCGGCCGATGCACATGCGCGCTTTGCACCAGACCAAAGCCCACGAGCAGCACCAGCATGGCCGAGCCACCATAAGACAATAGCGGCAGCGGCACGCCCACCACCGGGGCCATGCCCATCACCATCGACAGGTTCACCGCGATATAGAAAAACAGGTTCGCCGCCACCCCAAGGATCAGCAGTTGCGAATAGCGGTCGCGGTTCTGCATGGCCGACACCACGCAGAACCCGATGATCGCGGCATATAGCATCAAAAGCGAGAAGGCCCCGATGAAGCCGAATTCCTCGGCCAGGGTGGTGAAGATGAAGTCGGTGTGCTTTTCCGGCAGGAAGTTCAGCCGCGATTGCGTGCCCTGCATGAAACCCTTGCCGCCCCAGCCGCCCGATCCAAGCGCGATCTGGGCCTGGATGATGTTGTAGCCCGCGCCCAGCGGATCGGCGGTCGGGTCGAGGAACGTGTCGATCCGCTTGTATTGATAATCGTGCAGGAACTGCCATGGCGTGCCGCGGAAATGGAACACGCCCCAGACCGCGCCGCCCACGATGCCCGCCACGCCCGCGAAATAAAGCCAGCTGACCCCGGCGCAGAACATCACCGCCGCCCCCGCCGCCAGCAGCATGACCGAGGTGCCGAGGTTGGGCTGCATCAGCACCAGCACCGTGGGCGCCACGATGATCAGCACCGGCAGCAACACCCACAGGGGATGCGACACCTTTTTCGGGTCCAGCCAGTCGTAATAGGCCGCCAGCATCATCACGAGGGTGAATTTCATCATCTCTGACGGTTGCAGGATGATCGGCCCCAGCTCGATCCAGCGTTGCGCGCCCATGCCGACGCGGCCCGCCACCTCCACCACGATCAGCAGCGCGAAGGCCGAGAGATAGGCCAGCACCGACAGGTTGCGCCAGAGCCAGATCGGGGTGAAGGCCACAACGAACATCAGCACCATGCCGACGCCGAACCGCTTCATCTGCGGCTCGGCCCAGCGGGCAATGTCGCCGCCGGCAACCGAATAGAGCATCAGGAAACCGACCGCCGCCACCGCGCTGATCAGCAGGACCAGCGGCCAGTTGACGAACAGCACCTTGCGCAGCCCGCTGGGCGCCGTCTTGATGCGATATTCCAGAAAGCTCATCGCCCGCCCCTCATGCCCGCGACCGGCCTTGCGACGGCTCCGCGATCTCGCGCAGCTTCATTTCCTTGAACTGCGTCTCGATCCGGCCACGCTGTGCCGCGGGATAGGCCGACAACGGCGGAATGCCCCCGGTCAGGCAGCGCAGCAGCACATCGCGCGCAATGGGCGCTGCGACGGTCGAACCACCGCCGCCATGTTCCACCACGACCGAGACCGCGTATTTCGGATTGTCATAGGGCGCAAAGCAGACGAACAGCGCATGGTCGCGGAACCGCCAGGGCAGCGAATCGTTCGACCGCACGCCCGAGGCGCGCTCATTGGCCGAGATGTTGCGCACCTGCGCGGTGCCGGTCTTGCCGGCCATCAGCATGGTATCATCGGCAATGCGCGAAGATTTGGCCGTGCCATGCGCGCCGTTCATCACCTCATACATGCCGCGCCGCACCGCGGTCAGGTGATCGGGGTCGATCTCCAGCGGCGGGGCCTCGGCGGGGGGCACATCCTGATCGCCGACCGCCAGCACCAGCCGCGGCGACACCGCCCGCCCCGAGGCGATGCGCGCCGCCATCACCGCCAGTTGCAGCGGCGAGGTCAGCACATAGCCCTGCCCGATCGAGGCATTGACCGTGTCGCCGATGCGCCATTCCTGACCATAGCTTTCCATCTTCCACGCCTTGTCGGGCATGGTGCCGGCGGCGATGGCCGACATGGGCAGGTCATGCTTGACGCCCAGACCCAGCTTGCGGCCCATCTCGGCGATCTTGTCGATGCCTACCTTTAGCGCCACGTCGTAGAAATACACGTCGCAGCTTTCCGCCAGCGCGGAATTGAGCGTGACGGTGCCATGGCCCGCGCGTTTCCAGCAGTGGAAGCGGCGGCCGCCCACCTCGTAATGGCCGGGGCAGTAGACGCCCTTGCCCAGATTGACCAGCCCGCTTTCCAGCGCCGCCAGCGCGGTGACCATCTTGAAGGTCGATCCCGGCGGATAGACGCCCTGCACCGATTTGTCGGCCAGCGGACGGTGGTCGTTTTCGGTCAGCATGGCATAATCGGCCCGGCTGATGCCACGCACGAACAGGTTGGGGTCAAAGGACGGCGACGAGGCGATGGCCAGCAGATCGCCATTGCGCACATCCATCGCCACCACGGCGGCGCTTTCGTTGCCCAGCCGCGCTTGGGTGAAATTCTGGATCTCCGCGTCGATGGTCAGGCGCAGGTCGTCGCCGGGGTCGCCCTCGATCCGGCCCAGTTCGCGCATGACGCGGCCGACATGGTTGACCTCGATGCGCTTTTGCCCGGCACGACCGCGCAAGGCATCCTCGCGCCAGCGTTCGATGCCGATCTTGCCGATCTGGAATTTCGGGATCTGCAACACCGGATCGGGGTTTTCCAGCCCGGCCAGATCGCGCTCCGACACCGGGCCGACATAGCCCACCACATGCGCGAGATCGGTATCCAGCGGGTAGATGCGGCTCAGCCCCACCTCGGGCGTCACCCCGGGCAAGGAGGGCGCATTGAGCGCGATCTTGGAAAAATCGGTCCAGCTCAGCCGGTCGGCCACGATGATGGGCACAAAGGACGACCGGCGTTCGGTTTCCTTGAGGGTGCGGGCAATGTCATCGGCCGAAAGCGGGACGATGGCCGCCAGGCGCCGCAGCACCTGTTCCACATCGCCGGCCTCCTCGCGGGTGATGACCACGCGGTAATTCTGTTCGTTACCAGCGATCAGCTTGCCGTTGCGGTCATGGATCAGCCCGCGCGCCGGCGGGATCAGCCGGATATTGACGCGGTTTTCCTCGGCCAGAAGCTGAAACTGGTCGGCTTGATCGACCGACAGATACCGCATCCGCGCGCCCAGAACAGCGACAAAGGCGCCCATGGCGCTGCCCATCAGAAAGGCGCGGCGGCGCACCTTGCGGGCGCTTTCCTCGGTATCCTTCGGGTTGCGTCTCATAGCCTGCGTCCCATGTCATCCACCTCGCCCATGCCGGGTTTGTGCACGCCCAGCGTGAGATGCGAGAGCCACACCACCAGCGGATAGACCAAAATGGAGGCGACAACCTGCACCATGGCAAAGCCAAAGCCGACCTGCGGCATCAGCGTCACCGCAAAGGCCAGCCGGTAGGCCAGGAACATGGCTGTCATCAACAGGCCGATAAATAGCCATTCCAGCGGAAAACTCAATTCACGGGTCAGTGCGATGCGCGACCGCAAGACCTCGGTGCCCAGCAGGACAATGGCCGTCCACAGGCCCGGCGGCCGCAAGAGCAGCAGATCCTCCAGCAGGAACACCGCCGCGATCAGCAGCGCCGGCAGGTAATCGGGCCGCCGCAACAGCCAGCACAGCGTCACACAGAGCAGCAGATCCGGCCCCGGCAGGCCATTCGCGCCATTGCCCAGCGGCAACAGCCGCAGGAACAGCAGCGCCAGCGCCATCAGCACATAAAGCCCGCGATGAACCAGCACGTCGCGGCGCAGCGGATCAACCATTGCCATCCCCGGACGGCGCCTCGGCATCCACCTCGGCCTGCGGGGGCGGCGGGCCGATCACATCGGCCCCCACCGGCGGCGTCACCAGCCCGCCCGGATCGGTGATCGGCTCCAGATCGTGACTGCGCAGCACGCGCAGGAATTCCAGCCTTTCGTAATCGGCGGCCAGCACCACGCGCAACCGGCGGTCGGGCTTCTGGATCACCTCGCCCACCAGCAGCCCGGCGGGAAACACCCCGCCATCGCCCGAGGTCACGACCTTGTCGCCCGGGCGCACCAGATCGGCCTTTTCCAGAAATTCCAGCGGCGGCTCGGCGCTGTTGTCGCCTGAAAGCAGCGCCTTTTGCCCCGAGGGCTGCACCACGACCGGAATGCGGCTGTTCGTATCGGTCAACAGGATCACCCGCGCGGTGCGCCTGCCCACACCAGAAATGCGCCCGACCAGCCCGATGCCATCCATTGCCGCCCAACCGTCGCGGATGCCATCGCGGGCGCCCACGTTCAGCAAGACGGACTGGCGGAACGGGCTGCCGCTATCGGCCATCACCACGCCGGTGATATGGGTCAGCTTGGGGTCGAGCCGCACCTGATTGAGGTCGAGCAGCTTGGCATTCTGTTGCTCCAGCCGCAGCGCCGCCTCTTTCCAGCCGCGCATCTGCTTCAGCTCCTCGCGCAGCTCCTGGTTCTGCTGGTAAAGGCTCTGATAGCTCTGGAATCCCTGCACCATGGTCGTGGCATGGGTGACCGGCGCCATGGCCCAGTCAAAGCTGGGCATCACCCGGTCGATCAGCGCGGTGCGGAACCGTTCCACCCGCGGGCTGTCGATCCGCCAGAGCAGAAACACCGCCAGCAGGAACAGCACCAGAAGCCCCACCAGAATCCGGCGGATCGGGCGGGTATATTCTTCGGGCGATGTGCGATTGCGTGCCAAGGGACGGCCCTCCCCGGTTCAGGGGATCAGGTATCGTAGTCGATGACGTGACGCAGTTGCTTTTCGTATTCCAGCGCCTTGCCGGTGCCAAGCGCCACGCAATTGAGCGATTCATTGGCCACGCTGATCGACAGGCCGGTCTGTTCGCGCAGCGCCAGATCCAGATCGCCCAGCAGCGCCCCGCCCCCGGTCAGCATCACGCCCCGGTCCACGATATCGGCCGCCAGATCGGGCGGCGTGGTTTCCAGCGCCTGCATCACCGCATCGCAGATCTGCTGCACGGGTTCGGCCAGCGCCTCGGCCACCTGGGCCTGGTTGATCTCGGTCTCCTTCGGCACGCCGTTCAGCAGGTCGCGCCCCCGGATCTGCATCGAGGCGCCACGCCCGTCATCGGGCATCCGCGCCGTGCCGATCGAGGTCTTGATCCGCTCGGCCGTCGCCTCGCCGACCAGAAGGTTCTGATGGCGCCGCAGATAGGAGATGATCGCCTCATCCATGCGGTCGCCGCCCACCCGCACCGAACGGGCATAGACGATGTCGCCCAGGCTCAGCACCGCGACCTCGGTCGTGCCGCCGCCGATATCGACGACCATGCTGCCGGTCGGCTCGGTGATAGGCATACCGGCACCAATGGCGGCGGCGATCGGCTCGGCGATCAGACCGGCGCGGCGGGCGCCCGCCTGCAACACCGAATTGCGGATCGCCCGCTTTTCGACCGGCGTCGCGCCATGCGGCACACAGACGATGATCTTGGGCTTGGAAAAGGTGGTGCGCTTGTGAACCTTGCGGATGAAATGCTTGATCATTTCCTCCGCGCTGTCGAAATCGGCGATGACACCGTCGCGCATCGGGCGGATCGCCTCGATGCTGCCGGGGGTGCGGCCCAGCATCAGCTTGGCGTCCTCGCCCACGGCCAGCACCTGCTTCTTGCCGTCCTTGACGTGATAGGCCACCACCGAAGGCTCGTTCAGCACGATCCCCTTGCCCCGCATATAGACAAGCGTATTGGCGGTGCCGAGGTCGATCGCCATATCCGACGAGAAAAGGCCGGTAAGAGACATGCGGACGTGGTCCTTCGTGAACGTGGGGCAATGTGCAAGGCACAAAAGCGGTTTGGCCCGCGACTCAGGGGGAACCCGGGCCGGGCGCCCCCATATAAAGACAGCGCGGATGCAGCGAAACCCCCGCCCCGGCGCGAATGGCACAAATCCGCGTGTTGCGACCCGCGCAAGGCTGCGCTAGGCGGGGGACATGCCCAGATTTGCGCTCAGGATCGAATATGACGGCGGCCCCTTCGCGGGCTGGCAACGCCAGGCCGAGGGGCGCGCCTCGGTGCAGGGCGCGGTCGAGGCGGCGCTGGCGCGGCTGGAACCCGGCCCCCATACCATCGCCGCCGCCGGGCGCACCGATGCGGGCGTGCATGCGACGGGCCAGGTCGCCCATTGCGATCTCGCCCGCGACTGGGACATGTTCCGCCTGTCCGAGGCGCTGAACTGGCACCTGAAACCCGCCCCCGTCGCGGTGGTGCAGGTCGCGCGCGTGGCCGATGATTTCCACGCGCGCTTTTCCGCGACGGAACGGCGCTATACCTTTCGTCTGGTGCAGCGCCGCGCGCCGGTCACCCATGACAAGGGGCTGGTCTGGCAGGTGTTGAACCCGCTTGACGGCGATGCAATGCGCGCAGGCGCGGCGCATCTGGTCGGGCATCACGATTTCACCACCTTCCGCTCGTCGATCTGCCAGGCGAAATCGCCGGTCAAGACGCTGGACGAAATCCGCATCGAGGAGCTGGACTATCCCGGCGGGCGCGAGTTCCGCTTTCACCTGCGCGCGCGCAGCTTCCTGCACAATCAGGTCAGATCCATCGTCGGCACGCTGGAACGGGTGGGCGCCGGGGCCTGGGCGCCCGAGGCGGTGCGCGACGCGCTTGAGGCCCGCAGCCGCGCCGCCTGTGGCCCCGTCTGCCCGCCGCAAGGGCTCTATCTGACCGGTGTCGGCTATCCGGTCGATCCTTTCGCCGGCTGAACCCGCGCGCGGGGGCTGTCTGCCCCCGCACCCCCGAGGATATTTTTGAACAGATGAGGGCAAATCCTGCCTTTTCATCTGTTTTCAAATATCCTCAGGGGGTGAATTTGCGCAGCAAAGAGGGGGCGCGAGCGCCCCCTGCCTGGCCGGTCCGCCAAGGCGCGGCCGGGATCAGCGCACCAGTTCGCCCGCCAGTGCCCGGTCGATCAGCGCGATGGTTTCCTCGACGCCATAGAGCGCGATGAACCCGCCGAAGCGCGGCCCTTCGGAGGCGCCGAGCAGCGTTTCATAAAGCGCCTTGAACCAGTCGCGCAGCGGCTCGAACCCATGTTCCTTACCGACGGCGAAGACCATGCTTTGCAGCGCCTCGTCGTCCAGCCCGCCCTCCCAGGCCACCAGACGCGCCCGCAGATCGGCGATTGCCGCGCGTTCCGCCTCGGTCGGCAGGCGGAAGACGCGGGTGGGGGCGATCTTGTCGGTGAAATAGCGCACCGCGAAGCCGGCGGCGGCATCCAGATCCGGGTTGCCCTCGGGGCTGGCCTCGGGCGCATAGCGCTTGATGAAGCCCCACAGCCCCTTGGCATCCGTCGCCCCCGCCACGCTCGCGAGGTTGAGCAGCATCGAGAACGGCACCACCATCTTCGATTCCGGCGGGTTGCCGCCATGGATATGCCAGACCGGGTTGTTCACCTGCTGGTCCACATCCTGCGTCGGATAGGCGCGCAGTTGCTGGTGGTATTCATCCACCGCGCGCGGGATCACATCCCACCACAGCCGCTTGGCCGTCTTGGGCTTCTGATACATGAAATAGCTCAGGCTTTCGGCCGAGGCATAAGTCAGCCATTCGTCGATGGTCAGCCCGTTGCCCTTGGACTTGGAAATCTTCTGGCCGTGTTCGTCAAGGAACAGCTCATAGGTGAAATGTTCCGGCGCGCGGCCGCCCAGCACCTCGCAAATCCCGTCATAGATCGGGGTATTGGTGGAGTGGTCCTTGCCATACATCTCGAAGTCCACGTCCAGCGCGGCCCAGCGGGCGCCGAAATCGGGCTTCCATTGCAGCTTCACATGGCCGCCCGTCACCGGCAGCGTCCATTCGCGGCCATCCTCGTCGTCGAAGGTGATGGTGTGGTTCACCGGATCGACGTTCTTCATCGGCACATAAAGCACCCGCCCGGTTTCCGGGTGGATCGGCAGGAAGCAGCTATAGGTCTGCTGACGTTCCTCGCGCAGCGATTTCAGCATGATCGCCATGATCGCGTCATAGCGTTCCGTCGCCAGCTTCAGCGTGTCGTCGAAACGGCCGGACTTGTAGAAGTCGGTCGCCGAATAGAATTCGTATTCGAACCCGAACGTATCGAGAAACCGCCGCAGCATCGCGTTGTTGTGGTGGCCAAAGCTTTCATATTCCCCGAAAGGATCGGGGACCGAGGTCAGCGGCTTCTGGATATTGGCGTGCAGCAATTCCTGGTTCGGCACGTTTTCCGGCACCTTGCGCATGCCGTCCACATCATCCGAGAAACAGATCAGCCGCGTCGGAATGTCGCTGATCACCTCAAAGGCGCGGCGGATCATCGTGGTGCGCGCCACCTCGCCAAAGGTGCCGATATGCGGCAGGCCCGAGGGGCCATAGCCCGTCTCGAACAGGACGTAGCCCTTTTCCGGCGCCTTCTTTTCATACCGCTTGAGAATCTTCCGGGCTTCCTCAAAGGGCCAGGCTTTCGATTTCATCGCGGCATCACGAAGGGCGGACATGGTCGCATCCTCTCAAGGGGCGGGCCCCGTGCCCGCGCAGAACCTGCCTCTCCTATTGCCGGCCCTGTCGCGCGTCAATATTCTCGGGCGCGAAACGCCATAAGGAATACCGCCCGTGTCGGACAACACCCCTTCCCTTTCGCCGCAGGATGCGCTGGTCGCCGTGATGGTCGCGGCCTCGGCCAGCGACGAAAACATGCGCACGGCCGAACTGGTTGCCATTCAGCGCATGGTGAACCACATGCCGGTCTTTGCCAGCTATGACGCCGACCGTATCCGCCGCGTCAGCCAGACGGTGCTGGATCTGTTCGAGGTGGAGGATGGGCTGGATGCGCTGTTCGGCCTGATCCGCGATGCGCTGCCCGAGCGGCTGTATGAGACCGCCTATGCGCTGGCCTGCGATGTGGTGACGGCCGATGGGCGCCATACCGATGCCGAATTGCGCATGCTGGAGGAGATCCGCGACGAGCTGAGCATCGACCGCCTGCATGCGGCGGCGATCGAATGGGGCACCCGCGTGCGGCATCTGCAACCATGACCGTCACCGTGCTGTTCGGCGCGGGCGCCGCGCTTTGGCCCGAATATGCCGCGCCGCTGCGGGCGGCCTTTGCCGAGGCGGGGCTGGCGGTCGAACTGACGCCCGAGGCCGCGCCCGAGGCGGTGGCATATATCGTCTATGCCCCGGGCAGCCCGTTGCAGGATTTCACGCCCTATACCCGTTGCAAGGCGGTGCTGAACCTCTGGGCGGGGGTCGAACGCATCGTGGGCAACCCGACACTGACCCAGCCGCTGTGCCGGATGGTCGATCCGGGTCTGACCGAGGGCATGGTGGAATATGTCACCGGCCATGTCCTGCGCCATCACCTTGGCATGGATCGCTGGATCAAGGGCGCGCCCGGCTGGGACCAGATCGTGCCGCCGCTGGCGCGCGAACGCCGGGTGGCGGTGCTGGGGCTGGGCGCATTGGGCCTTGCCTGCGCGCGCGCGCTGCGGGCGCTGAATTTTCAGGTGACCGGCTGGAGCCGCAGCCCGAAGCCCGGTCTCGACCTGCCGGCCCATCACGGCGCCGCGGGGCTGGAAACCGTGCTGCGGCAGGCCGAGATCGTGGTGACGCTGCTGCCCCGCACGACCGAGACCGAAAACCTGCTGGATGCCACGCGCCTGTCCTGGCTGCCTGCCGGTGCTGTGATCATCAACCCCGGGCGCGGGGCGCTGATCGACGATGCGGCGTTGCTGGATGCGCTGGACCGGGGGGCGCTTGGCCATGCCACGCTCGACGTGTTCCGCACCGAGCCTCTGCCCGAGGATCACCCGTTTCGCCATCATCCGCGCGTCACGGTCACGCCGCATATCGCCGCCGATACCCGGGCCACATCCGCCGCGCGGGTCATCGCCGAGAATATCCGGCGCGGCGAAGCGGGCCTGCCCTTCCTGCATCTGGTGGACCGCGCGCGGGGCTACTGACCCCGCGCGATCAGATGAAGACGAAGTCGTCCTTGCCAAGGTCTTCCCACTTCACATCGGCCAGAATGATGGCCTTGTGTCCGTGGAGCGTGTGAAGCTCGATCTTGACGCCGGCCTCACCATACCCATCGAATGCCACATGGCGCCGAAAGCTCGGATGCGCATTGACAACATCGAAGACGATCTTGTCTTCGCCGGGCACGAAATCCCAGATCACGTCGTCATATTGGCTGTTGTAGTTGGAAATTCCGTCGCCGGCGCGATAGAGGAACTGATCCGCGCCCGCCCCGCCAAGCAGCTCATTATGCCCGGGGCCAGGATCCAGCACATCATTGCCGTAGCCGCCATCCAACCTGTCATGGCCGCGCGCCCCTATCAGACGATCGTCGCCCCGCCCGCCTTCAAGCGTTTCGTTCAGGCTCGCCCCGATGATGGTGTCATTTCCCGCCCCGCCGTCCGCGCCACCGGACATATTGTTCAGCAGGATACGGTCATTGCCGCTGCGCAGCAGCTTGCCGATCGCATGGTCCCAGGAATAGGGGTCCGCATTCGACATCAGCGACTGCAACTTGCGCGCCGGGATGTCCAGCCCACTGATCGTCAGGGCCGACCGCCAGCCTTCGCCTTCGACATAACCAAGGAATGTGACCCGTGCGACATGACCGCCGGTCATCCGCCCCGCGCTGCCATCTGCTCCATCGCCGCGCCCGTTCAGGTCTTGGCCCAAGAACACGATGCGGGTCTTGTAATCCCCGAACATCAATCCTTCGAGAACAAATGCCGGGGAATGACGCCCGCCATCATAGCGCAAATGGGGGTTGAATTCCGTGCTGGTGCGGTTCTGCCAGATATCGACGATATCCTCGCCGTGAAACGCCCCGTGATCACGCTTGTGAAACCAGAAACGGGCCAAAATCGCACTCCTGCCTGTGTCGCGCCGGTCCTATGCACGCATAACGCGAAACGCAAACTGCGACGGGGCAGCCCCCGGCGGTGCGATACTTGCGCTGCGCCCGGTCAGACCCGCAGCAGCGCGCGCGCCTCGTGTGATTTCAGCGTCATGCGCGCGGCCTCGAAATTGCGCGGCAGAACGCCGGTCGCCAGATCGGGGAACAGCTTCACCACCTCGTCGCGGGTCGGGCAATCGAGGCCCGCCAGACTGCGGTCGCCGGGCTGGAAGCTTTCGCTCCAGGCGCCATCGCCCAGCACCAGTTCATGCCGGTCGAACAGCAGGTGAATATAGGTCACCTCGCGCAGCGCGGCGCATTCGATGCCCGGCTGGCCGACCAGGTGAATGGCGCGTACCAGCACCTCATCGGTGCCGAACATCAGCTCGGCGCGCTGTCCGGTGACCAGCATCCGGTGCTGGCGCGACACCAGCATGTCGCGTTCCGGCAGGCCCTGGCCAAGCGCGCCCTTGCGGATGCGCACGGGTTGCAGTGCCGGGTCGGCGATCAGTTCGCCAATGCCCAGCCGACGCTGCCCGACCCAGCGGATCGGCTGCAAGCCATGGTCGCGCGTCATCACCCGCTGGCCCGGGCGCAGATTTTCCACCGCCACCTCGCCGCGATCGGTGACGATCGCCGTGCCGGGGGTGAAACAGGCCACGATATTCTCGATATTCAGAAAGGTGATGGTGCCGGTGACATTGCCCCAGGAATCGAGGAACTGCACCACGCCGTTCTCGCCGTTCAGCGGGTCGCGAATGATGCGATGCGGCCCCAGCCCGGTCAGGTCGAGCGTGTCGATATCATCGCCCGCCTCGCCGCCGTCGATGGTGTCGCCCAGTCCGGCATAGATGAAATCGCGGTCGCCACCGCCGGTCAGGAAATCACTGCCGGCCCCGCCGACCAGCGTGTCCTCGCCCGCGCCGCCATAGAGCCAGTCATTGCCGTCGCCCGCCTCAAGCCAGTCATTGCCGGCCCCGCCATCCAGCGTGTCGTCGCCCGGCCCGCCATAAAGCGAGTCATTGCCGTCATCGCCCAGCAGCGCGTCATTGCCGGCGCCGCCGCTCAGCGTGTCGTTGCCGGCGCCACCATACAGAAGGTCATTGCCCGATCCGCCATCCAGCAGGTCATTGCCCGCGCCGCCGTCAAGGTTGTCTTGCCCGTCGCCGCCATAGACAAGATCGTTGCCCGCATCCCCCCAGAGCGAGTCATTGCCGGCGCCGCCCAACACCGTGTCATTGCCGACCCCGCCATAGACCTGGTCATCGGACCCGCGCGCGTCGATATAGTCATCGCCCGCCGCCCCATAGAGGACGTTGGTATAGATATCGCCCGACAGGCCCTGATTGTCGAAGCCGATGATCGTGTCGTTGAAGGCCGACCCGAACACGCCGTCCACCCCGGACAGCACATCGCCCGCGGCATGGCCACCACTGGCCGTATTGTTGGAAAGGTTGATCGAGACCGCAGCGTTCGAGTCGCTGTAGTCCACATAATCCATGTCCTCGCCGCCAATCAGCGTGTCGGCCCCTTCGCCGCCGATCAGGGTATCGTTGCCCTCGCCGCCTGAAAGGTAATCGCTGCCGGCGCCGCCCTCGAGCCGGTTGTTCGCCTCGTTGCCGGTCAGGGTGTCGGCATAGGCGCTGCCGAGCAGGTTTTCGATATCGCGCAGCCGGTCGCCATTGGCATCGCCGCCATAGCCGGTGCCCAGGCTGCTGGTCAGAAACCCGAGATCATTGCCCAGAAGGTCAAGCCCCAGCCAGGTGCCCGACCCGAGCGAGACATTCACCCCCGACGTGGAGGCAGAATAATCCGCCGTATCGACGCCCGCGCCGCCCTCCAGCGTATCCGAACCCGTGCCGCCGATCAGCGTGTCGGCACCTTCGCCACCATAGAGCGAATCGCTGCCGGCACCGCCATCCAGCCGGTCATCCCCGGCGCCGCCCGTCAGCTGGTTGGAACTGCTGTTGCCGGTCAGCGTGTCATTGAAATCCGACCCGACCAGCCGCTCGATCGAGGACAGGACATCGCCCTCGGCATGGCCGCCATGCCCGTCGCCCGTGGCCAGATCGACATCGACCGCGGCATTGGAATCGGAATAATCCGCCGTATCGGTGCCCGACCCGCCATAAAGCGTATCAGCCCCGGCCCCGCCAAACAGCGTGTCCGCACCGCCATTGCCGCTCAGCAGGTCATTGCCGGCGCCGCCAAACAGCGAATCCGAACCATTCCCCGCGTTCAGGGTGTCGTTCCCTGACGTTCCGTTATAGGTTGCCACGTCTGCCTGCCTGTCATGCCCGGGGTTTGCCCCGGTGCGAAACTGCTCGGCGTCCAGATTACGTCAGCTTTGCGGCAAATTTTAGACAAAGGTGGCAGGCCGGCGGCGGAAAGCCCGCCACCTGTGACGGAAAAACCCCGGCAAGGCCGGGGTTTCCCATGAAATTACAAGGAACTGCGCCGGGTCCGCCGGATCAGTTTTCGTCCTCGTCATCCTCGTCATCGCCATGCGGCAGATTGAAAAAGCTGTCGGCGTCGGAATAATCGGCCGGGCTTTCCTCTTTCTCGGGCGCGCCAAAGGCCTCCAGCCCGGTCAGCGCATCGGCCGTGCGGGCCTCGGGCGCCATGCCCAGCGACTGTTCGGTGGACACCAGTTTGCGACGCTCGTCATCCGACATCACGCCGCCCTCGGCCGCCTTCTTGCGCACGGCGGCCTGCACCGCGGAATCCAGCTCCGACTGCTTGCACAGGCCAAGCGCGACCGGGTCGATCGCCTGCATGTTCTGGATGTTCCAATGCGTCCGTTCACGGATAGAGGCGATGGTCGGCTTGGTGGTGCCCACCAGCTTGCCGATCGCCCCATCCGACAGTTCGGGGTGGAACTTCACCAGCCACAGGATCGCATTCGGACGATCCTGACGCTTGGACAGCGGCGTATAGCGCGGCCCGCGACGCTTGTCCTCGCCCACGGCGGCGGCGTTGAACTTCAGCTTCAGCTTGTACAGCGGGTCTTTCTGGCCGCGCTCGATCTCGATCGCATCCAGCTGGTTGTTCGCGACCGGATCGAAACCCTTCACGCCCGTCGCCACATCGCCATCGGCAATGCCCTGCACCTCAAGCTCGTGCATCCCGCAGAAATCGGCGATCTGCCGGAAGCTCAGCGTCGTATTGTCCACCAGCCAGACTGCGGTCGCCTTGGCCATCAGCGGTTTCGACATGCGGATCTCTCCTTTACAAATCTCTCCCGTGCCGGGAAAACGGCTGCAACCGATCCGGCTGCGATTTCCACGTTTTCGGGGAATTCAGCGGTCCCTATACTGCGAATTCAGCGCGGGGGAAAGAGAAAATGCGTGCATTTGCAGGGGCCGCCCCCGCGATCCTGACCGCCATCCTGATCGCCTGCGCCACCACCCCCGCCACCGCCGAAGGCGAACGCGCCGGGGATTTCGACTATTACGTCATGGCGCTCAGCTGGTCGCCCAACTGGTGCGCCCAGGAGGGCGATGCCCGCGGCGCCCCCGAATGCCGCAAGGGCAGCAACCGCGCCTTCACCCTGCACGGGCTCTGGCCGCAGAACGAACAGGGCTGGCCCAGCTATTGCCGCACCGGCGAACGCGACCCCAGCCGCCGCGAAAGCGAGGCGATGGCGGATATCATGGGGGCCTCCGGCCTCGCCTGGTATCAGTGGAAGAAACACGGCCGCTGCGCCGGCCTGCCCGCCAGCAGCTATTATGCGACGATGCGACAGGCCTTCGCCAGCATCACGATCCCGCCGGTCTTCGCGGCCATCGACCAACGCTATAGCCTGCCCGCCTCTGTGGTCGAAGACGCCTTTCTCGAGGCCAATCCCGGCCTGCAAGCCGATCAGATCACCATCACCTGCGATGACGGCCTGATCCAGGAGGTGCGGCTCTGCCTGACCAAAGACCTCCAGCCCCGCCGCTGCGGCCCGGATGCCATCCGCGATTGCCGACTGAAAGACGCGATCCTCGAACCGCCGCGCTGATGCGCGGGGGCCTCGAACCGCCGCGCTGATCCCGCATGGGGTCATTGAGTATTTGGGCAAGAAGCAAAGGCAAATCCGGCCAAGGGGATGGCCAAACGGCTTACCAACCGCAGCACCTGCCTGCCCCCTTGCTCCTTGTCCAAATACTCATTCTTGCCCGACGCCGCGCGCCCGCAAAATTTCTGCGCGCGGGCGCCGCCTGCCATGGCAATGCCGCCCGGCGAAGGCCCCGACGGGGCCCGAGCCGGGCGGCCCCTGCATTCAGATCAGGCCTTCCTTGCGGAACAGCGCCTTGAGGTCGGTTTCGGGGCGCGCGCCGAAATGGCTGATCACCTCGGCGGCGGCGGCGCAGCCCATGCGGCCGGAGATCTCCAGGCTCTGACCCGTCGCCATGCCATAAATGAAACCGGCGGCAAACTGGTCGCCGGCGCCGGTCGCATCCACCGGCACCACGCGGCGCACCGGCACGACGGCGCGTTCGCTACCGCGGATCACGATCACCTCCTCGCCCGAGCGGGTGCAGACCACCAGCCCCGCATCGGCCGCCGCCTGTTGCAGCGCGCTGTCGAGGTCGGTCTGATAGAGGCTTTCCCATTCGTGCTGGTTGCCGATCACATAATCCAAATCCCGCACCAGACGGCGGAAATCGGCGCGGTGGCGATCGACGCAGAACGGGTCGGACAGCGCGATCCCGGCCTGACCGCCGGCATTGCGGCACAGACGCGATGTGCGCTCGAACGCCTCTTTGCCCTTGGGCTTGTCGTAAAGGTAGCCCTCCAGGAACAGCAGCGATGCCTGGCTTGCCACCGCTTCCGACACGTCCTCGGGGCCAAGTTCGGACGAGATCCCCAGATAGGTGTTCATCGACCGCTCGCCATCCGGCGCCACGAAGATCATCGACCGCGAGGTCGGCAATTCGCCACCCGGCACCGGCGCGTTCACGAAATCGGTGCCTTCCTCGGCCATGGCGCGGGCGTAGAAGCGGCCAAGCGCATCGTCATGCACGCGCCCGATGAAGCCGGTCTTCAGCCCCAGATTGCCCAAGCCCGCCAGCGTATTGGCTACAGAACCGCCCGGCGCCTGCACGCGGTCCTTCATCGCGGCATAAAGCAGTTCGCCCCGCTCCCGCTCCACCAGCTGCATGATGCCTTTTTCGATGCCCATCAGCTCCAGAAAGCTCTCATCGGCCTGGGCGAATACATCGACGATGGCATTTCCGATGCCGATGACCTGATACTTTTTCATGCCGTCTTTTCCTCGAATGAGCAGAGATCCCGGATCAGGCAATCGGCGCAGCGCGGTTTGCGCGCGGTGCAGATATAGCGGCCATGCAGGATCAGCCAGTGATGGGCGTGTTGCTGGAACTCCGCCGGAATATTGTCTTCGATGGCGCGTTCGACCTGATCGACATCGCGGCCCGGGCAGATGCCGGTGCGATTGCCGACGCGGAAGATATGGGTATCGACCGCCTGCGCCGGCACATGCCACCACATGTTCAGCACCACATTCGCTGTCTTGCGCCCCACGCCCGGCAGCGATTGCAGCGCCGCGCGCGACGAGGGCACCTCGCCGCCGTAATCAGCCACCAGTATTTCCGACAGGCGGATCACGTTCTTTGCCTTTTGCCGGAACAGGCCGATGGTCTTGATTGCCTCGGTCAGGCCTTCCAGCCCCAGATCGAGCATCTTTTGCGGCGTATCGACCGTGGCGAACAGCGGCCGCGTGGCCCTGTTCACCCCCGCATCGGTCGCCTGCGCGGAAAGTGCCACCGCCACCAGCAGGGTATAGGCGTTGACATGGTGCAATTCGCCCTGCGGTTCGGCCTCGGCGGCCTGGAACCGGGTAAAGATCGCGCGGATCGTGTGATAATCGAGCTGCCTTGCCATGGCGCCCCTCCTACCCTGCCGGGCAGGCGCTGCCAAGCGATGCCGCATGTTCCGGGTCGAAGCGCGGGCGATTGGCGCCTAATATGGGCCGATACCGCGCAGGAGACGCCGATGACCGATCAAAGCCAGAGCTATCATTACACGGTGATCGCCCGCGCCCTGCGCGAGATCGACGAGATGCAGGCGGCGGGCAATGCCGGCCTGACGCTCGAGGGGCTGGCCGAGCGGATCGGCCTCAGCCCCGCGCATTTTCAGCGCACCTTTTCGCAATGGGTGGGGGTCAGCCCCAAGCGGTATCAGCAATATCTGGCGCTGGACCATGCCCGCCGCCTGCTGGCCGAACGGCATTCGGTGCTGGAGACCGCGCTGGCCACGGGCCTCTCGGGCACCGGGCGGCTGCATGACCTGTTCGTGACATGGGAGGCGATGACGCCGGGCGAGTTTGCCCGGGGCGGCGCGGGGCTGACGGTGTTCTGGGGCTGGTTCGACAGCCCCTTTGGCCCGGCGCTGGTCATGGGCACCGAGCGCGGCATCTGTGGCATGGGCTTTGCCGGCGAACAGGACGAGGCCGCCGTGATGGAAGACCTCGTCGGGCGCTGGCCGCAGGCAAACTTTGTGGAAGACCCGCTGATGCTGCGCCCCTGGGTGCTGGCGGCCTTTGGCGCCAGCGGCACCGCGCCGCTCTGCCTGATCGGGGCGCCCTTCCAGATCAAGGTATGGGAGGCGCTGCTGGCCATTCCCAGCGGCCATGTCACCACCTATTCCGATCTGGCCCGCGTCATCGGCCATCCGGCGGCGGTGCGGGCCGTCGGCACGGCGGTCGGGCGCAACCCGATCAGCTTTCTGATCCCCTGTCACCGCGCGCTGCGCAAATCCGGCGCGCTTGGCGGTTATCACTGGGGTCTGCCGGTGAAACGCGCGATGCTGGCCTGGGAGGCCGCGCGGCATGAGGCCGGCAGCCCCGCGCCCGGCCCCGCGCGCGATCGTGAACCCGCTGAAACGTGATGGGCGAAAAATCGCCTTTGCCCATGCAACGAATTCCGCTTTCGCGCGTTAGGCTCTAAGCTGGGACAGAGCCCGCATGGGCCGATGCGAACGAGGCATGACATGACCATCAAGACTTCCCTGATCTGCGGCGCCCTGGGCCTGAGCCTTCTGGCCGGCTGCGTGCAGGATCCTTACCAGTATGACGACCCCAATGCCCGGGCCAAGGGGGGCGCCGTGATGGGTGGCCTGATCGGCGCGACGCTGGGCGCGACCTCGGGCGGCGATGACCGGCTGGCCAAGGCGGTGATCGGCGGCGCGATTGGCGCGGCAGCCGGCGGCGCCATCGGCAATTCGCTGGACAATCAGGCGGCCGAACTGCGCCAGCAGCTTGGCGCCAATGCCAATGTCGTGCAGACAGGCAACAGCATCAACGTGACCATGGGCCAGGATGTGCTGTTCGCCACCGACAGCTTCTCGGTCCGGCCCGATCAGCAATACAACCTGCAAGCCATCGCGCAAAACCTGGGCCGCTACCCGAACAGCCGGGTCGAGATCGTCGGCCATACCGACAGCGACGGCGATGCCGCCTATAACCAGACCCTGTCGGAGCGCCGCGCCTATGCCGTGCGCGACGTGATCGCCAGCTATGGCGTGCAGCCGGGCCGTCTGTCGGCCTATGGGCGTGGCGAAAGCCAGCCGGTCGCGTCGAACCTGACCGCGCAGGGCAAGCAGCAGAACCGCCGGGTGGAAATCATCATCATCCCGCGCTGACCCTTTCGGGCATGACGCACAAAGGGCGCGGTTTCGGCCGCGCCCTTTTTCATTGCCCCCACCCGGATTTCGGTCATAAAATCTGACCGCAGACCGCCAGTCGGGCCGAGGATCAGATGCCATTCGAAAAGATCACCTCCGAGAAACTGTCGCATTCAGTGGCGAAGCAGATCGAATTGCTGATCCTGCGCGGCATCCTGCGCCCCGGCGAGCGTCTGCCCGCCGAACGGGATCTGGCCGAACGGATGGGCGTCTCGCGCCCCTCGCTGCGTGAGGCGCTCGACACGCTGGAGGGCAAGGGCCTGCTGGTGACCCGGGCCGGCGCCGGCTGTTTCGTGGCCGATGTGCTGGGCAATGCCTTTGCGCCCGCGCTGATCGAGCTGTTCGCCGCCCATGACGAAGCGGTGCAGGATTACATCGCCTTTCGCCGCGATCTGGAGGGGCTGGCCGCCGAACGCGCGGCGCGCCTGGGCTCGTCCACCGATCTGGAGGTCATCAACACCATCTTCACCAAGATGGAGGCCGCGCATCAGAAGCGCGACCCGAGCGACGAAGCCTCGCTCGATGCGCAGTTTCACATGGCGATCATCGAGGCCAGCCACAATGTCGTCATGCTGCACATGATGCGGTCGATGTTCGATCTGCTGAAACAGGGCGTGTTCTACAATCGGCAGATGATGTTCCGCAATCGCATGACCCGCGACATGCTGCTGGATCAGCACCGCGCCATCAACCGCGCGATCCAGACCCGCGATTCCGTTGCGGCACGGGCGGCCACCGCCGCGCATATGGATTTCGTCGAACAGTCGCTGGCGGAACAGGCCAAGGCCGACCGGAACGAGGCCATCGCCCGGCAGCGCATCGAACACGAACGCAACCGCTAGTCCCTCTGCCCAAAAGCAAAACCCCGGCCTGTCAGCCGGGGTTCGCCATCTTGTCACGATGTCGCGCTGTCAGTGCAGCTTGGTCGCCACCTGGTCGATCGCCTCGTCGATGCTGGCCGCGGCGCCTTCGGCCGCGAACTGCTTCGACAGCACGCTGGAAGCGGCGGCCACCGCCACATCCACCGCGCGCTCGCGCACTTCGCGGATCGCGCCGGCCTCGGCCGAGGCGATACGCTCTTCCGCAGCCGCCAGACGGCGCGCGATCGAGGTCTTCAGGTCTTCCTTGGCCTGGGCCGCAGCCGCCTGCGCCTCGGATTTCGCCGCCGAAACGATACGCTCCGACTGCTCCATCATCTCTTTCGACTTGCGTTCGTAAGAGGCGAGGATCGCCTTGGCTTCCTCGCGCAGGGCTTTCGCCTCGTCGAGTTCGGCCTTGATCGCCGCCGCGCGGGCATCGAGCATCGCCCCCAGCTTGCCCGGCACCTTCATGTAGAGAAGGATGCCGACAAACAGGATGAAGGCCAGCAGCACGATGAAGTTCGTGTTGCGCAGCGAGACGAACGGACCTTCCGCCGCCAGCGCGGGACTGGCCATCAGCGCAAAAAGGATCGGGGTCAGAAGTTTCATGCCCTTACCCTTTCAACTTCGCGGTGACGGCAGCGGTGATCCCGCGCGCATCGGCCTTGCCACCCAGGGCCGCGACGATTTCCTTCGCGGTGTCCTTGGCGACCTCGGTCACGCTTTCCAGCGCGCCGGCACGGATCTCGGCGATACGGGCCTCCGATTCCGCGCCCTTGGCCGCGATCTCGACATCGGCCTGCGCCGTCGCCTTGTCGAGATCCGCCTGGATCTCGGCCTTGGCCTCGGCCACGATGCGACCGGCATCCGCACGCGCCTTTTCCAGCGCGGCGTTATAGGCCTTCTCGGCGGCGACCGCCTTCTGCTTCAGCTCTTCAGCTGCCGCAAGGTCGTTGGTGATGGTGCTGCTGCGATCGGCCAGAACCGCCCCGATCCGGGGCAGGGCCACGCGCGACAGCACGAAATAGATCACGACAAGCGCGATGACGAGCCAGAAAATCTGGTTCGCCCAGGTCGAGATGTCGAGCTGCGGCATCCCGGCGGAATGACCCGCCGCGCCCGCCGCTGCCTCATGTGCTTCGGTCGCCATGTTGGTTCCTCACGTCGTCAAAACCTGGCCGGGGGGACGCGACACGCCCACCCGGCCGAGAAGATGCGAAGCGTCAGGATCAGACGGCGAACATCAGCAGCAGGGCGATCAGGAACGAGAAGATGCCCAGAGCTTCGGCAAAGGCGATGCCGACGAAGAGGTTGGCGGTTTGCGACGCAGCCGCCGACGGATTGCGCAGGGCGCCCGCCAGGAAGTTGCCGGCGATGTTGCCCACGCCGATGCCGGCGCCGCCCAGACCGATGGCCGCCAGGCCAGCACCGATGTATTTGCCCATGAGCGCGAGTTCGACCATTTGAGTTCTCCTTGGTGGAAAGTCAGATTGAAGGGTTGAGGTCCGGACCTTAGTGGTGGGCGCCGCCCACCGCGTCTTTCAGATAGACGCAGGTCAGAATGGTGAAGACATAGGCCTGCACGACCGCGACGAGCAGTTCCAGACCGTAGATCGCGGTCACGGCGCCCACGGCCACCGGCGAGATGACAGCCATCGAGGCAAAGCCCGCGAACACTTTCATCACCGCATGGCCCGCCATCAGGTTGCCGGCAAGACGAATGGAATGGCTGACCGGGCGCACGAAGTAGGAAATCACCTCGATCACCGCCAGCACCGGGCGCAGCGCCAGCGGCGCCGACGAAACCCAGAACATGCCGAGAAAGCCGATCCCGTTCTTGACCAGACCCAGAATGGTCACGCCCAGGAAAACGAGCAGCGCCAGCGTCACCGTCACCGCGACATGGCTGGTGGTGGTAAAGCTCATCGGGATCAGGCCGAGCAGGTTCGAGAACAGGATGAACAGGAACAGCGTCATGACATAGGGGAAGTATTTCACCCCGTCATGGCCCGTCACGTCCTCGACCATCTTGTAGATGAAGCCATAGATCATTTCGCCCATGGATTGCAGGCGGGTCGGGATCACGGCACGCCCGCGCGAACCCAGCACCATCAGCGCGATGATCGCCAGAACCGCGACGGCCATCCAGACCGTGACATTGGTGATCTCATACCACTTGATGTTCGACGTGCAGTCGGCATGCGCGGCATCGCAGAAGAACCGCTTCACGATGAACTGGTCCATCGGGTGAATAGCAAAACCGGTCTCGGCCACGTCTGTCATCCTTCGGTTCCGGCGGAGCGCTCCGCCTCGATCTGTGCCTTCTGCGCCCGCATCTGGCGTTCCTGCAAGTCACGGGCGGTGCCGATGACGGTGCGGATGCCAGCCGCGAAGCCAAACAGGATGAAGAGGATCAGCAGGATGGGCTTGGTGCCGAACAGATAGTCCAGCCCGTATCCGATACTGCCCCCGATCAGAATGCCCGAGGTCAGTTCGATCACCATCCGCCAGGCCACTTCCGCCTGCGAAAAATCCTTGCCTGTGCCGGCGGGTTTGGCCGCGGCCCCCTTCGCCTCGGACAGGCGCGCCTCAAGGGCGCGCAGCCGGTCGGCATCGGGTTCTTGCGCCATGGTCACGCCCCCTCAACAGTCGCCGCGAACCTACGCAGCCCACCGGCCCGAGTCAAGCACGGCATCACCGCGCAACATACTGATATATCGAGACTTCCTAAAATTCTCCGCACGCCGGAACCCCTGTTTGCGCTGTCACGCCCCCGTGAGGCATATTCAACCCGACGGTTGACGAAACCCAGCCCCGCAGGCCAGTAACGACAGATGACCTCCACTGCTGACCGCCTCTCCGCCATCTTCGCCGCCCTCGCCGATCCCACACGGCGGGCCATCCTGGGCATGTTGCTCGAGGATGACATGGCAGTGACCGATGTGGCGGAACCCTTCGCCATGTCACTGGCGGCGGTGTCGAAACATCTCCAGACCCTCGCCGAGGCGGGTCTCATCAGCCGCGAGAAACGCGGCCGCGTGATCTGGTGCAAGCTGGAGCCCGACGCGCTGCGCGCCGCCTCGGTCTGGATGCAGGGCTTCGGCCAGTTTGACCCGGTCGATCTCGATGCGCTGGAACGCTTTCTGGAAACCGAATTGCAGCAAGACACCCTTGCCGGACCGATCCACGAGGACCCCGCCGAAGATTGAGTATTTGGGCAAGGAGCAAGACAGCAGACCGCCCGCTCTCCCCTTTGCTTCTTGCCCAAATACTCAATGCCGCCCCTACCGCCCGCGACCGGCCCGGATGTCGGACTGCATGGAACGCCGGCCATGGCAATGCCGCCCGACGAAGGCCCCGCCGGGGCCCGAGAAGGGCGGCCCCCCCTCGTCGGATCAGGCGGTGAACCAGGTGCGATAGCGGTCACGCAGCAGGTTCTTCTGGACCTTGCCCATGGTGTTGCGCGGCAATTCGGCCACCACCACCGCAGCCTTGGGCTGCTTGAACCGCGCCAGCTGGTCACGGATCGCCGCCAACGCGGCCTCGGGCGCCAGCGCCACACCGGGCCGGGCGACCAGAACGGCAAACACCGCCTCGCCGAAATCGGGATGCGGCAGACCGATCACCGCGCTTTCCAGCACTCCCGGCACCTCGTCCAGCAGCAGTTCCACCTCTTTGGGGTAGATGTTGAACCCGCCCGAGATCACCAGATCCTTGGCGCGTCCGACGATGGTCACATAGCCGTCCGCATCGACGAAACCCAGATCGCCGGTGATGAACCAGCCATCCTCGCGCAGTTCCTCGCGCGTTTTGTCCGGCATCTGCCAATAGCCCTTGAACACATTGGGCCCGCGCACTTCGATCACGCCAACCTCGCCCGGTGCGACCTCGGCGCCATCCTGCATCACGCGCAATTCCACCCCCGGCAGCGGGCGCCCCACGGTTCCGGCGCGGCGTTCGCCCTCATAGGGGTTGGAGGTGTTCATGTTGGTTTCAGTCATCCCGTAGCGTTCCAGGATGCGATGCCCGGTCCGCGCCTCGAAATCGCGATGCGTCTCGGCCAGAAGCGGCGCGGAGCCGGAGATGAACAGCCGCATATGCCCGACCAGATCGCGGGTAAAGCGCGCATCGTCCAGCAGCCTTGTATAGAAGGTGGGCACCCCCATCATCGTGGTGGCCTGCGGCAGCAGGCGCAGCACCACTTCCTGGTCAAAGCCGGGCAAAAAGATCATCCGCCCGCCGGTCAGCATCACCAGGTTGGAGGCGACGAAAAGCCCGTGGGTGTGAAAGATCGGCAGGGCATGCAGCAGCACATCGCGATCGCTAAATCGCCAGGCCTCGCGCAGCACCTCGGTATTCGACAGAAGGTTGCCATGGGTCAGCATCGCGCCCTTGGACCGCCCGGTCGTGCCCGAAGTATAGAGAAAGGCCGCCAGATCCTCCGGCCCGCGCGGGGCGGGCGTGATCGTCTCGGGCTGGCCTTGGGCGGCGGCGCGCAGGCTGCCGCTGCCATCGGCGTTCAGCGTCAGCACCCGCGCGCCATGCCGCTCCGCCACCGGCTGCAAGCCCGGCCGCGCGCCTTCATCGCAGAGAAAGACGCGCGGGGTGGCATTGCCGAGGAAATAATCCACCTCCGCCGCCGTATAGGCGGTGTTCAGCGGCAGGAAGATCGCGCCAAGCGCGACCGCCGCGCCATAGGCCGCCAGCGCCTCGGGGCTCTTGGCGACCTGCACCGCGATCCGGTCCCCCACGCCCAGCCCCGCCGCACGCAGCGCATGGGCCTGGCGCGCGACCAGTGCCAGAAAGGCGCGGCCCGTCATGGTCGCGCCGTCGGGCAGGATCAGAAAGGCATCGTCGCGCGCGCCAAGCGGGGCGAACAGGGCATCGAACAGGGTATTGGTCATGGCGGGCTCCCTCGGTTGCGGTCTTCCTGCCATGGCGGCGCCCGCCGGCTCAAGCCTTGCCGGGCGGGCGTTGCCAGAAAAGCCGCGAAAGCATCCCGCCCCGGGCACCTTGGCGCCGCATTTTCGCCCAGCTTCATCGCGAGATTGGGGTCATCGCCCTCTGGCAGGAGGGCATCACCCACCGACCTGACCGGGAGACAGGACAATGACCTTCGTGACCCGCCTGCTGGAAAAATTCCGCGCCCCCGCCGCCACTGCGGAAGCCGAAGATGACATCTTTTCGGTGCGGCTGCGCAAGATGCAGGGCCGCGCCCGCCTTGCGCCGCAAAGCACGCCGTTCAAACACTCCCGGCTGCACCCGGCAGTCTGAGTTCGGTCATCAGGTCGCGCAGTTCCTGGCGCGCCGCGATGTTCGACATATTGAGCTGTTCGACCCCGGCATCCTTGAGGTCGAGCAGCGTCAGCCCCCGGGGGAACAATTCGCGAAAGATCACGCGTTCGGTAAAGCCGGGCGCCACGCGAAAGCCGATGCGGCGCGACAGTTCCTCCAGCGCGGCCCCCACCTTTTTCTTGTTGTGCATCTGCTGCGCCCCGAGCCGGTTGCGCAGCACGATCCAGTCGATCGGCTTCAGCCCGGCCTGCGCCCGCGCCTGCCGCGCCGCCCAGACCATTTCCGAATAGATCGACGGTCCCTTGACCTTGCCGGTCTCCGGGTCGATCCGGGCCAGCAGGTCGAAATCCACGAAACTGTCATTCAGCGGCGTGATCAGCGTATCGGCCAGGCTATGCGCAACCTGGCTCAGCCTTGTATGCGAGCCGGGGCAGTCGATGATGATGAAATCGCTGACCGGCTCCAGCGCGGCGACAGCGGCCGAGAGACGGTGATCAAAGGCGTTTTCGCCGGCGGGCAGCTGGGCCGGGTCCACCTCGGGCAATTCGCGGTAATCGGGGCTGGGCAGCTGCTTGTCGTTGCGGGCCATCCAGGCGCGGCGATTCTCCACATAGCGGCCAAAGCTGCGCTGCCGCAGATCGAGATCCAGCGCGCCCACCCGATGCCCCATGCGCGCCAGCGCCGTCGCCACATGCATGGAGGTGGTGGATTTCCCCGAACCGCCCTTTTCGTTGCCGACAACGATGATATGCGCCATGGCGGCCGCCCCTTCTTCGGTCTTGCTCTTGCGCGCCTTCATATGCGCTGCGCCTGCCAGAGGGAAGCGGGAAGCCGCCGATCCGGGCCTTTGCAAACTCGGGCAGGCACCTGCTCAGTCGAAAAAATCCTCGTCCAGTTTCTTGAGATGCAGAGTTTCCGCGATCCGACATCCGATATCGTAGCGGATCATCAGACGCGCCAGTTGTGCGCCATCGACAAGAACGATGCGCTTGCTGAGGAACGAGGCAGTCTCATGTGCGGCTGCGGAAAAGCCGGATGTCGTGACGAACAAGCCCTTGTTCGCCTTGTGGCGATCCAGACTCCCGAAAAAGTCTCGGATCGCAGCGGAACCGACCGTGTTCCCCGGCCCGAACCGCTTGGCCTGAATATATACTCGATCCAGCCCGAGGGGATCCTGATCGACGACGCCATCAACGCCGTCATCGCCACTGCGCCCTAGCGCGCGCCCCGCATCCTCGGCAGTGCCGCCATACCCCATGGCAAGCATCAATCGGACAATTAGATATTCGAAAAATGCCGGTGGCGCGGCACGGACGCGCTCCAGAAGCTCTTGGGCAAGCGCCTCCTCGATTTCGCGATGCGCGTCCCGCATGACTTCGTCCGGGGTTTGCCCCGGAGATACAGCGGCCGGCAATTGCGAAGTGGACAGATCCCCGAGCGACCCGCGCGTGCCCTCTCGTCCGACAAAATCCCTAAAAGGCTCGAACTGCACAAGAAATGCGTTATCTATTCTCGGCAATTGCTGATCCAGGACGGACTTGCCGGATGCCGTCAGCCGAAAATACCCGCGGCGGCTGATCTCCAAAAGGCCCGCCTTGACCAAATAGGTCTTGGCCCAATGCACGCGGTTCGACAGGACGCCTTGCCGCCCCGAAGGCAAGAGCTTTGTTCGCGCCTCGTCATCCAGTTCAAGTTGGTCAGCGATCTTGCTGACGACCTCACCGATGCGAACTTCACCCTGTTGCGCGGAGCGGAGAACCGGCAGCATCAAGCTCTGATAATCCGGGATAGTGGTCACACCGCCTCCTTAAGCAAAACCATGGCCTGATATTTCTGGCGCGGACAGGTCGCCTCCGCAAGCGCGGACAAGATCGGTGCTGCCTTGGCGCGCACAAACAAAAAGCCCCGCACGGGGGCGGGGCTTTTCGCAACATTCGCGGCAGGGATCAGAAGCCCAGGCCGGCGTATTTGTTCTTGAACTTCGACACGCGGCCGCCGGTATCCATCAGCTTGGCGGTCTGGCCGGTCCAGGCCGGATGCGAAAGCGGGTCGATGTCGAGCGACATCGTGTCGCCTTCCTTGCCCCAGGTGGTGCGGGTGCGGAAGGTGGTGCCGTCGGTCATCTTCACTTCGATGAAGTGATAGTCGGGGTGGATGCCCTGTTTCATGGCGCCAATCCTCACTCAGCTTTTTCTTTGTAGTTGGTGACTTCGGCGATACGGGCCGATTTGCCGCGACGGGCGCGGAGGTAGTACAGCTTGGCGCGGCGCACGCGGCCACGACGCACGACCTCGATCGAATCGATGTTGGTCGAATAGAGCGGGAACACACGTTCCACACCTTCGCCGAAGGAGATCTTGCGCACGGTGAACGAGGCGGAGATGGTCATGCCGCCCTTGCGGCCGATGCACACGCCTTCGTAGTTCTGCACGCGCGACCGGGTGCCTTCGGTCACTTTGAAGCCGACGCGGATGGTGTCGCCGGCCTTGAAATCCGGGATCTTCTTGCCGAGGGCGGCGATTTGCTCGGCCTCGAGTTGTGCGATCAGGTTCATCGCTGTCTCCATGACTGCCTGCGGTGATCCGCAGAGGTGATGTCGTGCCAGAGCTCCTGGTCTTCGATCGGGTCCGCGGTTTGGCCGCGCCCGCCGGAGGTGAACCGACGCTTTGCTTGTGCCGCCCCCATGTTGTCGGCCCGGCGAAGCGGACAGGCCCGGCATGGGGAATCGGGTCCGACGGGCAAGAATGCCCCGGACTGCGCGCGTATAGGGGGAAGGTGGGTTCCGGTCAAGCCATGCCGGAGGGAAAGCGCCAGGTCACCAGACGATTGTCCGAACGCCAGAGCGGCCCCTTGTCGGTAAAGGCGCCGTCATCCCTGCCCCCGGCGGCGGCGTAAAAGGCGCGGGCGGCATGGTTTTCGGCCACCACCGCCAATGCGGCGCCCGGATAGCCCTGCACCTGCAACCCCGCCAGGGCCGCCGCCAGCAGGCGCCGCCCCTGGCCACGGCCGCGCTGATCGGGCAGCAGATACAGGTGGCGTATCTCGCCCAGCCCGGCAAGGTGCGGGCCGGTGGGCGCCCCGAAACAGACAAAGCCCACCGGCTCCGACGCCCCGGCGACCAGCGTGACCGGATCGTCACCTGCCAGCAGGCGCGCCCATTGGTCATGGCGATGCGTTTCGGTCAGGGCGGCGACGGCCTCGGGCGGGGCGAGCGTCCCGTAACATTCCAGCCAGACGCAGTGATGGATCCGCGCCAGCGCGCCCGCATCGGCCGGCCCTGCCCGGCGCAGCGGCGTCACTTGCGCGGCTTGCGGTCGCCCGCCCCCTGCCGTGCCTGATGCGCGGCCCAGAGATCGGGGCGGCGCGCGGCGGTCAGCGCCTCGGCCTGCGCCCGGCGCCACCGGGCAATCTCTGCGTGATTGCCCGATAGCAGCACCGGGGGGATCTCGCGCCCTTCCCAGACCGGGGGTTTGGTGAATTGCGGATGTTCCAGCAGCCCGTCGGAAAAGCTTTCTTCCTCGGTCGAGGCCATGTTGCCCAGCACGCCCGGCAGCAGCCGCACCGTGGCGTCGATCATCGCCTGCGCGGCGATCTCGCCCCCGGTCATGACGAAATCGCCAAGGCTTACCTCCTCGATGCCGAAGGCGTCGATCACCCGCTGATCCACCCCCTCGAAACGGCCACACAGCAGGGTCAGCCCGTCCGCCGCCGCCCAGCCCTGCGCCATGGCCTGCGTGAAGGGCCGCCCGCGCGGGCTGAGAAAGACGATGGGCCAGCGCGCGCGGTCGCGCGGGGTGCCCTGCCCGGCCTGCGCCAGCGCCGCCGCCACCACATCGGCGCGCAGCACCATGCCGGCGCCCCCGCCGGCCGGCGTGTCATCGACATTGCGATGCTTGCCCAGGCCGAAGGGCCGAAGGTCGATGGTTTCCAGCGCCCAAAGCCCCATGTCCAGCGCCTTGCCGGTCAGCGACAGGCCCAGCGTGCCGGGAAAGGCATCGGGGAACAGGGTGACGATCTTTGCGCACCACGCGCCCTTTACCCGCTGCGGCGCCATCAGGTCGCGCGGTTGCAGGTTGGCCGAGATGGTCAGCCGGCCATGGCTTCGGGGTTTCGCGGGTTCGTCGGTCGGATCGCTCATGCCTTCGCTTTAGGCCAAAGCGCGCGGCGCGCAAGGGGTTTCGGCGGCCAGGCGGATCAGGATGCCGCCGCCAGCAGGGCGCGTTTGGCCTGGGTCAACTCCTCCTCCGGCAGGCCCCGCCGGTTGAGCGCGACCAGCCGCGCCGCCAGTTCGGCCGAGCCGCCGCCATTGGCCGGCGGCACCGGCGGCAGGGCTTCGCGCAGCGGCTCGGGCAGGCCAGCCAGATCATACAGCGCCTCGACCGGGCCAAGCCGGCGCGGGCCATGGCGCGCCAGCGCGGCGGCAATCACCGGGGCGCCAGTCTCATGCCCGATCCGCGCCAGCAGGGCGGTGAAATCGGCGGCGGGGGCCAGACGGGTCGCGAAATCCTCGGGCGTTTCGGCCAGATGCGGATGCTGCGCCTGCTGCCAATAGACCGAGGCCAGCCAATCGCCCGGCGCCCGCGTGCCATAGACCAGCCAGGCCGGGCCATCGGGCCAGATCTCGGCCACCGCGCGCAGGGCGATGGCGGCCAGGCGCGGCGCCATGTCATAGCTGTCGATTCCGGGATGGCCGGGCATCAGCCCCGCCAGATCCTCGCAGGACAGAATAAGACCCGGCGCCCCCGCCACCGGCGCAAGCCAGGCCCGCAGCGCCCGCAGCACCATGCGCCGCGCACCGATCCCCGGCGCGCGCGACATCTGGCGCGCGGCCTCGACCAGCAGCGCGCCGCCCGCATCGCCGGGCAGGCGCACGGCCCAGCCCGCCTCAAGCAGCGCCGGGCGATGCGCCGCAAGGGCGGCCTGCACCGATGAGGAGCCGGTCTTGTGAAAGCCCGCATGCAGCAGGATGCGCGGCGGCATGGCTCAGGCCAGCGGGGCAAGCGCCCGGTTGCGCTGGATCAGTGCGCGCAGGGCCGCGCCCACCCCGGATTGTTCGGGGAACCGCGCCCGCGCGGCATCCAGCGCGGTTTCGTTCGGGCAATCGCCCCAGGCATCGGCATTCTGATCGAGCAGCAGGGCGCAGCGTTCGGCGAACAGCTCCAGCAGGGCCGGATCGTCGCCCGCCACCTGCATCGCCTGGACCGGCGCGGCGCGGCCCTGGCAGGCCTCGACCGTCAGCGGATCGGTCGCCTGAAGGATGAAGGCGCGGCGCAGCGCCGGGCCGGCATCGACCAGCCGGTCATGCAGCGCGTCCAGCAAGACCTCCGGCTCCAGATGCCCGCGCAGCGCAGCCAGATGGCCGTCGATCACCGACGCCTCGGTGTCGGGGCGCAATTCGGTCAGCGGTTCCGTCAGCCGGGCGGCGAACAGGCGCGCGGCGGCGCGGCGTCCGGCCTCGGCATCGGGTGTCGCCGCGGCCTCGACCTCGGTCAGCGCATCGTCGAGAAAGGCATTGATCGCCGCCGACTGCCCCGGCGGACAGGCCAGACGCGCAATCGGAATGGCCAGCAACGACAGGAAGATCGGCCCCATGAAGGGCAGCGTCACGCTCAGCCCCGCGACGCCGGCCAACCCGCGCCCGACGCCAAAGCAGATCACCACCAGCAGGGTCTGCACCACGGCGCGGGTGGCGATGGCCAGCCAGCTGTCGGGGCTTTGCCAATCGGCCGCCGTCTGCGGCCATTCCTGCGGGCGCAGCACGATCAGCCACAACAGGAAGATCGCGATGAACACGGGCACTACAGCCCAGCCATACCCGCCCATGCCCGCCAAAAGCGGGCCGACATACAGACATGCCGTAGCCATCTGCAAGATCCGCAGCCGAAGTGTCATGCTCTGCCTCATCCGTGGCTTATGCCATTCTGGTGGGCGACAGAGTGAACCTTGCGGCGCGTTTAGTCCAGTCCTTCCGGCAGATCGGCGACCAGAATCCCCGCCGACAGGTCCACCGAGGGCACAGTCGCCAGCGTGAAGGGCAGCAGAAGCGCCGCTTTGCGGCCCGGCCCGTTGATTTCCAGAATGTCGCCCGCGCCATGGTTATGCACGGCGATGACCTTGCCCAGATCGGCGCCGCCGGTATCGCGCACCGCAAGGCCGATCAGGTCGGAATAATAGAATTCGTCATCGGGCAGTTTCGGCAGGCGGCTGCGATCGGCATAAAGATGCACGCCTTTCAGCGCGTCGGCCTCTTCCTTGGTGGTCACGCCTGACAGGCGCGCGCCCAGCCCCCCGCTCAGCGGACGGGTCAGGCGCAGCTTGAAGCTGCGGCTGCCATCCTCGGTGAACAGCGGGCCGTAATCGGCGATGGCCGTCGGTTCCACGCAAAAGCTTTTCACCCGCACCTCGCCCTGCACGCCAAAGGCGCCGGCAATCGCGCCGACGCAGATGCGGTCACTGTGATCGGGGGTATCGGCGCACATGTCAGCGGGTCTCCATGATGAGCGCGGGCGCGCGGCGTTCCCAGCCGGCGCGTTCCAGTTCGGGGGTCTCGGCCTCGGTTTCGGGGATGCCCACGCAAAGATAGCCGATGAAGCGCCAGCTCTCGGGCACCGCCAGATCGCAGGCCAGCCGCGCGGGCTCGAGGATCGACACCCAGCCCAGCCCCAGCCCCTCGGCGCGCAGGGCCAGCCAGAACAGCGTGATGGCGCCCACCACCGAATAGGCGCGCGCCTCGGGCATGGTGCCGGCCCCCAGCCCCGCGCCCTTGCCGGTCGCATCGTCGCAAAAGACGGCGAACTGTTCGGGCGCTTCGCGCAGACCGGCCAGTTTCAGGCTGGCATAAAGCCCCGCCTGCGCCCCCTGATAGCGGGTCAGCGCCTCGGCGTTGCAGGTCTCGAAATTCGTGATGACGGCGGCGCGGGCCTCGGGGCTTTGCACCCGGATCAGCCGCCAGGGTTCGCTGAGCCCGACCGAGGGCGCCAGCGCAAAGGCAGACAGGCAGCGGTCCAGGACCGCCGCCTCTACCGGATCGGTGCGAAAGCGGCGCACGTCGCGCCGCCATCGCATCAGGTGCCACAGCCCCCGCCGGATTTCCGGGCCGGGGCTGACGGCGTCCTCGCTCACTCTTCGGCCGGGGCCGCCGAACGGGCGGCTTTCTTCTTGGCGCGCTCGGCCATGGCCTTGCCCGGCACGGCGGCTTTCGGGTTGTTGCGGGCCTTCTTCTCGGTCAGGCCGGCAGCCTCCAGGAAGCGGGCGACGCGGTCGGTGGCCTGGGCGCCCTGACCCAGCCAGTATTGCACGCGCTCCACGTTCAGCTTCACGCGGTCTTCGCTGTCCTTGGCCAGCAGCGGGTTATAGGTGCCCAGCTTCTCGATGAAGCGGCCATCGCGCGGCATGCGGCTGTCGGCGGCGACGATCGCGTAGAACGGGCGCTTTTTCGAGCCGCCACGGGCCAGACGGATTTTCATGGACATGGGTGTTCTCCTTCAGTGTCCGGGGAAGCGGGCATGCCCGCGTTACTTTTGCAGTTTCTCGTGATGCCTGATGACTTCGCTGATGATGAAGGTCAGGAATTTCTTCGCAAAATCCGGATCGAGATCCGCCTCTTGCGACAGTTTCTCCAGCCGCTCGATCTGACGCGCCTCGCGCGCCGGGTCCGAGGGGGGAAGATCGTGTTCAGCCTTGAGCCGGCCCACCGATTGCGTGTGTTTGAAGCGTTCGGCCAGCGTATAGACCAGGATCGCGTCCAGCCGGTCGATGCTGTCGCGGTGGTCGCGCAGCAGTTCGGCGGCGCGGCGGGTTGCGTCGGTCGTCATGCGTAGGCCTCCATTCCGCCATCGCTCAGCGTCTCGGGCGCGGGGTGGCGCCAGATGGTGCTTTCGCCGTATTGTTCATGTACGAAGATGCCGTCGGGCGCGCAGCCCATGCGCCGGGCCAGCGCCTGCGAACGGGTATTCTCGCGGGCGATCAGGCTGATGACGGTGGGCCAGCCCAGCACGTCATAGACATAGCCGCGCGCGGCCTGTGCCGCCTCATGCGCCAGGCCCTTGCCCTCGGCCCCGGCAGCCCAGACCGACCAGCCGATTTCCGGCTCGGGCCAGCCTTCGGGGAACCAGGGGCCGCACATGCCCAGGGGGGCGCCGCTGGCGCGGTCGGTAAAGATGAACATGCCATAGCCGCGATGCACCCAATGGCCGGTCATATGGCCAAAGGCGCGCCAGGCCATCGCGCGGGTGATCGGCCCGCCGATATGCGCCGAACGGTCCGAGGCCATGAAATCGGCATAGACCTCGAAATCCGGGGTCACCGGCGCCCGCAGGATCAGCCGCGTGGTTTCCAGCACCGGGGTCGGGCCAAAGCTCAGCATGGCTGCCCCCTGCCCCGGCGCGAAAGCACGGCGATATGATCGCGGCGCGCGGTCATTTCTTCTTCATCAGCCCCGACAGGCCCGAGGGCAGGCCCATGCCGCGCGGCAGGCCGGGCATGCCGCCGCCAAGGCCCGGCATCCCCGATTTCATCGCGCGCGCGGCCTCTTCCAGCTGCGCCGGGTCCATGTTCTTGAGGTCGGGCATGCCGGCGCCCTTGCCCATCATGGCCTTGGCGACCTGTTTCATCATGCCGCCCTTGCCCATCTTCTTCATCATGTCGGCCATCTGCTTGTGCTGTTTCAGCAGACGGTTCAGCTCCGACACTTCCAGCCCGGCGCCCTGGGCGATACGCTTCTTGCGGCTGGCTTGCAGAAGGTCGGGATTGGCCCGTTCCTTCTTGGTCATCGAATTGATCAGCGCGATCTGGCGGCGCAGCATGCGGTCGTCAAAGCCCGCCTCCTCGGCGGCCTTGGCGGCCTTGCCCATGCCCGGCAACATGCCCATGACGCCCTGCATGCCACCCATCTTGAGCATCTGGTCAAGCTGCATCTTCAGGTCGTTCATGTTGAACAGACCCTTGGCAAAGCGTTTGGCCATGCGTTCGGCCTGCTCGGCCTCAAAGGTCTCGCGCGCTTTCTCGACCAGCGCCACGATATCGCCCATGCCGAGGATGCGGCCCGCCACACGCTCGGGCTCAAAGGCGTCGATCGCCTCCATCTTCTCGCCCAGACCGACAAAGCGGATGGGCTTGCCGGTCACGGCGCGCATCGACAGCGCGGCACCGCCACGGCCGTCGCCGTCCATCCGGGTCAGCACGACGCCGGAAATGCCGACCTTGCCGTCAAATTCGGTCGCCACGTTCACCGCATCCTGGCCGGTCAGGCCATCGACCACCAGCAGGGTTTCGCGGGGCTGGGCGATGTCGCGCACCGCCTGAACCTCGTCCATCAGCACTTCGTCGATGTGCAGACGGCCCGCGGTATCGAGGAACAGCACGTCATAGCCGCCCAGATTGGCCTGGGTCTTGGCACGTTTGGCGATCTGCACCGCCGATTCGCCCTTGACGATCGGCAGGCTGTCCACGCCGATCTGCCCGGCGAGGATCTGCAACTGCTCCATCGCGGCGGGGCGCTGCGTGTCGAGCGAGGCGAGCAGAACCTTCTTGCCGTTCTTTTCCTTCAGCCGCTTGGCAAGCTTCGCGGTCGTCGTGGTCTTGCCCGACCCTTGCAGACCCACCATCAGGATGGTCGCGGGCGGATTGTCGATCTTGAGCGCATCTGCCGGGCCATCGCCCGACAGCACGCGCACCAGTTCGTCATGCACGATCTTGACGACCTGCTGGCCCGGCGTCACCGATTTGGTGACGGCCTGCCCGGTCGCCTTGGCCTTGACCGCCTTGATGAAATCGCGCGCGACCGGCAGCGAGACATCGGCCTCCAGCAGGGCCGTGCGCACCTCGCGCAGCGCGGTCTCGACATCGGCCTCGCTCAGCGCGCCCTGTTTGGTCAGACGGTCAAAGACGCTGCCAAGGCGTTCGGAAAGCGATTCGAACATGCGTCGTCTCCTCAAGGGCCGGGCCAGCGCCCGAAGGTTCAATGCGGTATGGCACCCGTGGGCGCAACGCGCTGACGGATGGCGATCCCCGCAAATGCGATGGGACCGGAAGCACAGGCCTCCGGGGATTTGGGGCTGTGGATAGGCGCAAGGGGCGCCGGAGTCAAGCGACGAAGCGGTTTCGGGCCAGCCTCGGGCCTTGAACATAAAGACCCCGCAAGCCCTGTGCGGGCTGCGGGGTCTGTTCGGGCGGCGCGGCGTGCCGTGGCGATCCTTGCGGATCAGCTGTCGGATTGCGGCAGCAGGCCCACCAGTTGCGACAGGGTGTAATCGGCCGGGTTCACGCCCAGTTGCGCGGCCAGCTGCACCTTGCCGGCATTCAGGCTGGCGGCGTCAGAGACGGCGCGCGTGGCGCCCGACAGGATCGCGGCCTCGGTCGTGGTGTCGCCCGAACGGCGGGCCTCGGTCAGACGCGACAGTTCGGTCGCCGAGAACTGGCCGGGGGCCACGCGCAGTTGCGCTTCGATCTGGGCGATGCCGGCATTGCCGCTGGCCGCACCCATGCTGGATTTCGACACGCGCGCCCCGGACAGGATCGCGTCGATCCGGCTGGTGTCATTGTCGCGCTTGGCTTCGGCCAGTTGCGACAGTTCGGTGGCGGTCAGGCTGCCGGGGGCCACGCCGAGCAGGTTCGACTGCTGCACGAGGCCGGGGTTCAGCCCCTGGGCCGAGGCGGCGCCGGCGGCGGTGGCCAGAACGAGGGCGGCGACAATGGTTTTCACGGACATGATGATCTCCTGTGTCCTTCGGTTGCGACCCGTGCCGATTGCACCGGGCCTTCCGTTCAACGGTGCCCGTCGGGCCATCCGTCTTCGGTGAGACAGAGTTAGACCCGCAAAAATGTTTTAGTAATATCAATCGATTGATAGGTCACTGTGCAACCACGCACAACACGAAGCCGTGTCGAAAGCGTGACGGAAAGGTGAAAGCGCCGCCCCTTGCAATCGCGCCGCCGCACCCGATTTGAACCGTTGGGTTCATTTACCCTGCGCCCGGGGCTGACCGCGCCGGCTTGCCATTCCCGGCAGGGGGCGTCACAGATCAGCGGACAGGATCAGGAAAACAACGCATGCGCGCCTATGCCATCGGCGATATTCACGGCCATCTCGATCTGCTGGAGAGGGCGCATGATCTGATTGCGCAGGACATGGCGCGCGAGGGTCACGCCACTGTGATCCATGTCGGCGATCTGGTGGACCGGGGCGAAAACAGCCGCGGCGTGATCGAATTCCTGATGGCGGGGCAGGCGCGGGGTGCCGATTGGGTCGTGCTGAAGGGCAATCACGACCGCATGTTCAGCCGTTTCCTTGAAGCGCCCGAGGCGGCAGAGCCGGGCCTGCGCGCCGAATTGTCCTGGCTGCATCCCCGGCTGGGGGGCGGGCCGACGCTGGCATCCTATGGCGTGCATGCCCCGGCCGACCGGCCGGTCGCCGCCGTGCATGCCGATGCGACGCAGGCGGTGCCGGCGGCGCATCGCGACTGGCTGGCCGGGCGCCCCTCGCAGCACCGGCAGGATGATTGCCTGTTCGTCCATGCCGGCATCCGCCCCGGCATTCCCTTTGCGGAACAGACCGAAACCGATCTGGTCTGGATCCGCGAACCCTTTCTGTCAGACACGCGCGATCATGGCGCGTTGATCGTGCATGGCCATACCGCGCTGGACGCGGCGACCCATTACGGCAACCGGCTGAACCTTGACAGCGGCGCGGCCTATGGCGGGCCGCTCTCGGCGGTGGCGATCGAGGGGCGGGCGGCCTGGCTGCTGACCCCGCTGGGCCGCGTCGCGCTGGAAATCGCCGCCTGACCGCGCAAACAAGCCACTGGCCTGCCGCGCGAATTTCGCTAGGCTCCGGCAAAACCCTGCTGGAACACCGCCGATGACCCGCAATGCCTGGCCCTTTGTCGCGACTGCCCTGATCATCCTCGCGGCCTGTCTGTGGCTGCTGCATGTCGGGCGGGTGCCCTATTGCAGTTGCGGCTATGTCAAGCTCTGGCACGGGCAGGTCATCAGTTCGGAAAATTCACAGCATATCGCCGACTGGTATACGCCTTCGCATCTGATTCATGGCTTTCTGTTCTATGGCGCGCTGTGGCTGGTGGCGCGGCGGCTGTCCTTTGGCTGGCGCCTGTCGATCGCCACGCTGATCGAATGCGGCTGGGAGATCCTGGAGAATTCGGCCGCGGTGATCGAACGCTATCGCGCGGTCACCATCGCGCTGGATTACTTTGGCGACAGCGTGATCAATTCGCTGTCCGATATCCTGGCGATGGTGCTGGGTTTCTTTCTGGCGGCCCGGCTGCCGATCTGGCTGTCGGTGCTGATCGTGATCGGGTTCGAGGTGCTGACCACCTGGTTGATCCGTGACGGGCTGACGCTGAACGTGCTGATGCTGCTGTATCCGCTGGAGGCGGTGAAGTCCTGGCAAGGCGGTATTTGAGGCAATATCGACCCAAGCGCCGCCTTTGTGACACGCCACCGCGCGATTGCCCCCACAGCCTGCGCCGAGGCTGACAGCATGGGGGCGTCACATAGCCAGCGGAGCATCAGGGATGACGGTCGAATTGCAGGACGGGATCAGGGTTCTGAAACTGAAGGATAGCGCGGGCGCGCGTGGTGCGGCGTCGGATGACGCCCTGACGCTGCTGCATCTGTGGCGGCTCCTGGGCGGCGATCACATGCTGCGCGACATGACGATCAGCCCGCGCCGTTTTTTGTAACGCGGGCTGCGGGGCGCGCGCGCGCCGGTCAGGCACCCTGGCCGCGCGCCCCGGGCAAGGGCGCCCGGCGCAGCACCAGCGCCAGCAGCGCCGCCACCGTTACCGCGATGGCCAGCCCCGCCATGACCTGAAAAAAGCCGCGCTGGCCCATGCCCTCGGTCAGGCGTGCCAGCAGGAAGGGCAGGCTGATACCACCGACCAGCCCACCCGCCACGATCAGCGGCGAGACGCGCGGGTGCTGGCCCATCCGCCGGGCGGCCTCGACGAAATAGCCCGGAAAGATCATGCCGGCAAAGCCGCCGGCCAGCACGAACATCCAGTAAGGCGGCAGGACGACCGCCGCCGCCATGCACAGCGCGACCCCGCCGACCGACAGCGCATAAAGCGCAAAGGGCGCGATGCGATGCGCGGCAAAGGTCAGCCCGATCCGCGCCAACAGAAAGGCGATGAAAAAGGCGCTCATCGCCTCGGCGCCCTGCACCTCGGACGCGCCGGCCCGCACCAGCGCCGCCGGACCCAGCCCGATCAGCGCCGCCTCAAGGCCGATGCCGCAGGCACCAAAGGCCAGAATTGCCAGATCGGGCCGAAAGGCCGGCGCCGCGGCGGCCATTGCCGGCTGGCCCGCATCACGCGCCACCGCCACCAACAGGGCAAAGCCCACGGCCAGCGACAGGAAGATCAGCCCATAGGCCCCGCCCAGCACAACCAGCGCCATTGGCGCCAGGATCGCGCCGCCACCAAAGACCGCGTTGGTCAGGCTCAGCATGGCCGGGCCGCGCGCGCCGAAACTGGCCAGCAGTCGCGGGTTGAACACCACCGCCGCGCCGCCCTGCCCCATGCCCGACAGCGCCGCCCCCGCCAGCGTGACCGGCCAGCCGGCCCCCGCCCCCAGCAGTGCCGCCCCCGCCGCCAGCAGCAGCACGACCACGCGCGGCGTGATCCGCGTGCCAAGCACAAAGGTCAGCGCGACCCCGCCCGCCGATCCCAGCCAATGCACTGTGAACAGCCCCGAGACCTGCGCGACGCTCTGCCCCGTCTCGCGCGCCAGCATGGGCAGGGCCGGGCCATAGACCGCCTGCAAGCCCCCCATCAGGAAAAAGGTCACAAGGCCGACCGCCAGCAACAGGATGCGGTCTCCGGCGGTGTCGGTCATGGTCATCTCTCCTCGCGCGCCGCGCCTCATCTGCCTGCGTCAGGGCAAAGTCAACAGGTCTTGCCCGAATCCCGGACGTAACGTCACACTCGCCTCGGCGCGCGACAATCGACAGTCTTCTCACGATTTCACAAAGGGGCTTCTCCATGACCGACATCGTCATTCTTTCCGGCGCCAGAACCGCCATCGGCGGCTTTGGTGGCAGCCTTGCCGGCATCGCGCCGATCGACCTGGCCGCGCATGTTGCGCGCGCCGCGCTGGACCGCGCCGGGGTCGAGGGCGCGCAGATCGGCACCACGGTCTTTGGTCATGTCATCAATACCGAACCGCGCGACATGTATCTGAGCCGCGTCGCCGCCAGCCAGGCCGGCGTTCCCGACAGCGCGCCCGCGATGAACGTGAACCGCCTTTGCGGATCGGGGGCGCAGGCCATCGTCTCGGCCACCCAGGCACTGATGCTGGGCGATGCCGATTTCGCCCTGGCCGGCGGCGCCGAAAGCATGAGCCGCGCGCCCTATGCCCTGCCCGCCGCCCGCTGGGGGCAGAAGATGGGCGACACCAAGGCGATGGACATGATGACCGGCGCGCTGACCTGCCCCTTTGGCACCGGCCATATGGGCGTCACCGCCGAGAATGTGGCGGCGGAATGCGGCATCAGCCGCGCCGATCAGGATGCTTTCGCGCTGGAAAGCCAGAACCGCGCCGCCCGCGCCATTGCCGAGGGGTATTTCAGGGATCAGATCGCGCCCTATGAAATCGCCGGACGCAAGGGGCCGGTGGTGTTCGACACTGACGAACATCCCAAGGCCACCTCGCTGGAGGCGCTTTCGGGCCTCAAGACCGTGTTCCAGAAGGATGGCACAGTGACGGCGGGCAATGCCTCGGGGATCAATGACGGCGCGGCGGCGGTGATCCTGGCCCGCGCCGATGCGGCGGAAAAGGCGGGGCTGACGCCGCGCGCGCGGATCCTTGGCTATTCGGTGGCCGGGGTGCGGCCGCAGGTGATGGGCCTCGGCCCGATCCCGGCGGTGCGGCAGCTTCTGGCGCGGACCGGCCTTTCGGTAGCCGATTTTGACCTGATCGAATCGAACGAGGCCTTCGCCGCGCAGGCGCTGGCGGTGTCAAAGGAACTCGGCCTCGACCCGGCCAAGGTGAACCCCAATGGCGGCGCCATCGCGCTTGGCCATCCGGTCGGCGCGACCGGCGCCATCCTGACCGTGAAGGCGATGTATGAGCTGGAGCGCACCGGCGCCAAGCGCGCCATCGTCACGATGTGCATCGGCGGCGGTCAGGGCATCGCCATCGCGTTGGAGCGGGTCTGACCCCCGCCCTGGCCCCCGTTCCGGCGGGGGCCTAGCGCAGCAGCACGCGCACCCGCGACGACCGCCCCTCGGCGTCGATCACACTCAGCGTGACGAAACCGGCGCCGGGCAGGGACAGCAGCGTCTCGCGGCTGCGCAGCCCGGTGCGCAGCGGCACGCCATCGGCCATCAGCGTCAGCGGCAATGTGCCGCCGCGCAGCTTGACCAGCACCTGCCCGTCCAGCCGTTCGACCTCGGCGCCCTCGGGAGGGAAGGTCAGGCGCGGCGCATCCGCCGCCGCCTCGAACGCCGCGGTGCGCGACCGGAAACGACGCAGTGGCTGCGGCAATTGCGCGTTTGACACCAGAAGCGTGGCCTTGGGCGCGGGCGGCAGCGGCGTCAGGCTGCGGCTGACGCGGCCCATGGCCTGAAACAGCACCGGCGCCGCGCTGTCGGCGCCAAAGGCACCGGGCACCGGCGTCCCATCGGCCCGACCCATCCAGACCCCCGCCACATGCGCCCCGTCAAAGCCGATGGCCCAGGCATCGCGATGCCCGTAAGAGGTGCCGGTCTTGTAGGCCAGCCGGTTTTCCGGCGCGCCGGGCGGCGGCGGCAGGCCCGCCAGAATATCGGCCACCTGCCAGGACGCGACGGCCGACATGACGCGCTGCCCCTCATGCCCCGCGCCGCTGCTGCGCAGGGGCAAGGCGACACCGCCCCGGGCAATGGCGGCGTAAAGCTGCACCATGTCTTGCAGCGTCACCCCCACCCCGCCCAGCGATATCGCCAACCCCGGCTCGTCGCCCTTCAGCACCGGGGCCATGCCGGCACGACGCATCCCGGCAATGACCTTGGCCGGGCCAAGCGCATCGGTCAGCAGCACCACGGGGATATTGAGCGACAGTTGCAGCGCCTCGCGCAGGCGGATCGTGCCGCGCCAGGTCTTGTCGAAATTCTGCGGCGCATAGGTGCCGAAATTCACCGGACGGTCGTCGATCATGGTTTCGGGATGGGCCAGCCCCTCGTCAAAGGCCAGACCATAGACCAGCGGCTTGAGCGTGCTGCCGGGCGAGCGCAGCGCCTGCGTCATATCGACGAAACCCTGCCGCCGGTCGGCCAGAAACCCGGCCGACCCGACCGAGGCGAGGATCTCGCCCGACCGGTGATCGGCCACCAGAATGGCGATCTGCAACTGATCGCCCTTGCCCGCCACCGCCTCGCGCGCCAGCGCCTCCAGCCCGCGTTGCAACCCGGCCTCCAGCGTCAGGCGATGCAGCGGCAGGCCCGGGGCCTCGGCCAAGGCGCGGTCCGCCAGATGCGGCGCCAGCATCGGCACGGGCTTGCGGGCATCGGGCACCCGCTCGCCCGCGGTTTCGCGCGCGGCCTCGGCGCTGATGACACCATCGCGCAGCGCGCGTTCCAGCACGCGGCCCCGCGCCTCGGCGGCACGGCCCGGATGGCGGTCGGGGCGCCGGCTTTCGGGGGCCTGCGGAATGGCCACCAGCAACGCCGCCTCGGCCGGGGTCAGGCGCCGCGGTTCCTTGCCGAAATAGGCCAGCGACGCGGCGCGCACCCCTTCCAGATTGCCGCCATAGGGCGCCAGCAGCAGATAAAGCTGCAAGATCTGATCCTTGGTCAGCCGCTGTTCCAGCGCCAGCGCGACCCGCATCTGCCGCAGCTTGCCCGCCACCTTGCCGGTGCCGCTCTGTTCCAGCAGCCGCGCCACCTGCATGGTCAGCGTGGACCCGCCCGACACGATGCGACCATGGCGCAGCGCCTGCCCCGCCGCGCGCACCATCGACCGCCAATCCACCCCCGCATGGCGGTAGAACCGCTTGTCCTCATAGGCGACCAGCATGGCAAGATAGGTCGGGTCCACCGCATCAGGCGGCAGCGCCATGCGCCAGCGCCCGTCAGCGACGGTATAGGCGCGCAGCAGGATGCCGTTGCGATCCACCACCTCGACCGAGGTCGGCAGGCTGAGCGCGGGCAGATCGGTGGCCGCCACCCAGTCGCGGCCGCGATCCAGCCCGAAGGCCGCCGCCCAAAGGGCGACGGCCAGCGCAAGGGGCCAGCGGGCGCGCATCACTCGGCGATCGTGATCCGGCCCGTGCCGCTTTGGGCGCGGAAGCTCGGGCGATACATGTCCTCGACCGAGGCCGCCGGATGGGTAAAGGCGCCGGGCGACACTGCCCGCACGATATAGGCCAGCCGGAAGGGCGCGTTGTCATAGCGATCCAGCGCGGTCAGGAAACGGTCCTGCCGGAATTCGCTATGCGCGGCATCGGTTTCCAGCCCGAGCCAATCCAGCGCCTCCACCGCGCCGCCGCCGATCAGGTTGGGGTTGTCGATCTCCAGCCCGGCGGGCAGCGGATCGTTCACCATCAACCGGGCCTCGCCGCGGCCAAAGGGCGTCACCTCCAGCACCGCAACCAGCCGGTCGCCCACCTTCAGCCCCTCCAGCGAGGCGGCCTTGCCTTCCAGCGTGTAATAGCTGCGGGTGATGCCATAGCCATTGCCGCCCGCCGTCAGCGGCTCGGCCGGGGTGCCATAGGTGGTGACGGTGAGGAGGGTCTTGGCCCCGTCATTCTGCACCACGGTCGGCGCGCCGCCCTCGGACAGCACGCGCACCAGCGGGCCGTCAATCGCCGCGCCGTTCAGCGTGACATCCACCCCCGCCCCGTCGATCAGCGCGTTGGAGGCCAGCAGCGTCCAGACGCTTTCCTGCGTGGACATGGCGCCGGTGGTGCTGATGCGGCTGACCAGTTCGTCGCGGTTCACCGCCTCGGACCCGGCCTCGACCGCCAGCGTCAGCACCGCCGCCGTATCGCGCAGGTTGGTGCCGTAATCGGCGCGGTAGATCTGGGCGGTATCGGGCTTGGCCGCATCAAGCCGCGCCATCGCCTTGCGGAACATCGCATCCGCCCGGCCCGGATCGCCATAGGAGGCCAGCGCCGCGCCCAGTTGCGCCTGCGCCAGCGCGGTGGCAAAGGCATCGCCCTTCACATCGGCATAATAGCGCAGATCGCCGACCGCCGCTGCGCCCTCGCGCGCCAGCACCATCAGCGCATAGGCCAGATCCTCGCCGCCCTTGTCGAAATCGGCATAGTAATTGACCTGATTGCGCAGATTGTCGAGCGCGTTGCGGAAGGCGAGATCGGGCACCTCAAAGCCCTGCGCCCGCGCCCGCGACAGGAAGTCGCTGACATAGGCATCGAGCCACAGATCCTGCCCCACGCTTTCGGGTGCAGACCACAGGCCGAACGACCCTTCGGCGTTCTGGTTCTGCAAGATCTCGGTCACCGATTGCGCGATGCGCAGGCGGATATTCTCGGCCCCCTTCAACTGCATCACCTGCGCGACCTGATCGAAATAGACCAGCGGCAAGGCACGCGACGTCATCTGTTCGGTGCAGCCATAGGGGTAGCGGTCCAGTGCCTCCAGCAGACCCGGCGCGTTCAGGCGTGCGATGGGGCCGACGGCCAGCGTGGCCTTCGCGCTGCCGGGCAGGAAGCCGTCAAAGGCATTGGCGTCGAAGGTGAAGCTCTGGCCCTTGTCGAGGTCAAAGCGGCTGATCCGCGCGATCTCCGGCTCGTTCGATTGGACGGGCAGGGTCAGGGTCTTGACCAGTTCCTTGCCCTCCGGCGTGGTCAGGGTGACGGTGATGCGGTGCAGGCCCGGCGCCGTGGCCGTGACCGGGATGCGGATCACCTGTTTCTGCTTTTCGCCCAGGTCGATCTCGGCGGGCACGGCGCCCAGCGTGACGCCTTCGGCGGTTGCGGCCAGTTTCATGCGCCCGGCGGGGCCGGTGGCATGCACGATTTCCAGCAGCAGGCGGCTGTCATCGCCCGGCGCCATGAAGCGCGGCAAGGAGGCGCTGACCACCACCGGGTCGCGCACCAGAATGTCGGCGCTGGCCTGCCCCACGCCCTTGCCCGACCAGGCAACCGCCATCACCTTGACCGTGCCGTTGAAGGCCGGCAGGTCAAAGCGGGCATGGGCCAGCCCGTCGGCCCCCACCTGCACAGGGCCGGTGAAATAGGCCACCAGCTCCTCGGTCGGGGGCGGGGCTTGCAGACGGGCCTGCGCGCCGGCATCGCCGCCGGAACGCACCTGCCCTTCGGCCCCGTTCAGCCCTTCGATCAGCCGGCCATAGACATCGCGAATGCCGATGCCCAGCTTGCGCTGACCGAAATAATACCCGGCGGGGTCGGGCGCCTTGAAGCCGGTCAGGTTCAGGATGCCCACATCCACCGCCGCGACCGTGACCCAGGCATCGTCCCCCTCGGCCAGACCGGCAACCTTGATCGCCAGATCGACCGGCGCGCGCGGGGCGGCCTCGGGCGGGGCCTTGACCGCCACCTCCAGCCGGGCGGCGCCGGGGTCGATGGCGGCATGGGTCAGGCCAAGCGCGCGGGCCGGGTTGCGCCCCGCCGCCACATCCATCGGCCGCAGGACCGAGGCCGTGACATAGACCCCCGCGCCCCAGTCATCGGTTACCGGCAGGTCGATCATGTTCTCGCCCTCGGTCACTTCCACCGCCTGCATCGACACCAGCCGGTCGGCCAGCACCATGACCAGCGCCGTGCCCGCCGCGCGCGGCACCAGCCGCAGGCGGGCCACCTCGCCCGGGCGATAGGCGGGCTTGTCAAGCGACAGGTCCAGCGTGTCGGGCGTGGCCGAGGCATCGGCGGGCGCATACCAGCCGGCATAGAAACGGGTCGAGGTTTCGGCCGGCGTGCCATCCACCCGGCTGACCGCCAGTTCGTATTCGCCCCACCGCACGGCGGCGGCAATCTCCACCGGCGCGGCGCCCAGATCGGCCTCGCCATTGGCGACGCGGCTACGGCTGGTCACGGGTTCCCAGTTCCAGTTGCCCGAGGCGTTATACCATTGATATTCCGTCTCGATCCGGGTCAGCTCCCAGGCGACCTTCATCGGTTCCGGCGCGGCACCGGCACCGATGCCGATCAGCGCAAAGCGCGGCTCGCCATTCTCCGGCACCTCACCGTCAAACAGCGGTTTCACCCCGATCATCGGGCTGGAAGGGGTCAGGATCCGCTCCACCCGCCGCTCCACCGGGCGGCCCGAGCCTTCGGCGATGCGCAGGGTAAAGCGCGCCTCCAGCGGGCGGCCCGGATCATCGACCTCGGGCAGGCTGGCCCGCACCGTGGCCTTGCCGGCCGCATCGGTGCGCGCGCCCGCGATCGGCTCCATCCGTGCGTCAAAGGGTTGGTCGTGGCGGCCAAAGACATAGCCGGGAAAGCCCGGCAGTTCCTTGGCGGCGCGCAGAGCCACATCACCCTCGATCGCCAGATCGCCGCCCGGCGCGCCGAACAGGTATTTCGCCTGGACCCCGATTTCCGCGCTGTCGCCCAGACGCAGCGGCGTATCGGGCAGGGCCAACGCATAGTCGATGCGTTCGGGCAGGAAATCCTCGACCAGGAAGGTCTGGCTGGTCAACGGGCTGGCCTCGGGATCGGCATAGACCTCCATCTTCCAGACGCCGCGCGGGGCGGATCCGGCAATCGGCTGGGCAAAGACATGGCCGCCCTGCCCCGCATCAGGGGCCTGCGCCCGGGCATATTCCACCCCGTCGGGACGCTTGAAGATGGCGGTCAGCGGCAGGCCGGTGATCGCCTGCGCCTGCGGATCGCGGGTCAGCGCGGTCGCATAGACGGTTTCGCCCGCGCGATAGGCGCCGCGGTCGGTGGTCAGGAACACATCCACCGGGCCGGCGGCCTCGCGTCCCTCCACGCCGCGATCCGACAGGTCAAACTCCGGGTCGGTCAACGACAGGAAGGCCAGATCGCCCTCGCCCTCGCGCGCGACGAGCATCGCGGGCGCCGCCCCGCCGGTGCCGCGCGTCAGCCCGGCGTCAAAGCGGGCATAGCCCTTGTCATCGGTCGTCGTCATGGCCAGCACCGCGTTGGTGCGGCTCAGAAGCTCGACCGTCACCCCCGGCTTGGCCGCCGCCGTGCCCAGGCTGCGCACGATCACATGCAGCCCGTCCGTCCCCGACAGCGAGGTCACGCCAAGGTCGGAGACCACGAACCATTGCCAGGCCGCCGGCACCGCATAGGGGTCAACCCCCGGCACGCTGGCCTTGAGCGCATAGATCCCCGCCGGGCGGTCCTTCAGCGCCTCGGCCATGGGCAGGCGGGTGGTGACATCCTTGTTCACCTCTTGCGCCATGGTCGCCGTCCCGGTCCAGAGCCGTTCGCCCACATCGTCGGTGAAGCCGGATTCCTGATATTCGGCAATCGGCCAGCTCAGATAGCCATTCTGCACCGCCCGCAGGATGTTGCGGTCAGACACGCGGAACAACGCAAGATCCAGCTTGTCGGTATTCACCGTCACCACCGGCAGCGCGGCGCCATCGCCGCGCGGCAAGACATAGGCGCGCCCGGCAAAGCGGACGCCGGGCTGGCGGTCGCGCACATAGGCGCTGATCTGCACCGATTTCGCCAGTTCCTGCCCGTCAGCCGAAGGCAACCCCTCGCGGAAGGTCAGCTGATAGCGTTTGCCATGGGCCATCCCCTCCACGCAGAGCTGGCGCCAGCCGCCGGGCTGCACCGTCAACCCGGCCTCGGGCAGTTGCACGAAGGGGGTATAATCCAGCCCCGATTCCACCAGATCCTCAGAGGTGTTGACGCAGACCCGCGGCCGCGCGGTATCGCTTTGCACATCGGTTTCCAGAATGCGGAAGCCGTATTTGCCGGCGTAGTCGTCCAGCAGCGCCGCGGTATCGTCGCGCGGCTGCAATTGCTGGGCCAGACGCAGTGCCTTGACGGCATCATTGCCCCTTCCATCGGTCTCCATCGCGCGGGCCATGATCACCAGCGCATTGTGGCGGATCGCCTTGTTCGCGGCGCGCAGATAGGCATTGGTCGCGGCCGGGATCGCGCGGCGGCGATAGTCGGTAGCCCCCTCGCGATTGTCGCGCGATGCCTCGGCCAGCAGGCGCGCATATTCCACCCAGACCTCTGCCTTGTCCGAGGCATTGACCGCCGCCCCCGCCAGATCGGCGGCGGCGCGCAGCATGCCTTCGGCCTCGCGGTCGCGCGCGGTGGAGAGGTGTTCCTCGGCGGTCCATTGCCCGGTAGTGTGGCGGTTGGCCAGGCCCTGCGCCTGCTCCAGCGCCGCCGCGATCTCGTCATCGCGCAGGAAGGTCAGCTCTGCCCGCCGGTCGGGCGCCGCGGCCACCACCTTGGCATCATTGCTGACCAGCCGGCCCGAAAACGCGCCCTGATAAAACGCTTCCTCGCCCGGATTCTGCTTGGTGAAGCACGATCCGTTGCGGCTGTTGAAGGTGAAATGCGTGCAGCGCTGATCGGCCATGCAGGCGCGTTCGCAAGCCTCGATCGTGGTGTCGAACTGGCTCGACAGATCGCCGCCCGGCAGATCGGCATCCTGGCTGAGAACAAAGCGCTTGGCCGGCACGATCTCCTGCGCCGAGGCGCCAAGGGCGAGACAGGCAAGCGTCGCGGCGGTGGCAAGGATGCGATGAAAGGCGGGCATGAACGACTCCCCATAAAATACGCGGGGATGGTTGCACGGCGCGGCCGCGCTTTCAACGTCAGGCGGCAGGAATTTCGCGATTTGTTCCCGTTAAGTTTTGTTTCACGTTGTTGCGCCAGTTTGCAGGAACAAGGGGCCAGAACGGCCGCCGCGGGTTGAGAATCGCATGGAACTGATGGATCGGCTGGCGAAGGAAAGGCGGGGGCGGCTGGCGGCGGAACGGCTGCTGGAACAGAAAAGCCGCGAATTGTTCGCCGCCAATGAAAAGCTGGCGCTGCATGCCCGCGCCCTGTCGGACCAGATCGTCGAACAGCGGCAGATGGTGAAATCCGCCCTGTCGGAGGCTGAGGCGCTCAAGGGTCAGAACCTGCGCTTTCTGAACGATCTGGAACGCGCCCATACCGCCGCCGTCATGGCCGAACGCCGGCTGTGGGATTCGATCGACACCATTCGCGACGGCTTTGCCGTGTTCGATGGCGCCAACCGCCTGGTCGCCGCCAATGCCGCCTTTCGCCGGCTGTTCGAATGCGACGATATCCTGCCCGGCCAGGGCTATGTCGCGATCCTCGCCATCATCGCCGAAAATGGCGTGGTCGATATCGGGGACGAAGCGCCGCAGGACTGGTGCGCCCGCATGGTCAGCCGGTGGGATCAGGAACCGCTGGAGCCGGTGGTGCTGCACCTGACCTCGGGCCAATGGGTGCGGCTGGTCGATCGCCGCGCCCGCGATGGCGACATGGTCAGCCTTGCCGTCGATATTACCGAACAGATGCGCATCTGGGCCGCGATCGAGGCGATCCCCGACGGTTTCGTGCTTTTTGACAGGGAGGACCGGCTGATGGTCTGCAATCAACGCTACCGCGACCTCTATGCCGAAAGCGCCCCGGCCATGGTGCCCGGCGCCAGCTTCGAGGCGATCCTGCGCTATGGCTTGCAGCATGGCCAATATGCCGATGCCATGGGCCGCGAGGAGGAGTGGTTGCAGGAACGCCTGGCGATGCGCGGCGCGCCGAGCGTGGAATTCGAACATGCGATTTCCGGCAATCGCTGGCTGCGGGTCATCGACAAGGCCACGCCCGATGGCGGCCGCGTAGGGTTGCGCGTCGATATCACCGAAGCGCGCGACCAGAAGGCCGCACTGGAAAGCGCACGCGAGGCCGCCGAGGCGGCGGTGAGGGCGAAATCGGCCTTCCTCGCGAACATGAGCCACGAGATCCGCACCCCGATGAATGGCGTGGTCGGCATGGCCGAACTGCTGTGCGACACGCCGCTCAGCGACGAGCAGCGCCTGTTCGCCGACACGATCCGCTCCTCGGGCGAGGCGCTGCTGGTCATCATCAACGACATCCTCGATTATTCCAAGATCGAGGCCGAGCGGCTGACCCTGCACCCCGAACCCTTTGATCTTGAACGGGTGATCCACGAGGTCGCGATGCTGTTGCAACCCCGGGCACGGCCCAAGGGGGTGGATTTGCTGATCGACTTCGACATGTTCCTGCCCACGCGCTATGTCGGCGATCCGGGCCGGCTGCGGCAGGTGCTGACCAACCTCATGGGCAATGCGGTGAAATTCACCGAACAGGGGCATGTGCTGGTGCGGGTCGTCGGGATCGAGGCCGGCGACGGCTGTCAGCAGCTTCATATCACGGTCGAGGATACCGGCATCGGCATCGCGCCGGAAAACCTCGATCACATCTTTGGCGAGTTCAATCAGGTGGACAGCGCCTCCAACCGCAAGTTCGAGGGGACGGGGCTGGGGCTCGCCATCACGCAGCGTCTGGTCGAACATATGGGCGGCGCGGTCTGGGTGGACAGCGAACCGGGGCGCGGGTCATGCTTTGGCTTCCGCCTGTCGCTGCCGGTTGCCGAACAGAGCGATGAGACGCCCGGGCCGATCACACTGCGCCGCGCGCTGGTGATCGACGACCAGTTCATCAACCGCACGATCCTGGAACGGCAGCTGACGACCTGCGGCATCGCCGTCACCCTGTGCCGCAGCCTGGCCGAGGCGCAGCCGATCCTGGAGGCCGACCCCGGCCATGACGTGATCCTGTGCAGCCATGCGCTGCCGGAACTCGATGCGCTGACCTTTCTTCAGGAAATCCGCGCCGCCGGGATCGAAACGCCCGTCCTGATCCTGTCCAGCAACCCCGCCACGCTGCGCGATGCCCCCGGCGCCGAGGCGGTGGCGGGTTTTCTGCAAAAGCCGGTGCTGCGCGCCGATCTCTATCGCAAGCTTCAGGCGCTCTCGCCCGGCGTGGCGGGGTCGCGCGCGGTCGCGGAATTGCGGCAGATGCGGGTGCTGGCGGCCGAGGACAACCGCACCAACCAGCTGGTCTTCCGCAAGATGGTGCGGGATTTCGACATGGATCTGGTCTTTGCCAATAACGGCCGCGAGGCAGTTGATCTGTTCACCAGCTTTGCCCCCGACCTGATCTTCATGGATATTTCCATGCCCGAGATGGACGGGCGCGAGGCCGCCCGTGCCATCCGCACCCAGGAGGGCGGGCGGGGCCATGTGCCGATCATCGCGCTGACCGCGCATGCGATGGAGGGTGACGCGGAATCGATTCTGGCCGCGGGGATCGATCGTTATCTGACGAAACCCCTGCGCCGCAACGCCATCACCGAGGCCTTGTCCAGTCTTGCGCCCGCAGGGGTGCGCCCGCCGGTCCCGGCCGATCAGGATACCAGTTCGGCGGCCTGATCGGCGCGGCGGAACACAAGCGTTTCGGGCTGCGACTGCGCCGCGTCAAAGCGATAGCCGCCCGCCGTGAAACCGCGCAGATCGGCGGGGTCGGTCAGGCGGTGGATCATGACATGACGCGCCAGCGCGCCCCGGGCCTTCTTGGCGTGAAAGCTGATGACCTTGGGCCCGCCGGGCCGGTCTTCCAGAAAGACCGGGGTCACCACGGGCAGTCGCAGCGCGCCGCGATCGACCGCGCGGAAATATTCGATCGAGGCGCAGTTGAGGAGGAACCGCGCCCCCGCCCCATCCGCCGCGGCATTCAGCGCGGTGGCGATCCGCGTGCCCCACCAGGCGTAAAGATCGGCGCCACGGGGGTTGACCAGCCGCGTGCCCATCTCCAGCCGATAGGGCTCGATCAGGTCGGTCGGACGCAAGAGGCCGTATAGCCCCGAGAGGATGCGCAGGCTCAGCCCCGACCAGCGCCAGGCATCGGCCTCCAGCCGGGGCGCCTCCAGCCCGGCATAGGTGTCGCCGTCAAAGAGCAGCGCCGCCGGATGACGATCCTGCGTGCCGAAGGCCGCGAAGCGCCGGTGATTGAGCTGCGCCAGCGCCGGCGACAGATCCATCAGTCGGCCCAGATCGGCCTCGGACAGCCCGCGCGCGACGCTGGCCAGCGCAAGGGTCTCGGCGGGGAAGTCCGGCTCGGTCGCGGCGATGCCGGGCGGCAGGGCAGCGGGCGGATCGGCCAGGCGCTTGGCGGGGGAAATCACGGTGAGCATGGGTTATCCGTTCCGGCAGATTTCGAGAAAGGCCGTGCCAAAGCGGTCGAGCTTGGCCGCCCCCAGATCGCCCGCGCGGTCGAGATCGGCCAGGTTCTGCGGCCGCGCCTCGGCGATGCGGCGCAGGCTGGATTGCGACAGCGACAGCGGCTTGCCGGTGCCATCCTCGCCGCGCATCAGGCGCAATTGCGCCTCGGCCAGCCGGTCGAAGATGGCGCCGGCGGGTTGGCCGGCCAGGCGCATCCGTGCCGGATGCAGACTTTCCGCCGCGCCGGTGATCACTGACAGAAAGGCCGCGCCATAGCTTTCCAGCTTTTTCGCGCCGACGCCGCTGATCCCGGCCATGTCATCCAGCGTGGCGGGCCGGCGTTCGGCCATTTCGGCTAGCGTCCGGTCCGGGAAGATCACATAGGCGGGCACGCGCGCGGCCTCGGCCAGGGCGCGCCGCTTGGCCTTGAGCGCCGACAGTAGCGGCGCGTCCTCCTCGGCCACCAGCGCCTTGACCGCCGGGCGGGCCGCGGCCTGCACCGTGTCGCGGCGCAGGGTGATCGCCGCCTCGCCGCGCAGGATGGGGCGGGCCGCCTCGGTCATGCGCAGGCCGCCAAAGCGTTCGGGGTCAGGGCGCAGCAGGTCGCGCCCCATCATCTGCCGAAACACCGCGCCCCAGCCGGATTTCGACAATTCGCCCCCCACGCCAAAGGTGGGCAGCTGGTCATGGCCCTTTTCGCGCACCTTGGGCGTGGCATTGCCGGTCAGAATGTCGATCAGGTGCCCGGCACCGAACCATTCGCCGGTGCGCAGCGCCGCCGACAGCGCCTTGCGCACCGCGTCGGTCGCATCGAAAAGCTGCGCCGGCCGGTCGCAAAGGTCGCAATGGCCGCAGGGCGCGCTGTCCTCGCCGAAATAGCGCAGCAAGACCTGCCGCCGGCAGCCCGTCGCCTCGGCCAGACCCAGCAGCGCATTCAGCCGGGCGTGATCGGCCTCCTTGCGTTCCAGCGGCGCGGGGCTTTCGTCGATCTGGGCGCGGCGCAGGCGGATATCGTCGGGGCCATAGAGCGTCAGCGTCTCGGCCGGGGCGCCATCGCGACCGGCGCGGCCGATTTCCTGATAATAGGCCTCGATCGACTTGGAGAGGTCGGCATGGGCAACCCAGCGGATATCGGGCTTGTCGATGCCCATGCCGAAGGCGATGGTGGCACAGACGATCAGCCCATCCTCACGCTGAAAGCGCTCCTCGACGCGGCGGCGCTCCTCGGCCTCCATCCCGCCGTGATAGTGGCAGGTCAGGTGCCGCGCCTCATGCAGCGCCTGGGAAAGCGTTTCGGTCTTGGCGCGGGTGGCGCAATAGACGATGCCGGATTGGCCGCGCCGGGCGGCGGCAAAATCGAGGATCTGGCGGCGCGGGCTGTCCTTCACCGCAAAGGCGAGGTGGATATTGGGCCGGTCAAAGCCGCGCAGGAAGGTGGCGGGGGGCTGACGGTCGAACAGGCGGGTGACGATCTCGGCCCGGGTTTCCTCATCCGCGGTGGCGGTAAAGGCCGCCAGCGGCACGCCAAGCGCGCGTTTCAGATCGCCGATGCGCAGGTAATCGGGGCGGAAATCATGGCCCCACTGGCTGACGCAATGCGCCTCGTCCACGGCGATCAGGCTGACACGCGCCCGGCGCAACAGCGCGGCGGTGCCGCCAAGGGCCAACCGTTCGGGCGCCATGTAAAGCAGCTTCAGCCGCCCGGCGTCGATGGCCTGAAAGACGGCCTCGGTCTCTTCCTCGGTATTGCCGGAGGTCAGCGCGCCGGCCTCCACCCCCGCCTCGCGCAGGCTGCGCACCTGGTCGCGCATCAGCGCGATCAGCGGCGAGATGACCACCGTCACCCCGTCGCGGCACAGCGCCGGCAATTGAAAGCACAGCGACTTGCCCCCGCCGGTCGGCATGATGGCCAGCGTGTCGCGCCCGGCCAGCACCGCCTCCACGATCTCTTCCTGGCCGGGACGGAAGGCCCCGAAGCCAAAGATCGAGGCCAGAAGCTCGCGCGGGTGCTGCATAGGTCAGTAGGCGTAGGCGTTGTTCAGGATGATGATGCGCAGCGCGTAAATCGCCAGAAGCGCCACCAGCGGCGCGAGGTCGATCCCGCCCAGATCGGGCAGGATGCGGCGCAGCCGGCCATAGACCGGCTCCAGCAGGCGGTTCAGGCCATACCAGAGCTGCGCGACCAGCGGCTGCCGCAGGTTCAGCACCTGAAAGTTGATCAGCCACGACATGATGATATGGGCGATGATGATGAACTGCGCGACGCCGATCAGCATCAGCAGGATTTGCAGGATCGAAACCATGGCGTCCTCACTATCTGTTGTGGTTGAGGTAGCGCGCGCCCCCCAAAAGCACAACCTTTTCCGCGCAAGAATTGCCGCAGCGTTCCGCTTGACCCCGCAGGCCGGGCACGGCAGGCCGTGCGGCGGAGGTGCGCCATGTATCCTTATGTCCGACTTCTGAAAGAAATCCTGAACGCCCGGCGGGCGCCGAAACTGGGCCTGCTGGACACCCATGTCAGCCGGCATGTCTGCTGGCCCTGGGATATCGACCCCTGGATGGAGCTGAACAACGGCCGCACGCTGACGCTTTTCGATCTGGGCCGGGTGCCGCTGGGCATCCGCACCGGGCTGGACAAGGTGGTGCTGAAACATCGCTGGGGCATGGCGATCGCCGGCAATTCCACCCGCTATCGCAAGCGCGTCACCGCCTTTCAGCGCGTCACCATGCGGTCGCGCTGCGTCGGGTGGGATGCGCGGTTTCTGTATATCGAGCAAAGCATGTGGCGGGGCGAGGAATGCACCAGCCAGATGCTCTGCCGGTCGGCCTTCACCTCGCGGCAGGGCATGATCCCACCCGCGCGGGTGGTGGAGGCGATGGGTCTGGCGCAGGAAAGCCCCGCCCTGCCCGACTGGGTGCAGCACTGGATCGCCGCCGACGCGACCCGCCCCTGGCCGCCTGACGCGCGCTGAAACCTTGCGCCCCGCGCCGGTTTCGGGCTTGATCGCGCAAACAACGCGGGGGCAGGCATGGCAACGGCACGGCAGCGGATCTGGGGCTGGTATTTCTTTGACTGGGCAAGCCAGCCCTACAATACCCTGCTTCTGACCTTCATCTTCGGCCCCTATTTCGCCGAAGTGGCGCGCGCCCATTATGCGGGGCTGGGCATGGCACCCGAGGCAGCCGCGGCCGAGGCGCAGGCGGTCTGGGGCTATGGGCAGACCGTGGCCGGGGTCATCATCGCGCTGCTGGCGCCCATTCTGGGGGCGGTCGCCGACGGATCGGGGCGGCGCATGGTCTGGATCTGGGTATTTTCGGCCTGCTATGTGCTGGGCGCCTGGGGGCTGTGGTTCCTGATGCCGACCGCGCCCGCGCTGACGCTGGCCATCGCGAGCTTTGGCCTCGGGCTGATCGGGATGGAATTCGCCACCATCTTCACCAATTCGCTGATGCCCTCGCTGGCCGCGCATGACGAGATGGGCAAGATCTCCGGTTCCGGCTTTGCCTTTGGCTATGCGGGCGGCGTGCTGTCGCTGATCGTGATGCTGGCGCTGTTTGCCGAGAACGGCGCCACCGGCAAGACGCTGATCGGGCTGGACCCGATCCTGGGTCTGGATGCCAGCCTGCGCGAAGGCACGCGCGCCGTGGGGCCCTTCACCGCGATCTGGTATATCGTCTTCATGCTGCCCTTCTTTTTCTGGGTGAAAGAGCCGCGCCTTGACGGGCCGAAGCGCAGTCTTGGGCAATCGCTGGCCGATCTGGGGCGGCTGCTGAAGACCCTGCCCAGCCGGCAAAGCCTGTTTGCCTATCTCATGTCCTCGATGTTCTACCGCGACTCGCTCAATGCGCTTTATGGCTTTGGCGGGGTCTATGCCTCGGGTGTGCTGGGCTGGAGCGTCACGCAGATCGGCGTTTTTGGCATCATCGGCGCCGTGGCCGGGGCGCTGGCGACCTGGATCGGCGGGCGTATCGACGCGCTGCGCGGGCCGAAGCCGGTGATCGTCGGCTCGGTCTGGGTGCTGATTGTGGTCTGCGCGGTGATCGTGGGCATGTCGCGCGACCAGATCTTTGGCCTGCCGCTCGCACCGGGATCGTCGCTGCCCGATCTGGTGATGTATGGCTGCGGCATCCTGATCGGGGCGGCGGGCGGCACGGTGCAGGCGGCCTCGCGCACCATGATGGTGTTCCACACGACCCCCGAACGCGCGACCGAGGCCTTTGGCCTTTTCGCGCTTTCGGGCAAGGCCACGGCCTTTATCGCGCCATTCGCCATCGCCGTCGCCTCGGATCTGAGCGGATCGCAGCGCATCGGGGTCGCGCCGCTGATCGGGCTGTTCCTGATCGCGCTCATTCTGCTAGTCTGGGTCAAACCGAATGGTGAACAGGCGACCCGATGATCCGTGCGATTCCCCTGGCCCTGGCATTGGGCCTGACAGCACTTCCCGCCTCGGCGGAGAAGCTGGCGAACAAGCTGTTCGGTGCCATGGCCGCGCCGTCGCAACAGGCGGCGATGCCGATCGGGTCTTATGCCCGGGGATGCGCGGCCGGGATGGTGCAACTGCCCGAAACCGGGCCGACCTGGCAGGCGATGCGCCTGTCGCGCAACCGCAATTATGGCCAGCCCGCGCTGGTGCAGTTTCTGGCCGATCTTTCGGCCGGGGCCACGCAGATCGGCTGGCGTGGGCTTTACATCGGTGACATGAGCCAGCCGCGCGGCGGGCCGATGACCTCGGGCCATGCCAGCCACCAGATCGGGTTGGATGCCGATATCTGGATGCTGCCGCCGCGGAGCCTGACGCTCAGCCGGGCCGAGCGGGAAAAGATCAGCTCGATCCCCGTGCGGTCGGCCGATCAGCGCAGCGTCACCGCGAACTGGACCCCGCAGCACGCCGCGTTGTTGCAGATGGCGGCCTCGGATCCGCGGGTGGACCGGATTTTTGTCGCGGCTGCGGTCAAGATCGAGATGTGCAAGACCGCCACGCGCCGCGACAAGGCCTGGTTGCAAAAGATCCGCCCCATTGCGGGGCATGACACGCATTTCCATGTGCGGCTGAAATGCCCGGACGGCGCCACGCTGTGCCAGACGCAAAAGCCCACGGTGGCGGAACTGTCGAAAGGCGGCAACGGGTGCGACGACACGCTGATGTGGTGGGTGACGGATTACCTCAACCCGCCCAAACCGTCGAAAAAGCCGAAAGATCCGGCGCCTCGGGTGCGCGGGGCGCGCGAATACACCATGGCCGACCTGCCCGCCCAATGCGTCTCCGTTCTCTCAGCGCCCTGATCCTGTGCGCCGCCCTCGGCACGGCAGAGGCGCAGGACCGGGTCGCCGCGCGCAGCGACGGATTCGTCGGGGCCTTCGGCTGGCGCGGGTCGGATCCGCAACTGGGCGGCATGTCCGCGCTGGAGATCGGCGCCGATGGCAGCAGCTTTACCGCGCTATCCGACCGGGGCGGCTGGACGCAGGGCCGGCTGGTGCGCGATGCAGGCGGGCGCATCGTGCGGGTCGAGGCGGCGCCGGTGCGCCTGCTGCGCGGCAAGGGCAAGGCGCCGCTGGCCGCCGGCCGCAATGACAGCGAGGGCCTGGCCGTGGCCCCCGATGGCAGCGCCTATGTCGCGCTGGAAGGGGTGGCGCGGGTGCTGCATTACCCCCGGCTGCAAGGCCCGGCAGAAAACCTGCCCCTCGCCCCCGCCTTTCGCAAGATGCGCCGCAATGCCTCGCTCGAGGCGCTGGCAATCGGCCCGGATGGCGCGCTCTATACCCTGCCCGAGGGGCGCGAGACGGATCGCGGCCCGATCCCGGTCTATCGCTATCGGGCCGGGCAATGGGATCAGCCCTTTGCCATTCCGCGCCAGGGAGCCTTTCTGCCGGTCGGCGCCGATTTCGGCCCGGATGGCAAGCTCTATGTGCTGGAACGCCAATTCGCCGGCCTTCTGGGCTTTGCATCGCGCGTGCGCCGCTTTACCCCCGATGGCGCGGGCGAGACGGTGCTGCAAACGCCACTGGGCCGGCATGACAATCTGGAGGGGCTGGCGGTCTGGCGCGACGGGCCGGGCCAATTGCGGCTGAGCATGATCGCCGACGACAATTTCCGGTTCTTCCTGCGCACCGAAATCGTGGAATATCGCATTTCCGATTGACGCAAGCCCCGGCCGGGCGTATCGGGGCGGCCTTCACGCCCGCCCCGGCGGGCCAAGTCTCCGCGACCTTGTAAAAAACGGAACAGACATGTCCAGAACGCTTCTGCCCGGCATCCTTGCCATGGCGGCGATTGTCGTCGCCTCAAACATCCTTGTTCAATATCTGCTCGGCCCCTGGCTTACCTGGGGGGCCATCACCTATCCGATCGCCTTTCTGGTGACCGACCTGACCAACCGCCTGCAAGGCGCCGCCGCGGCGCGCAAGGTGGTGATCGTGGGCTTTGTGGTGGGTGTGATCTGCTCGCTCATCGGGTCGCAGATCATGGGCGAATTCGGCCCGCTGGTCACGCTGCGCGTCGCCATCGGTTCGGGACTTGCCTTCCTGTGCGCGCAACTGACCGATGTTGCCGTGTTCAACCGCCTGCGCCAGGGCAGCTGGTGGCGCGCGCCGCTGGTCTCCACGCTGGTGTCTTCGACCCTCGACACGGCGATCTTCTTTTCGGTGGCCTTTGCCGCGCAACTGGCCTGGATCGACCCCGCCACCGATGTGAGCTGGGCCAATGAGGCCGTGCCGCTGCTGGGGATCGGGGCGGTCGCGCCGCTATGGATCTCGCTCGCCCTGGCGGACTGGCTGGTGAAGCTGACGCTGGCAGCTGTGGCACTTGTGCCATTCCGGCTTGTTGTCGGAAAATTGACGCTACGCGCGGTGTAAAACCTTTTGACAATCGCAAAATCTGTGTCACGCTCCAATTATCGGCAACTTTTTGAAAGGAGGTGATCCAGTGTCTAGAGTGATATTGGAGAGAGGTGTCGGGACAGTCGGGAGGCGCGATATTTAAGGGCAACCCCTTGAAATCAAACCTCAAGATTGGGCTTGAAACCTAACTGGCCCATCTCCTTGGAACTCGGAAAGGGTCGCCGCATTGCCGGCGACCCTTTCTCTTTCAGCGTCGCCTTAAAATCGCCGGCTTGCGCGCTTAAAATATAAACGCATTATGAACGACTTGGGCTATCGTCTATTCTCACCCCCCTTCCCCTGCGACGGAAATCCGCTACTGTCGCGCCCATGCTGCGGATCACCGACACCCTCATCATTGCTGACTGGGAACTGAGCGAGAGCTTTTCGCGCTCGTCCGGCCCGGGCGGGCAGAATGTGAACAAGGTGGAAACCGCGGTGGAATTGCGGTTCGAGGCCGAACGCTCGCCCCATCTTGCCCCCGGGGTTAAGGCGCGGCTGAAGCGGCTGGCGGGCCGACGCTGGACGCAAGAGGGCGCGATCGTCATCCGGGCCGAGGAAACCCGCAGCCAGGCCCGCAATCGCGCCCTGGCCGAGGAACGGCTGGTCGAACTGATCCGCGCCGCCCTTGTGGCGCCCAAGCGCCGGATCCCGACCAAGCCCACGCTGGGCAGCCAACGCCGACGGCTGGCGGGCAAGTCGGCCCGATCCGAGGTGAAGGCATTGCGCGGAAAGATCGAAGACGAATGACCGAGGCAGAGCAGGCCGCGTCGCTCTGGGGCGCGCAGATCACCGCCGAATTGCGCAATCGCGAAAATGCGGTTCATGCCATCCGCCTGCCCGATGGCGCCCGCGCCGCGCTGCGGCTGCACCGGCTGGGCTATCAGACCGAAGCGGCGATCCGGTCGGAATTGTGGTGGTGCGGCGCGCTGGCCGAGGCCGGGCTTCCGGTGCCCCGCCCCCTGCCCAGCCTGACCGGCGAGATGCTGCCCCCCCTGCCCGGCGGGCGCGTCGCCTCGGTCGTCAGCTGGATCGACGGCACCGCCTTTGGCGAGGCCGGGCAGCCGCTGGCTGGCAGCACCGACGAGAAATGCGCCCGCCACCACCAGCTTGGCCGGCTGCTGGCCGCGCTGCATGACGCGACCGACCGGCTGCACCTGCCCGAGGGCTTTGCCCGCCCCCGCTGGGATATCGACGGGCTGCTGGGCGAAACGCCGTTCTGGGGCCGGTTCTGGGATCACCCGCTGCTGGATGAAGAAGGCGCGGCCGAGCTACGCCGCGCCCGCGACTACCTGCGCGAGCGGCTGCAAGATCACGCCACCGAGGCGCCGATCGGCCTGGTTCATGCCGACGTGCTGCGCGAAAACATCCTGCTGACCGGCGACGGCCCGGCGCTGATCGACTTTGACGACAGCGGCTTTGGCTTCCGGCTCTATGATCTGGGCACCGTCCTGTCGCAGGATTTGTATGAGCCCGACCGCCCCGCCCTTCAGGCCGCGCTCTGCGATGGTTATGCCAGCCTGCGGCCGCTGGATCGCAATATGGTGCCAGCGTTCACATTGGCGCGGGTTCTGGCCTCGGTCGGCTGGGCCGCGCCGCGCCTGCCCGCCGATCATCCGGTGCATCGGAGCCATATTGCCCGCGCGCGGATGTGGGCGCGGCATGTCATGTCGGGCGGCGACTGAGGCGACGGGGTTGCGGGAATCTGTTGCCCCACTGGCCCCGGCCCGGTAATGCAACGGCAGCATGACAACCGGATGACCGCAACATGACTGACCCCCAGCCGCAGCAGAACCAGTGGAAGACACTCGACAAGGATCTGTCGCGCCTCGTCGTTCTGGAACAGGCCACGGCCTTTCTCTCGCGCCCGCTGATCGCGGTCGGCGTCGCGCTGGCCTTTGTCGCGATCTGCGCGCTGGCGGCGGCGATGTTCACCGGCGGCGCCCCGAATTCCATGATCATCATCGCCGCCGCCGCCTTTGGTGCCTATATGGCGCTGAACATCGGCGCCAATGACGTGGCCAACAACATGGGGCCGGCGGTCGGCGCCAATGCGCTGACCATGGGCGGCGCGTTGATCATCGCGGCGGTGTTTGAAACCGCCGGGGCACTGATTGCGGGGGGCGATGTCGTCTCCACCATCTCGGGCGGCATCGTCGCGCCCTCGGCCGTGGCCGAACCGCATGTCTTCATCTGGGCGATGATGGCCGCACTGATCGCGGCCTCGCTCTGGCTCAATCTCGCGACCTGGCTGGGCGCGCCGGTCTCCACCACCCATGCCATTGTCGGCGGCGTGATGGGGGCGGGCATCGTCGCGGCGGGGTTTGGCGCGGTCGATTGGGGCAAGATGAGCCAGATCGCGGCCAGCTGGGTGATCTCGCCCATTCTGGGCGGCGTGGTTGCGGCGGCGTTTCTGGCCTTCATCAAGGGCCGCATCAATGACGTGGAAGACAAGATCAGCGCCGCCCGGTTCTGGGTGCCGATCCTGATCGGCATCATGGCGGGCACTTTCGCCACCTATCTGTCGATCAAGGGCCTCAAGAAGGTCATCGACGTGTCGATGGGCAGCGCGCTGCTGCTGGGCCTGGTCATCGGCCTGCTGTCTGTGCTGGCGACCCGCCCGATCATCCGCCGCCAGTCCGAGGGGATGGAGAACCGCAAGAAATCGCTCAAGGCGCTGTTCGGCATGCCGCTGGTGATCTCGGCCGCACTGCTGTCTTTCGCGCATGGCGCCAATGACGTGGCCAATGCCGTGGGGCCGCTGGCGGCGATCGTGCATGCCGTGGCCGACGGCGGCACCGCCGAAAAGGTGCAGATCCCGCTTTGGGTGATGCTGATCGGTGCGGGCGGCATTTCCTTTGGCCTCACGCTGTTCGGGCCGAAACTGATCCGCATGGTGGGGACGGAAATCACCAAGCTCAACCCGATGCGGGCCTATTGCGTGGCGCTGTCGGCGGCGATCACCGTGATCGTGGCAAGCTGGCTGGGCCTGCCGGTCAGTTCGACCCATATCGCGGTCGGCGCGGTGTTCGGCGTTGGCTTTTATCGCGAATGGAATGCGGAGCGGAAAAGCCGCCGCAGCGGCATCATCAAGGGCAAGCCCGTGGCCCCCGAGGAACGCGCCCGCCGCAAGCTGGTGCGCCGCGCACATGTGCTGTCGATCGGCGCCGCCTGGGTGATCACCGTGCCGCTGACCGCGCTTTTGTCGGCCGGCATCTTCGTCGTGCTGAACTGGCTGGGCTGAGCGCGGGTTCCCCGCGTCAGACCACCACCTCTTGCGCGGCCTGATCGCCCACACCGAAGACGCGCTTGTAGCGCGCCACTTCGTCGGCGGGCCCCATTGCCTTGTTCGGATTGTCCGAGAGCTTGACGGTGGGCCGGCCATTGGCGCTGATCGCCTTGCAGACCAGACTGAACGGCGCCAGGCGGTCCCCCGCCAGGCCGCGAAAATCGTTGGTCAGCATGGTGCCCCAGCCAAAGGACACCTTCACCCGCCCGGCAAAGCGCGCATGCAGTTCCTCGATCTTTTCGACATCCAGCCCGTCGGAAAAGATCACCAGCTTGTTGCGCGGATCCTCGCCGCGTTCCTGCCACCAGCGGATCGCGATCTCGGCGCCCGTGGCGGGATCGCCGCTGTCGATGCGGATGCCGGTCCATTTGGACAGCCAGTCGGGCGCGCGTTTCAGAAAGCCTTCGGTGCCATAGGTATCGGGCAGGATGATGCGCAGATTGCCGTCATGTTCCTCGTGCCAGTCGGCCAGAACGCGATAGGGCGCCTCGGCCAGTTCGGCGTCGCTTTCGGCCAGTGCGGCATAGACCATCGGCAGTTCGTGCGCATTGGTGCCGATCGCCTCGATGTCGCGTTTCATCGCGATGCGGCAGTTCGAGGTGCCGGTGAAGGCATCGCCCAGCCCCTCTTGCATCGCCTGAACGCACCAGTCCTGCCAGAGGAAACCGTGGCGGCGGCGGGTGCCGAAATCGGCGATCTTCAGCCCTTCGATCCGGCGCAGCCGTTCGATCTTTTCCCAGAGCCGGCTCATGGCGCGGGCATAGAGGATCTGCAATTCGAATTTGCCCATCCCCTTCAGCACCGCGCGCGAGCGCAACTCCATCAGCACGGTCAGCGCCGGAATTTCCCAGAGCATGACCTCGGGCCAGCGCCCCTCGAAGGTCAGTTCGAACTGGCCGTCGCGTTTTTCCAGGTGGTAGGCGGGCAGGCGCATCTGCTCGAACCATTCCATGAAATCGGGGCGGAACATCTGGCGTTTGCCGTAGAAGGTATTGCCGCGCAGCCAGGTGCTTTCGCCCCGCGACAGGCTCAGACCGCGCACATGGTCAAGCTGCTCGCGCAGCTCGCCCTCGTCGATCAGATCGGCCAGCCGCACCGAATGGCTGCGGTTGATCAGGCTGAAGGCGACGGTCGTGTCGGGCTTGTTGCGAAAGATCGACTGGCACATCAGCAGCTTGTAAAAATCGGTATCGATAAGCGAACGGACGATCGGGTCGATCTTCCAGTTGTGATTATGCACCCGAGTGGCGATATCAACCATGTTTCCCTCCGCTTTGCACCCTGTCTACGGCAAAGCGGGGGGCAAGGTCAAAAGCCCGCTGCCCTGCCCTGTGGCGCGGCGGGCACAGCCGGGTCTGGCGGGGGCGTGGCGGTGCGCCGCTCCTCCAGCAGGCGCAAGAGATGGTAAAGTTCGGCCCGCACAAAGGGCTTGGCCAGCGCGCCATCCATGCCGGCCTCGCGAAAGCTGCGCAGATCGTCCTCGCCGCTATAGGCGGTCAGCGCGAAGATGGTGACCGGCGGGCAGCCCATCTGCGCCTCATGCGCACGGATCGCGCGGGTGGCCTGAACGCCGTCCATGCCGGGCATGGAAATATCCATCAGCACCAGATCATAGGCCCCCGCCCGCGCGAGGCGCAGCGCCGCCTCGCCATCGGCGGCCTGATCCAGTTGCGCGACACAGGGGCCGAGCAGCTTTTCCGCGATCATGCGGTTGGTCCGGTTGTCATCGGCCAGCAGCACCCGCAGCGCGGTAACCGGCGGGGCGACGACGGGTGGCGTGCCTTGCGCGGTGCCGGGCGCCCGGCGCAGCGGCAGCGTGGCGGTAAAGGTCGTGCCCGCACCGGTCTGCGAGACAAGCGCTATCCGCCCGCCCATCACCCCCATCAATTCGCGCGAGATGGTCAGGCCCAGCCCGGTGCCGCCAAAGCGGCGCGAAATCGTGCTGTCGGCCTGTGAAAAGCTGTCAAAGATCCGCTCCTGCCGTTCTGACGGGATGCCGATGCCGGTATCGGTCACCGCAATCGCCATTTCATCATGGTCCTTTCCGGGGCTCACGCTCAGCCGCAGGGTGACGCCGCCCTGTTCGGTGAACTTCACCGCATTGCCCAAAAGGTTCAGCACCACCTGCCGCAGCCGCCCGGCATCGCCCAGGAAATCGGGCAGGTTTTCCGGCAGGTCGGCGGTCAGCGCGATGCCCTTGGCCCGCGCCGCCGGGCGCATCAGGTCGAGACTGCCCAGCAACAGGTCAGGCAGGGAAAAGCGCCGCTCCTCCAGCACCATCTTGCCGGCCTCAAGCTTGGTCAGATCCAGCACATCGTTCAGGATGGTCAGCAACGCTCGCCCCGAATCGATGATCGTGCGCGCATAGTGGCGCTGCGCCGGATCGAGCGGGGTATCCGCCAGCAGCTCGGCCACGCCGATCACCCCGTTCAAGGGCGTCCGAATCTCGTGGCTCATGGTGGCAAGGAATTGCGCCCGCGCCTGGGCCGCCGCCTCGGCCGTCTGACGCGCGGCGGCCAATTCGGCACGTTGCGCGCGTTCCTCGGTCACGTCACGTTCCAGCGCGATAAACACATCCAGCGCGCCCTCGGCGGTGAAGACCGGGCTCATGTTGATATCCATCCAGACCCGTCCCCCGGATTTGGTGCGATTTTGCAATTGCACCCGGCAGCTTTGCCCCGCTTCGATCGCCCGGAGCAGATAGGCCAACGCCTCGGGTGACGTTTCCTCGGCATTGAGCAGATCGCCCGGAAACCGCCCCACGGCCTCGTCGAAACTGTAGCCGGTGATGCGGGTGAAGGCCGGATTGACCCATTCGATACGGCCATCGGGGCTGGTGAACAGGATGCTGTCGGCGGCGTGGCGCGCGACCAGGGCCAGCCGCTCCGACAGGCGGGCGGCGCGCAGCAATTCGCTGCGCGACTGGCTGAGCGCGACCTGCTTGTCCAGGAGCGCGCGTTCAAACTGATAGCGTGCGATCTGGCTGCGGCCGATGGTGCGGGTGAACAGGATCACCGCATAGGCCAAAATCACCATCGACAGGATCATGAACAGCGATCCGCGATGCGGCGCCACGCGCAGCAGATCCATCACCATGACCCCCATCGTCAGGCCATAGACCCAGATCCGCGCCGTTGTCGCCTCGGGGAAGTGGCGGGCGGCGAGGCTGGCATTGGTGACCGCCGACATCAGAAAGACCGTGGCGAAGAACCGCGCCTCGATCAGCGGAACCCAGCCCCAGCACAACAGGATGCAGGCCGAGATGGTCATGGCCTGCACCGCTGCCGCCACGCTGGCGCAGAGCCGCAGCCAGGCTGGCAACGCACCGTCGCGCCGCCGCAACACACAGCCGAGCGCCGCGGCCTCGACCCCCTCGCCGGTCAGGACGCACAGCACCGCCAGCGGGCCGAACCAGGGATTGCCCAGCAGGCTCAGCACCAGGGAGCCGATCAGGGTCATGGTCTGGCGCAGGGCAAAGGCGCGCAACCGGCCGCGCGCATAGCGGCGCAGCAGCCCGTCGGGGCTGTTCCTCCGCAAGAACTCTGACCGCGCCTCGACGCTGCCTGCTGGCATCGCACCCTCGTCCCTCGACTCGGGGTGATCCTAGGGGCAATGCCTTAATGAATGCTGACCCGGCGCCGGTCAGATCAGATCGACCCCCGCCTGCATCATCTGCTGGCAGGCGGTGGCCAGCGATCCTTCCAGGTCGATGGCGCGGCAGGCGCTCATCTTCACCGCGACGGCAAAGCCCAGCCGTGCGGCATCCAGTGCGGAATAGGTCACGCAGAAATCGGTGGCCAGCCCGACCAGCGTCAACCGCGTCACACCGCGCGTGCGCAGATAGCCCTCAAGCCCGGTCGGCGTCGTGCGGTCATTTTCGAAGAACGCGGAATAACTGTCGATTTCGGGGCGAAAGCCCTTGCGGATGATCAGATCGCCCGGCGCGGTTTCCAGCCGGGGGTGGAACAGCGCGCCGTCGCTGCCCTGCACGCAATGGGTGGGCCACAGGATCTGCGGGCCATAGGGCATCTGGGTCAGCGAAAAGGGCGCGGCGCCGGGGTGGTTTTCGGCAAAGCTCTTGTGATCGGCGGGGTGCCAGTCCTGCGTCAGCACGCGCACCGGAAATTGCCGCATCATGGCGTTGATTTCGGGGATGATGGCATCGCCCCCGGCCACGGCCAGCGCACCGCCCGGGCAGAAATCGTTCTGCACATCGACAACGATCAGGGCTTCTTCGGCTGCACGCATGGCTTTCCCCCGGTCAGGTTTTCCCTTGGCTATGCCGCAAGGGGCCATGCGTCAATGCCGCGCTTGCATTGGCGCGGCCAAAGGGGCAGATGCGGGGCATGATCACCATCGCCGCGCTTTATCACTTTACCCGCTTTGCCGACCCGGACGCCCTGCGCGCGCCGCTTCAGGCGCTGGCCGAGGCCGAGGGGGTGAAAGGGTCGCTCCTGCTGGCGGCCGAGGGGGTGAACGGCACCATTGCCGGCAGCCGCGCGGGCATCGACGCGGTGCTGGCGCATCTGCGTGCCCTGCCCGGCTGCGCGGGGCTGGAGCATAAGGAAAGCCACGCCGAGGCGATGCCCTTTGCCCGGATGAAGGTAAAGCTCAAGCGCGAGATCGTGACGATGGGCCAGCCCGGCATCGACCCGCGCGCCCGCGTCGGCCATTACGTCGCCCCCGAGGACTGGAATGCGCTGATATCGTCCCCCGATGTCGCGGTGATCGACACCCGCAACGATTACGAGGTGGCGATCGGCAGTTTCGCGGGCGCGATCGACCCCGGCACCCGCAGCTTTCGCGACTTTCCCGCCTGGTGGGCAGCCAATCGCGAACGGTTCCACAACAAGCGCATCGCGATGTTCTGCACCGGCGGCATCCGCTGCGAGAAATCGACGAATTACCTGCTGGGCGAGGGGATCGAGCAGGTCTATCACCTCAAGGGCGGCATCCTGAAATATCTGGAGGAAGTGCCCGAGGATCAGAGCCTCTGGCACGGCCAATGCTATGTCTTTGACGGGCGCGTCAGCGTCGGGCACGGGCTGGTGCCGGGCGACTATGGCAGTTGCCACGCCTGCCGCCGCCCGATCAGCGCGGAAGACAAGGCGCACCCGGCCTATGAGCCGGGCGTCTGCTGCCCCGCCTGCGTCTCGGAATATTCCGAGGCCGACCGCGCGCGGTTCCGCGAGCGCATGAAACAGATGGACCTTGCCGCGCGGCGCGGCCAGCGTCATCTGGGCGGCTGATCCTTCAGGATGCGGTGAAAGGCCCGCAGCAGCGTCACGCGGCGCGGTCGAAAGCTCTCGCCGGTCATCGCCACATCCTGCATCGAGCGCAGGTGAAAGCGGCGGAAATCCTGCCGCAACTGGCATTGCGCCAGCAGCATCAGCGCCCGATCCAGCCACACCACCGACAGCGGATAGACCCGTCGCCGGGTCTGGCGGCCCGACAGATCGGTATAGGTCATGTCAAGCGCGCGTTCCTCCCAGATGGCCTCGCGGATCAGGCCCAGATGGGCGGGGGCCGACGCGCGCGGCTCGCAGCGAAACACCGCCTGCGCCGCATGCAGCGCCTGGCGCTGCACCCGTTCTGGCAGGGTGGCGATGATCTTGGCGCCGGCGGCCTCGGCCGCACGCGCCAGCGCAGGGTCGCCCGCCAGCCCGATCTCGGCGAGGCCCAGCATCAGCGCCTCCACCTCCAGCCGGGTGAACATCTGCGGCGGCAGGGCCGGGTCTTCGGCCAGCGTATAGCCCAGCCCCGCCTCGCCCTCAATCCGTGCCCCGGCGGCGCGCAGGGCGGCGATATCGCGATACAGCGTGCGGGGCGACACCTCCATCTCGGCGGCCAGCCGGGCAGCGGTCACCGGCTGCGGCAGCCGGCGCAGCGCATCCAGAAGGCGAAAAAGACGATCGGGCTTGGCCATGACATGCTGACAGGTTCTGGCAGGAGCACTCAATGATAACAGCGCCATGCAGAATGGAAAGGAAAAGCGATGATCACCTTCTACCATGCCCCCCATTCGCGGTCCTGGCGCATCCTGGCGTTGATCGAGGAGATGGGTCTGGGCGACCGCATCGACCTGCGCGCGGTGAATATCCTGCGCGCCGACGGCTCGGGCGGGCGCGACCCGGCCAACCCGCATCCCGAAGGCAAGGTGCCGATCCTCGATCATGACGGTCGGCTGATCTCGGAAACCCCGGCGATCATGATCTATCTGACCACGCTGTTCCCCGGCAGCACCATGGCGCCCGCGCCCGGCACGCCCGATTGGGGGGTCTTTCTGAGCTGGATGTGCTGGTATACCGCCGCGATGGAGCCGGCGCTGCTGACGGCGATGGCCGGGGCCTCGCATCCGGTGCTCTATTCCACCTGGCGCGACCCGCAGGCGGTGACCGACCGGCTGCGCGCCGCGCTGGACGGGCGGCCCTGGATCATGGGCGAGAGCTACAGCGCCGTCGATCTGCTGCTGCATTCGCCCTATGCCTGGGTGCCCGATCTGATGCCGGATGACCCGGCGATCCGCGACTGGGTGGCGCGCTGTCAGGCGCGGCCGGTCACGCAGGCGACCTATACCGCCTGACGCGACAGTTGCACGGCAAGGATGCCGGCCATGACCACGGCGACGCCGATCATGTCGGTCAGCCGCACCGCCTCGTGCAGCAAAAGCGCCGCGATCGCCACGCCCAGAAACGGGTTCAGAAAGTGGAAGGTCGCGGCCTTGACCGCCCCGATGCGCCGCACCAGCGCGAACCACAGGACGGTGGCAAAGATGCCCGGCATCACGATCTGATAGGACATCGCCAAAAGCCATTGCGGCGTGACCGACAGCCGCCAGGGCTCGACCGTCAGGGCCACGGCCCACAGGACGGCGGCGCCGACCCACATCTGATAGCCCACCACCACCAGCACATTCCCGCCCGAGGCCGCGCCGCGCAGGGTCAGCGTCGCGGTGGCCAGCGCCAGCGCCGCCACCAGGCAGAGCGCCACGCCCAGCGGATCGGCCCCCGCCCCCAGCCGCGAGGCCATGATCAGCGTCACCCCGGCAAAACCCAAGGCAAGGCCCAGCACACCCAGCCGTGGCAGGCGCTGCCCCAGCACGGCCCAGCCCAGCCCCGCCACGATCAGCGGCATGGTCGAGGCGATGATCGCCGCCAGCGAAGCCTCGATCCATTGCATCGCGACGAAGTTCAGCCCCAGATAGATCGCGTTCTGGCACAGGCCAAAGACCAGCGTGGCCCGCAGTTGCGCCCGGTCAAGCCGCAGGCTCTGCCCCAGGGCCGCGCCAAGGCCAAGCGCCAGCGCGCCCGACACGCTGAAACGGATGGCCAGCGACAGGATCGGCGCCGCATCGGCGACGATCAGCCGCGCCGTCGCATAGGCAGATGACCAGACCAGGGCAAAGACCAGCCCCATGACAATTGCCCGCAGATCCATTGCGCGTGCCCCTCCGCTATGAAAAAGGCCGCCCCTCGGGGCGGCCCTGTCACCGTGATCTGGCAGGATCAGGCGTTCACGCTGTCTTTCAGCGCCTTGGCGATGGTGAATTTCACCTGCTTGTCGGCCGGTTTGGTCACGGTTTCGCCGGTAGCGGGGTTGCGCACCTGACGCTCGGGGCGGGCCTTGCAGACCACCTTGCCCAGACCCGGCAGGGTCACGGCGCCACCGGCAGCAACTTCGCGCGCCACGACGGCGGCCACGGCATCCAGCGCAGCGCCCGCAACTTTCTTGTCTGCGCCCATGGCGTCGGCCAGGGCGGCAACGAGCTGCGTCTTGGTCATCGGTTTGGACATCTTGTCATCCTTATCGTTATCCCGCCTCCCAGTGGCGGTATGTCGGCCCCCGGGCCTTGCCGGGTTGGTGCCCTTGCTACACAGGTTTTCCGGGCAAAGTTCAAGCCCAGATTCCCGCGCCCAAGGCCCCGAAGGCCGCAAATGCCCGCTTTTGCCGCAATGTCAGAGAAAGGCGGTCTCCTCGAAACTGCGCAATTTCCGGCTGTGGATACGCTCCACCGGCATTTCGCGGATCAGCTCCATCGCATGCACCCCGATCAGCAGATGGCGGGCAACCTGCGTGCGATAGAAATCACTGGCCATGCCGGGCAGCTTCAATTCGCCATGCAGCGGCTTGTCACTGACACAGAGCAGCGTGCCGTAGGGCACCCGAAAGCGGAAGCCGTTGGCGGCGATGGTCGCGCTTTCCATATCCAGCGCGATGGCGCGCGACTGGCTCAGACGTTGCACCGGGCCGGACTGGTCGCGCAGTTCCCAGTTGCGGTTGTCGATCGTGGCCACGGTGCCCGTGCGCATGATGCGCTTCAGCTCATAGCCCTCAAGCTGGGTCACGGCCTCCACCGCGTCTTCCAGCGCGATCTGGATCTCGGCCAGAGCCGGGATCGGCACCCAGACCGGCAGATCATCATCCAGAACGTGATCCTCGCGCAGATAGGCATGGGCCAGGCAAAAATCGCCCAGGCTCTGCGAATTGCGCAGGCCGGCGCAATGGCCGACCATCAGCCAGGCATGCGGGCGCAGCACGGCGATATGGTCGGTCGCGGTTTTCGCATTCGACGGACCGACACCGATATTGACCAGCGTGATGCCCTGCCCGTCCGCCCGTTTCAGGTGATAGGTCGGCATCTGCGGCATCTTGGTCGGATGGGTCAGCACCCCGTCCGGCGTGGTCAGGGTCTGGTTGCCGGTCGCCACAAAGGCCGTATAGCCCGAGGCCGGATCGCCCAGCACCTTGCGGGCATAGGCCTCGAATTCATCGACATAGAACTGGTAGTTGGTGAACAGGACGTGGTTCTGGAAATGCGCGGGGTCGGTCGCGGTATAGTGCGACAGCCGCGCCAGCGAATAATCCACCCGCTGCGCGGTAAAGGGCGCCAGCGGGCGCGAGCCGTCGGCATATTCGGTCAGCATGCCATTGACGATATCGTCATTGGTGGTCGAAAGATCCGGCACGTCGAACACGTCACGCAGCGGGAAATCCAGCACGCCTTCCTGCGGGATCACCACGCCGGGCCGGTTGGCCACCGCGAAATGCACCGGGATCGGGGTTTCCGACGGCCCGATCTGCACCGGCACGCCATGGTTCTGGATCAGCAGCGTCAGTTGCTGCACCAGGTAGTTGCGGAACAGGTCAGGCCGGGTGATCGTGGTGACATAGGTGCCGGGCTGCGCCACATGGCCGAAGGACAGGCGCGAATCCGTCTTGGCAAAGCTGGTCGTGGTAAAGCGAATTTCGGGATACCAGGCGCGCACGCGCGCGGCAGGCGGATGGCCCGACATCACGGCGTTGAACTGCTCGGTCAGGAAATCGACGGCCTGGGTATAAAGCGCCTCCAGCCGGGCCACGGCCTCGGCCGCGTCGGTAAAGCTTTCATGCGCCGCATCGGACGGCGCGATATAGGTCTGCGAAATCTGGGTCACTCGGGTCTGTCCATTTTTTGATCGTTCTTTCTGCACCCTCCCGGGGGGCGAAATCAAGCGCGGCGTGCGCAAAGGCCGCGCCCCGACCCTGGCGCTGCGACATGACGGCGCCATGACGATGGGGCGGCAGGCCTTGCGGGGCGCGCGTGCCGGGGCCAGAATGACGCCATGACAGGCACGCTTCTTTCCCTTGGCCATGGCTATTCGGCCCAGGCCCTTGCCCGGCGGCTGTTGCCGCAGGGCTGGCGCATCATCGGCACCACCCGCAGCCCCGACAAGGCCGAGGCCCTGCGCCGCGACGGGGTGGAACCCGTGATCTGGCCCGGCACGCCGCTGGCGCCGCTGATCGCCGGGGCAAGCCACATCCTGTGTTCCGTAGCGCCAGGGCCGGGGGGTGACCCGGTTGTGGCGGAGGCGGCCGCGGCGCTGCGGGCCGCGCGACCGGCCTGGGTCGGATATCTTTCCACCACCGGGGTTTATGGCGATCATGACGGCGGCTGGGTCGATGAAACCAGCCCCCTGACCCCCTCGACCCTGCGCGGGGTGCAGCGGGTGCGGGCCGAGGCCGAATGGCAGGCACTTGGCCTGCCGCTGCACATCTTTCGGCTGGCGGGTATCTATGGCCCCGGGCGCGGCCCCTTTGCCAAGGTGCGCAACGGGACGGCGCGGCGCATCCTCAAGCCCGGGCAGGTGTTTTCGCGCATCCATGTCGAGGATATCGCGCAGGTGCTGGAGGCCTCGATCCGCCATCCCGACCCGGGCGCGGTCTATAACGTCTGCGACGACGATCCCGCCCCGCCCGAGGCGGTGATCGGCCATGCCGCGCAGCTTCTGGGCCTGCCGCTCCCCCCGGCCGAGGATTTCGCCACGGCCGAGATGACCCCGCTTGCCCGCAGCTTCTATGCCGAGAACAAGCGCGTGCGGAATGACCGGATGAAGCGCGATCTGGCGGTGCGCCTGCTGTATCCCAGCTACCGCGAGGGGCTGGCTGCCCTGCTGGCCGAGGGCGAGGACTAAGGGTCAGGCGATCCGCGCGAAGGCCTGCATGATCTCGCGCTCCGACTGGTCCAGATAGTCGGAGAGGATGCGCGCCGCCCCCGCCGCGTCGCCGGCATCGAGCCGCGCCAGAATATCGGCGTTGCGGGTGACATAGGGGGCGTGCAGCCGTTCAGGGCTGTGCAGCAACCCGAAGGCCAGCCGCAATTCCGCGATGATCTGGCCAAAGAAGGTATCGAGACGCGGGCTGTCGGCCAGCGCCACGATGGCCGCGTGAAATTCCATATTGGCGCTGCCGACGCCGCGCCAATCGCCTTCGGCCTGCTGGCGGGCGGCCTGCTCGACCGCCTGGCGCATCCGCGCCACCGCCTCGTGGCGCGGCCAGGCCTGGGCCAGCGCCGGCACCTCGATCAGACGCCGCAGGCGGTAGATATCGACGATGGTCGCCATCGAGGGCGTCGCGACAAACACGCCGCGATTGGGTTCATGCCGCAACAGCCCCTCATGCGTCAGCAGGCGGAACACCTCGCGCAGCGTGTTGCGGGACACGTTCAGATCGGCGGCCAGCCGGGTCTCGGCCAGCCGTTGCCCGGGCGGCAGGATCCCGTCGATGATGTCATGGCGCAAGCGGGTCGCGGTTTCTTCGGCCAGGCTGGGCGCGTCGTCGGTCATCATCGGCTCCTGCAAGTCGCCGGATCATGTCGGAACCCGCGCCCCGCCGCAAGGCGCAGCCCTTCGCGATTCGCCGCGTGGGTCACCATACCACGCCTGATCTGCCCATCCGGCAGGCCGTGTCAGACTTTCGTCACAATATTGTTCAACAATTTACAAGTTATTGTCAGATTTAATTTGACAGAATGCCCAACTGGACAGAACATCAACCCATGCAAAAACCCCAAACCCACCTTGCAGCAGGAGCATGACTGATGAGCGAAACCCCGCTGAACAGCCCTTCCGCCGCCCAGTCCTCGCTTCGCGGCGGGTTCATGGCGGCGATCTTCCTGATGGCGACCTCGGCCATCGGGCCGGGTTTCATCACCCAGACCGCCACCTTCACCGCCAAGCTGGGCGCGGCTTTCGCCTTTGCGATCCTCGCCTCGATCGTGATCGACTTCGTGGTGCAGCTGAACATCTGGCGCATCACCACGCTGACCAATCGCCGGGCCTCTGAAACCGCGAATGCCGCCATTCCCGGATCGGGTTACCTTCTGGCGGTGCTGGTCATCGTGGGCGGGCTGGCCTTCAATGTGGGCAATATCGCCGGCGCCGGGCTGGGCCTGAACGCCATGCTGGGGCTGGACCCGCGCATCGGCGGCGCGCTCTCGGCGCTGATTGCCATCGCGATCTTCCTGTCGCGCCGCGCGGGGATGCTGCTGGACCGGATGATCATCGCGCTCGGCTTCCTGATGATCGCCATGACGGTGATCGTGGCCTTCGTCTCCAACCCGCCGGTGGGCGAGGCGCTGCGCCAGACCATCCTGCCCGATGTCATCGACTTTCCCACCATCACCACCATCGTGGGCGGCACCGTGGGCGGCTATATCACCTATTCCGGCGCGCATCGCCTGCTGGACAAGGGGCTGACCGGCGCCCACAACCTGCCGGCCGTGACCCGCGCGGCGCTGACCGGCATCGCGGTGACCGGCGTCATGCGCTTTGTGCTGTTCCTGGCCATTCTGGGCGTCGTCGCCTCGGGCGTGACGCTGGATCTGTCGAGCCAGGCGGCCAACCCGGCGGCGCAGGCCTTTGCCGCGGCGCTTGGCGATTGGGGGATGCGCATCTTTGGCGTGGTGCTGTGGGCGGCGGCGCTGACCTCGATCATCGGGGCGGCCTATACCTCGGTCAGCTTCCTGACCGTGTTCAGCCCGATGACCGACCGCGCGCGGGACATCGCAACCATTGCCTTCATCGGCTTTTCGCTGGTGGTCTATCTGGCGCTTGGCAAGGCGCCGGCGGCGATCCTGGTGTTTGTGGGCGGCTTCAACGGGCTGATCCTGCCCATCGGCCTGACGATCTTTACCTATGTTGGCTTTGCCCGGTCGGATCTGATGGGCGGGCACCGCTACAATCGCGGCCTTCTGGCGCTGAGCGCGATCACCTGTATCCTGACCTGGTATATGGGGGCAAAGTCGATCGGCCCGATCTTTGCCTTCCTCGCCCAGTGACGCATCGGGCGGCCCCGCGCAGGGCCGCCCCTTCCCCCGGAGACCGCAACAATGACCCAGAAGATCGACCTCAACAGCGACCTCGGCGAAGGCTATGGCGCCTGGCAGATGGGCGATGACCCCGCCATGCTGGAGATCGTCAGCTCCGCCAATGTCGCCTGCGGCTTTCATGCGGGCGATCCGCTGACCATTCTGGCCACGCTGCGGGCGGCGGCGGCGCGCGGGGTCGCCGTGGGCGCGCATGTCTCCTACCCCGACCGCGTGGGCTTTGGCCGTCGCCCGATGGATGTGACCTCGGACGAGCTGACCGCCGATGTGATCTATCAGATCGGCGCCTTGCAGGGCCTGTGCGCGGCGGCGGGCACCCGGGTCAGCTATGTCAAGCCGCATGGCGCGCTTTATAACACCATCGCGCAGGATGCCCGGCAGGCCGCCGCCGTCATCGCCGGGATCAAGGCGGTGGACCCGTCGCTGGTGCTGATGGGCCTCGCCGGGGCGCCGGTGCTGGACCAGGCCCGCGCCGCGGGGCTTGCCACCGTGGCCGAGGCCTTTGGCGACCGCGCCTATACGCCCGACGGGCAACTGGTGTCGCGGCGCGTGGCGGGGGCGGTGCTGCATGACGCCGATCTGGTCGCGGCGCGCATGGCGCGTCTGGCCACCGAAGGCAGGATCGAGGCGATTGACGGATCGGTGCTGCATCTGGCCGCCGACAGCATCTGCGTGCATGGCGACAGCCCCGGCGCGGTGGAGATGGCCCGCCGCATCCGCGCGGCGCTGGTCGCCGCCGGCGTCGCGATCACCCCCTTTGCCGGAAAGGCCGCCTGATGCGCCCCGACCCCGCCCTGGCCCGCGCCGCCCGCCTTGCCTGCCGCGACGGGCGCACCGCCCCGACCGCCGGCATGGCGCCCGGTTTCACGCAATGCAACATGATCTCGCTGCCGCGCGACTGGGCCTGGGATTTCCTGCTTTATGCGCAGCGCAACCCCAAGCCTTGCCCGGTGCTGGATGTCACCGATCCGGGCAGCCCGCAGACCCAGCTGGCGCCCGGTGCCGACCTGCGCACCGACCTGCCGCTGTATCGCGTCTGGCGCGATGGCGTGCTGACCGCTGAGGTCAGCGACGCCACAGACGCCTGGGCCGAACATCCCGACCTGGTCACCTTTCTGATCGGCTGTTCCTTCACCTTTGAAACGCCGCTGATGCAGGCCGGGATCGAGGTGCGCCATGTCACGCAGGGCTGCAATGTGCCGATGTATCTGACCAACCGCGCCTGCCGCCCGGCCGGGCGGCTGCATGGGCAGATGGTGATGTCGATGCGGCCCATTCCGGCGCATCGCGTGGCCGAGGCGGCAACCATCTCTGCCCGCTATCCGGCGGTGCATGGTGCCCCGGTCCATATCGGCGCGCCCGAGGGGCTGGGCATCGCCGATCTCGGCCGGCCCGATTTCGGCGATGCCGTCACGATCCGCCCCGGCGAGGTGCCGGTGTTCTGGGCTTGCGGGGTGACGCCGCAGGCCGCCGTCATGGCCTCGCGCCCGCCCTTTGCCATCACCCATGCACCCGGCTGCATGTTCATCACCGATATCCCCGATACCGAATGGCAGGTGTGAAGATGCGTTTTCTGCCTGTCAGCCCCCGCGCGGTTCTGGTTGAACTTGAGGATCTGGCGCAGACGCTGGCGCTGTTCGATGCGCTGACCGCCGATCCGGTGGCGGGCGTGGCCGAGATCGTGCCGGCGGCGCGCACGCTGTTGGTGCGGCTGGCGCCCGGCCATGCGACCGGCCCCGCGCTGGTCGAGGCGATCATGGCCCGCCAGCCCGCGATGCGCCAAGGCAGCGACGCGGTGTCGGAGATGGTGGAGATTCCGGTGACCTATGATGGCGCCGATCTGGCCGATGTGGCCGCCCATCTGGGGCTGAGCGTGGCCGAGGTCATCGCCGCCCATCAGGCCGCGACCTGGCAGGTGGCATTTTGCGGCTTTGCGCCCGGCTTTGCCTATATGACCGGCGACGATCCGCGCTTTGACCTGCCGCGCCGTCCGGCACCGCGCACCCGCATTCCGGCGGGGTCGGTCGCGCTGGCGGGGCGGTTCTGCGGCATCTATCCGCAGGAAACCCCCGGCGGCTGGCAGTTGATCGGCCGGACCGAGGTGCCAATGTGGGATCTGGCGCGCGACCCGCCGGCGCTGTTGCGGCCCGGGGTGCGGGCGCGCTTTGTGCCGGCCCGCGGCAAGGTCACGGCTGTGCCCCGCGCGGTGCCGCAGCCCGAAGCGACGCCCGCGCTGACCGTCACCGCCACCGCCTTTCCGATCCTGTTTCAGGATGCCGGCCGCCCCGGCCAGACCGGGCAGGGCGTCGCGGCCTCCGGTGCGCTTGATCTGGGCGCGCTGCGCCGGGCCAATCGCGCCGTGGGCAACCCCGCTGACGCCCCCGCGCTGGAAATCACGCTGGGTCCGGTGCGTCTGCGCGCCGAACAGGCGGTGACGCTGGCGCTGAGCGGCGCGATGGACCGGGCCGAGATCGCGGGCAGCGGCCCGGTCGATCCGCGCGCGCCCTTCGCGCTGGATGCGGGCGACGAGGTGTTGCTGCATCCGCCCGCCGCTGGCATGCGCAGCTACCTTGCGCTGCGGGGCGGGTTCGAGGTGGCGCCGGTGCTGGGATCGGCCGCGACCGATACGCTGGCCTTCATCGGCCCGCCCGAGGTGACCGCCGGCACCGGGCTGGGTGCCGCCCGCCGCCCGGCGCAGGCGGTGGCGCCACAGCCCCCCAGCCCCGCCCTGCCGCGCACCGGCGATCTGGTCACGCTGCCGGTGACGCTGGGCCCGCGCGCCGATTGGTTCACCCCCGAAATGGTCGCGCAGTTTCTGGCGACCGACTGGCTGGTCACGCCGCAATCCTCGCGCGTTGGCATCCGCTTGCAGGGCGACCAGCCGGTCACCCGCCCCGATGCGCGCGAACTGCCCTCCGAAGGCACGGAGACCGGCGCGATCCAGATCCCGCATTCCGGCCAGCCGGTGCTGTTTCTGGCCGATCACCCGCTGACCGGCGGCTATCCGGTCATTGCCACTGTCCTGCCCTCGGCCCTTGATCTGGCCGGGCAGATTCCGCCCGGCGCGCGCATCCGCTTTGCCGCAACCGCCCCCTTTGCCCCCATCCTTCGCTAGAGGCCCCGCATGTCCCTGTTCGCCCATGGCCCCGACCGCCCGCTGAAGCGTCTGCTCATTGCCAATCGCGGTGAAATCGCGCTGCGCATCATCCGCGCCTGTCGCGACGAAGGTATCGAGACAGTGGCGATCTATGCCGACAGCGACCGCGACGCGCTGTTCGTGCATGCCGCCGATCAGGCCTTTGCGCTTGGCGGCGAGAAACCGGCCGAGACCTATCTGGATATCGGCAAGATCCTTGATATCGCCGCGCGTTCCGGCGCCGGGGCGGTGCATCCGGGCTATGGCTTTCTGTCTGAGCGCGCCGATTTCGCGCAGGCGGTGCAGGATGCGGGGCTGATCTGGATCGGCCCCGACCCGGCGGTGATCACCGCGCTTGGCGACAAGATCGAGGCCCGCCGCATCGCCGAGGCCGTGGGCGCGCCGCTGGTCGCCGGCACGCCCGGCCCGGTCGAAAGCGCCGCCGAGGCGCTGGCCTTTGCCCGTGCCCATGGCCTGCCGATCGCCATCAAGGCGGCCTTTGGCGGCGGCGGGCGCGGCATGAAGGTGGCCTGGCAACTGGACGAGGTGGAAGAGCTGTTCGACAGCGCCACGCGCGAGGCGCTGACGGCCTTTGGCCGGGGCGAATGTTTCATCGAACAATTCCTTGACCGCCCCCGCCATATCGAGGCGCAGGTGCTGGCCGACCGGCATGGCACGGTCAAGGTGATCGGCACGCGCGACTGTTCGTTGCAGCGCCGCAATCAGAAGCTGGTGGAGGAGGCCCCCGCCCCCTTCCTGACCGATGACCAGCGCGCGCGCATCCATGGCGCGGCGCAGCGCATCTGCGCCCATGCCGGCTATAGCGGCGCCGGCACGGTCGAATTTCTTCTGTCGGCCAATGGCACCATTTCCTTTCTGGAGGTGAATACCCGCTTGCAGGTCGAACATCCGGTGACCGAGGAAACCACCGGCATCGACCTTGTGCGCGCCATGATCGCGGTCGCCTGCGGGGCGCGGCTGGCCGATGACCATGTGCCCGAGGCGCGGGGCCATGCGATCGAGTTCCGCATCAATGCCGAAGACCCGGCGCGCGGCTTTCTGCCCACGCCCGGCCCGGTGACGCGGTTCGACGCGCCTTCGGGCCCGGGGGTGCGGCTCGATAGCGGCGTGGCGGCGGGCGGGGCGGTGTCGGGGTCGTTCGATTCGATGATGGCCAAGCTGATCGTGACCGGCGCCACCCGGGCCGAGGCGCTGCAACGCGCGGCGCGCGCGCTGGCCGAGTTCCGCATCGAGGGCGTGGCCTCGGTCCTGCCCTTTCACCGCGCCGTGCTGTCCGAACCCGATTTCCGCGCCGAGGCGGGCGCTTTTGCCGTTCATACCCGCTGGATCGAGACCGACTTTGCCGAGCGTCTGGCCGCCGCCGTGGCGCCCCATGCCCGGGTCAGCCCCGCGCCGACGGTGCCCATGTTGCGCCTTGCGATCGAAATCGACGGCAAGCGGCACGAACTGGGCCTGCCCGCCGGTCTGATGGCCGCGGCGCCCGGCAGCCCCCCCCCGGCCGAGGCACCGGCGGCCGAGGCCGATCCGGGCGATGTCACCGCGCCGATCCCCGGCACGCTGGCGAAATGGCAGGCCGAGGAGGGCGCCATGGTCGCGGCGGGCGAGGTCATCGCGGTGATGGAGGCGATGAAGATGGAAACCCGGGTCGAGGCGCATCGTGCCGGCCGTCTGCACCAGCGCGCGGCTGCGGGCGAGGTGCTGGCCTTTGGCGCCGTGCTGGCCCGGATCGACCCGGCCTGAGCGGCGGCGAGGCGCCTTTCGTCACCGCCCTGTTTGCGCTATCAAAAGCTAGCAGAGATGGAGGAGACGCATGGCCAATTTCCCGCAACGCTACAGCCCGGCCGCAGACCGCTATGACCGGATGGTCTATCGGCGCTGCGGCCAGTCGGGGCTGAAACTGCCGGCGGTCAGTCTGGGCCTGTGGCACAATTTCGGCGAAGACACGCCGCACGCGACCAAGCGGGCGATCTGTCAGGCCGCCTTTGACCACGGGATCACCCATTTCGATCTGGCCAACAATTACGGGCCCCCTTTCGGCAGCGCCGAAGAGGCCTTCGGCCAGATTCTGAAACAGGATTTTGCCGGGCTGCGCGATGAGCTGATCATCAGCTCCAAGGCCGGCTATGACATGTGGCCCGGCCCCTATGGCGAATGGGGCAGCCGCAAATACCTGATCGCCTCTTGCGACCAGAGCCTGAAGCGGATGGGTCTCGACTATGTCGATATCTTCTATTCGCATCGCTTTGACCCGGAAACGCCGCTGGAAGAAACCATGGGCGCGCTGGATCACATCGTGCGGTCCGGCCGGGCGCTTTATGTCGGCATTTCCAGCTACAATTCCGCCCGCACCCGCGAGGCGGTGGCGATCCTGCGCCAGATGGGCACGCCGATGCTGATCCATCAGCCCAGCTACAACATGCTCAATCGCTGGATCGAACGCGACGGGCTGAAGGACACGCTGGCGGAACTGGGGGTCGGCTCCATCGCCTTCACGCCGCTGGCGCAGGGGATCCTGACGCGGAAATATCTGGGGGGCATCCCGCAAGGCAGCCGCGCCGCGCAGGGCAAGAGCCTCGCGCCCGATACGATCACGCCCCGCGCCCTTGAAAGCGTGCGCGCGCTGGATGCGCTGGCGCAGGCCCGCGGGCAGACGCTGGCCCAGATGGCGATCGCCTGGGTCTTGCGTGCGGGCGGCATCACCACGGCGCTGATCGGCGCCTCACGGCCCGAACAGGTGGTCGATTGCGCGGGCGCGGTGCGCAATCTCGATTTCACCGATCAGGAACTGGCCGAGATCGACCGCATCGCCGCCGATGAGGATATCAACCTCTGGGCGCGGTCGTCCGAACAGGTCTGACCCCGACACCCGGCAGATCCGCCGCCCCATAACCCGGGCGCGGCGGATCTGCGCGACCTGCCGCATTCGCAGGCGAACAGGTCGATTCCACGCGCCATCAGGTCGATTTTCGCCCGGCCTTCGCCCAATCCCGCGCCATTTCCCCACTCATCGCCCAATAATTCACCACGCACGCGCCGCGCCGCCAGATGCGGTGCTGCAATGCGGCATGACCCTTGCGACCCGCCCCCGCCCCGCGCTTTTCTTGCCACGCGGGGTCACCCGCAAACCGGGACGGCACGCCATGTGCCGGGGGAACAGACAAACAGGGCCAAGGCACCGCAACGGGGCGCAACCGCGCTGACCGATCGGCCAAGGCTTGCCAAAACGGGGAAGCAACATGAATCTCACGCGCCGTTCGCTCATGGCCACTGTCGCCGCGGCCATCGCCGCACCGATGGTCACGCCGCGCTTTGCCTTCGCGCAGGAAGCGCCGATCAAGGTCGGCATCCTGCATTCGCTGTCGGGCACGATGGCGATTTCGGAAACCACGCTGAAAGACACGATGCTGATGCTGATCGAGGCGCAGAACGCCAAGGGTGGCGTGCTGGGGCGCCAGCTTGAGGCGGTCGTGGTCGATCCGGCCTCGGACTGGCCGCTTTTCGCCGAAAAGGCGCGCGAGCTGCTGACCGTATCGAAGGTTGATGTGATGTTCGGCTGCTGGACCTCGGTCAGCCGCAAATCGGTGCTGCCGGTGATCGAAGAGCTGAACGGGCTGCTGTTCTATCCGGTGCAATATGAGGGCGAGGAATCGTCGAAGAACGTCTTCTACACCGGCGCCGCCCCGAACCAGCAGGCAATCCCGGCGGTGGACTATTATCTGGAGGAGCTGGGCATCCAGAAATTCGCCCTGCTCGGCACAGATTACGTCTATCCGCGCACCACGAACAACATCCTGGAAAGCTATCTCATCTCCAAGGGGATCGCGAAGGAAGACATCTTCGTGAATTACACCCCCTTCGGCCATAGCGACTGGTCCAAGATCGTGGCCGATGTCGTGGCGCTTGGCGCCGATGGCAAGAAGGTGGGCGTGGTCTCCACCATCAATGGCGACGCCAATATCGGCTTTTACAAGGAACTTGCCGCCGCCGGTGTTACTGCCGACAAGTTGCCCGTCGTCGCCTTCTCGGTCGGCGAGGAGGAGCTTTCGGGCCTCGACACCACCAACCTTGTCGGCCATCTCGCCGCCTGGAACTACTTCATGTCCGCCGAAACGCCCGAGAATGCCGAATTCATCAAGGCATGGAAGGCCTTCATCAAGGACGACAAGCGCGTCACCAATGACCCGATGGAGGCGCATTACATCGGCTTCAACATGTGGGTGAATGCCGTGACCCAGGCGGGCACGACCGCCGTCGATCCGGTGATCGACGCCATGGTCGGGCAGAAATTCCCGAACCTGACCGGCGGCGTGGCCGAGATGCTGCCGAACCACCACCTGACCAAGCCCGTGCTGATCGGCGAGATCCGCGCCGATGGTCAGTTCGATATCATCAGCCAGACCGAGCCGGTGCCCGGCGACGCCTGGACCGATTTCCTGCCGGAATCCGCGGTGCTGGAATCGGACTGGAAAGACCTGAAATGCGGCATGTACAACACGCAGACCAAGACCTGCGTGCAGCTGACCTCGAACTACTGAACTGAGACGACCCCGGGGGCGCACCCGCCCCCGGCCTTCCGAAAAGGGGTTCGGATGCTGCGCTTTCTTCTGCCGCTCGTGATGGCGGCCTGTCTTGCCTTGCCGGTCTCGGCCCAGGGCCTCGCCGATCTGCTGACCGCCGAGCGGGCACAGATCGAAAAACCCTCGCGCCAGACCATCGGCCCGGTGATCGACGCCATCGTGGCGACCGGCGATCCGGCCGCGGCCGCGATGCTGCGCGCCTGGGCCGACAGGGGCTTGGGACTGCGCAAGGCCGATGGCGCCTTTCTGCGCATCGCGAAAACCGCCGATGGCTGGGCGCTGACGACGCTGGAGGGCCAGGATGCCGGCACCGCCGCCAAGGCCGATATCGTCGAGCTGAAGCCCAATGCCGGTGTGCGCGACCTGATCGGCGCCGCCCTTGTGCAATTCACCCTTTCCGATCCCGATCCCGCCCAGCGCACCCGCGCACTGGAGGCCATCGCGAAATCCCCCGCCGCCGCGCAGTTGCAACCGCTGCGCGCCTCGATCCCGGCCGAGACGGATGCCGCGCTCAAGGCCCGCAAGGAACGGCTTGCTACCTTCCTGACCCTGCAATTCGAACCCGACAGCGCCGCGCGCGTGGCCGCGATCGAAAGCCTGGCCGGCGATACCTCGCTGGAGGCAAGGGCCGCGCTGAACCCGCTGCTGGCCACCCGTCGCATGGCCGCCGCCGCCTTGCCCGCGGGCACCAACCTCGCCCAGCGCCTGACCCCGGGCCGCGACCTGACCGAAGCCGCGGCCTATGAGCTGCTGGTGGCGTCCGACCTCGCCCCCGCCCGCCTGACTTTGCAGGGTCAGAAAGACACCCTCGCCGCGCATCTGGCCGATGGCGCGGTGGCCGGCGTGCCGGTGGCCGATCTCGCGACCCAGGCAGGCCGTGACCGCGCTTATGAGGCACTGGAAAAGGCCGGCACCGTGCCCGCCGCCGCAACCGAGGCCGAGGTGAAATCCGCCCTCGCCGCCCATGTCTTCTACGACGCCTTCACCGAGCCCGACCCCGCCGTGACCAGCGCCGCCCGCGCCACGCTGTCCAGCATAGAGACCCGCGTCGGCGCCATGACGGCGGTCGATCTGGGGCTGGATGCGCTGTCGCTGGCCTCGATCTACTTTCTGGCCGCCATCGGCCTTGCCATCACCTTTGGCGTGATGCGGGTCATCAACATGGCCCATGGCGAATTCATCATGATGGGCGCCTACACGGGCTATGTCGTGCAACAGCTGATCCCGAATTACACGGTCTCGATCATCGTCGCGCTGCCGCTGGCCTTTGCCGTGACCTTTGCCGCCGGCGTCGCGATGGAACGGCTGGTGATCCGCCACCTCTACAAGCGCCCGCTGGAAACGCTGCTGGCGACCTTCGGCATCTCCATCGCGCTGCAACAGATCGCCAAGAACATCTTCGGCACCCAGGCCCGCCCGCTCACGGCGCCGGCCTGGCTGGATGGGGCGCTCAGCCTCAATGACATCGTCTCGATCAGCTATATCCGCATCGCGATCTTCGTGCTGGCGCTGCTGTTCCTCGCCTTCTTCCTCTGGCTGATGAAACGCACCCGGCTGGGGCTGGAGGTGCGCGCGGTGACGCAGAACCCCGCCATGGCCGCCAGCATGGGGATCGACCCCGACCGCATCAACATGCTGACCTTCGGCATCGGCTCCGGCATTGCCGGCATTGCGGGGGTCGCCATCGGCCTCTTCGCCAAGGTCACTTCGGAACTCGGCTCCGACTATATCGTGCAATCCTTCATGACCGTGGTCGTCGGCGGCGTCGGCAATATCTGGGGGGCGCTCGCGGGCGCGGCCATGATCGGCGGCTTCCAGAAGGTGATCGAGTGGCTGAACCCCTCGAACACGCTGGCCGCGCAGACCTACATGATCCTGTTCATCATCCTGTTCATCCAGTTCCGCCCCCGGGGCATCATCGCCCTCAAGGGCCGCGCGGCGGGGGATTGATCGCCATGACCTGCCAAGACGCATCTCCATCTGTTCAAAAATATCCCACGGGGGTGCGGGGGTGTGAAACCCCCGCCGCAACGCCGGAGGCCCCGCAATGACCCGCACATTCCTGGCCCGCAATCCCTCGGTCCTGTGGTTCCTCGCAGCCCTCGCGATCTTCACCCTGACGGTCACGGTCCTGGCCGAGGGCCTGGGCCTCGGCCTGATCCCCACGGCCTTCGTCAAGGTGCTGGGCAAGACGCTCTGCCTCTGCCTGGTCGCGCTCGCCATGGATCTGATCTGGGGCTATACCGGCATCCTGTCGCTGGGCCATATGGCGTTTTTCGCGGTTGGCGGCTACATGACCGGCATGTGGCTGATGTATGCCCGCACCGAAGAAATCGTGGTGCAGGCGCTGGCCGGATCGCCGATCCCGCCGACCCCGGACGAGGTGGCGCAGGGCGTGGCCACGCAGATCTTCGGCGTGGTCGGCGGGTCCGACCTGCCCGCGATCTGGTCCTTTGCCCATAGCGCCTGGCTGCAACTGCCGATGGTCGTCCTGGTGCCGGCGCTGCTGGCGATGATCTTTGGCTGGCTGGCCTTTCGCGCGCGGGTGAACGGGGTTTACCTGTCGATCCTGACCCAGGCGATGACGCTGGCGCTGGCGCTCTACCTGTTCCAGAACGACAGCGGGCTGCGCGGTAATAACGGCCTGTCGGGGTTGCAGAACCTGCCGGGCCTGGGCGAGGTGCCGCAATCCAGCCTGTCGATCTGGTTCTTCCTCGCCTCGGCGGCGCTGCTGGCGCTTGGTTATGTGGCGGCGGCCTTTGTCACCTCGGGCAAGTTCGGCAGCGCGCTGCGCGGCATTCGCGATGACGAACAGCGCCTGCGCTTCCTCGGCTACCCGGTAGAGGGCTACAAGCTCTTTGTCTTTACCCTGACCGCCGTGATCGCGGCCATTGCCGGGGCGTTCTATTACCCGCAGGCGGGCATCATCAACCCGGCCGAGCTCGCCCCGATCGCCTCGATCTATCTGGCGGTCTGGGTGGCGATTGGCGGGCGGGGACGGCTTTATGGCGCGGTGATCGGGGCGGGTTTCGTGTCGCTCCTGTCCTCGTGGTTCACCGGGGGCATGGCGCCGTCGATCCCGCTTGGTTTCTACACGATCCACTGGGTCGATTGGTGGACGGTGCTACTGGGCCTCGCCTTCGTGCTGGTCACGCTGTTCGTGCCGCGCGGCATTGGCGGGCTGTTCGACAAGCTGCCCAGCCCGCGCCGCCATGGCGCCCAGCTTGGCCCCGATGACGGCGCGCTGCGCGAAAAGGAGGCCGACGCATGACCACGATCGCCCCCCCGCGCATCACATCCCTGCTGGAGGTTTCGGGCGTGTCCGTCACCTTTGACGGGTTCCGCGCCATCAACAACCTGTCCTTCACCATCGGCCCGCAGGAATTGCGCGCAGTGATCGGCCCGAACGGCGCCGGCAAGACCACCTTCATGGATATCGTCACCGGCAAGACCCGCCCCGACGAAGGCACGGTGACCTTTGGCGAGGTGCCCAGATCACTGCTCAGGATGTCCGAGGCGCAGATCGCCCGCGCCGGTGTGGGCCGCAAGTTCCAGCGCCCCACCGTGTTCGAGGATCAGAGCGTATCCGAAAACCTGATCCTCGCGCTCAAGGCCCAGCGCGCGCCGTGGCGGGTGCTGTTCTGGCGCGAAACCGGCCAGGATCGCGCCAAGGTGGCCGCACTGGCCGAACAGGTCGGGCTTCAGGATCATCTGGCGCGCAAGGCGGGCGAGCTGTCGCATGGCCAGAAGCAATGGCTGGAAATCGCCATGCTGCTGGCACAGGAGCCGCGCCTTCTGCTGGTCGATGAGCCGGCCGCGGGGATGAGCTTTCTGGAACGCGAACAGACCACCGCGCTGCTGGTCGAGCTGGCAAAGACCCGCGCCGTCGTCGTGGTGGAACATGACATGGAGTTCATTCGCCGGCTGAACTGCAAGGTCACCGTGCTGCACGAAGGTTCGGTGCTGGCCGAGGGCAGCCTCGACCACGTCACCAAGAACCCGCAAGTCATCGAAGTCTATCTGGGGCGTTGAACATGCTGACAACCGAAGGGCTGACCCTGCATTACGGCGGCAGCCAGATCCTGAACGGCATCGACCTGGAGGCAAGGGCCGGGGTCGTGACCTGTGTCATGGGCACCAATGGGGTGGGCAAGACCTCGCTCCTGAAGGCGCTGGCGGGCACGCATCCGCGGTCGGGCGGCACGGTCACGCTGGATGGCGAGGCGCTGCCCGTTCTGCCCGCGCAACAAATGGCGCGGCGCGGCTTGGCGGTGGTGCCACAGGGGCGGATGATCTTTCCGCTGCTGACGGTGCGCGAGAATCTGGAAACCGGCTTTTCGCTGCTGCCGAAATCCGAACATCGCGTGCCGGACGAGATCTATGACCTGTTCCCGGTGCTGAAGGACATGGGCCACCGGCGCGGCGGCGATCTGTCGGGCGGGCAGCAACAGCAGCTTGCCATCGCGCGGGCGATGATCATGCGGCCCAAGGTCCTGTTGCTGGACGAACCGACCGAGGGCATCCAGCCCAATATCATTCAGCAGATCGGCCGGGTGATCGACTATCTCAAGGCCAAGGGCGACATGGCGATCATCCTGGTCGAACAGTATTTCGATTTCGCCTTTGGCCTGGGCGATCACTTCTACGTCCTCAAGCGCGGCGCGGTGAACCTGTCGCATCCGAAAGAGGGGCTGACCCGCGAGGCGCTGCAAGCCGCGCTGAGCATCTGAATCTTTTGCCCGGCCCCAGCATCCGATTGATTCCGCGCGGCTTTGCCCTTACGGAATCACTATGATCACGCAGAAGATGAAATATGCGCTGAAGGCCCTGCTGGCCCTGGCCGATGAGGCCGCCCAGCCCGTGCCCCAGGCGCTGACCATCGAGGAAATCGCCCGGCGGTCCGGCACGCCAAAGCGGTTTCTCGAACATATCCTGCTGGAAATCCGCAATGCCGGCGTCATCGCCTCCACCCGGGGGCGGGCGGGGGGCTATACGCTGGTCCAGGCGCCGCGCGACATCTCGCTTTCGGAACTGCTGCGCCTGATCGACGGGCCGATCGCGCCGCTGCCCTGCCTGTCGCGGCGGTCCTATCAACGCTGCGAGGATTGCAGCGACGAGGCGACCTGCCGCATCCGCAAGGTCTTTGCCGAAGTGTTCTGGTCTTACCTGCTGATCATCGAATCGCTGACGCTGGAAGACATGTTGAAATCAACCGAGGTCAGCACCGCCGTCCTGCGCGAAACCGAGCCGGGGCAATGACCCCGCGCGCCCTGGGCGGCGTGTCGTTCTGGTATGCCGATATCGGCCTGCCCGACCGCCGCGCGGCCCTGGCGGGCGACACGACCGCCGATGTGGCGATCATCGGGGCGGGCTATACCGGGCTTTGGACGGCCTGGTATCTGCGGCAGGCCGACCCGTCGCTGAATGTGCTGGTCATCGAAAAGGATTTCGCGGGCTTTGGCGCCTCGGGGCGCAATGGCGGCTGGCTGACCGGCGGCTTCGCCTGGTCGCAGGAACGCTATGCCCGCAGCCACGGGGCCGAGGCCGTGCGTGCCATGGTCGCCGCGATGAACGGCACGGTGGACGAGGTGATCGCCGTCGCCGAGGCCGAGGGGATCGACGCCGATATCCGCCGCACCGATGAATTGATGGTGGCCACCACCCCCGCGCAACTGGGCCGCCTGCATGACGAGGTGTCGCATCGCACCAGTTGGGGCGAGGAAGGCCGCGTCCGCGCGATCTCCGCCGCCGAGGCGCGCGCCCGCGTGGCCATTCCCGGCACGCTGGGCGGCATGATCGTCACGGGCGTCGCGCGCGTGCAGCCGGCCAAGTTGGTGCGCGGGCTGGCCGCCGCGGTGGAACGCGCCGGCGCCCGCATCGTCGAGGGGACCGAGGTCTTGCGCTATGGCCCCGGCCGGGTGGAAACCGCACAGGGCGTGGTGCGCGCGCCGGTGATCCTGCGGGCGACCGAGGGTTTTACCGCCACCCTGCCCGGCCATCGCCGCGACTGGCTGCCGCTCAATTCCGCGCAGATCGTGACCGAGCCGCTACCACCCAAGGTCTGGGCCGAAATCGGCTGGGACGGGCATGAAATCCTCGGGGATTTCGCCAATGCCTATTGCTATTGCCAGCGCACGCGCGAGGGGCGCATCGCCGTGGGCGGGCGCGGCGTGCCCTATCGCTTTGCCTCGCGCCTCGACGAGAGCGGCACCCCGGACCCGGAAACGCTGCGCCGGCTGACCGCCATCCTGCACCGCCATTTTCCTGCCGCGCGCGGGGTGCGGATCGACCATGGCTGGTGCGGCGTGCTGGGCGTGCCGCGCGACTGGTGCGCCACGCTGGGCTTTGACCCGGCCACCGGGCTTGGCTTTGCCGGCGGTTATGTCGGGGTCGGGGTTTCGACATCGAACCTGGCCGGGCGCACGCTGGCCGATCTGGTGCTGCGCCGCGATACCGGCCTGACCCGCCTGCCCTGGGTCAACCGCCCGACCCGAAAATGGGAACCCGAACCCGCGCGCTGGCTGGGGGTGCGGGGGATGTATGCGCTGCTGAACGGCGCCGACCGGCGCGAGGCGGATCTGGGGCTGACGCAGACCTCGCGCCTGGCGCGGCTGGGCAACTGGCTGACCGGGCGCTGAGCGTCAGCTCAGCCGCCCGGCCCGCGTGACCAGCACCGCCGCCGCGCCGGGCACCTGACCGGGGCGCAAGGCGCCCTCCTGCCCCGCCGCATGGGCCATCATCGCCTCCAGATCGCAGCCCTCGGCCACATCGCCAAAGACCCAGGCGCCGCTCTCAGCCACCCGCCAGGCCAGTTGGCAGTCACGCCCGCAGGCATCGGAGCGCAGGTTGCCCGACATTTCGAATTCTGGCCCCATGCGCGCGGCCCCCACGGCCTGCGCCAGTTTCTGCATCAGCCGCAGCCCCGGCAGGCAGGCCCCGCCGCGATGCGGACAATCAAGGCAAAGCCGCAGCACCATTTGCGCCGAAACCGGCGGGTTCACGGCCCGGGATGCGCGAAAATCGCGCGGAACGCTGGTCATCTTTCCTCCTTCCGGGGCACCCCGCCCGGGACTGGTTTCTGGTTTCGATGGCAGGTCTCCTGACTTGCGGGTCGGGGCGCCCTCCGCCTTCCCGGCCCGAGGGGGCCAGTGGCGGTTGGAGGGCGCTCGCCGCTTACAGTTGCGGGGGCAGTCGCGGGTTTGCACCGCGTTCCCTTTTCACCCGGCCTTGATACCGGGCACCATCGCCGCGATTGCTGCATGGGCGGCCGGCCCGCGTCAAGCCCCCGCTGGCAATCGCGGCGTCGTGACGCTAGGGTCGCGCTTCCAGACCAAGGATGCCGACATGCCCGCCAAACCCGACAAACGCCTGCCCGTCACGCTGATCACCGGCTATCTCGGGGCGGGCAAGACCACGCTTCTGAACGCGCTGCTGGCCGATCCGGCCATGGGGCGCGCGGCGGTGCTGATCAACGAATTCGGGGATGTCGGGCTGGATCACGATCTGATCGTGGAAACCACCGAGGAAATGGTGCTGCTCGAATCGGGCTGCATGTGCTGCGCGGTGCGGGGTGACCTGACCCGGGCGCTGAGCGATCTGCTGGCGCGGCGCAAGGCCGGGCAGACCGGGTTCGACCGCGTGGTGATCGAGACCTCGGGCCTGGCCGATCCCGGGCCGATCCTGCATACGCTGCTGGTGGAGGAGGCACTGGCCGCCGGGTATCGCATGGATGGCGTGGTGACGCTGGCTGATGCCGCCCATGGGCCGGCCACGCTGGACAAGGGGTTCGAGGCGGTGGCGCAGGTCGCCATGGCCGACCTGATCGTGATCACCAAGGCCGATCTGGTGACCCCCGCCGCGCTGGAGGATTTCGCCCGCCGCCTGCGTGGCATCGCCCCGACCGCGCGGCAGATCGTGGCCGACAAGGGCCGCGTGCCCGCCGGCGCGCTGTTCGATCTGGGCGTGCCGAAGACGCTGGCCAAGGCCGAACAGGCCGAGGCCTGGGTCAATGCCGCCGCCGTGCCCAAGCCGCTGCCCGCCCTGACCAGCTTTGGTTCGCAGCACGGGCTGTTCGGCGCGGCCTTCACCGCGACACAGCCCTGGGCCGCAAAGCATGACGACCGGATCCGGTCGGTTTCGGCGGTGATCGACCATCCGATCCATCCGGGCCTGTTCAATATCTGGATCGACACGCTGATCCAGCTGCGCGGCCCGGATATCCTGCGGTTCAAGGCGCTGATCTGGCTGGAAGGCGAGAATGAGCCCTATGCCATCCATGGCGTGCAGCATGTCTTTGATCCGCCGGTGAAGCTGGCCCGCGCCCCGAAGGGCGACCGCAAGTCGCGCATCGTGATCATCGGCCGCGATATCGCCGAGGGTGTGCTGGAGGAGACGCTGGCATTCCTCAACAGCCCGGCCGAAACGCTGCGGTGAGGCCGCAGGGGGCTGTCTGCCCCCTCTGCCCTGCGGGCATTCACCCCCGAGGATATTTTGGAACAGATGAAAGGCCGCGGTTAAGCGCATCTTAACCATTGCGCTTCAGGCTGGGGGCATGAGACATCGCCCGCCCGCCTTTGCCGAAGCCCCGCTGCCGCTGTTCGCCCCGCCCGGCGACGCGGATGAGGCCGATGGCGCGGCGCTGGTCGGGCGTCTGCCCTCCTATATCGCCGATCACCGCAAACGCCTGCGCAGCCGCTTCATGGAGGGGGGCGCGGCGGCGATGCCCGATTACGAATTGCTGGAGCTGGTGTTGTTTCGCGCCATACCCCGGCAGGATGTGAAGCCATTGGCGCGGCTCCTGCTGGAAACCTTTGGCGATTTCAACCGGGTCGTCACCGCCCCGGTGCCCCGGTTGATGGCGGTCAAGGGCGTGGGCGAGGCGGTGGTGCAGGAATTGAAGATCGTTGAGGCGGCGGCGCAGCGCATGGCGCGGGCGCGGGTGATGCAGCGGCCGGTCCTGTCCTCGTGGGATGCGTTGCTGGATTACTGCCACACCGCCATGGCGCATCGCGAGACAGAGCAGTTCCGCATCCTGTTCCTCGACCGCAAGAATGTGCTGATCGCCGATGAGGAGCAGGCGCGCGGCACGGTCGATCACGTGCCTGTCTATCCGCGCGAGGTGGTGAAGCGCGCGCTGGAGATCAATGCCTCGGCGCTGATCCTGGTCCATTATGTGGCGCGCCACATAATGGATCTTTTGTGCCCCGTTTTCTTATGTGTCCTACCGTCAAAATGGGTTGGTCTTTCAATGGCTTGTGGACCGAAGTCGGACACATAACGGTGCATATCTGCTGGCATTGGATGTTTCTGGTTTTG
>NZ_VKKX01000012.1 GCF_008271655.1 Gemmobacter caeruleus
CGGCCTGGCGCAGGATAGCAAGGATCTGCGCTTCAGTGTATCTGCTTGTCTTCATTCAGAATCTCCTCGTTCATCTTGCCGAGAAAATTCTACTTATGCAGCCCCTTACTTTCGGGGGGGATTACCCATCTGACTAAAGATTTTCGGCTCCGGGTCGCAAGGTGGCTTCCGCCTGGCTTCCCCGGTGAAAATGCCTCACGCTAGCGAACCGCCGCGCTGCGCCCCCCCGCATACGTTCCGGGCCGAGGAGGAACCAGAGGAGGGGGGATCAGCTTGCTTTCGATTTGGCCACGAGGGATTTGAAGGCGCTCTCGCCAATAATGCGGATGGGATGCCCCGCCCTCCGCATGTCTTCGGCCTTCCGGTGCTTGCTGCTCTTAGTGTGCCCGGCAAGCACGCTCAAATCTTGGTCACCTACAACCAAATGGGTCGTCTCCTTGGTCACGCCAGCCTTCACGGACATACCTGCGCGGGCAGCAAGCTCGGCTGCTTCGCTTCTGGACATGCCCAATGCGCCGGTGAAGACCACCACAGGCCCGGCCAGTACGCCTATCGGGTCGCCGTCCATGGTGATCGCGGCTGAGTAGCTCTTTCTGGCGGCCGGTTTGATCAGTTCTTCAAACGGAAGGCGAAGATGAAGCTCGGCGTGCAGCACGACCAATGCGGCTGCGCGGGCATCTTCGCCTGCATCATGGTGGTGGAACTGAAGGTTAAGCGTTCGCGTGAGGTTCGCCAATCCGTGCCCGCCGTTACCCTTCAACTCGGGCCACGCCCGTCTCGCGATCTGGACGCTGTCGGCCCAGCGCAGGTCAGGGGCGTCGATGCCGCAGAAACTGCAGGCGGCATTCATTGCCTGCTTGTCGAAGTTGCTATGCTGGATGAGATGGTGGCGCGACAGCAAAGGGAGCAAAGCATCCAAGGCGTCAGGGAACCGCGGTGCATCCGCCACATGGTCCGGGCCAATGCCATGGAGCTGGATGTTGAAGGCGTCGAACCTGGTGCCGGGATTGACCAGCATGGAAAAGGTCTGGATCTGGTTGTCGGGTTGAACGCAGGCCAGGCCGATCTGGCAGATGCTGGCGGCATCACTGCAAGCGGTTTCGACATCCAGCGCGACGAAGCGGAAGCTGCCCTCCGGCACCCTGACCGCGTGCGATAATGCTGGTCTGGCGGGAGCACGGATGATCGGAGATGGCCGAAATTCCTCCAAGGGTGCGGGCTGGTTCTGTTGGATCGGTTTTGGGGTGCGGCCGAACAGCCAGTTAAAAGGCGCCATGCAGAAACTGCTCCCCAAAATACCGCAACCGACCAATTGTTTCTGCTAGGGGCACGGTTTTCATCGTATGATCATGATCATGATCATGATCATGATCTTCAGCTTCGGGTTCATGGCGCACATCGCTTCGCAGCCTCGAGGGTACTAGCATAGATCAGGCAGCTTTCGATGTCGTCCAAGCGCGCTGCCATTCTCTTGGCAATCTCAAGGTTCTCATTGAAATCGTCGACCAGCTCATTCTGTTTTCGCAGCAGGGAGTCATGTGCTTCGACGCATTCGGTGACGTTTGATTTGCAGGTGAAACCCTCGTAGTTGCACTGATACTGATCGAAGCAGGCTGCGTTACGGTCGACGCACATGCCGCTGCTCGAGCAGACCTTGTCACCGTAGTCCAGGCATGCGGGCTGCGTGCCAATTCGACAGGAGAAGCTCTGTCCAAGCGCAGGGGAAGCAGCCGCAAGGGCCAGAAGTGATAGAAGAACTCGGATCAGCTTGGTATCCACGATTTATGACCCCGACATTTCCGACAGCATCGCCTCGGCCTGCGCCAGAACACCGCGCACTGCGGCATCCTCGAGGTCCGGCGGATAACCATACTTCCTCAAGATGCGCTTCACGAGCACTCGCAATCTTGCCCTAGCGCTGTCTCGATGGGCCCAGTCTATGCTGACATTGGCCTTGAGCCCTTTGAGCAGTTCATGGGCGATAATCTTAAGCTGATCATTACCGAGGATTTCGACCGCGCTCTGGTTATCAGCAAGGGCGTCATAGAAGGCGATTTCCTCGGCGGATAGCCCGGTTTCTTCGCCGCGGTTCCGCGCTTCGCGCACTTCCTTGGCCAGCGCGATCAGTTCCTGCAGAACCTCAACGGTGCTGATGGCGTTTGTGTGATAACGGGCGATAGCTTCCTCAAGCCGCTCCGAGAACTTCCGGGTCTCGATTACGTTGCTCTTGCTGCGCGATCGGATTTCGTCGTTCAGCAGTTTCCTCAGTGCCTCCAGGGCGAGGTTCTTCTTCTCCATCTGGCCGACTTCGGCGAGGAACTCATCCGACAGGATGGAAATGTCCGGCGAAGACAGCCCGGCCGCCGACAGAATGTCGACGATCTCGGTCGAGGCGACGGCAGCATTGACGATCTGGCGGATTGCGAGGTCGCGGTCGGCTGCCGACGTACCTGAACTGTCGACCGCCTTGACCATCGCGGCTCGCACGGTCTGGAAGAAGCCCACCTCGTCGCGGACATCGCGGGCCGTATCGCTGGCGGAGCAAAGGGCGAATGCTTTGGAGAGCGCCAGCACTGCGTCCGGGTATCGGCGGTGCGCTGCCTTCTTCGCCTCCTTGTCGGTTTCGCGCTGGGCGGCTTCGTCCTGCCCGGCGAGGATCCAGTTCAACGCCTCTGCCAGGGCGACGAGCCGCTGGTGCGGGGTGCCGGTCAATCCAGCCGAGTAGTCGAAACCATGGAACATGGAGCGCACGACATCCAACCGCTCAAGCAGTGCGGCGACAGCTTCCGCTTCGTCGATCCCCGCCTGTTCCTGGTCCGCCTTGGAATACTGGCCCAGCGCGGACTTCAGGTTCTGGGCGATGCCGATATAGTCGACGATCAGCCCCGCGGGCTTGTCGCGGAATACGCGGTTTACGCGGGCAATCGCCTGCATCAGCCCGTGGCCCCGCATCGGCTTGTCGATGTACATCGTGTGCATCGAGGGGCTGTCGAAGCCGGTCAGCCACATGTCGCGCACTATCACCAGCTTAAGCGGGTCTTTCGGATCCTTCGCCCGCTTGGCCAGCAAGTCGCGCCGGGCCTTACTGCCGATATGGGGTTGCCAAGCTTCCGGGTCCGAGGATGATCCGGTCATCACGATCTTCACCAGCCCAGCATTGTCGTCGTCGGAATGCCAGTCTGGCCGCAGGGCGACAATCTGGTTGTAGAGGTCGACGCAGATGCGGCGGCTCATGCAGACCACCATGGCCTTGCCGTCCATCGCCTGCACGCGCGCCTCGAAATGGGCGACGAGGTCCTCGGCAACCATGCGCAGCCGCTTCTCTGCCCCGACAAGCGCCTCGACCGTGGACCACTTCCGCTTCAGCCGTTCCTGTTCGCTGACTGCTTCGTCCTCGGTCAGCTCCTCGATCTCGGCATCGACCTTCGGCTTTTCCTCCTCGGGAAGCTCGATGCGCGCGAGGCGGCTTTCGTAGTAGATCGGTACCGTCGCCCCGTCTTCGACAGCACGACTGATGTCGTAGATGTCGATGTAGTGGCCGAACACTGCCGGGGTGTTCACATCGTCCTGCTCGATCGGCGTGCCGGTGAATCCGATGAAGGACGCATTCGGCAGCGCGTCGCGCAGGTGCTTGGCGAAACCGTAGGTGATCTCGCCGGTCTTCTCGATCCGCGCCTTGAACCCGTATTGGCTGCGGTGCGCTTCGTCGGCGATCACCACCACGTTCCGTCGGTCGGTAAGCTTCGGGTAGACCTCGCCCTTCTCCGGTGCGAACTTCTGGATGGTGGTGAACACCACCCCGCCCGATGCGCGCGAGAGGGCGTGCTGCAGATCTTCGCGGCTATCCGCCTGAACCGGCGTCTGGCGGATCAGGTCGCGGCACATCGAGAAGGTGCCGAAGAGCTGGTCGTCCAGGTCGTTCCGGTCGGTGATGACAACGATGGTCGGATTTTCCATTGCCGGTTCGCGCACCAGCTGCCCGGCATAGAAAGCCATCAGCAGGCTCTTGCCCGACCCCTGCGTGTGCCAGATAACCCCAACCTTGCGGTCGCCCCCGGAACGGCTGGCGTCTACCGTGCTGGTCACGGCCCGCTTTACGGCGTGGAACTGGTGGTAGCCCGCGATGATCTTGGCAATCCCGCCGGGCGTGTCGCCGAAGACCGTGAAGTCGCGCATCAGCGACAGCAGCCGCCCGCGTCCGAACACCCCCTCGATCAGCACCGGCATTTCCGGCGCGCCCTTGGGCGCAACATCGGCGCCATCGGTCGTGCGCCACGGCATGAAGCGTTCCAGATCGGCGGTCAGCGAGCCGATGCGGGCCTGGATACCGTCGGTCGTCACCAGCACCGCATTGGCCCGGAACAGTGATGGGATCTGGGTCTTGTAGGTCTGCAGCTGGTTGAAGGCCGCACCCAGTGTCGCCGTCTCTGCCCCCGGCTTCTTCACCTCGATCACGCCCACCGGCAGCCCGTTCAGGAACACCACCACATCCGGGCGCCGGTTGTTGCCGTTCTCGATCACAGTGAACTGCGCGATGGCCAGCCAGTCGTTCAGCGCATCCTCAGGGTCCACCAGCCGCACGGCATCGCCGCGGATCGTGCCATCCTCGGCCCGATATTCCACCGGAACGCCCTCGATCATGAACCGATGCAGGCGACGGTTCTCCTCGATCAGCGAGGGGCGGTCGCTGGCCACCACGCGCCGCAACGCATCCTCACGCGCATCCTCGGGAATTTGCGGGTTCAGCCGCGCCATTGCCTCGCGGAGGCGCCCGGCAAGGATCGTGTCGGAGTATGCGTCGCGCTCGGGTGTATGGCCGTCTGGGCCCGAAACCGAATCGTTCAGGCAAACATAGCCCAGCGCGCCCAACTGATCGAGCAGGACGGCTTCGACTTCCGCTTCGGTCAGGGTCGCCATCAGGCCGCCTCCTCATCGTCTGTCACGGGAGGCAGCGAAGCATCACGGCACAAACCCAGCACATATTTGTAGGCTTCACGATCGACGCCAAAAAGCAGGCGGGAGGGCTCTACCGTGAGGTCCAGCGTTTCTCCCCCCGGCAGTCGCAGGGTTACATCCAGCCACCCATCCTCACTGCTGGCAGCCTCAGCCTCGACGTGAAAATCGATGAGGGCATTCGAGTTGGGGAAACGTTCGTAAGGCTCAAGCGTAGTGCCTGGATCGGATTCGCGCTCGAGATAAGCCTCATGCAGGAACGTCACGAGCGCATCAGCGGCAAGCACTGCTGCCCGGCGGTGGTGGGCTGAAAGTTTTTTTGCGAAGCCTTCTTTGCCGTGGCTTACTGGTCCTGCTTTGTCCCGGAACTTTCCCAAGGCGTCCACCAGATCGAAATGCCTTGAAATCACCTTGCTGAATGGATCATCGCGGACTGATTGGATTTCCAGCAGCATAAGGCCAGCCGACACCCAATTGTTAAAGCTTGGGCTCTCACCTTTGATTGGGCTGTTTTTCCAATCCTTGATTGGGTTCACGGGATCATCCAGGGTCTCGATGATGACACGGCAAGCACATTCGACAAGGCTTTTTGAAGCGTCAATGCATGCATCATTGCCATCGGCAAAGGTCTGTTTCAGCGTTTCAAATGTCTGTTGGAGCATCGGGGCATGTTTCCAATGGTCGCAGAACTGCTCGATGCCCGGATACCAATCGCTACTCATTCGCCCGACACTCCATCAGTCGCCACCGCTAACTTGACGCTTCGCCTGCATGACGGCCGACAGGACAACATCAAGATCCGCGACACTGCGCAGGGTGAAACGGACCAGATCGGCTCGGCCGAGTAAGGTCATGTCTTCCAGTGCGGAATGGCGTCCATACTGCATGCCGCCGCCCTTCGCCGGAACTTTGTAGAGGTCCGCCTTTGGATAAGGCTCTGCAACGAGGGAGCCTTCAGGAATCGCGGCGACTTGCGCTGCCAGCGCCCACAGATGAGGCTCGGTTTCGGGGTGCTTTTCGAACATCAGCTCGATCGGTGCATCATGGAGCGACCGCATCTTGTATCTGTTGGCATAGGCGGCTTGATGGCCTAGGCGATGTTCCTCGGCGATGCTGTCCAGACGGGAGACGATGGCCCGCTTGAGGTTGGCTCTTGAACCCTCTGTCATGCGTGTTCCGCCTCTTCGGAATTGATGTCTGCCACCCGCAATTCCCCCGACATCAGGCGCGGGAGGAGGAGGTCGCGGGTCTGGGCGAGGGTGCGGGATTCGGTTGCGTTCTTCACTGTTGCATCGATCAACGACCGGGCGATCTCGCCGAATGCAGATAGCAGTTCCGTTCCCGGGTGAAGCAGCCGGAAGGTGTCGATGTCGCCCTTGCCGAGATGGATAACCGTCGTGCCGACTTTGCCACGTTCGAAAAACGCGAGAGGTTCGATCAGGGCTTCGGCCAAGAATGCTGTCGGAACACCGGGCCGCGGTTCAAAATGGCATACGCGCTGGTTCAGCCAAGCGGGCGCGCCTTTCCAGACGTGCAAACGAAACTCGCCGTCCATGCCGACCACAATATCTCCGGGTTCGATCAGATGGCCTTTGGGGTGAACCTCTTCTGTCCACACACCGGGTTCGTGGGTGGCGAGGTCCCTGATACGGATCAGCGGAATTCCAGCGCTATCTGTGTTGAACTGCTTCGACGCAAAAGGGGCGCCGTAAACGACGTTGGCGAAGTCATAGACCGAGCGCACCTCCCACCCCTCCGGCTTGCCCTCGGCGTCGAGGCGGTTTGGGAAGAGGGACCAGAGGTCGGGGGAGAGGTAGGGGGCGCGGGCTTCCATCTTGGCGCGGGTGGGGCCGAAGTCGACGAACCAGTCGCGGAACAGCGCCCGCGCCATGGCCTCCAGCGTGGCGTTCATCTTCCGGTTCAGCTCGATCTTGTCATCCAGCGCCCCGAGGGTGGCAGCAATCGCGCGTTGTTCGGGGAGGGGTGGCACGAGCAGCTCAATGTCGGAGAATCTGCTTTTCGACACATTGGTGTAGACCGATCCACCACCTCCGGATCGTTCCAGCACATGACCGATCTCCCGAAAAGCGTAGTAAAGAAATTGGGCATCGACATCTTCGTTTGGGATTACGCTGTTGATCTGTTGATTGGTAAAGCTCGTGCGAGCCGTAATCCCGCACTTCCCAACTGTCGCGATGCACGACATCATCACGGATCCAGCGGGCAGCAATGACGACTTGATTGCGCCTGCGCCTGTTTGGGACAGTGTTCGAGCCGACGAATCAATTACTACACGACCATCGAGATCAGGAATTGTGATAAATGGATAAGGACCGCCGAAGTAATCGTCGTTTGCAGTGCTCGGAGTCTTTCCGGTCACAACACGCCCAAGGGTGCCAATCTTGCGAGTCGTGAACGAGTTCATTCGAACCTAACCCCCGCCAGCCGCGCCCGGATGGTCCCCGTCAGTTCCTCCGCCTCGGCGAACTGCGCCTCCAATTGCTCCTGCAAAGCCGCGAAACGGTCGGCAAAGGGCGTCTCGTCCTCCTCCGCTGCCTCGGCCCCCACATAGCGGCCCGGGGTCAGGACGTGGCCGTGGGACCGGATTTCCTCAAGGCTAGCGGATTTGCAAAAGCCCGGCACGTCGGTATAACCCTCACCCAGCCGCCAGGCGTGGTAGGTGTCGGCGATGCGGGCGATGTCGGCATCGGAGAACTCCTTCCGCGTGCGGTCCACCATGAAGCCCAGCTTGCGGGCGTCGATGAACAGCACCTCGCCGCGCCGGTCGCGCAGCTTGCGGTCGCGCGCGATGCCGTTCGACTTGTCCTTTGCCAGAAACCACAGGCAGGCCGGGATCTGGGTGGAATAGAACAGCTGCCCCGGCAGGGCGATCATGCAATCCACCACCTCACCCTCGATCATGGCCTTCCTGATCTCGCCCTCGCCCGACTGGGTGGAGGACATCGAGCCATTGGCCAGCACCACCCCCGCCGTGCCAGTGGGTGACAGGTGGTGCAGGATGTGCTGCAGCCAGGCGAAGTTCGCGTTGCCCGCGGGCGGGATGCCGTATTTCCAGCGCGCATCCTCGCGCAGTCGCTCACCGCCCCAGTCCGAGATGTTGAAGGGCGGGTTGGCCAGGATCACATCGGCGCGCAGGTCGGGCAGTTCGTTCTTGTGGAAGGTGCCTTCGGAGTTCCAGCGGATGTCGGCGTCGATCCCGCGCACGGCCAGGTTCATCTTGCACAGCCGCCACGTGGTATAGTTCGATTCCTGCCCGTAGATGGCGATGTCGCCCAGACGACCGCCGTGCGCCTCGACGAACTTTTCCGATTGCACGAACATGCCGCCCGATCCGCAGCAGGGGTCATAGACGCGGCCTTTGTAGGGTTCCAGCATCTCAACCATGGTGCGCACGACCGAGCGGGGGGTGTAGAACTCACCCCCGCGCTTGCCCTCGCTGCCCGCGAACTGGCCTAGGAAGTATTCATAGACCCGGCCCAGCAGATCGCGCGCCTTGTCCTTGCCCTCGCCCAGTGCGATGCCTGAGATCAGGTCGATCAGCTCGCCCAGCATGACGGCGTTGAGCGCGGGGCGGCCGTAGTCCTTGGGCAGGACGCCCTTGAGGGACGGGTTCACCTTCTCGATGGCAATCATCGCCTCGTCGATCAGCTTGCCGATGGTCGGCTGCTTTGCGCTGGCCTGCAGGTGGGACCAGCGCGCCTCCTGCGGCACCCAGAAGATGTTGTCGGCGAGGTATTCGTCGGGATCCTCGGCGCCCTCGGGGTATTCGGTCAGCAGCGCCTGGCGTTTCATCTCGAACCCGTCCGAGATGTGCTTGAGGAAGATCAGACCAAGGGCAACGTGCTTGTAATCCGACGGCTCCATATTGCCGCGCAGCTTGTCGGCGGCTTTGAAAAGGGCGGCTTCAATGCCGAGGTCCGAGCCGTTGTCGATTGATGCCATTGTGAAATCTGCCCCGCGGTAAGTCTTTTCCAGACGGTATTTCAGCCGGAGGGCGAAATCCAGCCGCTAACAGCGGCTTGGCTGTGATCTTTCCCACGGCCGCGCCTTCGGCATCGCTACCGTCACCTCGACCTCCCGCAGCATCCCGCCCGCGATAAGTCCCTCGCGGACCCAACCCAGCGCCTGCCACCAGTCGTCATAGCCACGCCGGGCGGCAGCGATCTGCTGCGGATGGGGGGAGAAGGTGACCGGGCAGGCGAGGATGTCGATGGTTTTCCAAGTGGCGCGCGCGCCCGGGCCACGAACACGGATGCGCTCCGTGCCTACGACGATGGCCCCCGCATGCGTGCCGTGCTGGTTCTGCTTAACGATGATCGGCACGCAGCGTGGGACGGCGCCGGGCATCCAGTCCGGGGTCAGCCCGGCGCGGGCCAGTTCGGCGACGCGGATTGCCATGCGCTTGCCGCCGAGGATGTCGGGGATCCCGGCGACGGTGGCGGCGATCACCTCGGCGTCCTCGTGCGTGTAGCCGCCGATCTTGTGCTGGCCGCCGTCGATCTTGCAGCCCAGCATGGCGCGTTGGAGGAGGACGTATTCCAGGCCGAAGCCGAAACCTTCTTCCGTTATGTCCGCGGGCAGCGGCAGTTCCAGCTGCGCTTGTTCGATTCGGAACGCCCATTCCAGCACTGACTGTACGCCCAGCGCGCGCTTGATCCTGGTGCCGCTGACGCGACCTTGAAAACTCATCGCTGCAATCCTTCAAGGAAATCCATCTGCGCCGGGCGCGGGGCCGCATCGGTCGGTCGCCAGATCCACGGGCCCGAGGCCATGGGCAGCTGCGAGAGAGCGCCACGCATGTGCTGCTGCCAGAGGGTGAACTCCGTTGCCGAGCAGGCGCAGAGCGCGTGCCCGATGGGCCAGCCCATCAGCCATCCGACGAAGAGCGGGTTCAGCCGCCGCCGCGCCCGGCCCTTCAGGATCCGCCGCGAGACGACGCGCCCATGCGAGGCAATCATCGAAGCCCAGAGCGGGCGCGAGATCGGGGCGTGATGCGAGGACCGCCGCCCATCCGGCGAGGTCGCCGGGACCGGGCGGATGAAGCCCTGCTCCGCCCGGTAATGCAGGAGGTCCATTCGGGACTTGCCGTCGGTACGGGTGATGCTGGCCTCGGAACTGCCCTTCCAGTTCTGCGCCGCCGGGGTCGGCCAGTGGTTCGGCATAGCCTTCGCGATGCCCAGCGCCAGCGCTTCCGCCTTCCTCGTGAAATCGCTGTTCCCGGCCGGGTTGTAGCGGCCGGTGCCGGGATGTAGGCTCATCGGTGTGGGCCAGGATGAATATCCGCAGGCGCTCGTGCGGCGCGCCGTTCTCGGGGGAAACGCTCCACTGGAGCGTTTCCTTTCCCTCGAACCTGTCCGCCGAGAATAGGCCCGCCGCAGGCGTGTAGCCCAAGCCCCAAAGCTCTCGTAGGACGGTTTCAAGGCCAAGGGTGACGTGCCCGGCGACGTTTTCGAGGAAGACCCATTCCGGGCGGCATTCGCCGATGACGCGGGCGACCTCGGGCCAGAGGTGGCGGGGATCGTCAGCCCCGCCGCGCTTTCCGGCCGCGCTGAAGGGCTGGCAGGGATATCCGGCCAGGACGGCGTCGAAGGCGCCGCGGAAGGGCCGGGCGTCGAAACTGCGCAGATCGGTCCAGATAGGAGCCGGGGCGAAGTATCCTGCGCTCTGGGCAGCGATGATGACGGCGCGCGGCCAGTCTTCCCATTCGACGAAGGCGCGAGTGTGATAGCTGGCCTCGGCGAGCATGAGGCCCAGATCAAGGCCTCCGCCGCCTGCGCAGAGGGACAATCCGTGCCGGGGACGTGACACCATGCCATTCACCGCACCCCGCGCTCGCGCAGGCGTTGGGCCGTGACCAGCCCGCGGGCCAGCATGGCATCGCGCATCGTGTTGCTGATCGCGCTGACCGGCAGGTAGCCGTCGGAGTTGACCAGATCGGCGTAGAAGGCGGGCAGGTCCGTGATCGGTTTCGCCGCCGGGGCGGGGGCGGCCTTGGGCTTCCGGCGCTTCCGGACCGCATCCTCGACCTTGCGCTGGGCGGCGCGTTGCATCGCCCGGTCCAGTGCCTTCGGCCCATCGGGCGGTTCGGGATGCTCCTCGCGGGAGGCCTCAGCCGCAGCGATGATCTCCGCCTCGGTCAGCCCGAGCTCGTCGCGCCAGCGCTGGACGTGCAGCCGCGGTGGCCAGCCTTGCCACCAGCCGGGCAGGGCAGCGGGATCGAGGCCCAGCGCCGCGAGCAGCTCTCCGAAAACCTCATCGGAGATCGCCTCGCGCGCCTGCGCGCCCTCCTCCTCCTTTACTGGTTTACTTAGAGGTTCCCTTACAGGGTTAGTGTCCGAAATCCGGACACGGCTTTCGGGATTTTCCGGACACGGCTCGGCCGGAAAATCGGACACGGGTCCGGCACAGTCCCCGTGTCCGAAATCCGGACACGGCAGGGCGTCGGCCGCGGCATCCAAGGGCGAAGCGCCTGCATCAAAGATGCTTTCTGCGCCCTCATCCTCCGCGTGTCCGATTTCCGGACACGGCACCACAGCCACGGGTGTGAACCCCGGTTCAAACCCCAGGATGTAGCGGGTGGGCAGCTGGCGCTTGGTCACCGGATCGAGCCGCGGCACGCGCCGCAGCAGGCCCACGGCCTCCAGCTGGCCGAGGTGATCGTTCAGCGTGGACCGGCTGATCTCGCAGTCATGCGCCAGCCGGTCCTGTGAGGGGAAGCAGCCGTAGTCGGGGTTGAACCGGTCGCAGAGGTGCCAGAGCACGATCTTGGTTGTGGGCTTCAACCCGCGCTGTTTGATGGCCCAGTTGGTGGCCTCGTGGCTCATGGCGCGGGCCTCCGCGGGGCAGGAGCGATGCGCGTGGTGAAGCCGTGATCGGCCAGCGCGCCCAGCGCGTCGTCGAGACTGCGCACCAGCGCCCAGCCGAACCTCTGCGCCAGAACGGCATCACGAAATGCCTCCTGTTCCGGCCGTAGCCGCCCCTTTGGCGCCTTCAACTCGAGGAACAGGATCCGGCCGTCGCAAATCACCATCAGATCAGCGAACCCGGCGTGGACGCCCATGCCGACCAAGATCGCCTGGCGCTTTGCCCCGCGGGGCCCGGCCTCGGTCACCTCGTTGGCGCAGTGATGGATGATGGCTGTGCGGGGCAGGGCGATGCGCAGCGCCTGCACGACGGCGCGCTGCAGATCGGCCTCGGGGGTGCCACGGCGCTTCATCGCGCGGCCCTCCCCTGATCCTCGCGCTGGGCGCGGCTGACCGGCCGCCGCGCATCGACGACCACCAGCAGGCGCTGGGCATCAGCCCGCTCGCCCGGGGTCTCGCCATGCTGGGCAAGCACGTTGCAGGCGAGCCGGATCAGGAGATCGCTGTGATGCGCGACATCGGCGATCACGGCGCGGGCCTCGGCCACGCGGTCGGCGGGCCAGGCGGAACTGCGGGGGTGGATCGTCATGACCGCCCCCGCGTCTTGCGCACCGGGTGGGCCTGTTCCTGCGCCCTGATCCACTCCTGGATGGCGGCGCGGCGATAGAAGGTCTTACGACCTATGCGTGTGCAGGGCGGACCCTGGCGGCGGGCCTCCCACCGCGACAAAGTGTCTGTGGTCAAATCCAGTGCGCGGGCCAGCTGCTCGCGGCTGATCCAGTCGGCCAGGAGGTCAGGGACCTCCTCCGCCGGGTCGTTTTGCATGTCCTTCATGGGCTGCTCCGTTCGCCTCGCGCCCCTCTGCTAGGGGCGGTTTCAGCGAAGCAGAGCGCGAGGACCGGAAGACAGGCGGAAGGTGGAACTGGCCGCTGCTGTCCAATTCCACCCCTTGTTTTATTGGACTTTCAGCGGATAGCGCGCGACGCGACAGGCGTTGCCGCAGCCCTCGCAGCGCATCCCAAGCGCCGGTTCTTGGCGACAATCTGCACTTCGTCGCCATCGCTTCGTCAGCTTGGGGCTGATTGGGCGGCGCTGAGGCGGTTTCGCCGGTTTCGCAGCGACCGGAATTGCCGGAATGGACCGTTCCGGTCGGGTTCCGGGGGTTCTGGACGATATCCACAAGTTCTTTTTTTGTTCCGTCGCGCCAGCGTAGGATTCTGGTTGATCGCTCGCCTTCCGGATGCGTAGATTCGTGGTTGAGCAGAACATAAGAATCGACAAGGCAACCGAAGCCAGGTCCCGCCCCTCTTGGGGTGGAGTGCCCAATTACAGGCAGTTTTCCTCGACGACGTGGGCTGCAGCCAGTCCACCCGCGTGCTTCGCACGGCGGGTTTTTGTAACCCGCACTCCGATGGCCCTGGCCGAAGGATGCCGTATGTCTGAGAGGAGTTCGTTCATGCCTTTGCCGCCCGTCGCCTTCTATTCCATCTACGAAATTGCCGTGCGCTGGGGCTGTCCCCCGGCCGACGTCGCGGGCTGGGCCGCGGCGGGACACCTTCAGGTTTTGGCAGGCATTCCGCCAGTGAGTTGCGGCGATGAGACCGTGGCCGGTCTGGTCGAGGTTCCGATTGCCGAACTGATGCCGATGTTCAGACGGATCGGCCCGAGCGACGAACAGGCGAGGCTGCGGCGCGTGATGCCGCCCGGATCCAAGACCTGGCTCAAAGTGACGGACCCTCCCGACGGCGTGCTGATCCGGTCGTCCGACCTTCTCTTGTCGGCGGGATCCCTGCAGCAGTTCGAGGAGGAACGCGATCTGCTGCGGCGCCCGGCCTCCACCGTCGGTGCCAGCCCGCGGTACGATTGGGATTCCATGTACGCGTGGCTGACCGTATTCCTGTTCGAAAGAGGCGTGCCCGACACCCAGACCGCGCTGATTGCACTGGTTCAAGACTGGTTCGTCCAGAATTCGAAGTCGGGCGAGGTGCCGGATGAAAGCACCATCCGCAAGCGGCTGACCTCGCTCTGGCGCAAGTTGCGCGGCGAGGAAACCGTGTGAAGATCAGGCTGATTTCGGCAGGTCGGTCCCGTCCTGCGCCGCGTCATGCACGAGGCGCGGCCGCGGGCGCAGGAGGCTGGCCACCGTGTCGACGCCCGCCCGCAGGGGGGAATCCATCAGGTGCGCATAGCGCTGGGTAGTCTGCATCTGACTGTGGCCCAAGAGCTTGCCGATCATTTCCAGCGACGCGCCGCCACTGACCAGCAGGGAGGCAAAGGTGTGGCGCAGGTCATGGATTCTGACGTCGGCCAGCCCGGCGTCCTTCTGTGCCTTGGCCCAGAAGCGGCGGATTTCCCGCACCGGCTGGCCGACAGTTTCGCCGGGAAACAGCCACGGGTTTCCCCGCGGTACCGCGTGCTGGCGCAGGCGCACGATGGCCGCGACGTCCTCCGAGATTGGCACCCGGTGGATCTTGCGCTGCTTGGTGGTCGAGGCGGGCTTCGACCAGATGGCGTAGTCGAGGTTGAACTGTTCGAACCGTGCGGTGCGCACCTCGCCCACTCGCGCGCCGGTCAGCATGCACATGCGGATGATCGCCGCGGCACGCTGATCCTCGGCGGCATCCAGCACGGCCGCCAGCCGGGTTAGTTCCTCGGGCGACAGGAAACGTTCGCGGGCATGTTCGATGCGCCGATGGAACCCCTGCGCCGGGTTGTCCGTCCGCCATTCCCATTCCATCGCCAGCGTGAACATCTTGCGCAGAACCTCGCCCATCCGGTTGGCGCGGATCGGGGTGGGCTTGTGACCCTGCAGCTTGCGGGCCCGGTTCTTGGGCTTCGCCTTGCAGGGGCGGGGACGCCCCTCGGCCACGAAATCAAGGAACTTGGCCACGTCGGACTTGGTGATCTCCGTCACCAGCCGGTTGCCCCAGGCCGGTTCCACCATCTTCTTCAGCATTGACACCTGGTCACCCGCATTCGTCTTGGCCAGTTTCGGCAGATGCTCGGCGATATAGCGGTCGATCATGTCCGTGACGCACGGGGCCCCGCGCCACTCGTCTCGCATCGCCAGAGGATCCTGCCCCTCGTCGATGGCGCGGCGCAGTTCCTTGGCGCGTTCGCGCGCGGCCGTGACGCTCCACTCCGGCCAGCGCCCGATGGTCATCCGCCGCTGCCGCCCGGCGTGCCGGTAGTCGATGGTGAAGGTCCGCGCCCCGGAAGCCTGCACCCGGGCCGCAAAGCCGATCACGTCCGTGTCGAAGATCTGATAGCTGACGCCGGGCTTCGGTTCCGCCTCGCGCAGAGTTTTCTCATTCAGTTTCAGTCTCTTGACCATCCATCCCGCCTCCTTGCCCGATGACACAGGCGTAGACCCGCGCCACTATCAAGTCGGACCACGGGGCCGGGACCGGAATACAGGAGGAAGGTGGAATTGGGGCGGGGAGGGGCGTTCCGGGCAGGAAGAACAAGGGGTTGGGCGAACTGGACCAGCGCGCTGGGTTAGTAGCTATGTGTTTGCCTTTTAATTGTGAATGGATCGAGGCCCACTCCGGTAGTTGCAACTCAGATGGTTGCGGCCCATCCTCCGCGGTATGATCATTGGGTCAGGAACACCCCTCAATATTCGACCTGTCGATATCCTCTCGGCTGTACTGCACCCTAAACGAGATGACTGACCACCATGGTAATTGCGCTGACACCGATCCGAAAGGGTGAGCTGTGGACTGGGTCTACCTGGAGGATTGAAGACGAAAATGCGTTGGCTGGGCTGCTTTCTCGAGTGGCCATCGGCCAAGCCCGAGTTGCCGAGCGCATTCTGCACGAGGACGGTCTGGTTCACATTGGCTACCCAATGGGCGGTTACGAAGGTGCGCGCAACCTCCTCAATGTCGGCCCAAGTGGTGACCCGTCACATCGTGATGGATGGATGTTCCAAGTCATCTCTTGGATTGCCGCTCACCGCGCAGGTCGGCCCGCCTTGATCCGGTCGCCACATATGCGACACGCAGACAAGGGCCTCGATGGCCTCTTAGTAGAGTTTGACGAAACGGAGATCGCACGTGTCGTGATCTCTGAGGAGAAGGCAACGGGGAACGCTCGAACTATGGTCCGGGATCGGGTTTGGCCCGAGTTTAAAGACTTTGAGACGGGCAGACGGGATGCCGAACTCGTCGATGGTGTCTCAACGTTGCTCGCGGGTGCTGGGCATCCTAATCCCGATGCCGTGGTGGCCGCCATCTTGTGGACAGAGAAGCGGGCCTACAGGGTTGCGGTGACGATCGACGACACGCACGCTTCGGAGAGAGGCCTCACGGCTCTCTACAAGGGTTACGAGGCGGTAGTCTCCGGCGCGATCGACCGTCGCCGGGCGGAGGCCTTCCAAGTTCAGAACCTCCGGCCTTGGTTCGAAAGCATCGCGGTCAGGGCAACCGCCATCATCGATGCCGAGGAGGCCGCCATCAATGTATGACGAGAGGACGGCCTATCTGATTCGATCCGCCCCAGACCTTCCGGGCCTCGATCGAGATCGGTTGCCGGAACACCTGTCGCAAGCGTTTGCTGAGATCGTGTCGGCCCGCATCGCATTGCGCGATACCGAGACCCCTGCGGGCGACATCAGCGAGACCATCGCGTTCGCGCGTAAGCTTGCCGCGACCAATGAGGTGTTGGTTACGACGAGTCCTGAGCGCGAAAACCGTCGCGCTGCAAGCTTCGTGGCAGCGTCCGCGCATCAACTTGTTCACCAGGCCGAAGCTCTTCTCGGCTTGGCTTCGAGGACAACTACATTCACAGCGGACGCGATCAGTTCCGACGTCTCCGCAATGCTGCTTTTCTTGATCGCAGGCTCGTCTGCCGACGCCACCGAAGTCGCGCGGGCGCTTCGGTCACCGGCGGAAGATCGGCTTCAGCACGAACTCGTACTGAACCTCGGCTGGTTAGCGCGTGGAATGATTGGGACAATCCTCAACCAGGAGCGACGTCCGGTCACCGAGCTGGTCGCTGGCGAAGGCGTCGATGGCACGCGAGCCGCGAATGCGTTGTACCATCGACTTCTCGAAGGCGTCCGTGCCCTCGCGGCTGTTTTGGGAGGCATTCCGGACGCGGATCGGGACCGACCTGCCGCGATCTTTCGTGGCGTCGCCAAGTCAGCGAAACCAGACGATGCCATCGCAATCGAAGGCTTGCCGCCGATGCCGATCGCCTCGTTTCCAGGCCCGTTCCACCTGGCACGGCTTCTCGAAACGGCGACTTCGGCACTTCTCGAGGCGGCAGTCATCAATATCAACCCGCCGGCCGGTGTGCCTGCGGATCGCTGGCATCATTCGATGGCACGAATCGCGAAGAAGAGGCCATACCTCTGGACTAACCACCTTGCCGCAATCAGGGCAGGCTATCTCGAACCGGGCACATCCTGTGCTGTTGGCTTTCCGACAGGCGCAGGTAAATCGACTACCGCTCAACTGAAAATCCACGCAGCTCTCCTGCGAAACCTGAAGGTGGTTTTCCTCGCGCCGACCCATGCGCTGGTCGATCAGACGGCCCGGGATCTGCGGGCCGCCTTCCCGAACACCAACGTTAAGGGACAGCGAGCAGAGGAGTTTGAGGAAGGCACGCTGCTCGAAGAGCTGCCTGACATACTCGTCATGACCCCGGAGGCATGCCTCTACGCGAGTCACATCGAGCCTAATAGCTTCGCGGATGTCGGATTGCTGATCTTCGACGAATGCCATTTGATTCATCCGAAGACCGACGGGGATCGACGAGCCATCGACGCGATGCTTTGCCTAATTCGCTTCACGCGAGTCGCCCCGGAGGCTGACCTCGTCCTCCTATCGGCGATGATGAAGAACACGGCAGAAATCGCTGAATGGCTTGGGGAGCTGACGGGGGGAGAACTGAAAGGGCGTCGATCAATCCCCCTTGACGACGTTTGGAAACCAACCCGGCAGTTGCGGGGCTGCGTCGTCTATCAGGCAAACGAGATCGAACATCTGAACCAGAAAATAGGGGAGGCGTGGAAGAATAAGACGACGAAATTTCCGCCTGCAGGGCTCAAGAGGGATCTACACGCGTCCCCATTAGGTTTGTTCAGTCTGAAACAGACATGGGCCTCGATGAAACGCGACGATTACGCCCTGCTTTCGCTCTTGGATCATCGGGTTCTGCTGACGGCGAACAATTACTGGAGCCTCACCCCAAACTCGGGCGAGCTTGCGTCGCACATCGCGGCATCGGCATCAAAGACTGGACTCCGGACCCTCGTCTTCTCTCAGTCAATCCCGAACGCATGGTCGATCGCCAAAAAGGTATCGGCGCTCATCGACGCTCCACCGACCGAACTTACTACAGCCGAAAAGGACCTATACGAGACGGCAGTCGATGAAATGGGAGACGCGGGAGATGTATATCTCGCAGTCGAGAACGGTCTTCTGCAAAGCGCTGCCACGGCGCATCACGGCCTATTGCTTCCCTACGAAAGAGATTTGGCGGAGAGGCTTTACGGTAGGGACGACGGTCTGCGGGTACTCGCAGCAACCCCGACCTTGGCGCAGGGGATGAATCTTCCCGCCGATTTGGTGATCATCGCTGAAGACAGCCGCTTCGATCGTGAAACGAACCGTCGCGATCTTCTCGATGCCGCCGCGTTGCTGAATGCCGCTGGACGGGCAGGACGCGCGGGTCAAAGCGCGTCGGGTATCGTGCTGATTGTTCCTGGAAAAGTTGTTCCCCTGTCAGATGAAGAGGGAACGATTGGTGAGCAATGGACGCAGCTCCGGGAGGTCTTCAGCCAGTCCGATCAGTGCTTGGTGCTCGAGGACCCATTCGAAGCCGTCATGGACCGTGTCCATCACAATTCGGAGGACGCCGGAGATCTGGAACGCTATGTTGTCAGCCGTCTAATGGAAACACCCTCAGATGGCGAAGACGGAGGCTCGCCTCGGTTCGATCTGTCCCGGAGCCTCACGGCGTTCCTAAAGCGGAAGTCGGGTGACGAACAGTGGGTCGCGAGCCGTACGGAGGCCGCCCTGTCTGTCATGTCCGGCGCCGATCAAGATGCTGTCGTGCTGGATCAGAGATACCGAGACCTCGCCTCCATGGTGGGTCTCCCAGAGGACGTGCTCAAAGCTTTGTCCGACGCGCTTGCCGACGCCCCAGATGACATGGCAAGGACGGTAGCCGGGATATGCGAGTGGATGTTCTCATGGATGGAGGCCAATCCGGGCCACCTTTTCCGAATGATTAAGCGCTCGACCTTCGAAGATCTCTTTGGGAAGACCTACGGAGGCCTGGCATCGGATGAAGAGAAAGCGAGGTACGCGGTCCCCAAGCTTGAGGCGACTCTGCGACAATGGATGAACGGCGCGCCACTGAAAGAAATCCAGCAGACGATATCGCCGAATGGAGCTTCGGCGGAGTTCTCGCCTGACGCACGCAAGTTTGTCATTCGCATGATCCCCGACCTTGCGCACGTGATGGGTTTGCCTTCTCGTATGATGCAGATATTCACGCCAGGAGGATCTGAGCCGAATACGGTGGAGGGTGGGGGCCCTCTCCTCCTCGCTCATGTCTGCGTTCGACGAGGGCTTCGAGATGCAGAGATGGCAGCATTTTCGATGTCGGGGGGAGCCTTGCCTCGAAGGGCGACCCATCGGGCGTTCGAGGAGGTACGCCCGCATGTGGCTGCAGCAGAAAGCGGCGAGACGCTCGAAAATCTCAAGGAAAGGGTTCGCGCGGGGAAGGACCTGAAACAGGCAATAGAGGCGTTCTCGAATATTGACCTGGGTCCGTTCGACAGCACCCAGTTGTGACACAGAGGTACAATGACTGAAGATTAGACGCAGTTTGCGTCAGCTCTCCGCCCTTCGCGTAATGACCAGTCAACGTGACGTAGAGATGGTGTATCGCGTTTGATGAACATCGCTTGTCAACGTCTGGTCAACCCGCGAATGCGTTCCTAGGCGGACATCGAGCCGTCCAAATCCGGCCAGAAACGCCAAGCGTTCTCAAAATACCCCGCAATGTCAAAGACGTGTTCGCTAACTTGCTGAAATCAAAGGGGTCATGGAAATCAAAAGGTTCGGCTCATAACCTGAAGGCCGCAGGTTCAAATCCTGCCCCCGCAACCA